>NZ_JADK01000025.1:0-1033 GCF_000518345.1 Bradyrhizobium sp. URHA0013 | reverse complement strand
TACAACAACATCCTGAACCAGATCGACACGACCTCGCAGGACTCCTCGTTCAACGGCGTCAACCTCTTGAACGGCGACCAGCTCAAGCTGGTGTTCGACGAGACCGGCAAGTCGAACCTCAGCATCACCGGCGTGACCTACAACTCCAAGGGTCTCGGCCTCGCGGCGCTGACCAGCGGTGTCGACTTCATCGACAACTCCGCGACCAACAAGGTGCTGTCGAACCTGAACGCCGCGTCGAGCACGCTGCGCTCGGAAGCTTCGAGCCTCGGCTCGAACCTCTCGGTGGTGCAGGTTCGTCAGGACTTCAACAAGAGCCTGATCAACGTGCTGCAGACCGGTTCGTCCAACCTGACCCTGGCCGACACCAACACCGAAGCGGCCAACAGCCAGGCGCTGTCGACCCGCCAGTCGATCGCGGTCTCCGCGCTGTCGCTGGCCAACCAGTCGCAGCAGAGCGTGCTCCAGCTGCTCCGCTAACAAGCGGACGAACATCGTAAGACGACTATTGCGGCGGGGCTTCGGCTCCGCCGCTTTCTTTTTGCAACGGCATCAGAGTGCCGCTCGACGAAGTGCAACGATGCATTCGGATGCAGCCGATTGCTTACTCTGAGTTATGGTTGACAAGTCGCAAACGCCGGGTCGTTGCGCGAAAAAGCATCATGCTATCATGACGATATGGACGAGCCTGAGATGGCTCCGATTGCTCATATGGTGAATCCGCGCAAGGACTGGCGCGACACGCTTCATGCTTTGTTAGCCGTCTGTGTTCACCGTCCCGGACATCGATTAATCCTAATCGAAGTTTGTTGCGTTGCGTACCAGAAGGGTAACACTCAATGTCCGGTATTGTTCTCTCCTCGTCGGTTCGTCAGAACCTGCTCTCCCTCCAGTCCACCGCTGATCTTCTCGCCACCACTCAGAGCCGTCTGTCGACCGGCAAGAGCGTCAATTCGGCCCTGGACAATCCCACCAACTTCTTCACCGCACAGTCGCTCGACAACCGCGCCAGCGACATCAACAATCTGCTCGA
>NZ_JADK01000024.1:0-1337 GCF_000518345.1 Bradyrhizobium sp. URHA0013 | reverse complement strand
TTGGTGGCGATCAGGGTGATGGCGCCGGTCAGGGCCGTGGTGCCATCACCGGCCGTCGCGCCCGTGCTTGCAAAGGAGCCGATGGTGGCGCCGAGGGTCGTGGTGCCGGTTGCGGCCGTGGTACCGCCGGCCGTGCCGTTATAGAGCACGTTGCTGCTCGCAGTCGCGCTGGCAAAGGAGGTCGTGCCGCGCAGGTCCGCCGCCGTCGCACCAGCGATCGTGGTGGAGACGTTGGACTTGGTGGAGTAGCCGACGGTGGTCTGCAGCGCCTGGTTGGCGATCGACTTCGCAGAGTCGATCAGCTTCTGCAACGAGGTCAGGCCGGTGTTGGCAGCCTGCAGCACCTGCACGCCGTTGGCGATGCCGTCGAGCAGATTGTTGATGTCGCTGGCGCGGTTGTCGAGCGACTGTGCAGTGAAGAAGTTGGTGGGATTGTCCAGGGCCGAGTTGACGCTCTTGCCGGTCGACAGACGGTTCTGTGTGGTGGCGAGAAGATCAGCGGTGGACTGGAGAGACAGCAGGTTCTGACGAACCGACGCAGAGAGAACAATACCGGACATGACTCTTACCCTTCTGGTTTACGCGTCTTCGTTCGATCGCTTCAGATCGAGTGACGGGGACAGCGTGCCCCGACATGGCTAACAAAGGGTGAAACGACGCGCGTCCGCATTAAGCGCGGGTTCACCATAAGCGCGCGGAAGGCGTGGTCCCGGCCGGCAATCAGGTTGAAATCATTGGCATTTATCCACGCTTACTCTCCATTAACCATAACCGCTGGTTACTTTTCAGAGCGTCGCAAGGCTACTCGAATGACAGCTGACGCGCAAAAAAAGCGGCGGGGCCGAAGCCCCGCCGCCAGATCTTGCTTGCGATGTCGTCCGCTAGTTAGCGGAGCAGCTGCAGCACGCTCTGCTGCGACTGGTTGGCCAGCGACAGCGCGGAGACCGCGATCGACTGGCGGGTCGACAGCGCCTGGCTGTTCGCGGCTTCGACGTTGGTGTCGGCCAGGGTCAGGTTGGACGAACCGGTCTGCAGCACGTTGATCAGGTTCTTGTTGAAGTCCTGACGCACCTGCACGATCGTGAGGTTCGAACCAAGGCTCGACGCTTCCGAACGCAGCGTGCTCGACGCCGAGTTCAGGTTGGTCAGCACCTTGTTGGTGGCAGCGTTGTCGATGAAGTCGACACCGCTGGTCAGCGAGGCGAGGCCGAGACCCTTGGAGTTGTAGGTCACGCCGGTGATGCTCAGGTTCGACTTGCCGGTCTCGTCAAACACCAGCTTGAGCTGGTCGCCGTTCAAGAGGTTGACGCCGTTGAACGAGGAGTCCTGCGAGGTCG
>NZ_JADK01000023.1:0-2456 GCF_000518345.1 Bradyrhizobium sp. URHA0013 | reverse complement strand
ACGAAGCAGGCAGCGCAACAGACCAACCTGTAGGGGGTCAATTTTGGACGCCGATCCCCCGGCTTAGGGGGTCAATATTGCAGGCCGAATGACAAACTCCGCCCATCAACCCAACAGCCAGTGAAACCGGCGAGCCAAGCATCTGATTTGCGATAAACTCGGCAAGCATGATCGCAATTACGACCGTGACGGCCAGGGGAATTCCCTCGGCGAAAGTTTGCCCGAAGTGTGAGGGCGAGAAACTTTCTCACTACCGGCCGGAGGTCTTGCTAAGAATTCAAGCAGCCGGTTGCGGCTGAAGAACGTCTGGATATCTGCGTTCGGTTTAAGTCGAAGTTCTTCTCCAGTGTAGCGCGCAATTTTCCCAGCGCACTCCACGCCTCTTTGCCATCGACCTCAGTTCGTTCAAGCATGAGCAATACAAGCTGGTTCAGTTGAAACGCTCGTGGCTCGAACCAGTTCTTCTCCTGCTCGGTGAGGCCGGTAGTCCCAACCGCGCCATCCATCTTCGCACCGAACCGCTCCAACACTCTAGCGCGTTCTGTATTGTACAAATCGAACAGGGCCACGGTGCTTTTGTGAAGCTCGTCCAGCACCCATGTCATTGAACAGACCTGAGTCTAGCGACAGAACTAGCGCCATCTCTTCAGGCGCGAATTTGACCGGGTCGGGTAACGGCACAATCGGGCGAACAACTTGAAACGGGAGACCATCGAAGCCAGCCTCTTTCGCTTCAGCAAGACAGCCCTTGACCGCGTTCCCGAGAGTATGAAGGTCGGAAGTCAGCCTAATCATCTTGAAGAAGAGTGAGTAGCCGCGAGCCTTGCGCAGCTCCAACCTATCTTCGTCGCGATTGGCCTTCGCAGCGGCAATATTCTTTCTCAGCGTCAAGAAGGTCATTCCTGCGCTGATAGCGGCGCCGATAAGTGAACCGCCGATTACGCTGAAGACCGCCCAGGCAGTCGATACGGTACTAACTTGCCCTACAACTTCGGCCGCCATGCATCCCCCTCAGGATATCCCCCTTCCTACTACCACCGATTGAATCGGGCTTGTTCAGAAAATACTCCCGATTTCCCGTCGCGGCTTCGGCGTACTGGTCGATCGAGACCATGATGGCTTCGACATGGGCGCGGCACCATCCTTCCCGAGTGGCCAGGCGGCGGACTTCGTCCAAAGCTTTCAGGAATGGTGACAGCTCAGGCTCGTCGGAAAAGTACCGCGGCATCACCATTTGCGGCCCCCGAGAACCCTGCTCTTGTTGTGGTGCGGCTCCGCCTTCTTGAGCGCGTCCCTTTGCTCACAAAGGGTGTCGATCTTGGCCAGCATTCGAGCGAGCAAGGCTTCCGCCGAGGACGACCCGACACCCGCTCTCTGGAGCTGGAGGATCTCCTTCCTCTGCCGCCCGACCTGTACCCGCATGCGCTCGATCTCGCCCCGGATGTAGTTGATGTCCGGCATGTCCCGCCCCGTGAATTGGAAGACGGCATGAGAACAAAAAAGGAACAACGAGTCGACTCCGAAGTTGGGTGGAAAAGGAGATTTGGCATGGCCGACAACACTCAGAAAGACCCCAAGGAGTGGGTTTCTGGCGACGACCCGATGACCGGCGCCCAGGAAAGCCCTTTCTCCGGGGCCAAGTTCGAAGCCGTCAGACTGGGGCAACGCAAGTTCCTGGTCCGGTCCGCCGGACTGGCGATGTCCCGCTGGGACGGTGGTCGTGGTGACCTCGGTCAATCGGCTGGTGGCGGTTCGCCCGCACTCCGCTGCGCTGCTGACAAACGTTCTCGTGGATCGAGAGCAGCGGCGATATCACGCTGAGAAGCAAATGATCGGCGCCCAAGAGTTCGCTGACCTGGTTGCGGAACTGTTGGCCGATCGCGCGAGGGAATAGCAATCCACATTCCTTGATCAAGCTGCGAACCTGGTTCTCGATGTCTCGGCGCATGGACACTAGCCGAGATCTGGCGACAAGGATCGCTCGGATCTTCTGGCTTTCCTCACTTTTGACTTTGACCTCTCGATACCATCCAACCCGCACCAGTTCGGCAAGGCCTCGCGCATCATTCTGATCGCTCTTGTTCATTCGGACCGACAAAGCTGCGTGCGCATGCCGAGCGTCGATGCAGACCACCGGAAGCTCAACCCTGCGGAGTTCATGCCATAGCCAACTCGCCATCGCACCGGTCTCGAAGCCGATACGCTCGGCATGAGGCGCATGTTTGCTAAGCAGGTCAGTCAAGGCACCAGGATTAGACTTGGCTTTTCCTTCGAAGATTACTTGACCGGTCTCGTTGACAACGCACACAGCGGTTTCTCTCTGTGAGACGTCCAGCCCGACGTACTGCTTCATGGGAACTCTGAACCGCCCCGGGTTTGCCGGAGGCCATTTGGTTTAAGTTATGCCGCCATCGCGGGTTGTTCCAGCATGGCGTAGTAGCGTTGCTCGGCTTCGG
>NZ_JADK01000022.1:0-4597 GCF_000518345.1 Bradyrhizobium sp. URHA0013 | reverse complement strand
CGGGAACGTGTCGAGCGATATGTCGATGTTCGCAAACGCCAGCAGGTGCTCGTGGCGCGGCGACGAGCCCAGGCAGGTGACATTCTCCTCGGCAACGCCCTGTGCCACGAACCGCGCGACCAAATTGTCGCGCAGCATGGGATCGTCAAGCAGGGTATGCTTGATGATGATCTTCGAACCCGTCACCTCGCGCATCACTTTCGACCACACCCGGATGGCCTCGTCCGAGATCTTGTAGATGCGGTTGAACACGCCGAAGGTGACATAACCATTGCGGAGGATGGGCGGCTCCGATGCAGGTAGATCCAAAATGGGATCGATCGTGATCAGGCACGGCAAGTCGTAGACCTTTTCAGCCAGCAGATGGCGCGCCGATTGCGGAATGAAGACCGGATCCGCGAGCACGTAGTCCATGGTCTGAAGGCCCGTGCCCGTGGCGTGACCAAACCCCGAGACCTGGATCGGGGCCGGCTTGCGGGCGAAGACATGGAGCCTGTTGCCGGTCGTGTGCCCGGACACGTCGATCAGGATATCGACCTTGTCAGCCTGAATGCGATCGGCCAGTTCGTCGTCCGACATCTGCCAGGCGTCGACCCAGACGTCCGCCGAGGATCTGAATGCGGCGGTGATCTCATCTCTTACCGGCGAGCACGAATAGCAGACGATCTCGAACCTGGCGTGGTCATGGTGGCGCAGCACTGGCAACAGAGCGAACGCTGCCGAGTGATGCCAAAATTCGGCAGCAACATAGCCGACCACGATCCGCTTGTCGGGATCAAGCTGCCGGGGGGCAAGAATCCTTCGCGGCAACTTCGAGCCGATCGCGTTCCACCACTGCTTTCGTGCGGCCTGCTGAACCGCGAAATCGGCGTCGGAAAGATAGTCGAGAAAGAAGATCTTCCGGCCGATCAAGGACGCATCCGGTACAATGGCCAGCGCCGCATCGAGTAGCTCGATCGCCGATGCGATCTCGCCCTGGTTGGCAAAACAAGCGCTCAGCAGCGCCATCGCGATCGCGGAGCGTGGATATTCCTCCAGCAACGTGGTGCACGCCAGAATCGCTTGCGCCGTGTTTCCCATGGCAAGCGCGACTTGTGCCTTCCCCTGCAGGGCCACCTCGAGCTTGGGCGCAAGCGCAAGGGCCGCATCAAAGTCCGCCGCCGCCTGTTCCAGGCTCGACGTCTCAAGATTGAGCCGTCCACGATTCGCCAAGATCTTCGCCGACCCCGGCCTGATCGCGAGCGCCGCCTCCAGCGCGCCCTTGGCCTCGTCGAAGTTTTTGAGCTCGATATTGACCAAACCTTTGCCGACGAGCGCCTCCACGTTTCGCGGCTGAAACAACAGTGCGCGCTCGAAGCTCTGTTTGGCGCGATCAAGCTGGCGCAGCGCAAGCTCTGCCAGGCCGCGATTGCAGAGCGCATCGGCATGATCGGGCTTCAGCCCGATCGCGCGATCGTACGATTCGATAGCCTGCTCGACGCGGTTGAGATGCAACAAGGTATTGCCGAGGTTGGCCAAGGCCATGGGGAAGCTCGGCTTCAACGCTATGGCCCGCTCCAGGGACGTACGCGCTTCCTCATACTCCCCAAGCGCGAAATGCGTGGCTCCCAAATCGGAAAATGCCTGTGCCGAGCGTGGGTCGACCGTCACGGCATATTTGAGCGCCTGTTTCGCTGCCTCGAAGTGTCGGCTCGCGAATGCGCCCAAGCCAAGCAGGTGCAAGGCGCCGAAATGCTCCGGAAGTTCATTGAGGATCTGGCGGCAGAGCGCCTCGGTCTCCGCATACCGGCCGTGGCCATAGGCCGTATTCGCGGTCGAAATGATCGCGTCCGCCTGCTTCTTCAATTTCTTCTGCAACCGCGCGTTCTGGAACGCGCGTGCGCCGGCGCCGCTACTCTGCAAGGATTCTCTCCGGAGGATGCCCGGGAGGATTCTAGCTGATTCGCGGCCAAGGCCGTCCGGTTTAGGCGGCCCGGCAATCTCCGGAAGATGCCGGTGCTCAACGCAGGCCTCGCCTACGCAACGCCGCCGTCACTCGAGGCGGCGGCACAATAGTCGCGCCAGAACTTTCGGTAACCCACCTCGAGCTCGCGCGTGTAGGTCTCGACATTGCCCGAGGGCGAAAGCGCGATCCGAGCCGGCAAATCCGCGCGCAATCTCGCCAGATACTCGGGCTGTGACGCAAATTTGCGGGCGATCTCGACATAGCCATCGTCATCTTCCGCGACCCAGTCGCCGAGGCCGACGGCGGTCACGATGGAGGCGCCAGCACGCGAGGAGGCACCGTTGCCGAGCTTGGCAACGACGGGAACGCCCTTGTAGAGAGATTCCCAGGTGCTGATGCCGCCATTTTGCGGGAACGTGTCGAAGGAAATATCGACTTGGGCGAAAGCCGCCAGATGGTCGTCGCGCGAGGTGGTGCCGAGGCAGGTGAGGCTCTCTTCGACAACACCCTGCGCCAGAAAACGCGCGATCAGGCTATCGCGCAGCAGCGGATCATCGAGCAGACCATGCTTGAGGATGATCTTCGATCCCGGCAGCTCCCGCATGATGCGCGACCAAACACGGATCGCATCATCCGAGATTTTGTAAATGCGGTTGAACACACCGAAAGTGACGTAGCCGTTGCGGAGCATCGGCAGCTCTGAGGGCTGCAGATCCGAGACTGGTTCAATCGTGATCAGGCACGGCAGATCGTGGATTTTCTCGGCAAACAGATGCCGAACCGACGGCGGAATGAAAATGGGATCCGCGAGCACGTAGTCCATGGTCGGCATGCCCGTGCCTGTCGCGTGTCCGAAGCCAGTGGCCTGGATCGGGGCCGGCTTCCGAGCGAAAGTCAGCAGCCTGTTTCCGGTCGTGTGCCCCGAAACGTCGATCAGGATGTCGACATTGTCCGCCTGGATACGATCGGCGAGCTCGTCATCCGAAAGCCCCCAGGCTTCGACCCAGACGTCCGCCAACGATTTGAACATGGCGGTGTACTCGTCCCCGCCCGGCCAGGAATAGTAGCAGATGATTTCGAATTTGGTGTGATCGTGATGGCGCAGCACCGGCAGCAGCGTGAGCCCCGCGGAGTGCTGCCGGAATTCGGCAGCGACATAGCCGACCACGATCCGCTTCTCCGGATCCAGCGGCCGCTTCGGCAGCTCCCTTCGCGGCTGTTTGGAGCCGATCTGGTCCCACCAGGATTTTCGCACCGCCTGCTGGACCACGAAATCGGCCTCGGCGCGGTAGTCCTCCAGGAAGATCTTTCCTCTGATCGCATCCCCATAATCCGGCCGGAGCGCCAGCGCACGATCGAGATATTCGATCGCGGCGTCCATGTCCCCCCGGTTCGAATACGAGAAGCCCATCAGCGCCAGCCCCATCTCGGAGCGCGGATTTTGCTCGATCAGGGCCGCTGCGGCCGCCATCGCCTGCGCGGTCTTTCCCATGACGAGGCAGGTCTGGGCCTTGCCGCGCAGAGCCAGCTCGAGCTTGGGCGAGATCGCAAGCGCCGCCTCGAAATCCGCAAGCGCGGGCTCCAGGCGCTGCAACTCGTAACTGAGCCGCCCGCGTTGGGCTACGATCCTCGGCGAGCCGGGCTTGATCGCGAGCGCCATGGCAAACTTGGCGGCCGCCTCGTCGTGGTGCCGCAGCTCCATGGCGACCATGCCGCTGCCGACGATGGCCTCGGCGTGACGGGGCTGAAACAGCAGGGCCCTGTCGAAGCTTTCCTTGGCGCGCATGATCTGTCCAAGCACAACTTCGACCATGCCGCGATTGCAGAATGCATCGGCATAATCCGGCTTGATCTTGATGGCGCGCTCATGCAGCTCGAGCGCCTGTTCGTACTGCCCCAGATGCATCAGCGTGTTGCCGAGGTTGGTCAGCGCGACCGCAAAATTCGGCTTTAGCGCGATGGCCCTCTCCTGGCACCGCCGCGCCTCCTCGTAATTGCCGAGGTCGAAATGCACGGTGGCGAGGTTGTTGTGGGCATCATGCAGTCGCGGATCGAGTGCAATCACGCGCTCGAGCAGCTGTTGCGCCTCCTCCAGGCGGCGACCGTCATGCGCGCACATGCCGAGCAGGTGCATCGCGTCGACATGATCGGGCAGCGCCTTCAGGATATCCCGGCAGAGTGCTTCGGTCTCGGCATATCGACCCCGGCCATAGGCGCTAGCCGCGGCGGAGAGGACGGCGTCGGCCTGCTTCATCAATTTCTTCTGCAATCGCGCGTTCTGAAATGCGCGCGCGCCGGCGCCGCTGGTCTGCAAGGTGTCTCTCCGAGGGATAGCCCGGCGAGAGTCTAACTGATTCGCAGGCCTGGCCGGCCGGTCAGCCGGCGCGGTGATACCCCGGGATTTCCCGGGGCTCAGCGGCCCGGCGCCGCTGGCCTCCTACGCACGTCGCCGCCCTTCGAAGCCGCGGCGCAATAGTCGCGCCAGAACTGGCGATAAGCCGCTTCGACCTCGCGCGTGTAGATTTCGACGTTGCCGGCGGGCGAAGCCGCGATCCGGGCCGGCAAGTCCGCGCGCAGCTTCGCCAGATGCGCCGGCTGTGCCGCATATTTGGATGCGATCGCGGCATAGCCCTCGTCATTATCGGCGACCCA
>NZ_JADK01000021.1:0-8967 GCF_000518345.1 Bradyrhizobium sp. URHA0013 | reverse complement strand
GGCCCGGACCTCGGGTGAAAACTTGTTCGTCGTCTTGCTCGTCATGGCTCCATCCTCTCAGGAGTTGGAGCCTCCGGCAAACCCGGGGCGGTTCACCTGGACAGGGCCTATCTGCTCTGTCCTCTCGACGAGCCAGGTCTTACCACGGAGTCTGATGAAACTGCCCACATCCGGGATGGAAGGCTCTGCCGCAACCGCACCATTCTTCATTCCTATCCCCCCCGAAATGTATCGATACCAATCGGAAGGCTTCTCGGCGGCAAAGACTTTCGACGTACTGTGATCAGGCGCAACCGCGGACATCCTATTTGGCCGTCAATCCTGAAGGCCACTCGATAGCAGGACATCCAGGATTGCATCCGCTCTTCCAAAGAACTGGGCGACGGAAGCGCTAATGGACCATTTAGATCCTAAGAGCCGCCGGTCCGTCCCCAAGGACCCCCGCGACTAAGGCATTACGAATCGCTGCATACTAGCCAAGCCGGAGGCATGCTTTCACTCGCGCCAGTTGAGTTCAAGAGCAAAGTGGGTGTAGGAAAAACCCCTGTCCTGATCCGAGGGTGAGCTGGGGAATGCTCCCCGCTTCCATTTCAGAGCGCAACCTTGTTGGTGGAGACGAACAACGCATGTCGCTGCGAAAGATGCCTTTCATCAGCTCTGTTAAAATGGCCAAGATCGACGGCAGCTACGTGATTCCGACCTCCCTCTATTATGAAGGCAGTAAACCAAGGATTGGAACCGAAGCGCGCGACAAATGCCCCTCTCCTGACCTCCTTGTCGAGGATTTCAAGATCGAATTGGGTACTGTCGATCCAGATGAATCCCCCCGCAGGACACAGGCCAATTCGCCGCGCAGGACTACTCTTGGACTCGCCAAGGACTTCTTTGATGCGTCTTTGGAAAAGATCAACCAATGGCTGGAGGCACAGGATCTCGCTCTGCCAACCAGAATTCTGATCGCCGAACCTCTCGCATTGGCCGGCACTAACACTGCAAGCGAGGCATGGCTCTCGAATTATAGGAAAGCTGTTAGGAAAGCGCTATACGGCAAGTTTCAAGAAATCGATTTCATGCCAGAGCCATTCGCGGTTTTTCAATACTACAGATACGGACTCCGACATTGGACAGTTGCTGAACACAAGAAGCACGTTGCGCTGGTCCTCGATTTCGGCGGAGGAACATTTGACGTCTGCGTTGTCGAGACCACTAAAACAGGAGACATCAGCGGCAGCGGTACGAATTCGCGGCCACTGGCTGCCAAATCCATCCAGATTGGCGGTTTCGCGATAAATCGACTGATAGCGGAAGATCTCCTCTTCCCTGCTCTTGGTGCGCGGGTTGAAAAAAGCGAGGTCAGGAAGGCGTTGACCTTCTTTTATGCCAACAAGAACGCGGACGAGGAATTCCTCGATACCGTAAGCGAAAAACAGCGCGCCTTTTTTAAAAACATCAAAGCGTATCTTCAAGCAGTTGAGCGCGCCAAATTGTCGATTTGCAAGAGCATTGCTAGCTGGAATATCAGCGCCGACCTATCGGGTGTCTTGCCTTATGCGTTGTCGGTCCCAACCGATCCGTTTAATTCGAACACTCAGCTAGCTAGCGTCAGACTCGATGCTGCGCGGCTTCGGTCGATCTTCGAGCGGCAGATTTGGTCCGAGAAACTTCGTAATGCCGTTCAGAACACGATTGAACGTGGCCGAGCTGAGATTAGCGGTCAAGAAATCACAGTTGTCCTCCTGTCCGGTGGCTCATCCAACATTCGCTGGCTTAAGCCATTGATCGAGCGAGATCTTCGCGCCAGCTTGGGAGACGCGCAGGTTGTCGAACTGAGCGAAGATTTTCAGGAGGTAGTGGCAAAGGGGCTAGCAACAGAATGCGCTCGGCGGTTCTTTAATGAGGGCCAGGGCGACTTCGGTGGAGTCACTTACAATAGGCTTTGTTTGCTACTTAGACCGGATGAAGGTGAGGTTGAGCGCAGGCGGTATCGTCCGACTGATGAAACCCTGAAGAAAAAATTCGCAGAAGGCCATGAGCTCGAGGAAGCTATCTTGTTGCCGGCGGCAAGCAGTCTGCGAGGATTGATTGATCAGCCGCTTCGCTGGAAGGTACGACTTTCAAAGCCGCCAAAGCATGCGCTTCATTACTACTTCATGAGATCTTCTTTCGACCATGAGGATCTCGATTCTCGACACAACATTGTGGATACGCGGGCCCAAACGCCCTCAGGTACCCAATTCCAGCAAAGCATCGAGGTCGAGTTAACCGTTCACGAAAACGGCACCGCTCTCCCCCGATTCATTTATGGCCGAGACGATCGACGCGAAGGCACCGTCGTGGATGGGCGCCCTTTCTATATGGACATGACGGTCGTCGGGCCCGAAACTAAAGGAGAGACCTATCTGGGGTTTGATTTCGGTACCTCGACCTCAGCATGCTCCTTCGTGAGCAGCCGCGACATCCAGATCATCGAACAGCGCGGGCGGCAAGCCGAGTGGCGAGACCTTGCCGAGTTGGTAACGGAGTTGCCCTACCCAGCAGCGGCAGCACTAGCCCGCTTTATGTCTGAAACGGACGAAAAGCACAGGGTGCATCGCGGAAGGAGTGCCGTCGAAGCGATGCTAACGCTCGCGGCCTATGTCACGATCTGCGATCATTGCGTTCACAACGCTCTATCGTCGTCGTACTTGAAAGGGCTGCAGCATCGCTCCGCTGGTCCATTATGGGGCCTTCTAAAGGCGGCGCTTCAGAACTCACCGCGGAGATGGGCCTTTGCCGCTCCTCTGCTGAGAATAATGGAAGGCGGCACGGTCCAACAAATCGATACATGGATATCGGAAATCGCGAATGTGAAGCACGACAGGAAGTCCAATATCGATTACGTGACATTTCTGTCGATCCTCGGAAACCACCTCAGCAAGATCTTTGCCAATGCAAGATTTGGTGTATTCGAAAGCGTTACAGCCAAGCGGTTCGCAGCCGGACAATTTAGGGGTTTGTTTCGGAGCCTCACAGGATCTTCCCGCACCTTCATCAACGTTATCGAATACGAAGGAACCGTTTCATTCTCAGACGCTGAAGTCTTCGTCATCGATCAAAAAAATGGTGCGGCTTTGCCATTGTCACCATTATATTGGTGGGGGCTTGCACCCTCACACAATTCCGAGCCGGACTTGTATGAGTTCGATACAACCAGAGGGGATGATTTCCTCTATAGGTCTATTCAAGCAGGTGATGAGCTTAGAGTTTCGGGAGGCGGAGAGTTCTCAGAGATCCATTCCCAACTGCGTCGTATGAAGGAAAAGGATCGACCAGTGAAGCTGATCGAAGGACTCATTTTGTCAACAGGTGAAGGCTCTTAGTTTAGCCGGGTCTACCTCACGCGGGCGGTCAGTGAGTGCTTGCTGGCCGCCGCCACTTCTGGGGTGGGCGACCTGGAGCCCCGGCCTAATTCCGGACTGTGGGTGTGGAGCGGTGGTCGCGCGTGATGACAGGTACGGGCCCGGGCAGCTGCGGTATGCCCAATCGATGCTGTCGGGAAACACATGCCACACACAGCAGAGAGGCGATGCCCACTTGGTGTTTGAGACAGAGAGGCTAGCGGATGTGCAAACCGGTGACAGCCGCTCCCGTCCGCATCCGTAAGCACGAAGCTGTGCCCCAGACCGGCAGCTATGAAGTGTGCTTCGCCGATGGTCGGCCGAGCGTTTATTTCTATTGGGACGATATCCCGGGACGGCGGCTCGCGCCGAACCTGTTGACCGGGGCAGACGCGCTTGAGAAGGCCCGCACACTCGCAAGGGCGGAGCTTGCTCGCCATCGAACGACGAAATGAGCAAACAGGAACGAGAACTGCGGGCGGTTGTTGAAGGGCCGCCGGTTCCCAGCCCAAGCCGGCGGAGCGGCCCCGGCCCTAATCAGAGTCACCATTGAGAGCCGTCTCTCCAGCAACATTGTTCCCATTCGGAACCAAATCACACAGCGGGACTTCGGTTGCACCGAAGTTGTGTTTGCAAACGGGGCAGAAGTCGAGCAGAATTTTGTCACCGGGGCTGGCTGCACATTTTACCTGACCATCACCCGGCGTTTTGGAGATGCGCGGGCCGTAGCGGCTTAAACCTCCCGCTGCGGCCTTCGCATTTGCCGTGCGCCTACCAGCGTGAAGCGGCCGGCGTTCTGGTGCATTTGTTCTTCTCAGCCATTTCGGCCCTTAGTGTTTATGAGATTCTCGGCCAGCGCTTGAACCGCTGCGTTCGGAAGCTGGATGCCTGATAGTTTCCAGCCGTTGCCCGCAAAGTGAAGGCTTACGCCCCCATCCTTGTCGTTCTGGCCTAGACGGATCTGAAACTCGACCGGCTTAGTCGGAGATATTCGCCTAAGCGTTTCGAGCACCTTGGTTGTGTCGATTTCTGAGAGGCGCTGCATGTTCGCTTCCGCTCCCCCGACGCTGATGGCGCCCTTGTTCAAAACAGCCGTGAGGTTTTCCGGAGTGAGCATTTTGCCGATCATGGCGTCGGCAACCGAGGCTCCGTAGGTATTAGCCGCCAACCGCTCCAACGGCTTTACAGGCCGATCACGGCCGATCTGCTTGAGATAAGCCCCAACGATCTGATCGACCAACGATCTGCGTAGGCGTGCGGTGTCCGTCCGCGCAAGAACGTCGGCGCCGTTCCCCGCCTGGACTGCTCCGACCAAACCGCCAAGAGACGCAATCGCGGAACCAACGTAAAGTCCAAGGCAGACAAGCAAAGCAACTAGAGTTCCGAAAAACCAACGCATATGGCACCCTTTCTGGATGCCGCGTTGCTGGTCGCCTTTTGTGAAGAGAATACGGCGGAGGCGGCAGCTTAGAAGAAAAACCCGCCAGCGTGAACCGCGGGGCTCTGCTAGTCAGCCGCCCGACGCTACGCTCCCGGAACGTTCAGCAGTGCCGGTGCTTGGGAAGCCATGACCAGTTCCATTGTTCTTATTCCCGGCATGCTGAAGCCGTTGCGCCAGGCCCGCGTCTACGGTTTTCTGATTGAGCGCGCCGACGGGGTGTATCACCTTGGCGGAAGCAAGCCGGCATGCTCGAGGGCATTGGCGACGAAGATGGTCGAAGGTGGTTGGCTGGTGAAGCACGGATTTCGTTATGAGCCCACAGAGAAGGGACTGCGAGCGGCAGAATGAGCCGCCCTGCCTCCGCCGGACGTGCGCCCGGGAGGCAAGCCATTACGGTGGACGCAGGAACCAAGGGATTTTGCTATGTTGGCCATTCGCCGGGGTGACCTGTCCAGCAGTAGGAATTTACATGTCAGCCCAGATCATCAGGTTATCCGACCATCGCAGGACGCGTCCTACGCCATCTTCCAGTTTGATAGACCTGCAGCTTTCGTTTTTCGCTGCATACGTTGACGTAAGCCTCGCGGCCTATCTGTCGGTGGTTAAGCCCCTCAGCTTGGCAGGGGCCGTCTCTCCGCCCAAGGGCCTCTCATGAATTGCGTCACCTGCTAGGACGTTGGTCGGGTCTGCGAAAGCCATCCCGACCGCCCTTGGGAGGGCAAAAGGCCTGCGGGTGCGGGGCGGCGCCGGCGACCCCTGCCCTGCCTGCAACGATGCCGCGCCCGATCAGATGCCGCTGCCGCCCGGATTTGAAAACAGCATAAAGAGCTGGTCCCGCTTGTCTGAACAGAATCTCCGCTTGGATAAGTGGAGCTTCTGCCGGAGTTAGTTAGGCCGCCAAGCGGAATGGCGGCTGGTTGAAGTAGGCTTGATCCGGTGTGGCGTCGTCAAGGCTTTGGTGCGGCCGGCGGCCGTTGTAGAAGTCGAGGTATCGGCCGATCGAGGCGCGGGCCTCGCTGACGTTGTTGTAGGCTCTCAGGTATACCTCCTCGTATTTGACGCTGCGCCACAACCGCTCGACGAACACGTTGTCGCGCCAGGCGCCCTTGCCATCCATGCTGATGGCAATGCCGTTGCTGGCGAGCAGGCCGGTAAAGTCCGTGCCGGTGAACCCGATGCGAGTATCACTGGACCAAACGAGACGACAATCTCGGATGATACGGTCTCTTTCCAACATCATCTTGAATGTGGCACGCATGTGCAGCTTCGCCGGTAGCTCGATCCCAGCCCCGTCCTCCGAGATGTTGAAAACGCGGCAACGTTGGCTGCCGCCATCTCCAAAAATGTATGCGACCAAGTCGACGTCCGAACGATCGATCTTCCGGCGATCCGACATGATTACTTATCCTTGAGTTGACGCGGCTGTCTCGGGTCCTTCATTGGTCGAAACTATTTCAAGCAATCTAAACTGCCTCGCGATCCGCGTTGCCAAGCGCGACCGCTCTTTAGCCAGCTCTCTCTCATAGTCGGATACGTCGTGTCCGTCTCGCTTAAGGACCTCGATCAGGATAGTTTGGCTCTGAACATAGGTCACCTTGTCAGCGATCTCTCACGTCAAAACAGCTAACTCGTCATCATTATCTGATGTCACGGCGATCTCCTTGGTCGGACTGATCACGCGCAGAAAGGCGCTATGATGCATGCCCAATACTTACAGATCGTTACGCGGCCACCCTGGACGCCCTATAGCCGCGTGGCCAGTTCGGCCCTGGCCGAGCAAACTGGGTGCAAGCGCAACCTCGCGACGTTCACGCTCCAAACCTGGAACTGATCATTTACCTCCTTGCTCTACGATGGTCCGCAGCGCTACTGCTGGCATGAAATCGATGTCCAACGATCAACAAGAGATCCGTCCGTGGTCTCCCGAAGAAGAAGCGCAATTACTTGCGCTATTCGAAGAGGGCATGACTGCAACCGAGCTGGGCGAGCGCTTGGGTCGCAGTCGCCAGGCCGTGTACGGTCGTTTACAACGCTTCCGCAAGCAGCGAGGGCGAACAAGCCGAAGGAGCGGACACGCCTTCGCGCAATGGGTCGGTTAGCCCTGGGCCTCCGCCCGCCGGCAACACCCGCCGCGTCTTCGCAATGCTAACACTGCTAACCCGCGTGCGCCTGTACGACGGCCCAACCTGTAAGCGGTTGTTTCGGGATACCAGTCGCCATAATTTGCGCTATCGCGGTTGCTGCTTTTGTCTGATCGCACAAAAAACTCGGCAGCGGGGTGGAAATGATCCGAACCGGGGCTCCAAAGAGTTCGACGATCTGGTCCGCAGAGGACGACGAGATGCTTTTAGAGATGCGCGCGAGCGGAGTGTCATTCAGCAACATTGCAGCAGACCTCGGCCGTAGCCAAGCATCAGTCGAATCTCGCTATTCCAACTTGAAGAAGCAGACCAAACTGCAAAGCTGAGCGGCGCGGGCAATTGCCGCCTCGCGTGTTTGGCAATTTTTAGAGTCTATTTGAGACCTCCGGCCCCGCATTGATTACCGGCCGGCCTTCAACGATTTTGCCGTGTCCAGATGCTTTTGCAATGTGTCTATCTGGCCGGAAGCATATTCTCCCGCAGCGTCCTTGCTTTTTGACGCCTTCTTGTACTCGGCGATATCCTTCTGGTGGTCTGCGACCATGTGAGATGCGAACATCTTGTCGAAGCTTTCGCCGGACATTGTTGCCATCTTGTCATGGTCGGCTTTTTGCTTCGCATTCGGTCCGCTTGGTGAGTTCATTCCAAGTCCTTGGGCAGCATCCAAAGCCTTCTGGTTGGCGGCAGCGTGGTCTGTGGAAAGCATTCTGCCAAATGACTTTACGGCATCGCTTTGACCGTTCTGCTGGGCCAGCTCTCCCATGCTCACTTCAGCGAAATTGCCCTCGATTGCTTTCTTTAGGAACGTTTCGCTTTGCTTATCTTTCGCAGATGCGTTGGCAATTGAGATCGCCATCAAGGTTGCTGTCCCGAGCGACACAAGCAGTCTGTTCATCGGCAAACTCCTACGGGTTCTTTGCCGTGAACACGCCAATCGTGGAAGAGGTTCCAATTCAGTACATCGAGCCGCGTTAGCTCTAGCACTGCGGGCGCAGGTACGAGGGTCAAGTGAACAGCGGCTCAAATCGTGGAGATGCGGAACGTCCGGCAGGTCCGATAGCCCTCCACGGGCGCCGGTCTACTCGGTGCACTAGTCCTTTGAACCTATCCGGTGGCGCCCCGCTCCGAACTGCAGACCCGCCTCAATCGCCGCGACGTCCTTGTGGGCCTAAGCGATTCACCGCCGAACGCCCCTCCTGGCATTCAGGTCGACGCCACGGTGCCGACTTATCTTTAGATCTCATTCCGTTGCGACAAGGAGCGGTCAGCAGCAACTG
Organism: Bradyrhizobium sp. URHA0013; assembly: GCF_000518345.1. Lineage (NCBI taxonomy): Bacteria > Pseudomonadati > Pseudomonadota > Alphaproteobacteria > Hyphomicrobiales > Nitrobacteraceae > Bradyrhizobium > Bradyrhizobium sp. URHA0013. Next base: position 731 of record NZ_JADK01000021.1, on the reverse strand, counting down.
GAACATGGCTCGAGCAGCCATGTAACGCGCCGCGGACCGGCTCCTCTCGCTTCCGACCAACAGAAGGTTTCCGGATGGACTTGAAACAGACCACCGCCAGCCTCGGCCGCGCCGCCGAATCCAAAGATCAAAGAGAGCAAAGTCGCCAACTGCCATGGCGCGAGCACCCTGAAATAAGCACCCGAAAATAGACAGGACACATTACAAATCTGACAGCCCAACTTTCGGCTAATGTCAGGTTCCAAGGCGTGATACATTTAAAAATAGTACAAGGTTAAAGCATCCGTCTCCTCGCCGATCTACGGTAGTGACCTATATAGAATGCGACTGCCCATCTGCGTCGCGCGCCCGCGACGCTTCCAGCTCAATCCGCGCTGCTTCACCGAAAGCGTGAACTGAATGTCACCTTCCTCCACCGACAAGTTCGCGCTCTTCATCGATGGAGCCAATCTCTACGCGACGGCGAAAACTCTGGGCTTCGACATCGATTACAAGCGCCTGCTGAAGGAGTTTCAGAGTCGCGGGACGCTGCTGAGGGCGTTCTACTACACCGCCATCATCGAGGATCAGGAGTACTCCTCGATCCGGCCGCTGATCGACTGGCTCGACTACAACGGCTACACCGTCGTCACCAAGGCGACCAAGGAGTTCATCGACGCCTCCGGCCGCCGCAAGGTCAAGGGCAACATGGACATCGAGCTCGCCGTGAACGCCATGGAGCTCGCCGAGCA
>NZ_JADK01000020.1:0-17818 GCF_000518345.1 Bradyrhizobium sp. URHA0013 | reverse complement strand
CACCTACGGATAAGGTCGCGCTCTTCATCGATGGAGCCAATCTCTACGCGACGGCGAAAACTCTGGGCTTCGACATCGATTACAAGCGCCTGCTGAAGGAGTTTCAGAGTCGCGGGACGCTGCTGAGGGCGTTCTACTACACCGCCATCATCGAGGATCAGGAGTACTCCTCGATCCGCCCGCTGATCGACTGGCTCGACTACAACGGCTACACCGTCGTCACCAAGGCGACCAAGGAGTTCATCGACGCCTCCGGCCGCCGCAAGGTCAAGGGCAACATGGACATCGAGCTCGCCGTGAACGCGATGGAGCTCGCCGAGCACATCGACCAGATGGTGCTGTTCTCGGGTGACGGCGACTTCCGCTCCCTGGTCGAGGCCGTTCAGCGCCGTGGCGTGCGGGTCACCGTGATTTCCACAATCGCCAGCCAGCCGCCGATGATCGCCGACGAGCTGCGCCGCCAGGCTGATGTCTTCACGGATCTCATCGAGCTTCAATCCAAGGTTGGCCGCGACCAATCCGAACGCCCCGCCCCGCGCGACCGCGGACACATGCCTAAATTCTTGCAAGAGCCGAGGGGAAACGACTCCCTCACCTAAACGACCGGCGAATGCGACTGGGCGGGGTCGGTAAGAAACGCTTTTGAGCTACACGTGGCACCTACCTGTTCCTACCGCCTGGCGTGCCACACAGCAGCGGCTTGTGGCCGATGAACACGAAACGTCTTCAGAGCTTTCGAAGATAGCAACGCTTAACGGAGACTTCGGAGGAATTACGGGACGCTGCTCGGAGCCTTTACCTGCGCCCGATCAGCGCCGTACGGGGACGTTCTTGGTTTTGGGCCGGCTTGGTTTCGCTCGTTTTCTCCGCGGCGATGGGTTGGGCTTGGGAAGCACGGCTTTTCTTCGCTGGTCGATGGATAATTCGTGACCGGCATGAATCTCGGAGCACCAAGCTCGGCCGGGCCTGGTAGGTGGCGGGGTAGCCGAAACAGGCGGAAGCGCAATGCACACGACTACCGCAATATTCTTCGTTCTTGTTACGACAGTGTCGTTGGCTCTCGTGGTCGTTAAGCTCCGCAAAGTCAGGACGGCTTGAATGATCTGTGCAGTCGTGGGGGCCGTACCTCGGGCGCCGAGCCTTGAAGCACCGCGATCGACTGCAATCTGCTCCCTGACCGCCACAACAGGGAAAAGCCGCAGCATGCCAGGAGTGCCAAGGCTGCCAGTGTGAGCCCGCGGGACCATCGAAAGGCCAACTCCTCCCGACGACCTCCAAGAAGCCACGCCGGGAACAATTCGCACGTTGCCGAATTATCCCGATGACGTTCCCCAATAACATCAAGTAGGCGCCAATGGCCTCAGCTCACCCCCTTGCCCCCGGGCTGAGGCCGTTGTCTTGGCGGCCATTGTGAGAGCGAACCTCAGGCTTGGACCGGCCTTGCGATGACCGCTTTGCTCCCGATGCGGCGGCCGATCAGATAAAGCAGTTCGCAGAGTGCCATAAAATGATTGATCCGCACCAAGTGAATACAATCATCTCCACGACGATTTGCGGGTTTTTTGCAAATCACCCGGACGCGAAAATTGGAATTGAAGAAGCCAAGCTGCTCGCGAAGCAGATTGCGGAGGCTCTCAACGAGGCAGGACTGCAGATTGCCGCCGCCGATTCGAGGAGTGCAACTGACTAGTATGCTCGTCGCGATCGTCGCTGCTGGCCGGAGATCGGCTGTCCTTCAGCTGGTTTATCTAGGCATTCAGCCGAGTTGGTCCCTCATCTTAGCTCCGCTATTTCGATCCTAGCGGCCAAAAAAATTGAGCTGCACATGAGTAAAGGCGTGCGGTAGGCAGTAGCAGTGCAGGACCAGATCTCTCCTCATGGAGGTCGACGCCCGGGCCGCTCAGCAGAACAGAGCATGCGGTCGTCTGTGCCAGTTGGCTCATATCTGCTCCCGTCTGAGCTGCCGCTAACAGCTCCTGAGTTTTATTACAGTCTCCCGCGTTTGAAGAAGATCAGATCGCATCTCGCCTTCCCAATGCGCTCTGTGGATCGAATGCACCGCCGCAGCGATGCGTTAGGAACAATTCAATAAACCGTGAGTTCGATTACAAGAAATCCGAAAAGCCAGAGAGGGTGACGCGATGACGCGGTCCGTGGAGGAATTAAGACGTGAGAGCGAGCGAAGTCGCGCTCAGTTGGCCGCTACAGTCGATCGGCTGAAAGAGCAGGTCTCGGAGACGGCCGAGGACATCCGCCACAAGGTGTCGCCGCAGCACATCAAGTCGGAAGTATCCGACTACGTCACCCACACGACAAAGAGCTGGGTCGACGGACTGAAGCAGCAGATTATGGACAACCCTATGCGCTCGGTCGCCGCCGGAACGGCCCTGGCCGTTCCACTCCTGCGAATGGCACGCGGCGTCCCCTTGCCGCTTTTGATGATCGGTGCCGGCCTGGCGCTCACCTCAAAGACCGTGCGAGACCGCGCCGCCGAGGTTTCCGGCCCTGCGATGGACAAGGCGGGCGAGGTTTTCGAGGACATGGCCGGCCGAGCGCGCGCCATGCAAGGCGATCTCAGGGATCAACTATCTTCTGCCCGGGATCAGGCCGCCAGCATGGCCGATACCGCGCAAGATTCGACTGCCGGTCTCGCGGCGGATTTGCGCGCACGGGCCACCCAGGCTGCCGATACCATTGGCGAGAAGTTCAAGAGCGGGGTGGATGCGGCGAAGGACAGTGCTTCCACAGCGAAGGACGCCGCCAGCAGAGCGCCTGAACAAGCTCGCGCGATTATCAGCGACAATGCCGCGCTAATCGCCGGTCTTGGCGTTGCGATCGGGGCCATCATCGCAGCCGCTCTTCCGGAAACCAAGGTTGAAGCCAAGGCAATGGGTCAGGCGAGCGACGGCGTGAAGCGGGCCGCCGCCGAGGCCGCTGAATCCGGATTTGAAGCGGCAAAAGATGCCGCAATGTCGGCAGCCGACGCGGCAACAAACAGAGTCGCTGAGGCCGGTCTCGGTGAGCATGCCAGCCGCATGACTCAGAACCTCGCTGACTCGCTCAAGACAGCCGCCGACGACGTCGTCGGAGCCGCTTTCAATTCCTCCCGCAATTCCAATGTCTGAAGGATCTCATCATGAGCGATCTAGACCTGAGCAGAGGCGCGAATTCCAATCAAAATCGGGACGCTGGTTCTCCCAAGAACCTGAAGGATCAAATGACCGAAGCTGGAGCGACTGTGAAGCAGCGCGCCAGCGACGCTTTTCAGACCACTGCTGACGTCGCACAGGACAAGTTCAAAGAAGCGGGGGATGCGGCCAAGGACCTCGCTTCTGGGACCTTGGACCAGATTCGCGGCCAGGCACGCGAGCAGCAGCGGTCTGGAGCCGAGTTCATTGAGCGACTTGCCGGCAATGTTCGGGAAGCGGCTCGCGCCTTCGAGAGCGATGTGCCTTTTGCGGCCCGCGGCATCAACTCCGCCGCGGATTATGTTGAAGATACCGCCGAGAAGATCCGCAACGGCAGCTTCCGCGATCTCCTCGATGGCGCAACCGATTTCGCGAAGCGTCAGCCAGCCGCTTTCCTTGGCGTCTCGGTGCTCGCCGGTTTCGCCGCCGTCCGCTTCTTGAAGGCCTCCGGCGGTGACTCGCCTTCATCGCGACCTGGAATGAACAGTGGAGTGTCGTCGACGCAGGGCGACGCGTCGCGCGGAACCACATCTTCCGCCGGAGCCGGACACGCGTCCACGCAGGGATCACCGGTATCCGGCAACAATCCGCAGGGAACGACCTCCTTCAAAGGCGGCAGCGTGTCATGACCATTCAGCACGATATCAAGACAAGCCAGAACGATCTTCGGACCATCTCCACGCTGGTAGCCGACGCTATGGGCCAATTCGCCAAGCTGTTCCAGAATGAGATCGACTTGGCCAAGGCTGAACTCAGCGAGAGAGTGCAGAAGATAACAGGAGCAGCAGGTCTCATTGCCGGCGGCGCCCTTCTGGTGATCCCCGCCATTGTGATGGCGCTGTTCGCGCTGTCGGCGGCGTTGATCTCCGCGGGATGGTCTCAACCGCTTTCCTATCTTACATCCGCGATTGTCGCTGGCGCCATTGCGGGCGTGCTGTTTGCGGTCGGCATCAACCGGCTGGATGCCCGTAATCTTGCGCCGCGGGAGACCATCCGGCAGCTGGAAAAGGACAAGGACACTGTGAAGGGAATGGTCCGATGAGCAGCACGCAAACTGGCTTCTTCGATAATCTGGTCGCAGCGGCCAAGGAAAATCCCCTTGCCGCCGTCTTAATTGGCGGCGGCGCGCTTTGGCTTATGGCTGGTGACGACAGGATCAAGGGCACGGCTCGGTCCACGGCGGCTGCCGCGTCCGGTGTGGTCGATAGCGGAGTGAGCACGATGCGGACTACGGCATCGGCGCTCCAACGCACTGCGGCGCCTCCCACGGCGCCCGAAATGGATCACGTAGGGTCACTCGATGACGACGATACGTTGCGGTCAGCCAAGGGCGCCGCATCCAGCGTTCTGTCAGAGACCGCCGACAAGATGAGGGCCCAGTTCGAGGGCGGCGTAGAGATGGTGCGGGACGGCTTCGCCAAAGTGAGCGACCAGGTTCCGGGCGGCGAAGCCATCTCAAAAGCAACGTCGTCGTTGTCTGATGTGCTCGAAAAGCAACCGCTGGTGCTTGGCGTCGTCGGGTTGGCCATCGGCGCCGCAGTCGCAGGGGCATTTAGAATGACTGACATCGAGAATGAGTATGTCGGCGAGACCAGCGATGCTGTGAGGGCCGACCTGAACAGCCGCGTCGGTGCAGTGTCGCAGGCGTTGCGGGAAAACTCCGACACGCTCTTAGCAGAGGTTTCCGATACCGGCGGCGAGGCTCTGGATCGGATCAGGCAGGCCGGGATGGATGCAGTCGAAGCAGCCCGTGAAAGGGCCAAGTCGCTGTAATGTGCTTAGGAACTCGGAAGGAAGTCGTCGCCAGGCCCGCGGCGACTTTTCCGAATATTCCGCCTACAACATCCGCGCATCAGCTAGTTTAAGACATGCTCCTGTGACGCTGCTGTGGTTGGCTCCGGAGTGCGGCGGCCGTTCAGTCTCCTACGAGGGTAATTCGGGCAATGGCCGGCCGCTCTGTGCCGGTGCGCTCATTGGGAGCCGCCGGGGGTGCCTTAACTTCCACCGCTTAAGACCCGAAACCTTGGGGATGCCAGTTTGTCAGGCGGCCCGCGCATCGGAGTGGTGTGCCACATCTGGGCGAGCTGCAACGACATTCCTTCGCCCGTTCCGAGGGCAACGCGATGCGCTTGAGTCTGCTTCGGGTCACAAGCCGCCGATCACGCTCAAGGTGGCAGACTTCCGCTTTGCGTTCGTAAGCCGACATCCAGCGGCGCCGCGTCAACGGAAGCGATGGGCCAGCTGCGGACCAAAGGCTACAAGCCTTGCGCGAGAAATGCAGCCATGTTGACCTTTATCGAGCACACGGTCCGATGAACCTTTGCAGGATTTTACAGGACCATAGTGAACGGTTTCACACAGTGCGTCCTGGGGCCGGGGCTAAGGTGAGAAATCCGCGTGAGCCAAAAGTCCTGTGGGCGACGCACTTTTCGAGCAGCAATAGATTTCTTGATGGAATTTAAGACCACTAATTCCAGGGAGCTTCTATCCGACTTTAATCATCAGTATCCGGGATACCCGACGAATACCGAGGGCTTTGCGCGGAGGATGATCCGATGGAGTCCAACAATGCAGCTTCGATACTAAACCGCATTCTTGATACGGCGGCGGACAATCTCAGGATCGCAAAGATTCTGGTTCAGATGGGTCTCGATCCGAACAACATCACCTACGACGCACTATTGAACCGGCTGCTGGAAATTGTGCTGGCTAACATCACGCTTGCGAATATGTTTGCCGTGGTTGGCGCCATCTTTCTTGTCGCCACCTTGCTGATGCATACAATCGTCCCACTGCGAGTCGCGAACATGCTCGGCTGTATGTTCTTCGTTGCCTATGGCGCGCTCTCGGGAAATGTCGGGGCTTTCATCCTCTATCTGCTCTTGCTGCCGATCAATGCAATCCGCATCCGCCAAATACTTAATCTGATCAAAAGGGCACGTATTGCGACGGAAGGAGATACCTCATTGGAATTGCTCAAACCGTTCATGACTGAGCGCAAATATCGCCGGGGAGACAAATTGTTCAAGAAGAATGATGCAGCTTCCGAAATGTTTCTAACGGTCACAGGAACGTTTTTGGTCAAGGAAATCGGCGTCGAGCTTCCGCCGGGACGTCTCATGGGCGAACTCGGTTTCCTTACTCCCAATCAGCGGAGAACCGCTACCGTCGAATGCATCGAAGACGGGCAAGTGATGACTATTACCTATGAAAAGCTGCTCGAGATTTTTTTTCAGAATCCACAATTCGGCTATTACTGTCTTGTGCTGACCAGCCAGCGCTTACTCGAGAACATATCGCGGCTGGAAGGAATTATCGCACAAGGAGGGCGCGCGGCGGACTCTAGCCACGGATGACATAGCTTAACCCTTGGCTCTTGATGTCCCGCACTTTTGGCAACAGGACATCCCGACGCAGCGCAGGTCTCGCGATACAACGACGTCCGGTTTGGGGTCACTTGCGGACATCGCCGGAGCGCTCCCCAAAGTCCGCCATACGTCAACAGCAGACATGCCTTCAGGTGAGGGGCGGCGCCCAAGAGTGAGGCCATCGATGACCTGGAACAACCCCAGTGTTGATGTGGACTGGCACGGTCCCATACACTGGTGGCTGCGTCGCCACGCAGTTGGTGCTCAGGCCGCTAGCAGTGGTAGCGGTCCCCTGCACATGTTGTCAGAGATGCCACGTAGAGCGAGTTTAATCGCTGCATCGGCCAAAGAGGGCGGCTTGACAGAGAAACTTCTCTACGTGGCATTCGAGCGGCTGTACCTAGTTAGCGGAGATCAGCGCCAACCGCATAGACGTGGTGTCGGAGTGGGTCCAGCTGTGGGTCCAATCCCTCGGCGTCGAAAAGAAAAGACGAGTGAATGCAGATCCTACAGCTCGCGCAACACCGGTTTGCAGATCCGATGGCGTGTCCCCTTTCAAGCACGGCTTTGCCGCCTCGTACTTATTTTGGCATGTGCTCGGAGCGTTCGACGAGCGCGAGCTTGTAGTGTCTTGGCTAGCTCACCGGCGCGGAAGCGCGGCTCTCGTGCCAATAGAAAACCCAAGGTGACGACGGGAAGCGCGGCGAGGCGGTGGGAATGTCCGTGATCGCATTGCGATTGTCGAACACCTTTCGCCGGGTTGTGCTCGTGAGCTGCAACATCAGATTGTCAATCGGCGTTCGACTGGGAGCCCCCTAGCGGCATCCAACTTATTCCATGCCGAAACACATTCGCTCGCTCCAATGAGGGACGGGCCTGTGACTGCTGTCGCTATCGTCGGCTGGTTTTGCTGGCCGTTCTAGGCATCAGCAAGGCCTCGCGCTTAGGTGTGCCACACCCGCGAAACGAAGTAGCCCGCGCGCTGAGCTTCAGGAACGTATGGCGTCAATCGCGTGTGCAATCAGGATCGCAACGCTGGCCGCGACGACAATGACTAGCAGCCAAGTGATCACGTTCGTCTCCATCCACGCCATGGAGTGAACGCGCTCGATGGCGCACAGTCAAAAACAACCCGCCGAAAAGATTAATTTCGGCCTAGGGCTGAGGATTCAAGGCAACTATTGCGTTCGCTCTCGGCCCTATAGGCGGAATGCGAGCAGGAGAAGAACACCAACAACGCACGCCGCGAGCAAGAGTAGCAAAGTACCCACGGGACCCTCGAATCGTTAGGGTTCTCCATGGAAACTTACATCATCTCGGGGCCGGGCCAAGCTGCTAGGCGCTTATGGTGGATGCCAATCCACTGAGTACGGCAGCTGTTGCAAACAACCGAGCGCTAGCCGGCGGACAAAGGAAAGCCCTAGCTCGCCAGTCGGTGAGCTAGGGCCTTTCGTGGCGTTGCCCGAGGGTGAGTTATCCGGACACGGAACTGTACAGGGCGCAGGCTAACGTGCCGTTACCGGTGCCTGGTGGCTTTCAGCTCTGCTGGGCAACTCCGGTCAGCCACCAATTGGTCCCGAAAGCGTATTCAAGCCTGCTTCGATAGCGGCAATATCCTGTTCGATCTGGGTGATTGAAAGCCGGCAGTCGAAGCCAGTTCTAGCCTTCAGATCGACAGCCAATCGCCGACGGTGCATCCGGAGATCCTCAAGCGATTGCCGATCCTTTAGTTGGGCGAAGCCATCAACGATCAACTCAATCGCACTCGACATAACGCTACCCCACAATCAGATTTCGGAATTGCAATGCTCACAGGCTAACGGGAAATGAGGTGAAAGTACAACGTCACATCTATCTCAATTGAGACGAATACAGACATCCCTCTGTCTAGCGCGAAACAAACGGCCCCTGTCGGCGGAGACAGGGGCCGCGCGGATGGATGGCATGAGGCTAAGGAGGAGGCTCTTAGGTGTCACGCCAAGGACCCGCCTGTATGGAACGCTCAATCTGATGGGCCGGATCAGTGGAGTCCGCTAGTCTGACCAAAGTAAAGAAGCGGCAGGAAGAACCCGAGGCCGAAAAGGCAATTGTTCAGACGAATGGCACCCGCCACCGTCCGCATCCGTAAGCACGAAGCTGTGCCCCAAACCGGCAGCTACGAAGTCTGCTTCGCCGATGGTCGGCCGCGCGTCTATTCTATTGGGACGATATCGCGGGACGGCGGCTTGCGCCGAACCTGTTGGCCGGGCCGGAAGCGCTTGAGCAGGCCCGGGCACTCGCACGAGCCGAACTTGCCCGCTATCGGAAGACGTGATCGGCCGAGGACAATCGTGTCGTCCCCTATTCGTTCTTTTACAACCGCATCCCACAACCTAACACTCGCACAGGGTGTTCCGCACGGTGAGCGGCAGGTTGGGCCACCGCCTGATTCAGCTTGAGACACTGGAGGTTAAGGCAGGCCAGCCCCCCGCCCAGCAGAAGAACGTTGTGGCAACCGGAGACGCGCCCACCAGAGTCAACAAGCGATCCTGGGGACATACCGTGGCCCGGCGGAGCCTTCCCTCAGCTCAGAACGATAGTTTCAACTCTGAGGCAGCGCATGCACCTGTAGGCGTAGACGGCGGGCAGGTCTCCAATCGCGGGCAGCATTGCGAGAAAGTCCATAGGCCGTCGGCATCTTTTGCAGATGAGCGTTGGTGCATTCTCCGTGTCATCACGACGCGCCATTGCCGGTCCACCTACAGTAGGGACCGTAGTTCCATCGGCTGGCGCTTACATGTCCGGATGACTACCGGGCGGCTCGTCGAAAAAGCAGCGTGAACCGGCCGCATGCCGCACGCAAAAGCGGAGGCGGGCGGGGGCCGTCTTGGGAACACTCCGGCACGCAGGGGGCTACCGGCCGGAGCGCATGGCAACCTGCCCATCTGCGGAATGTTCCTCGTTGGTAAAGAGTTAAGGGAATGCCTATCTGCGCTCGATGCGCATGGCGTACGAGCTCTGCCTGGCCACGGCCGGCAAGCAGGTCCCCTCGGGACCGGACTGGATCCATGAAGTGAAGCATGACGGTTACCGGATGCTGGTCATTCGGGAGAACGAACGGGTGCGGCTGTTCTCCCGGAACGGGACCGATTGGACCAAGCGCTATCCGTGGATTGCCGAGGCGGCGCTGAAGAACCGGCAGAAGCATTTCGTCATTGATGGCGAGGCGGTAATTCTCGGCATCGATGGCATCTCCGACTTCAACGCGCTGCATTCCCGCAAGCACGAGCACGAGGTGCAGCTCTACGCATTTGACGTTCTCGCCATGGGCGGTGACGATCTTCGACAGCTCCCGCTACACCTGCGCAAGACCAAGCTGGAACGGCTGCTGGCTCGCCGGCCGGACGGGATCAGCGTCGCGCCATTCGAGCGCGGCGAGATCGGACCCGCGCTTTTCAGGGCCGCCTGTCGCTTGGGGCTGGAAGGACTGGTCTCGAAACACAGTGATCGGCCGTACCGCGGCGGCCGGCAGAAGCACTGGGTGAAGGTCAAGAATCGCAGCCACCCCGCTCTAAACCGCGTGAACGAGGCAATGAGATAGGCCCGCAAGCGTGAACCGGCAGCCTCAACCCGACATTAATGGCGCAAATTAGCCGGTGGGACGGGGCCGTGGGGGACATACGCGGCCTTGTGCTTGTGGTTGAGGGCCTGCCATCTCAAGCCAGCCCAGGCGGGCCCTCCCACACCTTGATGCACGTTAAGCCTGCTGCCGGTTTTAAAATAGATCATATTGGAAGGCGGAAATGCTGCGGTACGATCATTCACCGGGGGTGGCTCCATTATTTTACTTAGACCTTTCCACCCGGAATTTTTGACCCGCGCTGGGCCGCAGCAGTATCCCCCTGCTGCGGCCTTCGTCGTGCCGCCTGCGGCCTCTGGATAACGCCTTGGTGAACGAAACCGTTTACCGCCTTGCGCGAAGCACTCCCGAAATGGTCCGGGATCTAACCTGCGATTATCAACGAGGGGATTTCGTCGGGCCGCCGCTTCTGCGACCATGATCAACGTCTCCATCGCGGCTTGCCATTCGGGCCCCTGATGCTCCATCTTCGGCAGAGCACTGAAATACTCGCCGGCATCGAGCAGCGTCACCAGCTTGCGGCCATCGGGCAGCGGTATGGGCTCGTCGCCGAGCGGGACCATTTCACTTCAAGTGCAGCCTGCCGGAAGGCGCGCGATTACAACCCCTGATTCCTGGTGGTTGTGGTCCCAACATGACATGATGATCCATATTTGCGTTTCGGAGGGGAAGCCCGATGCGCCTTGCATTGCCTTATCTTGGAATTTGTCTCTGCGCGTCACTCGCGGCGTGGTTCTCCTTCACGCTGATCTATTGACCGAGCAGATCATCGCCGGTTGACAGCAGCCGCACGTAGGTGCCGCTTTCGTGCAGCTCGAGCCAGCCCTTTTCGACAGCGCACCTGATGCCGGCGCCGAACTCCATGCCGCTTCCCTTGAGCGTGTAGAGGAAGGAATAGTTGATTTTCTCGATGTGGATTCGGCCGTCCTGGACCGGCTCGATACTGGCGGCGAGCTCGAGCAGCTTGCGGGCTGCCGCTTGTGGATCAGCAAAAGGGCGTTCGGTGACGTGCTTCATCGCTGGAATCAAAACCTCAAGCCCATGCTTGGCCTGACTTGCCCGCGGCTGTCATGCCAATTCGGGATGATATGCACAGATCCTGCGGCGCCACATGCTGAGCAGACCAGGCGCAAGCCGACGTGTGACCACGGCTGATCCTGCGGGAGTGCGTCGAGCCGCACGTCGGCTCTGCGATCACAGCGGCCGTTCAAGCTAAAGGTGAAATCGAAGTGAGGGGCGGGGCGGCAGCGGGCGCGGGCTTGAGCAAGGCATCCGGCTGCGGGTCAAGACCCGTTGATATGCGCGAGACGCTGCCGCAGCCGCTCTAGCTCGGCGAGTCTCTGTTCGATTTCCTTGATGGCTTTCGCGTTGGTCGGCCGCGAGGTCATCGTCATCTGAAACTCCATCCTGGGATCCAAGAGTCGGGTGACCTTGCCAGACGCCTTCTTTCCCCGTCTGTGAACTAGTTAACAGGTCTTGCTGTTTTCTTCCGGCCATTCGATCAGGAGACAGTAAAGTCCGCGGCGTTCGATCTCCCGATGCAGTTCCTCGGCGCGCGCCTTCGCCGGCTCCCCCATCAAAACAATGCCAGACCTGGCATCGGCGCGCACCTGATCGCGGATGCTCTCGTACATGTGCATGATGTAGTGGTCTGAAAGATTTACAAACGGCATGCGCCACATCCTCAAAAAAGGGGTGGGCCGCCAGACCTTTGGGGGCGTCGTGGCGGCCCGTGCCGTACAATTGAAATCGTGGTCTATGGGGATCGACTTGGGGGACCAGCTCTGTTCGGCACGATAAGCTTAGCGGCGTGCGCACCCGGTCTCAAGTCGACGTTCGGATTAACCTCACTTCTCAAGGTTAAGGCGGCAATGGATCGCGTCACCGCGCCGGTCGCTCTCGCGCACTTGAAACTGCGGCTGGAGCTAGTCCAGCGCAATCCGCAACTCTTGGAGACATTCGACACGACCCGCACATAAAGCGGCCGATCGAGTTGGCGGGCTTCGCCGGCCGGCTCATCCGCGCCGAGAGGATCAAGGCCGATCTCACCGTAACGGGCGAGCGCTATGACACGGTGCTGGCCGACATCGACGACCAGCACGCCGCGCTCAAACCCATGTCGGCTCGCTCGAGGCCCAGGAGGCGGGCGGTGAAGCAGGCTTCAGGGTGTTGAGGAGTGAACGTGTCCGGACTTGCTTTGCGGACCGCGAGCTTGCTTCGTTGCCGCGCCGGCCGTCCCAAGGTAGGGCGTAACTCTCTGTAAGTACTATGGATGTAAGATAAAGGCCTTTCAGTGCCGCACCCATTGTACAAATGAGATTGCCGTGGCCCCAGATCATGATGATGAGCTCACTGTTTTGACGCGAGAGATCGCTGACAAAGCGGCTTATGTGCACGATCAGACACTTCTGATTGAGGTTCTTGAGCAGGACGGACATGACGTTTCCGAGTATCGAAGTGAGCTAGCCAGGGAGCGATCCCATTTGGCAACGCGGATCGCAAGGCAGTTCAGATTGCTTGAAATAACATCGGCTAGGGAAGTAGACGACTCGGCCTCGTTAACTCAAGGATGATCGATGTCCAACCGCCGCAAGCTCGATCGTTCGGAGGTGGACCTGGCCGCCTACATTTTCGGAGATGGAGGCAGCCGACGTTGCCGCGTGTTCAACATCTCGGAGGACGGCGCGGGGATCGAGTTACCGACGAAGCTGTACATGCCGGCCACATTCAAGTTGATGTTGGAAAGAGACCGCATCATTAGAGTTTGTCGTCTCGTCTGGTCTAGCGATACTCGCATCGGCGTCGTGTTCAAAGCCGATTGAGTCAGCCCACCAACGTATTTTCCTGGCGAAAGCTCTCTCAGCTAAATGACTCCATCACCCGCGTCAGCGCCGGATGCGTGCGGTTCTTGACCTTGATCCAGTCTTTCGACCGGCCGCCGCTATAGCGCGATCGCGGCGCTTCGACACCAGGCCCTCAGAGGTGCACGAGTTCGGCACCGATGAGGACGGCGACCCGATCACGGTCAATATCGTCAGCCCCAGCGAGGTTTCGGCTCAATCTGAGCCGAAATCCCGAGAGCCCAAGCTATCGCCTGATCAGCGCACGTTTTATCGTATCCTGCATGACGCAGGTCCAGCCGGCATGGACCTGGAAGACTGGAACGAGAAAGCGCGCCAAGTCGGGATCGGCGCCAACCGCAAGGCGAAGCTCTACGATCTGCGCAAGGCCTTAGAAGATAAGTGCATGGTCCGGGAGTACGGCGGTCGGTGGAACGTGAACCATGGCTGACGCTCAATCTTGGGGCCAAGGAGGGAGCGGCAGATCAGAACCAGCTGCGAGGACTTTGAAAGCATGCCTGTTTGATGCGGTCCCAGACAAACTCCCCACCGCCGCAAGGTGGACGGGGGCGAGAGGTCACCGGGCATTCGTTCCGAACCTTGGCTCCCGTGCCCCAGCCGTCAACGACGCAGGCGCCACCGCTTGTCCTGTGACAGCCTTCGCCGCAACCCCACGCAGCATGTGCTTCGCCAGCAAAGACAGCAAGGGCAGTCACAAGCATTGCCAACCGAATACTCTTCATCGCTGTGCTCCTCGAAAGACGCCATCCAGTGTGCACCAAATGCGAGACCTTCGAAAGCGCACATTGGGACGAGGGTTGGTTACGGGTTACGGCTCTCTAAAGAGAGCCGAACCGTAACGTAACCCCGTAACCTGCCGAACCGTAACCGTAACGTAACCCGAACCGTAACCCCCGTAACCAAGGAACTCATTCGTGAATAAACAGGTGGCGAGCAGATGGAAGCCTGGCCAGAGCGGAAACCCGCTGGGAAGGCCTCAGGGGACGCGCAGCAAGTTCTCCGAACAGGCGTGCGCTGATGCGCTGGCGGACTGGACCAGCAATGGTGCGTCTGTCCTGGAGCGTGTGAGAGCTACCGACCCGAGCACGTATCTCCGCGTGCTTCCCTGTTGGCGAGCAGCAGTATTGCCTGGTGCGGAACGGCGAGCTGGTCACTACCGGCTTTAAGCCGGCGAAGGACGAGGACGGCGGCGAGTGGCTGCCGATTGAGAACGAGGACAACCAGCCCTTTGACCCTGCGCAGCACTGGCGGCTGAAGCCGCTACCGCTTCGCCTGGATGGTGATCGGGTGGTTCGCACCTATCCCGTGGTCGCCAAGTCCCAGGAGCACGCATGACCGGCGTTGCATGGTGGTCACAGACTGCGGCGAGTAATGCGACGCAGGATCCCACGATCAACTTTGCAGAGGGCCAATCGCCGTCCAGTGTAAACGACAGCGCGCGGGCTCTGATGGCCTCAGCGGCGAAGTGGCGCGACGACATCACCGGCACCATCGCCACGGCTGATGGCATGAGCAACATCGTCGAACTTCTGCCAACCCGGCCGATCACCCAGGAAGAAACCGCAGCGCTCCACGGTAAGGCCTTCCGCGACCTGGAAACGCCGATCGGCCATTGCGTCATGATGGGCAAGATCACCGCGCAATTGATCTCGGAAGCGGACGACGGCACACGGCCAGAGCTGTGCTTTGCCGTGTTTCACTTGTCCGAGATGCTGGACAAGCTGGAGCACAACTATCGAGCCGCGTGGCATGGGGAGCCTACATGCGCCTGATCCGGCTTCTCACCTGGACGCTAAAGCTGAAGCTGTACCGTTATCTGCTCGAGGCCAGCATGTGTCTCGCCATGCTCGCTAAGCGGTTTGCCCCCTAAACATTGAAAGGGCGCTGCCGGACTCGAAATGCCAGTCCCTCCGGCAGCGCCTTGTCTCAAACTGGGCACTGAAATCCCAGTCCGTGTTCAATCTAGCAATGATCATGCCACAGGTTGATGACAGCGGCCTACTCGCGCCGGTGGACGCACAACAAACGCGAAGGCCGCAGCGGGAGGTTAAATCGCTGCGGCCCGCGCATGGTCAAAATGAAACCGGGTGAAAAGGAACAGGGAAATATGCAACCAGCCCCGGTTCGGAGAAAGCTAGTCCGAGCCATCTAGCCGGGCGAATCAATTCGCACTCGGATCGGGAAAACGTGGCAATTGTTTAATCCAGGTTAGAAAGCTGAAGTTAGCGCCGCCGGTTCACGCTGGCGGGCCTCTTCTCGCTCAGTGAGGCGCAACCAGAGCTGCCATGCCGAATGCGACCACGCAGGCAGCAGCCAAGGACCAGAGCGCTATAGCGATCTCTTTGGGCATGGTGGCCTCCTGAAGAAAGCATCCTTCCCTTACTGGCGGACGAGCTTAGAGCGCATACCGATCAGCATTGTGTAGGCAAGCCGCCGCCATATGAGGTTCATTAGGACTAGCATGTCGCATCCTCGTATTTGATGCGGCCAGCTTCGACCTGCCTTGTTTCAAGAAGATTTCGCCAAGGTGCGAAATGGCTTCACTTGCGGAGAGACGGCCCCGGCTTCTGGGTGCTGAGAAGATTGGACCGGGGCCGCTCCGCCGGCCTGACTTGACTTCAGCGGCCGGGCGCCCGGTATAATCGTTCCGCTTAGTGGAACGAATCTCATGGGCTACCGCGCTTACGTCCTCAACGATGAGGGCCATATCATCGGCGTGCACGAGCTGAATTGTGTGGATGACGATGAGGCCAAGGCCGCGCAGATGCTCGACGGGCACGACTTGGAGGTGTGGCAGGTGAACGGCGCGTCGCCGTTTTGAAGCACCACACAAGGCATTAAGGCCGCCTCAGTTGGTGGCCTATCGTTTGGCCGGTTTACGCTGGCCGGCCTGGCGCGCTGCACCGATCGGGCGGAACGTCGTGGCACCGGCCGCAGTGATCGCGATGAGCGAAGCTGATTTTGTAAGATACGTTCAGCAAGCCCAGGACTGCCTAGAGGAGGCTGGGAAGGCCAAGCGCGAGGTTGATAAAGAAGCTTGGCTGAAACTCGGAGAAGGAAAGCCCTTCCGAGCACTAGCGATCCGCGCGGCTCTTGCTGTAGTTTTCCGCGATGTCCAGGAGCGCGGCGCGAGATAGTTCGTGCAGGATCAAGGCCCGCCGGTTCACGCTGGCGGGCCGCTACTAGCGTTTTAGAAGCCCGTGGGTAGCCAATGTTTCTGCCACCGCCTTGGCGAGAACGGTGCACTTTTGATAGTCCCCGGCATCCGCAGCGGCTGTTCCATAGAGTTCTCGACATGTGCCACCATCGAAGAACCACTTAGTGGTCCCAACAGCGGCTACCACCGGACATTTCGGACACTGCACCTGCATTCCCTACATATGCCTTATGGAGCGATGATTCTCTAGCAGGGACACTGTACTATCGCCGACCGGCTGATTGCCTGCGTCGAGCAGCGTCACCAGCTTTGTGCCGGCCACCTCAATCGGATCTTCGAACGGCCGGCCCCAGCCTTTGCTCATTTCGTCTTCCGATAGCGGGCAAGCTCCGCTCTTGCGAGTGCCCGGGCCTGCTCAAGTGCATCTGTCCCGGTCAACGGGTTCGGCGCGCACCGCCGTCCAGCGCTATCGTCCCAGGGGCGCAGTGACGGCCACGGCTTCGGAGACTGGGGTGTGAGACCGGGGCCGCTCCGCGGCGTCGCGGCACGAGCTGAAAACCTTAGCCTGCGACGAAGTTCCGCGTTCCACTGCGAGGCGAAGCGCTGCATGGTTTCCCCGTTGCTTGACACACTTTTTCCAATGAGGTTTTCGCCATGTCGAACAGTGTCGAAGATCTACAGATGCTGCGCTTGATTAGGGCATTCAAAAGCTAACCGACCAAGGCACACGGCGCACGGTGCTCTTGTACGTCGAAGATCACGTTCAGAAGCAGCAAGGCGCGGCAACGGTCGAGTGCTCCACCAAGTCGTCGCCTGGGAGTGGCAGCAGCACAACCGTAGATTCGTAGTCCTCGGCCTGGAGACGTGCGAAGCTAAGGGATATTTCGCGTCTCGGAGGAGAAGCCCGATGCGCCTCGTATTGCCTTGTCTAGGAATTGGTCTCTGCGCGTCGCTGGCGGCGTGGATGTCGGTGATGCTCTTCTATTGAAGTCGGTCTGCCCAAACTCGTCGGTGCAGGCGACCCTTAGCAGTCTAGCCGGGAGGATCGTTTCCCTTCGGCTCTTGCAAGAATTTTGGCATATTTCCACGCGCTTCGCGATCACGCGGGGCGGGGCGTTCGGACGGGTCGCGGCCGAGCTTGGACTGCAGCTCGACGAGGTCGGTGAAGACGTCGGCCTGCCGGCGCAGCTCGTCGGCGATCATCGGCGGCTGGCTCGCGATCGTGGAAATCACGGTGACCCGCACGCCGCGGCGCTGAACGGCCTCGACCAGGGAGCGGAAGTCGCCGTCACCGGAGAACAGCACCATCTGATCGATGTGCTCGGCGAGCTCCATGGCGTTCACGGCGAGCTCGATGTCCATGTTGCCCTTGACCTTGCGGCGGCCGGAGGCGTCGATGAACTCCTTGGTCGCCTTGGTGACGACGGTGTAGCCGTTGTAGTCGAGCCAGTCGATCAGCGGGCGGATCGAGGAGTACTCCTGATCCTCGATGATGGCGGTGTAGTAGAACGCCCTCAGCAGCGTCCCGCGACTCTGAAACTCCTTCAGCAGGCGCTTGTAATCGATGTCGAAGCCCAGAGTTTTCGCCGTCGCGTAGAGATTGGCTCCATCGATGAAGAGCGCGA
>NZ_JADK01000019.1:0-27135 GCF_000518345.1 Bradyrhizobium sp. URHA0013 | reverse complement strand
GACTTGCCCGCGTTCCCTGACAACAACCCGTCGAGTTCTGCTGCCCATCGTCCCAGCTTCGGCCGCGGCTGGACAACACGCTCGTACTCGAATGAGGTCTCTCCCGATCTCAGCACCTTCCGGACTGTGTTCCGCGACACCTTCAGGTCACGGGCGATCTCCTTGATCGTCTTGCCCTTGATGAAGTGCTCGCGCCGTATCCGGGCGATTGTCTCCACGATCAGCATCCCCGACCACCTGCTTCATGACGAAGCAGGCAGCGCAACAGACCAACCTGTAGGGGGTCAATTTTGGACGCCGATCCCCCGGCTTAGGGGGTCAATATTGCAGGCCGAATGACACATCGAACACATGCTCGCCCTCGCGACGAAGTTCGACGTGAGCAAGGACGCGATGGCGCGCGCCTACGCGGAATACCATTCGGCGACGATCGCCTTCGTTGTCGTCCGCGACGGCAAGGTGGGCCCGGTCTACCGCAACAGAACCAGATTTCCCTTCGTCACCGCGGTGCGCGGCAAGCCGGTTCCGGAGCGGTCGCTGTTCTACCGGAAAGGACTGCGGGTCGGCGTGCCCAGCGACATCGACTCACGCCTGCCCGACAACTGGATCGACGTCGAACGCGGCCGGCAGGCCCCGACGATGAGCGAACAGGTCTACCTGCAGTCCAACGGCTTCGCGTTGATCATGCTGTGGTACGAGCCCGCGGACGACCCCGATTTCGATGAGGATGGCGAACGGACGGCCAAGGAGCGGCTGCAGCATCGTCTGGCGCGCTTCTCCTGAACCGACGCACATGATCTGAAGCCAATCGTAGCGCTATTGATCTGTGCCGATTTCGAGCTGTCCAACATCGGAATCTCCCTTCCTGACATCGCGACCCTGGACATCGATATTGCTGTCTCATCTGTCGCGGCATTGGGCGTCTGTGGCTCTAGACCGTTCGGTCGCCACCGCTCGCATAAAGATATGCGCGCCCGTTTGCTCGGTTGTTGTAGTCTCCACAGAGCGCTTCGAAAACCGCTTCGGTCTCGATGTCGCTCCATTCCCACTCCTTGGAGTTCCAATGTTCGTCGTAAAAGCCGTCGAACCGGTACGCGTCCTGGTCGTGATGGAAAGCGATGAGTCCTGGTGTATTTAGACCCAGTGCCCCATCGATCAGAATGCCGGCGCGTTGAAGCGCGCCGTCGACCGTGCCAGCTCCTTCAAAATCGGGCGTCCTATGAATGGACGCGCCCACTTCGCCGAATGCGAGGTACCACAGCGCACCGCTTACGCAGGCGCCGCCCGAGTCGGGCGTGAAGTAGTAAGGTGCGAGAGTGCCCAGTCTCTGCCCGGGGAGCGGCAACCGGAGCAGGTTGGCCAACGCGAACGTGGGCCCCCGCTTGAATTGGGTGTTCTTGAAGTTGCCTGCGGCCTTCTGGATGAGGTTTTCGATGACGATTCTCGTCGATCGCGGATCGTAGCCGGCGCCGCCTCCGTACCGACGGTGAGGAGCGATCTCGCCTTCGGCCGCTGCTATGGGTCGCCCTTCTGCGATCTGCCGATCCAATTCGATCTGGACGTCCATGCCGTCGTCGAGCATCTCCGGCAATCGTTGGGGCGCGTCGACAATATCGAGGGATTTCACCTCGACGTAGAACGACAAAGCCCTCGGCGCACCGTTGATTTCGGCATCCAATTCGCACTCGAAGTCCGGGCCGGCCTGAGCGGTTTCCGTGATCTTCGTGATCCTCAGCCGACCATTGCCGCGCTCCCGGAGCAGACGGCAGACGATGGCTTCGGAGTAGACGTCGAACACGGAACGATAGACCTCGTGGCGCGGCAACCTGGTTTTGGCGGTCAATTTTTCCAGCATGTCCTCCGCGAACGTCCTCATGGTTCGATCGGTCACGGCGTCGTCCTCGATCGCCCGCACCTGCCCCGGATCAAATTGAAGGAGCGTGTAGTCGCGGGTAATGCCGCTGTGGAGGCGATGCTCGTCCAACAAGGCCTGCGTCACCGGATAAGCCATTCGTAATGCACTTTCGTAGGTCTGCTCGAATTGCGACTTGAAGTCTGCACAAGCCATTGGGTTCGCAAGAAGGGCAAGCATGTGATCCGTCAGATCAACGAGACCTTGCTCCTTCAATTGCGCGGCTCGATTTCGTAAGACGTTCAGCCAGGCCGTATCGACGCCACCCAACCGATAGGCAGCGTCTCGGCGCGCCAGTGGCAGGTGGAGTTCGAAGGCATCGGCCAGATCCGTGTTGTTCGGTACCGACCAGATCGGAGTTTGCGCGAGCATACGCGATAGATGCTCCATCTTCGGGCTATATCAAGGGATCGCTTGGCGGAAACTCCGGCACTTGAAGAAGTCGCGATTGAATAGCGTCGCCAATGGTCGTACCCGAGAGCAGCACAGCTTGGGCGACATCTGCCCGAAAGCGGCAACTGAGGTTGCAAACGACCTGAGCTGAACGGGCCGGAGGGACATTGGCGTCACAGGAGCCGCAACTCGTGTTCGCGAAGGGTTCGCGATGCGTTTTTCAATGCCTCAGCGGCGATTTCGCATTTCGAC
Organism: Bradyrhizobium sp. URHA0013; assembly: GCF_000518345.1. Classification (NCBI taxonomy): domain Bacteria; kingdom Pseudomonadati; phylum Pseudomonadota; class Alphaproteobacteria; order Hyphomicrobiales; family Nitrobacteraceae; genus Bradyrhizobium; species Bradyrhizobium sp. URHA0013. The sequence goes on along the minus strand of NZ_JADK01000019.1, from coordinate 24,578 downwards.
CGAACATCGAGAACAGCTTCCATGAGGTCTGCCCTATATTCGTCGCCCTCCAGAAGTTGGCGCTTTGGATAGCCGTACGCTTTGGCCCTCTCGATCAGAGTTAACCTCGAGCTCTTGTACTCGGCATCCTGTTCCGGATCGATGTCGGAGAACGCCTCGCGATATTCGGGCAAGGTTTTGGCCGCCTCGGTAACTCCGAACAGTGCCGGTCCGCCGTTACTCATCCAGCGTAGATCGTTGTATTCGGACACCGCCCCGAGCAATCTTCGCGATGCCTCGACCGCGTCCGACAAGCTGTCGCGGAAATCATTGCCCTCCGGCAGAAAACTCATGATCTCCTCCAGCGATCGCGGCCGATTGACGAAAGGCAGACCGAGCTGATGGGCGAAGCCGGATTCCGGCATCCGCAGGGCCTCGCTGCTTACGCCCAGCACCCAAACATCCATCCTATCGAAGTAGTCCCTGATGCCATCCAAATCCGACGAAAGTACCTTGCGGATGATGGTGCGCTGATCTTCCTCCGACATCGGGGATCTCTTATGCCCCGTCCCGCTCTTCCGATCCGTGTCTGGCGCGCCACCATCCTTGAATTCGACGGCCACGCTTTGAAGTTCGAATTTACCCCCGTCGGAATACGGGTCAAAATAGAATTTTACGCTGGATCGTTTGGTGTTCGGATCGAATCTCACGATATCATAGCACATCGGCCGACCGTCGACGCCGGTTGTCGATCCGCAACCGATGACGGTGATCTCCTGGGTGTCGACGGATGTACGCGCGACGTGGGGGACGTGCTTGTGACCGTGCAACACCAGAGGGATCTCGCGCCGGGCGCACCAGCGCAAGAACTCGTCGGCGTTTTCGAATTCGGTGAAGACGTCGTCGTTCCGAGCGAATCTCGCGATAAGCCGTTCGTAGAGGGCGGCCGGCGCGGCGCCGTATTTAAGAGGGTGATGGTGCACCAATGCGACCTTGAAGAACTTCGAAGCATCGTCTCGCTCGGTCTCTTCTGCCTCGTAGTCGATCGCCATCTGCCTTCGTTGCTCGGCGGACACGCCGCCTCTCGCCCAATCTCCCATTTCATTGGAGTTGAAACAGAAGAAGACGGCCTGGAGATCTTCGTCGACGACCAGATTGGGGAGACCGAGGCTCGCTACATGGGACGCGTCCTCACGCATCTTCCGGTAGTCCGTCCCTCCGACGCGAAAATCATGATTGCCCGGAACGACTATGATTGGTTTCCTCCGGGTCATGGATCTGAGATCGTCGCGAAACTCCTGGTACTCCTGGCGAAATCCCAGAACGGGATCGTTGAAAAGATCTCCTGTTATCACCGTAGCATCGACTCCCGGGAGAACTTTACGGAGATGGGATTTCAGCCACGATCGGTTGAACCTCGCGTCGGCACGACCGAAGTGAAGGTCGCTCAAATGAAGGATTTGCTTGGTGCTTCGCCGCTTGACTTCGGCCGCGAGAATTCTTTCGATGTTTTCAGGATGTTTTTCCAGAGCTTCGACGAGGACTTTTCGGTAGAATCCTTTCGCCTCGCTCAGAGGCAGCACGCAGGCGGCCGTACCCGACCAGAAGAGTACGGCCGGCGAAAACGCGAGAGAGTCGGCCAATTCCGCGATCGCCGGAAAGGGGTTCAGGTATTCGACGAAGTCACGCCCTCTCTCGGGCATCAGCACCAGGCCGTGTCCCTTCGTGCTGATCGCGGTTTCGAGAAAGAACGTGAAACTCTCTTCGTCCCCACCGCGCTGCGACGGAATGATGAGACAGTACAAGTTATAGTCGCCGAAATGCTCTCGAAGGGGTCCGAGAACCGCCGCTACGTCCTCCGGCGCGAGCAAGCCAGGCTTCTTGTCGCGCAGCGCGTTGCGTCCCTCGGTGGCGGCGCTGCTGACGGCCTGACACCAATCGTCCGATCGTCCCTTCGTCGAACTCACCAGCGAAGACGGATCGTTCAATCCTTCAAGAAAGCCGTCGAGTTCAACGCTATCGGCGCTGGGCGCGCGCGTCCGTCGGCTGCTCGTCAAATAGGCAACGAAATTCGCGTGCTCGATGCTGAACCGTGCTCCCATGGCCGCTCCCTGCCCGGCAAATTGCGAGGAATGAGTTGATCGACCTGCCCCGCGCCGAATGTACGCTGTGCAACAAGGCGGGAGCGCGCCCTTCACCGCAGCTACTATAGGAGGACGCTCCGCGAACCCGCAACTCTCGTCCGCCGGCTCGCCGATCGGCCTGAAGTTCGATGCTGGAAGGCCCGATCCTGCCTGATGGCGTTCGGACTGCACGGCGGATGCTTCAGCAGAGCATCAGCGCACCATGGGCTCTCACGTCGGCAGAAGAGCATCGGGGACGGACGCACGGGTCGAACCGAGTTTGCGGCACTGCTTCCGAAGCGATCGGCTCCAGAGGCGCCTTTCCGCCGACGCATTGCGCCGACGGCCGAACGGACGCACCGAAACGACTCCCTCGCATCTTCGTTCGCGTCAGTCGATGCCCCTCACCTCGCCTAGTCGCTGCGAGGCCAGCGCACCTAATACCTCCACCGTTTTCCTTCGAAAGCGGTGACCGAGATATTATTTGACCTACGTTGTACGGGTCCACGCATACGTCTGCAGGCCGAAGAATCGATGGATTTGTACAGGCGTTGTACGCAAACACGGAAAATGCGCGGAAATTCGTCGCCCGGAGTCGCTGGAAACCCTTATTCTACGGGCATTTCTTGAGTTGGAGCGGGCGAAGGGAATCGAACCCTCGTATGCAGCTTGGGAACAAGCGGGAGAGGTGTCTGAGCCCGTCAGATCGAGCCAATCAAGAGATCATAAGACGCTACGGCAATTTCCAGAACCAGATGGGATCGGCGTTCCAATAGTCGGCTCCGACGGGATAGCTTCCGTCCCACAGGTCAATATGGCCCTGCCCCGGGAAATCAGGAATATTGAGGTAGGCAACCAGCCCCTTTTTTCCCTGAACGCTCGCGGGGGCGGTGCCCGGCGCATTGAGCCCGATGTCGTAAACGCCGAACACCTCCGCCTTGCGCAGAATGCCGGCCAGATCGCCCGCGCCCCGGACGAAATTGTGGGGGCAAAGGTTGACTCCGCTGTTGGCAAATTTCTCCTTGATCCCCGTGACCGTCTTGTCGAGAGCCTCACTCATGCGAATCGCACAGGTGTTCGGAAAGTGCATGGTGCAGTTATGAATCTGTGTCGGATCCGTCTTGTAGACGGCCCGGATGGCCGAAAACGCAGGCCTCGTCAGGGCAAACGGCGAGAGCATGTCGTGCAGGGCGTCCTGCAACGAGAGCTCATCGGGTACGACGATCACGTCCTTCGGAAGCGAGCCCGCCTGATAATTTCCGATATGCTCTTCGGGACCGACAAAGGCGATAACCCGCTTTCCCAGGCCCAGAGCAATTTCGAACTCGGCCTGGGTACCTTCACCGCCCGCCAGAACGATGACCACATCGGCCGAGGCCATGTTCATGATGTTGCGCGACTCGGCACTCTTTGGCGCATTGCCGGGAAGATGGGTGAAGATTGGGAGTTCGATCCACCGGTTCGGATAGCCGGATTTCGGAGTGAGCGCGTATGGCGACACGTGTCCGACTCGTGCTCCTGCAAAGCCTTCCGCGCTTCCCGGAATGATTCCGATCGAGCGTCCGACCCGGAGCGGCGTCCCGCAGAACGACTTTGCGACAATCTCCATCGCGCCGCCCCCGCCGCCGGTCAGCAAGTCGCATCCATGCTCCGCGATGATCCGACCTGCAATGCGGGCGCGTCGATCAAGCTCGGTTCCGTCGGCAACCGCGCCGCCGGAGGCCGCTACGACGATTTTGACCATTTTTCGATCTCTCGTTGCTCATTCACGCCGCTTAAGTGAACCCCTGATTGTATCGAACGAGTTTAACCGTGTGAAACAATCGGAATCGGCGACGATACCGATACTATCCGTGCCTGCGCTTCGATCATGCCTGTCAAAGCCTCAGGAGTGACTGCTTGCGTGGGCTCGACTCCGCTGGCTTGCGAAAACAACCAACTGAAATCAAAGGCGCTGGTGAATTTGGAGGTGGTGGAATGAAGTAGCGAAACATCCGTCCAGAATTCGGTGTCAGAGATGACGGCCGCAAACAATCCGGGATTCATGTGGTTAATCTGGCTTAGCTTCAACGTCTGATTGACCACGGTCGATAAGGTTGTTCCATCGGAACGCAAGAGCGAAAAAGATGACGTCGTGCTTTCCGAGTTCAATACCAGTTCCAATCCGGTCGTAATTTGGCCCGTCGCTGCATTCTTCAAGTCCAGGTCCTTCCATCTCACGGCCTTGCTCGGAATCATTGTCTGCGGTGGATCCTGCCGCGACTGCCGCAGTATCTCCGCATCCCAGAGAGCGACGGTCAGCTTCTTAAACTGGCGTAGATGTGCGGGTGGTCCGACAAAGCGGAAGAGTAGCCGAATCGCGCCGGATTGCCTGAAGCCGGTCGATATCAGGTCGAAATACGCGGCCTTGTATGTCTCAGGGACCGAAATGTCCGTCCTCCCGCACAGGATCGCTGCCGGTGTCTCGAATTCCACAACGCGTACGCTATTTTCGGGTGGACGAAATATTGGCGCAGGATCACCGGGCTTTGGCGCGTTTCCTCTGCTTGGAAATAGTGTGGCCGTGGTGCCTTCGAGGGTGGCCGAGCGGCGATAAATCTCTATCGGCCGGCCAAGGTCCTTCTCGTACCATGTCGTCAGTACGGCGAGATGCCGATGAACATGAACGGGATATTTATTCAGTAAGGTCGACGGACACAGCCAGACCGGCCCAAATTCACCACTGCGGCCAAACGTCAGTTGCTCATGATTGCTCGACAATTTCGCGACAAGGCTGGTAACGCGCGCTGACTCTTCCTTGAATTTCGTGCCGTCAAAGCTTGCTGTGTGAACAAAATCGAAATCGCGATTAGTCTTCGTCCACGCGATTGCGGTCGGTGCGCTCGCTATCGTCGCCCGAACCGACGGCTCCGAACCTGTAGTGTCTACAGACAACGTGACGGCGACAAGTTCGCCCTTGTCCGATTTCGGCGGCGACCACTCAAAGCCCGCCAGCATCAATGGTGCATTGCTGCGGCCGTGCGCGGTTGATGCTGCTCCTCCCCTCGGCCGGGCAAGGACAGTCGTCGAAAAACGACCCGGAGCTATCGGCTGATGCAAGACAACGATTTCGTCCGCAAAACTCTTGCGCAGCCGCGCGATCTCGACATCATGCGTCAGCGCGCCTGCGACGCCGTCCACGGCAGCTTTCATCGTCTTGATCAGGAAATTCTGCCCTGATTCTTCGATCGTGACGAGCGTCTGCGTCCCCCCGGTCGACTTGTAACCCAACAAACGGCGATTGCCGGTTGGCAATTCGAATGTGAACCACCAGCAACGTTCCGAAGGAATATCGTCGGGAAAATCGGATTTCGAGGGGGCCTCTTCCGTGGTCCAGGCCGGGTCGATGTAGCGGCGCATCGATACGCCCAGAAAATGCTCCTCCATCAGCCGGTCTTCGCCCGCCACGGCGATCGGCGACAACACCACCATCGAGTTAGGAAACGCAGGCGCCGGCGCGTTCACCTCATCGAACGTCAGTCCGATCGGACCTTCGGCCGTCAGTGACATGCCGGAAGCAGCATCTTTGTCCAGCGGACGATAGTCAAGATGCGGGCTGGGACCGATCTCCTTGCGAGAGTCGAGAATCTCGACGGGAACAACGTCTCCGTCCGGCTCGTCTTCCTTCGCAAAACCATACCCGAAGCCGGTCTTGATCTCGGAGGCTATACGGTCCGCGAGCCCTCCGCGTGCATACGGCGGCTCCTGTAGGACGCTCAGAAGAGGGGGAGCAGGTCGCCGTGACTCGCTTGCGCCCGGCGCGGTCGTCAGCGGAATTATCGCCCTGAGCTGCGGCCGGGTGAGCAAGATGCGCGACAGGTCCGCCAGCATGGCAACCCGCACCGTCCAAGCCTGAGCCGTGTTACGCACATCTTCATTGGTATCCCAGGCCCTTGCCTCGCGATCCCCGATCTTTCGCAAGGCACCGGCATAGCGCGAACGCAAGGTGAAGCGGTGACGGAAATACGTCGCGGACGCAGCGTCCCAGACGTGCTGCTGCAGCACGGTCATGGAGGGCAGCGGCAACAGCTTTTTCGTCACGGTTTGCGCGTCGATATCCGGTCGGTCGAAGAAGGCTTCGGCTTCGAAACCGGAAAGCACGTCGTCTTTGTCCAGAGCCAAGGGCAGAGCCGGGCTCGCCGCCGCGGCAAGTTTCACCCCACACGCAGGGCCGGGAAAATCCCTCGGCTTCACATAGTGGTAAATCGGCTTGCCCGACGCCCGCCAGCGCTGGGACGTGACGTCGATTTCGCCCAACAGCCGCCACTGACGCCGCCGCTCGTCGTCCGACAATTTTGGCCTCGTCACGATGTCGTAGTGGCGCGATCGCTCGGCTGGCCTTGGTACGATCATGTCTGCGGCCAGCTGGATGGCCTTGGGCAGATCCCCCCCGGAGATGGCAGCCATATTGTTGAGCATCGTCTCGACACGGATGGCTGTGGACGGAAAGGCAGAATGCGAGCCGTCGACCTGACGGGAGGCATATTGCAGCATCCTGGGGTCGATTACTTCCGGATGTTTATTGATCGAAAAGAAATGGTAGTTTGGCACAAGCGCGTCAAATGACAGTCGCGCGGACAAGCCGGGCGGCAGGGTCGCCTTGAGATCCGGACTCAGCGACGGGTCACCGGGCGCGGATTCGATTTCGATTTCAAATTTGAACTTCTCGTCGACCTTTGCGAAGAGCTTTTCCTTGAGCAGATTGGGCGTCCAGCTTGGATTGAGGGGAAGCCCATTGGCGATTTCGAGGAGACGGCCCGACAGATTGACGGTGCGCTCGAATGCCGGCGCGGGACGATCGACCAACCGGTCGACAACCACAAATTCGACGCGCACACGTTCGACGGCAGGATCAGGAAGCCGATCGAGACTCGCTGCGAGTTCCTCGTCCAAATGCCGCATGACGTAAGCGGCCAATAATGCGCGTTCGAGCCGATCTGCCGCTGTCTCGTTCTCTGGTTTGAAAGTCTGGTCCCGCAAATCCCGGTTCGAGAACCATCTTTCAAAATCGAGATAGCCAACCCGAGGGGTTTGCACCTCGGCCCTGATGCCGGTCGCAAGACCATCCTTCCAACCCACCTCGTTAGGCGCCAGGATCAGAAGCGGTGCATCGACCCCATCCGGCTTGTGAGAGCTCGTATCGTCAAAACTCAGAGACGCTGGGTCGTCGCCAGACTCTAGCGTCATCCGGAGCCACAGGCATTCGACACTTGTCGAGAAATTCTGGATTACCTGCGCAGTTCCGCAGGTAACGGTTGCACGCACTTCCCATAACTCTTTGCTTACGCGGTTGGCCGAGACATCGATAGATATCTCGTTGATCTTCGCTAAATCATCGGCGTTTTGCGGCAAGTCAAACGGAAACTCTCTCTTCTGCGGGGCATCGTCCGGCATGGCTTGGCCATCGAACAGCCGCAGCACCAGCCGCTTCGGTATCCCCGCCCAGCTTGCGTTGGTGAGCTGCCAGCTTGAGGAAACCGACGCGGCGCCCTTGGCACTGCCGATGACCAGCGCCCCCCTGCCATCCGCTTCGCGAAAAACATTCCGCACACCAGGCGTTGCTTTCTTGGCAAGTAGACCGACGCGAGGATAATCACTGGAAAGCGGAGTCACGTCCTCCAGGGGAGCACCAATGCGGCGCTTGACCGAAGCTTTCCAGCTGTTCGATCCGACCACGCGCGTCTCGGTCTCCCGTAACGCCATTTGTCCGATCGCGGTCCGGCGACTGTAACTCGCCTCGCCCACAAGCTCGGGCCTGACACCTTTTGGCTCCTGGACGTTCCTGTCCGGCATCCACGGCCGGAGGTGCAAATCCTTCAATTGCAGATCCAGCGGCAAGGTGCCGGCATTACTGGTTATGAAAGCGAAGCTCTCAAACTTCCGGCCATAAGCAAGCCGCGGAAGAAGTTCGAAGCCGGCGCCGGCGTAATCAGCCGCATTATGCCGATAGAATGGAAGGAACGTCCTCTCGCTGCCCGAGCCGTCATTGTCGAGCATCGTCTCCTTGAATGTCGTGTTTGCGAACGGAAATCCCTCATACTCGAGGAACATCGGCCCCCGGCCGTCGCTGGCAGCCGGTAACATCGGATGAATTGCGGCACGGACGGTCTTGTCAGGATTTGTCGCGGCATCATCATCGCTGTCCCACGTAAGATCGGCGAGATTGGCATGGGTCCACGGGTTTGCTTCTTCCGGCTGCACGTCAATTCGGCGCACGGCAACGGCAATCCCGTTGAAGAACTTCCCGAACTCATCGATTTTGGAACCGTCGATGTTCGCCGCGACCTGGATCGGCAGCGGATGAGGAGCGCTATCCGGAATAAATCGAGCGTTCGGATCGATCGACAACGCCAAGGGCTTGACGGCCTCGACATAGACCGACTCGAGCTGCGCCCGCACCGGGGCCTGATCGATCGTGCCGGGGAACGTCGCCATCGGCAACGACGTCGCAATCTTGTTGAAGCACCCGCTCGCGGTCGCAGGCAGCAATCGCTCAGAATAGAATTTTGCCTCAGCGACCAGCTCGCTGAACTGTTTCGAGGTGGACGTCGAAGGGTATTTCATCGCGGCCAAAGCAGCCTTCGTGAACTCACTGCTCGCAGAGCGCCGTACCGCCTCGGCGCCGTTGAACGGGCCTGCGAGCAACGCCCGGTAGGCGCTCCAAGCCTCCGCGGCCGCCCCCTCCACGACGGGCAGCAGTTTTGCGTTGCCGGTCTCGCCGATCTCACCGAGATAATTTTCCGCAATTAGGGTAGGCAACTTCTTGCCTCCCGGCATCGAACTCTCGTTCGTCTCGATGAACCTGATTAGGGCCGCCTCCACCCCCGCTTCATCGTGCAGCTTCTGTTCAACTTCGGCGACAGCCGTCGCCAATATCTCCACGCCGAGATCTTTAATCAGAAATTGCACATCGGCATCGGCTCGGTCCCACTTGTGGGCTGGATCTTGATGATACTGGAGGAGCGCGTTCAGCAGCTTGATATTGACCGCTGTATCGGGCGCTGACTTGATGTCGAGCACGTACCGCAGCTCTGCCACGAGCGGTCCGGCGGTGGGCAACCCCTGCGCGAGCGGACTGCGCCTGATCGCGGCGCGTAGTGCTGCGGTGACCGTCCGCGCCTTGTACGGTTTATCCGGGTCCTTCAGATCGAATTGGCCGCGGACCTTGTCGTCGATTTGGTGTAACAGGGCCGTCACCAGCGGCGCCAGAATCTCGCCTTCGCTGTCGGCGCCGGATATTGGCTTGAGGACACCTATCGCGACCATGTCCAGCGCCGCCGCGAGGGCGGCGGCCGCGTACCAGCCAGCCGCCAGCGAAGGTGTCCAATCGTTCTGTCCTGGCGCTGTCTCGGTCGACTTAAAGAGCGCGCGATAGGCGTCTTCGGTTCCGTCGGCGGCCAGAGGCGCGGCCAGTGCAGGCCCGGCGGACATCAGCGAAGCCGCTCGGTCTTCAAACCATTTGGTCGCGCGCCGGAGGTTTGCCGCATCTTGATCGACCTTCAGATAGCCTTCTGAAGTGAGCATGTCGTCGATCTTTGCCGGGTCGAGCGTGTTGCTTATGCCTTCGCCAATCTTGCTGGTTCGACATTCAATAGGACCCATCTCGCCCAGTGAATCGTAGCCGACCTCCGCGACGTTGGGGACTTGCGAATTAAACAGCAGTATCGGCGGCTGTGGCGTCGCACCCGGATTGTCGAAATAGGGCAACACGACGTAAAGCTGGCCCGACGTTGACGCCCGCTCCAATTGAACAACATGTGTCAGCGAAAACTTGTGGGCAACCGGCGCGTTCCACGATTGTGCCGCGCGAAGCCGATCCGTTGCACCGGCCTCCGTGACGCTGACCTCGACATCGCCTCCCGACTTAGACTTCGCTTTGGTCGACCAATAACGCGCTTGCGGCTTTGGCGGCAACGGCATCTGACTATCCAGCCACGTCAGCATGTCGTCCGGGTCCCCGAACGGAGCCGTCTCCGATAACTTCTTGGGTACCTTCCCGGCGTAAGTAAAGTTGGTTGGCGAGACCATTCGCCAGAGATGGAATTCTACTTTCCGAACCGATCTCAAGAACTTTGCAAAAAGCTCGCGCGCGAGGTTCTCTTCTTGATCCACATCGTCCATATCTTCCTTTGATGGACATTCGAGGCTTAAGTTGACTGCATACGAACGCGTGTCGTCAGTGACATCGCTCGCGTGAAACTTGGTCGGCTCGATTTCCAGCAGGCTGGTGATGAGAGGATCCCGCAGCGCCATGGTCTATTTCCTCACCTGCTGTAACTTGTCCGCCGCGTCCTGCAGCTTCTTTGCCTTGGCTGCAAGTTCGTCACTGGGTTCAACACCCACACTTCCGCTCGTCGTGGTCTCGGATTTCCCGCCGCGCAACTTGTATTGCACGCCCGCGCGTGCCGTGATCTTGAAGAACCGGGAGATACGGATTTCGACGGCAAGGGTGCCGTCAGCGTCGACCTGTCCGCTGTCGCGATATGTCATGCGCAACATCAGCACGATGCCGACCGTTACAATTCCGGCAACGTTAACGTGACCGGCGATGACGAGAACGGCTGAGATCGACAGGCCGCCGCCCGGCCGTCCAATGACTTTGCGGTAGTTCAGCGCGCCGGACAATGTGATGAATACCTGGCCGACAAAAGGACCGAAGGCAAACGCAAGTGTAGCCGATCCGCCAGCTCCGGCCTCGACCGCGACGCTCAGTTCGGAATCGAATGGCCTGTATTCCGCATCGACTTGAATGTAGCCGGTGCCACCAATAATGAAGATCGAGAAGATAAATGGCCTCTCTACCGTCGACAAGTTGAACCGATTGGCCAACATGAAGTCTGGATAGGCAAGCAGTCTAAAGTGATTCTGGATCGAGATATTTGAAACACCGCTGGTGCCGAACGTCAGCGAGAGCGGCGGCACGGCGAATTCGTGTTCGATGCCGATTGGTATGCCGTCCAACTTGATGACTTTGAGGCCACCGATCTCGTCGGGGAATAGGTTCGACAGAAAATCCTGAATGAACTTGAATGAGGGATTAAGCCGAATGTTCTTGGGATCGAATTCGATCTCGAGCCCCTTCTCCTTTGTGAAATTCAAGCCGAACTTGTCGAATCGCACCATGGATTGGCCGCCGACGGCCACGTCGATGCTGGTAGCGATCCGTCCGAACCCGGTTTCGGAGACCTTGTCCTGATCCTTTGACGCCTCGAGCCGGACCTGGCCGGTCAGGGCCGGGTCGACGAAATCGGCCTTGAACGGACCGATCGTAAACAGGCTGCGGCGACCCGGCATTGGGGCGTTGATATCGACCTGAACCCAGGCACGTGCCTGCTTGGCGTCGAAGTCATGAGTCACGCGAACGGCGTCGCGGACGCTGGCCGGTAGCTTCGAGCCCTTGAACAGACTGTCAAGCTTGGCGCCGCCGAAATTACGGAAGACCTGGCCGATGTCGAAATTGGAAAGGTCCGCGGGCAACAACCGATCGCCGATTTTGTCGAACGGCAGCGAAAGGCCGAGCGCCTTCAATTCGTCACTCATGCGGTTGAAGAGCGCGTTGGCCTTCGTCGTATCGATGATGTCCGAGAGTTCATCGAAGCCCGACCGTATGCGGTCGATGTTAGCCTTGAGAGCCGCAAGCTCGGGCGCCGATGTCACCGCCGAATAGAGCTTCAAGATGTTGTTGGGCACCGCCATGGCGCCGCCTTGGTCGATCCTGCCAGCGGCGTCGAACACCCGGTCGGCATACATGCGCGCCGTCTCAGTCGAGCGGGCGAGATCGTTCTGCAATCCGCGGACGGAATGATCAAAGGCCTGAACGACGGCGATCAGGCTCTTGGCACTGTTTGCGAGGTCGCCTAGGGCGGCGTTGATGGGACCCACGACGCCCTTGTCCAAAGCCGCGGTTAGTTCTTTGACTTTGTCCTCGTAGAATTTCTTGGCGTCATTGGCCAGCCCTTCTACGAAGGCTTGAGCCTGATCAATGCCCTCAAACGCAGCCTTACAGGCGAGGGACACCTGCTCCATTGCGCCAAGCATGTTTGCGTTAAGATTCCTGAACGGCTCGGCGATGGCCTCGCTCAGTCCAAGCAAGCGCGCACGGATTAGCTTTAGGGCCTTATCCGCATCCTGCATCGCTGCGTCAGTCAGCGGCTGGAGCACCTCGACGAGCGCTGGGCGAATAATCTTTTCCCTTACGACGGTCTCGAGCAACTGACCGGGCGCCAGCGCCAGCTGCACGGCCTGTAGCGCGTCGCGAACATCTGCGATCGGAACGGCAATTGCCGCTTCCGCGCCGCGGACCTCGGTTCGGATTGTTACGAGAACAGCCTTGATCTTACCGGTGATGCTCCCGACCAGAAAATCCAGCAGCTTCCCGATTTCCGCCAATTTTTCTTCGAGCTTGGTCAGCGTGGCGGCGATCACGGCCGTGATCTTGTTTGCACCGGCTTCGACATCCGGCCAAATCGCCTCCAACTGACTCCGGACCTCCTCCTCGAATTGTGCGGCAAGCTTGACAAGGTCTTCGGCCTTGTTGCCGACTTCGGTCACGATCGATGCGAGCGCCGACGACAGGTCCACAATCAGCGATTTCAGCTGATCGAGCTGATTATCTTTTACTTTGCCGACCTGATCCAGTTGGCCCCTGACGGAAATTACCGAGCCTTTGGCCTTGACCGCTACATCATTCAACGCAGTAAGCGCTTTCTTAGCTTCGTCCTTGAGCTCATGGGTCGCGCTTGAACCGTCGACTGCCTGAACTGCCTTTGCGATGTCAACGACGGCCTTGTCGATGAGTGGCAGCAGGGTGTCCAGTGCGCCTCGCGCCTCGACAAGATAGGGTTCGACCATCCCACTTAGCGACCCGACGTCTGACAGCAACGTGCCGCTTGCCTGCGATATCTCACTCAACGCCCGCGCGATGTGACCGCCGATGGCTTGACCGACATCATTGAGTTCCGCAGCAAAGCGCTGCCGCGCCTCTTCGATCATTCCGGCGAAGTCGTCGGCTACGTTGCTGACGCAGGCGCGCAATCCGGCATGGAATGCCTTCGTCCGCTCGGCGGACCACGGCTTGGCGCGGTCGTAGCCCGCAGCAAACTGGTCGATCCGCCGCAATGCGCGGTCGACCACCGCTTCGAATTCGGTGTCGAGGTCGAGAAGGATTGCGCGGACCTTCTCCACGTTTTCCTGAACGTTGCCAACGTCCTGGCTTGCTTCACTGAATAGCGGCCGCAGGTAAACGGTGCTCAGGTCGAGCAACACCTCGATCAGCACCGCCTTGTTCGGAATCGGCTCCGGTGGGTTCAGCGGGTCGGGCTGATACTCAAGCTTGGGAAGGACCCTCTCGGCGTCGGCCGCCCAATCGCTCAGCGCCGTTCGTACCAGCATTTCCTTGCGCTGGATCATGCCGACGGCATCGGACTTCAGTTTTTCGCAGGAGGATTTTACGGCTGAAAGTTTTCCGAACGATTTCTTGATGGGATCGAGAAACTCCGTTGCCTTCCTCTGCGCGTCATCGAGATTCCCGACAATTTTAGTAGCTACCCCCTGACCGTTGTTCCACTCATCAACCAGGTCTTGTAAACCTTTCGTCACACCATTCAGGTCATGGGCAGAGATCGCCCCCTTCAAGGCGGCAATTTTGTTCGAATAGTCCTCGGTCCCAGCCGTCCCACCCGTCCCGTCGCTTTGCCAGTAAGCGATCTGCATGATCGGCTCTGGATCAACGGGTTTCAATTGAGCAACGCCCTTCAGCAGGTCTTCCAATCCCTGCTGCAACTTCTTCTCGTTGTCGGAAACGTGCGTTGCGCGCACAAAGCTCACCGACTCCAAGCCGACATAGAGCGGCCTGCCGGCTCGAGCGGCGTTGATCGCAGTCTTTTGCGCTGCGGGCGCCAGCCGCCAGGTGAACCGGCGCAGGCCCGGTAGGAAACGGCTGACCGCCTTGCGGCGCGGATCGGCGCCGTGCGGCGTATCGGCTGCAACTTCGGGCCTCTTGTCCACTTCGTCGGCGATAGCCTTCGCCGCCGGCATATTGGCATAGTCGAGGTTGAGCAGCGGCGCCCAAAGATTCGTATCGCTGGTGACAGCGGTAAAATCGGCGAAGAAGAAGAGAAAATCGGGATCGCGGCATTCCTGCGCAACGACAGGCTTGTCGCCTTCACCTTCGGCGGTCGTGACGAACGCAGCGTCCGGCATAGGATAGACCTGCGGCCGCTCCCGCGCACTGAGGCGGTTCCAAAGCGGAATCTGCCAGCCGAAATCACCGACCTCGCTGCTCCAAGCGCTGTCGACGTTGATGATCTTCGAATTGAAGCGGACGCGCTCCAGAAAGCCGGCACTCCTCGGCACCGCATTAGGGAAATCCGGGTAAGCGCGTTCCGGCTCGAGCAACTCGATGTATTCGCGCACTTTTCGAAGAATCGGGCGACGCGACCGCGTCCTGTCTGGATCGTCCTTCAGCTTTGGCGCGAATTGCGCCGACGGGTTGACGGTACGCTCATACACGACAACATGCTTGGCGCGATGCCAGAGCGCGCAGATGCGGCCGATGACCTCGACCTTCTGACGTTCAACATAGCCGTTACGGGTCTCGCTGATGATCGCCACAATGCCATTGAGAAATTCGGCTTTCTGCGTCGCATCCCCGCCTAGGGGCGAAAAGGCGATCGATTCAATCGCTCCGCCGCGGGATTCCGGCCTGCGAACCAGAATATTGAAGAGATTGACGGACTCGACCGGCCACAAGGCCCCACCGCTCAGGCCCTGAGGGTGTTGGCGCGGCTTGCTGAAGTCGTCTTTCGCCAGATCCGCAGCTTCGCCGCCGATTTTCGGAAGCGCGCGGTGATCGCCTTCGGCGTCAAGCGCCGTGAGGGGCGCGCGGTGAAGCGCTGTGCCGCGCAGCGCGAAGCTGACGCCCTCAGAAAACCGCGCCGGCGTGAAGTCGACTGCCGAGTCCGGATCGCGCGCCCATATCTCTAGCCTTTCGGGACGTCGGGCGACAGCACGCGACAGATCCTCCCAGCGCGCTTTCAGGTCGACGTCGGCGTCAGGACCGGGAACTCGACCGCTTATCTTTCCGGTCAAAGCCTCGATCTCGGCCACCCTCGCCTGCCGCGCAATCGATCGTTCCTTCGAGACGTCGATGCCGACAGACAGGCCGTAGAGGAATTCAGCGCGAATGAACGAGACTGCGGCCCCGAGCCCATACTCCCCACGCTGTCGGAAGATGTCGTAGCTGGCGGATTCGGGCATGAAATAGCCGCGCGCGGCATCGCTCGGACGAATCCAGATCTCGGCAGACGGCGTCAGGCGAAATTCTACCGCGCGCCGCTTCAGGCCGCTCTGGATTTCGAGGGGTTTGCCGTCCGCGTCGAGGTCGGCAACGAACGGTCTCGCAGGTGCGTCATCGGCAGGCGATCCGGCGAGGTCATGAATTTCCAGCCGGCGCGGCTTGTCCGCGCTTTCTCCGACGGACTGCGGCGGCAATACATAATGATAGTGATCGGTGACTTGCTTAAACTGCCAGATGCGGTCATCACCCGAGTAAGACGCAACCGCGGCGGTTCCGAGATCACCGCGGTCGCTCAGCGGACGGTGGGTAAAGCGCAAGACCGAAAACGGCTCCTGCGACAGAATCACGTAGGAGCGATCTCCGGAATCGGCAGCGTTTTCCTTAATATCTGCTTCAAGCCATCGATCCTGCGTTGGCGAGATTGTTTCGGTCGCCAACAGGAAGAACTTGGGCGACGTAGGCGACGCAAGCGAGGCCTCGGAAACAGGGATCAGGAGTGGCGCCGGCCTGCCCGTACGGTCGTTACGGCGCACATCGACCCCGAGGGGCTCGACCTTCGATGCCTGAAGAACCATGCGAATGGACGCCGCAATCAGCCCCGGTTCGAGATCAATCGGCGGAGCGGCATGGTCCATTGCGTGCCGCACGCCCGGCCCACCGGAGAGGAGGTAGCCCGGCTCCAACGCCCAGGTCGACATCCGCTGCGCCTGATCCGGATCACGCCAGTCGAACTGCAGCGACGAAAGCCGGCCTCGCCAGCTGGGCGAACTTCCGATAGAATCGAGCTTGAAAGATGCAAAAAATGGCTCACCGTTTGAGACGGCATTTGCACTCGTCGGTGGCCAATCTTTGGCATGCGATAGCTTGACGAGGATCGTGCCCTCGACAAACTTGTCAGCGACGCTCGGCTTCTGGAAGAACGTTTGGCTTTCGGTAGTGAGATGTAGAACTCGGTCGCCTGAATGGGCCGTGTCCTCGGAGGACTCGATAAGATCACTCTCGCTTGCTAGGCTGAGGCGCATCGATGGGCGGACAAAAGTGGCTTCTACACGGTTGCGTTTGTCTGGCCGCCCCCATGACACAATATCGTTGCCGGTGTCGTCGACGAACCTGGCATCGGTCGGGGACCCATAGAGGGCGAAGCGGACCTGCTGCGTGTTCTCGACCGAAAGATCCGGCAGAAATGACTGCGGCAGTCCTGCTTCAACCGGAATGAGGGAGTCACGCACTTGCTTAAACGAGTACGCCGCCTGCGGCAGCGTACCTGCGGTGAAGTCCCTTGTGGGCGAAGCTGCCGCAATGATGCCCTCCGATTTCAGGATTTGCTCGAGCCAATGCATCCTGAGCGTCGTGCGAAGCGACCAGTCGGTGTTACGATCCATCCAGATCGCGTCGTCGGGAATATCCCAGGACAGTTCGCAATCTGCGTAGACCGTGGCAGCCGTTCTCAACCAGCCTCCTGTTTCTTTCGCGAGGCGAAGGCTGAGCGCATCGCCGCTCCAGCGAAGATCGTCGGCCGAGTTGCCGTCATCTTGCGACGCCACAACTGCGATGCGATAAATGAGTCCCCACGTCGTCTCGTTGTTACCGGTTTGCGGAGATGAAAAACGTAGACTCAGATCCGCAGTGCTCGGACTTTCCCTTAGTTTCAGCCAAGCCGTGTTCGGGTTTACGGCAAAGCCATATCGTCCGAGCAAGCCGTCGTAAAACACCTCAGCCTTGCGGGGCCAGAAATCGTGCACATCAACGTTAGCGGGACGGGTGCCGCCATGTCTATTCCCTTCGTAAACCGCGAATCCTCGATCGCTTCTCTTTGCTCTTGCCGCGAAGCCGAATTTGCCGAGAAACGGTTTCTCGGGAAATGTCTCATTCTTGAATTCGAATGATGTACGGTTGCTGCCAACCCAGCCACCTACCAGTGCCAGAATTTTGCCTAGCCTGTTGCTTGGGAGGCTCGTCGCGTATACCGCGCAGAACGGAAATGCAGCGATGTCCTGAGCTCCACCCAGATTGGTACGCGGAACAGGCAACGGCAAATGCAGGTTGAACCGGAAAACTGATTCTTGTTCTCGCCCTTCCCCGGTGCGGTAGACAACGAGTTCGCTATAGACCGTCTTCCCTCTCTCGTACTCGCAATGCTGGACGAGCGGCCATCTGATCTCGTCGACTTCTTCCGATACCTTGTACTGGTCGATCAGAAATGCTCCGCGAAATGCGACCCGTACACCGTTCGGCGCGCCTTCTGTCGGGCTATCAATCCAGATCGACGCTACCTTGTCTGAACGATCTTCGAACCACTTAACCGGGTCTGATACCTCGTAGATATTATTCTCAGGAAGGGCATCCTCCGCAGGCTCGATCCCTTTCGGCACCCACCGAAGATATGCGTGGTATGAGCTGTCGCCCTCCTTGAGAACATAAAACACTTCAACTGTTCCCGATTGCTTGCGGGCCAGATGCACATCCGGGCGAGGTGGCCAGCTAAAATCGCCGTAAAGTCTGAATAATAAGGCCATTTTCGAGCTCTCCCGCTTCCAAGACGTTCTTCAGACCGTTCAGCTGGTTGCGAAGTTGAATTCTCATGCTCGATATCTTCTTGGGCAAGGCCGCGCGGTGGCAAAAGTCGTCTACAAGCAGCAAGCGTCTACCGCTTGCGCGCCGCTGCACAAAAAGATCAGCAGCTACATTGCGGACAAGACAATTGCGCGATCTAGGAAAACTCCGGAGACCGCGTTCCTGTCTTTCGATCAACCAGCGAACCGTGACAGCGGGTGCCCCTCACACCGGCGAATGAAAATCAACATCTCTGGCAATAGCGCGTCAGGACAATCCAACTTGAGCAAACCTGACGACACAGCTTGACTGGCTTTTGGGCGCAGTGCAAGCTTAGGTTGATCTAGCGCTGCGGCAAATCGCGCAAGCGCGTGCAGTGCAAAAGAGCTGCATAGAAAGACCGTTCGGTCAGGATACTTCGGCGTCCACAAACCGAATCTTCGAGCGCGGCGCGCAAGGCGGAAGAGATGTCGTCCACTCTTCGGGGCGGCAGCAATCACGGATGGCCAGGCGACGCGATCGGATCGAGAGGAGCGCGCTAGAACGCTGACATTCAGGATCGGGACGGCGGCGCATTCGTCATGGCGACCATGTTCGGCATGTATCCGTTCCTGATGAAACTCTACGCCGATGGCGGCTATCAAGGCCCGCTGTTTCGTCGCGCCGTGGCGAAAATAGTGGCGCAGGTGCACATAGGATCGTCAAGCGTGCCGATCATGCAAAGGCATTTGCGTTCTCCCGAAGCGGCGGGTTGTCGAACGAACGTTTGCATGGCTCGGGTGTTGCAGACGCCTCACCAAAGATTGGGAGAATCTCAATCGTAAGGCGCTGGCTTTTCTCCGCCTCGCTTCAATCAGGCTCATGCTGAGAAAACTATGCAATCATGCATAATCTCTCCGGACAGACTCTAAGCAAAAGGAATCCGACCTCAGCAAAGGCACTATGTTCAAGCAGATTCGAGTATATATTTCGCTATCAAGCAGTGGGGGGATGAGTAATCTTCGTCGATACAAGTTTTGTTTTGTCGGCGACATCGATAACCCAGCGGTCTCGGAGATATTCTGATCCTCGTTGGGCCGCGGTTTAGCGATTTCAAAGGTTGGGAGAGGCTGAGATGGTCATCACTAGCCGCGTGCGAGGTCTGGCGTCGCTGTTGCTGCTCCTAATGGGCTTCCAGGCGATCTTAGCGGTTCGGGCCGCTGAGACAAATCCGCCATGCACATCCTGGATAGAGCCCCCTCAGTCCGGCGGCAACGGTGTATCGCAAATTCTTAAAGACATACCACTGATTACGACATGGGCTGAACTCCCGGCTGACGTGAAGCAAGAACTGCAAACGCATGCAGATAATCGTCTCGCCGCCTTTCGTGCCCGCTGGGGAAAAGCAGCTCTGACCAGCAAAGAGGCCGTTCTCTTGCGATGCCCGACGCCTGCGATGGGCGTTGCGATGGACGACTACTATCGAAAGTCCTACGACAACATCTTGCCGACGACTTTTTCGGTCAGGGATATCAAGAATGCCGACTTCTCTCGCGCCCTCGTTCGCAACTATCTCGGTGCAATGGCCGCGTACCGCGCAACCCTGACCTACCCTGGTCAGAAGCTCCCAAATCGCGACTGGGATGGAAAATCTTTGTTCGACTCAGTCCGATTGCCCGACCGCGAGACATTTGCCGACATCGAGGCATTTAATTTTACCGTCGTGTCTGATCTTCGCGTGGTCGACGATGCAATCCTCGCCGAATATGAGCGGGTTTTGAAGCAGAGCGTATTGTTCGACGCACGCGCGCGTGCAGTGGGCGCGTTTGCTCATGATAGCTTTGGTGGTTCGGACATGGAGGTAACGTGCGAAATCGTGTCACTGTACAACGACGTTGTACAGGGCTTCCACGTCGATGGAGGGCGTCCCCGGATATTCGCAAGCGACGACGAGGTCTTGCGCGAAGTAAACGCGATCTACCTAAACAGCACTTCCGTGAAATGGCTGGATGTCGGAACGTTTGCCGCGACCAAGAGCCCGATCTGCATGGAGTCCGATTCGGATCTCACGAGGTATGTCGGCGACCCTGACAGAAATGAACTCGCCAAAGGAATCGTTCTGTTGCGGAGTTGGTGGCTTGAGCGAATTTCCGCAAGCGCTGATGCCAGCCGAAAGTGCACGATCTACTCTGCCGCAGACCGTGTCCAAGCCTGGGAAGCGTTCAGTGCGGACCAGCGCTCGAACAATGACGGCGGATCCTCCATGGCTACCTACAAAGCCCAACTTGACCAGTACCGGGCGAACAAAGTCGTAGAATATCGAACTACAGCAAAATTCGCGCTTCAGCAGGTCTTTCCAAACGACGACATTTTGAGCATGCAGCAACGTCGGCAGGTGGTGGACATGATCGATGCCGAAACAGCATTCGGGCTGTTCACGGACAAGATCGCCGTAGCGCTGGATAAGGCGCAAGATTCCAACAATGGCCCGGCCGCAGTCGCCTGGAAAGTTGCTTTCGATCGTAACGTGGAGCGGATCGGAGAGAAGTATGCCGAGGATGAAGTGAAAATTAAGGAAATGTACGAGCAAGTAAAAACTTGGATCGCTGCCCGGTACACTGGCTATCCGATCGAGATCGCCCCACTCTTTTCCAGATTTCGCTTCACGGTTAATGACTCGGGTGGCGCGGTCACATCCACTTCTACCGGAGATATAGACTTCGGCATCGGTACCGTTCGAAGCAAGATGGAGTATTACAGCCTTTTGCTTCACGAACTGAGGCACGCCGTTGGCTACGCTTGGCGAGCTACGGCCCCCGATAGATCGAAGGTTGCCATAGACATGGGAACCGCCGTCGAAGGTTCGGGTGTAGCTGCCGAGGATTTGCTACTCAGGCCGTTTCTGAAGGAGATGCTGAAGAACGACCTTGTCTATGCGCTGTATAGTTTAGACTACGGAATACGGGATGCGCGATTTGTCGGCACCACGGACGCTACCCTGCAGAAGTATTTTCGGAGCGATTGTTTGGAAGAAGCCAGTCCGAACACAATTGATTTCACCAAGCGGATTGCGGAGAGCTATGGCCTCACAGGAAGCAAGGCAGACACTGTTGCTTTGCGCTCCCATATTGGAACGCAGTATTTCCAATATATTTCCGCCGGCGTTCAGGTGTTGGACGATATCGCTTATTTGCAACAGCGGATCGATCCTAGCAAGACACATCAGATCGATCCTTATGTGCTGTTCGCCTGTGGCTTGAATACCCCGGAGAGGAGTCAAGAATATTTGGGTAAGTTAACAGCTTGCCTCAGGCTCTGAATTCCGAGATCGATGGGCGAAACGCGATGAGAAGTCCATGGCCGACACGACGGCGGATTTCGTGCTTCGGCTTCTCACGATGTATGCGCCGTTCGGTGTGGGGTCGGATCGCGCTTCTAGCCAAATACAGCCCCGGGCTGCAGATCGGACAGTCCTTCGACGAACTTTTCGAACTCTTTCTTCAGCACTCTGTTATTTTTGCCCGCCGCGGAGTGGAGTCCCTCAAATCGTGTAAGCTTGAGTTGATCGGACACTCCAGCCATCGCGACATCAACAGCCGCTTTGGCAATGGCGACATCACCTTGGGCCGTGTCTTGAACTGTGTTGAGGCAATCGCTAAGCACATGCCGCAAAGCTGCGGGATCAATTTGGTGGATGCCACATGTACCGTCCGCGCGAAATTCGGCTATGGCGTCGCGGATACTCGTAAGGATCTTATCCTTTTCCTTTTTTTCCTGTTGGGTTGTGTTCGCTCACCGCAAATGCTCGATCGAGCGAACAAACACAGGTGCAACTGGATCCCTCCATCTCAACGAATACGCAAGCTCAACGAGGGTACCTGCTTTGCCAGGGCGCAGCACGATTAATCTATCAGGTGTGCCGCCGTTAATTGGGTTTCGTCCCATCGATGAAAGCTTCGTTTGAAGCACTACTCTTTGAGTGCCGGGCGCTAAATCGACATGATCTGACGGACGTCCCGACAGGACGCTGATCATGGGGCCGGATGGGCGCTCATCCAACTTCGCCTCTTGGCATCCCAGCATGGCAAAGCTTTTGACCGAGCGGTCCTCCGCATTTGGCTCGCCACCGGTCGGCAAAATGGCATCTCTGGTCCCGATCTCGTGGCCGATAGACCGAGCAAGATCCGGCACCTCCGAAGCGACAGGCTCTCCATTGCGCCGACAACACCGATGATCGCCTTGCGAGGCATGGCAGTCCCCAACGAGCAATGCCGATTTGCGGATCAATGCCAATGTTGCGTTGCAACGGACAGGCGCCGTTTCACCTTCATCGGATCCCTATCTTATTCCCTACCGGGAACCACCGACAGGTCTCCTTAACGATCGACGATCCAATGCGACCATTCCGGATCCGCAAGTATCGGCCGAGTGGAGGCAAACTTTGCAACCAAAAGGTTGAACCTCGTAGTCGGTTGCAGTACGGTCGCGTTACCATTTGTGGATAACAACACTCATTTGAGCAGGATCAGATTATGACAACGGTTGTTACGCTAGATGTGTTTTCAGGGTTGCCGAACCCGAGTTGGCAATTGACGGCGGTCCAAGAGAAGGAACTGGACGACCGGATCAGAGCCTCATCGACTTTCACCCACTCAAGGCCGTCTGGTGTCGTGGGCGGATTGGGCTATCGCGGATTTCACATCGCGCAGCACGTCGAAAGCTTGACCGGACCGAGCCGCCTGTTTCTGCATGAAGGCATTCTTGATAGAGGCCTTGGTCTTGCCAACTACGTTGCCGATTCCGATATCGAGAACTGGCTAATCACGACCTCAGCGAGTGCCACAAACGACGAAGTCCGCCAACTCGTCAGTTCGCGCATAGCAGCTCACGCTCAAACTAGATTCGATGCCAATCTGGCTGGTCCGCCTTCATGCCCGCCATGTCGCGCCGTGGATGCGCCGGCCTACAACCCTGGCCTCTGGAATGTTCCCAACATTCAGCCCTACAACAACTGCTACAACTACGCGAACAATAACGCGACAAATACCTTCGCTCAGCCAGGTCGCGCCAGCGGACATCCTGCGACGGCCATGGCCTGCAGCAATGTGGATCCTGCGGCTCAATCCGATGGATTGAAACCGGCAGCGAACTTCTCAAATCCCTTGTCCGCCGGTTCCGGCTGGTACGTGGCCCTAGTCGTTTGGCCGAACAATGACTATCATTGGTATCGACAGGACGATGTTGGATGTTGGTCGCATAAGCCGGGACAAACGGCGGCGAGGAACGTCGATAATGCTGGCGCTGCAATTTCTGATCCGCAGTCTTGTAATCGCGGGCCTTATACCGATTTTTGTACTTACATGGTCACGAGCCGAAGCGTTCACATCCGATGAGGTCCGCGCATGGCAAGCTAGGAACTCGATGGAACAGTTACCCGATCGCGCTCAAGTCGAGATTGACGTTTTTTCGGGCCGCCCCAATCCAACGTGGGAGCTAGGACGCAGAGATCTAACTGCGCTTCTAAGGCTGCTCGAGAAATTGAGTAAGGTGAAGTCTGCTGCCGGTGCGGCAAACGGACTCGGTTTTCGTGGCTTCAAAGTGAGCTTTGCCACGAGGGGTACTCAACGAGAACTCTACGTCAAGGGCAACTCGGTGACCGATGGGCCTCAACGTTTCTCTGACAATCACAAAATAGTCGAAAAATTTCTTCTGGCGAAGATGCCGCCTGAACTTCATGATCAGTTTGACGCCGTCCTACCCCACTAGCTGGTCTAGTAGGCCGTGTACTCATTAAGCGGCTGGCCGCCTGATGTCTGCTCCACCCTAATGGCGGCCGTCTCACGCGCGAACTGATACGCACTGATCTGCTGTCCGTCAAAAGCAGTTTCGGGGGTTTTTGAGGCGGTCGCTGGATCGCCAGTGACGATAATTGGCACGTTTGTGTTCGCCGTTGGCAGACGCCTGCAACCCGCTTACACGATTACCGCGCCGGCGGCGGACGACGGCACCATTCTTCTGCTCGACGACCGCTTGATCGTTCTTCTTGTACGCGCGAGCGCGTGACTTCGAGCTGGTCTCTCCTGACCGACGGATCCAGGCCGGCGCCGGCGCAAGCGCTGCTCGAACTCGGATTCGGGGCAAAGAGTTATCATAGCGTGGATTACCTTTAGCAAGATCGAAGGAGATAGCGCCTCGATGGCTTGATTTCTTAGGTACATGAACCGCCCCGGGTTTGCCGGAGGCTCCAACTCCTGAGAGGATGGAGCCATGACGAGCAAGACGACGAACAAGTTTTCACCCGAGGTCCGGGCCCGAGCGGTTCGGATGGTTCTGGATCACGCCGGCGAGCACCCTTCGCGCTGGGCGGCGGTGACATCGATTGCGGCCAAGATCGGCTGTACGCCGCAGACGCTGCATGACTGGGTCAAGAAGGCGGAGATCGACAGTGGGCAGCGGGCCGGCGTTCCGACCGACACGGCCGAGAAGCTGAAGGCCCTGGAACGGGAGAACCGCGAGCTTCGGCAGGCCAACGAGATCCTGCGCAAGGCGAGCGCTTATTTTGCGATGGCGGAGCTCGACCGCCGGTCCAAGCCATGATCGCCTTCATC
>NZ_JADK01000018.1:0-27513 GCF_000518345.1 Bradyrhizobium sp. URHA0013 | reverse complement strand
CTCGTCAGCCGGCTCTACGAGCGCACGTCCATCGTCGTCACCACCAATCTCGCGTTCGGTGAATGGCCCAGCGTGTTCGGCGACGCCAAAATGACCACCGCGCTTCTCGATCGCCTGACCCACCATTGCGACATCGTCGAGACCGGCAACGACAGCTGGCGCTTCAAAAGCCGCGACGACGATCACGCAACCCGCGCTCGCACCGTCTCCGCAACCCCGACCAGCTCCGACGGTGCGAGCGCTACCGCCAAAACCCGCCGCTCGAAGGGGTCAAAATTGGACGCCGATACAGGGTCAAATTTGAACGCCGATTGACACCTTGATCCCCCAAACCGTCGCAATTCCGCGCTAGCCTTGCGGTCCGCACCGGCGGTCGTCGCCGGGCAGGGAGAACGATCATGGCTACGAATATGCCGGCGCTCCGCCGCGCGACCCTGGTGCTGGTGGTGTCGGCATTCGCGCTCGCAGGATTTGCGCGCGCCGACGATCCGCCGCAGCCGCGCGCTGAGGCGGCGGCAGCAGCCGGACAGAAGGGCGGTCGCGGCGGCGCACAAAGCGCGTCGCAGAATTCATCGTCAGCCGCCGAGCCGCACCGTCTTCCGTCGGATTCGACCACGAAGCAGACGATCGATCTTTCCGGCCGCACGCTTAATTTCGCAGCGACCGCCGGATCGATCCGCGTGTTCGACGGCAAGGGCGAGCCGGTGGCGGACATCGCCTATACATCCTATGAGCTCGACGGCGCCGACCGGGCGACGCGCCCCGTGACGTTCCTGTTCAACGGCGGGCCCGGTGCGTCCTCGGCATGGCTCCAGTTCGGCGCGGCCGGGCCGTGGCGGCTGCCGCTCGATGGCGAAGCGCTGTCACCGTCCGCCTCGCCCGAGGTGAAGCCGAACGCGGAGACCTGGCTCGATTTCACCGATCTCGTCTTTATCGATCCCGTCAGCACTGGCTATAGCCGGTTCGTCGCGAGCGGCGATGACGCGCGCAAATCGTTCTACTCCGTTGACGGTGACGTCAATTCGATCGCGCTCGTGATCCGCCGCTGGCTCGAGAAGCACGACCGGCTGACCTCGCCAAAATACGTCGCCGGCGAAAGCTATGGTGGCATTCGCGGGCCGAAGGTAGTGCGGCAGTTGCAGCTTCAGCACGGTGTCGGCGTCAGGGGATTGATCCTGGTGTCGCCGCTCCTGGACTTCCGCGAGTTCACCGGCACCAGCCTCCTGCAATATGTCGCGACGCTGCCGAGCTATGTCGCGGTGACCCGTGAGGCGAAAGGCCCGGTCAAGCGCGCCGATCTCGCCGACGTCGAGGCTTACGCGCGCGGCGAATTCCTGGCCGATCTCGTCAAGGGCGAGGCGGACAAGGAGGCGACCAATCGTCTTGCCGACAAGGTCGCCGAGCTCACCGGCATCGACCAGGCGGTGAGCCGCCGGCTTGCCGGCCGCTTCGACGTCGGCGAATTCCGCCGCGAATTCGACCGCAAGAACGGCAAGGTGACGGGGCGCTACGATGGCTCGGTACGCGGCTTCGATCCCTATCCGGATTCGAGCAGCTCGCGGTTCGGTGATCCCTCCGGCGATGCGCTGCAGGCGCCGCTGACGAGTGCTGCGGTTGACCTGTTGACACACAAGCTCAACTGGCGGCCCGATGGCTCCTATGAAGTGTTGAACGGCGCCGTCGAAGGGCACTGGGATTTCGGCCGCGGCATCAACCCGCCGCAGTCGGTCTCCGAGCTGCGCCAGATCCTCGCCACGGATGCGAAGCTGAACGTGCTGGTCGCGCACGGACTGTTCGATCTCGCCACGCCCTATTTCGGATCGAAGCGGGTGCTCGACCAGTTGCCGGCCTTCGCAACACAGCGTGTCAAGTTCGTGGTCTATCCCGGCGGCCACATGTTCTATTCGCGCGACGGCTCGCGACAGGCGCTTCGGAGCGAGGTCGAGACGCTCATTCGGGAGTAGGCCGTCGCTTGCGCGGCTTGTATCTCCGCGCGATCTCGCGGGCCACGACGGCCGCAGGCTTGATGTTGGCGCCCGCGATCCAGACGTCGCTGACCTTGCCACGCTTGTTGCGGACGCGGCGCACCGGCTCGCCATGGCTGGAGTAGCCGGCGGCCCAGGCGAGCTTGCCGGTGTCGCGACCGGTGACCTCGATCTCGGCGGCATCCATGAACGGATTGTTGAACTGGGGATTGGCGACCAGCACGCGGTTGCCGAGCGGCACGAGGTCGTTCGCGCCCCAGATCGTCCACCAGCGGCCGGTCCAGTCGCGCACGCGCCGGTCGGGTGCGCCACGGGCCTGGAAGACGCGGAGGATCTGCATCGCGCCGTCCATCCAGAACGGCGCCGCGCCGTCGATGGAGTTGCTGAGGATGCTGATCGCGAGCTCGCAAGCGGGGATAGAGCAGGTCCGCGAGATGTAACCTTGAAAGCCGCCGCCATGGCCGAACCAATCCCAGCCGTCGGTTTTGCCGGCGTTGACGCCGAGGCCGTAATAGGCCTCGAAGCTTTGCGGCACCCGCCAATGGTTTCGCGTCATCTCGCGGCGGCTCGCGACCGATAGCATGCTCTTTTTCGCATTGGGCGCGAGCTGTGCGTAGAAGCGGGCGGTATCGGCGGCGGTCGCGATGAAGCCGGCGGCGGAGGCCATCGCGTGCGCGGGATTGTCGCCGGGGATCACGCATCGCTCCCCATACGGCAGCTTGCGGGTGTGGCCGCGCGCGAACGACGCGCCCTTGGGAAGCGGGGCGTCCGGCTCGGTCTCGCGCAGGTCCGCGGGTTCGATGATCTCGCGCTTGATCCAGGTGCGGTAAGGCTCCTTGGTCACGGCTTCGATGACGAGACCGATCAGCCCAAAGCCGTGGTTGGAATATTTGAAGCGTGTGCCCGGCTCGATCGCGGTCGGCAGCTTCAATTCCGCGAGCAGCTCGCTCGCGTCGAGATAGGGACGGCTGTCGATGAACTGGCCGGAATCGGCGCCGTCGCGCGTCAGTCCCGCGCTGTGCGAGAGTACTTGCGCAATCGTCGTTCCGGCGACGCGCGGATGCAGGCCGGCGACATATTGGCCGATGGGATCGTCGAGCCGGAGCTTGCGCTGCTCGCGCAGCTTCATGATGCCGGCCGAGGTAAAGCTCTTCGAGTGCGAGGCGATGCGGAAGCGGTGGCGCGGGGTGAGCTTCTCGCCGGTGTCGAGATTGGCGAGGCCGAACGCGTGCTCGGCGACGATTTCGCCGCGATGGGCGAATGCGACGATCACGCCCGGCTGCTGGATTGTGGTGTGCTGGAATTCGATCCAGGAGCCGATGTACTCGATTGCGGATCGCAGCCAATTGTCCATTGCGCACCGATTTGCGAGGGGAAGATTGGTGGGAAAGCTAGCCGAGAACGCAGAACGGGCACAACCCTGAGGTTGTGCCCGTTCGTCCCATTCGGAGATGCGATGTTCTTAATAGACGAGAGTCGCTCCGGTCGGCTTGTCGAGCGCGGTGGCGAGCGAACGATATTCGGAGCTGTCGGTGCCGGCGAGCGAGGCGAGCTTGTTCAGGTGATACTGCGCCTGCTCGCGGTTGCCCTGCTCGAGCTGCCAGAGGCCGTAATACTGCCAGGTGCGGACGTGGTTCGGATCGTCCTTCAGCGCCAGCTCGTAATAGACCTTCGACGACTGGTAGTCGCCGAGCTTGCGATAGGAGTAGCCGATCAGATTGGCGACGTCGGCGACGTCGTCGCGCTTGAGCGACTTCAGCTGGCCGATCGCGCCAGTGTAGTCGTGATTGTCGTAGATCGTGGTGTAGGCGGTGCGATAGGCAGCAAGGAATTTCGGATCGTTGACGGAGGAGCTCTTCTTCTTGCCCTTTTTGGTCGAGGTGTCCGAGGCCGGCGGCGACGAGGGGGTGTCGCCACCTGCGGCATAGGCGCTGGTCAGAGCCGGCCCGGCCGCCAATGTCATGGCGACAAGTCCCGGCACAAGAAGCGTTGAGAGTTTTCGCATCTAAGTTCTCCCGTATGGAACGTGGCGATCCTACACGATTGCCCAAAGACCGGAACACCCATCAGGCAAAAACATTCCCGGCATCCTGGTCTATTCGCCCTGCGGGAAGATGACAAACTTGTCATCCAGATGAACGGGAGCCTGCTGCGGGCTTCAGATTGGGTTCAGTGCGTGCCCCCTAGACTCCAACCTACGATCAAAGGGTTGGCGAGAGGGCGCCCGCCTCAAGATCCTTCCAAGAGGAGACCAACCATGTTGAAGACCATTTCCGCAGCCTTGCTTGCAGCTTCCGTGATCGCAGCCCCGGCCTTCGCAGCCGAGACCGGCAAGACCACCACGACCACGCCGGTGATCAAGGCAGACCAGGCCCAGACCAAAGTGTCCACCACCGCCGCGAAACCCGACGCCGGCCTCAAGGCCGATGCCAAGACTTCGGATGCCAAGACTTCGGATGTCAAGGCTTCGGACGCCAAGGCCGACGCCAAGGCCGACGCCAAGGTGGATGCCAAGTCGAAGGCGATGAACGCCAACGCCGCGGTCACGCCGGACGCGCACAAGACCGTGCGCACGCATCGCCACCACCACAAGCATCTCTCAGCGAAGAAGTCGCTGACGACGCAGCCGGACGTGACCAAGCCGGCGACGATGGAGAAGCGCAGCTAACGACTGATCCTGCGCGGTGGCGTTCTAGCATTGCCCAGCCGCCGCGTGAGGAATTCAGGCCCGGCCCGTTCGTCACGCCTTGCGCGAAAGCTCGAGGTGCTGGCGGCGGGCCGGTACGACCATGCTGAAGCCCGCGAGCAACGTCCCAGGTTTGGCGGCCGCAAACAAAACCTCGAAAACAACCCCATGCACAGTAGCCGGTGGTAGATAAATCAATGGTTTGATCGGTGGCTCATCTGCGGATTTTACGAAGCCGTTTGACTCGTCGGGCAAAACACCTGTAGACATGCATCATTGCAACCTTGGGGCTGGAACGTCTCCGAGACTGATCGAGCGGAGAGCGTAAGCGGTGCGGCGACTAGCGGAACGCGCAGTGAGCTTGGCGTTGATGCTGGCACTGCCGCTGGCGCTCACGGGATGCTTCGGCAGCGACGGTGACCGTCCGACCCTGATGGACGGGACCCAGGCCGGAGGTCCACAACCGTTCCCGGATAATTTCCGCGGCGACACGCTGGCCTTGATGCGCAGCTATCTGAACAACCCCGTCGGCGTGCGTGACGCCAGCATGGCCGAGCCGGTGCAGCGCGAAGTCGGCGGTCGGCAGTTCTACGTCAGCTGCCTGCATTTCACCCCACGCGAGACCGACGGCACCTACAAGGCCATGAGGGAACGCGCCGTGATTTTCGTCAACGGCCGGGCGGACCGCGTCGTCGATCGCGCCAGCGAGCTGTGCGCGGGCGCGGTTTACGTACCCTTTCCAGAACTTGAAAAGATGACGCGGTAGCGCAAAGCCCACCTTCATCGCTTGGTGATAGGACAGAGCCCGCCGGAGCTGCCGGATCACATTTCGGGGAGCTTTGAACGGAGTGGTTTCGGGTTGCGACTAATCGTTATGGCAGGTTCTGTTTTCCAGCGGAAAAAAACCGTCGGTATGAGCCTGCGGGACGGAACAAAATCCCGCTGTTGCCGCTCCGTCACAGTAACGAACGATCAACGTTCCGGCATCGCCGCGAAGCAACCCAATTCACGCCACGTTGTTTCCTGAGTGTCGAATTTGAAAGAACGGGGATGATCATGAAAAGGATTTTGCTGGGTGCGGTTGCCCTGCTTGCGCTGGCCGCGCCGGCTGCCGCAGCCGACATGCAGGCGCGCACCTACACCAAGGCTCCGGCCTACACGCCGCCGCAGGTGATCTACAACTGGACCGGCTTCTACATCGGCGGCCATGTCGGCGGCGCCTTTGCCGGCGACAGCAGCTTCCAGTCGAGCGACGCGCGCTTCCTCGGCGGTGTCCAGGGCGGCTTCGACTACCAGTTCGCGCCCAATTGGGTCATGGGTATCGAGGCGCAGTATTCCTGGCTGCCGACCAACAACGGCGGTGCCACGTTCCCGCTGGGCACGCAGGTGACCTCCAATACCGACCAGCTCGGCTCGGTGACCGGTCGCATCGGCTACACCTGGGGACCGGCGCTGCTTTACGCCAAGGGCGGTTATGCCTGGCGCAATGGCGGTCTTGGCGTGAATGTCGCCGGCGTGCCGCAGACCTTCACCGCGACCGGGAACAGCAAGGACGGCTACACTGTCGGCGCTGGCCTCGAATATATGTTCGCGCCGAACTGGTCGGCCAAGGCCGAGTACCAGTACTACAACTTCGGCAGCACGACGTTCACCTCCGGTCCGGCTGACGTCGTGGGCGTCCGCGGCCGGGAGGACGAGCATACCGTCAAGGTCGGCGTGAACTATCGCTTCGGCTGGGGCGGTCCGGCAGCCTCGCGCTACTGACGCGCCACCAACGATCACGATCTGACAAAGGCCGGCTCCCCCGCCGGCCTTTCGTTTGCCGGGCTCTGGTTGCCAGCCTTCTGTTTGCATTGCGTCAACCATCTGGCGCGTCATTTGCAAGCAAACGTTTTGGCGCGCGCTTTCTCACGCGCGTCATGGAGCTCGGGTAAAGCAAAAATAATTTTTGCAGCTTAGGGAACTCGCGCGCCGGAACGCGTTATATGAGAATTACCGGGCTGGTGGGACGACGGACATGCGTATCTTGGTGTCGGCTGTGGTGCTCTCGTGCTTCGTCAGTTTGCCGTGCGCTGCCCAAACGATCCTCAAATCCGAGCCTCTGATGCTGGCACCCTACGAGGTGGCCTTCGTCAAGGACGCCTCGTGCTCCTCCGGCAAGGTGCTGAAGGTCACCGGCGCGATCCGTGGGCTGCATCGCCGGAAGGCCTGCGTGGCTCTGGCGGGCGAGCAGGCCTCGCTCGCGACCGCGACGCCCTGAGCTTTTTGTGAGCTCCGGCTTCCCATCCTTGATCCGTCTTCAGGAATTCAGCTCAAGCTCCATCCTCGCTTGGCGATCGGCCTCGGCCTTGTTCCGGGCCGGGTCCTCGCCCTGTGCGGCCCGGCACGGCTTGATCTCGTAATCGTTGTCGAGCACCCGGCGTGGCCCGGGGCGGTTGTCATCCGCGGTTACGTCCACGACGAGGCCACTTCGTTGCGCGAGCCTCCAGACGTCGGACTCATCAGGATAGGCCTTGCTGATCTGGGCGTCGTTGCAGAACAGGGCGTAGGGCATTGTTCCCGCTCCCGGAAAGCGCGTTAACGATTTTGCGCGGGAGGGGTTCCGATTGCCGGTCGATCACGCGGCCGTGATCAGGGTCGCCGGGGCCTGAGTCCTTAACGAGTCCTGAATCCCGAAAAAAAGAATCCCCGGGACTCATTTGGCGGAATCAGGGGATGTTTTCGGTCATGACGACCGACCTGAAAACCTCTTGCGGGCACATGCTGCTGCCCCTCACGCTGGCCCTGATCGGCGCCTGCGCGGCCAATCTCTGGCTGGTGTGGTCCTGGCTGTAGCCCGCGACGGGAGGCCCCGGCTCTACTTTTCAGCCGGTGGCCGGGGGGAGGCGTCGCGAATGGCGGCGCGCAGTTTAGTCAGGGTGGCCGCGCAATACTCCTCGCGCTCGCGCTCGAACCGCTCCTGATGCTTGCGGAAATTGGCGATGCGGGCCTGCATCTCGGTGCGGACGTCGTGGCTCGCCGCGCGCTGCGATGGGAGAGGCAAGGGTTGGGGCGGAAGTGGCTTGCTCTCGACGACGGTGTTGACGGGGACGATCTGCACTGACGCGGCCACTGTCGCCATCGGGATCTCCGGTGGATGCAAGTCATCCTTTTTGCCGGTTACCGATTGGACGAAGGCCATTGTCTGCGCGATCAGCGCGTCGCGTTCCGTGATCCACTTCATGGTGCACCCCTGTCGGGGTCATTCCAGCAAAGCTGGCCGGCCGAATCAAGAAGGTGTTGGGTGGGGGATTGCATATTTTTCCCGGCCGCCCGACAGTGGGGAATGGATGTCAAAGCAGACCATTCAGCCGAAGCCGAGGGCTTGAGGCTCGTCCGCGCGTTCCTGTCGCTGCCGCCCGACAAACGGGCGGAGGTGATCGCCTTCGTTGAGGAGTTGGCCCGGGCCAAACGCCGTCCCGAGGAGGGCGCCGACGTCTCGCCGGGGTGAGGGCTAGCGCTCCCGCGGATTGAGGTTGGGCTCGAACGGAGCCCCGACCACCCGAACCGGCGTCGGAGCGGTCACATCGATCATTGCCCGTTGGGCCTGCTGCTTTGCCGGAGCCGGTTCGAACAGCGCAATTGCTCCAGCCAAGGCGCTACAGCACAGCGTCACCGTCGCCAGCAGAAACATGTTTCGGTTTTCTTCCCTGATCCGCATGGGCCGACAACGGACGACGCCACCGACCGGTTCCGGTTTTCCAAGCCCGGCTCACACCCCGGAATAGGCTGAAGCTTACACCAAGCTTACGGCGGAAGCCCAAATAGTTAGTTTTCCGTAAGACTACCCGGAACATCTGGCATCAAATCTTAACGTCAGCTGGTTCCAATGCACGGTGCTGGGAATATGTATCGGCAGAAAATCACTGGGGCGGCTGCAATGAGCGTTTTGAACAATCTGAAAATCGTGTGGAAGGTCGCGCTGATCGTCGCCGTGATGGGCTTTGCCATGGTCGCCGTCGCGGGCTTCGGCACGCGCGAGCTCTCGGCAACGGTCGACGGCTTCGCCGAGCTTTCCGCAGCACAATCCTCAGCGCTCAACCTGACGCGGGCCCAGCGCCGCGCAGAGACCTATCATGCCGCGCTCTATGCGGTCTTCACCGAGGCGACGGAGGCGGGCAACGCCAACCGTCTCAAGACCGCGACCCAGAACCGCGATGAAATCCGCCAATACCTCGAGGCAGCCGAGCAGGACGATCCCGCGCGCGCGAGCCAAATCAAGAGCATCGGCGACCAGTTGAAAGCCGTGTTCGCCGGCTGCGATCCGGTGCTGAAGGCAGGCTCACTCGCAAGCAGCCCGGAAGAGAACGCCAAGGCATCCGAACGCGCGCACAAGGAGTGCGACCCGGTGATGGATGCGGCCCTGGGGCGCATTGCCCAGTTCGTGGGCGAGACCGCACAGGCGGTCGCCAAGCGCAAGGACGCCATCAACCGCGATGCCAGATCCGCGACCTGGACCGTGATCGGCGTCAGCGCCGGCGGCCTGATCCTGGGGATCGCGATCGCGCTATTCATCGGCCTTAATGCGATGTCACGGCCGATTGCCCGCCTCAAGCTCGCCATGGAGGGCCTTGCCCGCAACGATCTCAAGACCGAGGTGCCTGAGACGGACCGCCGCGACGAGATCGGCGACATGGCCAAGACGGTCGAAATCTTCAAAACCAATGGGATCGAGGTCGAGCGCCTCAAGGCTTCGCAGGTCGAAGTGGAGAAGCAGGCCTCTGATCAGCGCAAGCGCGATATGGTCAACCTTGCCGACGGCTTTGAGCGCGCGGTCGGCGAGATCATCGAGACAGTAGGCTCGGCGTCCACCGAGCTCGAAGCGTCGTCCTCGACGTTGGCCACCACCGCGCAGCGTGCGCAGGAGCTCACCTCGGTCGTCGCGGTCGCCTCGGGTGAAGCCACCAGCAACGTGCAGTCGGTTGCGACCGCCACGGAGGAGCTGTCCTCCTCGGTCAACGAGATCAGCCGCCAGGTGCAGGAATCCGCACGGATGGCTGGCGAGGCCGTCACCCAGGCCCGCACCACGACGGTGCGCGTCAGCGAGCTCTCGGTTGCGGCGACGCGCATCGGCGACGTCGTCGAGCTGATCAACACCATTGCCGGCCAGACCAACCTCCTGGCGCTCAACGCCACGATCGAGGCGGCACGTGCCGGCGAGGCCGGCCGCGGCTTCGCGGTCGTCGCCGCCGAGGTGAAGACGCTGGCCGAGCAGACGGCCAAGGCGACCGGCGAGATCAGCCAGCAGATTTCCGGCATCCAGACCGCGACCCAGGAATCCGTCAACGCGATCCGCGACATCTCCACGACGATCGAGCGGCTGTCGGAGGTGTCGTCGACCATTGCCGCAGCCGTCGAGGAGCAGGGCGCCGCGACCCAGGAGATCTCGCGCAACGTGCAGCAGGCCGCCCACGGCACCCAGCAGGTCTCCACCAACATCGCCGACGTACAGCGCGGTGCGGCCGAGACCGGCTCGGCCTCCTCGCAGGTGCTTTCCACCGCCAAGATGCTGGCGACCGACAGCAACCGGCTGAAGGACGAAGTCGGAAAATTCCTCCGAACGGTGCGCACCGCCTAAGTCAGCGCGGCGGCTTTCGTCGATCGCGCGGTTAGCGGTTACAGCGCCAGCAGAAATCCCATTGCGATCGCGAACAGCACGGCCGTCATGACGACGGCCGCCGCCGCGCCGGCGGCGATCCTGGCCTTCTCTTTGGCTGTGGTGGGGCGCATGGGGGCGAGACGCGACCGATGACGTAAGCAGGTTCGCTTACGGACCGTTTCGGACCGCTCGCTTTGCCTGTATACTGTGGCTGCGTCGGAATTCACATCCCGTCCATGATCTCCAAGCGTCCACCCGTGCTCGCCCATGAGCGGTTCGTCGCCGACCGCGATAATTTCGCGGGCCTCGATCTGGCCGCGCGGTTCGAGCGCATCGAAAAGACGAACCTGTGGGGTGCGGCGACCTCGGTGTCCGGCCTCGGCTCGGAGGATCACGCGACCGCCGCGATCCGTGAGGTGCTTCCTCCGCTGTTGCAACGGCTCGGCGCGCGCTCGCTGCTCGACGCGCCCTGCGGGGACGCGGGCTGGATCGGCCGCATGAAGCTGGATCTCGACTACACCGGCATCGACATCGTGCCGTCATTGATCGAAGCCAATCGCCAGCGCGTCGCGGCCGGCGAGTTGTCAGGCCGGTTTCTCGTTGCCGACATCACGCGCGATGCACTGCCGCGCGCGGATATCGTTCTGTGCCGGGACTGCCTGGTGCATTTGAGCTTCGACAACATCGTTCGCGCCATCGCGAACTTTCGCGCCAGCGGCGCGCATTTCCTGCTGGTCACGACGTTCCCCGAATGGGACGGCAATCGCGATTGCGAGGACGGCGACTGGCGGGCGCTGAACATGGAGAAGGCACCGTTCGATTGGCCGGCACCGCGCGCGCTGATCAACGAGCGTTGCGAAGAGGGCGGTGGTGGCTGGCGCGACAAGAGCCTCGGGCTGTGGCGGCTCGATCAATTGTAGCGGGATCGCGCTGCGCTCCATCCGAACAGCAGGACCAACGAGGGAGGAGTGAATCCCGATGATCGATGCCCAATGCAGGTGCGGCGCTCTCGCGCTGTCGCTTCCAGGACCTTCCAGCCTCGTCGTCGCCTGTCATTGCGTCGACTGCCAGCGTCGAACGGGCGCGCCGTTCGGCGTCGGTGCGTTCTATCCGGCGGAGGGCGTCGCGATCTCGGGAACGTCGAAGGAGTACGTCCGGACAGCCGCAAGCGGCGGTAAGGTCCGCAGCCATTTTTGCCCCGAGTGCGGTTCGACGGTCTATTGGAAGGCGGACAATCTGCCTGCGATGATCGGCGTTGCCGTTGGCGCGATCGGGCTTCCGAACTACCCGGCGCCCATCCGCTCGGTTTTCGAACAGTCGAAACATGACTGGGTGGAAATACCGGGCGCTGAGCACTTCCAGCAAAGCAGCGCACCGAAGCATTCGAAGTGAGAGTTGCGCGTCAAACTTCGCGCCAAGGCTTCGCGGCGAGATGAATTGACGCCGTTCCCGTCTGGTTCCGCCGAGGGTTGGAATTTGCGGCAGTCCCTCTGCTTCGCGTGAGACAATAGCTGGCGATCCCGGGTTGGAACGAACGTGACAAAAACTCGTTTGCCGATCGGAGTAAACGATGAATAACGCTGAAATTTTCGAACCTTTCTTGGCGCGGTTGCGGGTTAGCACCGAAATTGACGAAGAGGACGAGGTCGCTATCCGTCATCTGCCAATCACGGTGAAGCGGATGGCTGGCGGTCAACCGGTCGTTTCTCTCGGAGATCGACCTTCCGCATGCTGCCTTGTCGTTGATGGCTTTATCCTGAGATCAAAGATCGTCGGCAATGGCCACCGCCAAATCATGGCCTTTCACCAACCCGGCGACATTCCCGATCTGCAGGGGCTCTTTCTGCATGTGATGGACCATGACGTCAGCACGCTTGGCGATAGCGTTCTCGGCTTCATTCCGCATGCAGCGGTGCGCTCACTTATAAGAAAGCGGCCCAACGTGGCCGAAGCGCTTTGGCGCGATACACTGACCGACGCCGCGATCTTCCGGGAGTGGATTTGCAACGTTGGTCAACGCGAAGCCACGAGCCGCGTGGCACATCTCGTGCTTGAGCTTTACACCAGATTGAAGGCGATCGGCCGAGCGGACGGCTTGTCCTTCGATTTTCCGGCCTCTCAGGCACTCCTCGCCGACGCCGTCGGCACCAGTGTGGTTCACATGAATCGCGTCGTTCAGCAGTTGCGTGCTCAGCGCGTGTTGGACCTGGAGCGGGGAAGAATATCGATCCTTGATGAAGCCAGGTTGCGCGAAATAGCAGACTTCGACGTGCTTTATCTGCATCTCAATCCGTCGCTCTGAACCATGAAGTTCTACTTCGACATCAAGGACGACTTTTTCGCTGCGGTCGACGAGGACGGGGTGGATTTGCCCGGCCCGGAAGCCGCCGAAAAAGAGGCGATCGCAATGGCGACCTCGATTGCCAGAGACGTCGCATCGGCAAAGGGGGCGCAGGTCCTCATTACAGTCAGGAACGAGAAGCACCCGCTGCTCGAGTTGAGTGTAACGGTCGCTCGGAAAACTCTGACGTGATTGCCTTGGAAATCGATTCTAGCCGTCGTCAGACTGAGGAGTGCCCCGATCTATAAGGCCGCGGTGTCGGCTAAATCGGTGGTGCCGGCTGAGGGGACGATCAACTCCGTATATCCAGTTGATTTATAAAGGGATTTTCTGACAAAAATCCCTAGCATACCAACCCAGATACCAACAAGTTGCGGAGGGTGGCGGACGTTTTGCCGGGGAAAACGGTCTCGCGGTAGGCTCGGGGCAGCTCACGCGGGTGTATGAAGGCAGCATCATAGGAAAGGCCATCCCAGCATGCCCGGTGGGAACACCTTGTGCCCTGTCTGCAATGGCAAATGCGTGTGCATAGTCTGCAGCGGCCAGATGGAGATCGTGAAGGCCGGAACAGATGAGGGGCTCCCATGTCCGGTCTGCTGCGGCGATCCGAACAAAAACGATCGCTTGCGGGGCGTCTGTCAAAACTGCGAAGGCGTCGGCACAATCGACAAACCTCAAGCCTTTTAGGGCCGCGATGCCGAAAGCTATGAAGTCCGACAAATTTCCATACGAGACCTCGCGATGGGCAACGGGACAGCCCAACCAGGCAAAGCGCTGGAACGACGAACTCGAAGCGATCGGTGTTCAGAATGTCCGCGCGCGGCTTGCGCAGACCAATGCTGGTTCGGCCGGTTCGATCCCAATCGGCACCGAAACCCACTTGACGATAGGCTTCGCTCAGGAATGGCTCGCGTGGCACGACCGCCGAAAAGAAGCCGTCGAAGAAGCCCGTCACCGGCGAACGGTCTTCTGGACGCGGTGGGCGGCTATCGCAGCCACAATCGCGGGTGCAAGCGCCGCGATTGGGTGGGCTTGGACAATCTTCCATAAGTAGGCTGGGCAAGATCAATGGAATGGTCAAACGCCCCGTATTGCGCGATCCTGGTCGTCCTCCTCTTGCCACCGGCGGGCCACGCTCAGCAGAAGGAGCAACAACTCCCGGAATGGCAGCGAACCGAATTTAAACGCATAATAGAAGAAGCGGGCCTCAATTGTCCGGTCCCGAAGACGCTGACTTTCGATAGCGAAGATGGACGCGGGCAAATTTTGCGCTTGCGTTGCGAGAGCATACCACCTCGCGGGTCCCCAGCCTTATCATGGGATCTGCGGGTGATCATGGGTCCGAAGGCGCTTCGATTTGAGCGCTGGTGATGCGGCCGTCCGTCAGTTCAGAACACGTTTGCGAGCTGGTCGAGCGGCACTTGCCAGTCACCCGGCTCGTAGGCAGCCAGTGGAAGTCGCCAGGCTCGAATCAACCGTAAGCGTCTGTTGGTTTCAACGCAGTAGCTCTGACAGATCATAGAGAAGCTTGAGAGCCTCCGGCCAGCCAACGTCCGAAAAAAGCCGAAGTATCTGCACGAGACGTGCGCGCCTCGCGTCGTCCTCGAAGATTGAGCGATGATCGGCAATGTAGCGCGTGATTATACGCACGATGACCGGCGCGGCAAGACCCTCGTAGTGATAACCTTCGCGCGCGCCAGCACCGACTAATAGTGCATGCAGCGCGTCAAATACCTTGGCTGGATCGCCGGGGATAAGGAATTCGTAGAGTTCGACCAAATGATGATGTGTCGCCGGCTCGTGGGAGTTGGCGAGGAGACGCAATACCTCGTCGTAGTCAATCAAGAACTGACGCATTGCGTCTGAGCTATCCAATCCAACAGCGTCTCCACCTTGACTGTCCGCATACGCACCGGATCCAAAATAGAGCTGGTTCATGAGAAAACTGACGAGGCTCTCGGCAGCGCGATAGCGCTCAGCCGCCTCTTCACGTGTTTCACGATCGAACTCACTAGAGGTGGCGGCGGCGTAGCTTTCGGCCGCCACGTCAGAGCATGCTCGTAAAACTAAAGTTGCGGCACTTTGCGCGCGGTCAGCAACAGCGCGCTCCTCACCAGTTGCTGAGGTGTAGCGGGCAAAGAATGCCGTGCGCAATGGCGAAAGAAAGGAAGTTAGAAGGTCTTGATGTTTGGTAAGATCGCTCGACCAGCTGGTTAGCCATCCAAGTGCCTTGGAGCGTTCTTGCCGGACCCACAGTTGAGCACCGAGGTGACCTAATGCTTGTAAGACGTGATCTCGCTTTTTCTCCCTCTTGAGTTCGTTCGCGGACGATCGTGCCATCACAGTCTCGATTATAGCCTCGCAGCGATCAACCTCATGCCACGTAAATCTTGTCAGTACCCCGCCGAGAAAGGCTCCGAGCACCTCCTCATGCTCCTCATCGGCCGCGACCGAGCTCGCAAGACGCCACATGCGCTCGGGCGCGATCTGATAGAGAACCTGCAGGTTTTGGGCTGCCTGCAGTCGAACTTGTGGAATTGGATCGCGTAATATTTCATCGAACTTCTCGACAATCTCGTGATATTCAGTCCCAAATCGTGCGGCCAGACGCGCGTAAGCTTGCGCGGCATAGACGCGGACGTCCCAGTTGCCCCAGCTCAGGGCTGTGTCGTCTTCATTTGGTTCAGGGAAGCGGCTTGTCCACAGTCGGCGCAGGACTGTTAGTAGCGCTTCGATCGTTGGCATGCTCGATGTACCAGGCACGTAAGCAGCGCTGCTGGCGAGGCGTTCGATTGCGTTACTTATATGTCCCCAAACTGGTCGTCCGACCCGCCCGTCAAGCTCGTCAGCATGGGTATCGAATAGCGCGAGTGTTGCATCGGTAGCTGACCACAGCGCCGCTAATTTGTCCGCTTCGCTATCCGACGGTGTCGCCTGGACAAGCTCGTACAGACCCTCGGATTGTGTCACCATTCGAGCATCCACACCCTCGTCTACATTGATGCCCTCGCTAGATAGCAGGCTCCTTGTTAGTCCTCGTGTGGATCCCCAGCTCGTCGTCATTGAGCGAAGCGGCGGATTTCCACCAAGTTCATTCGCAGCTGCGAGCTCACCGCGTAGCGCGCGCATTGCATTCGTCGCGAGCGCAGCTTCGTCGACCGTTGAGAGCACTCGCGCAAGCGCACGCCGCCACCAACGCTGCTCGCGCTCGTCTATGAACAAATCGGGCTTAAGCGCTTCAACTTCGAATGCTCTGCGCTCGTCCAACGAGCGCCCGGCATAAACCGCAGCCAAAAAGCGAACGGCGTCACGGACAGTGTCCTGATGAGCAAGAAGGCCAGGATTGGTCGCATAGGGCCAAAGGAGGTCAACAACATCTACGCGCCCCGCACCAACACCGAGTATTCGTGCCCACACCGCGGGGCTCGAATAGCCTGACGCAGCAGCCTCGATGCTCTCGGCGAACGCACCGATTGCGCAGCCGCGCAGGAAAGTCACATAATGAGTGAGAGCATCATAGTCCTGATCGGAGCGATACCTGCCCGGATCGTTCCAGTCGTTGAAGCTTTGCTCTATTCCAATGAGGTAAAACGTCTGACCGCCTGCTAGCGATACCCGTTTGCGACCATCGCCATCCGCGCCTTCACGATCCTCTTCGCCAATCGCCGCTTCGATAACAGCCCTGGTGCCCCACTTAGCAGAGAGCTCGAGCAAATGTCTGATCTCGCTTACCAAGCGGTACCGGCAACTGCGATAATCCTGACGACGGTTTGAGGATAGCGGCATTATGCGGCTAGGCTGCCCGCCCATGAATGACCTACTGTCGTCGGTGATATCGCGCGAATAGAGCACGCGGAAGATTTTGACCGCGAACTCAGGATCGGCTCGCGCAATCGGCATGATTTGCTCGGCGAGCCAGGGCGCTTCCTTGTCTGCGTGCTCGGAGAAGTGAGGATCACGAAGCGTGTGATCCAAGAGGGCGCGCGACGCTAGTGGATCGGATGCAAAGCTTTTTCCGACAAAGCGGAGGGCGTTCGTGGTGGTAATTGGCAGCTGAGGATCAGCGGCCCAAGCCAGCGTTAGTAACGAGCGCGCCGCGCGACCAAAAACATGAAGCAACACCGGTTGTGCTAAGTCGCCCTGATTGAACAGTGTCATAAGCAAAGAATGTGAAGCATCGGACAGCGCGCGCGAACCAACGTTTGCCGCGGCTTCAGCAATCGTTGCCCAGGCTATGGCTTCATCGGGCGTGGCTGCGCCCTTTGCATTGACTGCGAGTCCGACAAAGCGGGCTAGTCTGGATAACATCGTGGCAAGCTGCTCTTCGCTGCCGTGCCCGCCAAGTAGTCCTGCGAGCCCCGCAATGTCGGATATATTCTGGACACGCTCAATGGCGGTGCGAAGTGCAACGTTCGCCAGAACGGGATCGACATCCGCTTTCGAGTAAACGTCTGCGATAAAGTGCCACACAGCCGATTTACCATCACGATCCGAGCGCCAGAGCCGCTCAACTGCAAACCGGAGCGCAGGCGCAAGCATCAGCGCAATCGAGCTGTCGCCGCCAAGTTGTTCAGTAAGCCTCAATGGGTCATCCCAATCGAGGAAGAAGCGGCCAGCGACGTGATCGAAAAGTACGTGATGTGAGAAGCTAACCAAGTCGCCTACCTCGCTGAGGGCGCCAGAGCGGATGACATCGTCAAGACGCTCGTGTTCGATAACGACCTTTCGGATGGCCAACCGGCGTCTACGGACCATCTCGCTCACGGCCGCCGCCGCCGCCTGTCGCACTGATGTTCCGATAAGACGGCGATCTTCATAGGCGTCAATCAGATCTGACTGAGTAGAAACATTGCGAATGCTGTCTGGCGTTGCTCCGTCAGATATCAGCTGCGCAGCGAGCGACAAGTTGAACACGTTCCGCAAGAGGTCTCGAAGCACGCCAGGAGCAGCAGCGAGCAAATCGCTAAGCACAGATGTATGTGCCGCGGCGGCATTTAAGTCGGCGTCGGTCAATCGCGGGATTTGAAAGTGGCGAACCGTGGCAAGCGATGGATCTGAAAACGCCGGATCAACCGGCGTTCCTGGCATGGCATCGCGGAAGCGCCGCCCGTTCCTGAGATCGAAAGTGCGGATCGAGGCTACGATCGTCCAGCCGGCCTCTGCGAGCACGCTCGCCTGCTCGATCAATTGAGTAAAGACACCTTCAGCGGGACCTCCACGTGCGGCATCGAGGGCATCGATGATGAGGAGCTTTGGTTCCGCTCCCGGCGCTGCCGCGAGCACCTCAACCAAGGGATGGTCGAGGCGAAGCTCGGATTGTAAATCGGAAGCGATCCCAACCCCAGGGAATCGATCGACCGACAGGAACACCACTCTTTGACCAGCACGGCGGGACGCCCTCGCTAGTTCGACAAGAGCCCCGGTCTTCCCCGCTCCTGGCTCGCCAACAACGATGAGTGGTCCGCTCGCGATCGCGGCAGCGAGCGGGGCAGCGCTATCCCGTGGGATAGGAATGCCGCCCGCGATTGGCAGATGAGTGTGGACGGCCAGTCGCCCCAGTTCGGCATCGCTTATGGCCGCTAATCGGCCGAGGTCTGCATTATAATCTGGCGCGCCGACGTCGTTGTGCTCACACCTTCGCAGAGCGTGAAGTAGACCGGTGCGGTTTGCCGGCGCCCCGGTTCCAATCAGACCGCGGACGATGGCCTTGAGATCACGTAAGGGTGCGTCACCTGCGGCCTCGGAGCCGTAGAGGCGCGCTCCTATCATACGCGATGCTTCCCGCCAATTATCCTGTCCCTCGTCCATCGAAAAATGCACGATCCGAAATATTCGCGCCATCAGCACGAGATTGTCTTCGGTAAGCTCGTCTTTCGACAGGGTTGACCATGCAGCTCGAGCGTGGAGTTCGAACAATTCAAGCGCTTCGCGTTCTGCCTTAGATCGCTGCGCCTTGGTGTCGGCCCACGTCCCACCAAGGTCGAACGCTCGACATCCTCTCTCGAGATCGTCTAGTGACTGCGGCGCTCCAGCGCTAACAGAGAGCACGGCGCGCGCGCGTTTTGGATCCAAGACTTTACCGGCTTTCTGAGAAGCGCTCACGAGACCAGCAAGTTGTGTGATCGTCTTGCCGAGCGGACTAGATGGGCTCCGTGAGAGGCCCGCTGTTCTCTTGCTCTGCAAATCAATCCATGAGCCATCGTTTAATTCAACATGGGTGTCATCTAGCCCTTCGCCAGTCTCGAGACGCAATTCGACAGGAAGTGCGGTATTTGGAAGACCAAACCGGCCGCCGATCGGCAATCGTGCGAGCAGATGCGCGGCCGCCCAAGTGGCGACCTCGGCTTGGAAGTCCATGCCTGCCTCGGTCGCGCGACCTCCGGCATGTCTCTTTGCGGGCTTAGGCACTTGCAACCCCACGTTTGATGACAACGGGGAATGATAGCAGGGGGCTCTCAGTGCAGTCGCCTCAGGTTGAGCCATCTTGACGGCAGGATCTGAAGTTTTCCACACTCACTACGTTCGGTCGTCGGGCGGCTGCTGGGGCCGCCGCTCACATCGGAACGTTCAAATGGCCGGCGCGATAGGCGTCGCGAAGCGAGACAAATCGGTAGCCTCGTTTCTTCCATTGAGGAACCAAGAGCCTGATCATCCGATAGGTCTGGGTCTGCGCAGCGATCAAATGGCTATCACCGCAGTGGTCGTGCAGAAGTACGATGCCGCGTCGTGCCCTCAAACAGTTACTTTTTGCACGTTGAAGAGCATCTGCATCGTCGGCACTCGCTGCTGCAGCCCAAAACTTATAGTCCTCACCATCGAAATCCCACGATATTGGACCGGCATACAAGTCACCTAGCCGTTCACCTTGAGGCGTGCGCACATCGTTCAGCTCCGGCAGTGTCGGCCAAAATCCATAAGGCGGCCGAAAAAACAACGGCTTCTCATAGTGCGCAACGAACGTTCTGATCTCGCTGTGGGCACCGAGGATTTCCGAGCCAACGGCGTAGGGCGGCGCAGTTAAATGGGGGTGATTGTGGGTGTGGTTTCCGATCTCATGGCCGTCGTCGAGGAGTTGCTGAACAGTACCGCGATGAGCCGCAACGAACTTTCCAATAAGAAAGAATGTCGCGGAAATCCCCTCGCTTCGCAGATAAGAACTAATGTCCGCGGTATACGGCCCAGGCCCGTCATCAAATGTAAGGCATAGATGGCGATCTGGAATAGAGCTGCCGGTTTGG
The DNA here is from genome assembly GCF_000518345.1 of Bradyrhizobium sp. URHA0013. NCBI lineage: Bacteria > Pseudomonadati > Pseudomonadota > Alphaproteobacteria > Hyphomicrobiales > Nitrobacteraceae > Bradyrhizobium > Bradyrhizobium sp. URHA0013. Next base: position 7,625 of record NZ_JADK01000018.1, on the reverse strand, counting down.
ATCAATGTCATCGGGATCCCCCATAGGCTTCTGATGAAAACGGGTCGCGACGGGCGCGGCTTCTGCGAACGCGCGCGTTGCAAAGTTTGGCTGTGTGACTGGGCTTAGCCATCGCACGAGCCGGCGCCGGTCAGCAATCGGTCGGAAGGTCCGCGGCTCTACTCCTGATCTTCTTCCGGAACAAGGCTCCACACCTGACGGAGCGGTAGCTCTGCTCTCAGCTCCTCAGGAAGCCGATCGTATACTTCTAAGAGAGCTTCGATAATTTCTGTTCGTCCCCATAGACGCACGCGGAAATAGAGCTGGCTTTTTCGAGCTTCCACCACTGAAGTGAAGCCGGACCAGCTGACCAACAAACCGTAATCAGCTTGTGTATCCTGAATTGATCCGATGAGGGCCTGAAGCGTGGGCTGATCAGCTGTGCCTGACTTCACTTGGACAATAATCCGAGGCGGATCGAAACCGAGGGGGCCACGACCCGCGACAATGTCTATGCCCCTGTCCGGTCCCGGAGGCGAAACATTCGCTAGGTAGCCTTGCGCCTTTAAAATTTCCGCCACCAACCTGGTCAGGTCGTGTCCTGCGAAGTGACTGGTGATATATTTCTCGATTTGATCGCGGCCAATTTCTGCGAGATCAACGTCTTCGACCTCCGTGTCGCCACTCTCCCCAGCTGAAACAGTTCTAACCGGAAGAGCAGCTCCCTCAAACCCAGGATCCTTTCCGGCTCTTAGCGTGGCTTCCACGCGGTTCAGCGCATCGTTGCGGCTGATCTCGCAAACGGTCATTGCCGCCCCGAAGCTGTAGAGAAGATCCTGCCGGAAAATGGACCGTGGCAGACCTTCCTTCAACCACTTCACGGGGCGCGCAGGCTGGCCGGATTTGTCTACGTAAGGGCCCACGATTTCCCCAACAGCAATTTCGCGTTTGGTTTTGAACGGCACGATTACACGATCGCCCGTCTTCATGGTGTTGCAAAACTGATTGAGCTGAGCAGCGAAATTGCGGAGCGCGTTTGCCTTGCTATCGGGGAATGCGCGCTTCAAACTTTCAAAAACCGCGTCCCGGTCTGTTGCCTGGCTCAGATCCCCCGTCTTGAAGCCGAGCAGCAGTTCATTGGCGTTAAGCGCATGAGCTTCCTGCTCTCCATGCCTACCAAGGCGTACGAGCCATAGCCGTTTCATCGTCAGCTCCGATACAACGCACCCGCATTGGAAGGTGGTCAACGCGATTGAGCAAACCCGGTCGGGTGGGGACCTTCCTTGCCGGTCGGGAAGCGAGGGCAAACTGTCGACACGGCATCCCCCCGGCTACCATTAGTAGCAAAGGCGGACATAATCGTTAACACGATGGGCTGTGCGCTCCTTTTTCTGAACATTGGCACGACGCGGGTGCTGTGCGGAGCGGTCCGAACAGTCGAGATGTTGGCTCGACGAAATGGAAATGATTGGGGGGCAGAATGTTAGGGTGTGGCTGGCGCAAACCAATGCCGGGTCTGGCTGCTCGATCCCCAGACACGTCCGATCGTGATCACACCAATGTCACCGAACCGTCAGAACACGTTCGCGACCTGCTCGAGCAGTTCTTCCCACTCACCGGGCTCGTACGCGATCAGCTTGACGTCGCTCGCCTTCGACCATCGAATTTCGAGGACCCTGCGGCCGAGATGCCTGACTTGTAGTCGCGAAAACTCATCGAGCCGCGTCAGTCTAAATAGGACGAGGAGCGAACCGGACAGCCCTCGCTGTGCAAATTCGCGAAGCTGCTTCTGCTCTCCTTCAACGCTTATGTTACCGACGAGCTGCTCGAACCTCAGCACATCGAAGGCCGGCCGCGCGAGCTCTTTCGCTCGCTTCAATCTGGCTTGGCGGTCGCTCGCTCTCATGCGCGGGTTGTCATCGATGAGGAGCGGCGTCTCAACGCCGCCGCTCCTGATTTGCTTGATCTCCTTTTTGCATGTGCCTTTATTCCGAACCGTACTTCCGTTTCAGCGGTCCGTTTCCGGCGGGAACGACAAACTTCCATGCGTTCGGGGAGATCGGCGCTACGCTCATCTAGGAAGATAAGCACTTGCCGGAGCAGCTTCATCACGCGCCCCTCTGACGCCAGTCGGATTTGAGGTGCATCGCCGCCTCGAACAACAACGTCCATCTCGGACAGAGCGCACTCGATTTGAAATCTCGCTCCCGTGATGCTTTGCGGTCGAAGATGATCAACGCAGAGCGCCAAGTGGACTAGCTTGTCCTGGATCTTGTCTTGCCGGTTGGAGCAGTGGCCACGGTCGAGGTGGAACCACTGCTTCGCGAGCAACTCATACTGTTGAGCGAGGGTAAGCACCGGACGGTTCTCTTGCACATCGTTTCTCCTCTCGTGCTGGTGCGCTGTTGATCACGAGAGAAGCGTGACGGCGCTGCCTGTAGTTGCCAAGCGTAGAGTTGCAAGGATCGGATTTCTACGATTGTAGTGAAATCGTAGTGACAGCCGAAAATCGTCTTTGATCTCAGTCGAGAGCAGCACTCTACGAAACGTAGTCGGACAACTATGCTTTGTGTTGAGCGGCAATTTTCTTCAAGAGAGCCGCTGTCGCAATGGGGAAGCGGCGACTACGCGGCTTGCATGATCTGCTCGTCAACGAGCGCGAGCAGCTCGGCTGCGGCCGCGCGCAGCGACAGCGCGCCCTTCCACCGGATGAACGGGAGCGGTCGGGGATTGGCGAGAACGAACGCGAAGTGCTGTGGCGCGTACCAGGGGCTCGGGTGTGGCCGGACGCAATCGACGATATCGACCATGCCGATGACGCCGCCGAGCTGCTGCTCGAACGCGAGACGCACGCCGAAGCGCCGCTCGATCTCGGCCGGTTGGATCGCATCCGGACGTTGGCTGGCGTGGATCAGAACCGGACCGCGATAGGTAGTCATCCAGGTGCGGTTCTCGACGTCCTTGAGCACCGTCGCCCCCGTCCGGACGTCGATCCCACCGGTCACAATCAAGCTCGCCCAGGGCTGTCTGATCGAAATTATTCGCATAGCGAGATCAGAGTATCGGTTGAGCCTGCTAAGCCAAGCGGAAAGCCGAGTTTGCACTAAAAAAACAGCAACTTCTGAGATATATTGCGAAAAGACACTCGTTTTGCTGAGGTTCGAGTCCGTTTTTTCGCGAGCCTAAACGGGCATTCAGCCGCAACGCTTGGATTCGCTGCGCACTCAAGGTTCTTCCGAATCGGAGGTGTCCAGACATCTGCGTTGCCCGAAGCAACCGGCTTAAACAAGCTAAGCGTAGCCCGTGGCGGTTGTCCTCGACTTCCATCAGCGCTCTCGGAATGTTCGTCTCTCGCATCAAGGACTACATCGAGCTTCTTACTTCGTCGTTTTTGAGCGACAATTGATCAAACCTCATCAAAGCAGATGGGCAAGCGACTATCGCCTCGGCGTTGACGAAGTGAAGATCGACGCCACCTATCTTTCGGCGAATCCGTTCCAAAGCACGACGGAAGCGGGGACAAGCATTCTCGTGGCCGGGTGTTGATCATCGCGGAAGTGTGTGCCAGGCGCGGCACTCTTGGGTCGTTAGGCACTCTCCGGTCCGGAGCAGGAATTCTTCAGATAGCGCCCTGGACATCTAATACTTCCCATCTAGGGATGGTCATGCCCGAAGCGATGATCATCGGCCGCCCGAGATACCTGCACGGGGAGTGGTTGTTCGACTGACGTTGCGGCTCTCCGACTGCCGGAGATCTATGGTCTTTGAGCAATGCACGAGGAGGGCGACGGGCGAGTGAAGCTGCGAATGAATGCAGTGAGCTTTCTGGGGCACCTAATACATAAACCGGTGCCAGGTTTCGTCAATCCGTTGAACTCTTTACGACTTTCCTGCCTCTGCAGATTAGCTGGTCCCAAACCGGACCCAAGTCCTCAGCTCAAAAGCGAACGCGTTCATGACATACAGGGAGACGATCCGAATAAGTGTTCGGGTCATTCGCGACTTCATCATGAGTGGCAAGTCACATTCCGGTCGCAAGTCACATTCCGCTTAGGGTCACAAGCCGCCGAACTGGCGGCTGCAAACTTCTGATCTGCCCCAGGGCGCCGACATGCAGCGACACCCGCCAACGGCGATGGGCCACAACGGGAAGTGACCGGCGCAACCAAATCTAAATCAATGCCGAGGGCCGGCTCGGGGTGCACATCTCGGGCCGCGCAGATGTCTGGAAAAACCTGCTAGCGGAGTTTGTTTTTGAACCGTATGGGCCGGCAGAAATGCCGGCCTTTTGCTTTCGGCGGCCCTGTGAGCACGGTTAGACCGCACTCAGTTCGACGTCTCTTTTCGCAGGCTGACTTCCGCCCGACTTGAGCTGGATTCGGCTTATCTCCTGAAAGCAGACATAGCGGCTGTGTTGGCGCAGGTCGGCTACGGGCCAACTGCAGACTCGTGCAGCGCAGAAGATCGTTATTCAATCACCTCGTTGGCGCGGCCGAGCAGCGTCGCAGGGAGATCGATGCCGAGCGCCTTGACCTTCGAGAACATCGGAATGCTCCCGGTCCTCAACCCGGAGGTCTGCAATGGGTGGTCATTAGCGGACATCGCTGAGCACTTAGCGCACGTCCGCTTTAATCAACTCGTCAGCCCTCGCGACCAAATGCTGAGGAACAGATAGGCCCATATCTTTGGCAGCTTTGAGGTTGATCGCAAGATGAAATTCGCTCGGCCCTTCGACGGGCAAATCACTTGGCTTTGCCCCGTTGAGGATCTTCTCGACGAAATATGCGCCCCGACGCCATATTCCATCAATTGTCGGACCAAAGGCAAGCAGTCCGCCGCTCTGCACCCATTCTCGATATTCATGGGCGTTCGGAATTTTGTTTTCTATTCCGAAGTCGACAATCCTCTTGCGATCAAAGACGAACATCGGATCGGTGACGGTAGTCATCGCATCAATCATCGTATCCTGCCTTTTGCGCAGGATTGAAGCAAACGCGACCTCAAATTCCGGCGGTGAACGAACTTCAAACGGCTGCGCTTCAATTTCCAATTTTTCAAATCCCGAAGAAATACTGTTGAGATGATTGCTGGCGTAGGAGGGAAGCGGATTGTAAAGAACTGCCAACCGCGAGAGTTTTGGAACAATTTCTTTCAAGAACTCGACACGTTTGACATCGCGAGCAGGCGAGAGATTGTCGATACCCGTAAGGTTCCCGCCAGGATGTGAAAGAGACGAGTATAATTTGGTTTCAACGCCGCCGCGGCTCGAGAGCACGACAATGGGAATTGTCGCAGTAATCTTCTGCACCAAAAGTCCGGGGTAATTTCCCACAGCCACGATCACGTCGACATTCTGCCGGACGAGATCGGCAGCCATCCCGGGCAGAAGTTCCGAATGTCCTTTTGCCTCCCGCCATTCGATGGTGAGATTGTTGCCCTCTGAATAGCCGCGATCACTTAATTCGCGAACGAAGCCGTTTACCCAAGGATAGCTGCTCAGATTAGCCGTCAGATATCCAATACGGTAAATCTTTTTAGATTGCTGCGCTTGAGCCGCCAGCGGCCACACCGCAGCGCCGCCGAGTGCCGTTATGAACTCGCGCCGCTTCATGTCTGATGCCTCCGCAAAGCCTAGAGACAACCTATCACTCGCCCCAAACTAACACATTGGGGCCGTCCGGCCATGATCTCTGCCACAGATTCTCGAGTACGCCTGCCAGCCGCGCGATGTGCGGTGCGGGTTCAAAGGCGAAAAACTCAACGCGAGCATATTCAGTCCGCTAAGCTCCATGGAACGGACCTCAATGAGACGTGCTGCCACTTCGTGGATGGGCCACAAGCGGAATCGGCAATGCCGTGCGAGGAACCACCAAACTTGCGGCCCTCAAAGGGACAGCTGTCCCTCGCCATGTCCGGTCTCAAAGACTGAACAAAAAGGCGCCGCCTTCGCGCCGCGGGCTGATCGGGGTTATCAGTACAAGTAGTAGTCCAGCTGCGGCTGCAAACAGGCGAGGCGCCGACCTTCGCACCAAAGCTCCACGGGATGTTCGTTCAGCATCGCAGCGGCCCTTTTCCCTTTGCTACGGCCTAATTGCCGAGCTCGTTGAGCACGTAGCCTGATGGATTATTATGATACTTCGCTTGCCGAACGGCTCGGTCCGTATGTCAATTAAACTGACATAGGTTTGGGATTGCCAGATTTTCCCGGAAGTCGTCAGATTCTTGTTGGCAGAAGCGAGACAACTTGGCATGCTCCTGTGACCGGGGCCCGCACGTTCATCTCGCATCTATTTACACCCGGGTCCTGAAGCAGCGGCAACGCTGCGGCAGGCGTTTCAGTACGTATTGTTTAGATCAACCAATGAACTTCTGAGGCCGCCTTTAGGTGGCCTCTTCGTTGAGAGTTCAATTATGCGGGGACATTGCAATGGCAAAACCAGCCGTTTCCCGTGATGCTTTTCGTGGACTATTCGCTTTCTATGCGACGAAGGCTCATCACGACCACAAAGCCGAAGCCGAGGAATGCCTTTTGAGGTTGTTCGGGTCTGCAGAATACATTTCTGATCGCCTCCTGCAGCAATGGTCCGAAAAAGCGGATCTCCTTGGTCCAGAAACCGTCGGTAGTGTAGTGGAGCCGCGGGCCCGTGAAATCGCGAGCGGCGGCGCGCGGTACGACCATGCGAGTGATTTTCTCCACTCGCTCCTGAGAGACCTCGGGCGAAAAGTGCAGTGATCAGATGCGCCGTTTCCGCTGCTCTTACCGCGCGGGTCTAATCTTGCCGTGATAGGCAATCTTCTGCCGTCACCCAGCTCGTTAGACCGGCGCGGCGCCTATTAGCCCCTCGATTTCAAGCCTCGCCTTCTCCCTGCGTCTGGGGAGGTGCGTGGCGCTTCAATCTTCGAGGCGAGCGACCAGGCTGCTGGATAACTCTGAGTTCGATGCGGAGCCGTCAATAACATTTGGAAGATTGCCCTAGTGGCCCTGTAACGAGCTGCAGTCCTGCTGCGCTCGCTGCCAGTCAACAAAGGGTTGCCTGACCGGTCAATGACGGACCATCGCCAGGCACGACCGCGCCTATGTATCGACAAATCAAAGAGAGCAAAATCGCCAGCGTTCATTTATGGAACCTTCAAATGCGCACTTGGAAATGGACAGGATACATCACAAAATTGACAGAGAGAACTTTCGGGCAATGTTAGAGTTCCACGCCTGCATAGGTGTGATATTAGTTGAAGCTTAAAACATTTGAGACGATCTCTATCCATACAGAATGCGACCGAATTTGCGTCGCGAATTAACCCCGACTTGCCTCACCGAAAGCCTACAGATGTCCCATTCACCTACGGATAAGGTCGCGCTCTTCATCGATGGAGCCAATCTCTACGCGACGGCGAAAACTCTGGGCTTCGACATCGATTACAAGCGCCTGCTGAAGGAGTTTCAGAGTCGCGGGACGCTGCTGAGGGCGTTCTACTACACCGCCATCATCGAGGATCAGGAGTACTCCTCGATCCGCCCGCTGATCGACTGGCTCGACTACAACGGCTACACCGTCGTCACCAAGGCGACCAAGGAGTTCATCGACGCCTCCGGCCGCCGCAAGGTCAAGGGCAACATGGACATCGAGCTCGCCGTGAACGCGATG
>NZ_JADK01000017.1:0-52991 GCF_000518345.1 Bradyrhizobium sp. URHA0013 | reverse complement strand
CCTGTCGCTTCGTCGCGGCTGTCATTGACCCACCGCGCCGCCTGGATCAAAGCCGCTGGGCCCAGGAAACGCTCGGAATTCCACCAGTAGCTTGGACAAGATGTCGAGCAGCAGGCGCAGAGGATGCATTCGTACAGCCCGTCGAGCTTCGCCCTATCCTCATGGCTCTGGCGCCATTCCTTCTGCGGCGTGGGCGACACGGTTTGCAGCCAAGGCTCGATCAATGCGAGCTGGGCGTAGAAATTCGTCAGGTCGGGAACGAGGTCCTTGACCACGGGCTGATGCGGCAAGGGCAGCACGCGCAACGGCTCGCCGTTCGGGACGTCCTCACTCATGGATTTGGTGCAGGCGAGCGTGTTCTGGCCGGCAATATTCATCGAGCAGGAGCCGCACACGCCTTCGCGGCAGGACCGCCTGAACGTCAGTGTGGAGTCGATGTTGTTCTTGATCCAGATCAGACCATCCAGCACCATGGGCCCGCAATCGCTGATATCGACGAAGTAGGTGTCGAGCCGGGGATTGCGACCGTCGTCGGGATTCCAGCGATAGACCTGGAATTCGCGCAACGATTTGCTGTCCGGCTTGGGCCAGATCCTTCCCTTTTCGACGCGGGAGTGTTTCGGAAGCCTGAACTCGACCATGTTACCTCCGGGCGGACATGAGGCGTTGATAACTGCGCATCAATTGGGATTGAAGCAACGTAGTTGCAGGAGATCATCCAGCGACACACCAAACAGCACGATGCGAAAGGCCGGTGCTGTCGCGAGCATCAGCAGCAATATAAAAAGGGCATAGACCAGAGCTGGCGGGGTCTCTCTAGCGAGCCTGTAGACTGCTTTCCGCATGTACCCTCGCTTGCGTGGCGGCGCGTGTCATGGCTGCGCCGATCACCAACATGGCCGCACCCCATAGCAGGAAGCCGATGTCCCAGAAGATGCGCTGTTCGTCGGGCACGGTCTCATTCACCCGATGCAACTTGAATATCTCATGGTCCACCACGCCTTCAACCAGATTGAAGATGCCCCAACCGAGCAAGACCGCTCCGAGACACCGGCCGCCCGACAGGTGAATGTTGGACCTGCGCGCCCGTTGCCACAGCACATACAGGCCGAGCAGCACAAGCAGATAGGTCGCACTGTGGAAGATGCCGTCCCAGGTCGTATTGAGCTTGACGTTGTCGATGGAGTTGAGCGGGTACCAGCCGCTCAACATATGATGCCATTGCAGCAGCTGATGAAACACGATGCCGTCAAAAAACCCGCCCAGGCCGAGCCCGAGAAGGACACCCGCGGAAATCGGGAAGCTGGATGAATTGCTGTCTTGCATGAATCTGCTCGTGCGTCGGTCCGCATCTGGATGATGGACAAACCCTCCTCCAGGTTGCCGTTCCTATGATCATGACACACTCCCCCTGCCAATAACCTGCGTTAACCTGCCTGCTCATCTCATGCCACCGAAGGCGCTCGGTGGAGCATCGCTCGGCCGCTTATGGTGACGATAGGAACGTTCGAAACGGTCGCAGCGTCGTGTGAATCCAACATTGGAGATTCATCATGCTGAGAAGATCGTTTTTACTTGCGTTGGGCGGCCTCGGACTATCGACCTACGCTGCGCAATCCAAGCCAGTCCCACAGCGGGATTTTCGAACGGCCGACCTCATGGGTGGCGCGTTTGCGATGCAGACGAGTCAGCTCGCCCTGACACGAACCGGCAATCCCGACATCGTCAACTTCGCCAATGCAGAGATCGCCGAGCAGGTCCAGGTCGCGAGCGCGCTCGGAGCAGCGCCGGGATCGGCACCGCTGGGGCCGGATCATGCCGCCCTGCTTCAGCGCCTTCAGGCCACACCGTCGATTCCCTTCGACCGGACGTACGTGCAGGGGCAGATCCGCGGACACCGTGAATTGCTCGCGCTCAACAATTCGTATTTGCGCTCCGGTGGCAATCCTGGCGAACAGCAGGTCGCACAGATGTCGCTGCCCATCATCCAGCGTCACCTGGCGATCCTGAGCAACCTCAGGGAAGTCGGCTAGAGCTTCACCCCAGCGACAAGGAGGTAGAAATGGCAAGAAGGTCAAGGCGGCCCGCCGTGAAGCACGGCAAAGGAAAAAGGGGCAATGGCGCGCAACGCCTCAAGCGCAAGCGGAAGTGAAAGCCAAGCATTGGCGGTGGCCGTGTGTGTCGGCCCCCGTCAAAGTTGTCGATGATTCAACCCACGAGGCCGAGATGGCGTATGCCCTGTTCAAGGATGGCGAGAAACTGAGCCGCACGTTTCCAACGAAAGAGGAGACGTTGAAGAAGGCCGAAGATGCCGGTCTGGTCGAAAGCGGCGGGAATCAACCCAGGCTTGAGGACGACCTGAAGATCAGGTCCTGCTCGCCCGACCCCGAACCTCGAAGCGAGGACGACCTCGATTGGACGCCGGGGAACCCGGCGTCCTGATCACCACCTTAACAGCCTTTGCAGATGCTCTTGATCTCTCGATCGACGTGGGAACCCTGAGAGTTCTCGGAGCGTATTTCGGCATCGCCCGGCATCGAAGGACCGGGTGTCGCTTTCCGTCGATCCGCCCGCTGCTGGTCCCTCCTGCAGGATTTCCTGCCCGCCCGACGGTGGTCGATCCTTGCGGGCCGCTACCCGTTGATTGGGCCGTTCCGGCAGTGTTCGTCCCGGTAGCCGTCGTGCCACGTGAGGCCGCGGCCGAATCGCCGGGATTGCCCAGGCTGGGCGATGCACCGCCAGTCTGGTTTGCAGATCCTGCCGACCCAAGGCTTGAGGCAGCGCCGGCCAACCCGGGGCTTGACGCACCGGCCGACCCAGGGCTTGTGTGGCACCGCTGGCCCCGCCGCCCGTGCTGCTCGCGCTTGCGCCGCCCGATCCTCCGGAGCCGCCGCTGCCACCACCGCCACCGCCACCACCGCCCCCACTCTGGGCCCAAGCGGCTCCCACCGAGGCGCTCGCCAGGAACGCGATCAGCAGTAGGCTCGAAGTCGTCCTACGCGTTGCTCAGCTCCTCTCACGATCATTGTGCGTGTGATGTTGGTCGCGCTCACCGCCGCCTCCAGAGACGTGTGATTTGCGGTCGTTGGTGGGCGTTCCAGGCGCAGGGCGCTCATGGTCGCGTCCCCCCTTTTTGGGGTGCTTGCGGTCCTGCCGCGAGCAGCCCGGACCACCGAAGCGCTCAGTGTCTGAGTTCTTGTGTGGCATTCATCGGTCCTGCTGGTAGCCTTGGTTTGTCGTGTTCTGCTTGATGTTGCCGTGGCGGCCCTGGGTGTCGAAGTTCTCGCGGCCGGGCACCTTTTCGTCTGTCTCGATCCTGGGATCAGATCCGGGTCCCTTGTCGCTGCGCTGCTCTGGCGGTACGGGGGGCATTTTAGTCATTGCATGCTCCTTGTTTCGGTCCCGCGACCTCATGCGCTGGCAATGAGATGCGGCCTCGGTCGTTCCTGATCGATGCTGATGCAGCGCTGCCTCGGGTCTTGGGTCGGCAGGAGCTACAAATGCGCCCGGCGGTGCGCGGGGCAGCGCCGCATTCAGGTCGGGCAATCGACTACGACACTGGCCGGCGTCATCAGTGCTTGACGGCGAATTCGTCACCGTGCTGCTCGAGGGTGTACAGCCGATTGAAGTCCTCGCAGTGCCACGCTCCGCGGTGCTGTCGGACCAGCAGGGCAGCTACGTCTTCGTGGTCGCGAAGGACAATACCAGCTCGCGGATCGGCGTGCCGCTGCCCTCGACGTGTTGGGTGGGAGGGTTTTCGATCTCGCCGCGCAGGGTAATCGTGTCCGTGTTGGTCGTGACGGTGTTGTTCAAATTCAGATGCCCGGTGCGATCGTAGGCCCTTCCGTTGGGCAGGCGTAGGCGAATGACAACGGCATTGAAGCCTCCGCGCGGCGCATAGCGGTCGCGCAGCCTCAGCGCCTCCGCACCGAAACCGGAAAGGTCACATACATCGGGTCCTGGCTGACAATCGTGGTAAGCACACCAGAAGACGGGCTCACCACGTTGCCCTCGGTCACGGCGGTCCGGCCGATCTTGCCGTCGATGGGCGACTTGATGTCGGTGTATCCAAGATTGATCTGCGACGCTTGCACCTGCGCCTCGGCGGCCTGCACCTGAGCTTCGAGGCTGCGCTGGTTCGCGATCGCCGCATCATAATTGGACTGCAATCCAGCGGGGCCACTCAGCAGCGCCCTCGCACGCTCGGTAGTCAGTCGAGCGTGCTCCAATGTCGCCTGCAACTGGGCGACAGCAGCCTGTTTGGCCGCGAGGTCGGCTTGGAATGGGCCCTTCTCGAGTTCGTAGAGCTTGTCTGCGCTCTTGACCTCGCTGCCACTCAGTGAACAGGCACTTGGTCAGAAAGGCCGAAACCCGTGCGACGACATCGACATGGCGAACGGCCTCTACACGTCCCAAGAACTCCTCTGACTTGGTCATAGGGCGTGGCGCCGCAGCGATCACGCCCACCGCAGCCGGTGCGGCAGGCGGGGTTTGGGCAGATGCAGCGGACGCAAATACAAATCCGACGCAAAACAGGAGCAGCCCGGGACGAACCCGCCCACGGGCTGGCGACCTGCCCTCCCTCCAGCAGTGGCGAAGCAGAGAGGTGGCGGGGGGCCCTAGCACCAGCGGCACAGGGGGCTCGCGAGCGCGAGCACGACTGGGAACGACGTTCTTCTCGCTTTTTGTGGCATTCGGGCGGGCCTGCCTAGGAAAGAAAAGCTTACTGCCGCGGCCAGAGCCCGCGATGCGATCGCACGCGTGCCTCAGAGGACGGATGACCCGCTCACGATAGCCTGCGCCCGACGACACGTACTCGTTTCCGTAGTGGAGCCAGCGGTAGCTGGCAAGTTCGACGCCTTCAAAAACTGCGCCGGCCGAATAACCACCCATCGCCGGCCCAATAGCGGCGCGCGCATGCATCGGTGCTGCCAAGGCAAACGAGGATTGCGAGTGTCGTCACAACAGGTGCCGTGCTCTTCATCCTTGCTCTCCGCATGTGGATACGCTGCAACAGTCTCATCAACGAAGCGAGCGAGTAACTGGCCGTGACGGTCGTTCCTAGTGTCGGGGAGCGCTCTTTAACCTGTGTTAGCTCGACGCGCGGCTCCGGTGCGGCAGCGTTAGCAGCGGCTATTCAGCCCCCGCCTGAGCAGGGGCCGCCGAGAGCCAGGTGGCCGAGCTGAGGGCAATCAGCACGATTAAGTTCACCGCCAGCGCGACGATGCCGATGTTGAGATCCTGCACCTGCGGTGGCAGCCAAGGCAACTTATGGAAGTTGAGGCCGGTAAGGCTGACGAACGCGACCGTGGCGATACCGGCGAGGATGCCGGCGGCTTCACCCTCACGGGCTGCGATGTTGCGTTTCCCCAGGCTGAGCACCAGGGAAGGAAACAGTTGCGTGACCAGGCTGTATCCCGTCAGCAGGAGAGCCACGATGGTTTCCCCACCCCTCAGCGTGAAGAACACCGCAACGATCGAGATCACCGGCACGAGCAGCTTTGCCAGCCGCGAGACTTGCCGATCGTCGGCGGAAGGGGCGACCATGCGGTAAAGATTGTTGGCGATCAGCGTCGCCGTGGTCATCAGGATCATGGAGCCAGGCCCCAGCGCGGTGAGCACGCCAGTGGCCCCGATGGTGCCGACCAGCCACGGATCGAACGTCTTGACCGACGGCTTGAACAGCGCCAGATCGATGTCCGGCCCGGTCAGCCCGGGTACCTGCAGGATCGCCGCAAAGCCGACGAAGAAGACGAACAACAGGATGAGTTGGTACAGCGGGAGCACGATCGCATTCTTGCGGATCACCGTCGCGTTTCGTGCGGTATAGATCGAGCCGAAGCTGTGCGGCCACATGTAGAAGCCGAGCGCCGTGAGCAGCACGGTCGAGGAAAACCACCACAGGCTCTCACCATGCGGCGGCAGGACCGTGAAGCCAGGCTCGGCCTGCTCGATCGCCTGAAAGATTGAGCCGAGCCCACCATAGTAATGCGAGGGAAGATAGAGGCCCAGAAAAACCACGACGACCACAATCAGGATGTCCTTGGCCACGGAGGTCCACGCCGAGCCGTGCACGCCCGACACCATGACATAGGCACCCACCACGATATCGCCTGTCCAGATTGCAACCTTGGACGAAATCGCGCCGTAGCCGGCGATTTCAACGATCCCGAGTCCCTTGAACTGAAGCACCAGATAAGGAATCAGTGCGACGATGTCGACGAGCGTCACGATGATACCGAGCGCCGGACTATCATACTTGCGGACGAAAGAAGTCCGACTCGGAGTAGAGCCGATGCTCCCTGGCGTAGCGCCAGATCGGCGGCAGCATGAAATGAGAGAGCACGTAGGCAAGCGTGCCATAGCATAGAATGTAGTAGGCCGGCGCGCCCTTGTTGTAGGGCGAAGCCGCTTCCGCCGAGAAACGTGAAGGTGGTGTAGATTTCTCCCGCAAGCAACAGGAAGACAAACACGGCCCCAAAGCCACGGCGACCCACCGTCCATTGCTCCAGGTTCATGTCCTTCCCCGCGCTGCGCGAGGAAGCCGAGCGCGAGGGCCAGCAGTGCCGCAGTCGACTGCGGGATTCAATGCTTCCCTGATCTCTCAGGATTTCTTCAGCTTGGGCCCGAAATGTGCGCCCAACGCGAGGATGACGAAGAAGAACACGGCCTTGAATTCGCCGCGGGCTGCCTGAAGGCTCGCTAACACGAGCAGAGTTACGATCGCATACCTCATGATCACTCCCTTTGCTGGAGAGTGCCGCGATCGCTGTGATTGACATCACGGTCAGCCGCCGCACCTGCGCATTCATGCTGGCGGCACAATCTCGGATAGGAGCCCTCTTTTTTAGAGAGAGTTGCGAAAAGGAGTGGGTCTTGATGGTCCGCCCGCAGAGCGGCCCCCTTAGAGGCCCCAGCCTTTCTCCGGCGACTGGGTCCTCACGTGCCGCCGCAGGTGGCAACGCCTTTGGCTGCCGTCGTCTGAATTGCCCGCTGTTAGCGGTCGCCGCTTAGAACGACAGCTTCCGAACGGAGATTTAACGCCGGACGCCCTCGGTTACGGGCAGGGTCGCCGCGAGCCGTCGCTGCTCAAATAGGTACCCGACGCCGGGTCATACGAACGGAAGCGCTGTGCGCAGTACGCGCTCGCGTTTTCTTGCGCCTGACTGTTGGCGATCGCACCGCCGATCAGAGCGCCCGCGGCCAGTCCGCCGATCACGGCAGCGCCGCCGCCATAGTGACGGTGCCGCCACCCACCGCCGCGATAACCACCGTGCCAATGGCGATACTGGACCTGCTGAACGTTGGCATCCGGCGCGATTGGCGAAGGCGCGATCGGTGCCGCCTCCGCCGGAGCGCAGGCAGTGCCGATCAACAGGGTGGCGATTGCAAGTTTGCATCCGAATGTCATTGGCAGTCTCCTTTGTCTATTGGCTAGGGATATGCTGTCGCTGGGGGATTATTCAGGTCAGCCTGGGTCGGCCATTTCGCCAGGGGCGTGCTGCTCGCCTTGATCGGTGAGGGTTGGAAATTCGCCCTGGTTCAACAAAGCTTCGATCGGCTCGGCCATGTCGCTTGTTATAGGTTTCTGCATCTGGGGTTTTGCGTCCTCGAACGCGATCGCCAGACGCGCGAGCTCCCAATGCGCTTCGGCTTTGCCCTCGGGTTGGCCCTCGTCGAGCCACATACGATGAGCTCGTTCCCGTATTCTTTGCTCGAGATCGTCGATCATGTACTCGCCTTTCAGATGATTTTCGTCATCGAGTCGGCTCGGTCGAACACCGGGCTCTCAAGATCGTCGACTTCGGTCTCGTCCTCGGCCGCTGCGCGCACTGCTTCTTCCGTCTCACTCAGTCCGTCCACGGTTTCGTTGGCGCCCATCCCGGGCTGGTGCTGCCCCGTGACCTCGCTCCTTGGCCGCGCGCCGACAGGACGATCGACATCCGCGGCCGACGGAGATGCTGGATCAGCCCCCAGATCGTCCTCTCTGCCTGATATGCCTGGAAGAAGTACCCGGTCTGATCCCCGCACCTGTGCCGTGTTGGCGAATCCCGATTCCGGTGATTTGTTGAGTTCGTCCTGATCCAACGCTACGCTCCTGTGTTCTTCGCATGTACTAGCGTTCGGCGTTGCGTATCGTTCCTAACGGCCGCTGCAGCGCGCAGGTAGTGATCGAAGGGCGGTGCGGCTCGCGAGCGCAAATGCTGCGCGTAGCGAAGGAACGACCAAGTGCTGGGAAGACTTCAAGTGATCGCCAGGCAGCGTCGGAACGACGCGCGGGCAACGTCGCAACATTCGATCGAGGGAGCATCAGCATGAGTGATACGGGACCGAAGCCTGCGGGCGCCTCCGGCATAAGGTCGGGGCTGCAGCCAGGAGGTACGACGCCAGCCAGCCGAACTGGCGCTATCGGAGGCGCAATTGGAACTGGCGGCGGCAGTACGGCGAACCACCCAACCGGGAATGCGAGAGAAGACGAGCCCGCGCCCGCCGATCCGGATAAGACCAGCAGACGGTAGCCTCATCCCACCGCAACTCAGCCTTCATGAGGTCTTTCGGCGCCGCCTCCGTTCAGGTGCGCATACGCCGGGCGGCTCTTTTCGAGCACCGGTGCGCGACTTCTCTGCAGCCCTGCGTCTACGAGATGAGCCGCGCACCCCGCTGGAAGGTGAGATATTCCCAAAGCCAATTGATGGCGACCGTGATCCTGTTCCTCAGTCCGATGAGGAAGTAGATGTGGACCACGCTCCAGAAGAGCCAACCCGGCGACCCTTTCAGCCGGATTCGCCTGAGCGACACGACGGCGGACTTTCGACCGATCGTCGCGAGATCGCCCTGGTGACGATAGACAAAGGGTTCCGGCTTTCGGCTTTCCCCTGATAATTCCTGCGCAATGAGGGACCCAACGAACTGCCCCATCTGCTTCGCGGCGGGTGCCAGTCCCGGCACGGGTTTGCCCTCGCTCGTTGAGGCCGCAACGTCGCCGATCGCGAAGATGTTGCGATGAGGTGAGACCCGCAACGAGTCGTCCACAATCACCCGGCCGGCGCGGTCGGCCGGGGCTTCGAGCCAGGCCGCGGCAGCGCTCGCGCGCACACCTGCAGCCCACAAGGTGCAGCAGCAGTCGATGCGGCGGCCGTCGGAGAGTGTGACACAGTCCTCAGAAACGTTCGTGACCGAGCATCCCGCCAAGACCTCAACGCCCATCTTCTGCAAAGCCTCGCGCGTATATTCGGAGAGCTCTTCTTCGAAAGTCGGCAGCACGCGCTTACCAGCGTCGAGCAGGAAGATTTTCGCGGATCGGGGATTAACCCGGCGAAAGTCACGCGCGAGAACGTTATGCGCGACGTCTGCTATGGCGCCGGCAAGCTCGACCCCGGTCGGACCTCCCCCCACGATCGCGAAGGTCATGGCCTGTTGCCGTGACGCTTCGTCCTGCAACCGCTCCGCGCGCTCGAAGCAACTCAGGATGCGTGCACGAATTCGCGTAGCATCTTCGATAGTCTTGAGGCCGGGCGCGTACTGGGCCCAGTCAGGGTGCCCGAAATACGAGCTGGTCGCACCGGTTGCCAGGATAAGGTAGTCGAACGGAATCCTGAGGCCATCGGACGTTGCGACGGCGCAAGCTTCGAGGTCGATGCCGCTCACCTCGGCCATAATCACCGTGGCATTCTGCTGGCTGGACAACACCGACCTGATCGGCCAGGCCACATCGGCCGGCGAAAGCGCGGCGGTTGCGACCTGATAGAGCAAAGGTTGAAAGCAGTGATGGTTCTTTTTGTCGACCAGGGTTACGTCGGCATCGACACCCCCGAGCGCCCGGGCCGCTTCCAAGCCTCCGAAGCCACCGCCGACCACCACGACCGAAGGACGCTTTGGCAAAGAACCTCCACCTGGGTTACGCAAGACTGCATCTGGACATCTGGTTCAACTTGCCGAGCGTGCGGGCCCTCTGCGCCCGCGTCAGCCGCCTCGAAATTGGCCTGCTCCTGGGCGAGCCTCGTCAGGATTGAGCGGGTCTTGAGCGTTTTGATTACTGGCTTTCATGCCGAGGCTCCTTTGCCGCTGATTAATTGGAGCTGCAGTGCTTCGTTCCTATCCGTGTGCTGTGCCATGCCGGAACTTGCTCGCTGGATTGAGGGTGCGACGAGTTCATTTTGCGTCAGATTGCGCACTGACGAAGCGCCGTCGGCGCTCAAACTTGTTCCCCCGAGCTGCCGACAGCGGCATCGATCACGCTGTGGTCCGTGACTCCTCCCGGATCTTGCCTGGTCGGCACGAACCGGCGGTAGATCATCCATTCCCGCCGACTGGCGACTTCGAGTCGTTGCAGCTCCTCGAGAGGGTCAGCATGATCGTCCACCCGCAGGTCCAGGACCGACCACTCGTCCGGCCCGAAGATGATCAGGCTCGCGGACTGCCTGCCCCGCCGATCCCCACCGGCCGCCTCTCCCGCCCTCATAGCTGCGATCAAACGAGCAGCAAAGGGCAATTGCGAGTGGTGACGGTATGAATCGAGAGTATCCCGCAGCACCCGCTCGCCGGCCAACATGTTGCCTGCCACGGAGACCCCCGGCCTACAGATGTGACCGCTCCACGGCAGGCAGGACGTTCCGGTGTGCGCCGCGCTACGGCCCCTCATATCGACCAAATGCGCCTGCCGATGTTCTTCTCCGGGATCACGACAGGTGAGTTTCGTCAAGACGTCGACCGGCTCGTGCCCCTCGCCCAGAAATTTCAGTCCGTCGATACCGTAATACGGGTTGACCAGCCCCTGCGTGGCGATCGCACCGGTGCCGCTCGCCACAAAGGGCACCCTCGCACCTACCGCGAAGAAGCGCGTCGCTGCGGCGCAGCCGAGGTATCCCGTGTCATCGTCCCGTGCGACGATCGACCATGTCATTCCCGCCCCTTGCGCGCGATGACCTCACCCAACCTCACGAGTGTCTCGACGCCGGCCGCGGTGTGCTCAAGCAAGTCGTCACTGGGACGCCACTTTCCCGGCTCCCCAAACAGCACAACCGCGGAGCCACCGAAACGGAAGGTCGCTTTCTCGTCGCCTCTCTTGAAGGGCTTTTGGACATCGTGCTGCTGCACGACCCGCCCAACGGTGAGCGCGCCGACTTCAACCATTCCTACGGTGCCGAAATTGGCGGTCTCGAGGATTTGAATACTGCGCTCGTTTTTAAACAGGATGTCGGGCTGATTTTGCAACGCGTTCTTGTTGACGGTCCACAGTCGCGAGCCGATGCGATCGATCTCGACTGTCTTGCCATCGTCGATGTAGTGAAGATGATGATAATCGACCGGCGATAGCCGGGCGAGCATCACCGGGCCGCCTTCGAACGGCTTGGCGCGGTCTGCGCTGCCAAGCAGCGTCTCGGCTTCGAGGGAAGCGCCCTTCACTGGAAAGCGCTGCTCCGGGGTGAGCTTTTCCCAGCCGAAGTAGCGGCCTTCAGCGAACGCCCCCATTTCATTTGCCCGATCCGGAAATGGGCGCTTACCGGGCAGAAAACGCCTCTCAAAAAACGCAGCATAGCTGTCGAAGGGGCCGGGCTCGAATTCCGACATGTCGATCTTGTGCTTGCGAATGAAAGGATCGATCTTTCGGGCGCTGAACCGCGTGTTTTGGTAAGCGGCAATGAGCCAATCCACGGTGGGCGAGGACGTGATCCACTGGATGGCGGAGCGATGGGGTCTTGCTTCGTAGGTCGAACTGCTGTCGTCCATGAACTCGTCGAACAGCTTGCTCGATCTGCGATCGAACACGGGAAGTGGCATCGGTTTGCTCATGTCGGCTCCTGTCGTTTTGGCAACCTCGTCAAAGGCGCGTGTTGTTAAACGATCTCTTGGTTGGACGCCCAAGAAGACGGCTCGACCTGCCCGGCTACCGTTGCTTGGGCGATCCACCGATTAACTTCGCCCAGGTTGCGCCCACTGTTCCTGTAGACCCTCAGCTGGGCATCGGCCGAGTTGCCGCGCTCGAGTATCTTCTTGCATTCCTCCAACTCACGCTGAACGGCCAGTGCCGCAGCATCGGCTGATAGGTCGTCGAGTAGCGCGGACAGCATCTGGCGAATTTCAACTGGACCGTCTCTCGTCGCGAAGATGCAGTTTGTTCCGTATCGTTGAGCACGCCACTTGTTCTCGACTGCGATTGCTCGATCGACGTTCGTCACCTGCTCTGAGAGGTGCGGCCTCTCGTACAAGTACCGCGACAACGTGCGATACAAGGATGCGATCGCAACCGCGTCATCAACCCGGGTGCAGACGTCGGGAGCGCGCAATTCCAGGGTGGGGTGGCGGGACGACGGACGCATTCCCCACCACACGTAACTTTCGTCGGGCATGACGCCCGACCGGACGAGAGCAGCTACATACTCTTCGTATTCGCTCCTGCTCCCGAACAATTCAGGCAGGCCGGTGCGGGGCAGCTCATCGTACGCTGCGAGGCGATAACCCTTCAATCCGGTTTCGTTCGCGTGCCAGAACGGCGAAGAGGTCGACAGCGCGATGAACAGGGGAAGATAAGGGATCATGGCGCGCATCAACGTAAACCGCCGCTCCGGGTCTGGCAGTTGCACGTGAACGTGCATCCCGCACAGCATGTTGCGGTGTCCGAGCGTTCTAAGATCCTCGATCATGTCCTCGTAACGCGGCTTCGGGCTGGGCTGCGAGTACCGCCACGATGCGGTGGGATGCGTACCGCACGCCATGATCGCGAAGCCGTATTGCGCGGCAACGGCAGCAACCTCGCGCCGCAGAAACTTCAATTCCTCGCGAGCGTCGTTGGCGTGGATATGGACGTTCGTGGCGACCTCCAGCTGGGCCTGCAGCATCTCGCGCATCGCCTGGCCGCCCGTAGACCAGCTCGCAGCTTCGAACAGATCATTCGGCGTTTGAGTGGCGACATCCAGCGTCTTCCTGTCCGCAAGGAAGTACTCCTCCTCGATCCCGAACGAGTACTCGCTGGTCTCATCGACGCCGGCAGCGGAGCGGATGATCAGGTGGCCGCCGTCACGGCTCAGCTGAACCCGCAACATCTCCAGTATTTTCGGATCAAATTGCATGCGCTTGCAACCACGCTTCGAGAACAGTCGCCTGCCACAGGCGCGAATGGCCCTTCGGGCTCATTTCAGCTTCAGGATGCTGCAGCATGTGATCGATGAAATCCGTGCGATACAAACCCCGCATTGCGGCCTTGGATGAAGTCATGATCTCGCGAACATAGTCGAGGAACGGACCTCTCAGGTAGCGTAGAGAAGGAACTGGAAAATAGCCCTTGGGCCGATCGACGATGGCTCTCGGCACATATCTACGAGCCATGTCTTTGAGAATCGTCTTGCCGCCGCCCCCAACCTTGAGGCTTGAGGGGACGCGCGCCGCGAGCTCCACGACTTGATGGTCGAGAAACGGCACCCTCGCTTCGAGACCAAACGCCATGGTCATGTTGTCGACCCGCTTGACCGGATCATCGACCAGCATGATCTCCGAATCGATTTGCAATGCCTTGTCGACGGGAGATGCTGCACCGGCTCGGGCGAAGAACGTTTCCACGAAATCCCGGCTGAAGTCTTCCGAGATAAAGTCACCGGATAGAAGCTTGACCAGGTCCGCGTGCTTCCAATCGAAGTAGACGTTTTGGTACTGCTCGGCGGCATCATTGGCGGACAGAAAAGAGGGATACCAGCTGTAGCCGCCGAATATTTCGTCCGCTCCTTGTCCACTTTGGACGACCCTCACTCGCTTTGAGACCTCGGCGGACAGCAGATAAAACGCAAGCGCATCGTGGCTGACCATAGGCTCCGACATGGACGTGATCGCCTCGGGGAGTGCATCCAGCGCGCCAAGCCCGTCGATTCGTATCTGCTCGTGCTTTGTCCCGAACTGGCGCGCGATGAGGTCGGAATACTCGAACTCATCGCCGGAATGGCTCCCGACGCCATCAAAGCCGATCGAGAAGGTCCGGATCTCCCGGTGACCCAACTCGGCCAATAGAGCGACGATAAGTGAACTGTCGAGCCCGCCGGACAGGAGAACGCCCACCGGAACATCCGACACGAGACGGCGCTCCACAGCGGCAGATAACGTGCTGGCAAGAGCATCGGACCACTCCTGCTTGACGAGGGGCTCGTCCGGCTGCTCTCCGACAGTGAAGCTCCAATAGCGCCGAGCCGTACGGGCGCCAGAGGGCTCGATCGTCAGAATGGTCGCAGGCTCCAACTTCTTCACGCCCTGCAATACGGTCCGCGGCGGCGGAACAGCTCCATGAAAGCTGAAGAAGTGGTGCAGCGCGACGGGATCCAGCGAAGTGTTGACGTCTCCCGCAGCAAGCAAGGCGGGCAGTGTCGATGCAAACCGGAAGAAGCCGGGTCCTTCGGCATAATATAGCGGCTTGATACCAAGTCTGTCCCGGACCAGGACGACCCGGCCGCTGTCGCGCTCCCACAGCGCGAAAGCGAACATCCCGCTGAATTTCCGGACACTGTCCGGCCCCCAAGCATGGTAGGCCTTCAGGATGACCTCAGTGTCGCCGTCGGAAAAGAAGCGATAGCCCAGTGTGCGCAGCTCGGATCTGAGCTCTCGATAATTGTAGATGCAGCCGTTGAAGACGAGGCCCAGGCCAAGCTCGTTGTCTACCATCGGCTGTTGGGAGGACGGTGTGAGGTCGAGGATGCCGAGACGACGGTGACCAAACCCGATCGTTGATTGCGCAAAGAGTCCCCCTGCGTCGGGGCCTCTCGCGCGCATGGCGCCTGCCATACTCGAGAGACCAGAAATGGAAACGTCGCCTTGTGTCCTTATCTCACCACAGATGCCGCACACAGTGTTCTCCAAGCTCCGCAATTGATTACTCATCGGGGTCCGCAATAACCACTTGAGTTGGCGGGCGTTCCTGACCAGCCGGCCGTTACCGGCCGATCACCGGTGGGTGAAATGGACAAAGTAGCTTTTGATAATTTGGCCGCAGAGGACGCATGTACGTTTGCTAGAGTGCCGCATCATTTGTTAATCCCCATAGACGGGCGACGGCCGGGACTCACTTACCCTACGTGATGCAGATATCCGCCCTTTTCGCGAGCGGGTGCTTTTGCTCGGCTTTCGAACGCGCGCTCGGGAAGCCATGGTGGATCTGCCACGTAATATGAAGTTGATGCTCGCCTACCATCCGCGTTGGATCATGGGCGACCACCCGGATCGGAACGTTGCATACGAAAGCCGGTTTGCAGAAAAAGAGCATCGCCGTAACTGGAGATCAGTCAAAAGTGCCAAATGAAGCAGTGACAATCGCGATCAGTCCGCGAGAGCACTCCGCAACAGGAAGAGGTACGCGTGGGATCCCGACACCTCAGGTTATGCCACATCGACTCGCAGGGCGGCTCCGTCGCGCCGTAGCGGATTTAGCAAAAATGTCGAAAGTCGAGAAGGTCGGGACACGTACACCCCCGACGTGTTCAGAGGTTCGGTCATGGAGACGCGCGCTATGGCCCGGCGGATCATCGACGAAGCCCCGACGGGAGTTATGCATTCGCCCAGCCGACTAACCACCCACAAGACGCGGGAAAAATAACGTCTCTTCTACGGTGGGATCGAATCTGGAGATCCTGCTCACGTCGCCTTCGGCAGTCCGGACCGCCGCGGTGAAGCCTTTGCCCGTCAATTCCACGAAGCGCCGCTCGGCATCTGCCAGCGCCCTTGCATCGCTATTACTGAAGTCATGACGGCTATCGCCGCTGTGGTCCATCACGATATGCGTTGCCATTTAGGTCTCCCATTGTCTGATTAGCAGCAATGTTGCAGAGGACGCACCCGTTCCTATTACCCTCTGAGCGCCGGCGCTCCAATCGTCGGGCGATAACAGGAGGTTGCCGCAGCCGGGCGGCGGAGAATCACCGAGCGATGCCTTTCGACCGCCCCAGCCATCGGGCACAGCTCGCGGCCTCCCGGCGTCATGAGGACGCCGGACGCCCGGCCGTGCAGGAATGCCTAGATCAGTTCGGCATCGGCGAGCGATCGTGCTCAACCTTCGGGCCAGCAGTCTGCGGCTGCTGAATTGAGCCCGGACCGAGAAGAGCGTACTGGCGGAGCCGGAGGCCCAAAGAGACGACATCTACTCACGCCCAATGGCATGCGCGTAGGAACGTCCGTTCTGCGGCACGATTGCAGTTCCGAGGGCGTTTCAGACCGGCTTCGATCTCCTTCCGGCCTGCAGGCCAAGCGGAGGCAGCAAGTGACGGACGATCCAGTTAGCCGACCCGAACGAGGCGCACCCAGCAGCGACGAAATGTTGCGCCTTCTGGTGGAGAGTGCAACGGACTTCGCCATCATGGCCTTAGACCGACAAGGCGTCGTCACAAGCTGGAATGTTGGGGCCGAGCGACTGTTGGGCTACGCCGCCGACGAGATCGTCGGCCGCGACGGCGACATCGTGTTCACGCCTGAGGACCGCGCTGCCATGGCTCCTCAAAAAGAGCGTGAGGAGGGCCGCGCCCGAGGGCGGGCGGAAGACGAGCGCTGGCACGTACGGAAGGATAGCTCGCGCTTCTGGGGATCGGGGGCCATCATGCCGCTTGCGGACGGGAGCGGCTTCGTCAAGATCCTGCGCGATCTGACCAAGCGCCGGAATGCGGAGGAGCAGCTCCGCAAAAGCGAGGAGCTCTTTCGTCTGCTGGCCACCAACATTCCCCAACTCGTGTTCCGCACGCGCGGCACCGGCGAGCGCAACTGGGGCAGCCCGCAATGGATCGTGTTCACCGGAGTGACGTTCGAGCAAAGTCTCGGCTTCGGTTGGCTCGATGCGGTCCATCCCGACGATCGTAATGTGACCGTCGCGGGATGGACGCAGGCTCGTACAACCGGCGAATACTACATCGAGCACCGCATCCGACAAGCGAAAGACGGCGAGTACCGCTGGCATCAGACAAGGGCGAAGCCGCTCGGCCTCGCTCAGGACATGGACAGCGACTGGGTCGGCACCTCAACAGACGTCCACGACATGCGAGGGCTCCAGGAACGCCAAAAGGTCCTCTTAGCGGAGCTCCAGCACCGAACCCGCAACCTGCTTGCGGTGGTACAGTCGATCGCGCGCCAGACGATCCGCACCAGCGGCTCGACAGACCAATTGGCGACCGAGTTCGAGGGCCGATTGCGCGCTCTCAGCCGGGTTCAGGGGCTGCTCGCGCGGGTCGACCACGGCGCCATTGATCTGCGGGAGCTTATCGAGCTGGAGCTAACGGCGCACGGCGACGGTGGTGTAGAGCCGGGCAAGGTCACGATTGACGGTCCGCCGGCCATGCTGCCTCCCAGCTCAGCTCAAACATTCGCGCTTGCGATCCATGAACTCGCCACCAATGCGCTCAAGTACGGGGCATTGAGGCAACCGGCGGGTAGGCTCGATATTCTGTGGAGGCTGGAGGGAGCTAACGGGTCCAAGCGGCGAGCCGTGCTTGACTGGCGCGAGAGCGGCCTCCAGATGCCGGATGGAAGCGGCCGTCCGGCTCGGAAGGGCTACGGCAGCGAGCTGATTGAGCGCGCGCTCCCCTACCAGCTTAATGCCAAGACCTGTCTGGAATTTGGTCCCAACGGCGTGCGCTGCCGGATCGCAACCGAGATTGAGAGCCATGGGGCTGTGGATGGCTGATGCAGCGAAAAGTGTGCTGGAAGGACGACACGTTCTGGTGGTCGAGGACGAATACATGATCGCTGTCGACCTTGCGAGGGCTCTCGAGGATCTCGGCGCGACGGTGATCGGTCCGCAGCCTCCGTGGCAGATGCCTTGGCGCTTGTCGCAGGAGAGTCGGCGCTCGATCTTGCCATCCTCGACGTGAATCTCGGTGTCGAGAAGGTTTTCCCTGTAGCCGACGATCTGCGCGCGCGAGGAGTGCCGTTCATCTTCGCCACCGGCTATGACCAGTGGCTAGTACCGAGCGCATATGCTGACGCCCCTCGGTTTGACAAGCCGGTCGACACGCGTGCGCTTGCACGCGCGCTGTCCATCTGCGAGTAGAGAGCGCAAAGCAAAGGCTTTTGCGTCCGCCCGAAGGTGGACAGCGAATCCCGCCGACGGTTGCAAGTCGGCTTCTTCGTCCCGTTTATGTTTTCCTTGGATCGGCATCAGCACACCTCTCTCCGGCCACTGCCTTGCGCGGCTACTTGGTGGCTTGTCGCTTTTCTCTGGGCCTCTCATACCGACAGATGGGCGGAACGCGCCAGCACACGCCAATACTGACGGCGCGAGATTCTGGGGCCCGGTGACACGCCCGCCATAACATTTGCAACGGCCGACCGAAAATAAATCGCAGGCGCAATTAGCTTATGATCCTGCAGCTTCCATTCCGCCGGAGATACAACCGCCGAGCAACGGAAGGGAGTGTCAATGTTGATCAAACGCAGGCGACGGTTCAAGCAAACAGTTTCTCTCGAAATTCGGCTGGCGAAGTTCGCCATGACTCTGCGAGAGCAGGCGGATCAGAAACCTCCGGGAGAGGAACGCAAGTCCTTGCTGAAGCGCGCTTATAACGCAGATCGAGCAATAGAGCTGGAGCGGCAGCTGCGCGAACATCAGTAGCGCAGCAGGGATCTGAGCGCCGAACGACCCATGACGGCCGTTCGGGGCAAGCATTGCAATCTAGAGAAAAAGGCGTGAAGGAAGGCCTCTGGATCCGACTTGTCATGCTTAACCAGTGCGAGACCTTCCGCTCACCCCCAGCAGGACGCAGACGGCAAGTGGACAGTTCCGAGGTCCCGCCGGCTGCTTGTGGAAGGCAAAGTTCGGAGAACGCTCCATCTGGGCTTGGCGCTGCTATCAAGCAGCGCTCGCATTAGGATGCATGACGAGCCTGCCCCGGAAGCTCGCTCCGGCGCAGATGTAGACTTCTGCGGAACGGAACGAATCAGCGCGACCGCGTTGAATCGGCATGTGTGCCGTGGCGTTGCGTCAGTCCCGTTTCGGAGTTTCGCGTGTTCACGGCGCCATCAAAGCTGCTATTCCTGGTTACATCGAGCCGTGTGATCCCACGTTGCGCGAGAGGCCGCCGCGCGGCGAAGACTGGGTCTACGAAATTAAGGCGGACGGCTACCGCGCCCAGCTGCATCTGCGAGATGGTGACGCCAAGGTCTATTCGCGCACCGGCCTTGACTGGACCGAACAATTCTCATCGATCGCCGCGAGCGCCGACCTACTCAGGGCAAATAGTGCGATCATCGACGGTGAGGCCGTGGTGTACGGCAGTGGCGGCCTGCCGGACTTCCAGCAGCTCAGGCGGGAGCTCGGCCCCAAGCGCAGCGAGCGTGTGCGCTACCACGCCTTCGACCTTCTCTACCTCGACGGCTATGACTTGCGCGGCGTCGCGTATGAGGATCGCAAGCGCCTGCTGCAGCGCCTTCTGAAGGACGCGCCAGTGACCTTCATCTATGTCGAGGCGCTTGCGGCCGATGGCAACGTGATCTTCGACAAGGGGTGCAAACTGGGCCTCGAAGGTCTGGTCGCCAAACGGCTGGGCCAACCGTACCGCTCAGGTCGGCAGGAGAGCTGGATCAAGCTCAAGTGCAAGAAGAGCGAGACCTCCCCAATCGTCGCCTTCGTGGAGAAGCTTGGGGCGCGCCCGCGCAAGGTCGCCTCGCTCTACGTCGGCCGACGCCAGAACGGCAAGCTGCTCTACGCCGGGAAGGTGCGTACCGGTTACACGGAGACGACCGCACGCGAATTGCGCGAGCGGCTTGATCCGTTGATCCGCAAGACTTCTCCGCTCGATGCGGCGGTCAAAAAGCCGAAGGCGACTTCAGTGGAGCCGACCCTTGCAATCGAGGTGCAATACGGCGCGCTGACCGATGATGGCCTGCTGCGCGAAGCCGTGTTCAAGGGCTTTCGCGATGATCTTACGGTGCGCAAGGTCAAGGCGCCACGGCTGGTGCCGTCCGTCGCCGGCCGGCCGAAGCTGGGCGTCCCCCGAGCGAACATCCTGCAGCTTCTGCCCGAAGCCGTTGCTCCATCGAAAGAAGAACTCACAGAGTATTGGACGCGGGTCTGGAAGAAGGCGCTGCCGCACCTCGGCCATCGTCCGCTGAAGCTCGTTCGTCACGTGCACGGCACGACCTTCTATCACAAGGGACCGCTGCCGAAGGACATTCCGGCTGCGGTGCACCAGCTCGTTATCCAGAAGCGCGAGGGCGGCCAGGGAACGCGCCTGTGGGTCGACAGCCTGGATGGTTTCCTTGGCCTCGTCGAGATCGGCGCCGTCGAGCTGCACCCGTGGAATGCGACCGTCGAGGACTTCGAGCATGCCGATCGCATCGTGATCGACCTCGATCCCGGAGAGGGCGTCGACTGGGATGGCGTCGTGGAGACCGCGCTCGAACTGCGCACGCTGATGAAACGACAGGGTTTCGAGACCTGGCCCAAGCTCACCGGCGGCAAAGGTATTCATCTCATGGCGCCACTGGATCAGCCGATGCTGCACGACAAGGCGCATCGAGTGGCGCATCAGCTGGTGTCCGCCCTCGCTGCGCGCCATCCGGACCGCTACCTCCTGTCCGCCCAGGCAAAGCGCCGCGATCGCATCTTCCTCGATTATCTGCGCAATGGCCGCGGCACCACCGCGATCGGTACCTATTCCCCACGAGCACGCGATGGATTTCCGATCGCAGCGCCCGTGACCTGGAAGCGCATCGAGAGCGGGATCGCGCCGGACGCCTTCACCATGGACAGTCCGTTCCGCGCCAAACCAAGGAGGTGAGCGATATGTCGGACGCATTCGATAAATGGGTGGAATGGCGCTGCAAGCCTCTGGGCGACAGCCGCAGCATTCCGGCCGAACTCTATGCCGCGGTGACGTCGCTGCCTGAAGCCGATCGCTCGGACCGGCAGCGGGTGAACGAGGCGGTTCTCCGCCATGACGAGGCTCGCCGCGAGGGCAGAACCGTATGGCTCTACCTCGACGACTACAAGGACGGCGAGTCGCGCACGATGGGCGATCCCGAATGGGTGAAGGTATTTGCATCTGGGCGTGCCGTAGACGCCTGGCTCCAGGACCACGATCCCGAAGGCGTTGCTTGGGAATACGAAGTGGACGGCGGTCCAGCCGAAGGATCGGTCTGGCTCTACTCGCCGGACCCGGGCTCCCGAGACGTCGGGGACGTCGATTGGGTCAGGCTCTTTGCCTCGCAAGCGTGTGCGGAAAAGTGGGTTGAGCAGAACGATCCGACGGGTAAGATTTGGGAGTACCCGGTTCAGGAGTGACGCGCATGAGTGCGTTCGTTGACACCTCCATCTGGTTCGCCGCCGCCGCCAAGCGGGATGCTCAGAATGAGCGCGCCAAGTCTATCCTTCGCAGCATCGACCAGCATCTCACGACGGATCTGGTGCTGGGTGAAACGTGGCAGCTTCTAAAAGCCCAATTCGGCAGCAACGTTGCGGAGATCTTCTGGGAGCGGCTGCGCGACGGTGGAGTTCGGATCGAACCCATTGTCCGCGCCGATCCGGACGCGGCTGCGCAGATACAGGCGAGCTCTCCCGAGGAGGGTTTTTCGTTTGTTGACCGCACGAGTTTTGCGCTGATGGAGCGCATCGGGATCACCCAAGCAGCGACCTTCAACCCGGACTTCGCCGCTACCGACCCCGCCGCGGTCGCAAGCGACCGCACGGGATTTTGAGCGAAGGGCACAGCCAGGTCTTCATGGCGCTCAGACAAGCGATCCTTGAACGCCGGCCGGTTCACGTGAGCCATGGCGGCAAGCGCCGGACCGTCTGCCCATATATCCTGGGCCACGCCGCCGGGGACGAGCGCGCATTCGCGCTCGTTGTGGAGGCAAGCTCAAGCACGAAGCGTCCAGTCCAAGCCAACTGGATCTGCCTCCGTTGGTCGAAGATCGAGGACCTTCGCTCCGCCGATGAGCCCTGGATCACGCGAGACTATCCGGGCCGGTGCAAAGATGCGTCGATCAGGTTCACTTGGTGGCGACGCGACTACGACAGCCCGCCGACTACCGCGGCTAAGGGTCTGTGCCCGTGAACGTCGGCGCCTGCCAAAGCGGAAGTCACACCACTCGAGCGGGATCGGCGGCTCGCGACCGGCGTTATATGGAGCGCCTAGGTTTATCGGTAGGAACGGCAGCGCCTCCACGTTAGTTAGTGTCTATCAAGGGGACTTCCGCGGCCGCCTCTGACTGAGAGACGCTACAGCGCTCCCGCCCAAGGGAGTGAGCTCTGTGCCCCGATTTCACTTTCATATCGTCGACGGAACTGCTCTGACCGATACTGACGGCTTAGAGCTTCCCGACACCGCCGCAGCCAAGTCGGAGGCGATCAGGTTGGCTGGTGCGGTACTGAAGGACTACATAGGGGACGATCTTTGGCGAGGGGAGCCTTGGCAGATAGTCGTCAACGACAGCCAAGTGCCAAACACCGGCCGGACCTACTTCAACCTGACATTGACAGCCACGGAGTAGGTGTCGGTCTGCCCAAAGCGAAGGAGGCCTGCTTCGAATGTCCTATAGGGTCTCGGTCTGAACAATGTTGGCAGCGCGATTGGCATCAGTGACTTGCGGCAGCTGAACGTTCCTGAGTTTGCGCGAAATTCGAACTTGGCTTCTGGACATTCGTCGGTACTGCTTCGGAACGGTAGTCCCGGTTGGGCTTGAAACATGACTCGCTACTACTTCGACACTCGCGACAACGACGACGACATAGGCGTGGAGTTAGCCACTTTCGAACAGGTGAAGCTGGCTGCCTCGGAGGCCATGGCGGATTTCGCAAAGGACGTGTTGCCCGGTTCTGTCGTCCGTATCTTATCAATCGAGGCTCGAGATTCCTCGGGGCCTTTGCTCCGAATAGTGCTTCGCTTGAGATCGACCTAACCTTGGCTCGTTGAGCGGCAGTCGGCCTTAGCGACCCGATGCAATTCTGCGCCGCTTTCTTAACGTGGATCAATACGTTCGCGCTTAACTGATCACAACGGCCGTTTGGGACTCACAGGACCTGTTTCATTCCTGCTAAGTTATTTTCTATCCCCGGCAGATACCATTGGGCGCCGGCGCTGAGAGTTCAAGCGACTCCCGCCTAGCAGGCCGGAGTGGGTACGCCATCATTCGGGTCTCATGAGGATGATCCGATGCCGGCAAATCTCGCGTCAGCGCTCATCACCAAACTCGCTGTGTCGAACCATCTGGATGGCGAGGACATCCGCGCCATTCAGAGCCTGCGGATTCGTGAGCGGCATCTCGGGGCCCGTGAAATTATCGTCGCGGATGGCGCTCGTCCAGGCGAGTGCTGCCTGATCGTTGAGGGGTTTGCCTCACGATCGAAAACGACCGCCGAAGGAGAGCGACAGGTCCTGTCCTTGCATATTCCAGGCGACATACCTGACCTTCAAAGCCTTCACCTCGGGATCATGGACCATGATTTGGTCAGCCTTTCGCCTTGCACGCTTGGATTCATTTCGCATGCCGAGCTGACCGAGGTGACGGCGCGACACCCGCACCTGGCCGCGGCCTTGTGGCGAGAGACGCTCATCGATGGTTCTATCTTCCGAGAATGGATCGTGAATGTTGGGCGGCGAGCCGCGCTGCCGAGAATGGCTCACCTGTTGATCGAAGTGCACGAGCGGCTTGAAGCAATCGGGCGCACTCGCGGGGGAGCGTTTAACTTGCCCATCACTC
Organism: Bradyrhizobium sp. URHA0013; assembly: GCF_000518345.1. Taxonomy (NCBI): domain Bacteria; kingdom Pseudomonadati; phylum Pseudomonadota; class Alphaproteobacteria; order Hyphomicrobiales; family Nitrobacteraceae; genus Bradyrhizobium; species Bradyrhizobium sp. URHA0013. The sequence goes on along the minus strand of NZ_JADK01000017.1, from coordinate 29,336 downwards.
AAATCGACCTCGGCGATTGTTTGGGACTTTCAGTGGTCCATACGAACCGTACCCTCCAAGCTCTGCGCGGGGAACGGTTGGTCGAAACGGACAGATCCGGCTTCAACCTGCTCGAGGAGGAACGCTTGAAGGAGTTGGCAGGGTTCGATCGGACCTATCTCCATCTGACGCCAAGCGGTTAGCGTCGGCGCACGCGAGGGAGTGCAATGCGAAGCGAAGATTGCGCCATTGCACACCCGTCGCCAAAGGTCGACCGCCGCAAAATGGCGCGCGGGAGGCAACGCAGCGATGCCGATGATGAGCGCGACCGAACATCTCGAGCTTGCACGCCAGCTCGAGGTCGACCCCGCCGCGGTCAGAAGCGGCCCTTCCATATCCTTAACGAAGGCCACAGCGAAGTCTTCATGATCCTTAGACAAGCGCTGCTTGAACGCCGGCGTCTGTGCCAGCGGTGCCGGTGTCAGAAGCATCTTTGCGCCAGCAAAGTCGGCCCGGCGATCCTGAAGCGGGTGAGCAGGTCTCGCCTATCTCTCATCACTTGAGGCGCGTGCCCAGTTCCAAACGGTTGGAGCATGAATGCCCCGCCCCACCTCTCCTCCCCTCGCGTCTCCTCGACATTCTCCGATTGGCGTCACGAATTTGTGCATTGGATGCGACGAGGTCGGGTGTCAACTTCTAGAATAAGCGGTCCTCATCGGCAGAGATGGCCTGTTGAGATGCCGGGGCGGCGAATGCTGGTGCCGGAGGCAGCACAGCTCAAGGCGGGACGATGAGCGAACTCCCAACGACAAGTACGGACAGTCTGCCGTAACGCGGTTCGTGCAGCATCTCAGCCAACGTCGGCCCGACGGCGGGCTTATTGGCAGTCAGCCGTCGCCGTTCGGTGCCACCGACGCCGGCATTGTCGTGGACACCCCCGCGCAGCGGGCCCGATTTCACGAAACTTGTCCAGCAAAGCAATGTTCGCGGCTTGTTCAAGGGGGACACGTCGTGTCGTTCACAACAGGCGAACCGGAATATCTCCATTCGCTCGGATGCGCCGACAGAATGGATCGTGACCGGCTATCCCTATCCCGTGACCGAGATCCTGGAACAGGCGAATAGCTTGTTCGCGTCAGCCTATTCCGCGCGCTACGGCGAGGCTCCCACAATGGGCTCCGTGGTCGGTCACGCCATGATCAGCTCCATCGTGGCTCCGATCGAACAGCTCGGAAGCGTCGAGACCGAAGCGATGGCCGATGGCTTTGGCAATGTCGGCTTCGACACACCGTTCAGTGGCAGCAAGGCCGTCAGGGTGGACTGGAGATATCGGGATGGCGGAACGATGCTTCCACCGGATGCCGAAGTCCGCAAGCTCCGTCCGGCTATATGAACCGGCAAACGCGGTGTGATGCGATCACATGGAAGCCTGCAAGTCTACATCAGCATCCCGGCGGCAGGATCGGCGACACACCCGGCGTCGGCGCTGCGCCTGAGGCGTTGGCCGGCAACACCGTCGCGGGTTGCTCCAGAGCCATCGAGACTCCTTCCGCGCAAGCCGAGCTGTTCGGGCTGGGCACGACGGCGGCATTCGGGTCGATGCCCGCGCCGCCGGCGCCGTTGGTGTCCGCCACGATCGTGCCGGGCGCGGAACTCGCAAGCACCTGCGGAATCGAAAGCGGCAGAGACGCAGCGCTCGTCACCTGCCCTCCCGGCGTTGAGCTGCAGGCCACTGTCGCAGCTGTTCCCGTCGGAGCGGCCGCGGAGATCGTCCCGATGGAGCTACCGCTCTGTCCCGTGACCGGCAGGATCGGCGCCGCGATGCCCGGAGGCGAAAGGCCCGTGGGCGATACGGTCGGGGTCGCCGGCATCGGCGTTGGCGATGACGAGAGTGGCGCGCAGACGACTACGGTTCCCGGTGTCGTCGGATCCGACGCAAGCGGGACCGGGGCCAGCGTCGTATCCGGAGCACCCGGCACGGTCGTTGCGGAAAACGGCCCCGGACTGTTGAGCGGCGAGATCACGATGGCGCCCGGCACCGTCGGCAGATCCATTGCCGTGGTGCCGGTCGTTGTGACCTGTGCCTGGCCTGGCGACAGACCGAGCAGGAAAGCGACCATCATTGCGAACGCGACCCGTATCATCTTTCGTGTCCCTAGCTCGTCTCACGCTTGCGAACGGTGACCTTGCTGCCTTCCGCCAGAGTGACCGCGGGATTGAGCACGACCTGATCGCCGGGCTGCACGCCGTCGCGCACTTCCACAATGGTGCCGAAATCCCTGGAGATTGAGACCTGCTGCAAATGGACCATGCCGTTCCGCACAACCGCGACGTGGAGGCCGTTCTGATCGAAGACGAGCGCGTCGGACGGGATCGTCATCGATGGCGTCCTGCGCGGGATCGATAATTCGACCGTGCAATAGATGCCGGGACTGAGCAGGCCATCGGGATTTGGCACGTCGATCTCGGTCAGCAGCGTCCGGCTCCCAGGCTGCAGCGCGGTCGCGATCCGCGTGACCTTGCCCGCAAACGTTCGTCCCGGAATCTCGGGGACGCGGATGTCCGCATCGACGCCCGGGGCAACCCCAAACGCCTCGTCCTGCGGCACGAAGACCTGGGTCCGGATCACGTTGGAATGCATCATCGTGAACATGAAGGTAGACCCGGCTTGCACCAGGCTGCCATTGTCCACATTCCGCTGCGTGACCACACCGTCGAACGGGGCCACCACGCGCTGGTAGGACTTCTCCTGCTGGAGAACGCGAATCTGCGCCTCCTGTGCCGCGATGTTCGACTGGGCGACGCCCACCGCCCCCTGCTGCGCGCGCAGGGTTAGACGGTCGTTGTCGCCCTGCTGTGCCGTCAACCAGCCTTGCTTGACGAGATTGCTGTCCCGCGAGTTGGTGACGTCGGCCAGCTCCCGGCTCGCCTGCGCCTGCTGAAGGGCGGCCTGGTTCTGGGCGAGGGTCGCCTGCGCCTGCGCGATCTGCTGATCCAGCTCAGGAGCGGTGATTTCCGCGAGGAGATCACCTTTCTTGACCCGATCGCCGATATCGACGTGGCGCTTCTCGATGTAGCCGCTGGTCCGCGCGAAGATATTGGCCGCCTCGAACGCAGTCGTCGTCGCCGGCAGGCTGACCTTCATGATGTCGCCGCTGGGTTTGACCGTCGCCACCCGAACTTCCGGAACGTTGGTCCGAACCTGCTCCGCCACGGCGGCCACGTCACGCGCGCCCTCATAGTGCCGCCAGCCGCCGATGCCAAGACCGCCCGCAAGCAGCAGGAGCACGCCTCCGCCGAGCAGCGCGCCACCGTAACGGCGTCCGGATCGTGCACCCTTGCCCGGCAGCTCCACGACTCGGAGGTTCTCCGCCCCGGGTCGATCTCTCGCCCCGTCGTCATCGGTCCTTGCGCGAACGTCGCTCATTCCGGTTGCTCCTCGAATACGCCGTGGCGAGGTTTGCCGTCGTTGCCCTTACGCAGCATGGCGAAAAGATAAGGCACGATCAGCAAGGTGGTCGGGGTTGCAAACAGCAGACCGCCGATGACTGCCCGCGCGAGCGCCGCATTCTGCTCCTCGCCCGGCCCGCCGATCGCCATCGGGATCATGCCCACGATCATCGCGGCCGCGGTCATCAGAACGGGCCGGATCCGCGTTCGGCCCGCGCTCAGCGCTGCCTGGAAAGCGGAATGTCCCTTCAACTGCTCGTCACGCGCGAACGTCACGAGCAGGATCGAATTCGCCGAGGCAACGCCGATCGCCATGATGGCTCCCATCAACGAGGGCACGTTCAGCGTGGTGCCGGTGATGAACAGCATCGTCACGATGCCGCAGAATGTCGCCGGCAGCGCCATGATGACGACGAAGGGATCGCCAAAATTCTGGTAGTTCACGACCATCAGCAGGTAGACCAGGATGGCGGCGAACAGCAGTCCGATCCCGAGATCGCGGAACGACTGATGCATGCTCTGGATCTGTCCGAGGACCTGGATCGAATTGCCTGGCTGGAGCTGCTTCTGCAGGGTTGACGTCACCTTCTCGATATCGGCCGCTACGCTGCCGAGATCGCGGCCCTGGACGCTCGCATAGACGTCGAACACCGGCTGGACGTTGGCCTGGTTCGAATTGGTGGGAACGGTCCCCCGCTTGAAAGTCGCGACATTGCTGAGCAAGCCGGGCACCGTCTGGCCGCTTGCGGCGGCCGAGGCCGACACCGGCGTATTGCCCAGGGCGTTCAGTGAATCGGCCCTGTATTCGGGTGTCTGCACCGCCAGGTAATAGGGGATGCCTGACGTCGGGTCGGTCCAGAAATTCGGCGAGACCTGCGCGGACGAGCTGAGGCTGACATTGATGTTGGTCGCCACCGTGCTCGCATTGAGACCCAGTTGCGCGGCGCGGGTGCGATCGATGTCGGCGTAGAACGCGGGAGCATCGACCTCCTGCTGCAAATGCGCATCGACCACGCCGGGGATCGCCGCGAGGCTCTTCTGCAGCTCCTTGGCCACGGCCAGATTGTTGCTGCCGTAACCGACCGTGCGGACATCGATCTGCGCCGGAAGGCCGAAGTTCAGGATCTGCGTGACGATGTCGGCCGCCTGGAAATAGAAGGTGTCCTCCGGGAAGGCAGCTGGCAGCACCTGCCGCAGCTTCCTGACGTAATCCGCCGTCGGCTTGTGCCCATCCTTCAGCGACACCAGAATGGTGCCGTCATTCACCCCGATCGTTGACCCGTCGGTGAATGCGAGATTGTAGGCCCGCGCCGGGAGACCGATATTGTCGACGATCAACGCCCGGTCGCGTTCCGGAATGACTTCGCGGATCTTGTCCTCGACCGCCTGGAAGATCGCTTCCGTGCGCTCGATCCGCGTGCCCGCTGGCGCGCGAACATGAAGCTGGATCTGACCACCGTCGATCAGGGGATAGAAGTCCCTGCCGACATAGGCGAACATGGTGGCTCCGAGCGCCAGCACCAGCACGGCGACGACGGGCACGACGGCCCGATGCCGCAATAGCTTCAGCAGGAGATCGGAATAGCCATCGCGCAGGCGCTCAAAACCGCGCTCGAACGCAGCGGAGGCGCGCGCGAATATGCCCGACGGGCGCTCGCTTCCGCCATGATGACGCTCGCCCTTCAGCAGCAGGCCAATAGTGATCGGCGTGAGCGTCCGCGACAGCCCGTAGGACGCCAGCATCGCGAACACCACTGCGAGGCCGAGCGGCGTGAAGAGGTATTTGGCCGGACCTTCCAGGAACACGACCGACGTGAACACGCAACTGATGGCGAGCGTCGAGACCAGCGTCGGCACCGCGATCTCGGCAGCTCCATGCAGGGTCGCCTCCGACAACGGCATTCCTTCCTCGGTCCAGAGCCGGTGCGTGTTCTCGATCGTCACCGTCGAATCGTCGACAAGGATGCCGACCGCGAGGGCAAGCCCGCCGAGCGTCATCGTGTTGAGGGTCTCGCCGAGGAAATACAGGACGATCAGCGAGGACAGCATCGCCAGCGGGATCGAGATCAGGACGACCAGCGTCGATCGCCATGACCCCAGAAACACCAGGATCATCAGCGCTGTGAGGCCGGCCGCGATCGCACCTTCGCGCAGCACGCCATTGACCGAATGGGTCACAAATATTGACTGGTCGAACAGCTCGTTGATCTTCAGCCCCGCTGGAGCCGATGCGCGTATCGAGGTCAAAGCCGCCTTCACGCCGTTGACGACGGCGAGCGTGGAGGCATTTCCGTTCTTGATGACGCTGAGCAGGACGGCGCGGTGGCCGTCCTCGCGCACGATGTTCTGCTGGACCTGGGCGCCGTCGCGGACCTGGGCGACGTCCTTCAGGAAGATCGTGGCCCCGTTCGCGAACTTGACCGGGATCATGTTGAGATCCTGGATCGTGGCCGGCGTCGCATTGGTGCGAACGGTGTACTGGGTGTCGCCGATCTTGGTCGTACCGGTCGGCAGGGTCAGGTTCTGGGTGTTGACCGCATTGACGATGTCGAGCGGCGTCAATCCGCGCGACAGGAGCTTGTTCGGATCGATGTCGACCATGATCTGACGGTATTTGCCGCCGGCAGGCGTGGGCAGGGTCACGCCGGGAACGGGAGCCAGTTGCTGGCGGACCCGGTAGATGCCGAAATCGTAAAGCTGCTGCTCGTTCAGGCTGTTTGACTGGAGACTAAGCTGGAGCACCGGCACGCTCGAGGCATTGAACTGCACGATGATAGGCGGCTGGATTCCCGGCGGCATCAGGGCCCGGATGGCGTTGGTCCCCGAGACGATCTGCGAGATCGCGAGATCGAGATTGACGTCCGGCTGGAAGTAGATCTTCTGAATCGACAGGCCGTTGAGGGTCTGCGCTTCGACATTCTTGATGCCGCTGACATTGGCGCTGATCGAATACTGGCTGTAGGTGCTGACGCGCTGCTCCATCTCTGGCGTGGAGAGGCCGGTGTAGCTCCAGATCACCGTGACCACGGGGATCCGGATCTCCGGGAAAATATCTGTCGGCATCGACCGGATCGCGATGCCGCCAAGGAACAGGATCAGCGCGGCAAGCACATAGAATGTGTGCGGAAGCCGTAGCGCGAAGCGAACAATTCCCATGGTGGTCTGCCTGGAGCGGGTTACGCGGGATCGTCGGACAGATGAGAGCGGCCGGACTTGCGTTCAAATGAAAACGAATTCAGACGCTGCATGCGGTGCCCCGTGGCGCATCCTGCGCGGCGAGCATCACGGCCCGCTTGACCTTGGCAAAGGCGCGCATCTCGATCTGCCTGACACGTTCGCTGGATATGGACAATTCGTGGGCCAGCCGATCGAGCGTGACGGGGCATTCGGTCAGCCGCCGCGCTTCGAAGACGCGACGTTCCCGCGCAGCAAGCCCACCGAGCGCAACACGCAAGGCGCTGGCACGCCGCTCGGTCTGCTCGTGATCGACCAGCACCGTCTCGGCGTCGACCGCCCCGTCGACCAGCAAGGCTTCCAGCTCCGTTCCGCTGTCCTCGCCACCGACGCGCACATTCAGCGACATGTCGCCATGCAGCCGCGCGTCCATCTCGATCACCTCGCGCGCGGTGACCTCGAGCTTCCCCGCGATCAGTTCGGCAACGTCAGGCGTGAGCCCCGACATCGCGCTGCCGGTGGCTTTCCTGATCTCGCCGCGGAGCTTGAAAAACAGCTTTTTCTGCGCGGCCGTCGTCCCGATCTTGACGAGGGACCAGGACCGCAGGATGTACTCGTGAATGGCGGCCCTGATCCACCAGACCGCATAGGTGGAGAAGCGCGCGCCGCGGTCGGGTTCGAAGCGTGACGCTGCGATCACGAGGCCCAGATTCGCCTCGGCAATCAGATCGACCATCGGAAGGCCGTATCCCTTGTAGCCTCGCGCCAGCCTGGCCGCGAGCCGGAGATGGCTGGTGACGAGCGCGTCTGCCGCTCGTCGGTCCCTCGTCTGCTGCCAGCGGCGTGCAAGCTGCTGCTCCTGGCCGGGCTCGAGGAAGTCGTAGCGTCCGATGGCCGCGGAATACGCGCTGAGGAACGGCACCGGTGCGACCGTCGTGGCAGGAGGATTGCTTCTCGTAACTTCGTGGCTAGTCTGCATCTGTCACTCCCACGCTCCAGGCCGGCTGATCGATCTCGAAGGCATCGCGCACCATGTGGCTCACCCCATCTGGTCTGCGTTTGCGTGCAGCAATGTCCGCGACCGGCGCCTGGCGGCCTTGCCCGTCCGTCCGGTCCAGGCCAGGATCTCGATCCGCCCTCCGGGGGCCGGACCGACGATCAGCCGAAAGCCGTGCAGCTTGACGATGGCGGCGACCAGGCTCAGTCCGAGGCCGACGCCCGGCGTGTTGCGCATCTTGTCCGAGCGGTAGAACCGCCGCAGCACCGCTTCGCGTTCCTGCTCGCTGATGCCGGGACCGGTATCGCTGACGCATACGAGCGCCGTGTCGTCGTCCGCTTCCAGGGCGAGCTCCACCCGCCCGCCTGACGGCGTGAACTTGACGGCATTGTCGACGAGATTGGCGACCGCCTCGAACAGCAGGTCGCGGTCGCCCCACACAAGCACATCGCGCTCGATGACCACACTGAGCCCCACGCGCTTGTCCTCGGCGATGGGTTCGTAGACGTCGCACACCTCGCGCAGGATCTCGTCGAGCGCGACCTCGCCAAAGCCCGCCATGCGGCGGTTGTTCTCGATCTCGGTCAGGCGCAGCAGGGCGGTGACGATCGCGAGCGACTGGTCGATGCCGGCGATGGCCTTGTCGGTAATCTCCTGCAGCTCCTCCAGCGTAGCCGCATGCGCGCGCCCGCGCTCCAGCGCCAGGCGGACGCGCGTGAGCGGCGTCCTGAGATCATGGGCGATGTCGTTGCCGACGCCGGCGAGCGCGTTGATCATCGTCTCCATCTCGTCGAGCATGCCGTTGACGATCCCGGCCAGCCGCGCGAACGGATCGTCCGTCCCGTCCTGCGGGAGCCGCTCGCGCAGCTCGCCGGCCACGATGCGCTGGACCCGCTGGTTCACCTCCTCCACGCGCCTCTGGGCGCGGACGCTGAGCCAGGCACCGGCCAGCAGGCAGAGGCTGAAGGCCGGCAGCAGGCCCAGGGCCAGCGCCTGCCCCACCACAGTCGAGATCTCGCGCGTCTCGTCGACATTCCGTCCGACCAACAGGACATCGCCGCCATCGAGGCGCTTGCCGACCACCCTGACGACGGGATCGTGCAGCGCCGGCTGCTTGATGAGATCGAGTCGCACGCCCTGCACCGCGCCGTCGAGCCCGAGCTCGCGCGGCACGCGGTCGATGTTGCCGGCCAGGCGGGTGCCCGCGGCATCGAACAGTCCAGCATATTGCACGCCCCTGGAATCCTGATCGAGATGATCCGCGATCGCGCTGATGCGGTGGGCCGGCGACAGGTCTGCGATGAAGTTGATCTGGGTGGTGATCATGCGATCGGAGCGCGCGATCAGGTAGTCATCGAGCTCCCAGTAGATGAATGCGAACAGGCCGACCACGAACAGCGCGAAGCCGGCCGCCATGGCCAGGGCCCAGAGGAACGTGCTGGAGCGGATCAGCTGGATCTGACGCATCGCCGGTCCCTATTGCCGTGAACGCAGGACGAAGCCGGAGCCTCGGACGTTGTGGATGAGCGTCACCTCTCCGGGGCCGTCGACCTTGTGACGAAGCCGGCCCATATGCACGTCGATCAGGTTCGTGGTCGCCGGAACGAACTTGTAGTTCCAGACCTCCTCCAGCAGCATCGCACGCGTCAGCACCTGGTCGTTCCGGCGCATCATGTATTCGAGCAGGCGGAATTCCCGCGGCAGCAGCTCGAGCCGGCGTTCGCCGCGTCGCGCGGTCCGCTCGATCAGATCGAGCTCGAGCGGTCCGACATGCAGGATGGTTTCGCGGCTGTCGATCGGACGGCGCAGCAACGCCTCGATCCGCGCGACCAGCTCGATGATCGCGAACGGCTTTGTCAGGTAATCATCTCCGCCCATGCGCAATCCCCGCACGCGGTCGTCCACCGCGCCGAGCGCGCTCAGGACCAGGACGGGCGTCCTGACCTGGTCGTTGCGCAGCGCCTCGATGACGGTGAGCCCGTCCATTCCCGGCAGCATGCGATCGACGATCATGGCATCGGGGCTCGACGCGCGCGCGCGGTCGAGGCCGTCGACGCCGTCGGCGGCCCAATGCACCTCGAACCCGCGATCGGCAAGCTCCGCGACGATCGCCTCGGCGGTCTCGGCGTCGTCCTCGATCAGGAGAATCCGGTTCATGATCCTCGCTCCACGTTCCGCGCGGCGTCTCGGCGCGCGGTAGGGGCGCGTGGGCTCGGCGACGCGCTGGGTCATGTTCGATGCCCGCGCGCGTCGAACGCGCGGCCTTGATGCCGCCCGTTGCCGGCCACTCGCTGCGGTACGAGATAGGCTCGCGGCGCATGGGGCGCCATTAAATTGCAGTTCATGATGCGGGTTGCGCGCCGCGCCAGCAGCGCCAGTGCACGGGCGATGCGTGTTGCCAATGTCGTGATCATCTTCAGTGCTCCGCTTCGAACTACGCTGCATCGAACATATGCGCTCGACGCATCCTTGGTCGTCCAGGTGACAACGGATGTTATGGATTCGCACGATCGTGGTGCGACGTTACATCGGCTCACGGGCCGTTGAATTGCGGTGAGCAATTCGTGCATTTGAATCGTGCCTGATCGCACCCACTTCGATGAGCAGCCGGCTTGGTCGGCCTGATGTCATCAAAGGAGAGAGCGAATGACCACGTCCAAACTGTTGTCGATGGGACTGATTGCGGCCGCGATGCTCGGCGGACCCGTGATGGCGCGCGAGCATCACCGCGTCGTGCGGCAGCCCGCGATGGAGGCCGACACGGTCGCGACGAGCGCGCCGGTCTATCAGGGCGAACGTGGCTGCGTTCCGGCGCCGCGCGTCGGCGCCTTCGCCACGGCGCCGTGGACCGGCAACAACGTGCCTTGCGAGCCCGGCACCGGGAGCTTCTAATCGCGCCAACACGTCCGTGCGGATGACGCCGCCGGCCGCCGCACCTCGCATGACAGGGAGCGGGCTGATCCATTCAGCCCGCTCCCTTTGCGCTTGCCGCCACCGCGCGGCGGAATCACCTTCGCGCGCGGCATGCCTGATTTCTGACGCCGAATTCAGTTGGACTCCCGCGCAGCGCTCCTACCTCTGTTGCATTACTCGCTCAGCCATCGGCGGGCTCTCGCGCACGACGCGGAGGCGGGCTTCAGCGACGACCGGGCTCAACACAAGAGGAGTTTCCCATGAAACGAGCCATCATGATTCTGGCAACAGCAGCGCTTGCCTCGACGCTCGCCATCGGCGCGGCCAACGCGCACGGCGGTGGTGGCCACAGCGGCTTCGGCGGCGGCGGCTTCGGCGGCGGACATGCGGGCTTTGCCGGCGGCGCGCATTTCGGCGGCATGGGGCATGAGGGCGGATTCGGTGGCGATGCCCGGTTCGGCGGCGAGCATCTCGGCTTCGAGGGCCATGCCGCAACTGGCGGCCTCCGCCAGCACGCGTTTCACCGCTATGACCGCTACCGCCCCGGATATGGATCCTACGGCGTCTATCCGGATTGCTACGATTGGTATGAGCTGGATCCCGGGCAGCCGTTGCCGCTAAGCTGCAGCTAGATCCGCGCGCACGACGCGGATCGGTCCGGATCGCACAGCGCTACGGTCCGGGCCGATCGAGCTGCGCAGTAGTAGCGCAGCTGTCGGCATGCGATGTGCCAGCAGACCACAACGGCAATGGAGGCTCCAGCCTTCAGCCCCCGCTGGGGCCGTACTCTTGCCTGCTGGCACCGGCGAAACGCCGCAAGATCGAGGAACGCCACAAGAAAACGCCGTCCGCTTAAAATGAAGCGCAAGCGGCGGCACCGATGAACGTTCCGGACGCGGCATTGAGACGCAGAGCTATCTCGTATTGGTTATGGCCGGAGCCAGTTTGTTTTCCTTGTCAGGGCCAGGAGCAACGATCCTGAGCGCGTCGTCGGGCAAGGTGTCGCTGCAGCCTCTTAGCCTCATCCCATGGGGAGCGCAGTCCCGCGCTCCCTTTCGCTCGTCAGGTTCCCAGCCCATCGAGATCGGGACCATGACCCTGACCGACATCGTTGACGTCGTCCGACGCCAGCGCGGTGAGAAGGCCGCCGGCAGCGCCCACTTTACTTCGCACTGATGCCCATACCCGCCTATCGACCGCGCCCCTCGCCGAGATCAAATATCTTCATGCTTTGGTCGTTGTCCGGCTCCGCTCATGGCAGCGCGCCGGGCCGAACCGCGACCCGGCGAGCATCCGGCAGGGTCTGCAGGACTATTGCGACGCCGTCATCGCGCTCGTAAACGATGCCGAGGTCATCATCCCATGAGCACGTCGTCGGCCAGGCATGTCCCCGGCGAGCAGTTCGAGATCAGGAGCCGCAAGGAGCTGTTCGACGCGCTCAACAAGATGGTCATGGATAAGGGGGCCCGGTTGACGAGTGTGCCAGGTGAGCGAGCGGTAGCACTTGAGGTGTTGCCGAGCTCGACGCTCCCGAGCGAGCTCGGCTACAAGCTCACTGCTGAGCCTGACGGACAGCGGCTGCTTCCCCACGGCCATCACCAAATGCGGTGATCATGAAAGGATCGACTGTGCCGATGATGGTGACGCACGCCGGCATCGTCCGCGTGCAGCGCTATACCTTCAGCGTCGCCTGACGACCGCCGCCAGCGCGACCTTCACATATCGAACTTCGCCCCTAGCTGCCGCAGCATCTCGTATGGGCCCATGTACTCGACGCCGAATTGCTTGCACACATTTGGGATCTTTGGCTTAGTTGATGTCGGGTCCACCAACTGCTCGCCGGTCGCGACGATCATCCCGTGCGTCTGCGCTCGGGCGATCAGCCAGGGGTCGGCGCCCTTGAGGAATTCGCTCGCGTTGTGCTGCGGGTAGGTGTTCACGACGTAGCCCGCGATCGGGCCGAATGCCCCTTGGACGGCCGCGTCGGGCGGCATGAAAAACGGCGAGCCGTCGCGGTCCTTCACCCAGGTGGCCAGCTCATCACCGAACCCGACCATCTCCTCGTATACGGTGCGACACGAGATGATCCGGCCGGCGTCCGATTCCTTGTCGAGCCACTTCCAAAAGCCCGGGACAATGTCCATGGCATAGGGGCCTTGCTGCGCTTGGATGAAGATGTTGCTATCGAGGCAGTACGGCTTCGGCATGGATCACCGCAGCTCAAGCTTATCGGCCACCGCCCGTAACAGCGGGACCTTGATGCCGAGCAGACGCGCCGCGTCCCGATAAAGCGTGTGGCCCTCAAACGTCGCGTTGATCACCGCGCTTGTGAATAGGGCGCCGTTGCGCGAGCGTAGGGTGACGTAGAAATCGCCACCACCTTCATCACCGCCGCTGTCCCGCTGGCGGAAGCGCGCCAAGTCGCGGCGATAAATCGCGTTGATCTCCTCAGGGTTGACGTTGAGAAGTTCGGCCGCGCGCCGCAACACCACCAGCGAACTCACGCGGTACCGGCGCACCAAGTGACCGATGTTGGCGTCGATATCGACTGCGTAGTTCCAGTGTTGGCGGAGGCTTTCCTCGGGCACCAGCACCTCGGCGGCGACCGCGTTGCAGAACCGTTCGGTCTGTGCCTCCTGCCGCTGGCTAGGTGCGAGATCGACGTTCGATATCCCGGTGGCGCCGACCCAGAGGTGCGCCACCTCGTGCGCCAGCGTGAATATCTGTGCGGCTCTCGCGTCCCGTCCGTTTATGAATACGAGCGGCGCGACCTTATCGGCGATAGCAAAGCCACGGAATTCATCGACGGACAGCGCGCGATGCGTGTTGTTGCCAACGATCCCGCTGCGCATGACCATGATGCCGGCTGCCTCGGCCTGGCGGATGAACATGCGGAGGAAATCCTCCCAGCTCCTCGCCTCCGCCCGCATCGCTTCATCGATCTTGAGCACGTCCGCGATATCACGAGCGACTGCGCTGGGCCTGTCGCGAACCGTAAAAGCGCCCACGAAGCGGAGCGGCTCGGCCGCTTCCTGTTGTCGGTAGTCACGGTACCACTCGTACTTCCGGATGATGTCGTTGACCAAGTCGTTGAAGTCGATGCTCGGCCGCCGCAACTCGGCACTGCCCACAGTCCGCAGATCGGGCAGCGCGAACTGCTCGGCCGGCGGCTTGTTCAGGAACAGGTAACCGAATGGGACTCGAAGAATGTTCGCGAGGTTCTGCGCTTGCTTGAATGTCGGTTTCGCCTCGCCGCTCCCCCATGCGTCTAGTCGGTCCGATTTCACACCGACTCTTCCCGCAACGTCCTCTGGCGCGAGCTTCGACCGCTCGATCGCCCAGCGTAGAACTTCTGGTGTTATAATGGCTTCCATTGCAGTCGGCTAACAGTCCTGGGGGCGGCCCGCTACCCGTACGGCCGCGCCGACCGTCGCATGAAACCGTTAACGGCTCAACGTCCTGCCGGGGCTTATGCCGGCAGCGAATCGCAAGACGGACTATTCCGGCACATCCGCCCTCGGCCTCGGATGCACCCGCGCATCGACCAGGACCTCGACCAAGGCCTCCCGGAAGCTGTCGCGGTCCAGGATGCGGACCACGCTCTTGCCAGAAGCGGCTCCAAGAACTCGCCGCCTACCTCTTCCGGAAGAACCGGGCCAAATCCGTCAATGGGCCGAAGCTGAACCGAAATCCGACTGGCGGTCGCGGTGGGTGGGCTTCCGAGGAAGCATTACAGTGGGGGCAAGGGTCCCCGGCCGCGCCGCAGCCGCAGGCGTGCGGCCCATCTCAAGAGCGGTCTGGATGGGCTTCGCATACCCAACCAGTGTTTTCGCAGGCGCAATTCATCGGTCACCGCCCTCGGCCGTGGATGCACCCGCGCATCGACCAGAACTTCGGTGATGGTGTCGCGAACGCTGTCACGATCGAGGATGCGGAGCAGCCGATCGACCGTGGTCTCGGCATCGCAGTCGCGCGTCAGATAGTCGGCGAGTGCGATCATGGCCAGGTCGTAGCTCTGCTCGATCTGCTCGGCTGGCGTGAGGCGCACCATCACAGGTCCTCCCGGATGCCCTTGAAGGATGGATGCCGGACCTTGCCCTCGGCAGACTTGCCCCGATACTCGACCTCGGCGAGCAGCTTCGGCTCGACACAAAAGCCCTTGTGCGACACCCGCTTCGTGTAGGGCTGCGTCTTCCTGATCAGCGGCTTCAGGAGCTTCCGCAGCTCGGTCTCGGGCTCCTTGTCGAAGCCGTGGTCGACCTTGCCGGCGTAGACGAACTCGTCGCCCTCCTGCCGGCCGACAAAGATGCCGTCCCACTTGCTGCCGTCCAGAGCGAAGCCGGCGATGGCCAGCGTCTCGCGGTGGGCGCAGGTGGTCTTGACCCAGTAGTCGCCGCGCCCGCTTGCGTAAGGCGAGCCGGCGACCTTGGAGACGATGCCCTCCAGCCCGGCATCGCAGGCGCGCCGGTACAGCTCGGCACCGTCGATCTCGAAGTGGTCGCTGTACTCGATCGCGGTGCCCGCGATCACCGGCTTCAGGAGGGCCTTGCGGTAGACGAGCGGCACTCTCCGGAGGTCCCGGCCGTTCAGGTACAGCATATCGAAGGCGACCATGACGATGTTCTCGGCGGTCCCCCTGAGGCTGTTCTGGAGCATCGAGAAGTCGGTCTTGCCGCCTTCGCCAGGAACGACGATTTCGCCATCGATGATCACGGACCCGACGCCGATCAAGTCGGCGTCGGTCGCGATCTTGCGGAAGCGCTTGGTCCAGTCGTGACCGCGCCTAGTGAAGACCTTGATGCCGCCGTTGACGATGTGGAGCTGGGCGCGGTAGCCGTCGTACTTGATCTCGTGCAGCCAGCGGTCCCCGCGCGGGACCCGCTCGACCATCTCGGCGAGAAGCGGGTCGATGAAGCCGGGATACGGTGCCTTCTCGCCGATCGGCGCGGGCTTCTTACGCTGCGACGCCACTGACAAACTCCACGACGCAACACACAGGGATTCGAGTCACGTCTCCTCGAATCGTTCCGGTGCCTCGTTTTGCAAGTCGGGAACAACCGGCAATCGGGTGGCGTTCTTTTCTTAGCTCCGGGCAGTGTCTCGGAGCAGCGTAGTAAACTACGGCCTCAAGGGTTCATCCCCCTGCGGGGCCGGCTTTTTGGGTCGCCGCGTCGCGTTCGGCTCTCGCGAGCGCGCGCGCCCGCTCAAGTGCTTCCGCGCCGGTCAGCCGGTCAGGCCCGAGCCGCCGTCCGGCGACATCGTCCCAGTAGAAATAGACGCTCGGCCGGCCATCGTCGAAGCAGACTTCATAGCTGCCGCATTGGGGCACAGCTTCGTGTTTGCGGATGCGGACGGAGTCCATGCCGGCATCAAAGCGCCGCCAGGCACCGCTGGCAAATTGTCGATGCGTAGGAGGTCCGAACGATGCCGAGCACTGGGTGTCGTGGGTGTGGACAACCGGATGAAGGAGGCCGCAAACCGAGGCGGTCTTACTGCTTATCCTCGGTCCAGGTTTGTTCTCCTCTCTGGCACTTGAACATGCGAACGATCCGCCGGTCTGGGTATTTAGCATCTTCACCGCGAGGTCCGGCTTTCGGCCGCAGTGATTGCAGGGCTTGATCGGGTGTGGCGTGTAGCTGGACAGACTTCGTTTTTAAACTCGTCGGTCATCTAGAAGGCCTCGCCGTTGGGGCAACCGGATAAGTTACAAAGTGGACCTAAGTTCCCACGGCGGCGCGATCCACTACGCGCGGCGCTGAGGACGCCAGACCGCGTCTTGCCTGGGCCAGCTACGGCTGCTTGCTGAAATCATGGACCGTGCGGGTTTGTTCGGCGCGGCGGGCCAGCTCATCATAGGTCTTGGCGATGTCCCGCAGCGTTTCCTTCAGGGGGGGGTGTTCTGCGTTGTCGGACTTGGCCCGGAACTCCTCCGCTTTCGCTCGCCAATACCGAGGCGGATGCATCCGCTCGATCCCCATGGGGCCGGCTCCCTGAATTGATCTCGTCCAGGTCCCGAACAACTGAAGCCAACGGGCGTTCCCGCGCACCGGCCGGGCTTACTTGGCG
Organism: Bradyrhizobium sp. URHA0013; assembly: GCF_000518345.1. Classification (NCBI taxonomy): domain Bacteria; kingdom Pseudomonadati; phylum Pseudomonadota; class Alphaproteobacteria; order Hyphomicrobiales; family Nitrobacteraceae; genus Bradyrhizobium; species Bradyrhizobium sp. URHA0013. The sequence goes on along the minus strand of NZ_JADK01000017.1, from coordinate 12,757 downwards.
CAGGACCGCGCGCGCTGCCGTTCCAGTTCGAAGCGCATGATTTGTACCTGGTGCCTGATCTCGGCATTGAGGTGCCGGAGCCGGACACTCTCCTCGATGGCCCGATCAGCGCGGTCCAGGAGATGCCGAGTTACAGGACTGATGACGCTGCAATCCATGTTTCGCCCGAACGGGTGCAGGCTGGCGCGATGTCTCAGGACGCCGTGACCGTGCGCAGAGTCTCGGGCCGTGACGAAGGCGATTGATCCCCGCCCCCCACATCTCCCTGAACGGTCAATGCGACGTTCTGGATCACCGTACCTCCACCCAGGCGGCCTGCCGATAGGAACACCTCTCCGATTGCCAACTTTTCCCAGCACCCTCTCCTAAGGGTGATTGCGATTGGCCCCCGCTCCACCGTCCCATTGCCCAGTGAGCTGGGGGCCATTTTTTTGTTGGGCCTCGCGACGGTAGTTCGCCCGTGGGCATAGCCGAGACCAGCTGAAAGTCTTTATCGGTGTCATAGGCGAGATCCTTGATCAGCACACGATTCACCGACATCGCGCCAGACGTCGTAAAAAGCACCGTGTACCCGTCCGGAGCGGCCCGCTTGACCTCGGCCCCGGCAATCGAACCGAGTGCTCCGGCTTTGTGTTCGAGCTGAATTTTCGACGACACTTCGCCGCCAGGCGATGCATACAAGGAGTTCGTTGGCGGCAGCGTGCTTGCGCCTCAACCCGCAAAGGTCACGCAGGCGCCTCGTCGCGGTTTTCCTTGATCAAAGGATGCAGCTTGGCCTCCCTTACGCGGATGCCGACCCCCCGCTCGGCGTTGTGTTCGTCCATCAGAAACTCGACGCCCATCTCCTGCAGACAATCGACCAGTGCCTTGAGAGTACGGTCGTGGGGAATGCGACCGCCATTCTCGATGTGCGCGATCGTTCGCTTCGCCACCTTGGAGGCGAGCGCAAGTTCAGCCTGAGAGATCCCCAGCCAAACGCGCGCAGACGCAATTTGCCTTCCGTTAACCATTATTGTACGTTCCTGGTGCACTTGTGCATCAGTGGTGCTACGGTCCCATCAACGCAAAGAACGAGGACCTTGATGACCTTCCCCGACCCCGACGGCCAGCCGCAGCCGATCACCCCCGCGCAGGCCATTTCCGCCGACGACACGCCCATCTCCACCATGTGCTCCGAGGCCCCTGCCGAATCCGCCGCCGATCGCGCATCGGCGTACGGACGCTACATCAGCAGCGCCGCCTGGCAAACCAGCCCGGCCCGCTTGGCCGAGCTCGAGGCATCCGGGCACCGGTGCCGGCTGTGCTTCGCCTCGCGCCGGGAGGCGAGGCTGGAGGTGCACCACCGCACCTACAGAAACTTCCGCTGCGAACTCGCCGAGGACCTGACGACCCTCTGCCATCCCTGCCACCTCGGCGTCACCGGCATGGAGCGCTTCCGCAAGTACGCGCGGTCGCCCTTCAAGCCGCCGCCGCCGACGCCGGCGGCGCCGCCGCCGCCCGCTCTCTTCGACTACCGCACCCCCTTGGAAATCTAGACATGAGCACCGAATCCATCGCCCTCCGTCTGATCGGCATCGGCCCCATGCTGATGCACAATTCGCGCCTCGGCGACCCCCTCGATCCCATCGCCAAGCAGATCGATGCGGCGACCAACAAGCGGGGTAAGAAGACCGAGGCCGACCATCTGAGGATCGCCGAACTGGAATTCCACGGTTCGCTGTACCTGCACAACGGCGCCCCGTGCCTGCCGGCCAACATGCTCAAGGCCGTGTGCGTGGACGGCGCCAAGGCGACCAGGATGGGCAACACCACCAAAGCCGGCTTCCGCGCCGACGGCGCTGCCCTGTTGCAGTACGACGGCCCCAAGACCGCTGCCGAACTGTGGAAGGACGAGCGCTTTCGCCACCGGGCGACGGTCCGCATCCGCAGCAGCGGCTCACTCACCGTCAGGACCCGCCCCATGTTCGACGGCTGGAGCGCCGTCATCCACGGCACCTTCCTGCCCTCTCTCCTCGACCGCGAGGATATCGTCGCGTTCTACCGCATGGCCGGCTTGTACGGCCTCGGCGACTACACCCCCGAGTTCGGCCGCTTCCAGGTGGAAGAATTGGTCAAATAGCTCCCCGTGCCGGGGCGTGGCCCGGCGAGGCATGGCACGGCCCGCCGTGGATCTTCTCAAGAACGATCCGCGCATCATCATCAATCGCAACGAACGCGCAGTCCGCTGCGCGATCGATGGAGGCTGACCTGAAGCAGTACGACAACGAACGGCACGATCCGGCCCGCCGCCACGGCTCCGGACGGCGCCGCGTGCTGAGCTACTGGCGGAGCGTCCCCGCCGAGGAGTTCGACGCCGCCTTCAAGGCGGAGGTGACGGCATTCGTGCGCGAGACGACCACCACGGAGTGGCGCCGCGCGATCGCGGCCGACTCTGCTGCCGCCATCGCCATGGTGATCGACTGCAAGTCGCCCGACTTCATCGGCATCAAGGTCGACTTGGCCATGACCGTGTTGTTGGCCTGCGCCTTCGACGACCCCGCCGCGGCGCTCGTGCTCTCCGTCAAGCTTCGGCAGATGCCGCTCCCGGCCCGGCTGCGCAAGCAGCTCGCCACCTCGTGGCTGGTGGCGAACATGCTGTCTGCCTCAAGCGGTCCGCGCCGCCCCGCAAGGAACACGACACCTGAGCGTCAGCAGGCTTCGCGACCAGCGCCTCCCCGTTCTCGTCGTCGGTGACTTCGACACGGCCGGCGTCGGCTGCAAGTCGTTGGCCATCGCCGGCGAACAACACCGACCTCAACCTCAGCCGAACCCCAAGGTGATGACCTGACGATGTCTCCTACCCTGCCGAAGATCGCCGTGGCGCCGGACAGCGTCGCCGCCTCCGACGACACGACGCCGTCCAAGGACGTCGCGGGCATGGGTCCGCTGGAGTTCGAGGTCTATCGGGACGACTGGCGGGACGCTGCGCAATTCAGGCTGCGCGCCACCTTCCTGAAGGCGATAAAACGGCGTGGAACGCCTCCGAAGAATGGGCGCAAGGGCCGAAGGATGGCGCCGTCGACGGCTTCGGACCGGCTGTCGTTCTCGCAACTCAGCCGCCGCCACGCCATCGAGCTGCTCGATGACGACGAAGTGGAGACGCTTCCCGACAGGCTCGCGCCCGGTCCTGCATACCCGGTGACCGCCGCCAAAGTCGCGGCGCGCCTCCTCCTCGCCCGTCTGTTCGACGGTCGTAAAGACGCGCTCGATGGGCTGAAGCTCGCGGCGCCGGTGGTCGCCATCGACGTCGCCGAGCGCGACCTGCTGCAGGTCGTAATCGGCAACTGGCAGAAGGTCCTCTTTCCGGACGGCGTGCGGGTGATGGGTACCGGCAACTTGGGCCGGCGGGAAGATTTCGACATGGTCTGCCTGACCATGACGAAGCCCCGCAAGACCACGGACACGAGCGATTTCGAGAAGGAGGCACTCTCCGCTCTGTGCCTGGGGCTTCCGTTCGTCTCGATCTCGCCCGATGCGGAATCGCACCTGCCGGCCGTGGTGCTGAAGTCGGACCCGATCAGGCTCGTGTTGCCGCCCATCGATGCTCGCGTCGTTGCGCTGGCGATCCGCGTGGTCACCGGCAAACCTTGTCGCGAATTGCTGGAGGAGGATGCCGCGCGCTTGCTCACTGCCACCGATCTTTCAATCGGCATCCGGTTCGACCGGTCGCCTGAGGAATGCCTCGCCCAGCTGAAACGCCTCGTCGGCCTGAAGCGGGCGCCGGCGTCGGTTCGGGCCATCTCGCTCGACGACCTGCACGGCATGAACGAGGCGGTGAGCTGGGCAAAATCGGTAATCACGGATCTGAAAATGTGGAAAGCCGGTATGCCCTGGTCGGCGATCGACGCCGGCGCGTGCCTGGTGGGACCGCCCGGCGTAGGCAAGACGACGCTCCCCCTGGCCATGCAACGCTCGGCCGCCGAACAGGGCATCGAGCTCGAGGTGGCTTCTTGCTCGCACAGCCAATTCCAGGGTGCAGGCGAAGGCCACCTTGGCCACTTCCTGCGCGAAATGACCAATTTCTTCGCCGCCGCTAGGGCAAAGCCCCGGCCCGTTCTCGTTTTCATCGACGAATGCGATTCTTTCGCCGACAGATCCAAGTTGCGTCATTCTCACGCGGACTACGTTACGGCCTGTGTGAACGGGCTCATTTCCGAGCTAGACGGAATCTCGAGCGGCCGCGAAGGCGCGACGTCGAGTCGCGAGGGCCTCATTCTGCTCGGAGCGTCTAACGATCTCAGCAGATGCGACCCCGCGATCCTCCGTTCAGGTCGGTTGAACCGCATCATCAGGATCGGTCTGCCCGACCTGAACGATCTGGATAAGATGTATCGCTACAGGCTCGGCGGGCGGCTCGTCCACGACGATCTCCAGGAGATCTGCATGCTGTCGCTCGGTAGCACGGGCGCCGACGTCGAACGCATCGTCAAGGATGCGCTGCGCATTGCGCGCCATGCCTCGCGAGATCTGATGTTGTCGGACCTGCGCGCCGTAGTCTCGCCCGAGGAGGACCGCGACTTCGATACGCAACGGCGGGTCGCGATCCACGAAGCCGGCCACATCCTCATGGACGTGCTCAATTTCGGCGCGCCGGAGAACGTATTAGCGAACATCGCGGCCGTCGGCCAGCGCGGGGGCGCCACGGTGCGCACCAAGTCTCCGCCGTTCGCAGGTACCTACTCGGACTATCGTCTTCGGCTGGAAACTCTGATCGCAGGACGCACCGCGGAGAGCTTGCTGCTGTCCGAACATTCGCACGGCGCCGGCGGACGCCGCGGATCGGATATCCACCTCCTGACCGCCACCGCCACCGCTATGGTCGGCTCGCTAGGGCTGGCCGGTCCTGTACCGCTGCTGTTCTTCGGATCGCACGACGACACCGAGGAGCTCATGAGTTATCCCGAAGTCAGACGAGCGGCGCACGAAGAACTTCAGAAGGCGGCCGAGAGTTGTCTCGCCAAGCTGACCGCGCATCGTCCCGTACTCGAAGAGATCGTGAAGATCCTGCTGCAAGCGCGCCGCATCGACGGGCTCGCTGTCGCCGATCTCCTCGCAAGGTCGAGGATTCGGTGATGAGCCAGCATTTTCCGATCGACATAGGCGACTGCGATCTGGAGGAGATCGCTGCCTTGCTCGAATCCTCGGGCCGGTTTCGGGTTCTGAGGCGGCTGGCGGAGCCCGCCCCCACTCCGGTGCCGGCCGACCTTTTTCGACGGGGGCTGTTCGTCGACGTGGAAACGACCGGGCTCGACGCAGGCAAAGATACTGTCATCGAGCTCGCCATGGTGCCATTCGGCTACCGCGCCGACGGCGAGATCGTCTGGGTCGGCCAAGCCTACTCAGGCTTGCGCGATCCCGGTTTTCCCATCCCCGAGGCCGTGTCGCGCCTTACGGGCATTACCGACGCCGCCGTGAAGGGCACGTCGATCGACGCCGCCACCGTCGACGCCGCCGCACGCGAGTGCGCCGTTGTCGTCGCACACAACTGCGCGTTCGACCGAACCTTTTGCGAGCGAATTTGGCCCGTATTCAGAGACAAGCCCTGGGCCTGCTCGCTCAAGGAGATCGACTGGTCCGCCGAGGGGTTCGAAGGAGCGAAGCTAGGACAGATCGCCGCCGGCTTTGGGTTCTTCTTCGATTCGCACAGGGCCGCGGACGACTGCTACGCCGGCATCGAGATCCTCCGACGGAAGCTGCCGAGGAGCAGCTCGGCGGCGTTCGCGACGCTGCTCGCGTCGGCGCGGAGGACGACCGCACGCATCTTGGCCGGCGACACCCCGTTCGCCGCACGGGAAGTTCTTAAGCAACGAGGGTACAGATGGCATCCCGGCTCGCCCGATAGACCGAAATGCTGGTTCGTCGAGCTTGGCGAAGAAGACGTCGTGGCGGAGATCGCCTTCCTTCGGGAGCGCGTCTACAGAAAACCGAATCCCGATATCTCTTATGTCAAGTTGACCGCCTACGAACGCTACTCGGATCGGATGCTGAGCGACGTTCAGAAAGTCGGTGATCGGGTGGGAAGCCTGTCCGCGAGATCCGGAAAGGCGCATCACGGAACCGGACTTCAGGCCAGCGATCTTTCTTGTAGAAAACAATTGCCGTGAGCACCACGGCCGGCGGTGAGCTGGAGCAGAACCGCTGAAGGAAAGGCGGCCTCAAACGCGCGCGGCCCGAAACAAACGTCTCCATTGCGCAAATGCAGCCCCAGCGATACGTCGATGCGGACGCCGACTTCACCGAAGCCGAGTTCGACTATGTCCGGAAGGACGTTTTTCAGAGGGAAGACGTCCAGATCGCGGTTCGAGCGATCACGTCGCTCGATCGATTTTCAAGCGGATCTAGCGGTTGAGTCGCAAACGCGCCGACCCATGTTGGCCTCAACAACGACGTGATCATAAATTGAATCGCGAAGTACCATAAACGGCTAGTCTCTAACACTAGTCTCAGGAGCCGCAGGACTAATCCTACTACTAGTCTGACTAGAGGGAGGACTAGTCTCACGACTAGTCCTACCCTGGGGTCCGGTAAAGCAACGCCGTCGATAAACCTGGGGCGGCCACACTTCTTCCCTATTAGCGCACACCTCCAAGCGCCCAGCCCAGCAATCGAGCACGGAGGCCACCACGCTGGCGAACTTCGATGAAGCGCAGAGCCTCGGGACAGCCGGACGCGGCGATGGCCGCCTCCAACAAGCCCTTGGCAGAAGCGTCCGAGATATCCCCCGCATGGCGGACGAGGCAATCCAGAACAGAGAAAAAGTGCTCATGGGTCTTCGCCAGGCCGGCGATGTCGTCAAGCAGCGCAGGCCGAGCCGCACGGATCGCGGCCGTCTTGGCCAAATCCCCGCGCCTGATCAGCTCGATGATTGACGAGGCGTCGACTCCCGAATCGATAAAGAATTGGACCAGCTCGAGCAGAGTCTCGCTTGAGGCGACTGACAGGACGGTAGAGCGGACATTCTTGCTGTTGGTCTTGTCGGCGACGAATGCCTGTGCAACCTCGTAGACGGCGTCCTTCGCCTCCTTAGGAACCTCGACAACGTATTGCTCGAACCCCTGGGCGCGGTACTTTCGTTTGGCCTCAGCCGCTTCGGAGATTTCCTTCTTCCCGCGAGCGACGCGGACGTAGGCCTTTATCGGTTCAAGGCCCAGTTCGGCAACTTTCTCGTCAAATTGGGTTTCGTCACAGGCGTCAGATCCCGCCCCTTGGTCAAAGGTGTCGGGACCAGGTCCAGATGCTTCCTCGGCGTCGGCATGCACGGTCATTCGCAGGACTAGTCCGAAGACTAGTCTCCCTATGCTAGGCCACCACGACGCCAATCGCATCGCGCAAGGACAATGCTGCGCGTCGATTGACGCCTCAGAGGCGTCGTTTTCAGAGGATTTTCATGGCGTGCGCGAGGCAATCCCGAGAGAAGGCTAAGTCGTCGATGGAGAAGCCTTCACGCCTTCACCACAAAGTGGCCTCGGGTACGGAGGTCCGGCAGCCTCTCCACGGGCTGCACAACCACTCTCAGGAGCGGCGGACACGTCAAGAGTAAGCCGTGCCCATCGAGACACAAGCCTTACGACAGAACATCGTTAAATCGTGTTAACTGCTGCCTCTTGCCCAACCACGCAGTAAGGTCTTCCGAGCTTCGTTTCAGAATTTCTAGTGAGATACGTATCGAATGGAATGCGACGCTAAACCGGGTTGAGAGATATAGGCGCTGCCTTCCCGTAGTGGATAGCGAGAATATCGGTCCTTGAAGCAACGCCAACTACATGCCGATGGAATCTCAATTGCGCGACTTGACAGCCGCTCCTCCACTTAAAATATCTGGATTGCGGGATTGGCCCGCAAATGGAAATGGAGGGGAATGTAAGGATGTCTCACAGCTATCAGCGATCGCTGCAGGAAGCCGAACAGCAGCTCGAAGCGGCTCGCGGCGCGCTGGCGCGGGATTTTGTCAAGGCCGTTAGCAACGCAGGCTGGACTCCCGTCTTGCGCGATGAGCACGACGTCATCGCACTGGTCAGCACTATCACCACTATGTTCGAGGATCGCGCTTTCGTTGATCGATTGTATGCCGCGGGGGATCAGGCCAGGCAGCAGCAGCCCCGCGTCGGACGCCCGAAGCGCATCCCGCAGTAACGGTTGCAGTCGGGCGCAGCCAAGAGGACGGCGGGTCCGCTGTGAATGACGACGCTCCGGCGCGCTGTCGCTTGGCTCTTATTGCACGATATCGGACATCTGCCCTTTAGCCATGTTTTGGATAAAGGAGAATTTCGAAGTGGCAACTGCCGCCAACAGAAGTGCCGCGATCTCCTCATTGAGCACGCGGAAGTGCGTCTTCGTTGGATTTGCCGAGTGAGGGCGTCCACATCGTTTAAGCGGACCGCCGTCGTTTTGATCAATGGCGGGCCAGTTGTCGGTTAAGACGCATCGATGATTCTCAGCCGAGAGGCGATCGTGGCCGGTTATACGGTCCAGTTCACCATGGCGACGGCGCTGGCGAAGGCGCACGGCGCCCAGCGCCTGGACGAGAAACTGCTCGCGCTTGCAGAGAAGCCAAAGCTGCGGATGTCGATGCGCTCGACCACCTGCCGCTACTTTGCGGCGCATCTGTTCTTCCAGCTTTTCAGCCGCCGCAAACCGGCGCCATCCTAATCACACCGAGCCGCCGCGTAGCGGCGCATAAAACCGTCTACCGTTCACGAGCTCCGGTCGGCGCCCCGCGCGCCCCGTCGGCGGCGTAGCAACCTAAAGCGGACGCTTGTGAAAGGGGGTCCTAGTCGCGGTTGCCGACAAGATTCGAAATTGCGGCCGCTGCACAGCCCAATTTCCCCGAACCGAGCCCGGCAGCCGCTCTTCTTTTCTAGGCATCACCGGGGTCCGGCTCGGGCTCCTCGTCATAGTCGAAATTGGGATCAGTCTCTGGCTCCGCCTCGTCGTCAAACTCAGCATGATCAAGTTCGTCTTGCCAGGGTACGTCGTCCTGCCACCTACTCTCCTCGTCGAAGGAAGGCTCAAGTGTTTCACGCATTTCAGGGTCGGACGCCGGCTCGGAACTCTGCGGCCCTACCGAAGATGGGTCCACAGGCTCGACTTTCGCAGGCGGAACGTACGCCGCGAGGAGCTGGTCGACGACCGCCAACGGATCCAACGGACGTACTGTGTCAGCAAGCAAGTGGCCAAACTGATTGTTGATTAGCTTCAAAGCATCTTCGCTCGCGCAGGTATTGATAGCGGTCACGCCTAAAATCACGCCCGCCGTAATAATTTGGTCGGTGGATTGGGCGTTCCCTTCCACAACGACTGCTGGCCAATCCAAAGCTCGCGCCAGTTTGACAATCAGCCGTGCTCGCGCCGTCCCCGCTACTCCCTCGAAGCTCAATATCGCGCCGTCGAAAACGACTGAGCCGTCGCGTGTCGTCAGCACGATCTCGGGTTTGTCCTCTTTGGTCACGCGTACTTCGGCTCCCTCCTCCACCGCAAACGGCACGACGAAATTAATTCGGGACTGCCGCACTTCATCGCTCGGCGGATGGCGTTGGCTAACGGCATTCCTGACCGTGACCGATTGGAGTTTGTCGCTGAACTCCAATTCCGAGCGCCGGCCGGCCTTAACCGGCTTATTTTCCCGGCGGGTATCGATCAATTTCTCGAGCCCCGGGACATAGACCCCGCGGTCGCGCATGCGCCAAAATTGGGTTGGAACCCGCTCCTCAGGCTGAGGCCGCCCCCTCTCCTCGTTTCTTCGAGGATCAACGTACGCCGCGACACCGAGCAATGCGCAGGCCAGCGTCAGGCGCCCTGCTATAAGTGCCCGCGCATATCGCGACTTATCCCGCAGGAACTGTCGGTCCCACTCCGGACGCTTGTTGCCGAAACCATCGGCCTCGAGGCCTCGCTGGGAGACCCAGGCGTGGCAGTGGGGATTGTAGTCCCCGTCCGAGGCGACCGGGTACTCGATGTCCAATCGAGCGGCCATTCCCTCGACCGCAAATTGGGCCAAAACAAATGCTGCGACGGGCCGCAAAAGCTCCCGGAGTAATTCTCTGGGCAGCGCGAAATCTATCGTCCTGCCGCACTGTGCGTCGGACCGAACGTCTCTCGCCGACGCCGCCATGATGAAGTTGCCCAAGTCGGCGAATTCCTCGGAGGCGCCGTGGGGTAAAAGTATCAATCCTCCGTCGTGATCGCCGCGATATTTCCCGTAATCGGCGCGCCGACCCCCGTCATTGACATAGCCGTTTGTTTGATAGGCGAAGCGCGCAAGGGCGGTATAGCCTTTCCTCTTCTGCACAACCCCAAATCTAATATGACACGATCCACTATTCAAAGATGCAGACCTCCTCGCCCGACATATAAGGGACCTCTCCAGTCACGATTCAACGCGGGCTCTCGGCAAGACGCCAGCTGCTTTGCATGACTATCCAGCGATTTGCCGCGATTGAGCGCGCTTGCGGTATTTAGATACTATAGCGCATCCTACACCCGACCGCTCGAAAACGGGCTGGCAACCTTCCTCAAACACGGATGGCTCGCGAGAAGGCATCGTTTCGCGCTTGAGGTCGGCCAATACCTGAAGCGTCGATGGGCCGCCCCATCCGGCCGGGTCAGCAAATTGTCCCTGGACAGATTTCTTCGGGATGGAGCGCCATTTAGAAATTGACCGGCGCCATTTAGAAATTGACCCTATAGCGGGCCTAAAATCCGAGCATTTGGTTCAGGCCCACCCTGAGGGTCGCCCGAAATTCCTTGACGAAGCCTTTCAAATTGGCAGTGCAAACATTTGCCGGACCTCAGCACTTGCGTGGATTGCTTCGCAAACCAGGCAGATACTGCCGCCACGAGCCAAATCCCGAGAGGCCCGTCTTGTCGGCAAAATTCCAAGGGTTCTTCATCAGTGCCAGCACGCCGCTCAAGCGCGTGTTCTGGGGTTGACCATCTGGCGGCCCGACCGGACTCCGTCCGGCCTGCGCAGATCTTCTGCGCTCTACGCTGCGGGGAGGTTGTGCAATCAATTCGGCAGCAATGCCGGTCTGGTTAACCTCGGCAAAGAACCCTCCCCCCAGCTCGGCGGCCAACGCCTTCCAATCCGCTCTCGCGTCACCACCGCCCTTGATAAGGAGCCCGCTGTTTCGCAAGGCATGATCGAGACGCTCTACCTGATTGCGGAATAGCCTCACGATCCAGCTCACCTGTAGTGTAGACTCCCGAGGGAATGGCATCGAGTATTTGATGGATCCGGGGGCTTAGCCGAAGGACAAATTGTAGCGTGTTGTAAAGCCCATGTGCATTCAGGCATGCCGCGAAGGTCGAAGGAGCCTCCAGGACAGCCTCGGGCGTATTCATCATTTCTCGATCTGGGGTGGGCACTTTTGTCATCGAATTGCACCTCAGCGAATGAAAAGCGGACTGGGTTTGACAGGGGATAGGACAAGCATGAGTTCGCTCTTTGCGCGACTGAGTGCAACATACAGCAGGCAACGCGCTTCTGCCGTGTCCGGAAACGACTTTGCGTCGCACGGCATTACGATCACGCTCTCGCATTCTAGACCTTTCGCCTTGTGAATGGTGCTGATCGCCCGTTCGGGTGGCTGCGGGCGGGCGTAAGCGCGCCGATGAGCCAGATCAGCCAAACCATCAGTTGGGTTATCAAACCGGCCTATGCGGACGGCGTCCCAGAACTCGCGATGGCAATCCAACTTGACGTTCTTGAAGTGAGGCTCTGATTGCGTGAATTCATGCAGGCGAGTAAGCATTTTGGCGGCGCCCTTGTGATCGGGGGATTCGAGCACGAGTCTCGCAAGCTCCTGGATCATCGCCGGCTTGCCTCGCGTGTTCTTTGAGCAGCGGTAGGCTATTTCGTCCTCAAGCCGTTTTCCGAATTCTGAGAGGCTGAAGCCTACGGCAACCGCCTCCATGAATTTCATGATGGCTACAGCTACCTCTTCAGGCGCAGTGACTTTCTCTAGTTGCTGAACAAAGACCTCCAACGCCGAACGCGTGTAGCCTTCCCACAGCAAGATGCGCCGATCAAAGAAGCTCCTTAGCGTACGTGCGGTCTCGTTATAGCGCGTCAAAACAAGCAGCGAAGATTGGCATTTCTCAAAAGCATCGACAGCACGGCGATCATTTGAACCAAGACGATAGTCGAGATTTTTCTGGGCAATGTTGATCGCATCTACAATTTTCACGCTGGGCGGCGCGGTACGTAGGTCAACCTTAGCGCCTGCCTTCAGAGCGTTTCTCGCTGCCAACGTCCACTTTCCAAGTTCTGGACAGCCGTCGGTCCAGCGGTGCGGATGATCAAGTTCTTCAATGCGGTCAGCGGCTCCAACTAGGTCATCCCAGGAGTAAGGGTTGGCTTCCTTAAAGATTTTTTGCATGGGATCAGCGAAGACCCGCACGCGCGAGCCGTTGCTGTCAATCGGCGTTCAAATTTGACCCTGTATCGGCGTCCAATTTTGACCCCTTCGAGCGGCGGGTTTTGGCGGTAGCGCTCGCACCGTCGGAGCTGGTCGGGGTTGCGGAGACGGTGCGAGCGCGGGTTGCGTGATCGTCGTCGCGGCTTTTGAAGCGCCAGCTGTCGTTGCCGGTCTCGACGATGTCGCAATGGTGGGTCAGGCGATCGAGAAGCGCGGTGGTCATTTTGGCGTCGCCGAACACGCTGGGCCATTCACCGAACGCGAGATTGGTGGTGACGACGATGGACGTGCGCTCGTAGAGC
>NZ_JADK01000016.1:0-72229 GCF_000518345.1 Bradyrhizobium sp. URHA0013 | reverse complement strand
GTCGACCTGCGCGGTGAATCCTATGGCCTCCTGATCGACCAGATCGGCGAAGTGCTGCGGCTCGCCGAGGACGGCATGGAAGAAAACCCCGTCAATCTCGACCCCCGCATGGCCAAGCTCGCCGGCGGTGTCCACCGTCTCGACGGCCAGCTCATGGTCGTCCTCGACGTCGATCGCGTCCTCGAGCTCAAGACCGAAGTGCAAATGGCTGCGTGAGCCCCAAAAACATCGAAGCCGGAGAACCAAAATGAAGACGTGTTTGGTGGTCGATGATTCCAGCGTCGTGCGCAAGATCGCACGCCGGATCCTGGAAGGCCTGGAATTCGAAGTCACGGAAGCCGAGGACGGCTCCAAGGCGCTTGAAGTCTGTCAGCGCAAGCTGCCCGACGCTGTGCTGCTGGACTGGAACATGCCGGTGATGGACGGCTTCGAGTTCATGGGCCACATGCGCCGACTGCCCGGCGGCGACCAGCCCAAGGTCGTGTTCTGCACCACCGAAAACAACGTGGCTCATATCGCTCAGGCGCTCAGCGGCGGCGCCAACGAGTACATCATGAAGCCCTTCGACAAAGACATCATCGCCGACAAATTCGCTGAAGTCGGCTTGATCCCGGTCGGACAAGCCATGGTCTGAGTTATCTGGCGGAGTGTTCCGGCCAGAGTGTTCCCAGTACAGCTTCCGAGAGGCCTATCAGTGACCCCGACCGAGTATGAGTATCTGCGTAAGTTCCTGAGGGATCATTCCGGGCTCGATCTGTCCGCAGACAAGCAATATCTGATTGAAAGCCGGCTGTTGCCGCTGGCGCGCAAGGCCGGGATCTCCGGCATCGGCGAGCTCGTGCAGAAGCTGCAAGGCGCTGGCTCGGGCGCGCTCGTCACCAGCGTGGTCGAGGCGATGACCACCAACGAGACCTTCTTCTTTCGCGACAAGGTCCCGTTCGATCATTTCCGCGACACCATCATGCCGGAGATCATCAAGGCGCGCGCCGGCCGCCGCAGCGTGCGCATCTGGTGCGCCGCCGGCTCGACCGGGCAGGAGCCCTATTCGCTGGCGATGAGCCTGAAGGAGATGGGGGCGGCCCTGACCGGCTGGCGCCTCGAGATCATCGCGACCGACCTGTCGCAGGAGGTGCTCGAGAAGGCCAAGGCCGGCATCTACAGCCAGTTCGAAGTGCAGCGTGGCTTGCCGATCCAGATGCTGATGAAATATTTCAAGCAGACCGGCGAGACCTGGCAGATCAATCCCGAGCTGCGGGCGATGATCCAGCACCGGCAGCTCAATCTGCTGCACGATTTCGCTCAGCTCGGCACCTTCGACGTCATCTTCTGCCGCAACGTGCTGATCTATTTCGACCAGGACACCAAGATCAATATCTTCAACCGCCTGGCTCGCCAGATCGAGGGAGACGGCTTCCTGGTGCTGGGCGCGGCCGAAACAGTGGTCGGACTGACCGACACGTTCAAGCCGATTCCGGAGAAGCGCGGTCTCTACAAGCCGAACGACTCGCGTGCCGCGGCCGCCAAGCCGGCTCTTGCCGGCGCCGCGCCGCGCGTAGCGGTCATGGCAGGACGATAGGCATGGCCGAGGATGGCAAGGGCGCGGAACGCGTGACGTTCAGTCGCGGCTATGATGTCTGCATCATGGCCATCGACGGCACTTGGCGCCGCGACTGCAAGCTCAACGCGATCTCCGACACCGACGCCGTCCTGACGGTGGAAGGCTCGATTCAGGGCCTGAACCTGAAAGAGTTCTTCCTGCTGCTGTCGTCCACCGGCCTTGCCTACCGCCGCTGCGAACTGGTGCGCGTCAACGGCGTCGAAATGGACATCCAATTCCTGCGTGGCAAGAACCGGAAGAAGCGGGCCGCCGGTGGCCGTGACGAAGCGGCGTGATCTTCACCTGGTCTCGTCGCCGTTTGCCGCGAGGTTGGTTCACATTTGCTGAAACAACCGACTGAATTTGCCGTCGCGGCTTTACGTCGCCTAAGCGCGAACCGTGTATCCATTGCCGGTCTCAATCTCAGGATACCGCAATGCCCAGAAGCTCTTTCTCACCTCTCCCGTCAAACCTCCCTGACGGCGCCGAGCGGCGTGCACTTCAGCTTCTGGTGGTCGATGACGACGCCACGCAGCGCAGCCTGATCACGGTCGCGGCCAAGCAGGCCGGCCACGAAGTCAGCGTGGCGCCGTCCGTGGCCGAAGCGATCGAAAAGCTCCGCACCGCGCGCTTCGACTGCGTGACACTCGATCTCGTGCTGGAGGATGGCGACGGCATCGACGTGCTGGGCGAGATGGCGAAGGCGAAATTTGGCGGCGCCGTGATCGTCATCAGCGGCATGGACGGCAAGCGCCGCAGCGCCGCCCGCAGCTTCGCCCGTTCCGTCGGGATCGAGCTCCAGAGCCTGCCCAAGCCGCTGGATCTCGCCGCGTTGCGCATCAGCCTCGCCAACCTTGGCAAGACCGCGATGGGCCTGCCGGCGATCCACACCTGGGGTGGTGTCGCCACCGACGCGATCGTGGAGCGGCACCGCGCCTGAGCCGCGTGCTTGCCATGCAGTGAAATGCGGTCGTCGCGCCGCAGCAACCGCGATCTATACCGTGCTGCCGGTTTCCGACAGGCAGTTAACGGCATGGCCAAGGCCGGCCCGGCAGGCGTCGAGAGCGGCGATCGCCGTGGATACCGCGGTGTGACATCGTCGAGCACGAAGACGTCGGCGGAACCTTCCGGATCGCTCCCGTGTTCTTGATCCATGGCTGTGGCGGTCCGGCGCATGCTGGTCTCGATTTGCGAGATCAGCATGCGAAGGTCAGCCGCAATCAGCTCACGGCTCTCGACCTCGGGCATTGCCACGAGAGGCGGCATAGCGGCCAAATTAGCATGGATATTCTCCGTCCCCTGCAATTAGGCGCCTCGCCGCTACTTGTGCGTTAAGTCCATGTCCCGTACAAATACGGTGGGCCGAATCCGCGCCGAACGCCATAACGGTTGGGGCGGACGCGAGTCCTTCATGCCAACCGGATGTGTGGCACATGGCCGAACAAAGCTCTCGCGGTGAAATCTTCGTGGTCGACGACGACGCTGCCGTTCGCGACACCTTGTCGATGGTGTTGAAGGCGGCTGGCTATGAGGTGATCTGTTTTGCGGACGGCGCAGCATTGCTCTCCGTCGCGCGAAGCCGCACACCTGCAGCGGTCCTGCTCGACGTGCACATTCCCGGCAAGTCGGGCCTCGATATTCTCAATGAGCTGCACGGGGAAGACTATCCGGCACCGATCTTCATGATCTCCGGACAGGGCGATATCGCGATGGCGGTGGGAGCCATCAAGAGCGGCGCGCTCGACTTCATCGAGAAGCCGTTCCGCGGCAGCGAGATCGTCGGCCGGCTCGACGAGGCGATCGGTGCTTATGCACGCAGGCAGTCAGAGAACGCGGCGCCGAAGTTCGGCTCGCTGCATTTCCCCGGGCGCGAGCCGTTGACGCGCAGGGAGCGGGAGGTGCTCGAGCAGTTTGCCGCCGGCGCCTCCAACAAGGAGGCCGGCCGCACGCTCGGCATCAGCCCGCGCACCATCGAGGACCATCGCGCCAACATCATGAAGAAGCTCGGTGCGCGCAATGCCGCCGATCTGATCCGCATCGTGATGACCGCGGCCCAGCGCGCGTCGTAAATTCCGTAGGTGACATTTCGTAGCCCGGATGAGCGAAGCGACATCCGGGACTTGGCTCGGAGTGTTTCCGGGTATCGCTTCGCTCAGCCGGGCTACGGGCTCTCACCCGGCCCGACGCGCTATCAACTGCTCAACGCCTTGCGGATGGCCCGCGCCAGATCCGATTTGCGATAGGGCTTCGCCAGCAGCAGAACGCCCGAATCCAGCCGGCCGTGATGGATGATCGCGTTCTCGGTATACCCGGACGTGTAGAGCACCCTGAGATCGGGGCGCGTTCTCTGCAGTTCGTCGGCGAGCTGCCGTCCGTTCATCTTGCCGGGCATGATGACGTCGGTGAACAGGAGGTCGAACGGCTTTTTGGCGGCGACGATTGCGAGCGCCTCCGCGGCGTTCGCAGCCTGCAAGGTGACATAGCCGAGCGAATGCAGCTGCGCCAGCACGTAGTCACGCACCAGCCGGTCGTCCTCGACCACCAGGATCGTCTCGTGTCCGCCTTCGATGGTCGCCGGCGTCACGCTGTCGGCGACCAACGTCGGCGTCTTGCCGGGCGGCAGATACATCTTGATCGTGGTGCCGTGGTCTTCCTCGCTGTAGATCTTGATGTGGCCCGCGGACTGCTTGATGAAGCCGTAGACCATCGAAAGCCCGAGTCCGGTGCCCTTGCCGGGTCCCTTCGAGGTGAAGAAGGGGTCGAACACCCTGGCCAGCATGTTGGCGGGAATTCCGCTGCCGGTGTCGCTCACGGCGATCATCACGTAGTGGCCCGGCGGGACGTCGTTGACGCTGGCATAGACCTCGTCGAGATAGGCCGCCCCCGTCTCCACGATCAGCTTGCCGCCGCCTGGCATGGCATCGCGGGCATTGAGCGCGAGGTTGAGGATTGCGGTGGTGAGCTGGCTGGGATCGACGATCGCGACGCAGTTCTCGTCCTCGAACACCGATTCGATATGGATCTGCTCGCCCAGCGTCGGCCGCAACAGTTTCGCGGTGTCGATGATCAACGCGTTGACGTCGATTTCGCGCGGCTGAAGCGGCTGCTTGCGCGCAAACGCCAGCAGGTGCTGCGTCAGCTCGGCGCCACGCCCGGCGGCCTCGTCGATCATCTTCGTGATCGCGGCGAGCTCCGGCTCCTTGGCCACCGCGTCGGCCAGGATCTCGATCGTGCCGGTGATGACGGTGAGGATGTTGTTGAAGTCGTGCGCCACGCCGCCGGTGAGCTGGCCGACCGCCTCCATCTTCTCGGCCTGGCGGATGCGCTCGTCAGCCGCGATCTTGTCGGTCAGGTCGCGGTAGAACGAATTGAAAAGAACGCCTTCGCGTCGCCGGAGCGCCGTGACACTGAGCTCGGCCCTGAATTCCTTGCCGTCGCGCCGCCGCACCAAAAGTTCGCGCCGTGGATTGGCCAGCGATTGTTGCTCGGATTCGAGAAAGAGCTTCAGTCTGGCCCTGACGCTTTCGCGCTCACTGGGGGCGACGAAAAGCTCAATCGCATTCTCGCCGATCGCCTCCTCACGCGTCCATCCGAAGAGCTTCTCGGCCTGCGAGTTCCAACTCAGGATGGCGCCGGTGTGGTCTGTCTGGGTGAAAGCATCGAGCGAGGTCTCGACGATGTTGCGCGCAAGCTGTTCGCTCTCCCGCAAGGACTCCTGTGCAAGCCTCGCCTCCGTCATGTCGCGCCCGACAAAGAAGTAGCGCTGGGCCTGGTCGGACCAGCTGCCGAGCCAAGACAGCCAGACCTCGCGACCGTCCTTGTGGAAGCAGCGGGTGTCGGCGAGCTTCAGCCGCTCGCCGCGCCTGAGCGCGCGCATCTCGTCGCGCGACTGGTCGAGATGGCCGGGATGAATGAAATCGGCGCCGCTGCGGCCGATCATCTGCTCCGGCCGGTAGCCGATAATGGCCTCGCTGCTCGGACTGATCTGCGCGATGTGCCCGCGCGCGTCCATCACCATGATCAGATCCTGCGAGGTCTCGAAGATCTGACGCCGTTCCTCGAGCTGCTGCTGCAGCGCCCGCTCGGCACGCCGCGCCTCGGTGAGGCTGCGCGCGGTGCCGGAGGCGCCCACGATCTCGCCTGACGGGCCCCTGATCGGCGACAGGCTGAGTGAGATTTCGACCGGCGTGCCTTCCTTGCGCAGGCGCACGGTCTCGAAGCGTTCGATCGGTTCTCCTCCGGCGATCCGCCGCAAATAGTCCTTGCCTTGCTCGCGTCGGTCGGGTGGGACGATGATCGAGGTGGATTGCCCGATCGCCTCATTCGCCGAATAGCCGTAGAGACGCTCAGCGGCGGCATTCCAGCCGGTGATGATGGCGTCGAGCGATTGCATCACGATCGCGTCGTCGGAGGATTCGACGGCGGCGCTGAACAAGCGCTCGCGCGCTTCATGATGGCTTCGCGCGGCCTCGGTGCGGCGATGCTCCTCGATCTCGCGTTCGAGAGCGGCCGTCTTCGCTCTCGTTTCTTCGACCATTTGCGCAAAGGCCCGCGCCAGCACGCCTGTCTCTCCGCTTGCATCGACGGGAATATCGGCGCGCCGCCCGCTGCCGATCGCCTCCACCGCCGCGGTCAAACGCCCGATCGGCCGCGTTAATGAGCGCGCCAGCAGCACCGCAAGCAAAGCTGCGGCAAGGACAGCAAGCAGGCCGACCAGCGAGGAGGTTTTTTGAATGGCCGCCGGAACGCGGCTGAACACGGATGCGGGGGCCGTCTCGATGATAGCCAACCACTCCTTGCCAGCCAGCAGCGCCGGTGCGATCGCCGCTCCACTCGGCCGGCCAGACCGGTCGCTCGTGAGCTGCGTGGATCCTTGCGGCTGGCCGGCCCGGGCTGCAAAGAAAGGAAAGTCCCGGCGCCAATCGTTGGCGTTGCCAAGCAATGCACCGAATTCCCGCGCGCGATCGGGGTGGACAAGATAGTCGCCACGCGAATTCACGACATAGATTTCTCCTCCTGCGCTCGCGGTTGAACGAACGCGGTCGAGCGCGGGACGCATGTCGATGTTGGCGATGATGATGCCGAACGGCTTGCTATCAGGCGTGAACAGCGGCGTCGCGACGCGCAACGTCGGAATGTGAGGATCCGTGGTTCCTCCCTGCCGGGTGGCGAGATCGATGGGCGAAACATAGATGTCGCCCGGCGCCAGTCGAATCGTCTCCTGGAAGTAGGTTCGTTCGCTCTTGCGTTCGAGTTCGCCGTTGGGAACAATCCGTGCTGCTCCGTTCTGGCCGGCGCGATCGACGCGGACCAGTTCGCGTTGATCGTCGTCAAGGCCGATGATTCGAAATTGCCCGTAGCTTGGTTTCGCGTCGATCTCGGCTGCGAACCGCGCTGCGATGCGCTCGCGCCAGGTTTGCTCCGAAACGCCGTCGACTGCGTCGATGCCCCCACCGACATGGGCGCGGATCAGGCCATTGATGGCAGCGGCGGAGCGATAACCGAGCAGATCGCCACGGGCGCCGGCAACGTAGGATTCAAGATGGGTGGCCAGCAGGCTCGACTGGGCTTCAATCCGTTCCAGGACACGCGGAATGACGGCCTGGGTGATGTTGCGATAGCCGAGCCAGCCGACTGCGGCCACGGTGACCGCCACCAGCAGGATCATCGCGATGGCGAGCCGCGTAGCGAGGGTCATGGGGAAATTTGCACCGCTTCCTGAATGGCCGTGCCCGGGCTCCGTTGGAATAGAATGAAGGTTCTTGTCATCGGCGGCCGGTGCTGACATCCGGATTCCTCACCGATACCGTCCGCGCCGCGTCCAGGCAGCCAGCGACCGCGGCGAGCAGCGCGTCGGCCCGGAACGGCTTCTGCAGGCTCGCGACCGCGCCGAGCTTGGTCGCCATCTTGAGGAAGTCTGGCTCCGCATCGGCGTCCGGCGTGAACGAACGGCCGGAAATGACGACGATCGGAATCGCCGGCTGCAGCGCCCGGATGTGGCGCATCGTCTCCAGGCCGTCCATGCCGGGCATGAAGATGTCGAGAAACAGCAGGTCGAACTGGCTGGCTTCGAACAGCGCAAGTCCCTTGCGGCCGTCTCCGGCGACGGTGATGTGGTGACCGGCCCTCTCCAGGAGCAGCCGAATCGTCATCTGCACGGCCGGGTCGTCATCCACGATCAGGATGTTGGCCACGTCTGGTATCCTCCGGGTCGGATGGGGTTTCCCAGCGACCGCAAATCAAACCATCAACTCTGAAATTGTTGCGCGGATTGCATCCGGCCTGCAAGCACTTCGCCATCGATCCGACGATTGCTCGCGAAAGGCGAATCGGTTGCGTCAACTTATGCACGGTGACGTGCACAACTGCTCGCGACGATCGCGCGCCATAGGCTTAGTCGGTCAAATATTCCGGATAGTGGCTCCGGATCGTATCGAGCTCGCTCAGCGTGCCCGACAGGTGCTTGCGCAGATGCTGTTGCGCAGCATCGGCGTCGCCGGCCTCGATCGCGCGCGTGATCAGCTTGTGGTGGCGGACGATGTTCTGGGCCTTGCCGGGTGAGGGCAGATGCAGCCGGCGCAGCCGGTCGATATGTCCGCTGCGGCTGCGCACCAGCGTCCAGAGTTCCTGCTTGCCAGCCGCGGCATAAAGCTGCGCGTGAAAATCATTGTCGCCGGCGATGAAGCTCTCGAAGTCTCCCGCCTTGGCGAATTGCTGCTGGAGCGCGATCGTATGGTCGAGGCGTATGACCAGAGCGTCGTCATGTTGCTCCGCGAGCAGCCGGACGATTTCGAGTTCCAGTGCCTGACGCAGGAAATGGGCCTGCTCGGCTCGACCGACGTCGACCCGGCTGACGACGGTCGCGTGCTGCGGAAACACGTCGACCAGACTTTCTTCCTCCAGCCGCATCAAGGCGTCGCGGATCGGCGTCGAGCTGACGCCGAATTGTGCGGCGAGATCCGTGCGCGACAGCGGCGAGCCGGGCGGCAATTCGAGCGCGAGAATGGCGTTGCGCAGGCGCTCGAACACTTGCGGTGCGGCCTGCCGGGCCCGGTCGAGCCGCGCGCCGGGGCGGACGGCCGCGCGGGATGCGGGTTGGGCTGTTTCCATGCGAAGGGCTCCGGCCGGCCTTGCCTTTGAGGCACTAATGCATTAGTGCATCAGCAAGATCGCTCGTCAATGGCGGCCGGAGGAAACGAACAACAATGATCAAGCAATTGCAGTGTGGCCTCACGGCCGTCGCCCTGATCGCCGCCACGGCGCTGACGGTTTCGTCCGCGTCAGCGCAGCAAAAATCCGAGATCTCGCTGTCGCGCCAGCCCGGCATTTTCTACATGCCGAGCCACATCATGGAAAAGCAGAAGCTGATCGAGAAGCACGCAGCTCAGCTCGGGGTGGCCGGTGTCACCACCAAATGGGTCACCTTCTCCGGCGGCGGCGCGCAGACCGATGCGCTGCTCGCGGGCGGCGTCGATATTCTCAACACCGGCACCGGCAATCTCTTGCTGCTGTGGGATCGCACGCGCGGCGGTGTCAAGGGCATCGTCGCGACCTCGGCGCAGCCGATGACGCTGATCAGCCGCGACGCCAACATCAAGTCGATCAAGGATTTCGGCCCCAGCGACAAGATCGCCGTGCCGACGGTGAAAGTCTCGACCCAGGCGATCGTGCTCCAGATCGCCGCCGCCGAGGCTTTTGGTGCCGACCAATGGTCGAAGCTGGACGTCAACACGGTGCAGCTCGGCCACCCCGACGCCTATGCGGCACTGTCCAACGCCAAGCACGAGGTGCATACCCATTTTTCGATCCCGCCGTTCACCTTCCTCGAGCTGAAGAACGTGCCGGGCGCGCATGTCGTGCTGTCGTCGCCGGACGTAATGGGCGGCCCGCTCAGCCAGGCGCAGTTCTTCACCACCACGAAGTTCGCCGATGCCAACCCGAAAATCATCCAGGCCGTGCGTGATGCGACCAAGGAAGCGCAGGATCTGATCCGCAGCGACACCAGACAGGCGGTCGAGATCTACAAGGAGATCACCGGTGACAAGACCTCGGTGGAAGAGCTGCTCGACCTCCTGAAGGAGCCCGGCATGATGGAGTGGAATCTCGAGCCGCAGGGCACGATGAAATTCGCCGCGCATCTGTTCAAGACCGGTACGCTAAAGACTCAACCCAAGGCCTGGACCGATTACTATCTCCCCGTCGCCCACGATCTGAAGGGCAACTGATGGCGCTGCTCGACGTCAGCTCCGTGACGCTGCGTTACAAGACCTCCAGCGCCGTCGTCACCGCCACGGAAAGGGTGAGCTTCACCGTCGACAGGTCCGATCGCTTCGTGCTGCTCGGGCCGTCCGGCTGCGGCAAATCGACCCTGCTCAAGGCCGTCGGCGGCTACATGGCGCCGAGCGAAGGCCGCATGACCATCAACGACCGCGAGATTCACGGTCCCGGCGCCGATCGCATGATGATCTTCCAGGAGTTCGACCAGCTGCTGCCCTGGAAGAGCGTGCTGGCCAACGTGATGTTTCCGCTGCTGACCGCGCGAAAATTGTCGCGCAAGGACGCCGATGCGCGGGCGCGGGCCTATATCGAGAAGGTCGGCCTGACCCGCGTCGTCGATGCTTATCCGCACACGCTCTCCGGCGGCATGAAGCAGCGCGTCGCGATCGCGCGCGGCATGGCGATGGAGCCCGACATCCTGCTGATGGACGAGCCGTTCGCCGCGCTCGACGCGCTGACGCGGCGAACCTGCCAGGACGAGCTACTCCAGCTCTGGAGCGAGACCAAATTCACCGTGCTGTTCGTAACCCACTCGATTGCGGAAGCGATCCGCATCGGCAACCGCATCCTGCTGCTGTCGCCGCATCCCGGCCGCGTCAAGGCCGAGGTGGTCGACGTCGACAAGGTCTCCAATGACGATGGCAGTGCCGGCCGGCTCGAGAAGGAGATTCACGATCTCCTGTTCGCCTCCGAAGCCACGGCGCATTGAGGGAGCCTCTCATGGGCGAAGCCAGAATCCTGCTGCGTGAGGCGCCGGTCGCCGGCAGCGCAGCCGAAGTCGAGCGCAAGCTGAGCGTGCCCGAGCTGTTGTGGAACGATGGTTTTGTCCGCAAGACCGTCATCATCCTGTTTCTCGCGGCGGTCTGGGAGGCCTACGGCCTCACGCTCGACAATCCCCTGCTGTTTCCGACGCTGCACGACACCGTCATCACGATGTTCGAGCGTGTGAAGGACGGCACCATCCCGATGCGCGCCTGGGCCTCGCTGAAGGTCCTTTTCATGGGCTATTCGGCCGGCATCGCGCTCGCCGCGATCTTCACCGTGCTCGCGATCTCGACCCGCATCGGCACCGATTTCCTCGAGACTGTCACGGCGATGTTCAATCCGCTGCCGGCGATCGCGCTGTTGCCGCTCGCTTTGATCTGGTTCGGTCTCGGCAATGGCAGTCTGGTGTTTGTGCTGATCCATTCGGTGCTGTGGCCGGTCGCACTCAACACCCATTCCGGCTTCAAGAGCGTGTCCAACACGCTGCGCATGGTCGGTCGCAATTACGGCCTGCGCGGATTGCCTTACGTCGCGAAAATCCTCATCCCCGCGGCGTTCGGCTCGATCCTGACCGGCCTCAAGATCGGTTGGGCCTTTGCCTGGCGCACGCTGATCGCGGCCGAGCTGGTGTTCGGCGTGTCCTCGGGGCAGGGCGGGCTCGGCTGGTTCATCTTCGAAAACCGCAACCTCCTCGACATACCTGCGGTCTTCGCCGGCCTCTTGACGGTGATCATCATCGGGCTTTTTGTCGAGAACCTGATCTTCCGCGCCATCGAGCGGAACACCGTGCAGAAATGGGGCACCCAATCATGACCAAGAAGAAACTAACGCCCGACCAGCTCCGCAGCGCGCGCTGGTTCGCACCCGACGATCTCCGCTCATTCGGTCACCGCTCCCGCACCATGCAGATGGGCTACGCGCCGGAGGAGTGGAAGGACCGCCCGATGATCGCGATCCTCAACACCTGGTCGGACGCGCAGCCCTGCCACATGCACTTCAAGTCGCGCGTCGACGACGTCAAGCGCGGCATCCTGATGGCCGGCGGCCTGCCGCTGGAGCTGCCGGCGCTGTCGCTGTCGGAATCGCTGCTCAAGCCGACCACGATGCTCTATCGCAATCTGCTGGCGATGGACGCCGAGGAGCTGCTGCGCAGCCATCCCGTCGACGGCGTGGTGCTGATGGGCGGCTGCGACAAGACCACGCCGGCGCTGCTGCTGGGCGCCACTTCGATGAACATTCCGGCGATCTATCTGCCGGCAGGTCCGATGCTGCGCGGCAATTGGAAGGGCAAGACGCTCGGCTCGGGCTCGGACGGCTGGAAATACTGGGACGAGCGCCGCGCCGGCAAGATCTCCGACAAGGACTGGCTCGACATCGAAGCCGGCATTGCCCGCAGCTATGGCACCTGCATGACCATGGGCACGGCTTCCACCATGACGGCGATTGCCGAGGCGATCGGCATGACGCTGCCGGGCGCCTCCTCGATTCCTGCCGCCGACGCCAACCATATCCGCATGGCCTCCGAATGCGGTCGCCGCATCGTCGAGATGGTCTGGGAAGATCTGACGCCGAAGACGATCCAGACCCGCAGGGCGTTCGAGAACGCGATCGCAGTGGCGATGGCGATGGGCTGTTCGACCAATGCGATCATCCATCTGATCGCGCAGGCTCGCCGCGCCGGTCTCGACATTGGCCTCGACGATTTCGAGATTGCGAGCCGCAAGGTGCCCGTCATCGCCAATGTGCGGCCGAGCGGCGATGCCTATCTGATGGAGGACTTCTTTTATGCCGGCGGCTTGCCGGCATTGATGGGCCAGATCAAGCCGCATCTGCATCTCGACTGCATCACCGTCACCGGTAAGACTGTCGGCGAGAACATCGATGGCGCCGAGGTTCACAACGACGATGTGATCCGCTCGATCGACAATCCCATCTACAAGGAAGGTGCACTCGCCGTGCTCAAGGGCAATCTCGCGCCCGACGGCTGCGTCATCAAGCCGAGCGCCTGCGCGCCGCGCTTCCTCAAGCACACCGGGCCTGCGCTGGTGTTCGACGATTATCCGTCGATGAAAAAGGCGGTCGATGATCCCGATCTCGACGTCACCGAAGACCACATTCTCATCTTGCGCAATGCGGGGCCGCAGGGCGGACCGGGCATGCCGGAATGGGGCATGCTCCCGATCCCGACCAAGCTCGTGAAGCAGGGCGTGCGCGACATGGTGCGGATCTCCGATGCGCGCATGAGCGGCACCAGCTACGGCGCCTGCATTCTGCACGTCGCCCCCGAATCCTATGTCGGCGGGCCGCTGGCGCTGGTGCGGAACGGCGACCGCATCACGCTCGATGTCGCTGCGCGCACCATCAATCTCGATGTGCCGAAGGCCGAGCTCGAAAAGCGCCGCGCCGCCTGGAAGCAGCCCGAACGCCGCTTCGAGCGCGGCTATGGCTGGATGTTCACCACGCACATCAAGCAGGCCAATGACGGCTGCGACTTCGACTTCCTCGAGACCGATTTCGGCGCGCCGATCGGCGAGCCCTCGATTTACTAGAGAGCGTGACATGACCAAACTTAGCGAAGCCACCCGCAACAAGCTCAAATCCGTCTCCACCGCCACCGTCGCCACTGCGTTGTTCAAGCGCGGCCTGCGCATCCAGATGATCCAGGATGTGCACCCGCTCAGTGCCGACCAGCCGACCATGGTCGGTGAAGCCTTCACGCTGCGCTATATGCCGGCCCGCGAGGATCTCAACACCATCGAGGTCTTCAAGGACCGCTCCCATCCGCAACGCAAGGCGGTCGAGGATTGCCCGCCGGGTCACGTGCTGGTGATGGACAGCCGCAAGGATGCACGGGCCGCTTCCGCCGGTGCGATCCTGGTCACCCGCTTGATGAAGCGCGGTGTCGCCGGTGTCGTCACCGACGGCGGTTTTCGCGACTCGGCCGAGATCGCCAAGCTGGGCATCCCCGCCTACCACCACCGCCCGAGCGCGCCGACCAATCTGACGCTGCATCACGCCATCGAGATCAACGTTCCCATTGGCTGCGGTGACGCGCCGGTGTTTCCCGGCGACGTCATTCTCGGCGACAGCGACGGCGTGATCGTGATCCCCGCGCATCTCACTGAAGAGATCGCCAACGAGACCTTCGAGATGACCGCGTTCGAGGACTTCGTCACCGAGGAAGTCAACAAGGGCCGCGGCATTTTCGGTCTCTATCCGGCGACGGACCCGCAGACGCTGACCGACTTCGCCGCATGGCGGAAGGCGAACGGAAGGTAAGGGCCGCGCGCCGGCACCAGATCTTTTCAAGAAACAGGCCGGCCGCAGCAAGCGCCGGCCTTAAATCACCCGGGAGGATTCCATGAATTTCACACGACGCAATCTCTTGGCTGGCGCTGGCGCGGCGGCGGCTTCCACGTGTCTCGCCCGCGCCGCCGGTGCCCAGTCGTTTCCGTTCACGCCGAACCAGCGCTATCCCGATCCCGCCATCCAGATCCTCGATCCGAGCTTCGGAAAATACCGGCTCTATTCCTCGACGGTCGAGCAGGTCGCGTCAGGCATGCGCTGGGCCGAAGGCCCCGCCTATTTTCCCGAGGGCGGCTATCTGCTGTTCTCGGACATTCCCAACAACCGGATCATGAAGTTCGACGAGAAGACCGGGCAGACCAGCGTGTTCCGCGCGAATGCGAACTACGCCAACGGCAATGCGCGCGACCGCCAGGGCCGCCTCGTCACCTGCGAGCACTCGGTGACCCGCCGTATCACCCGCACCGAGAAGGACGGCAAGATCACCGTGCTGGCCGACAAGTTCGAGGGCAAGCGGCTGAATTCGCCGAACGACATCGTGGTGAAATCCGACGACAGCATCTGGTTCACCGATCCCCTGTTCGGCATCAACGGCGAGTGGGAGGGCAAGAAGGAGAAGGCCGAGCAGGCCACCACCAACGTCTACCGCATCGCCAAGGACGGCAAGATCAGCGCTGTGCTCACCGACCTCGTCAATCCAAACGGCCTCGCCTTCTCGCCGGACGAGAAGAAGCTCTACGTCGTCGAGTGGAAAGGTACGCCCAACCGCAGCATCTGGAGCTACAATGTCGGTGACGACGGTTCGCTCAGCGGCAAGACCAAGCTGATCGACGCCGCCGACCAGGCCTCGCTCGACGGCTTTCGCGTCGACCGCGACGGCAATCTCTGGTGCGGCTGGGGCTCCAACGGTGCGCTGCAATCCGAGCCGACCGAAATCGCCGGCCGCAAGGTGTTTCAGCTCAAGGGCAAGTCGGAGGATCTCGATGGCGTGATGGTGTTCAACGCGGACGCCAAGCCGCTAGCCTTTATCAAGCTGCCCGAACGCTGCGCCAATCTCTGCTTCGGCGGACCGAAGAACAATCGCTTGTATATGGCCAGCAGCCACTCGGTGTATGCGCTGTATGTGGAAGCGCACGGGGCGGTATAGGTTTTGTGGGGCGATAGTTGGCGCCTCAATTTCGATGTCGTCCCGGCGAAGGCCGGGACCCATAACCACAGGGCGGAGTTTCGCGAAGATTCGTAATTAAGAGATTCCACGGTACGAATGCCGTGCTTCATCGATCAATCACGCGGTATGGGTCCCGGCCTTCGCCGGGACGACGCTGGGCCTACACCCCGGCCTCCGCCATCCCCGCCGCCCACAGCGCGAACGCATAGACGATCGCGACTTCATCGAGCCGATTGAAGCGTCCCGAGGCGCCGCCATGGCCGGCGCCCATGTTGGTGCGGAGCAGGACCGGGCCGCCGCCGTTCATGGTCGCGCGCAGGCGCGCGATCCATTTGGCGGGCTCCCAATAGGTGACACGCGGATCGGTCAACCCGCCCATCGCCAGGATCGCCGGATAGTCTTTCGCCGCGACATTGTCGTAGGGCGAATAGGACAGGATGGTGCGGAAATCCTTCTCGCTCTCGATCGGGTTGCCCCATTCCGGCCATTCCGGCGGCGTCAGCGGCAGCGTGTCGTCGAGCATGGTGTTGAGCACATCGACGAACGGCACTTCGGCGACGATGCCGGCGAACAATTCGCCGGCGCGGTTCGCCACCGCGCCCATCAGCATGCCGCCGGCCGAGCCGCCGTGGCCGATGATGCGCTTTGCGCTGGTGTACTTCGTATCGATCAGTGCGCGGGCGCTGGCAGAGAAGTCGTCGAACGAATTCGTCTTCTTCTCGCGCTTGCCGTCGAGGTACCAGCCCCAGCCCTTATCGGCGCCGCCGCGGATATGGGCGATGGCATAGACGAAGCCGCGATCGACCAGCGACAGCCGGTTGGCGCTGAACGAGGCCGGCATCGCCATGCCGTAGGAGCCGTAGCCGTAGAGCAGCAGCGGCGCCGCGCCGTCGAGCGTGAGCCCGCGGCGATGGAGGATCGAGACCGGCACCTCGGCGCCGTCCTGCGCCTTCGCCATGATGCGCGTCGTAACGTAGTCGGCCGCATCGTGGCCGGACGGAATCTCCTGCCGCTTGCGCAGGGTGCGCGTGCGCTTGACCATGTCGTAATCGTAGACTTCCGACGGCGTCGTCATCGACGAATAGGCGAAACGCAAATTCGTCGTCTCGAACTCGTAGGAGCCCATCGTGTCGAGCGAATAGGCCGCCTCGTCGAACGCGATGGCGTGCTCGTCCTTGGTCGCGAGGTCGCGGATCACGATCGACGGCAACGCATTGGCGCGCTCCAGCCGCACCATGTGGCCGGCATAGAGATCGAGGTCGATGATGTAGATGCCGGGACGATACGGGATCAGATCGCGCCAGTTCTTGCGCTCGGGTGATGCGAGCGGCGCGGTGACGATCTTGAAGTCGATGGCGTCGTCGGCGTTGGTGAGGATGAAGAGTTCGTCGCCCCGGTCGGCGAGCGAGTATTGCACGCCTTCCTCGCGAGCCGCGACGAGGCGCGGCGGTGCGTCGGGATGGGCGAGGTCGATCAGCCGCTGCTCGGAGGTCTCGTGGTCGCCGCCCGCGATCACGCAGAAGCGGCCGCTGGTGCTCTCCTGCAGATGGGTGAACCAGCCTGAATCTTGCTCTTCGTAGACCAGCGTGTCGTCGGCCTGCCCAGTGCCGAGCTTGTGCCGCCACACCTGCATCGGGCGGTGATTGTCGTCGAGCTTCACGTAGAAGAACGACGTGGCGTCCTTGCTCCAGACCACGCCGCCGTCGGTCTCCTCGACGACGTCGTCGAAGTCCTTGCCGGTCGCCCAGTCGCGCACGCGGATGGAGAAATATTCCGAGCCCTTGGTGTCGGCGCTCCAGGCCTGCAGCCTGTGGTCGTTCGAGTGCCGGCTGCCGCCGAATTTGAAATAGGTGTGGTCCTTGGCGAGCGCATCGCCGTCGAGCACGATGTGGCCCTCGCCGCCATCGCGCGGCATGCGGCCGAACAGCTCGTGCTGGCCGCCTTCGCGGAACTTGCGGAAATAGGCGAAGGGACCATCCGGCGACGGCACGCTGGAATCGTCCTCCTTGATCCGCCCCCGCATCTCGCGCACCAGCGTCTTCTGGAGGGCTGCGGTATGGCCGAGCAGGCTCTCGGTGTAGCTATTTTCTGCGTCGAGATATTTGCGGATGTCGGGATCGAGCACCGCGGGGTCACGCAGCACCTCCTGCCATTTCTCGTCCTTCAGCCAGGCATAGTCGTCGGTCACGGTGACCCCGTGCCGCGTGAAGGAATGCGGCCGGCGCGGGGCGACGGGGGGCTGGGAAGGTGTTTTGGCCTGTGTCACTCGATCCTCACTCAGATGCGTGTTTCACCTTATATCGCCCCGATTCCTCGAATTGCCAGCGCCACTGCGGCAAGGACTGCGCCAGTCGCCGGGTTGTTGATCGGTCCCTTCTATGCTTTAGGCTTCCTAATCCCCGCCGCCGGTCCAGCCTGATGCTGTTCAATTCCTACCCGTTCATCCTGCTGTTCCTGCCGGCCGCGCTGGCTGGCTATTTCTGGCTCGGGCGGCGCAGCAATCTGGCCCCGGTGATCTGGCTGGCGGTGGCCTCGCTCACCTTCTACGCCATCGGCAATTGGCAGTTCGTGGCCCTGTTGTTGATATCGATCGCCTTCAACTATGGCATAGGCCACCTCCTCATCGTGGCGAAGCTTGCTCCGTCGCAACGAAAGGCGGCACTTGCTCTCGGCGTCGCCGGCGATCTCCTGGTGCTTGGCATCTTCAAATATGCCGGCTTCGTCGTCGAGAACATCAATGTGCTGGCCGGCACGCATTTTGCGGTCCACATCCTGCTGCCGGTCGGCATCTCCTTCTACACCTTTACTCAGATCGCGTTCCTGGTCGACGCCTGGCGCGGGCAGGTCGCGGCCTATGCGTTGCCGCATTACGCGCTGTTCGTGACCTACTTTCCGCATCTGATCGCGGGACCGATCCTCCACCACAAGGACATGATCCCGCAATTCGAACGGGAGGAAACCAAGCAGCCGCACGCGCATCTGATCCTGTGCGGAATCATCATCTTCGCCATCGGGCTGTTCAAGAAAACGTGCCTCGCCGACGGCATCCAGCCGCTGGTCGCACTCGCCTTCGATGCGCGCGCGCCGAGCTTCGACCAGGCCTGGCTTGGCGCGCTCGCCTACACCTTCCAGCTCTATTTCGACTTTTCCGGCTATTCCGACATGGCGATCGGGATATCGCTGATGTTCGGCATCTTCCTGCCGGTCAATTTCAACTCGCCCTACAAGGCCACCAGCATCGTCGAGTTCTGGCGGCGCTGGCACATGACGCTGTCGCACTTCCTGCGCGACTATCTTTACATCCCGCTCGGCGGCAACAGGCGCGGCCGCGTGCTGCGCTACGTCAACTTGCTGCTGACGATGCTGCTCGGCGGGCTCTGGCATGGCGCGGCCTGGACGTTTGTCATTTGGGGCGCGCTGCATGGCGCCTATCTCTGCGTCAATCACGCTTTCAATGCGCTGGTGCCGGATGTTCCAAAATTGCTCGCGCGCCCAGTTCGCGTTGCCGGGGCCGTGCTGACATTCCTCGCCGTCGTTGTCGCCTGGGTCTTCTTCCGCGCCGAACGGGTCGATTGGGCCATGCGGATTCTGAATGCGATGGCCGATCCCTCGAACATCGTGTTCGGGCGCGAGGAGATTGCGGCGTCGGTGATGGTCGCAATTTATGCCACGCTGGTGTGGCTGGCACCGAACACGCAAGGAATCATGGGGTACGACCACGCCAATCGCAGGGTCGGTGACGGCCTGATGGCCGGACGGATGCGCCCGCTGGTCCTGTATGGTGCGTCGCTGGTGCTTGCGTTCGGGATTTTGGGCATCCAGAGCCACAGCGAATTCATCTATTTCCGGTTCTGATGCAAGGCGCGTTCACACATCCAGGGCGTCTTCTCCTCGCGAGCATCGCGTGTGTGCTGGGGGCGGCTGCGCTCACCTATGTCATCGATCCCCTGCAACTGTTTCGCCCCTCGCGCCTCGTCGCGCCGTTCTATTCCGATGACACGCGCGTGCAGAATGCCGGGCTGATCCGCAGCCAGCCATTCGACACCGCCTTCATGGGCACCTCGCTCGCGATCCATTTCCGCCAGAGCGATATCGACCATGCGCTGGGCGTGCACTCGCTCAAGCTGGCGATGACCGGCTCCAATTCGCGCCAGCAGGGGTTTGTGCTGGAGCAGGCAATCGACCGCGGCGCAAAGCGCGTGATCTGGGCGATGGACGATTTCATCTTTGTCGATGCGGCCGACATCGAGACCGATCCTTATCTCTCCGCCGATCTCTATCGCGGGACGGCAAAAGGCATCGCGTCCTACCTGTTCAGCGCGGCTATGGCGAAGGAATCCCTGTTTGCGCTGCTGCGGTCGGTTCCGCCGCTGCGGCAGCCGCTGACCCGGGCCGCGCCTTATCTGCCGATCAAGTTCGCGCTGCCTGATGTCGATGACATCTATGCGTTGCCGCGCGATATCGACGTGGCGCGCGCCTACAATGCGAAAAGGACGCTCGCGGCCTTCGCCTATATCACCGATCCCGTACGCAGCCGCTTTCTCGGCGAAGGCTATCGTTACGACGCGATGGTGCGGCATTTCGAGCATGACGCCGTCGGCCTGATCGCGCGCCATCCGGACGTGACCTTCGACATCTACTTCCCGCCCTATTCGATCCTGCAATTCGTCGCGATGCGCGACGCTTCGCCCGCGACGCTGAAGATCGTCACCGATCTCACGGCCGTCATTGCGCAGCGCCTGACGCAGCTCCCCAATGTGCGCCTGTACGATTTCCGGGCGATCAAGGACGTGACGCACGATTTCGACAATTACGGCGACGTCATCCACCATTCGCCGGTCATCGATGCGAAGGTGCTGTCGTGGCTGGCGCGTGGGGAATATCGGGTCGATCCGGAGGCGCCGCTTGCGTCGCTGGAGGCGTTGAAGGCGCAGGTCGAGGCGTATCGCTTGCCGCGGTGAAGCGTTGGCCTCTGCCAATATGAGGCCACAGCGTAGCCAAACAGTCCGCCGTCGTCCCGGCGAAGGCCGGGACCCATAACCCCAGGGAGGAGTTTGGCGAAGATTCGCAGTTAAAGCTCTTTCCGCGGTACGGACACCGTGCGTCACGGATGGATCACGCGGTATGGGTCCCGGCCTTCGCCGGGACGACAGCGGAGTTTCCGGCTTGCGCCTACACCGCCACCTCTTCGCCGAGATAGGCAACCGCTGCCTCGAGCCCGCCTTTGCCGTGCGGGATCTTCAGCGCGTTCAGCCCGACCTCGATCACCCCCAACGTGCCGAGCAGCATCGGGGCGTTGACGTGGCCCATATGGGCGATGCGGAAGGCTTGTCCCGAGAGATCGCCGATGCCGGTGCCGAGCACCACACCGCACTTCTCCTTGCAATAGCGTTGCAGGATTGCCGGATCGTGGCCGTTGCTCATGGTCACCGTGGTCACGGTGTTGGAGCGTTCGCTGGCTTCCGCGACGTTGAAGCCGAGCACCTGGCCTTCAGACCACGCGCCGACGGCGCGGCGTGCGGCTTCGCCGAGCAGGCTGTGGCGGCGGAAGGCGTTCTCCAGTCCCTCCTCGTGCAGCAGGTCGATCGCCTGGCGCAGCGCGAACAGCAGATGGACCGGCGCGGTGCCGGCATATTTGCGATAATGCTCGCTGCCCTCGCGCTCGCTCCAGCTCCAATAGGGCGTGCTCATGTTGGCGGTCTTCTGGACCTCGAGCGCACGCGCGTTGGCCGCGACGAAGCCGAGGCCGGGCGGCGTCATCAGGCCCTTTTGCGAGCCCGACATCGCAACGTCGATGCCCCATTTGTCCATCTCGAATGGCATGCAGCCGAGCGAGGCCACAGTGTCGACCATGTACAGCGCCGGATGGCCGCTCGCCTTGATCGCCTTGCCGATCGCCTCGATGTCGTTCTGCACGCCGGACGCCGTGTCGACCTGGACGACGACGACGGCCTTGATGGTGTGATCCTTGTCGCGGCGCAGGCGCTCCTCGACTTCGTGCGGCCGCACCGCGCGGCGCCAGTCGCCCTTGAGCACCTCGACCTCGGCACCCATCAGCGCTGCGGCATGGCCCCAGCCGATTGCAAACCGTCCGCTTTCGAGCACCAGCACCTTGTCGCCGCGCGACAGCACGTTGCTCAATGCTGCTTCCCAGGCGCCGTGACCGTTGGCGATGTAGATGTAGGACTTGCCCTTGGTCGCAAACAGTTTCGAGATGTCGCTGAGCAGGCTCTCGGTCAGATCGGTCATCTGTTTGGAGTAGATGTCGATCGCCGGACGATGCATCGCCCGCAGCACCTCGTCGGGCATATTGGTGGGCCCGGGGATGGCCAGAAATTCCCGGCCCGCGCGAACGGTCATTGCTGTTGGTCCTTGTTGCCTGAGAACAGGATGGTGGGTCGCTGATTCACACTTTTACGCGGCGCTGCGGTGCAAGAAAAGGCCGGAAAACGCAGGTCTGACGTGGGTTATCTCTTAGTCTCGCGGCAGCCCGCATCTTCAGCTTCCTCCACCGAGCAGAACCAGCGCGTGCCCTTGCTGATCTTCATCTTGATCTGCGCATACCAGCGGCTGGTCGGCCGGTGATAGATGCACTCGCCGGCGGAGTTGACATTGCCCTTGATGGTGCAGTCCGGCGAGGGCGCGACCGGGCCCGAAGCCGAAGCGAGCAGGATCGCATGCGCGCCGTCGGGCGGCTTGGTGGCGCCGAGGATGGTGGTCTTCTTGTTGCGCTCGCGCCAGTCCCAGGGCGCGATGAAGGCGCCCTGCCACATCCCGGCCTTGGCCTCCCGCGCGGCCTTCTCGTCCACCTCGTAGTCGTGCGACATGCGGGTATAGGCCAGCGCCCAGCCTGCGCGCACCAGCCATTTCTGGATATCCTCGCCGCCGACATCGCAGCGCGCCACGGTGCGGCCGCGCCGGTCGATCGACCTCGCATGGCAGACCCAGTTCTTGCCGTCGGCGTATTTGGCAAGCTCGTCGCGGGCCGCGATGCCGCAGGTCCAGCGCTCGCCCTTGTTGTTGAGGCAGAGCTGGTCCACCGCAGGCGCGTCGATGCCGCCGAGCCTGATCCGCGTGTTGCCGATCATCACGGCGTCGCCGGCGCGAACCTTAGCGGTGCCGGTGATGTCGGCGGCCTCAGCCGGCGACGGCAAGCCGGGCAAGGAGAAGCCAAGCAATGACAGCGCAATCAGGAATTTTCGCAACATGCCGGTCCGCGTGTGATGAAAATTGCGATAGACCTCGCAATTGTGGTCGGCTTTTGTCCGCCCGGCCAGCATATGCCTGGCAGTTGGGCTTTCAACTTACTGTCATCGGGCGAAGTTTTGTAGGGCGGGTTAGCCGAAGGCGTAACCCACCTCTTTCGTCTCCACGGCGGCAGAAGTGGTGGGTTACGCTTCGCTAACCCGCCCTGCGAAACCTAGCCCCGCGCCATCGCCCGCTTGGCCACCGCCAGCCCCATCAGCACGAACGCCGACGTGACCTCAGGCCCGCCGACCAAAATCCGCGTCGGCGTCTTCATCTTGTTCCATTCATAAGCGCGGAACGGGCCACGGCGACCGCCTTCGCCGAGGCTCGCGACGATCACGTTCAGCGCCGGCGCAAAGGCGCGCGGGTCGGCGCCGAGATGGCCGAGCGCGATCAGGGCGAGCGCTGCGTCGAACACGTTCATCTCGGCGGCCATCAGCTCGCCCTTGACGTAGGAGAGCACGCGGTGGCGGATGAAATCGAAATCGCCGTCGGGATCGATGATCGCCTGCGCCCCCAGCGGCAGCGCCAGGAAGGCGGCGTAGCAGCGGCCGAAATAGGCGCTGTAGAGCTCCGGTAAATAATAGATGTGCGAGCGCGGATTGGCGAAGGCGCCGCTCGCCGCCAGCCGCTTCTGGAAGCCGATGATGCGATGAACGGTGGCAAGCCGCGCCGGCGTTTCCAATACTTTCCAGCGCGCGAGATTGCGGAAGCTGACCTCGAGAATGTCGAGATTGAGCGTCGGATCGAGATCATTGCCATAGGGCCGCTCGCCCTTGAGATTGTCGATCCAGGTCGCAACCCCGCCCTCATAGTCGATATTGTCGTTGATCGGCACGGTCACGCGCGGCTCGTTGACGCCCGCCTGTACCTGATAGCCCGCGTAGAAATCCAGCAGCGGCTGGTCGAGGATCGGATCAGTGCAGCCGGCTTGCGTCGCCGCGGAGATCGAGCACGCCGTGGTGTCGCAATCCGGCACGTAGACGCCGAAACCGAGGTCCTGCTTGATCTGGGCGAAGTAGCGCGAGAAGCGCGGATGCGGCGCGGGCGCGAGCGCGGTGATGACGTTGAACCGCGCGCCGTCGATGCCCTCGACCTCTTCGCGGCTGATGTTGACGCAGAAATCGACCATGTCGGCGACCGCGCGCTCCGCCGACATCTTGTCGGCGGACGAGGCCAAACCGGTCTCGACGTAGCTCAACAGCGCCTCGATGAAGAACGCGTCGTAATAGGCCGAGCGGTGGCGGATCTGCACCGGCTCCCACATCGGTTCGGCAACCCCTCGCCAGGGCGGATTGACGACAGCGCGCGCCGGTGACCGCGCGATGAAGACCCGGGCGAGGTTGAACAGCAGCGAGGAGTTCTTGTAGCCGCGCGCGTTGAGGCCCGTGAGCGCCATGGTCAGCTCGCGCCCGCGGAAATCGGGATCGCCGATCAGGTTGAACGCGGCGTAGGTCGGCAGAAAGCCATTTTTGCGGTACGAGCCCAGCAGATGCTGCGCGCAATCGCGGATCACGCCGTCGATCTGCGATGGTTGCGGCATGGCGCCGGTGAACATGGCCGGCGGCGGCTTGGGATGAGCCAGCGCGATGCTGTCGACGAGATCGGCAACGGGCTGGCCGACCGCCGTCCAATCAGGCTCGGCCTCGTCGCGGGCGCGCACCAGCGCCTCGCGCAGCCGGGCCAGTTTGCCTTCGTCGCGCAGCTCGGGCAGTCCGGCCCGGCGGAGCAGCACCCGCAGTGCGGGATTGCCAAGCGCCGTCTTGTAGAACTTGGCCAGATGCGGATCGCCGCTGGCCGCAACAGACAGTACGGGATCGCAGACGTCGTAAAGCGAGGGGCCGTCCTTCCGCGCCGTCAGCGCCCGGCAGGCGGCGCCGGCAAAATATTGAAAGCTCATGAAATAACCTGGTCGCGGGAATTGGCCGGGGGGCCGGCCGGCACGCTCCCAGCCGCGTGCCACCCCCTGCAAGTCGTTGAAAAAGCTACCCGGATTCGCAGGAAATACAAATGTGATGACAGTCACAGAAAAAGCCGGCACGAAGCCTGCATAATCGGGCTCCGGAAGGCTACGGGGACGCAAAAAAATCACATATTGGGCGATGCAAATTATCGCACGTTTCCAGAGACTTAGGTCAAATTTTCGGCGATCTATTGCGGGGGAGGCGATATCCGGTTAAGGCTTTGTTTGGTGCGGCGCCGCAAATTGCGCGCAATTCGGGGGCACACCCCCGGCCAATCCCTCAAACCCAAAGACGCTATCGCGCTACTCAAACAGTGTGCGCGTGCTTGGCTGGTCTTTGGCACTGACAGGAATGACGCGAGATGAATGTAACGCAGCTCGACATTTCCCGACGCACGATTGCGGTGGCCGCAGCCCTCATCGGCACGGTCTCGCTCGTGATCGGCGCCCATGCTGCCCTCAACATGCGGGCGTTCGATGCCGCCAAGGCCGTTTCGACCGACCAGGTCACCGGCTCGATCGGCCAGGCCTCGCGTCTCGCCCTCGTCATCGGCAATGGGCACTACCCCGACGCCAACGCGCCGCTGACGCAGTCGATCAACGACGCCCGCGCGCTGTCCTCGTCGCTGCGCAAGAACGGTTTTGACGTCGACATGGTGGAAGACGCGACCAAGGACGACATGGTCCGCGCCGTCAATCGCCTGAAGTCCCGGATCAAGCGCGACACCGTCGTCATGCTGTTCTTCGGCGGCTACGGCGTGCAGGCCGGCCGCGAGAGCTACATGCTGCCGGTCGATGCCGTGATCTGGAAGGAAAGCGATGTCCGCCGTCATGGCGTTTCCATCGAGGGCGTGCTCGACATGATGAAGGAGCAGGGCGCCAAGGCCAAGCTTGTCGTGGTCGACGCCTCCCGCCGCAATCCCTATGAGCGCCGCTTCCGCTCCTACAGCCACG
Organism: Bradyrhizobium sp. URHA0013; assembly: GCF_000518345.1. Taxonomy (NCBI): domain Bacteria; kingdom Pseudomonadati; phylum Pseudomonadota; class Alphaproteobacteria; order Hyphomicrobiales; family Nitrobacteraceae; genus Bradyrhizobium; species Bradyrhizobium sp. URHA0013. The sequence continues at coordinate 46,951 of NZ_JADK01000016.1, read as the reverse complement.
GCCTCGCGCCGATCAGCGCGACCGACAATGCGCTGATCCTCTCCTCGGCTTCGCCCGGCAAGGTCGTCGACGACGGCAAGGGCGAGCACAGCGTGCTGGTCAGCGAGTTCCTCAACAACCTCAATGCCCAGGGCAGCGCCGAGAGCGTCTTCAACAAGACCCGCCTTGCGATCTCCCGCGCCAGCGAAGGCGACCAGGTCCCGACCGTCTCCTCCTCGCTGCTCGAGGACGTCCATTTCGGCGAAGCCGGCGGCTAGTTTTTCTTAGGTCTTGTAGGGTGGGCAAAGGCGCAACGCGCCGTGCCCACCATCTTTCCAACATTTCGATAGAAGACGCGGTCGATAGAAGACGTGGGCACGCTTCGCTTTGCACACCCTACGATCTGCGTGTTTAACGTACATCTGCCTCTCCACCGTCATTGCGAGCGCAGCGAAGCAATCCAGAATCTCCGCTGAAAGATTCTGGATCGCTTCGTCGCTTTGCTCCTCGCAATGACGATCGTGGCGATTACTTTGCCGCTTCCGTGGCCATCACCGTGCGCACCGGGTCGCCTTCGCGCAGCAGCGCGCCGGCGCGGGCGACGACGATATCGCCTTCGTTGAGGCCGTCGCGAATCTCGATATTGCCGCCCGACATCAGTCCGACCTCGACGCGCTTGGTCTCGACGCGGTTGCGGCGGATCACCTGCACGACGGTGCCGGCAGAGGAATACTGCACCGAGGTCAGCGGCACCGCGACGTTGCAGCTCTGGCCCGACTTGATCAGCGCGCGACCGCTCGCATTCAGCAACAGCCGCTTTTGCGCGGAGATGCCGATATAGACCATGCCCTGCTGGATGTTCGGCTCGACCGTCGGGCCGATGCGGCGCACCTTGCCGTCGATATCGCCGGCGCCGGCGATGCGCACGGTCGCCACCTGGTTGACCGCGAGCTTGCGCATATCGCTGGTCGCGACGAGAGCGACGAGATCGTACTCGCTGCGCGCCACGATCGTGAACAGCGCCTCGCCCTTGGCGGAGGCGAGGTTGCCGATCTGCGCGGTCGACGTCGCGATCACGCCTGCCACGGGGGCGGTGACCTGAAGCGTGCCGCCCTCGGGCAGTGCGAGCCGCGCCAGCACCTGGCCTGCGGTGGTGGTGTCGCCGGCTTCCGCCAGCACCTCCGTCACCTTCAGGCCGGGCCGCTCCGGCCGCACCGAGCTTGCCTCGCGCGCGATGATCGTGCCGGTGCCCTCGACGATGTCGGAGAAACAGGATTTTGCGACCTTCAACACCGTGACCGCCGGCCCCTTGGGCGCGTCGTCATCGGCGGCGGCAGCGGGCTGGGCCGACAGCAACAGCAGTCCGGCGAGCGCAACGAGATGTCTGGAAACAGAACGCGCAGGCAATGAACGCATGGGTCATTCCGGTTGGGGCCTTGACGGCCTCATCGTTAGCAGAAGCGATCGCTGCGAGCCAATGGCACATCAGGGCCGGCCGGATGAGAATGCCGCCGCAGCACGGGCGCCGCGATGCCGCCCGTTGATTTAGTCTTCGGGACCGGCGCCAAGGTTCGCTGTCTTCCACCGTCCCGGCGGCCATCCTTCGAGACGCCCGCCTGCGGCGCGCCCTCGGGATGAGGTCGTGCTTCGCGGCGCGATGTCAGGCCCTCATGGTGAGGAGCCCGCCAAAGCGGGCGTCTCGAACCATGCAGGCCGAACTCGTCCCGCAGAGGAGCGGTCTCACGGCAGGCTCAAGAACTCCACCCAGTTCGGCTTCTTGCCGGTGGCGTAGGATTTCAGCTTGGCGAGTGCCCCGCTGCTCTGGTCGATGGCATAGACCGTCATGCTGTCGGAGAGCTCGCCCACTGCGGCAAGGTAGCGCCCGCCGGGATCGATGTGGAAGCCGCGCGGCTGCTTCTCGGTCGGCACGCTGCCGATCGTGGTCAGCTTGCCACTTGTCGCATCGACCTTGTAGGCGGTGAGCGTGCTGGTGGTGCGCTCGGAGGCGTAGAGGAAGCGGCCGTCGGGGGTGATGTGGATGTCGGCGGCCCAGGGCTTTCCGGTAAATCCTTCCGGCAGCGCGCTGGTGCGCTGGATCTCGTCCCATGCGCCGCCCTTGGCCTCATAAGCGAACGCCGCGACGTCGCCGTTCAGCTCGTGGAGGAGATAGACGAACTTGCCGTTGGGGTGGAACACGAAATGCCGCGGCCCCGATTTCTCCGGCACCTTGTGAGCCGGCGGATCGCTCGGCGTGAGCGTGCCGGTCGTGGCGTCGAATGTGAAGGCCAGGATCTGGTCGGAGCCGAGATTGGTCGCGAACGCGAAGCGGTTGTCGGGCGAGGGCAGGAAAGCATGCGCGTTCAGCCCGGTCGGGATCACCTGCTTCGGCTCGCCTGCGACGCCGTTGGCGAGTAGCGGATTCAGCGCGACCTTGTTGCCGCCATAGGAGGCGCTGAACAGGAATTTGCCGCCGCGGTCGATGGCGATATTGGCCATGCTGTCGGCGAGTGGGCCGTTGCCGATATGGCTGAGCTGGCCCGTCTTGGGATCGATCGCAAAGCTCACCGCAACGAACGGTTGCGAGCGGACACCGGCGATCAGCACGCGATGATCGGGCGTGATCGCGAGCGGCGTCGAGGAGCCGGGCTTTTCGACGCCGGTGAAGGCGGCCGTCTGCACGGGCGTCATCTCGCCGTTCTCGGCCATCTTGAACACGCTGATGTCGTTACTGTCGGCGTTGCCGACATAGGCGAAGGTCTCGGCCATGCCGGCGCGGACTCCAGAAATGAGAGTGAGGAAAGCGAGCGTGGTGGCGATCGCGGCACGGGGTACGCCGGATCTGCTGCGTCGGGTCGATCTCACCATGGGGGTCCTCCTGGGATGCCGGTGCGGCATTTGTCCTTTTGCCGGCGAGGATAGCGGCAGCCGCCCCGCCGCACCAAACTCCAATTGGGATCGATCGATGCCGAAATGGTATCGGTGGGAGATCTACCGTATCGCCGCTGTGCGGGAGGGCAGATGGGGCCCGGGCGGGACGTGGGGCGGCCCGAGCACGGTCCACACGGTGACCGCGAGCAGCGCGCAGGTCAGGATCGTCCAGGCGACGAGTGGCTTCCGCATCAGGCCGTATCCGTCAGTCATATGAATGAGAATGCTCCCGGGGGCGGGCCTGGCTATCGTGCACTGCAAATCGCGGCGATCCTATGAACTCGTTCACAGCCGAACCGAACCAATGCCGCGCGAGCGCATTGAACCGGCATGCCCCGTGAAAACGATCTCGAAGGTAAGCCCGACATGGGCGGCAAGCATGGCGGTCAGGCCGGCCAGCCCAAGCTGCCGCCGCGCCCGCGTCAGGGCGAGCGCGACGAGGACGTCGTGGCAAAGCGCCACACCGGCCAAACCGATCCCAACTCCGCGCCGACCAAACCAAAATAGCACCTCGCCCGCGCCGCCCGCGCACTGGGAACGGCAGCCTCGCCTTGCCGTTACCCTGATCCCGCGGGCGGAGCAGATCGAAACGGAGGCTGGCACGTGTTTTGGATTTATTGGGACACCGCCTGGTCGCTCATCATCAGCGGCATCATGTTCGCGACCATCGTCGCGCATCCCGATGCCGAGTTCGTCGAGATCCACGCGGCCAAGCAGGTCAAGTGAGCCCGCGCCGGCCGGTTCAGCGGCGCATCATCGTATGCTGGGCCGAGCCGGGACATCAGAACTCAAAATCTCAAATCATGCTGCCCGGCATGAAGCAGCGGATCTTGGCGCGGCCGTTGACGTAATACGGCCAGACCATGGTGCGGCCGGCGCGGTTCGGCTCGGTGATGACGGTGTCGTCGGGCACCTCGATCCAGTCGCCCAGGAGTCGCACGCGATAATGTCCGTTGCTCGTGTCCCAGTCGACATCGTCCAGCGCGGTGCCGTCGGCGTCGGCGCAGCAGGGACCGCCGCCCTTGCTGTGCAGGCTCTCGAACCAGCCCTTGAGGGGAGAGTTTGCGTAGCGACCGTCGTCGCGGGCCTGCACGGATGGGCCGATCATGGCAGTAACCGCTACGAGAGTGACCATCCTGAATGCCGCGATCGCCATATCGCCTCGCTCGATTCGCGCGCGCACGAGCGCAGACGAGGAGCCGCCTGCGCGGCACGTGACGCAATGCTGGCTGGCGCCGCCGACCGGTTCCAGCCGTCTCAGCGGGGCGATAACCGCGAGGGTCGATGTTTGATCCTATTTTCAAGGGCGCGGACCTATCGAGTCCGCGCCCTGCTTCGGCTCTAACCCGGCAAGCGGTCAGTAGTCCCAGAACACCGGCACCCATCGGAAGGCCTCGCCGTCGGCAGCCACCCGGCCCACGGACGGGAACGGCAGGTGCGTGGCCACCAGCATTTCGCCGGTCTCGGCAAGCTGTCGCAACAGACGAACGCGAACGCGCGCGGCCTCCTCGGGGTCGTGCTCGAAACCGTTGTGCCAGTCGGGTTGCTCGAACCCGACGGCAAACACGGCGTCGCCGGCGAATGTCAGCGCGTCGTCGCCGGCCGCCATGCGAACCACGCTGTGTCCGGGGGTGTGACCGCCGGTGCGACGGGCGACGACGCCAGGCGCAATCTCTTGCTCGTCATCGAACAGCCGCAGCTGAGGGCCGTACTCCTTCAGGAACCGCTTGGCGGTCGATCGCAGCGCGTCCGGGAACCCTTCCGGCATGGCAGTGCGGGAGAAATCAGGCGCTTCCCAGAACTTGACCTCTGCGGCCGCGACGTGAATCCGCAGGTCCTTGCGCAGCTGCTGCTTCACGCCGTCGACCAGCAGCCCGCCAATGTGGTCCATGTGCAGATGGGTGAGCACCAGATCGGTCACCGCCGAAAGATCGATGCCCGCGGCCGCCAGTCGCCTGATCAACTGCCCGGCGCGCGGCAAGTTCAAGTTCGGGTCCGAGCCCAGCCCGGCGTCGATGAGGATGGTCTTGCCGCCGCTGCGGACCATGACGGCGTTCAGCGCCCAGTCGAAAGCATCCTGCGGCAGGAACATGTCGTGCAGCCAGGTCGCCCGCACCGCCGGGTCGGCGTTGTGCGCAAGCATCGTGGTCGGCAGCGGCAGCACGCCGTCGCTCACCACCAGCACGTCGATCTCGCCGATCTTCAGCGCGTAGCGCGACGGAACGAGCTCTTCGGGTCCCGATGACACGGGATACGAGGTGTTGTGCAGATTCATGTTGGTCTCCTGTTTCAAAGATAGGGGCTTCCGGCTGGTGGTTGAGCAGGCAGCGCCGCCGGGGGAGTGCGCAGCCGTGATCGCTTGGTGCGCTAGAGGCTGGTCACTCGTTCCGGATCGGCCGACGCGAGCGCCAGGGCGCGCTCCGCCTTCGGCGGATAGATCCAGACGGTGTTGATCTCACGCTTGGTCTTCTTGGCGACGTCGCCGACCAGCTCGATCTTGCGCTCCCATCCGCGTGTGAACAGCGCGCCGGCTTCGCCGAGGTCCAGGCAGGTGACGTAGGCCTTCTGGTGGTAGGGCCTGGTCGGAACGCCAAGCAATTCGGCCGCGGCATTGTTGCCGGCAAAGGCGCCCATTCGCGTGGCGTGCTGGCACGACATCAGTGCGTAATTGCCCTCGTCGTCGCAGGCGGCGCGTGCTGCGTCGCCGGCCGCGAAGACACCCTGAACGCCTGGCAGCTGCAAGCAGCGATCGACTAGCAACCGTCCGAAATTGTCGCGCTCGGCGGGAATCTGCCCGGTCAGCGGCGCTGCACGCATGCCCGCCGCCCAGATCACCGTCTCGGTTTCGATGTGCTCACCGCTGGACAAGGTGACGCCGGTCTCGTCGAGCGCGGCGACGCCGGCACCGAGCCGTGTCTCGACGCCAACCTTGCGCAAGGCTTCCTCGATGACGGGGCGGGCGCTTGCACCCATGTCGGGTGCGATCGCAGTGTTGCGATCGACGATGACGACGCGCGTCCTGGCATTGGGGCCCAGGATTTCGCGCAGCCGCACCGGTATTTCGGTGGCCGCCTCGATCCCGGTGAAGCCGCCGCCGGCGACGACGACCGTGTCGCGTCCGTTCACGGCAGGCCGCGCCGCGAGGCCATGCAGATGCTTGTCGAGCGCAACGGCATCGTTGAGCGAATCGACGCTGAAGCCGTGCTCGGCGAGGCCCGGAATGTTCGGACGGAATAGCCGGCTGCCGGTGGTCACAACCAGGCGGTCGTAGGACAGTGTCTTTCGCGGGCCCTTCGCGGGCGTGATCTGCACCGTTCGGGCCTCGGTGTTGATCGTCTCGGCGCTGCCCTGGATGTAGTCGACGTCGATCGCCTCGAGGACCTCGAGCAGCGGGGCCGTCAGGGTTTCCGGCTTCGGCTCGTAGAGCCGCGGACGGACCACCAGCGTCGGCTCCGGGGAGACGATCGCGATCTGCAGATCTTGCGGCGAGACGCCCCGGATGTCGCGCAGTCGCGCTGCGGAAAGGGCGGCGTACATGCCGGCGAAGCCGGCGCCGATGATGACGAGTCGCATGGATTTTCTCCTTGGTTGCTGTTCGAAAGACCGCGCGCGACCGCGCTGCTGCGTTCAGGGCAGCGGCCGGCGTCGGCGCGTGGGTGGGTTGGGTCGCTGGCTTAGGGCCCGATGCAGCGTGCCATCACCGATCTCGGCGGCTGGCCGTAGCCCAAGACGACGGGCTGAAGCTCACCTCGACTCCAGTCCTGATAGGGAAGCCCGGGGCCATTTCGGATCATGATGGAAACGGGCGGCTGTGCCGGGTGCATGTTGTAAGCCGGAATTTCCACTTCCTCGCCCGTCGCCGACGTGAAGCGAACGGCCAGCGAGAGTCCGTACAAGGTCGCGGTTGCGAGGCTCCGGCGGCGTGATGAGATCAACCGTCGACTGACGAAGTTTTTCCAGGTCATCTTTGGTCTCCCTCGATTGGTCTGGACATGGAGATGATGTAGCCGACCCGATTTGCCGTTGCCCCAGCGCGATTGCCGTCGCTGTCGAGAGATTGCTGCTAACGCACGCGCCGGCGCCAATCGCTCGGCGTCTCGCCCGTCAGCTTCTTGAATGCCGCGGCGAAGGCGGTCTGCGAGGAATAACCAAGCGCCGTGGCGACCGAGACGATCGATTCGTCGCTCTCCCGCAGCATATTCATGGCCTGCTCGAGCCGGTGCTGGCGAAGCCAGGCATGCGGCGACAGCCCGGTGCTCTCCTTGAAGGACCGGCAGAAATGAAAGCGCGACAAACCTGCATCGGACGCCAGCGCATCGAGCGAGACGTCCGCTTCGCTGTCGGAGCGCAATCGTTCGATCGCACGGAGCAGGACCTTCGGCGCCAGTCCGCCCATGGTCGGCTGGAACGTGGTTGGCGACCCTGCATGCGCAGCCAGAAGGCGCGTGGCCAGAAGATCCGTGAGCTGATGCCGGAATAGCGTATCAAGGACGCCATGGCTCTCTAGCGAATCCGCCGCGCTCAGGAGCAGTCGGGACGTGATCGTGTCGGGATGCGCCGTTCGCTCAATCAATTCGGCGGGCCCGGCGGTCCCGGCCTCGCCGGCGATGCGCTGCAGCGTTGCGTCGGGAAGGTAAAGCTGCACGACGTCGACGGGCTTCGGAATGTCCCATCGGGAGCTCGACCCTTCCGGAACGATGTTCACGACCCCCGGACGAAACGTGCCGATCGCGATCGATCTTCCCGAGCGCCGCTCCATGCGCTGCATCACGCCTTTATGCGCCATGATCACGTGGTGGCGCATGGGCTCGACGACGTCGTGCAGCGGATCATGCTTCCAGTGCGCGATACCGGCACCGGAGGAGTGCAGCGCCATGCGAAACGGCTGGGTCCTGAGCACGCGCGCCATCTCCCCGTCGGCGGCGCGCCGCTCGGACGTCGAGCGGTCGTCAGGCTGTGCGTCGGGTGCGGGCGGCAAGCCCTTGTGCGAGGGATTGCGCATGAGTGCAGTGTTCCCGGTCATGGTGTGGCTCCTGCTGATCAGCTCGGGCTTTCGATCAGTCGTCCGTATTTGTACGGAACGGCGCGTGTTCTATGCGCCGCGGTTGCGGTGCGTATTTCCTGAACCCGCCATGCTTTGCCCGATCCTGCTCCAAGCCGGCCCGCGCTTTCGCGAACGCACGGTGAGCGGCCGGGGAGGAGAAGTGCTTGTGAGAAAAGGGCGCAGGCCGCCACACGACCGCCACATCGATGTCGCGATCGGGCACGCTCGTGGCGTGGAACGGTTGGATTTCAAGACGGACAAGCCTTGCCCGGCTCGGCGACAAATCCTCCAAACGGAGGCGACGGCGATGACCGGGGCGCGCTAGGCCGCGGCCGCCTGTGCCGACAACAGCTGCTTCAGTTTCGCCGCCGGCACGGCCGGGCTGAACAGCCAGCCCTGCATCTGGCTGCATCCGAGCTGGAGCAGCACCGCGCGCTGCGCTTCCGTCTCGACGCCTTCGGCGGTCGTCGCCATGTGGCGGGCGGCGGCCATGTGCACCACCGCCTGCACGATCGGCGAGGAATCTTCAGACTGGCCGATGTCGCAGATGAAGCTGCGGTCGATCTTGATCTTGTCGAACGGGAAGCGATGCAAATAGCTCAGCGACGAATAGCCGGTGCCGAAATCGTCGAGCGCAATGCGCACGCCGAGCTCGCGCAGCTGCTGCAGGATCGTCAGCGCCTCCTGGTCGTCGCGGATCAGGACCGTCTCGGTGATCTCGAGCTCGAGCCGTCCGGGTGCGAGACCGGACTCGGCGAGCGCGGCTGCGACCTTCAGCGCCAGCGTCCGCGAGCGGAACTGCACCGGTGAAACATTGACCGCGATGTGGATGTCGCCGGGCCAGGAGGCGGCCTCGGTGCAGGCCTGCCTCAGCACCCATTCGCCGATCTCGCCGATCAATCCGGTTTCTTCCGCAACCGGGATGAAGTCGGCGGGCGAGACCATGCCGCGCTCCGGATGGTGCCAGCGCAGCAGCGCTTCGCAGCCGGTGACCACGTTGGCCGCAAGATCGACCAGCGGCTGGTAGTGCACCTCGAACTCGCCGCGGGCCAGCGCCTGGCGCAGATCGAACTCGAGCTGGCGGCGCAGCCGCGCCTTGGCGTCGTATGCGGGCGCGAAAACGCGGAAGGTGCGGCGGCCCTCGGATTTCGCCGCATACATCGCGAGATCCGCGCGCTTGAGCAAATCGTCGAGATTGTCGCCGTGGTCGGGCGCGATCGCGATGCCGATGCTGGCATCGGTCGGGATTTCCTGGCCATTGTAGTTTACGGGCGCGCGCAGCGCCTTCAGGATCTGCTCGGCCAGCGCCGTCAGCTCGGCCACGTCGCGGGTGCCGGCCTTGACGATTGCGAATTCGTCGCCACCCAACCGTGCCACCATGTCGTTGCCGCTGATGCAGGCGCGCAGGCGGTTCGCGACCTGGCGCAGCAGCTCGTCGCCGACCTCGTGTCCCAGCGAATCGTTGACGCCCTTGAACTCGTCGACGTCGATATAGAGGATCGCGAACGGCTTGCCCTGGGCAAGCTCCGCGACACGCCGCTCCAGATGGCCGCGCATCAGCACGCGGTTGGGCAGGTCGGTCAGCGCGTCGTAATGCGCCATATGCGCGATGCGCTCGTCGGCGCGAATGCGCTCGGTGACGTCGTCATGGGTCGCGAGCCAGCCGCCGGCGGCGCCGGGCTGGTTCTTGATCTCGATCAGGCGGCCATCGGAGGTCTCGACGATCGTGCTCTGCGTCTGCCCGGCATTGCCCAAAATGCCGTCGCAATAGGAATCGACGTCGCCGTGGAACGAACCCGTGTCGTGGCGGTGCTGGATCACCTGGCGGAAATACGCGCCGGGCTTCACCACGTCGGCCGATAGGCCATACATCTCGATGTAGCGCCGGTTGCAGACGATCAGCCGCTCGTCCTGGTCAAACATCAGGAGACCCTGCGTCATCGTGTTCATCGCGGTGTCGAGCTGGTGCTTCTCCACGGCGAGCCGGCGGGTCATCTGGCGGAAGATGAAATAGAGCGTGAGCACGAGTAGGCCGATCGACAGCACGGCTACGGCCACGAAGAATTTGGTTTGCGTGTGCCATGTCGCCAGCGTCGCATCCAGCGACCTGGTCGCAACCACGACCAGCGGCTCGCCGGTCAGGAGGCGTGCGGCGACGATGCGATCCTTGCCGTCGATCGGACTTGCGAGCTGGGTCGTGACGAAGGTGCGCTCGAACACCGCCATCTGCTCGGACGTTCCATTGCGGAAATTCTGCCCGATCATCGCGTCCACATGCGGAACGCGCGCGAGCAACTGGCCGTTCTGGTGGTGCATCGCGATCGAGGATTCCTCGCCGAGCCCGCTCGAGGCGAAGAAGGATTCGAGTTGGTCCGGCGCGATCGCGCGCGACACCAGCCCAAGGAATTCGCCGTGAGGACCGGAGACGCGGCGCGCGAACACGATCGCCGGTCCGCTGCCCAACCGTCCGGGCACGACCTCGACCTCCTCCTGCGAAGCCGGGTCGTTCTTGAGGCGATTGAAATAGCCGCGGTCGGCGACCGAGACATCGGCGACCGGCCAGCGCCGCGACGAGTTGATCAGCACGCCCTTGGCGTCGAACAAATTGGCGCCGGCAACGTCCGACCAGCCGCTGGCTCTGGCGCGCAGCACTTCGTGCACGGCGAGCGTGCCCATCTCGCTGCGGAAGACATCAGCGGACTCGATGCCGTGGCTTTCGAGCTCGGCGATGATGCTCTTCTGCAGCACCGCGAAGTCCTCGAACTCGCGGTCGAAATGGCGGGCAAGCAACCGGACCGCGCTCTCAAGGCTGTCGCGGCCGCTTTCGATTGCATTCTGCCGGAAGCGGTCGACGGTAAGCGCGGTGCCGATCGCCATTGCGGCCATCAGCACGAAGCCGCCTGCGATCAGCCATGTCAGCGGCGCGCCGCGCCAACGGCGCAGCAACGCGCGCATGCGCGCGCTCCATCGGATCGATGTGCCCATGCAGCCCTCCCGTGGGATGCAAGATGCGGCAAAACCGACAAGACCGCGTTACCAGTAAGGGTTAGGAAAACATGAATCGGAGCGTAATCAGAGGGTTGGTTCCATCGCTGTCTGAAGGCGCGGTGGGCCATGGTTCCCTCAGCGTCGGATTTCCCATCTCAACGCTTCCGCATTGGTCCTGGCGAACATCGCCGGCACGTCGAAGGTCCCGGTCTTGAGATCATAGCGGCAGCGCCAGTCGGCCAACCCCTTCACGGCGACGTTCTTCGGGTGCTTGTCCATTTCACCCGACAGCGAGATGACGAGGTAACGGTTGTCCGGCCAGTGCACGCCGAGGCCGCGATAAGCCTCTTCGGTGCCTTTCACGAGATTGGCCGAAATGTGGTAGTCGAGCTTCATCTTCCCGGTGTTCGGGCGGCTGTGGAAATAGGCCCAGGCCAAGTCGCTGAACGGCGTCTTCGTCGCGCTGACGAAGGCGCCTTTCTCGACATGGTAGAGATAGAGGTCCTGCTCGCCGGAGCCGGTCTTCTGCATCCGCACCAGCCATTGCGAGTCGGGCGTGAAGCGGAAGCCGGCGCCGTAACCCTGCTCGGGCTTCAGCTCCGTCATCTGTTCGCCACGCCTCGCCCAGGCCTGCCATTTGACGTCGAAATCGCCGCTATCCTTCATGTACTGCTCGATCCCAGTGGCGCCGTCGGGCGAGGTGAAGGCGAGATCGGCATTTCCGGTGAGGATGTAATCCGGCGGCGGGCCGGACGCGGCGAGCCCCGGAGTTGCGGCCAGCGTCGGGGCAAGCGCGAGCCCCACCACCAGCCCAAGTACCGGCAATTGTGCGGGACGGCAAAATGCGTTCACGGTGAAAATTCCTCGAGAAAAATACCGCGATGCGGCCTCGATCATTTGACGTCGGCGGGGGTGCGCCGGTTCATCCCCGGCGCCGGCTCATCATCCTATCGACCGTCTTGCTGCCGTGGCTAAAACGGCGCACCTTGCCGGCTCGATTGATTTGCAAGGTTCTTCCTGATCAAGGTTCGTTTCCGATGGTGACCGCATCCAAGGCCTTCATTGCATTCTGTCTGCTCGCGGTGGGCGGTACCGTGCTGGTGATCGGCCCCACCGAGCTGCGTCGCCTGCTGCCGATAGGGGCGAAGACCGACATCGCCGCCAAGCCGGAACCCAAGGTCGAGCCCAAGGTCGAGCCCAAGGTCGAATCCAAGCCGGAACTCAAGCCGGAAGAGCCCAAGCTCGCCGCGGTCGCGCCGCCGGCGCCAGCTGCATCTCCGGCGCCGGCCCCCGAACCGAAGGCGGGTGCATTGGCTGAAACCCAGAAGCAGGTCACGGCCGCGCTTGCCGATCTTGCACCGGTCAAGCCGCCGCCGGCGGTTGCCGATACCGGCCCCCGTTTCGACGTCGCGCGCGTCGATGACCACGGCGAGGCGGCGGTGATCGCGGGCCAGGCGACGCCGGGCGCCAAGGTCGAGCTGCTGCGCGACGGCAAGCCGATCGACACGGTGGTGGCGGATGCGTCGGGCCAATTCGTGATGACGCCGCCGCAGCTTCCCGCCGGTTCCTATGAGCTCACCCTGCGGGCGAAATCGCCTGACGGCACCGTCACGCAATCCGGCCGCAGCATGCCGGTGGTGATCGCCGAAGCCGCGCCGCCGCCCGCGCGCCCTGCACCGGCCGCGAGGCAAGAGACGAAGCAGGAAGCGAAGGCCGAGAAGCCCGACGACAAGTCGGATGTGGTGGCATCTTTATCGGACAGGCCTGCGGCCCGGCCGAGATTGATGGGCGCACCGAAACCAAAGGGCGGGTCGGGGGTCATGGCGCGGGCGCCCGCGGCCACGACCGTTGCATCGGCCTCGCCGGCGGAAATCGTCAGTGGTGCACCGGCGGAAACAGGCGGCAGCCGGGTGATCTCCCGCGGCGACAGCCTGTGGGCGCTCAGCCGGCTCGCTTACGGCGACGGCGCCCGCTTTGCCGTGATCTACAACGCCAACCGCGCCAAGATCCACAATCCCAATCTGATCTATCCCGGCCAGACCTTCGTGCTGCCGCAGAAGGCGGAGTGACGGCGCATCGGCTCTGCCCGGTGCGCGTTGCGACGCTTTGCCCTGTGCGCTTCCGGAACATTTGGTTCCCTCGCGCGTCGTTGTGATGTGACGCGATGCGCGCTTGGCGCCGGAGGAGGGCCAAGGTGGACAGGTCAGTGGTCATGTCGAGATCACGCTTGGCGCTCAGGCCAAGGCTGGGGCTGGCGCTATCAGGCGCAACCCTCGTGATTCTGGCGGTGCTGTTGCCAAGTCGCGCCGAGGCGCAGTTCGGCTTCCGCGGCGGCCCGCTCGGTGTTGCGCGCTTTGCCGTCGGCCACATGATCGGTATGTCTCGCTTGCGCCATGCCCGCATGGCGGTGCGGGGCAGCCGATACCGCTCCGCAGCGTTGAGGTCGCAAGATCCTCGCGGCGCAGAGCGCGGCCAGCCTGCGAATCCTTACGTCCTCCGTGCCGCAATGACGGCGCAAGCCGCGCTGTCGGGCTGGCACGGCGGCCGCCGTCCGCAAGGCTGGTGGCGCCACCCCGACGGCAGCTACGGCTGGGTCGGCCCGGTGTTCTGGCCGTTCGCGCATGACGACCTCACCACCGCGATCATCCTCGGCGATGCGACCAGCCTCTCGCCCTATGGCTATGGCGACATCTATGCCGCGATCTTCGCACCCTATGCGGCCACCGAGCTTGCCGCCTACACCGCGCCGCAAGGACGGCGCGGACGGCGAGTCCCGACCGCGGAGACTGTCTGCGATGCCAGCGACACCGGCGGCCTGCCGGTCGATCGCATTGCCGCTATCGTGCAGCCGAATGAATTGCAGCGCACTGCGCTCGACGAGCTCGCGACCGCGTGGGCATCCGCGCGCGACACCATCCGCGCCGCCTGTCCGGCGCAGGTCCCCGCGAGGGCGATGGAGCGCCTCGGCCTGATGCGCGAGCGCATCGAGGCCATGATCAAGGCGACGGACGCGGTCGCACCTTCGCTGGCAAAATTCGTCGATCTCCTCGACGACGACCAGAGAGCCAAGCTCGACGGCCTGGCCAAGGACCGCCGCGCCGCGCTTGCAGCGATGCAGCAAAAGAATCCCCAGGCGGCATCGGCCTGCCAGGCGGACAGCGATCCCCGCTACGACGAGAAGCTGCAGCGCCAATACGAGCAGCTCATTCAGCAGCAATGGCCCGCGGCCGAGATCGCCTCCACGCTCAAGCTCGACGACACCGCCCGCGCCCGCCTCGACGTGCTCCAGGACACCACGCTGCGCACCATGGAAACGCTGAGCGCCTGTCCGTCACAGGCCGCACCGACACCACAGGCCCGCCTCACCGCCGCGAAGGCGCGGCTGGAGACTATGCTGCAGGCGGTGAACGGCGTTAGTGACGCGCTCGACGATTTCGAGGCCGACTTAAGCGACGAGCAGAAGGCGGGGTTCGAGGCGATCGGGCCGAAGCGCGGCGTGTGATCACCCGCAGGCCCACTCGAACTTCATGTCCTTGAAGTCGAGCTGCGCGTTGCCGCTGCCGAAATTGTAGCCGCCGAAATATTCCTCGAACTCGATGTAGAACGGGCTCATCTCAGGCACCGCCTGGCAGGGCCGCATGGTGCCGCCGAGATGGTTGTGGGCGTGGTCCTTGCCCCAGTCGTGCGAGCGGAAATTCTCGGTGGTCGGGACGCCGCCGATAAAGTAGTAGTAGGACTGATAGTCGCTCGGCGGATTGCGCGGGAGGTGCGGGTCCTGCGGGGCCTTGCCGGCATTGGGATCGGTCGCGCGCGGCATCAAGGCGATCGCGAGGTTCTCCGCCAGGTCACCCCGCGGAGGGCCGGCGAACATCTTCTGCGCGAAGGGCGGGGCGGATTCGAAGAAAGCGCTGGCGCCGCCGACATCGAGCCAGCGCGGCCGCTCCGCCGTCGCAAGCGGAAGCGGCGCGGGCGGCGTCGCGAACGGGCCCTCGTACTCATACTTCGTCAGCAGCAGCGCGGCATATTCGTAATCAAGGATGTCGGTCATGCGCGAAAGCCGCGGATGCGCTGGTCGCGCCAGCACGGCCTCGCGAATCTCGGGATCGTCGGGTGTCCCGCCGTCATTGTGATCTGGTGCGGTAGCGAAGAACGACACCGCGACGATATCCTCGCCGTGTACGCGATAATCCTTCGGCAGCAGAAGTGTAAAACCGTGCATCAGCGGAAACCCGGTGACGGGATCAAGCGGCCATTGCTCGCTGCTGATGCCCGGCGGCAGGCCGTAGACCCAACCATGATCGCGTTCGCGATCGGCGGGCCGGTCCAGCATATGCAAATCATACGCACGCGACGGCAAGGCAAGCGCCACAGGTCGGCTCCATCCGGACTTTCGCCTCGACGCGGAGGCGATCGTTAGTCGCGAGGACGAGAGATGTGGTTCGTGGGATGATGCCATCCTGCCGGTGTTTTGCCCGACGAGTCAAACGGCTTCCGGCCAATTCCGTGCCCGCGTAACCCATTGATCTTGCAGGCCCCGGCTACTGTGCATGGGGTTGTTTTCGCAGTTTTTTGTTTGGGCTACCCGCGCCGCCTTGCCGCGGCGGCATCCAACACGTTCTCGACCTCCTCGCGCCACGACAGGATCTCCATCGCAAGCACCGGGTGGTTGAAGCCCTTGAGCACGAGATCGTCGAGTGCGCGGGCTTCGACCCAGGGCTCGACCATGCCGTAGACGCGGCGGCTGACGACGACCTGGCCGGCCTTGGCTTCGTCGCAGAGGCGGGAGGAGAGATTGGTGACGCTGCCGATCGCGGCATATTCGAGCCGCTGCTCGAAGCCGATCTGGCCGAGCGTGGCGTAGCCCATGGCGACGCCGACGCCGAAGCCGAGCGAGTGGCCGCGGTTCTTCCACTTCTCGGTCAATTGGCCAATCACATCGCGCATCTCGACCGCCATCTTCACCGCGCGCTTGGTATGGTCGGCAAATTGAATCGGCGCGTTGAACAGGATCATCACGCCATCGCCGGCAAAGCGGTCGAGCGTGCCTTCATAGCGGTGGATCAGCTCACCGAGCGCGGCGTGATATTCGCGCAGCACGTTCATCGCCTCTTCCGGCTCGGTCGCCTCCGTGAACGAGGTGAAGCCGCGCAAATCGCAGAACACGACGGTGACCTCGCGGCGGTGGCTGTCGAGCAGTGCGTCGTGGCCGTCGGACGAGGCGATCAGCTGCGCGACTTGCGGGGCGAGGAAACGTTCGAGCCGCTTGATGCGGCCGATCTCGCCGAGTTGTTTCTCGACCCGCTCTTCCAACGAGCGATTCCAGTTGCGCAGCTGCTCGGTCTGCTCCTGGAGCTTGGCGGCCTGCTGCTGCACGGTTTCGTGCGCCGCCGCGAGCTCGCGGCCCTTGTGGTCGACCTCGGTGAACAGCCGCGCATTGCGCATCGCCAGCACGGCCTGGTTGGCGAAGGTGCGCATCAGGCCGATGATGCTTGGAGCGAACTCGCCGCCGGCGCGGCGCAGCACCACCAGCGAGCCGAGCGTGCCCTGCTGATCCACCAGCGGCACCACCAGCACCGAATGGAAGCCGGCCGCGATCGCGACGTCGCGCAGCGGCTGCTCGGAGGCCTGGTCGAGATCTGAAATCGCGATCGGTTCGCCGCTCCCGGCCGCATCGCTCAGGATATCCTGGCCTTCGTCGATGGTGACATGGGCGCCGTCGGCGGATTTGTCGATGCCGTTGGCCTCGACCAGATTGAAGCGGCGCGCCTCGGCGTCATAGCCATAGATCAGCACGGCGTCGGCATGGGTGATCTCGATCGCGCGCGCAGCGATCGTCGGCAGCACGGCGTTGAGATCGAGCGAGGCGGCGACCGCGCGGCCGACCTCTTCCAGCACCTTGAGCTCGTTGATCGACTGCGCGAGATCGCGGGTGCGCTCCTCGACCTTGGTCTCCAGATCCGAATAGGTTTCCTGGATCTGGCTGGCCATGCGGTTGAACTGGCCGGCGAGATCTTCCAGCTCGTCCGCGGTGTGCACCTCGATGCGATGGCTGAAATCGCCCTCGCCGAGCTTGTGCGCGCCGTCGCGCAGCGCCGTGATCGGGATGATCATGCGGCGCGCCAGAAGCGTGCCGGCGAGGATCGCGACCAGCAGGCCCATGCCGATCAGCAGCCCAATGCGCACCAGCTGGTCGCGGATCGGCATCAAGGCCTGCGTGGTCGGCTGCTCGAACATCACGCTCCAGCCGAGCTTCGGCACGGTGCTCGCCGCGCTCATCACCGCATGGCCGTTGAAGTCGGTACCCGAATTGTCGGGCTCGTGGCCCGGTGCGACCGCGGCCGCGACCTGCGGCAGCTTCGACAAATCCTTGCCGACGTCGGGGCCCTTCGACGACGTCGCCAGCACGCGGCCGCGCGGATCGACCACATAGGCGAAGGCCGCCTTGCCGACCTGGGCGTCGGACAGGTACTCGGAGAGAAAGCTGAGGTCGAGCTCGGCCACGGTGACGCCGGCGTTGAAGCCGGAATGCGCCACCGAGATCGACATGAACGGCGTTCGGTCGGAGAACCAGGCCGGCGCGTAGCTGACGCCGCGGGCGACGGTGTCGGTGAAGCGCATGTCGCGGGAGAGGTCGGCGTTGCTGCCGGTCGTGGTCGACTGGCGCGAGACGCGCAGCACCTCGCGGCCGTCGCCGTTGAGCTGGAACAGCTGAGTGACGACCGAGACCTGGTGCAGCAGCTGGGCGTAGTCGGCGCGGCGCTTCTCGAGCGTGTCCTGGCTCGCCCGCGTCACCCAGCTGATCTGGCGCTCCAGCTCGGAGATCGACTGCTCGATCCGCCGCGCGGCAGCCTGCGCCTTGTCCTCGAGACCGTCGGTCAGCTGTGCCTTGGTGGCGCGGTAGGAGATCCAGCTCTCCATCGCGCCGTTGACGGCGAGCACGAACACGACGAGGCCGACGAGAGAGACGACGTATTTGGCGAACAGACCCTCGCGCAGAAACCGTGTCTTGTCGCTCGCTCCTGCCATCCCGATCCTCTCGCGCCGCCATCGGCGCCGGCGCTACGGGCCTGACGGACCCTGCGAGCCTTCTAGCACAATTTGGTCCAACGGACTGTGAAGGGACTGGTCGGGGCCGCCTGACCGGCCGGTGTGGTTACCCGCCTGGACGCTGGGCAGGCGGAAGCATGGTGAATTGTCGCAGTCTCATCCGTTTGGAGGAAGCCGCCGCCGGGCCAGCCGATGTAAGGGGATGGCTTGGCAAGGGAGGGCTGGGAGTCCAGCGCTTTGGTCCTGCAATCATCGGTTAAAGAGCTGCCGCAGCACGTCGTTCATCGGCTGGCTGTCCTGCTGCGCCGCCGGCGGGTCCTCCAGGGCGGGGGACGTTGGCGAAGCTTGCGGCATCAATGTGGATGGCGCTGCAGGCAGGCTGCGGCTGCGGCCGGCGGCAGTGCCGGTGCCCGTGGCAGTCCCAGTGCCGTTTCCCGCGCCACCGGAAAGTCCCTGCTGGATCAGATTGCCTATCGCCTCGCCCAAGGGGCCGCCGAGCGGGTTGTTCTGTCCGGGCTGCTGCGTTTGCGGATTGGCATTGCCGGTCGCATTGCCGCCACCCGGCGCGGTGGCTCCCCCGAGGCCAAGGCTTCCAAGAATATTGCCGAGCCCAGCCCCATCAGCGCCGAACAGGCCCTTGCCCATCTCGCGCAGCTTGGCATAGGCGGCGTCCGGATTGTCGAGCATGCCGGCCATGTCAGGATAGATCCGCGGCTGCGACCAGGTACCCTGGATCATCACGGGAATGCCGAAGCCGACCGGCTCGGCGACGCGGCCCTGGCCTTCGGTCGTCATCACCAGCTTCGGCTCGACGCGAAAGCCCATCATCTTGGTGTCGAGCGCGATCGTGCCGGCGCCGGTCACGCGGACCAGCGGTCCGGTCAAGCTGAGATCGGTGGTCACCGCCTGGCCCTTGTCGATCCGGAACGACGCCGAGAGCTGCGACAAATCCGTGCTCTGCTCCCGACCGTTGTCCTGGTTTGCCTGCCAGCCGGACAACGTGCCCGAGGTCAGCGAGCGGATCATCTGCGCGACGTTGATGCCGCGAATGGCGCCATCCTGGAAATTGACGAAGGCCGTGCCCTGCATGTTCGCCATCAGCGCGCGCTGGCTGGTGCCGGCGCTGCGCAGCGCGAGCTTGGCCTGCAGCTTGCCGTCGATCCGGTCGAATTCGGCGAGACCCTGGAGCAGCGGCAGCGCGCGCACGCCGGCGAGGTCGGAATGCATCGCAAAGCTCGGCGCGCCGCTGGTCGCATCCAGGATCAATTCGCCCGAGACCTGGCCGCCATAGGCGCCGAGATTGGCGGTGCCGGCCTTCAGCACGCCGCCGGCGAGTTTTGCATCAACCGCCAGCGGCGCGAGACGTGCATCGCCGATCACCGCCTCGTGCGCGGAGATCCTGATTTGCGCATCGACATAGTTGAGCCCGGACACGTCGATCGGCGCATCGCTCCAGGGTTGCCCGGACGCGCCTTCCGGCGATTTCGCCAGCGGGATCGCGAGCCGCTGGAAGTCGAGATCGACCTTGACCAGAGGCTTGCTCGCGATATCGACCGAGGCCCAGCCGTTGAACGCGCCATCGCCGAGCGTGCCATTCAGGCCGTTGATCATCACGACATCGCCGCTCAGCCGCATCTCGGCATGGCCCGCGAGCCGAGACTTCAGCACATCCGGCATGTCGATGGCGAAATCCACCGGAATGGTCGGGCGGTCGGCCGGCGGCGCCGGCGTGGTCGCCTTGATGTCGAACTTGGTCGGATGCTCGCCGACCCGTGCGGTGCCGGTGATGCTGATCTTGCGGTCGCGACCGACGATTGCATCGGCATTGACCGCGCCGATGCGGCTCTCGACGCGATCGCGCACCCGCGCGAATGCGATCTCGCCATCGGTGACCTTGATGCGGTCGATGGCGGCGCCGTCGGTATCAAGCGCGACCGGCTTCGACGTGCCGCCGGCATTCGGCAGGCGCTCGCGCAGCAGCGGCTGGTAGAGCACGGGATGGGTGACGACGAGCTCGCTGATCTTCGGGCGGCCCGACCAGACGCTCGAGAGCGACATGTCGGCCTGCACGCTGTCGATGGTCAGGCGGGTGATGCCGCTGCGGTCCTTGGGGTCGGCAAGCGTGAGGTCGTTCAGCGTCACGTTCAGCGTCGGCCACAGGCTGATTCTGATGGTGCCGTCGATCGACAAGCGATAGCCGGTCGCGCTCTCGACCCGCGAGGCAATCGTCGACGTCAGGAAGCCCGAGGGGATCCCGACCACCAGCAGGAGTGCGATCGCGATGACGATTGCGGCCACCGCCGCGCCGGCGAATTTCACGGCTCTCATGTCGACTTTCCAGCGGCGGACAACCGGCGTCGAATCCGGCAGATGGCCGTCATTTGCACGCGTCCTTTACGCCTGAGTTTATCCCGGGACGGGAAGCGGCTCCAAGCACGTAAAAATAGTCTGGGGGTGCTGCAAAGTTATGTGACTTATGGCACACTTCCCCGGCGTGGTTTTACGCGATCCTGATGTTGATGGTTACAAGCGATTTGCCAACGAAATTCACAAGGACATTGAAATGAGCAAGCAGGCCGAATTTGCGGTCATCCTCAAGATGAATGCGATGTTCGCCGATCTCGGCGTAGACGAGCTCCAGCGGCTGGCAAATCTCTGCCACACCCAGCATCTGGGGAACGGCGAGGTGCTATTCCAGAAGGGCGACGCGGGCGATGCGCTGTTCGGCGTGCGCCGAGGCCAGGTCCGCATCGAGACCGGTGCCTCCGACGGCAGCCGCCTGACGCTGAACTTCATGGGGCCGGGCGACCTGTTCGGCGAAGTTGCGGTGCTGGACGGCCAGAGCCGCACTGCGGACGCGACCGCTGGCGAAGCCAGCGAGCTGTTCGTGCTGCGGCGCGAAGACTTTCTCGCTTTCCTCGAACGCGAGCCGAAGGTCGGGATCAAGATCATCGCGCTGCTGTGCCAGCGCATCCGCTGGCAGAGCGAGCGCATGGAAGAGTCCATGCTCCAGCCGCTTCCGGTTCGTCTCGCGCGGCGCCTCTGCGCGCTCGCCGCCGATTTCGGCTCGGAGGTGCACATCTCGCAGGAGCAACTCGGCGTCTTCGTCGGCGCCGCCCGCGAGAGCGTCAACCGCCAGCTTCAGGCCTGGCGCAAGGAAGCGATCCTCGATCTCCAGCGCGGCCGCATCCTGCTGCGGAACATGACCAAGCTGACGGCGATCGCGCGGAACGAGTAGGGGGCCGTTAGGCTGGGTCGCTACAATCGGGGCGAAGGAGTTCGTCAGAAGAGTCCCAACTCGCAACCCACGCTTTAACGGCCTCGATCGGCACAGCACGACCGGTACGTCTGAATGCTTGGTAGCGAAGACGATCCTCCGCTATGTCGGGTTCGCGGATGGCGCTCGCTGAACTGCCTTGTGTACTTGACGCTTGTGCCATAGCTACTCCGCCGCGGGGTGCACGATGCTCTTCGGCGCTGGTGCCGCTCCCGCCGGCGCAGCTCCGTGGTGACCGGCGCCCTCCGCATCTTCGCTGTGCACGACCAGCCGCTTGGCGAAGCGCCAGATCAGCGCGCCGAGATCGTCCATCACCATGAACATCGCGGGCACGAACACCAGCGACAGGATGGTCGAGAAGATCAGGCCGCCGATCACCGCGAGCGCCATCGGCGAGCGGAACTCGCCGCCGGCGCCGACCGCGAGCGCGCTTGGCATCATGCCCGCGGCCATCGCGATCGTGGTCATCACGATCGGACGAGCGCGTTTCATGCCCGCGTCGATCATGGCTTCTTCGCGCGGTGTGCCGGCGTGAATGGACTCGATGGCGAATTCCACCAGCATGATCGCATTCTTGGTGACGATGCCCATCAGCATCAGGATGCCGATCCACACCGGCGTCGTGAGCTGCTTGCCGGTGATCAGCAGCGCCGCGATCGCGCCGCCGATCGAGAGCGGCAGCGAGAACAGGATGGTGATCGGCTGCAGGAAGGTGCCGAACAGCAGCACTAGCACGGCGTAGACCATCATCAGGCCCGCCGTGATCGCGGTGGCAAAGCCTTCGGACAGTTCGTTCAGGCTTTCGGCATCGCCGGAGGGCGAGACCTTCACGCCCTTCGGCCGGCTCTTCATGACCGGCAGGTCGTAGATCTTCTTGGTGGCGTCGCCGAGCGCGGCGGAGCCGACGAGATCGGCCGCGACGGTCGCCTGTCGCTCGCGATCGTAGCGGTTGATGCTGGTCGGACCCTGGTCGAGCTTGACGTCGGCGATGACGGAGAGCGGCACGCCGCCCTTCTCGCCGTGCTCGCCGAGCGGCACGCGCAACTGTTCGAGCGTCTTCAGATTGCCGCGCGCGGCATCCTCGAGCTGCACGCGGATCGGCACCAGACGGTCGCCGACGTCGAACTTGGCGAGCGCGGGGCCGACGTCGCCGATGGTGGCCACGCGGATGGTCTGCGACAGGCTTTCGGTCGACACGCCGAGCCGTGCGGCAAGATCGGCGCGCGGTTCGACGCGCAGCTCGGGCCGCTCCAGCGTGGTTTCCGAGATCACGTTGGAGATGGTGGGAATCCGCTTCATCTGCGTCGCGAGTTCGCTGGCGACGTTGTTGACGATGTTGGCGTCTGCGCCGGTCACGACCAGCGAGATGGCGCGCAGGCCGTTCTCGTCGAGGAACCAGAAGCGGATGTCTGGAATGTTCTCCAGCTCCTGGCTGATCGAGAATTCGAGCTCGCGCTGGGTGATGTCGCGGCTGTCCTTGGGCGTGTAGTTGATGATCAAAGCGGCGCGCCGGACTTCCTGGGTCCCGGGTGGAACGCGGCCGCCGTCGACGAAGATGCTTTTCACCTCGGGCCGCTTGCGCAGGCGCGCCACGATGTCCTCGGTGACTTTTTCGGTGTAGGCGAGCTGCGTGCCCGGCGGCAGCTCGAGCGCAACCAGCGAGCGCGAGCTGTCCTGCGCCGGGAGGAAACCCTGCGGCAGCAGCGTGATGCTCCAGATCGAGGCGGCGAAGACGCCGAAGCCGGCTAGCACCGTGATGAAATAGTGCTTCACCGACCAGGCCACGAGCCTGTGATAGGACCGCAGCACGCGGCCGGGCGGCGGCTCTTGGTGATTGCCATGTTTGAGGAAGTAGGCGGCGAGCACCGGCGTGACGAAGCGCGCCGCGAGCAGCGAAAAGAACACCTGCACCGAGACGGTGATGCCGAATTGCTTGAAGAACTGTCCGGCGATGCCCGACATGAAGCTCGCGGGTGCGAAGATCGCGATGATCGTCAGCGAGATCGCGATCACCGCGAGGCCAATCTCGTCGGCGGCTTCCAGGGCGGCACGATAGGGCGACTTGCCCATGTTCATGTGCCTGACGATGTTCTCGATCTCGACGATGGCGTCGTCGACCAGAATACCCGTCGACAGCGTGATGGCGAGGAAGCTGACGAGGTTGAGCGAGAAGCCGAGCAGGTCCATCGCCCAGAACGCCGGGAAGATCGACAACGGCAGCGAGATCGCGGCGATGATGGTGGCGCGCAGGTCGCGCAGGAACAATAACACGATGACGACGGCGAGGATGGCGCCTTCGAACAGGGTGGAGATCGCCGCGTGGTAATTGCCATTGGTATATTCGACCGAGGTGTCGATCACCTTCAGGTCGACGTCGGGATAGGTAGCCTTGAGCGTGTCGATGCGCTTCTGTACGGCCTCGGCGACCTTCACGTCGCTGGCACCCTTTGAGCGCTTGATGCCGAGCGCGACGATCGGCTCGCCGTTGAAGCGGGCGAAGGTGCGGCGGTCGGCGATGGTGTCGGTCACGGTGCCGAGATCGTCGAGCCGGACCTCGCCGCCGCCGAACAGCGGAATCATGGTGCCGGCAAGGTCGCTCAGCGTCTTGGCGCCGGCGAGGGTGCGGATCGCCTGGTCGTTCTTGCCGATCTCGGCGCGGCCGCCGGCGACGTCGACATTGGTGCCGCGCAGGCTCTGGCTGACATTGACGGCCGTCAGCCCCATCGACTGCAGGCGGTCGGGATCGAGCGAGACCAGGATCTCGCGCTCGACACCGCCGATGCGCTCGACCTGGGCGACGCCGCGCACGCCCTGCAGCGCGCGCTTGACCACGTCGTCGACGAAATAGGAGAGCTGCTCCGGCGTCTTGCCGGGCGAGATCGCGGCGTAGGTGACGATCGGCAGGCCGATGACGTCGACGCGCTGGATCAGCGGTTCGGTGACGTTCTGCGGCAGGTTGGAGCGCACGCGCGTCACCGCGTCCTTGACGTCGTTGAGCGCGCGGTCGGTGTTGGTTTCCAGCGCGAACTGGATGGTCGTCACCGACAGGCCGTCGGTGATCTGCGAGGTGATGTGCCTGACGCCTTCGACACCGGAGACGGCGTCTTCAACCGTCTTGGTGACCTGGGATTCGAGCTCGGCGGGTGCCGCGCCGAACTGCGATACCGCGACGGAGATCACGGGAATGTCGGCCGAGGGTAGCCGCGTCACCGCGAGCTTGGTGAAGGACACCCAGCCGAGGATCAGGAGGATGATGGAAAAAACGACCGACGGCAGCGGATTGCGAATCGACCATGCCGAGATATTGAGAGCCATCAGCGTACCCGCGTGCGATCGAGTTCATCGGCGAACATGGTCTTGATCTGGTCGCCGTCATGCAGCGAAGAGCCGGCGTCGGCGACGACGATTTCGCCGACGTTGAGGCCTTCCAGGATTTCCGTCGCGCTGTCCGACGACAGCCCGACCCGTACCTTGCGCGTCTCGACAATGTTGCCTTTGACGACCTGCACGGTGAGATGGTCGATCGCGGTCTTGGGAACCGCGACGCCGCAGCTTCGCTTGGCGTCGATCGAGGCGCGGGCGAACACGCCGACTTTCAGCGAGGGATTGTTGGTGACGCTGATGCGCACGCGGCCGAGCTGGGTGGCGCGATCGATTTCGGGCGCCACCAGCCTGACCCGCCCGATCAGATCGGGCGCGTCGTCGCGGCTGATGCGAACGGTCGCGCCGGAGCTGAGCTTGGCCATGTGCACCGCCGGGACCTGCGCGTCCAGCTCGATCTCGTTGTTGACGGCGATTCGGAACATCGGGCCAGCCTGCGGCGAGGCCGGCGCGCCGACGATGGTGCGGACCTCGGTGACGAGGCCCGGCGCAGAGGCCTTCAGGGAGACCGGACCTTGCGGGCCGGGCCGCTGCGGCTGGCCCGGGATCTGGGGCGGTGCGGTCAGGCGCGCCAGCTCCTGATTGTCGGTGACGAGGGTGCCCTCGGTGACGAAGAGGTCGGTGACCCTGGATCCCTCCTGGTCGGCGACGACCACGGCTTCGCGGCGCGGCACGAAGAAGCCGGTCACCCGAACCAAGTCCGAGAAGCAGGCATTGGTCGACTTGGTTACGATGACCAGGGCCTCGCTCGGCGTTTCCTTGGGCTCGGCGCGATGCCGGTGCTCGAACAGATAATAGCCGACGCCGAGCGCGACGACGAAGACCACCGTTCCGGCCGGCTTGAGATATTGGGAAAGGTTCATTGCCGGATCGTCCTGGCCTGGCTCACGGCCATCCGCGCGCGGCCCATGGAGAGCGTTTTCCTGAAATGAAGCAGCGTCCCGCAAGGCTGCGGGACGCGCGCTGGAAGCAAGACTTTACACCACATCACGACTTGTCACTTCAAAGGATTACGTCGTGCTCACTTCGATGCGGTGGTCTTGTTTTCCATGTTGACGACCTGCACGCGACGATTGACCTCGGCCATCGGCTGGGCCGGGTCCTTCAGCTTGCTCTTGCCGTAGCCGACCGTGACGAGGTCGGTCGCGGAGATGCTGTACTTGTCGACCAGGTAGCGCTTGATCGAATCCGCGCGGCGCTCCGACAGGTCCTGATTGTAGCTCTCGCCGCCGGCGGCGTCAGTGTGGCCGGCGACCACGAAGGTCGAGCCCTTCAGGTCGGGGCTGGTCAGCGCGCGGCCGAGCGCCTGGACCGAGGCAAGCGATTTCGCGCTGATATTGGCCGAGTTGTAGTCGAACGTGATTTCCAGATCGATGTTCGGCTTGTCCTTGGCCGCCGAGGCGATTTCTTCACGCTCGACCGACGAAAGGGAGCGTGTCGAGCGGCCGCGCACGGACTGGATCAGCTTGGACTCAGTCGCACTCGGTGCGGGATCGGCCTGCGGAGCGATCGAGAGGCCGCGCGTCAGCGGCTTTTTCGGCGGCGGCGCCAGCGCGCGGACGATCTCGTCCTCGGTGACGTTCTTGCTGTTGCCGTCGTCGGCCGCGAAGGCAAGCGGGATCGTCAGCGACAGCGCGGCGCCGACGGTGATGATGGACAGGATTGCGGTAAGTCCCTTTGCAGCCAATCTCATAGCCAGTCCCTCCTGCGCAGCCAGCTGGCGCGGTTCGAAAATCCTGCAGTAAGCCGCCCCGAAAAGGCGGGCGGCGGCATCCGTTCAATTAGTCTTCGCCGGGCCGTCGCGGGTTCGAGGCACATCGGCCCCGATTCAAAAAAATATCAACGCACTCCGTAGCTTGCGAATTCCTGAACAATGTTCGGGTCCATCGCCTTGGCATTGGCGATGTCGAGCGCACCTTCCTGCGCCGAGCCGTTGCGCTGCTTGGCGATCCCGCGTCCGAACAGCGAGGAGGTCAGGCGCGGATTGATCCTCAGGGCGGCCTCGAAATCGGCGATGGCGTTCTTCACCGCCCCCGATTTCAGATTGACGAGCCCCCGGCTGTCCAGCGCGTCGACGAAGTTCGGCCGCAGCCGCAGGGCCTCGTTGCAATCCTTCAGCGCGCCCTGGAGGTCGCCGACCACGGTGCGGGTCCAGCAACGATTGTTCAGAGCCTCGACGTCCTTTGGGTTGATCCGGAGCGTCTCGTCAAAATCCTTGATGGCCAGGCTGTAGGCGCCCTTGCTGGCATAGACCTGACCGCGCCGGTAAAGCGCGTTCACGTCATCCGGATTGGCCGCGATCTTGGCGGTCAGCCCCTTGATGGTGGGCTCCTCGGCCAGGACGGCCGCACTCGGGCCGCTCTCCATGCTCGGAGCGGTCGCCGGATCGGCCGGAATCACAGGCGGAGGCGGCGGTGGTGCCGGTGGCAAGGCAGCCTCGACCTGCGGCTTCGGTGACGGAGCGGGCGCGGCCACTGTGTCGGCCGGTTTCGGAGGCGGTGAAGGTGCGGGCGGGGCCGGCTGCGGGTTGTTGGCGACGACCGGCGGCGGCGCGGGAGGCGGAGTCGTTGTTGGGCGCGACCCACCGGCCCCTGGAATGAACGAGAAATCCTCGGCCAGTGAAGAGGAGATCCACGGCACCTGCTCGCCCCGGGAGGCACGGGTGACGCCCATCTTGGTGCGGTTCAGCGTCTCCTCGGCCATCAGGTCGGGGACGCGGATTTCCTTGAGGAGTTCCTGGACGAACAGGCTGTGCTCGCCGCCGGCGTCCGAGACCACCGAGGCCAGCGCCGCCGAATACATCACCAACGTGCCGTTCGGCGCGATGACGGGGGTCAGGCCGGCCGAGAAGCTGCGGAACCGGCGCTCGAACGGGTTGCGCCTGGAGGCGTCGACCAGCGCGATCTTGACGCCGGCGCCGCGGGTATTGAGCTCGCCGAGCACGGTTTCGAGGCTGATGCCGTCGCGCCGCACGTCGGATTCGGTCCAGATCTGCGCATCGATCGGCAGCAAATAGCTCTGCCGCGCGGACTGGATGCCGAAGCCGCTGAAGAACACCAGTGCCACCGACCCCGGCTTGATCTTGCCGTAGAGCTTGTCGAAAGCACGGCGCATGCCGTCACCGGTCAGGTTCTCACCGGTCTCGACGGAAAAGCCGTCGCGCTTGAGCTCGTCGGCGACGTCGCGCGCGTCGTTGAGCGGTTCCTTCAGGGGAGCGTCGGCGTCCGGGTATTTGGCGTTGCCGATGACCAGCGCAAAGCGATCGCCGGCCGCAAGTGACGGAGCGGTCGGGATGAGCGACACGAGCAAGGACAGAACGAAAAGCAGGCGAATTTTCATAATTAGCGCGATCCAGCCAAAAAGGCGCCGTTTCCAGCTTGCGCCGCGGCGACCTTAACTTACGCAATGTGCATTATCAAACCGGGGAAGGGGGGCGTCAACCGCTTGCGGATTCGGCGCGATCGCGACAATTGACCGCGACGCATGGGCATGTTGCGGGGGGAATAAACGGGCGGTCACGATTGCACGCGATGCATTCTGGTTGTCATTGCGGCTGCACGTTAGGGCAGCCATGGCGACAACAATGTGATTGGTCTCACATTGCGGACGGGCCTCCTTCGCAACCTGCGGTGTTTGACCTTTGCGGTGGACGATGGCTTGGTGCGGTCGATCGCCCTGAAGGTGCATCCACAAAAGAGCAAGATCAAAACCATGGGAAACGCCTACGAAATCTACGCCCTGCGCTACGCGACGATGTCGCCGCGCACGCCCAACATGAACTTCCTCGCGCCCGACCCGCATGACAGCGCGGCGCAGGACCTCGACTATTTCGTCTGGCTGATTCGCGGCAACGGCCGCGACATCCTGGTCGATACCGGCTTCAATGCCGAGGAAGCGTCCGCGCGGGCCCGCAAGCTGACGCTCAATCCGGTCGACGCGCTGGAGCGCTTTGGTGTCGCGGCGTCGAGCATTCGCGATATCATCGTGACGCATCTGCATTACGACCACGCCGGCAATCTGGACCGCTTCCCGAACGCGCGCTTCCATATCCAGGAGCGCGAGATGGCCTACGCGACGGGGCGCTGCATGTGCAACGGACTGCTGCGACATCCGTTCTCGGTCGAGCACGTCACGCAGATGGTCCGCCATGTCTATGGCGAGCGCGTCAATTTCTATTCCGGCGACGGCGAGGTCGCGCCCGGCGTCACCGTCCACCGCGTCGGCGGCCATTCCGACGGCCTGCAGGTGGTGAGGGTCGAGACCGCCCGCGGACCGGTGGTGCTGGCGTCCGATGCCGCGCATTACTACGCCAATCTTCAGCGCAGGAGCCCATTCCCGATCGTCTACAATGTCGGCGACATGGCGGCTGGATGGGAGACGATCGAGCGTCTCGCGGGCCATCCCGACCGGTTCATTCCCGGCCACGACCCGATCGTGACGGAAATCTATCCGCGCGCCAGCGACCAGGGCGATGTGTGGGCCCTGCATTTGCCGCCGTCGCGGTCGTTTGCAAAGTGATCAATACGCCTGCTTGGCGTCGGCCTCTTCGCTGGTCTGGATCAAATCGAGGCTCTGTTCGATCTTGCCGAGCAGCGTCGATAGCTGTTTGCGCTCCTGCGCGGAGAGGCAGGCGAGGATCTCGTCTTCCCGCCGCAGCAATTGCGGAAACAGCTCCTCGTAGAGCGTGCGGCCTTTCCTCGTCAGTCGCAGGCGGAATTCGCGGCGATCGGCTTCGTTCTCGACGCGCTCAATCAAACCCTGCTGCAGCAGCATGGTCACCGCGCGGCTGATGGTGGATTTGTGCGTGCGGGTGCATTGCGCGACGTACTGCGCGCTGCAGGCATCGTTGCGGAAGCCGAGCGTCGCGATCACGCGCCAGGCCGGGATGTCGAGGCCGTGACGTTCCTGATATTCGACCGAAAGCGCGGCGCTGACCTCCGCCGCGAGCCGGTTGAGGCGGAACGGTACGAACCTGAACAGGTCGAGCCGTGTTTTGGGGCGCGCCGAGGCCTCATCGGCCTCGCGTGTCTTCAGCGCGATGTCGCTGGTTGTCCTCGCCAAGGAGAGCGCTCCGAATTCCAGTTGACGGCCGGCCGGCTCCGGTCCAAAATAGTTGCACGTGAGACTATTAGCAGATCAGGCCTCTCCTGACCAGAGCCGAGGTGAGCGCATGGCGCAGGCCAATACGCATCAGGCCAAAACCCAGTTCGGCTATCGCCGCCACCCCGATCAGGATCGTCCCGGCCAGAGCGCGGCCGAGCATCCCGTGGTGATCGTCGGCGCGGGCCCGGTCGGGCTGTCGCTGGCGATCGACCTTGCCCAGCGCGGCCAGCACGTCGTCCTTCTGGATGATGCCGACCGCATTGGCGAGGGCTCTCGCGCGATCTGCTTCTCGAAACGGTCGCTGGAATATTGGGACCGGCTCGGCGTCGGCGACCGCATGGTCGACAAGGGCGTGGTCTGGAGCGTCGGCCGCATCTTCCACGGCGATCAGCAGCTCTACCAGTTCAATCTGCTGCCGGAGGACGGTCACAAGCGGCCGGCCTTCATCAATCTCCAGCAATATTACGCAGAGTCCTATCTGGTCGACCGCATCAGCGAGCTGCCCGAGATCAATCTGCGCTGGCGCAACAAGGTGACGGCGCTGGAGCGCCGCAACGATTCCGTCGCGCTGACGATCGAGACGCCGGAGGGCGCCTATCGCCTGCACGCGCAATATGTCGTCGCCTGCGACGGCGCGCGCTCGTCGCTGCGGCAGATGGTGGGCGCCGACTTCGCGGGACAGGTGTTCGAGGACCAGTTCCTGATCGCCGACGTCAAGATGACCGCGGAATTCCCGACCGAGCGCTGGTTCTGGTTCGATCCGCCGTTTCATGCCGGGCGGTCGGCGTTGCTGCACAGGCAGCCTGACGATGTCTGGCGCATCGACCTTCAGCTCAATCGCTATGCCGACCCCATCGTCGAGAAGAAGCCCGAGAACGTGCGGCCGCGGATTGCGCGCATGCTTGGCCACGACAAGTTCGAGTTCGAGTGGATCTCGCTCTACAAATTCCAGTGCCGGCGGATGGACCGCTTCGTCCATGGCCGCGTGATTTTTGCAGGCGATTCCGCACACCAGGTCTCGCCGTTCGGCGCGCGCGGCGCCAATTCGGGACTCGAGGACGCCGAAAACCTCTCCTGGAAGCTCGACCGCGTGCTGCGCGGCGCCTCACCCGCGAGCCTGCTCGAGAGTTATCATGTTGAGCGCAGCCTGGCGGCCGACGAGAACATCCGCGAATCCACCCGCTCGACCGACTTCATGGCGCCGAACTCGCATCAGGAAGCGCGGCTGCGCAAGGCGGTGCTGTCGCTGGCCAAGGAAACGGAGTTCGGCAAGCGCATGGTCAATGGCGGGCGGCTCTCGGTGCCGTGCAGCTATGACTCGCCGCTGTCATCGCCCGATGCGGATGCGTGGCGCGGTGGTCCGCTCCCGGGTTGTTCGATGCTCGATGCTCCCGTTACGCCGCGCGCGGGTGAGCAAGTCTATTTGACCGATGTGTTCCGCAAGGGTGGGACTGACTTCACCTTGCTGTCGTTCAGCAATGGCGCGGCGATCGAGGCGCCTGTTGGTGTGAAGGAGATCCGCATCGGCAGTGAGGACGGGCTCGCAGATCCGGCGGGGCTCACCGCAAAGCGCTATGATGCGGAACCCGGCTCAGCCTACCTGCTCAGGCCGGACGGCTACGTTGCGGCGCGCTTCCGCCACCCCACGCGCGCTGGCGTCGCGGCAACGCTGTTGCGGGCCCAAGGTCTGAATCAAGAACTTGCGTGAATTGAGGATTCGCATGCCGCTCTCCACCAGCTCCAACTTCGCGCGACCCGACGACGCCTTTCGTGCCATCGTGGAGGCGCATCGTGGCTTCACCGACGAGCAAAGCGCCGACTTCGACGCGGCGCTGGTGCTGATCCTCGCCAACCATATCGGCGATATCGACGTGCTGCGCGAGGCGATCGTCCTCGCGAAGCGCCGCATGATCGACGGCCAGCAGCAACAACAGCAACAACAATAACCCCGATACAAGGAACAACTGATGGCGAAGAACTTCGCATCCACCGGCGACCTCTCCGAGAAGAAGATCACCTTCTCCGAGATCGGCACCGATCTCTACGCCTTCACCGCGGAGGGCGATCCGAACACCGCGATCATCGTCGGCGACGACGGCTGCCTGGTGTTCGACGCGCAATCGACGCCGGCGATGGCCAACAAGGTGATCGAGCGCGTCCGTACCGTCACCGACAAGCCGATCAAATATGTCGTGCTGTCGCATTATCACGCCGTGCGCGTGCTCGGTGCCTCCGCCTACAAGGCGCAGGGCATCGTCGCCTCGCGGGAGACCTATCGCCTGATCGAGGAGCGTGGCCAGCAGGATTGGGATTCCGAGTATGGCCGCTTTCCGCGCCTGTTTCAGGACGCCCAAAGCATTCCCGGCCTGACCTGGCCGACGCTGACCTTCGAAGGCGAGATGTCGATCTATCTCGGCAAGCGCGAGGTGCGCCTGATGCAGCTTGGCGCCGGCCACACCTCGGGCGACATCGTCGCCTGGGTGCCCGATGCCGAGGTGATGTTCTCCGGTGACCTGATCGAATACCACTCGGCCTGCTATTGCGGCGACGCGCATTTGCGCGAATGGCCGCTGACGCTGAACGAGATCCGCAACTTCAATCCCAAGGCGATCGCGCCGGGCCGCGGCGATGCGCTGAAGGGTGTCGCCACGGTGCGCGAAGCCATCGCGATGACGCGCGACTTCGTCACCTCGCTCTACGGCGCCGCCGAAATCTCGGTCGCCAAGGGCCGCACGCTGAAGGAATCGATGGCCGCTACGCGCGAGGTCATGGATCCGAAATTTTCGAGCTTCGCCATCTACGAGCACTGTCTGCCGTTCAACGTGTCGCGTGCCTATGACGAGGCGTCGGGAATCGACGACCCCGTGATCTGGACCGACAAGCGCGACCAGGAGATGTGGGCCGCCCTGCAAGGAGGAGGATAGAAATGAACATCAATACCTCGCCCGATCAGATCATTCGCAGCACGGCCCAGGTCACGCCGGGCTACATGTCCGGCTTCGGCAACAGCTTTGAGACCGAGGCGTTGCCGGGCGCGCTGCCGATCGGGCGCAACTCGCCGCAGCGCTGTGCCTACGGCCTCTATGCCGAACAGCTTTCCGGCTCTCCCTTCACCGCGCCGCGCGGCAGCAACGAGCGCTCCTGGCTCTATCGTATTCGCCCGTCGGTGAAACATTCGGGCCGCTTCGAGAAGGTCGACGGCGGTCTGTGGCGCTCGGCACCGTGCCATGAAAACGATCTGCCGATCGCGCAATTGCGCTGGGATCCGGCGCCGATCCCGAAGGAGGACATGACATTCCTCCAGGGCGTGCAGACCATGACGACGGCCGGTGACGTCAACACCCAGGCTGGCATGGCCGCGCATGTTTATCTCATCACCAAGTCGATGGTGGACCAGCACTTCTACAATGCCGACGGCGAGCTGATGTTCGTGCTGCAGCAGGGCAATCTTCGCATCGTCACCGAGTTCGGTCGCATCGATGCCGAGCCCGGTGAGATCGCGGTGATCCCGCGCGGCGTCAAGTTCCGGGTGGAGATTCCGAACGGGCCGGCGCGCGGCTATCTCTGTGAAAACTACGGCGGCGCCTTCACGCTGCCGGAGCGCGGGCCGATCGGCGCCAATTGCCTTGCCAATGCCCGCGACTTCCTGACGCCGGTCGCTCACTACGAGGACAAGGATACGCCGACCGAGCTTTACGTGAAGTGGGGCGGATCGCTGTTCAAGACCACGCTGCCGCATTCGCCGATCGACGTCGTCGCCTGGCACGGCAATTACGCGCCGTACAAATATGATCTGCGTAGTTTCTCGCCGGTCGGCGCGATCGGCTTCGATCATCCCGATCCCTCGATCTTCACCGTGCTGACCTCGCCGTCGGAGACCGCAGGCACGGCGAACATCGACTTCGTGATCTTCCCCGAGCGCTGGATGGTAGCCGACAACACCTTCCGCCCGCCGTGGTATCACATGAACATCATGAGCGAGTTCATGGGCCTGATCTACGGCGTCTACGACGCCAAGCCGCAAGGATTCGTGCCGGGCGGCATGAGCCTGCACAATTGCATGCTGCCGCACGGCCCCGATCGCGATGCCTTCGAGCACGCCAGCAACGGCGAGCTGAAGCCGGTGAAGCTGACCGGCACCATGGCTTTCATGTTCGAGACCCGCTACGCGCAGCGCGTCACCGCGCACGCCGCGAATTCCGCGACATTGCAGGACGACTACGCGGATTGCTGGAAGGGTCTGGAAAAGCGGTTCGATCCGAGCAAGCCGTAGCCTTCTTACCCTCTCCCCTTGTGGGAGAGGGTGGCTCGCCGCATAGCGGCGAGACGGGTGAGGGGTCTCTCTCCCCAATGAGCCTCTCGCAGTATCAATTGTCGATACAACCCCTCATCCGGCGCTTCGCGCCACCTTCTCCCACAAGGGGAGAAGGAAAAAGGACTGGCGAAAAGTGACAACGCACCCCAACGACCCCAGCCTCCGCTCCTTCATCGACGTGGATACCGCCTCCGATTTCCCGATCCAGAACCTGCCTTACGGCGTGTTCTCGACCGCGGCCAATCCGACTCCCCGCGTCGGCGTGGCGATCGGCAACTACGTGCTCGATCTCTGGGAGCTCGAGCAGGATTCGCGGCTCGACGTCGGCCCGCTCGGCGTGTTCTCGACGCCGTCGCTCAATGCTTTCATGGCGTTGGGGCCAAAGGTCTGGACGAAGACGCGGGCGCGGATCAGCGAGCTCTTGCGCCACGATCATCCAGAACTGCGCGACAACGAGGAACTGCGCAAGCAGGCTCTGGTGCCGATGCGCGATGCGAAACTGCATCTGCCATTCGCAGTCTCCGGCTACACTGATTTCTATTCGTCGAAAGAACACGCCACCAATGTCGGCGTGATGTTCCGTGGCAAGGACAATGCGCTGCAGCCGAACTGGCTCCATATGCCGATCGCCTACAACGGCCGTGCCTCGACCGTCGTGGTCTCCGGCACCAGGGTGAAGCGCCCGCGCGGGCAGCTCAAGCCGCCGAATGTGGAGGCGCCGAGCTTCGGACCGTGCAAGCGGCTCGATTTCGAGCTGGAGATGGGCGTCGTGGTCGGGCAGCCCTCAGCCATGGGCGGGATGCTCACGGAGCAGCAGGCCGAGGAGATGATCTTCGGCTTCGTGCTGCTCAACGACTGGAGCGCGCGCGATATCCAGCAATGGGAATATGTGCCGCTCGGCCCGTTCCTCGCCAAGGCGTTCGCGACCTCGATCAGCCCGTGGGTGGTGACGCGCGAGGCGCTGGAGCCGTTTCGCCTGAGCGGGCCGGAGCAGGAGCCGGTGCCGCTCGACTACCTCAAGCAGGGCAAGCCGCAGAACTACGAGCTTGAGCTCGACGTCTCCTTGCGTGCCGCAGGAGCCAACGCGCCGGCCGGTGTCAGCCGTACCAATTTCAAGTACATGTACTGGTCCTCGGTGCAGCAGCTGATGCACCACGCCTCCTCCGGCTGCGCCATGAACGTCGGAGATCTCCTGGGCAGCGGCACCATTTCCGGCCCGGAGAAGAACCAGCGCGGCAGCCTGCTGGAGATCAGCTGGAACGGCACCGAGCCGGTCGAATTGCCCGGCGGCA
Organism: Bradyrhizobium sp. URHA0013; assembly: GCF_000518345.1. Lineage (NCBI taxonomy): Bacteria > Pseudomonadati > Pseudomonadota > Alphaproteobacteria > Hyphomicrobiales > Nitrobacteraceae > Bradyrhizobium > Bradyrhizobium sp. URHA0013. The sequence goes on along the minus strand of NZ_JADK01000016.1, from coordinate 11,597 downwards.
TCAAGCGGTCATTCCTGGAAGACGGCGACAGCCTCGTCATGCGCGGCTGGTGTCAGGGCGAGGGCTATCGCGTCGGCTTTGGCGAGGTCGAGGGGACGATTCTGCCGGCGGAGTAATGGCAGGGGAGTGATGGGACACTGTATCCACATCCTCCGTCATTGCGAGCGAAGCGAAGCAATCCAGGGTCTTTCCGCAGCGGCAGTCTGGATTGCTTCGTCGCAAGGGCTCCTCGCAATGACGTGGAGAGAGTTCACCGCTTCTCCGGCGGTACATCCTTGACCCGCGCGCAATGCGCCGCGACGTCCTCCAGGCTGTATTTCAGATGCACCCGCTTGTCCGACGGCGCCTGCTTCGTCGTGCACACGCCTGGTCGCCACTCCTGCGTTGGCCTGATCGGTCGCGGCGCAAAACCTCCGCCGCAGTTCGGGCAGACGTTGGAGAGCTTCGTCTCCACGCAGTCGGCGCAGAACGTGCATTCATAGGAGCAGATCCGCGCATCGGTTGCGTTCGGCGGCAGGTCGCGGTCGCAATATTCGCAGTTCGGTCGAAGCTGGAGGGCCATGGCTCAGTCTCCGCAGATTTGGCGGGGATCATCGCAGATCGGGCGCGCAGCGCGAATGCCGGATTTCCCTCGATTTCAGCCGGGTTTGATTTCCTTCAGCGGCAGACGCGTGCTTTCCTTCAGCCTGTCGAGCACGATCGATGAGCGCACATGCGCCACGCTCTGGTGCGGCATCAGCACGTCGTTGACGAGATTGGAGAGTCCCTTCAGGTCGCGCAACACGGCTTTCAGCACATAGTCGGCGTCGCCCGTGAGCGAATAGGCCTCCTGAATCTCGTCGATTCGATTGACCAGCGCTCGGAACCGTTTCGAATTGTCCGGCGAGTGCGTCGCCAGCGTCACCTGGATGAAGGCGACCACGCCGAAGCCCAGCGCCTCGCTGGAGAGATCGGCGTGATAGCCCGCGATCACCTTCTCCTCCTCCAGCCGCATCCGTCGCCGCGAGCATTGCGAGGCCGAGAGTCCCGCGAGGTCGGCCAGTTCCTGGTTGGTGAGGCGGCCGTCGTCCTGGAGCGCACCCAGGATCTTGAGGTCGAAGGCATCCACCAAAGTCATGCGCAATTGTCCCGTTTTATGCACAGATCGTGCGCAGGATAGCCAAATGACGTCCCATTTGCACGCCCATTGCAAGCGCCATGAAGGATAGTTCATGGCAGCAGCAATTTGGGAGAGCACCATGGGTCCGTTTCCGCACGATGCACCGCCGGCCACGATCAGCGCCGACAATCCGATGGGCACCGACGGGTTCGAATTCGTCGAATATGCGCATCCCGATCCGGAACAGCTGCACGCCCTGTTCAAGCTGATGGGCTATGCGCCCGTCGCGCGCCACAGAACGAAGAAGATCACGGTCTATCGCCAGGGCGACATCAATTATCTCGTCAACGAGGAGCCCGGCACCCACGGTCACGATTTCGTCGCCGCGCACGGCCCCTGTGCGCCGTCAATGGCGTTTCGCGTCGTCGATGCGAGGAAGGCCTACGACCGCGCGATCTTGCTCGGTGCCGAACCTGCCGATGTGTCTTCCGCGCAGAAGACGCTCGATGTCCCCGCGATCAAGGGCATCGGCGGCAGCCTGCTCTATTTCGTCGATAGCTACGGCGCCAAGGGTTCGGCCTATGATAACGAGTTCGAATGGCTCGGCGCGCGCGATCCGCGTCCCGCCGGTGCCGGCCTGTTCTATCTCGATCACCTCACCCACAACGTCCATCGCGGCCGCATGGACGTGTGGACCAGCTTCTACGAGAAGCTCTTCAATTTCCGCCAGATCCGCTTCTTCGATATCGAGGGCCGCGCCTCAGGCCTGTTCTCGCGCGCGCTGACGAGCCCTGACGGCAAGATCCGGATTCCGATCAACGAGGACGCCGGCGATTCCGGCCAGATCGAGGAATATCTGAATATCTATCGCGGCGAAGGCATCCAGCACATCGCCTGCGGCTGCCGCGATATCTACCGCACCATCGAGGACCTGCGCGAAGCGGGCCTGCCCTTCATGCCGGCGCCGCCCGAGACCTATTTCGAGCGGATCGACGCGCGGTTGCCGAAGCATGGCGAGGACGTCGCGCGCCTGCAGAAGAATGGCATCCTGATCGACGGCGAGGGTGTCGTCGACGGCGGCCAGACCAAGGTGCTGCTGCAGATATTCTCGGCCAACGCGATCGGCCCCATCTTCTTCGAGTTCATCCAGCGCAAGGGCGACGACGGCTTCGGCGAAGGCAATTTCAAGGCGCTGTTCGAATCGATCGAGGAGGACCAGATCCGGCGTGGGGTGCTGAAGGTGGATGCGGCGTAAGTCGCGCACTTTACGTACACTGCCACATCAAAACAGGTGTCGTCCCGGCCTAGTGCGCAATTGCGCACGGGGGCCGGGACCCATACCGCGTGATTTATCGATCTGATCGGTGAGGGTACCGAACTCCGAGTCTTCGCCAAACCACTCCCTGTGGTTATGGGTCCCGGCCTTCGCCGGGACGACAGCGGAGGTTGTTGTAACCGCGGGGGTCTAACGCCCCGCCTTCCACGCCTTCGTCACTGCGCCGATCTCCGCCCCTTCCGGCTCGCGCACCGCCGATGGCGTCCGTGAAAAGCGCGGCGCCGGCGCCGGCTGCTTGACGCCGTGGCGCTCGACGAACACCTGTCGGGCGACCATATGCGGATGCTCGGTCGCTTCCGACATGGTCAGCACCGGCGCAAAGCAGATGTCGGTGCCTTCCATGATCTTGCACCAGTCCTCGCGCGTCTTGCTCTTGAACACCGTCTTCAGTTTTTCCTTCAGCGCGGGCCAGGCCTTGCGGTCCATCTGCGCGTCGAAATCGGCGTCGGTCAGGCCGGCGTGCTCGCGCAGTAGCGCGTAGAATTGCGGCTCGATCGAGCCGATCGAGACGAAATGGCCGCAGGCGCATTCGTAGACGCCGTAGAAATGTGCGCCGCCGTCGAGGAAGTTCTCGTTGCGGCCTTCGGTCCAGCGTCCGAGCGTGGTCATGTCGAAGAAGAACGACATCAGCGATGCCGCGCCGTCGCACATCGCGGCATCGACGACCTGGCCCTTGCCTGACCGCGAGGCCTCCAAGAGCGCTGCAAGCACGCCGACGACGAGGTAGAGCGCGCCGCCGCCGAAATCGCCGACCAAATTGAGCGGCGGCACCGGCGCCTCCTTCGTGCCGATCGCGGCGAGCGCGCCGGTGATGGAGATGTAGTTGATGTCGTGGCCGGCGGCATTGGCGAGCGGGCCTTGCTGGCCCCAGCCAGTCATGCGGCCGTAAACCAGCTTTGGATTGCGCGCGAGCACGACGTCAGGCCCGAGGCCGAGCCGCTCCATGACGCCGGGACGGAAACCCTCGACCAGCGCGTCGGCATTCGCAAGCAGATCCAGCACCTCCGCGATCGCCGTCTTGTCCTTGAGGTCGAGCTCGACCACCTTGCGGCCGCGGCCTGCGACGGACTTCATGCTCTTCCTGGCGCCGACACGATCGAGCGTGACGACTTCGGCGCCCATGTCGGCCAGCAACATGCAGGCGAACGGGCCGGGTCCAATGCCGGCGAATTCGACGATGCGGAAACCTGCGAGCGGGCCGGAGGTGCGAACGGAGGAGGTGGGGGCTGATTTGTCGAGCACGTCGTTGTTTCCTCGGGTCGCGGGCAGATGCCGATTGTTCGGCAATCGCCTCGGACATTCCTCTGCGGGCGAGTTAATTGGCTGATTAACTTTTCTCGCCTTCACGCCAGCGAGGCAAGCGATTTTCATCCGCACGGCCAAATAAAACGGCGCGCACCGAAGTGCGCGCCGCGGAAGATTTGTGTTGAGGCGCTAAAGCGCGATCATCAGCGTGCGGCAGCCACCGCGCGCTGCGCCATCACCTTGATGAGGTTGGCGCGGTACTCCGCCGTGCCGTGGATGTCGGCCAGCAGATTGCTCGCCGAGATGCTCACGCCGTCGATCGCCGACGGTGACCAATTCGCCTTCAGCGCCGTTTCGATGGCCGCGACCCGCATCACGCCGCTTTGCGAGGCGCCGGTGGCGGCCACCCGAATCTCGCCCGACTTCGTCTGCGCGACGAACACGCCGGTCAGCGCGAAGCGAGACGCAGGGTGGCGCATCTTTTCGTAGCCTGCCTTCGCCGGAACCGGGAACGACACGGCGGTGATAAGCTCGCCGTCCTCCAGCGCCGTCGTGAACATGCCCTGGAAGAAGTCATCCGCCGTGATCGACCGCTTGTTGGTCTTCACGGTGGCGCCGAGCGCGAGCAGCGCGGCGGGAAAATCCGCCGCGGGATCGTTGTTGGCGATCGAGCCGCCGATCGTGCCGCGATAGCGCACGGCGGGGTCGCCGAGCACCGAGGTGAGATAGGCGATTGCGGGGATCGCCTTCTTCACATCGGCATTCTGCATGATGTCGAAATAGGTCGTGCCGGCCTTGATGGTCAGTACTTCGCCCGAGAGCTCGACGCCCTGAAGCTCCTTGATCTTGCCGAGGTCGATGACGTCGGACGGGCTGGCGAGGCGCTGCTTCATGACCGGCAGCAGCGTCTGGCCGCCGGCGAGGAACTTTGCTTCGCTGCTCTTGGAAAACAGGGCGACGGCTTCGTCAACCGAGGACGCGCGATGATAAACGGTCTGGTACATCTTCGTTCCTCCCTTAAGCCGCGTGGATCGTGCGCCACACCCTGTCAGGGGTTGCTGGCATTTCCAGATTGTTCTTGCCGATCGCGTCCGTGATCGCATTGATAACGGCCGCAGAGGCGCCGATCGCGCCGGCCTCACCGCAACCCTTGATGCCGAGCGGATTGCCCGGGCACAGCGTCGTGGTGTGGGAGAGGTTGAACGAGGGAACGTCGTCGGCGCGCGGCATGGCGTAGTCCATGAACGAGGCCGTGACTGGCTGTCCGCTGGCGTCGTAGATCGCGTGCTCGAGCAACGCTTGTCCGATGCCTTGCACAAGACCGCCATGGACCTGGCCTTCGACGATCATCGGGTTGATCAGCCGGCCGAAATCGTCGGCCGCGACGAAGTTGACGAAGGAGGTCTTGCCCGTACCGGGATCGACCTCGAGCTCGCAGATGTATGTGCCGGCCGGGAAGGTGAAGTTGGTCGGGTCGTAGAAGGCGCTCTCCTTCAGGCCCGGCTCCATCCCGTCAGGCAGATTGTGCGCGGTGTAGGCTGCGAGCGCGACCATCGGGAAGGCGATCGCCTTGTCGGTGCCGGCCACCTTGAACTCGCCGTTCTCGATGACGATGTCGCCTTCCGAGGCTTCCAGCGCATGCGCGGCGATTTTCTTGGCTTTGGATTCCATCTTCTCCATCGCCTTCAGGATCGCGGTGAGGCCGACGGCCGCGGAGCGCGAGCCGTAGGTGCCCATGCCGAACTGCACCTTGTCGGTGTCGCCATGGACGATCGAGACCTGGCTGATGGGAACGCCGAGACGCTCCGCAACGAGCTGGCAGAACGTGGTCTCGTGACCCTGGCCGTGGCTGTGTGATCCCGTCAGGACCTCGATGGTGCCGACCGGGTTGACGCGGACTTCGGCGGATTCCCAAAGACCGACGCCGGCGCCCAGGCTGCCGACGGCCTTCGACGGCGCGATGCCGCAGGCCTCGATGTAGCAGGACACGCCAATGCCGCGCAGCTTGCCGTCGGCCTTCGCCTTGGCTTTGCGCCCGGCAAAGCCGGCATAGTCGATCGCCTTCATCGCGGCGTCGAGCGAGGCGTTAAAGTCGCCGGTATCATAAGCCATGATCACCGGCGTCTGGTGCGGGAACTGGGTGATGAAGTTGGTCCGGCGCAGCGCGGCCGGATCGACCTTCAACTGCCGCGCCGCCGTCTCCATCAGACGTTCGATCAGATAGCTCGCCTCGGGGCGGCCGGCGCCGCGGTAGGCGTCGACTGGCGTCGTGTTGGTGTAGACCCCGACCACCTCGGCATGAATCGCCGGGATGTTGTACTGGCCCGACAGCAGCGTCGCGTAGAGATAGGTCGGCACCGACGACGAGAACAGCGACATGTAGGCGCCGAAATTGGCGAAGGTCTTCACCTTCAATCCGGTGATCTTGTTGTTGGCGTCGAACGCCATCTCGGCATGAGTGACATGGTCGCGGCCATGCGCATCGGTGAGGAAGGCCTCGGTGCGGTCGCCGGTCCATTTCACGGGACGGCCGACCTTTTTCGAGGCCCACAGCGCCACCATCTCTTCGGGATAGATGAAGATTTTCGAGCCGAAGCCGCCGCCGACATCGGGTGCGATCACGCGCAGCTTGTGCTCGGGGGCGATGTTGTAGAACGCCGACAGCACGAGGCGGGCGACGTGCGGATTCTGCGACGTCGTGTAGAGCGTGAAGTGCTCTTCCGCCGAATCGTAGTCGGCGATCGCGGCGCGCGGCTCCATTGCGTTCGGCGCGAGGCGGTTGTTGGTGACGTCGAGCTTCACCACGTTGGCGGCCTTGGCGAAGGCTGCATCGGTGGCGCCCTCGTCGCCGATCACCCAGTCATAGACCTGGTTGCCGGGAGCTTCGGGATGCAACTGCGGCGCGCCGGACTTGATCGCGGCGTGGACGTCGGCGACCGCTGGCAGCTCTTCGTAGTTCACGACCACGGCTTCGGCCGCGTCGCGTGCGAGATTTTTGGTCTCGGCGATCACGACCGCGACGGCCTGACCGACGAAGCGCACCGTCTCCGGCGCCATCGCCGGCCATGCGCCCATCTTCATCGGGCTGCCGTCCTTGGAGGTGATGGCCCAGCCACAGATGAGGTTGCCGACCTTGTCGTCGACGATCTCTTGTCCAGTCAGCACCGCGACCACGCCCGGCATCTTCAGCGCGGCGGAGGAATCGATTCCCTTCACCTTGGCATGCGCGTGCGGGCTGCGGATGAAATGGGCATGGGTCATGCCCTGCAATTTGATGTCGTCGACGTAGCGGCCCTTGCCGGTAATAAAACGCTTGTCTTCCTTGCGCACGACGCTCGCGCCAATGCCTTCAACACCCATGTCTGGTCCTCCCGACCGGAATTTGTCTTGACCGCGCTTTCCCTCGAAAGCAGCGGCAATGGTTCTTATATCGAGGCGCGCCGCTTACTCGGCTGCCTGCGAGACCTTCATGCGGCCTGCCGCGTCCAGCACGGCTTTGACGATGTTGTGGTAGCCGGTGCAGCGGCAGATATTGCCTTCGAGCTCGTGGCGGACGGTGGCCTCGTCGAGCTGGCCGCCATAGCGGTGCACGATATCGATCGCCGACATGATCATGCCCGGCGTGCAATAGCCGCACTGCAGGCCGTGATTGTCGCGGAAGGCCGCCTGCATGGGGTGCAGCTCGTCGCCCTTGGCGATGCCTTCGATCGTGGTGATGCTGGCGCCGTCGGCCTGTCCCGCCAGCATGGTGCAGGATTTGACCGCCTTGCCGTCCATATGGACGACGCAGGCGCCGCACTGGCTGGTGTCGCAGCCGACGTGGGTTCCGGTGAGGTTGAGGTGGTCGCGCAGCAGCTGAACCAGCAGCGTGCGGTCCTCGACGTCAACGGCAACAGCCTTGCCGTTCACCGTCAGTTTGACTGTAGACACGGTTGAAGTCCTCCCGGGGTCGATTTTGATTGTTTCTAATTAGAGACAGCGACCCGGAACTTTGCAACTACGATTTTGGTCGCCCGCGTCATGGAAAAGTCATTGATCCAGAATGCCCAACATTGGTTGGGGGGGCGAGTCGGCCAGATCGGGTGCGGCGCCGGGGCGCAGCTGGGATGCCAGCCTCTATATCCTTGCGCGGTTCGCCTTTTCAGTTCGCTGGGCTGATAGAGCCTGAACTCTGCGGGCCCACCGAATTTACCGCCCCTTATCGATTCTGCCTTAGTTTTGCGCAGCCAGGTCAGGGGCGGGGCGCCACCGGATCTCGGCTGAATGAAAATGGGGGTGGGAATGTCCGGGCGTATCGCGTCGTCGTCGAAGCGCACAATAATGCCGACCCTCAGGTTCCGCGCCAAGATCATTCTGGGCTTTGCCGCGGTGCTGGTGATCTCCGCCGGCAGCATGGCTTTCTCCTATTTTGGCTTCGAGCGGGTCTCGTCCGGGGTCGGGTCCTACCGCAGCAGCGTCACCGAGGCCGATCTCGCCCGTAATATCGACCGGGAGCTGCTCGCCTATCGCTCGGCCGTCAAATATTTCGTCGTCACCGGCAAGGAGGACGACGCCAAGACGGCGCTGGACGCGGAGACCGGCCTGAAGGGCGCCATCGACCAGGCGGTCAAGAGCGCCAAGAAGCCGGCGCGGCAGGAAAGTCTGGGCAAGCTCTCCAAGGAGTTTTCCAACTTCTCCGCGACCTTCGCAAAAGTCCTCCAGGCCAAGCGTGACAGCACGCTGCTGGTGCAGAACCAGCTCACGCGCAACGCCAACCTCCTGAAATACAAGCTCGACGACATCGGCAACAATGCCTCCGATTCCGAGGCGCAGGCGATCGAGTTCGGAACCAAGCAGGTCAACGCCCAATTCCAGACCGCGAACGCGGCGGCGACCAATTTCGTGCTGACGTCCGACCAGACGATTGCTACCAGCGCGCTGGCGCGGCTGAAATTCGTCGAGAACTCCCTCAACGCAGTCTATTCGATGGACGACAAGATCGTCGCCGGCCTGAAGGATGCCAGAGGATTGCTCGGCGCCTATCGGGAATCGCTGGAAAAACTGATCGCCAACGCCAAGATGATCGACGATCTCGTCACCGAGATGAGCGGTTCGGCCGGCGCGATCCTTCAGGGTGCTACCGCCATGAAGGCGGACCTCGTTGCCGAACAGCAGCGGCTGGAGTCCGAATCGGAAGCGACCATCGGGAAGACCGAGCAACTGGTGCTGATGCTGGCCGTCGGCGGCACGCTGCTCGGCGCGATCCTCGCTTTCCTGCTCGGCACCGGCATTTCGCGCCCGATGATCGCGATGTGCAAGGCGATGCGCGAGCTTGCTTCGGGCAATTTCGACGTCGTGCTGCCGGGCCTGGGGCGCAAGGACGAGATCGGCGAGATGGCCGGCGCGGTCGAGGAATTCAAAGTGCAGGCCGTGGCCAAGGCCGAGCGCGATGCCGCCGCCAACGAGGCCCAGAACAAGGAAGCGAGCGCTGCTCGCCGTTCCGAGCTGATTCGTTTCGCCGACGATTTCGAGAGCGCGGTCGGCGCCATCGTCTCCAACGTCTCGGCTTCTGCCGTGCAGCTGGAATCGGCGGCCTCGACGCTGACCCGCACCGCCGAGACCACCCAGAGCCTGTCGAGCCAGGTCGCCGACGTCTCCGAGCAGGCCTCCAGCAACATGCAGTCGGTCGCGACCGCGACCGAAGAGCTCTCGGCCTCGGTCGAGGAGATCGGCCGCCAGGTGCGCGATTCCAGCCGCATTGCCGAAGCCGCCGTGGTGCAGGCAAAAGAGACCGATAACCGCATCGGCAAGCTCTCGCATGCCGCCCAGCAGATCGGCGAAGTGGTCAAGCTCATCACGGCAATCGCCGAGCAGACCAATCTTCTGGCGCTCAACGCGACCATCGAGGCGGCGCGCGCCGGTGAAGCCGGCCGCGGCTTTGCAGTGGTCGCCAGCGAAGTGAAGTCGCTCGCGAGCCAGACCGCGAAGGCCACCGACGAGATCTCCTCGCACATCACGGGCATGCAAGGCGCGACCGCCGAATCGGTTGCGGCGATCAAGGAGATCGGCGCGACCATCGGCCAGATCTCGTCGATCTCGACGTCGATTGCGAGCGCAGTGGAGCAGCAAGGCGCAGCGACGCAGGAAATCGCGCGCAGCGTCCAGACCGTCGCACAGGGTACTCAGACCGCTGCCACCGACATCGGCCAGGTCAACCGCGGCGCCGCCGAAACCGGCTCGGCCTCGGAAGAGGTGCTGCACTCGGCCAAGACGCTGTCGTCCGAAAGCACCCGCCTGCGCGCCGAGCTCGACCGCTTCATGGGCAATATCCGGGCGGCGTAGCGGCATTCCCGCCAATGTCGTCCTGGCGAAAGCCAGGACGACGAGACCCTGCGTCACCTAACCGCCGGTTGCGGCGCCACAAATTTACCGCCGCTTATCCTTTGCCATTTACCGTGCTCACGCGTCAGGAAGCGGGCTGCTTCCGGGCTGCGCTTGGTTTTCCGCGAATGGAATGGGGTGGGGAATGCCCGTCAAGTCGAAGCCGACCACATCGAAGCTGCTCACCTTGCGTTTTCGCGCAAAAATCATTCTCGGCTTCGTGGCGGTGCTCGCCATACTCGCCGTCAGCATGGCTTTCGCGTATTTCGGCTTCGAGCGGATCCAGGCCGCCGTGGCCTCCTACCGCTCCAGCGTCGCCGAAGCGGACCTTGCGCGGACGGTCGATCGCGAGCTGATCGCCTACCAGGGGTTGGCGCGGGCCTACACGCTGACCGGCGCGGCGGATGATGAGACCGCCGCCAAAGCGGCCGAAGAGAATTTGAGGGCCGCGATCGCCAAGTCTGCGGCGGCCACCACGGGCGCCGCGCGCCGCGAACAGGTCGGCCGGCTCGAGGCCGACTTCAAGAGCTTTACCAAGGTGTTCGGCGAGATCATCACGTTGACGCGCGAGAACGGCAAGATCGCGACGGATGAGCTCAACAGCGTCGGCAACAAGATCCGCTTCAAGTTCGACGATCTTGCCGATACCGCGGCATTGGCGGGCCTGAACTCGGTTCAGGGCACGGCCAAGGACATCACATCGCAATACCTTGCGGTTTCCACTTCGGTCAGCGCCTTCGTCGCCAAGCCGGAGCCGAAGACCGCCGACGGCGTGACCGCCCGCATCAAATTCCTGGAGACCTTGCTGGTCTCGATATATGCCAACGACCAGAAAATCACCGACCGCGTCACCGAGATCAGCAATCTCCTCAAGCAGTACCGCACCTCCTTTTCGAAGCTGACCGAGAACGTGAAGGTCATCGTCAAGCTGAACGGCGACATGACGAAAACGGCTGCGTCCATTCTCAAGCTCTCGGGTGAGCTGCGGTCGGAGCTGACGGCAGATCAGCAGCGCATCGAGGTGAGCGCCAATGCCACCATCAGCGAGACCGAGCGGACGATGCTGATGATGGCGCTGGGCGGCCTCGCCATTGGCGCCGCGTTGGCCTGGATGCTGGGCAATGGCATTTCGCGTCCGATGATCGCGATGTGCAAGGCGATGCGCGAGCTTGCCTCGGGCAATTTTGACGTCGTGCTGCCGGGCCTCGGGCGCAGGGACGAGATCGGCGAGATGGCCGGCGCGGTCGAAGAATTCAAAGTGCAGGCCGTGGCCAAGGCCGAGCGCGACGCCGCCGCCAACGAACTCCAGAACAGGGAGCAGGCCGCAAGCCGTCGTTCCGAGCTGATTCGTTTCGCCGACGATTTCGAGAGCGCGGTCGGTGCCATCGTCTCCAACGTCTCGGCCTCAGCCGTGCAGCTGGAATCGGCGGCCTCGACTCTGACCCGCACTGCCGAGACCACGCAGAGCCTGTCGAGCCAGGTCGCCGACGTCTCCGAGCAGGCCTCCAGCAACATGCAGTCGGTCGCGACCGCGACCGAAGAGCTCTCGGCCTCGGT
>NZ_JADK01000015.1:0-79693 GCF_000518345.1 Bradyrhizobium sp. URHA0013 | reverse complement strand
AGCGGACTTGCCCGCGTTCCCTGACAACAACCCGTCGAGTTCTGCTGCCCATCGTCCCAGCTTCGGCCGCGGCTGGACAACACGCTCGTACTCGAATGAGGTCTCTCCCGATCTCAGCACCTTCCGGACTGTGTTCCGCGACACCTTCAGGTCACGGGCGATCTCCTTGATCGTCTTGCCCTTGATGAAGTGCTCGCGCCGTATCCGGGCGATTGTCTCCACGATCAGCATCCCCGACCACCTGCTTCATGACGAAGCAGGCAGCGCAACAGACCAACCTGTAGGGGGTCAATTTTGGACGCCGATCCCCCGGCTTAGGGGGTCAATATTGCAGGCCGAATGACATGCTGGTCTACCCACAATGGCAGGCCGAGAAGGTCGATGAGAGCGACGGCGACTTCGGGCTTTGGTTCTATCACTCCTATGGCCGCGCCAACGAAGCTCGGCAACCGCTTCTGGAAATCTGGGTCAGTGATCGCGACTACAGCATCCGCGCGCCCATCGCGAGTGCTGACCAGGCTGCCGTCATCAGTGGGCACAAGCGCTCACTGGTCGGGTTCTGGAAGCGCAAAGGGACGGAATTTTCACGGCCGAGGAAGCCGCAGCTGGCGGATGGAATGGCGGACTGGTACGATCGTTTCAAGCGCTCGAGAGCCGCTGGATTCGCGTTCGAAAGTGCCTATCTTTCCCGGAATGCTGAAATCCTCCTGTAAGCCTTGTCTGCCGAGTCGTAGCACCAAAGTCCCCGACCGTCCCGACTGGATCCACGAGATCAAGCACGACGGCTATCGCCTGATCGTCCAGTGTGACGGCAACCGTGTCCGGCTGTTCACGCGCAACGGCCATGACTGGACGGCCCTCGAAGCACGAAGCCACAGCTCCGTCGGGAAATCAGTCTGCCAGCTACCCGCCCCATTACGGCGTCGGGGCGACCACATCCTTGGAGTCAGACAAAGCGCGAATGGCTGCCGTTCTGTTCAACACAAATCGCTTCACTTCCTCTTGCTCGCTCGAACTCAAATCCGTCCATTTATGTTTTTCAGTTGGGAAGCTGATCAGAAGGCCTTCGCTGCGGTGCTGTGCGACTTGGACAGGAATAACGTCATCAGGTGTGTCGACGAGATACTGGTCTGACGGATGATTTTCGGCTTTGAGTGTTCCGGATTGCACCTGATTGGATACCTCGGGAATACCCAACGAGAAGCCGAGCGCCTTCAGATCGAAGACCAATGAACCGGGATGAGTATCGACGCTGACGAACTGGAGAAAGCTGGTCTGCGACTTGGTCACGCCGGTTTTAAGATGACCGTGAACGACCCGCACGAGCTGGCCTTCCGATCCGTTGATCCAGTCTTCGAAGTCCATGAGCGGTGTCGTGAACACGACGGGCTTGCCCACTTGCGCATCCCGCAATTGTTTGGGATCGAACTTGTCGAAGCTGACGGGCGACACCTTGGGCACCTTCTTGAACATGCCGGGTCCGATGGTCAGATCACCGCCGATAATCGGCCCAAAAAGCGACAGTTCGCGCCCTGTACTCAAGTTCTTGATCTTCACGCGGAGCAAGCTCGATTTGACGCCGATACCCGAGGCGCCAAAGAGCGCTGCGATTTTCATCTCCCAGAAGGTGCTCGGCGCATAAACAAGCCGAGGCGGACGGTGCACCCTCTTGTAACCGCCCGTACCTGTCCAAACTAGGTCGACCATGAGGACGACACTGCGATCGATGGCGGCGTTATCTTCGCCGGCCGTCGGAAACGGTTCCGTGCTCCCGACTGCCTTTTGGCCAAGCGCGACGGGCAATCCCGGTAGCTGCATTTTGACGATGGGATCGACCTGGTCGAAGATCGTTTTCGCCCTGAATTCCGACAGGCGCTGATTCAGTGCGGACGCCGCCGCCTTCGTGCGGGCACCTCTCCAGCGTCGGCTGGCGTGACCAACGCATGTGATGCGGATCGAAACCGTCCCATCTTTGGGAATGCCCATGGAACTGCTCCTATATTGCAGGTCTCTTTTGGTCAGTTGAGCGTTTGGAACGGTTCAAATGCGCCGAAATGGATTTATCACGAGTGTGCTGTCAGGAGTTCACGCAGACCACAGCTTTGGACAGCGACGACAAGGTGTCGCCACGAACGCTGATGTGCGGATTGCGTTCGATGCCAAACAGCCAAGTCTCGCGGCCCAATGTGACCCTGCCACCGGGGACAACTGTGAGGTGGAGAATGTCTGGTTTGGGAACTGGGTTCGATCCCATCGGAATCGTGATCGATTGGTTGGACGCGTGTCGCGAGCGTCGTCTGGAGGATTTGCTGGCGCTCTATGCGGATCAGGCGACGCTTGATTGCTGCAGCGGGGAACGGTTCATCGAACGTTCCGGCTTGCTTCGCTATTGGCCAGGCAAGCTCCGCGGCGCAACAGAAGCGGCGTTCGAACTCGACGAAGTCCTTCCGGAGCAGGAGTGCGTTCGCCTCGACTACCGCGATTACGACGGCAGCACAGTAAGTACGAAATTCTGGTTCGATGCTCAAGGTGGCATCACCAGTACCTCTCGGGCGCAAGAGCGCCAGAGTTAAGGCGGCCTAGCCAAATCGGGTTACGCGTCAGCGATCCGATCCTCTGGTGTTGGCGAACGCGGACCCGACTACTGAAGCAGACGGACGACCTTCGAGCGACGTGCTTGCGGCGATGGCCGCCAGCCCCGGCGGCTTCCGCCGAAGAAGGACGCCCTGGGTTCGCAAGCACGCGGAGACTCATCCGCAAAGAAGGCGGCCAACCAAGCCGAGGACGGTGCCAGCCGACCAACGGTTGGCGTGGGACCCGCTTGACTTCTTTGCCGGCGGCTGGCGGTAAACGGAAGGAGTTTTGCTTCTGCAGACGGAGAGGCCGCGCCCGTCCGGAGCGCGGCCCGTTCGGCTCGTGTTCACCAGCGGTGATGGTGCCAGCGGTGCCCCGCGACCGGATATGTTCCGCGGTAATAGGCGTAAGCGGGCCGCACGGCTCGGCGGTACCGGTAGCCGTAGGACACGGGCGCCGTGTAGTAGGTCGTGGTCGCGTAACTACCACCCCAGCGATAGGGCTCGTCGTAGCCGTAGTCGTAGGCATAGGGGCCGCCGTAATAGCCTGCGCCGTAGTAACCTGAGCCACCGTAGTAGCCGTAGCCAGGTCCCCATCCAGAAGCCGACGAGGCAAGCCCGCCGACTACGGCGCCAGCCAGCAGACCGCCAGCGATGCCCGGTCCCCAGCCACCTCGCCAGTGCGCTTCGGCAGGAGAGATGGTGGCCACCGAGGACAGACCAAGAGCGCCGACCATCAGCGCCGACATCGCGATCTTCTTCATCGAGATTCCTTTCACATTGCTCGAGCCCTACCGATAACGGGAAAAAGCGGCAATGGTTGCAGCTGCCCGGGCGGCGCGGGCCATGGAATCCTCGCCGCCAGAGACGGCGCGCGAAGCTCCAGTGCGGAGCCGACCGCCGCAACCCCGACGACTACCACCTTGCATCCAGAAGGTCCGGCCGAAGCCAACGCCTGCAGCGCCGGCGTGCGGCACGTACGCGGGCGCATGTCAGAGCATCCTGAGCTTCCTCCCTTCGTCTATTGTCGGGAAAATCCGGAAACTTTCCGGAGCGCCTTGAGTTGGCAGCGACTGGGTTCGGTCTCTGGAGAGAGTGAGTATGGTCGACGAAGTCGTCTTGAAGAGCGCCGCGGAGACCGCCTGGACGGTGTACCGGGCGCGGCACCCCGAGGTCGATGCGCACGACAGCCGGCGCTGCCTGCTGGAGCGTCACCTCCACAGCAGGTCGGAAGCGCGCGCAAGCGATAGCGAAGAGCTCGCAGGCTTCGGAATAGCCTACCTGCAGCGGCTTTCTCGAGACGGATGTTGACGGCCGTGAAGGCGCTCGCAGCGCGCGTGGCAGGGGGAAGCACGCGGCCCAATTGGACGCTGCTTGCGATTTCGTCGCTCATTTCCGCGACGATCGTGACGGTCCTGCGGTTCGTGTTGGGGGCCTAGCCGATGCGGATTGCCCAGCTTGCTCCGTTGGCCGAGAGCGTACCTCCAAAGCTCTACGGCGGCACCGAGCGTGTGATCGCCTGGCTGGTCGACGAACTGGTCGAACTCGGACACGAGGTCACCTTGTTCGCAAGCGGGGACTCGAAGACGAAGGGAAAGCTCCACGCGGTGTGGCCGCGCGCACTGCGCCTGGGGCGGAAGGGTGCGGATCCGAACGCCGCCTGCGCGCTTCTGATCGAGGCCATCGCCGAGCGCGCGCGCGACTTCGACGTGATCCACTCCCACGTCGACTGGTTGCCTCTTCCGGTGCTGAGCCGGACCGGCGTGCCTTTCCTGACGACGATGCACGGTCGGCTCGATCTGCCCGGCCTGCCCCAGGTAATCGGTGCCTTTGCGGACGCTCCATTCGTCTCGATTTCCGCCGACCAGCGTCGGCCGCTTCCGGACGCGAACTGGATCGCGACGATCCAGCACGGACTGCCCAAGGATATGTTTAGGCCCTCCTACGAACCAGGTTCGTACTTGGCCTTTCTGGGGCGGCTGACGGCGGACAAGGGTCCGGAGGACGCCATACGCATCGCGCGCGCGGCCCGGATGCCGCTGCGCATAGCCGCCAAGATCCCTCGGGCGGAGACGGCCTACTTCAAGAACAAGCTCGAGCCGATCATCGATGGCCAGACGGTTCAGCTCGTCGGCGAGGTCGACGACGCGAAGAAGCAGCCGTTTCTCGCCAACGCAGCGGGCCTGCTGTTTCCGATCGGTTGGCCCGAACCGTTCGGTGTTGTCATGATCGAGGCGATGGCGTGCGGGACGCCCGTAATCGCCTATCGATCAGGCTCGGTGCCGGAGGTGGTTGAGGACGGAGTGACCGGCTTCATCGTCGATGGTGAGGAACAGGCGATCAGGGCAGTGAAAGAACTGGGCCGGCTGGACAGACGAGTGGTCCGCGCGCGGTTCGAGGAGTGCTTCGCCGCAAGCCGGATGGCGAAGGAGTACGAGGCCCGATATCGCAACCTGATCGCTCGTGGAGGACCCTCCGCGTGAGAGATTTTTCCGCGGCTGACTTATGAGCCGGCAGGAATCGAATCCTTGGCCATCCGTTCCGAGTCAGGGGCAAAGTGGAATTCTATGGTTGAGGTCGGCTCCAAACGGGCGCGGCTTGGGACGTACTCCGCGATCGCTCGTAATACGTTCTCTCGGGAGCGCCCGCGAAAAGCATTTCACAGAGTATGCCGGAGACCACGGTTCCTAACCCGGAACTTTTTGCCCCAACACAACATTGTGGTCGGTGGTAGAGGCTAAAATCATGAGACACGAACCATCGCCGATTTCAAAATTCTTCGGTGACTTGGCGAACAAGACTTCGCTTGCGGCGGGGCGCGCCTCGACCTTCCTGTTAGCCGCGGGTGTGGTGGTCGTATGGGGCATCAGCGGCCCGCTCTTCCAGTTCTCGGACACTTGGCAGTTGGTCATTAATACTGGGACCACAATCGTAACTTTCCTTATGGTATTTCTGATTCAGAATTCGCAAAACCGGGACAGCGCCGCCATTCAGGTAAAGCTTGACGAACTCATTCGCGTGAGCGCAGCGCGCAATAGTCTCGTGGGAATCGAGCACCTCACAGACGATGAGATTGAGGAGCTTCGCTCGAAATGTGAAGCGCGTGCCAAGGCCGAAAAAGCCGGAGATGAGACACTCGACCGGACCCGACAGTCAGCGCGGCGAGCCGCCGAGCAGATCGCCACCTGACCATGTCAGCGTCGGCATCATCGAAAAGACCGGTAGAAAATATCGACGCCATCCTGCGCCTTGAAAAGCAGGATGAGGAAAAGATCGCTCTTCATCATCGTGTTTTTCATGCAATCGGATCGTTTGCGGGAACTCCGCAGTTCGTTGTGCTGCAGTGCGGGGCGGTGGTGTGTTGGATGGCGTTCGGCGGGGTATTCCCCGATCGCGCGCTTGATCCATTCCCGTTCCCGCTGCTCGGGACATTCCTCGCGCTGGAGGCGGTACTTCTCACCTCCTGTGTCCTCATTCGCCAAAATGCAACCGACCGCATCTTGGAGAAGCGGGATCGTCTAGAACTTCAGATTAATCTGCTCTCTGAATGGGAGGCGACGCGATCTTTGAGAATATTGCAGAAGCTTGCCAGGCGGCTGAATGTCGATGACGAGGATTGCCAACAAGACGAATTGGCGCAGGAGACGTCTGTTGATCAACTTGCTCGAGGCTTGCGCGAGCGCGAGCAGGCTGAAAAGGCTCAATGAGATGTCCGCCCGGAAGACGACATGGGGGTCGCTCTGATGCCATCTGCGCCATCGTGTTCATCTGCACGAGCTCTTCCTGGAGCAGAGTCCGTGCGATGCGCACGGTGCTAGAATTTTAACGTCGTCCTAAGACCGAACACCGACGCGTTTTTGAGGACCTTTCCGGCGAATGGCGTCGCCGGCCCCGTAGCGCCGCCGCCGGGATGGATGATGTATTGGAAGTTCGGCTGCAACGACCAGCCGTCCTTTATCTGGTATTGGTAGACCGTCGTCAGCAATCCCTCAAAGTTTCGCGAGGGCCAGTTGGGATTCACCAGCGTGCGGTAGTCGGCGTCGAGCGCCTGCGCCCGCTTGGACACATGGGCATAGCCCGCGGCGATCCCGAACTTGTCATCTGGCCGGTCATCACGAAGCCCGATGAACTCGACGCCGGCATCAGCGTAGAGATCAATCAGGTTGCGATCAGCGGGCGCGCCGGCGGTCCTTGCGAACACACCGATCCCGCGATCGTCGGTGTGAGGCACGCGGTAAATCTGTTGCTCGAAGACCGCCCAAGCACCGATGTCTCCTGCCAGCAACAAGGGCTGGCCGGTGCTACCGGAAGCGGCGAGCGAGCTGCCGTTCGACGCGAACTGTTGATCCGCGAAAGGGCCAAAGTGCCGCCAGCCGCCGAACTTGATCTGGCCGGTCAGGTTGGGATCGCCCTTCTTGTTGTTCCAGGCGTACTGGATCTGACCCAGTAACAACGGCGGATCGTTGACGCGGAAATTGACGCCGTAGCGGTTGCGCTCCTGCGGATCGCCCGGTCCGGGCCCCGCTTGGTCGCCGTCGAAGATCCCACCCAGAAGGAAAGCTGGTCGGTCACGTTGACCAGTAGCCTTGCGCCCATGGCCGCCAAAGGTGGCGAAGGTCCCCCGCTGGGCAGATTGAGCGACGTGATCGCGGGCCAACCCATTGAGGCGTTGGTGAACACGTCTGTATATTTGGTGTTGAAGAATTCGCTGTCGGCGGCGAGCTGACCCACTTTCAGCGAGATCCTCTTTGCGCCCCACCGCTTCTCGAAATACGCTTCGTAAAGACGCGTTGAGGGTAGAGCCTCGATTCCGCTGACGACAAAGAAGTTCTGAAGATTGCTCCGGGACAGGCCATCGCCATGGATCTGGAACATGTTGGCGTGAAAAGTGAGCTTGTCGATGCCGACGAGCTTCTGCAGATCGACATCCACCGCGAGGTTGAGACGGCCTTCGTAGATAGCGCCCTGTTTCAGGCCGCCGGAAGCGTTACCAAACGCCTCGCCGATGTAAGTGGCCGCGAACTTCACGCCGTACTTCTGCAGCGGGTTGGGAAGAAGGCCGAGCGTCTTTTCCTCTACGGTGCTCTCACCCGTATCCGGATCGGCCGGCTTGTCGTCGTCGGTCTTCTTATCCTCCTGGGCGGCGGCGCCGGCTGCCAGAACTAAGACAACCGATGTCGAAAGAACGACCTGCCTATAAAATCGCTGAGGTCTCCACATGCGAGTTCCTGATCTCGAAGATAGCCTTACGAATTGCCCGATCTTGCAAGGCAAGTCTACCGTGCAAGCATCTTCCAAAGCTACGGTCAGACCAGCTGGCTTGGCCTATCGCGATCGAAACTTTGTTGAGTCGCGCCGTGCGAAATGTTGGCTATAGTGGGACTTTCGCTTTCTGGGGAGCATTGATGTTCGATGCGGCAACCACTGCGCTATTGCACGCGGTCTTGGACGAGGTCTGCGAGCGTTTCGCAGCGCGAGATCGGACCGCGTAGCCATGTCGCCTCAAAGATACTGGAGGCGGCGACCAGAGGCGAGGTATCGCAGGACGAACTCACGCAGCCGGCCGTGACGCCCTTTGGCGGGCGCCCACGATCTGGCGCTGATCGGTCGAGGCGGGCGTGAATTTCCAGGTCACGGTGCTGAAGATCCTGGTGAGCTATCCGGACGGCTTCGCCGTCATGGATGACCTCAAGCGCGATATGGCCATTCTGGCGACCAGCGGCCGCGATTGGGCGGACCGGACCAAGCGCCTCGCCGCACGGGCGCCCGATCTCGACATCTTTTCTCAAAGCTTAGTCGAGCGCATCAGCGGCGGCTGGAAGATCACGGCAAAGGGTCGGGCAGTGCTTGAATTCATGGAAGCCCGCCCGGAGGCATCCGAGCCGGCCCAACAGGCCGCAGCCGATGAGGCTCCCAAATCGGTATCCGAGACAGCGCCGGTTCCTCCGCTGCGGCAACCTGCCGACCGTGCCAAGCGGCGGCGCGAACGCCGCCAACGTCGTCGTGAGGCGCG
Organism: Bradyrhizobium sp. URHA0013; assembly: GCF_000518345.1. Lineage (NCBI taxonomy): Bacteria > Pseudomonadati > Pseudomonadota > Alphaproteobacteria > Hyphomicrobiales > Nitrobacteraceae > Bradyrhizobium > Bradyrhizobium sp. URHA0013. The sequence continues at coordinate 71,107 of NZ_JADK01000015.1, read as the reverse complement.
CGAACGCGCGAGAGCGAACGCCTCTTGAGGTGGATCGAAGCCAAAGAAGAAGCCGCCGGGTGGGCGCTGCGGTTGAATAGTCCCAGACTGTCGATTACCTCCTAGCCCCAAGCGGACCGCCGTTACGTTGTTTGCGACCAGGCTAGTCCGACCTAAGAACGATGTTGCTTCGGGTATCGGGACGGCGAGTTGTGCACGGGTCCTTCTACCGAGCCGGCAGGCGCGAATGGCGAGGACGGAAGCCGAACCCGCGCGGTAAGCGACCGCCCGCCGGCCCGCACCAGGCCCAGCAGCCCAACTTTGAATGGAAGGGCCCTTTTGCCGACGAGAGCACCAGCCGAGGCGTGCCTGGAGGCGTCGAGAAGGACGCAGGCGTCCCCGCAGACCGGGTACGCGAGGCCTAGGCGGGCGCCTTCAGAGAATCGACACGCTTGCGGAGAAATGCCAGCACCATGATCTCGTCGGAAGTGAGCTTGGCGTACTGGCGCTTGAACTTCTGCGCGATCTTGGCCTCAATCATCTTCACGAGGTCACCTGACATGTAGGCGTTCAGGACTTCCGGGTGCACGTAGCACTTGCGGCAGATGGCCGGTGTGTTGCCGAGCTGCTTCGAGACGCTTTCGATCGCGGCGACGACGTTGCCCTTCGCCTCGGCCTGGCTGTCGTACTTCTTGAATTCGGCAAGCGCCAACGCCGCCAGGACGGTTCCCGCCCAAGTCCGAAAGTCCTTGGCGCTGAAGTCCTCGCCCGTGATGTCCTTGATGTAGGCGTTGACGTCGCCGGAATCGACGGTGCGGGGCTGTCCGTCCTCGTCCAGGTACTTGAAGAGCTCATGTCCCGGGATCTCCGCGCAGCGCTTCACGATCGCGGCTATCCGCTTGTCCTCGACGCGAAGCTTCCACTGTTTGCCCGACTTGCCCGTGAAGTCGAACCGAAGGACGCCGCCCCCGACCTCGACGTGCTTGCGGCGCATGGTGGTGAGCCCGTAGGACTTGTTTTTCTCGGCATATTCGGCATTGCCCACGCGGATCAATGTCTTCTCCAGAAGACTAACGATCGTGGCCAGCACCTTCTCGCGCGGCAGTCCGTCCCGCTTCATGTCGGCGGCGACCCGTTCCCGCAGCGCCGGCAGCGCGGCAGCGAACAGGATGATATGCTCATACTTGTTCTGGTCTCGGAGCTCGCGCCATTTCGGATGGTAGCGATACTGCTTGCGACCCCGCGCATCGAGCCCGGTTGCCTGGATGTGCCCGTTCGAGGACGGGCAGATCCACACGGACTCGTAGGCCGGCGGGATGCCGATGGATTTGATGCGTCGGATCACGGCGGCATCGGTGATGCGCTTGCCGTCCTTGTCGTAGTAGCTGAAACTGGTTCCAGTTCGCTTGCGTGTGTACCCCGGCGCGGAGTCGCTGACGTACCGGAGGCCTTCTTCCGCGATGGTGGCCGCGACCTCGGTGGTGCGGTCCAAAACCTCTTCTTCGTTGCTGGCTTGTCGGAGCATGGGCCGGCCCCCTAGGAAGCACCCGGGGATCGAGGCTCCACTCTTTCTCAAGGGATGAAGACACCGGTTGGTTCCGCTTTGAGGTCGGACGCGAGGTCTGGATCAGCGGCCCTCCAGAATAGCGGGACCTCAGATGGCGAGCCGGTCCGGTTCCTTTCGACAAGGCGCTGCGCAGTCGATGACGGCATGGTCTAGCTTCAGACAAACGCCACAAATTTCACCGACACGCTCCCCAATAATCAGTCTTCACGAAGGCCGCTATGTCCCAGTATTCACTCGACGTATTGCGTCGGCGCTATGTCGTCGAGAAAAGACCGCTCGAGGCCGACGTCGAGCAGATCTTGCGGGCCGACGCCCGCGCGGGAGCCCGTGCCATCCTGGCCTCAATCGATAAACGGCGCTTCGAAAACAGGTCCGAGGGGCAGCGCCTGCGAAAGATGCTTCGCTTCGAGAGCTCTCTCTGGGAAAGCGGCCATCATGCCGTGGCAGGCGTGGACGAGGCGGGAATGAGCCCTCTCGCCGGGCCAGTCTCCGCTGGCGCCGTGATCCTGAAGCCCGGCACACGGATAATCGGAATCGACGACTCGAAAAAACTCGACGCCGCGGCTCGCGAAGAACTCGCGAAGGAGATCAAGGAAAAGGCAGAGAGTTGGTCCGTAGCATTCGTCGAGGTCGAGGAGATTGACGCAATCAACATCTATTGGGCAGGCATCCAGGCGATGCAGCGGGCGGTCCGGGGGCTAGGGTTGACGCCGGAGCACTTGCTGATCGATGCGAAGCGGTTGAAGGAAATCGACATCCCTCAGCAGCCCATCATAAAAGGCGATGCCAAGTCCGCCAGCATTGCGGCCGCCTCCATCCTCGCGAAAGTCGAGCGCGACACCGTCATGCGGACGCTCGACGAGCGTCACCCCGGCTACGGATTCGCAGATCATAAGGGCTACCCGGTGCCGGCTCATTATGAGGCGCTCGCCAGGCTTGGTGCATGCGCAGCTCACCGGAGATCGTTCGGACCTGTACGTAAGGCGCTCGGGCTGCCGCCCCTGCCGCCGTGGCCTTCGGCGTCCGAGCGCGCCGCCAGCTGAACTCCAGGTCGAACGCTTCGTCTCGGTGGCACTATGTTCGCGACCACTTCGTTTCGCGAACGACGTCCTTGGCGTTTTTGTCGGACCGCAGGCCGAGATAGACCGGCTGGCGCAGTTCGCCCTTGCTGGTCCACTCCGCGAACTTCACTTCCGCGACCAACGAAGGACGCACCCAGGTCGTGACCTGCTCATCCTTCACCTTGGCAGGGAACGGCGACTTGGTTGTCTTGAGCCTCACGAGCTTGCCGTGAAGCTCTTCAAGAACGATGGCTAAAGCCGGTGCCGACGTGGCCGATGTACCGCCAACCTTCGTCTTCTCGCAGTGCCAGCACGAGGGCGCCGAAGAAGGGCCGGGTTCGCCTCGGCGCCGTAAAGCCGGCGATCACGACCTCCTGCCGCTGCGCGGTCTTCACTTTCAGCCAGTCGGCGGTCCGGCGTCCGGACGCGTACGGGCTGTCGGCACGCTTGGCCATGATGCCTTCGAGATGTCTCAGCTCGGCTTCTGCGAAGAACTTTGTGCCGCTGCCTTTGCGGTGGTTGCTGAACGCGATCAGCTTGTGGCGCGGCAGGATGGCCTTGAGCCGCCTCTTGCGCTCGAGGAGCGGTAGCGCGCGTAGGTCCTCGCCGGCTGCGAACATGAGGTCGAACGCGCAGTACAAAAGCTTGGCCTCGTGACGCAGGGCGTTTTGAAGCAACTGGAAATGGGATACGCCGTCCTTCCCGATCGCAACGAGCTCGCCATCGATCACGGCGTCCGCCTTCACGCATTCAAGTGCGTCCGCGACCTCCACGTAGGAGTGGCTGATGATCTTCCCGTTACGGCTGTAGAGCGCGCCCCGACCACGCCGGATTTCCGCGACCATGCGGAAACCATCGAATTTGTCCTCGAAGACCCAATCGGGATCGTCGAACGGCGCATCCGTCAACGTGGCCAGCATGGGCTGCAGGCGATATGGCAGGGTCGATTTGCGAGCCATGGTTGGGACTTTCTACACGGCCGGCAGAGGCCGAAACGAGGAGGACGGAAGGCGAGCCCGCGCGGTATCACCAGCCGCGACCATCCCGCCTGCCCGTACCACGCCCAAGACCCCGGATTTGAACGGAGGGCCCGTTTCCGCCGACGAGAGCACCTGTTGCTTAAGGCCGGGGTGGAAGCGGTCGATCAGAACGCAAGGCGTCCGGAGGCCGGTCAGCTCCACGATCGCCGTTGGTCCAAGCTCGATGAGCGTCCGGAGAGGCATCCGCTCAAGGTCCAGACCGGCAGTGGTGATATTCTCGCCCAGGTCCCCCGCTGCGACCTGGAAGCCGGCATCCGAAAGGGATGCAAAGAGCTCGGCCGGGATGAGGTGCACCTGCCGGAGATTGGGTAGGCGCGGCTGCCGGCGGGCGAGATACCGGTGCTTCACGAACGCGCCGGCGTGGGCGTCGCCTTCGACGCCATGGCCTTCCACCAGCATGATCCAGTCCTGCGGCGGTTTGCTGAAGTGGTGACCGCGATCGGCGGCAACTGCGACCACGGTGCCCTCCAGCGAGAAGCCGTGCCCTTGCTGCATCAGGCCGCCCGGGCGAACGAGCGCCGCTTCTGGCGGAGGTAGCGCGTGATCTCCGGAAGAGCCATCGCGTTCAGGACCCGGTCGGCGGGGACACCGCCCTTGCGCGCCATCTGGACGCCCCAGTGCATGTGGTCGAGCTCGGGGATCGAGTGCGCGTCCGGATTGATGCTCAGCATGCAGCCGAACTCCAGCGCCGCCTGGTGCCAGCGCCAATCCAGGTCGAGGCGCCATGGATGGGCGTTGATCTCGACGACGACGTCGTGCCTCGCGCAAGCGCGCAGCACCTTTTCGACGTCGATTTCGTAGCCTGGCCGCCGCTGCAGCTGGCGCCCGGTCATGTGGCCGATGATGGTGGTGTGAGGATCCGCGATGGCCCGCAGCAGCCGCTGCGTCTGCGCTTTGCGTTCGAGTTTGAAGCGGCCATGGATGCTCGCGACCACGAAATCGAAGCGCTCCAGCACGTCGTCGTCATAGTCGAGCGAGCCGTCGGCCAGAATGTCGGACTCGATGCCTTTGAGAATCCGGAAATCCTTGCCGAAGCGCTTGTTCAGGCGGTCGGCTTCCCGGTGCTGCTGCGCGATCTCCTCGACCGAGAGCCCGCCCGCGTAGTGCGCGGACTTGGAGTGGTCGGCGACGCCGAAATATTCAAAACCGCGCTGGCGCGTGGCCTTGGCCATCGTCTCCAGGGCCTCGGTGCCGTCGGAGGCATCGGTGTGGCAGTGAAGGATTCCGCGCAAGTCCTTGTCGGTGACGAGCTTCGGCAGCTTGCCCGTCTGAGCCAGTTCGACCTCTCCGCGCCCCTCCCGCAGTTCAGGATCGATGAACGGCAGGTCGAGGGCGCGATAGATCTGGGCCTCGTCGCCGGCGATCAGGGTGCGATCCTTGTGCAACCCGTCGCTCTCCAGCCGCATTCCTTTCTCCGCGGCCAAAGCCTGGAGCCTCTTGATGTGAGCGGCTGAGCCGGTGCCGAAAAGAAGGGCGGCGCCGAAGTGGTTGCGGTCGGACAAGCGGATTTGCAGTCCGTCCGCAGCCGAAGCATTCGCCGCCTTCTCGATCTTGGCAGCCTCCGCGACGATCGTGAGGTCGCCGACGAGTTCGCAGCCGCGGCGGAAGTCGCCTGCGATCGTCACCCGCTTGAGCTCCGGCCGGGCCTTGCGAAGCGAATCCTTGGCGTGCGAGAGCAGGGCGGCCGCACGGTGCAGATGGAAGCGACCTTCTCCGCTTTTGGCGATGGCCAGGTTCTGCAGAATCTTGGTCTGCAGCGCGGCGCCGAGATCTTTGGCCTTCTTGATACGGTCGTTTTTGGCGGCGGCCTCCAACTCGGCGAGCGAGGTGATGCCGAGATCCTTGTAGAGCCGCAGCACCTTCTCGGGGCGGAGGCCGGGAACGGCGAGCATCTCGAGCACGCCCTCGGGTATCTCCTTCCGGAGCTTTTCAAGGGTCGGATGAGAGCCCGTCTTGTGAAGCTTGACGATAATGTCGGCGATCGCCTCGCCGACGCCGGGGATTTCCTTGAGCCGGTCTTCAGCGATCAGCACATGCAGAGGGACGGCAAGGGCTGCCAGGCTGTCGGCGGCCCGGGAATAGGCTTTTGCCCGGTAGGGGTTGCCGCCGCGCAAGGCGGTGCGCTGCGCGTATTCCCGCAGCAGGCTTGATACACCACGGGTGTCGAGGGAAGGCACTCAACAAGCCTCCCGTCCCGCGTCCTGCGACCTCGGCGGACTAAAGCGAGTCCCAGCGCCCGAGCCTCCGCCAGGCGGACGGTCGAGAGACCTCTCCAGCCTCTGGGCTGCCCGGAAGTCTTCACGGCGCTGCGTATTCGGGCCGTAAGCGGCCTCTTTCTTGAGGAGATTATAGATCCGCCCGGCCAGCAGCTGCAGATGCTTCATCCTGCCGTCCGGCATGGATCGGGCCTTGCACAGAGCGCGGACAGCGTAAGCCCGGAAGTAGTCGAAAGCGTCTGACATAATGTCGATAACGCTCGGTCTCCCCTATCGTTCGGTTGCTGGCCTGGCCCTGCTGGAAGGGCGCCCCAAAGCGTCGGCTCGACCCAACGCCTAGGAACGAAACGCAGCAGCGTGGCTTCTTCGCTAAAGGAGTCGCGCAATGAAACGCTTTGGCATTGCAGTTGTCTTAGCTATCGTCATCCCTTGCGCAGCATTTGCGCAAGGTGGGGGTGGAGGCGGCGGTGGAGGCGGCGGCGGTAGTGCCGGCGGATCTGCCGGTGGAAGCGCTGGCGGCGCGTCGTCGTCTGCAGGTGCAGGGGGTTCGACTGCAGCATCTCCGTCCGCTACAGGAGGCGCAGGCCCCGCGAGCTCGGGCGGGACGGCAAGCCCGTCGGCTACCCCGAATGCAAATACCAATCCAACCACCGGCACCACCAATGCGATAACCGGTATCGCCAATGGTACTCCTACTCCTCAATCAGGGCTCAATCAGGGAGCGGTTAATGGAAACAGCACGAATGCCGCAAGCCCCGGCACCAATGCTGCCGGAACCGCAGCTTCATCCGGAACGCCTGCTGCCAATACCCAAGGGGCCGCCGCGGGCGGCATCGGTCGGCCGACGACCACTGATCAACACGATAGTGACGCCCAGATCGATCAGGAGAACAGCAAAGTCGACCAGACCGTGAAAAAGATATGCAAAAATTGCTAAAGTTTCGACGACAGAGGTGATGGGCCACAGAAGCTTCGGCGTCAGGCGCGGCAAAGCGAGGAGGCCCCAGGCCTGTTCGGGTGCATTAAGGGGTCTCAAAAGGGTCAGCTTCCCTCCACTCGCGCGCTCGCACACTAAGCCGGAGCTCAGCCTACCGTCTGCGGTGAAAAGCGATTCGCAAGCAGCAGCAACATTGGTTCGCGACCGCCCGGCTCCGAACGATCAGACCTCACGTTTTCGGACTTGGCTGCGGCGTAGGTGCGGCTTGAGGAGTTTGAGGAGGTGTTGGATCGCTCTGCTGCCGAGGCGCCGCGGGGTCGCCGCCCGCATGAGGAACGCACGTACCGATATTGCTGAGCAGGCGTTTGGCCTGGAGGTCGCGCACCTTTGAGTATTCGCGTCTTCGCTCGATATTGGCCGCGGCCCATCGGTCCCAGACCTCGAAGGCGTCGGTGTAGTGTTTCCGCATCTGCTCCTCGGCGGCAAGGCAATCGGCGAATTTGTCGAACACCAGGTCGGTGTTGACCGGTGTCATGCCTCCTACCAGGACAACGAGCATCCATTTCATCTTGCCGATCACCTTTCACACCGGGCATTCACCGCTAACGCAAAGAATTCCGTTCACGGTGGTTAGATGGCCCGGCGGCTGCGACCGGCCACAAAAGCGTAGACGAGAAGCACGATGATGGCGCCTACGACCGCCCCCACTAGTCCTGCGCCTTCTCCGGGCCGATACCAGCCGAGAGCCTGACCAAGATAGGTCGCAACGAACGCGCCTACTATTCCCAGGATCGTGGTCAGGATGAAACCCGAGGGCTCGTTGTCGCCAGGCATGATGAACTTCGCGATGACGCCTGCGATGAAACCGATGATGATCGTCCAGATGATGCTCATATCTTTTCTCGAGTCTTGAGGAGTGTTATCCCGCGGATTGCGCCGGAAGGCGTCCGTCCGGCGTGTATTTGTCCACGGCCGTCGGAAGTTCTCGCGACAAGCGGTCGAGGATCTCCTGCTGCGACAGGCCGGTCTGCTGCTCCAGCTTTTGAAGAACATCCGGACCGATAGCCTGCTGGAGTTCGGGCGGGGTGACTTCGCGGTTTGGCCCCTGATTGATCCAGGATTGAGCCGCGTCGCCCTGTCCGTTCTGCTTGAAGTGCTCGAGCAATTCGCCGATCCCGCCATTCAGCAGCGAACCCACGCCACCGCCTCCCACAAGGCCACCAAGATTGCCGGGCATGCCGCTCAGGGAATCCTTGGCACCCGCCGGCTGACCGGAGGTAGCATTGCGAAACATGTCCGCCAGCTTGGCCCTATTTTGGTAACCGGCGATTGCGAGCATACCCAGGAGGGCGGTCATCGATGGCATTCCGCGGCTCATTTTCGGCTCCTGAGTTCGATGATCGTCGTGAAGAAAATGGCGGCCCGCCTGGTGTGCGGGCCGCCGGTTATTCATCGCATTCCGGTGCCGTAGAGTTGGCGCTCTCTGCGGACCTCCTCCGCGCCGTAAGGTTTGGCGGAGGGATCGTAGCTCTTCCACTCGGCCTTCTGCCAGGCTGCGCTTCGGTCGCGCAAATTGACGGCGGACTGGTTCAGGATCGCTTCGTATCGCGCGCGGTCCGCATCCGGCACACGAGCCGAAACCAGCGTGCCGCCGCGCCTCACACCTTCGGCGTAGAGTGGTGCTTCCTCGTCGGATACGCCAGCCTGCGTCAACGCCCCGACGACTCCGCCCGTCGCGCCGCCGGCAACGGCGCCGAGCGCGGTGGACGCGAGCCATCCGGCCGCCACTACCGGACCGAGGCCGGGGATAGCCAACAAACCAAGGCCCGCGAGCAAGCCGGCCGCGCCACCAAGACCTGCGCCGAGGCCCGCTCCCGTAGCCGCGCCTTCCGCCCGATCGTCAACCCCATCGCGATCGCGATCGACCTTCTTGTCGGTGCTGTACCAGTTGTCCGAATTGTTCGCGACGATGCTCAAATCCGAATGCGGCACGCCCGCGGCCTCCAGGCTCGTCACCGCGCGCTGCGCATCGGAATAGTTGTCGTAGAGACGTGAAATCGTAATGGTCATCTTGAATCCCTCTAAATCTTCGCTGCTGCGCGAAATTATTTGGCTGCGTTGACGTTGCCCTGGAAATCCAGGCTCACATTGGATGAGGCGCCGCCTTTACTGGCCTTTCCGCGCCAAACGCCGCTGTCGTCCTTCTTCAGCGATGTGACGTTCGTGTAGCCCGCGTCCTCGATCTTGGATTTGGCCTGGCCCTCGGTGAAGCTGTTGGCGCCTGCAACCGGCTTGCTGGAATTGTTCTGGCCAGAACTGTTGACCGCATTATTGTTGGGCCGATCGGCAGCCGGCGGCTTTTGCGCAAACGACGGGCCGGCGAGTAGCGAGGCCGCCGTCAGCAGAAGAAGAAATTTATTGTTCATGTCGTCCTCCAATAGTGGCACGGCACAACAGGTACTGGTCCGAGAAGTTCCAAGTTTTCCCGGTCCGGCCGGCTTGGGTGGAAGGGTCCTCAGGGCAACTACAAGATGGCAGCTGGCGCCGTCGCGTACTGCGCGAGGTCTGCGTCCTCGCCTCATGACGCCGAACAGTGCTGCCTCTTGACGACATCATTCGTTTGGTTCGACTTGGCGCGACCACTCTTGGAAAGCATCGAAGCAGCCGCGACAGGAGGTGCTGGATACACCTGTCGAGTTACGCCGATGCAGGCCGGTCCATCCCGGTTGCCGCCCGCCGTCGCGCTCGGATAGAGGGACCGTTGCGGAACCTGCGAATCCTTACAACGTTGCACTGCCATTAGATTCGCAGAAGGAGGACTTGATGGCAGCCGCGAAGAAGAAGACTGCGCGAGGACGTAAGCAGGACCGGGCGAGCGTCGCAGGCGGGCAGAAGCACGAAGTCGGCTATGAGGCGAAGAAGACCGGATGGTCCGCGCCCGCGGTCAAGAAGGCGGTCAAGAAAGTCGGCAATTCCCGCAAGCGGGTCGAGAAGCGTCTCGGGCGCTGATGCGCAGGCGGCGGCTTCTTCCCGAGCTGCCGGTCTCAGATCCGGCTGGAGAAGCGCGTGAAAGCGGTCAGCGTCTGCAGCCGCGGCTCCACGTCGCGGAGATAGATCTCTGACCGGAGAAATGCGAGCTCCGCGTCGAGCGCGGACTCGCAGACGTCGACGTACCAGGACTTAGGGCGCCCATCTGTGCCGTCGCTCCAGCGATAGCCGCGGCGCTTCAGGGAATGTTTCAGTTCGAACGGCGACTGTTCGGCCCAGATGCGGATGGTCTTCTTTCGTGCGGTCTCGAGCAGGACGGCGAGGGCCGGCGCGCCGGTCGTTGGTAGGTCGAAGTCTAAGATCTCGAGCAGCGCGTGACAGTCGTCAACCGCGCGGTGCGCCTGGTGGAAATAGCCGGCGCCATTCAGAAGGTAGCCAAGCTTCGCTCCATCGAAGCCCTGCTGCCGCCACTGGACCTCGGTCGCTGAGCATGCCCACGCCTTCCGCTCGAAGACGGGCCAGTAGCGTTCGGAAAACTTCCTATCGAATCCACTGTTATGCGCGATGACCAGGACCACGGAATCGTCGACGAAGGCGTTCACGGCGACCTCGTCGATCCTGTGGCCGGCCACCATTTCGTCGGTGATGCCGGTAAGCGCCGTGATCTCGGCTGGGATCGGCTCGGACGGCTCATTGAAGGCGGAGAACGTGTCCCTGACATCAATGATGCGCCCGTCCGGCGTGTAGCCGAACTTGACCATGCCGAGTTCGATGACTTCGTCCTTGCGGTGGTCGAGGCCGGTGGTTTCGGTATCGAGCAGGATGCCGATCCTCGTTTCCTGTCCGGAGACCGCCATCGACCTCGGACGCGGCACCAGGCGCCGGAGGACCCGGTAGTCACCCGATCGGCCTAACGCCTCGGCCATCGCGGCCAGATCCGCTGCGTTTTGAAACATCTCTTCTCATGGTGAGGCGACCAGGTAGGCCCTGAGCCCCTACAATACGGGGCGAGCCGGTCACGAGATATCTGAAAGACAAGCAATTCACGGGCTTTTCGGGAGTGTCGGTGCAGTTGGATCCCGTCGCGGGAGGCTCGCGCAGGGCCTCGATCGCGAGCGCTCCGGAGGTCCGCGCCTATGAATGGGGCGGATCGGGGCCGGCATCTCCGGACGGCTAGACAGGATCCCCATATGGCGCCGACCCCGGATTGCTACGGTCCCACCGGTGCGTGATCGTTTACGATCTTCAACTATATTTGTATCCATGGATCTCGAGTACGACCCCAAGCGCGAGGCCGTCGCGGCGATGAAGCTTGCCGCCGAAGCCAACGGCGCAGAGCGGCAGAGATGGATCACCGCCGCGCTGGCGTGGTCAGAACTCACTCGCCTCCGGGGGGCTGTCGAAGAAGCGTCGCCTAAGCGGCAGCTCGTTGCCGGTGCAAGGCGCAGCGCCTTCCCCTACCCCCTCTCAGGCTGCTAGGCCCTCGTTCAGGCGAAGTGCGATGCCGCACCCGTCTACGACCTCAAATCCTCGCTGGTGAGGCTAAAATCACCGGCAGAGGCCCTCCCGCCAGGCCGCCGGGTGCGCAGAAACGATTCTGCAATGCGCTTGAGCAGACTGCGACGGCGACCGCTGCGCAACCCGATCGGTCGAAACTTGGCCGACGGCCCCCTGCGGCCCTTCGAGCCGTAGGTCCTTCGCTGCGCGCCGACTTTGCCTCAAGCAGTGGAGCGGGCTCGGCCGGATACGGTTGATGTGGCGGGCCCGCGCGAATGCACGGCCTGCGTGGCTCCGCCCTCAAGCCCCCCAGCCCCCAAAAGACGGGGCCACGCTCATTCTCGCCCCTGCAGAATTTTTCGTTGACCGTAACTTGCGTCCGGCCGGGCGGTTTCGGACAGAATGCTGCTTTCGCTGGGGAGACCTTCCAATATTCCTGCTGAAACCACCGCGTTTTTACGCGCAGTCCTCGACGAGGTGTGCGAGAGCGTGTCATGCTACGAGAGCTCTGCCCGCACCACTCGCGTCCATGATCCTCGAAGCCGCCAGCAGGGCGAGACATCGGTCGACAGGCTGGAGCAGATCGGCGGGAGTGTACTTGCGAGGCCCCGAGAGTGCGGAATTATGTGCTCTGAAGCGGAGCAGCGTGGCCAGAGCCGCCCCGGACTCTAACTAAGGTGCGTACGCATTAAGCGGCTAGACCTCTGATGTCCGGTTTGCCGTCAGCATCTGCCGAAGAGCGGATCGCCTCAGAGGCCACAGATGGGTCGGAAGCCGACCAACTTAGGAACAGAAAGGACCGACCAAGGAATTGGGGGCGGCGCGCCTGCAAGGTGCCGACCACGTTTTCATGGCCTCGCTTCCAGCACCATATTGAACGGACCCTGGGTGGCGCGACGGACCTGACGGAAGCCACCTTCCTTCAGCACCTCGGTGAGCTTTGCCTCTCCGGCCTGAGCGCCGAGTGCTTCGCGGACTTCTTGGGCCATCGAGGTCGGCACGCAGATCATCGTCGATGCATTATAGTAGAGACGGCTGACCGGGTTGCCGACGTTGTCGGCCGGATCATCCGCGGCAATCGGCTCGACGATCATCCAGGAACCACCGGGCTTAAGCATGCTCCGCACATGCCTGGCGCAGCCCCGGGGATCACCCATGTCGTGCAGGCAGTCGAACATGGTGACGAGATCGAAGTCTCGCTCAGCGATATCCTTGGCGCGCGCGGTCACGAAGCGGACGCGGTCGGCGAGACCATGGGCCATGGCGTGTGCGTTCGCCTGCTCGATGGACGGCGCATGGAAGTCGTAGCCGACGAATATGCTCTGCGGGAACGCCTTCGCCATCAGCAAGGTTGAAAAGCCGACCCCGCATCCGATGTCGGCTACCTTAATACCCTCGGAGAGCTTCTTGGGCATGCCGTCCAGCGCTGGTAGCCAAGACTGCACGATGTTGTTGACATAGCCCGGACGAAAGAAGGAGCCAACAGCACAGAACAGGCAGCCCGAGCTTTCACCCCAAGCAACGCCGTTTCCGTTCCTGAATGCGGATTCGACCATCGTTCGCCCTTCCACCATCGCCGCCGCAAGGTCGAAAGCGCCTTCCAAGTAGACGGGACTGTCCTTTACGGCAAAGATCATTGCCTGTTCAGGTGTCAGACTGAACCGCTGGTCTGTCTTGTCGAGGGTGATGTAGCCGTTAGCGGCCTGTGCAAAGGCCCATTCACGGACGCACCTTTCGGTCAGGCCGGTTCGCTGTGCGAGTTCAGAAGCAGTCGCGGGGCCGTCCCGGTGCAATGCGTCGAACAGGCCGAGACGGAAGCCGATCCCAGCCGTCGGCACACTAAAGGCCCCGCCCAAGTCCCCCAGCATCTTTCCGACGAGGGCGCCAAGTCTGTCATTGTCCACTGCGCGCATGACTTAGTCCTTCTCTGGCTTTCGAGCTGAACAAAGGTCAGATATATATTCGGTCGGTCGGCCGAATTATGTGCTGCGATGATGCGCGGAGTCAAGTAGGCTGTCTCTTGTTGACTGTGACCACGGGGCGCCCGACATTCGGCCGATCGACCGAACTGTAGTCAAGGAAGGTGGGGACAGAATGCCGCGAAACGGCCGGAAGGCAGACACCAGAACGGTAGTGCTGGAGGCCGCAAAGAGGGTGCTCAGGCAAAAGGGATACGCCAAGCTGTCCACCCGCGATGTTGCTGCGGCGGCTGGTGTCCCACTCAGCCAGATCCATTATCATTTCGGATCCAAACAAGGGATGATGCTGGCGCTGTTCGAGTACCTCAACTCGCAGCTGCTCGACCGCCAGAACGCACTGTTCCGAGATTCCGCCTTAAAGCTGTCCGAGCAGTGGGACCGAGCCTGCGACTATCTCGACGAGGACATAGCCTCGGGATACGTTCGCGTGCTGCAGGAGCTGATGGCTGCCAGCTGGGGTGACGGCCCCGTGGCGAAAGTGGTCCAGGCCGGCATCATGGGCTGGATGAAGCTGATCACAGACCTCGCGCGCCGGGCGGAGCGCGAATTCGGCGGTCTCGGCCCCTTCACGGCCGACGAGGTCGCCGCGTTGGTCGCCCACGCCTTTATCGGCGCGGAGAGCCACTACCTGCTCGGACTGGAAAAGAAAGGCGTTCCTGTCCGGCCGGCTCTTCGGCGCTTTGGTGATCTTATTCGCATCCTGGAGACTGCTCACCGAAAATGAGGTGCTGACATGCGCGCCAAACTTCCGGCTTTCGAAGGAATAGTTGAACGTAACGGTGTGAAGCTTCACTACGAAATCTACGGCAGCGGCGCGGAGACTATCGTCTTCGTGCCCCCGTGGAGCATCGTTCATTCGCGGGTTTACAAAGCGCAATTGCCGTGGTTCAGCGAGCGTTTCCGCTGCGTCACTTATGACAGCCGTGGCAATGGCCGATCCGATCGGCCAGACGACGTGGCGGCATATACGCTGGACAACTACGTCGCAGATGCACTTGCCGTCATGGATGCGGCACGAGTTGGTACTGCCATTCTCGTCGGCCTCTCGCTCGGTGGGATGATCGCATCTGTGATCGCGGCTCACCATGCAGAACGAGTCAAGGCCGCGATCCTGGTCGGCACATCGGCCAGCGTAGGGCCCGCCTATCCTTACATGACGCCGGACCACTTTCAGGCCGAGCGCGCGGAATTCAAGGATTGGGACAAATACAACGGCGCCTACTGGGTCTCGAACTATCAGGATTTCGCGGCTTACTTCGTGGGCTCCATCTTCTCCGAGCCACATTCGACCAAGCAAATTGAGGATGCCGTTGGTTGGGCCAGCGAGACTACGGGGTCCATCCTTGCCAGGACTGTGAACGCGCGGACGATGCCGCCAGCTTTCGATGTGAGCGAGGCCATGTATCGCAAGATCACCTGCCCGATCTTGATGATCCATGGCAACGACGATCAAATCCAGCCCTATGCCCGGGCACAAATCGTAGCCGGCCTGACAGGTGCGGAGTTAACGACGATCGAGGGAGGAGGCCACAATCCGCTAGGTCGCTTTCCGGCGAAGTGCAACACCCTGATTACAGAATTTCTCCAGCGCCGGCTCGGCCTGGTTGCTCGGCCTAAGCGGACTCCTGCGCGGTCAGGGCCGAAGCGCGTCCTCTACTTGTCCTCCCCTATCGGGCTCGGCCACGCCCGGCGGGACATCGCCATCACGCGGGAGTTGCGTAACGTGCTTCCTGATCTGCAGGTCGACTGGCTGGCACAGGATCCGGTCACCCGGTTGCTCGAAGCGAGTGGCGAGACCGTTCATCCGCTCAGCGGCCGCCTGGCCAGTGAAACCCGTCATATCGAAATGGAATGTGGCGAACATGAGCTGCATGCCTTTCAGGCGATTCGCCGAATGGACGAAGTGCTGATTGCTAACTTCATGACATTTCAGGATGCCGTCGAGGAGTTGCGCTATGACCTCGTGATTGCCGACGAGGCGTGGGACATCGATCACTACTGGCACGAGCATCCCGAACTGAAACGAGCACCGCTGGTGTGGTTCACTGACTTCGTCGGGTTCGTTCCGATGCCATCGGGTGGCGAACACGAGGCATTCCTGACAACCGATTACAATGCCGAAATGATCGAGCATGTCGAACGGCATCCCGGCGTGCGTGATCGCGCGATCTTTGTCGGAAACCCGGACGACGTCATTCCTCGGTCATTTGGGAGGGACCTGCCCGAAATGCCGGACTGGGTGCCCAAGCACTTCGAGTTCGCGGGTTACATTCTCGGTGAACACCCCCAGACATTCGGGCCGCGCGCCGAGCTTCGACGACGGCTCGGCTACCGGGACGGCGAGCGCGTCTGCATCGTCACGGTGGGCGGTTCAGGCGTCGGTGCGCCGCTCATCCGGCGCGTTTTGGAGAGTTATCCGCTGGTACGGTCCAGGATACCGGGATTGCGCATGATCGTGATCGCCGGTCCCCGGATTGATCCGGCGACATTGAACGCTCCGGTCGGCGTTGAAGTTCGATCATTCGTAGCCGACCTGGACCGACATCTCGCAGCCTGCGACCTGGCCATCGTTCAGGGCGGACTTACCACGTGCATGGAGCTGACAGCGGCCGGCACCCCCTTCATCTATTTCCCGCTGCAGAATCATTTCGAGCAGACCTACCATGTGGCATATCGACTTGATCGCTATGGCGCTGGCCGGCGGATGAACTATGCGGACTCAACGCGCGAGATGATTGCTGAAGCGACTATCCGAGCCCTGACCGAGCCGACGTTCTCTAAACCGGTCGAAAGCGGCGGCGCAGCACGCGCGGCGCACATGCTTGCGGAACTGCTCTGATGCCGCGGCCGGCCGCAGTGTCGATTCGTGCTTGAAGCTGCTGTAGGTCAGGCCGAATTACGAGTTCGTGTTGCTGGCCACATGGCGCCGCGACCGCTCCGCGTCGAGCGAGAAATCGACACAGATGCTCGCACCTGCCTTCGGACAATCTGGAACGGATGATCGCCCGCTCGATTGGTCGGTATGACCGAGCGAGTTCTCTACGAAAGCAGCAATGGTGACGTCTGGGCGCTGACGCGAGATCCGCGGACGAATACGCCCGTCGTGAAGCACCAGCCCAACATCAGCTCAGGTGGCCAAGTCACCTATACGGATATCGGCCAATTCCTGCGTAGTGGCGCCGGGGGTCCAGAGCGCCAGCAATTGCTGAAGCTGATCGACACGCTGCTGGAGGACTGAGAGAAGCCGCTCAGGCGGACCATTTGTCCTCCTCACGGCGCGCTTCGTCGTCGTTGATGCGCTCGGCCAGATCGGCAGCGGTTTCATGATCCTCCGTAGTGGCGATGGGCTCGCCATCTTGCTTCTTGATCTTTTGTCCTTCGGCAGTCACCGGAAAATCATCGGGTGCTAATCGCTTCTTGGAAGTGGACATGTGTCTTCCTCCTGTAGCCGCGATGATAGCACGCGCCCAACGAGCCCTCAGTTGATTTCAGTCGGTTAGACCTCACGGCCGGACAAACCTACCCTGGGAAGGTTCGCGAAACGGCAGCGGGATCCCGTCCCGAAAGCGCGGCGGCGGGAGATGTTTGCCTGCCGCCTTGAAATTCTTCCGTGAATGTCCATTTAGCATCCAACCGCCATCCATTTGGATGGTCAAAATGGATGTACCCGTTGACCGACAATGTACGCGAACTGCGACCCCGGACCCCGGATACGGAGAAGATCACGATCAACCTGGGCTATGTGGACCTCGGCCAGGTCGATCTCATGGTGCAGGAAGGGTTTTATTCGAACCGCACCGATTTCATCCGGACGGCGATCCGCAACCAGCTCGAGCGGCACGCGGATGTGGTCAAGCAATCGACGGTCCGTAAAAGTCTGGACCTGGGGCTGCGTAACTATGCCCGCGTCGATCTCGAGAGGGCGCGGCGCGACGGCGAGATGCTGCACATCAACGTCCTCGGCTTGGCGACCATCGACCAGGACGTCACGCCTGAGCTGGCACGCGCCACAATTGCCTCGGTCTCGGTGCTCGGAGCCCTTCATGCCAGCCCCGCAGTCAAGGCCGCTCTCGCCGACCGAACGAGGTGAACCGATGCTGAATCCAGACATGGTCCGCGAAGCGACCCGCCTCACACGTGCCGGCCAACTGGTCGAAGCCACTGCACTGCTGCAGCGAATGCTGCGCGGCGATGGCGGCCCCGCAGCGACAAGGGGAAATGCTGTGCCTGTCGAGCGTGCGAGGCTCGAGCCGCCGACACTCGAACTGAAGGCCAATGTCGTCGAGGAGAGGGAGAGCGGGCCGTCCACGCAAGCCAGGCCTGCCAAACGACACAAAGGCCCCGCGCCCTTCGGCGGCATTAAAGATCTTTCCGGTTTCAGCCTGCCAGGTCCGGTCGGGCGCGCTCCACTGTCCAAGGTGGATATTGCACCGGACGGCACAAGGTTCGTCGCTGCCACCTTCAGCAACGCGGCGGGAAGCCGGATGTACAAGCTGTTCATTCCGAGCCGCGCGGAAGGAGGAGCACGTCCCCTCATCGTCATGCTTCACGGCTGCACCCAGTCTCCAGACGATTTCGCCGCCGGCACCCGGATGAATTTTCTGGCGGAGGAGCGGGAATGCTTCGTTGTCTATCCGGAGCAGCCACGCGGAGCCAACCATGCGAAATGCTGGAACTGGTTTCGCACAGGGGACCAGCGGCGGGATGGCGGTGAGCCTTCGCTGATCGCGGGCATCACCCGCCAGATCATGCGGGAGCATCCTATCGACCCCAAGCGCGTCTACGTCGCAGGCCTGTCGGCTGGCGGGGCCGCCGCGGCCATCATGGGTGCGACGTACCCCGACCTATATGCCGCCGTCGGCGTCCACTCCGGCCTGGCCTGCGGGGCTGCCAGCGACCTTCCGTCCGCATTGGCCGCTATGCGGCAGGGCAGCGCTGGACCGATCGGGACGGCTGGCGCATCGGTGCCGACCATCGTCTTCCATGGCGATCGCGACACCACGGTGCATCCGAGCAATGCTGACCGGATTCTCAGTGGCCCGAGCGAAGATGCGAGCCTGAGGACGGAAATTCTTCGCGGGCGAGTACCTGAGGGGCACGCATATACCCGCACCATCCTCACCGATGAAGGTGGCTTGGGCACGTCCGAGCACTGGAGCGTTCACGGGGCCGGCCATGCCTGGTCGGGAGGCAGTCCTGCCGGGTCCTACACCGATCCGCGCGGGCCGGACGCGACCAGGGAGATGCTGCGCTTCTTTTTCGAGCATTCGCTGGCAAGCTTCACACGGACATAGGGCGCGGGCTTGAATTCACATCGCCGGATCTCCGCTTTGCCTGAACGCGACGGAGCAGCCGGCTGGCGGGGTAGGCCTGAGGTCAGGCCTCGCCCGGTTCGGAGAAGATGGAAGCCGGCGGCGTGGTGCGCGGGATCGGCAGTGGTCGTTCAGTTGCTCCGGATTGCCCAGGGCCGCTCTTGGCGTCGTACCGCTTAGCGAGATCCAGCAGACGACGTCGGGTGAACGGATCGGCCCTTTCGGCAATGACACGGACCCGCTGCGCGAGACCCTGATAGAATTCCTGCTCCATGACGCACCCACAACATCACTGCCCCGACTTGAGTGGCCCGCGGTCGTTGAGTCAAGAAGGCACACGACACGCTCTTGCAACTTTCCGCGACCGTCTTGAGATCGGCATGGCGGCGGACGTAGACTGGCCGTCGCAGGGGAAAATCAGATGCCAGTGCCCTATCCGGTCCGGAAGGCGTGCCCGACGTGCGGCAAGCCGATGAAGGCTGTGCCTGACGAAATCGCCAACGGGAAGCTGCGGTACGTCTGCACCAATTGCGGAGACGACCCGCTGCAGGACCCGACGGCCCGTAAGTGGGCGGACAGCCCGCTACGGCCGCCCGCGAAATAGGAGATTTCCCCGCGACTTCGGCGTTCTTGCGCCGACCGACCCCAGCCGGGATTTGCTCCCATGCGAATACTGACAGCCTCTGTTTCGTCGCCTGCCTGTTCTGCCGGCCTCCGCAGCGACGTGCTCAGAAACGATCGCGCATTCGCGGCCCGCGAGGCGCCCGTGTAGTTGAACGCCTCTCATTCGTGAGGGCAGTGCCCCCCGCCGGGCCCAACTTCTCAGAAGGCGAAAGGACGGCCGCTCACCACCGAATGTCCGGTCACGACTAGCTCCGGTTGCTGCACCAGCAACGCAGCGACGCCGACCAGCAGCAGCATCGACGCGACCATGATGGCAATCCACTTCCTGTCGTCCATGAGACACCAATACCCGCTGCGACACCTCGTTCCGAGCATGGCCGCGGCCCGCGCTGCAAAAGATCACGATGATCTCAGTCCCCCGACCTCGAGCTCCCGCCCCTCGTATGCGAGAGCACCTTTACCAGTGTGCGGCCATCATCGATCTCCTTCCGGAAGCAGCGGGGCGGAGCCTAGGCCTCAAAGACTTTGCGGGTGTGAACCAGCTCTCACGTCCGCTGGATATCGACCGCGCCCGTAGCTTGCCGACTATGGCCTTCCGGAGCGCGCCCTGCTCTCGGCAGAGGTCGTCGACCTTGGCCCTCGAGAGCAGCAGTTCGGCCGAGACGGTCGCGACGCCAGCCCGCTGCAGCATGTGGATTTCGCGCGCCTGGGCGCGGATCTGCCCACGCATGCGGGCGATCTCGTTCCGGACCCAGTGGAGTTTCATGAGGTACTGAGAGATTCAAGGCGAGGGTTGGTTTGCGTTTGCTCCGCCAACCAATGCTGCTTTTGCTGTGGGCTGGGGGTCGTATTGAAGATGTCCATCTCGTTGACGGTCATCTGAGAGAGATTGACGAACGCCTTTACGCCATGATGCTTCGCGACGACGGCGACGTTGACAGCCGCTTCGAGATAGGTCGACGCGACTGACATTGCGAAGCAGAGACGTTCGCACCCTTCGATCGCCCGATGTACCGCCATAAGATCGAGTAGATCGCCAACCACGACTTCTGCACCGAGCGCGCGCAACCTTGTGGCCCGCTCGTCGTCGACACGAACCTGCGCCCGTACGCGGAACCCACGGGCGAGAAGCAGCTCGGTCACTGAGCGGCCCACCGAGCCGATCCGTCCAGCCGCCCCGGTCACGAGAATCGGAAGTTCATGTTGTGCCTTGCTCATCTTTCGCCTCACTCAGAATGAATATGCTTTGCCGCGCGACGTATCCGCTCTTGCCGCCGGTCGATCGGCAGGAGGATTTCGTCCTCGTCATCCTTTGAGGAAGGCCAGCAGGTCTGCGTTCACTTGATCGGCGTGGGTGACGCACATGCCATGTGGAGCACCGGCATATTCCTTCAGGCTCGCGTTTGGCAGGATCTTCACCGAACGCCGGGACGCGATGTCGATAGGAACGATCTGATCGTCATTACCCTGCAGCAGCAGGGTTGGGATCGTCATCTTCTTGAGATCATCCGTAAAATCGGTCTCGGAGAAGGCCTTGATGCAGTCATGCTCGCCTTGGAGGCTCCCCATCATGCCCTGAAGCCAGAAAGAGTCTATCTGGCCTTGCGAAACCTTCGCATTGGGACGGTTATAGCCAAAGAACGGCATTGCCAGTTCTTTGAAGAACCCCGCCCGATCGGCAAGCAGGCTCGCGCGCAGACCGTCGAACACACTCATCGGCGCGCTGTTAGGGTTGGTGGGCGTCTGCGCCATATAGGGAGGTACCGCGGAAATCAGGACTGCTTTCGATATCCGCGATGTGCCATGGCGGCCGATATAGCGCGCCACCTCGCCTCCACCGGTCGAATGGCCGATCATCGTCGCACCCTTGACGTCGAGCGTCTCGAGTAGTGTGGCGAGATCGTCGGCATAGGTATCCATGTCGTTGCCGGTCCAGGTCTGATCCGATCGACCATGGCTGCGTCGATCATGAGCAATAACGCGGTAGCCGTGGTTCGCCAGGAACAGCATCTGGGCGTCCCAGGCGTCTGCGGTGAGCGGCCAGCCATGGGAGAAGGTTACGACCGGACCGGCACCCCAGTCCTTGAAGTAGACCTTCGCGCCGTCTTTCATTGTCGCGGTCGTCATGAGCTTTGATCCTTTGTGAGCAGGTTTTGGGCTGGCGGCTAGGCGCCCTTCGTCGCGTCCGCGAGCGCCGCTTTCGGGAGGCCGAGCGCGGCGACGAGACCGCCGCCAGTGAGAAGAAGATGCCGGCGTGAAGTCATGAGGTAGCTGCCGTTACTCGACGCGAGTCGACTTCTTCCAGCCGATCGGCCGGGTCTAGGGATTTCAGCGCTGGATGCGCGTTGCGCTCATGCACATGGGACTTCGGCGTACGGTCGATCATGAGGCTGAGCAGCTCCGGGCGGCTGTAGTGACCGCGCGAGTCCATCAGGCGCTTGCGCTTGTCGATAGCCCAGAAATCGAGATCGGCGATGACCTCGCCTTCGCCCGATCGCAGCGGCGCGCCCATCAATGCGCCCTCTGGAGAGACGATCGCGGTGAAGCAGCCGCTAGAGATCGGCTCGATGCTGCAGCCGGTACCCTTCATGATCTGAGCTTGCTGCTCAGCGTTCAGCCAGGCGGTCGCACAGACCACGAAACACCCGGCCTCCAGTGCGTGCTGGCGAATATTGACTGAAATCTGCTCGGAGAAACCGTCACCGGCGAACGAGCCAGGGTACATAGCGGAGTGAATCTGCTCGCCGTCGGCCATCAAGGCGTAGCGGGCCAGCGGGTTGTAATGCTCCCAGCAGGCCAGTTGACCGATGCGCCCTACGGCGCTGTCGACACAGCGCAGCCCGGAGCCATCGCCCTGACCCCAGACCATGCGTTCATGATAGGTCGGAGAAATCTTGCGACGGTGCTGGATGAGTGTGCCGTCGGCATCGAACAGGAGTTGCGCGTTATAGATCGTGCCGCCATCGCGCTCGTTGACGCCGACGGAGACGACCATGCCGGCTTGCTTTGCGGCCTCACCGACAGCCCTGGTGGCGTCAGACGGCACGGTCACAGCCTGATCGAGCAACTTGTAGTGCTCCGCGCCCATAAGGTAAGGCGCTTCGACGAAGGAAAAATAGGGGTAGTAAGGAATGACCGTTTCCGGAAAGGTCGCGAACTGGACGCCTTGGCGCCCAAGCTCGATGATTTTCTTGACCACTTTGCCAACAGTGCCTTCCCGGCTGTAGAGAACGGGACTGATCTGCACGGCCGCGGCTTTGACAACAGGCATCGTGGCGGGTCCTTTTTGGCGGGTTGTTGATGTAATCTTTGGTCCCCGACATGGCTTCACCATGCCCCGGTCGACCTCAATCGGTTGGCGATGGAGCCTGGAGCGCCACCGAGCTCACAACGAAACCCGCGGATCGCATTGCGAACGCGGAGGTTCGGCGATGAGCATGGCGAGCGGCGCAAGCGGCCCGAGAGCGATCAACTCGAATTCCATCATTCCGGCGACGCCGAGTGGAAGCTTCTCCAGGAGTTCGTGCGCCTCTGCCGTGCTGGTGGCGTTCACGATGAAGACGACGCCGCGGCCCTCTGTCTGGGAGAACCACTGCTCGATTTTTCCAGCGAGATGATTGCGAACCGTGGCGCGAACCTCATGGGGGCGGACCGAGGCGATCGCCTCGGGTGTGCCCTTCGCCGTGACCGAGCCGATCGCCAGGATCTTGGTTGTCGGAGCGAGAACGGCGGCGAGCGCGGGCAATATCTCGGCACGGACACGCGGATTCTTGACGTCAGGCATTTTACTGCTTGCTCTCGGCATATCGGTAGGGGGACCACGAACGACTTCGCAGTATCCGTAAAATGCATCCGAAGCGGAGCGATCGGGTAGTCACGAAGCTACGAATGCGGTCTGACGGAGTCTGGGGCGCTACCAAGTTCCCAACGCGGTTTGCGGATCGCATCACGAACGCGGAGGCTCACCGATGAGCATGGCGAGCGGCGCAAGCGGGCCGAGAGCGATCAGCTCGAATTCCATCATGCCGGCCACGCCAAGAGGAAGCTTCTCTAGGAGTTCGTGCGCTTCCGCAGTGCTGGTCGCGTTCACGATGAAGACGACGCCGTAGCCCTCCGTCTGGAAGAACCACTGCTCGATCTTTCCAGCGAGATGATTGCGGACCGTCGCACGAACCTCATGGGGCAGGACCGGTGCGATTGCCGCGGGCGTGCCCTTGGCCGTGACCGACCCGATCGCCAGGATCTTGGTTGTCGGAACGACGACGGCGGCAAGCGCGGGCAGTATCTCGGCATGAACGCGCGGATTTTTGTTGTCGGGCATGTTGCTAATTCCTTTTGATAGATTGGTCCGGAGCGCCGCGAACTACTTCGCAGGCTCGGTCAAAAGCACGCGAAGCGGCGCGATCGGGCCGAGCGGGATGATCTGGAATTCCATCATCCCCGCCTGGCCGAAAGGAAACCTGCCCAGCAGTTCCAGAGCCTCCTTCGGATCGGTGACGTTCATCATGAACACGACACCGCTCTGGTCCTGCTTGAGGTACCACTGGTCGATTTTCCCAGCGAGATAGAGCCGTACGGTGTCGCGCACTTCAGAAGGAAGGAGCGGCTTCCACTGGTTCGGCGTCCCTTTGGCTGTGAAGGTGCCGATCGCCAGCAGCTTGGTGGTCGGCACGTCAAGGCCCGAAGATGGCGGTGCCGACTGAGCGGACGAAGTGGCCGGGCTGATCGCTACGAACATCGCGACGAGGGCGCCGAAGCAGGCGAGCCTGGTCAAGCGGGTCGCGTTCACGGCGAGCTTGTTGAGGACGCGGCTCATGACAGCATCGCCTTCGCCACTTGCGCGGGCTCGTCGGCCTGCAGCCAATGACCTGCCGGTATGACGGTGAGGGACGCATTCTTGAGCTGAGACTGGCGCCGCTCGGCCATGGCGGCGGGGAAGTAAGGATCGTACCGTCCCCAGATCAGCTTGACTGGAATATCCAGCGTCTTGAGCGCCGTCAGATGCTTTGCGTTTCGGGCATGTTCATCGAAGAATTCCGCCGCCAACTGCACGAAGGCAGGACCGGCGCCAGGTTGGACGATAAAGTTGTCGCTGATCAGCGGACCGATGAACGCGCTGAAATGGGACTTTTGCGCCTCGGGCAAAGAATCCAGGAATTTCTTCTGCTGCCATCTCAGCAGCCAGCCAAACTGTTCGGGGCTCTGGGCGATCGCCATGGCCAGGGCCTGCATGCTCCGGGTCGCGAACAGCGTGATCATCTCGGGCCAAAGAACCGTGGGGTCCTCGCTATAGGCCGAGTTGAGCATGATCGCGGAATCGACACCGTCCGAATGGGTGAGCGCGTAATTGAGCGTCGCCATCCCCGAGGAATCGTGAGCGACCGGGACGATCGTCCCCAGACCCAGACCCTCGACCACCGCTTCAAGGTCGCCAAGTTGCTGCTTAAAGCTGTAGACGGTGCCGGCGGGCTTGTCGGAGGCGCCAAAGCCCAAAAAATCGAACGTCACCACGCGCCGCCCGCTGGCGACCAAGTGCGGAATCAGGTCGTCCCAGATGTGCAGATTGTCGGGGAAGCCGTGCATGAGCACGAAGGCCGGGCCAGAACCCGCATAATCTCGAGCGTAGACTTTTCCTTCGCCCCTAGAAATGCGATGCTCGACGAAGGCGGCGTGATCGGAAGACATGCATCATCCTTTCTCCCTCACGGAAGCGCTGACATGGGGGTCGCTTAGCGGCGAGGAACCAGTGCGAGATTTGTTGCTCGGACTCTAGCGATTACGGCGGGGCTGACGTAGGTCGTTCTTGCCACCATTCGTGCCACAGGAGCGAAAATGCATCGGGTCGGGTTCATCGTGCCGCAACGGTTTCAGCTGATGAGCCTTGCGGCGCTGACGGCATTCGAAATCGTCAATCTGCCCCCGGCCGACCAGCGCTACGACATCCATTTGTTGTCAGAACATGGCGGTCCGGTTCGGTCTTCCTCAGGGATGACGCTGGAAACCGAGGCATTCGGAGATCCCGCCTTCGACACCGTCATCGTGGGTTCGATCACCGAGATGGACATGCCTTCCTCCGATGCGACCATGATCGCGTTCGTGCAAGAGGCAGCCAAAGCATCCAGGCGGATCGCCTCGATCTGCAGCGGCGCGTTCGTGCTGGCTGAAGCGGGCCTTCTGAATGGTCGACGCGCGACGATGCACTGGGCCCATGCTGCCAGCTTCAGGGCTCGGTTTCCGGATGTCAGGGCAGAGGAGGACCGGATCTTCATCAATGACGGTCCGGTCTGGACGTCGGCGGGAATGACCGCGGGGATCGATCTCGTGCTGGCGTTGATCGATAATGATCTCGGTCCCGAAGCCGCGAAAATGGTCGCCAGACTTCTGGTCATGAACCAGCGTCGGATGGGGGGACAAAAGCAGCACTCCGCACTCCTTGACATGACGCCGAAGTCCGATCGCATCGAATTGGTTCTGGCGCACATCCGTCAAAATTTACGGAACCCATTGACGATCGAAGAGCTTGCGGCGGTCGCCAACCTGAGCCCCCGCCAGTTCAGCCGGGCCTTTCTGGCCGAAACCGGCCAGTCTCCAGCAAAAGCCGTTGAGCGGCTTCGGCTGGAGGCCGCTAGGTTCATGATCGAAGAGGGGCGGCACACGGTCAATGTTGTGGCGCAGGAAACAGGATTCGTGGACCGCGAACGCATGCGTCGCGCATTCCTCCGGACCTTCGGCGTGCCACCGGAGATATTGCGGAGAAACGCTCGACGGGAAGCGGCGGCGGCTGCCTGACTTCGGGCTGTCAAGAAATATAGGCTTTTGAGGCAGACACGACGTGGCGCCGAACGCCGCTCTCGGTCATCCGGCTCGCACGTGAGCATCCGGGTTCGACATCAAATCATGCGATAACACTCACTAAGCGAACGACAGCTTCGCGCCAGCAGCGGTCATTCGATCACGTCGCCGCACAGCGCAGGAAGCCTTATTCGGGCAACCCCGCTTTCCGAAGGCCCTCCATAAACAGCTTTGAGCTTTTGGGGACCCGGGCGATATGCGCCGATACTGTAAAGGCGGGATCGATCTCAAGCACACGCGCCGCCGCGGCGTGCGCCTCAGCGTCGCGTCCGAGATGGGCGAAGGCAGACGCTAGTCCGCGGCAAGCTGGCATAAAGGAAGGATTCTGGCGAAGGGCTTTCTTAAGTACAATGATCGCCTCGTCAAAGCGGCGAAGCGCCATAAGAGCATGCCCAACGCCCAGAAAAGTCATGTGTAGCAGCGGGTCTAACGGGCTCATGCGAATAGCACGTTCAAAGCTTCGGATTGCCTCTTCGGGCACTCCCGCCATTATATAGACCCAGCCTCTATTGTTCCAAGTGCGCCATGAATTTGGGTTGAGCGCGACCGCCCGGTCAGCCATTTCGATTTCGGCTTCACTATCTCCGACCATGCCCGCCAAGATTACGGCAACCCTGGACAACGTGTCCGGATCACCATCATCGAGCCTCAATGCCAAACGAGCAAGCCGAACTGCTTCCTTCCCGTCGAACTCGGGATCGTTGGCATAGCCTAAAGCGACGTTGCTCGCGTGACAGTCACCTGCCAGAGCCGCTGCAGAGCTGAACCTCGGGTCTAGCTCCAAAGCGCGATGAGCCAGCTTAATCGCCTCAGCTAAACTCTCGCGGGTTGTCAGGTAATACTGTTGCATGGATCGAAGAAAGAAATCATATGCGGTGAGGTTCTCTGGTCGCCGCCGCGTCGCCATTTCATCTCTGTTTGAAGCATCTTTGGCTGAACAGCCGAGACAACGGCGAGCGCAACTTCGTCCTGAAGAGCGAAAATGTCCGTCAGCTCACGCTCGAATCTTTCCGCCCATAGATGCGCGCCTGTCACCGCATCAATCAATTGCCCTGTGATGCGAACCTTTCCCGACGCCTTGCGCACAGCTCCCTCAAGGACATAGCGCACGCCGAGCCTGCGTCGGACCTCCTCGATATCAACAGCTTTGCCTTTGAAGGTGAAACTTGAGTGACGTGCGATAACGAACAGAGACTTAAAGCGCGACAGCACAGTGATGATTTCTTCCACCATGCCATCGGCGAAATATTCCTGCTCGGTATCGCCGCTCATGTTCTCAAACGGCAGCACAGCGATAGACGGTTTGTCGGGGAGCGCAAGATCGGCTTTTTGAAGTTCTACCTGATTGTCGGCAAGTGCTGCGCCTGCCGGTTCCTTCACTTCCCGGACTGCTCCGACGAAGCGGAAGCCCTTGCGCGGTAGTGTTTTTATGAACCGCTGTTCCTCGCCGGAATCGCCGATTGCAGTCCGGGCGGCATTCAGGCGGGTTGTCAGCGCCGCGTCGGAGACGCTGCGCCCATTCCAAATGACTTTGATGATGTCGTCCTTGCTGACAACTCGCTCCCTGTTGCGGATCAGGTAATCGATTAGGTCAAATACCTGGGGCGCGATGGAGATGAGGTCTGCCCCGCGATGCAGCTCGCGCCGGTCGGTGTCGAATGCGTATTCCTCGAAAAGATAGCGCAAGGTTCCAATCCCGTTCGGCGGTCTCTGGTCATCGGGGCCTAGCAACGTTTGGCGACACAAAGAATATGCTGCCGGT
Organism: Bradyrhizobium sp. URHA0013; assembly: GCF_000518345.1. NCBI lineage: Bacteria > Pseudomonadati > Pseudomonadota > Alphaproteobacteria > Hyphomicrobiales > Nitrobacteraceae > Bradyrhizobium > Bradyrhizobium sp. URHA0013. Next base: position 43,293 of record NZ_JADK01000015.1, on the reverse strand, counting down.
AAGGAAAATGTAAGCAGCACGTCAAGCATGCCCGCCGAGAACTGGGCAGCTTGTCTGGGTGGAAACTACGCATTCAGGGCTGCTGCAATGAGCACGATTGATCGTACGGCGGGCTTAGTTCAGACGGCCGTATCCCAGAGGCACGATTCGAGCGCCCTCAAGAATTTCTGGGGGGCATTTCAAGAATGGCGGAAATGGGAGCGGCTGCGACGCGATCTTTCGAACCTAAGTGATCGGGAGTTGATGGATATTGGGATTGCGCGTGGCGAGATCGACTACGTCGCCTCGAACCGAGATAGCGACCCACGAGGCATCCGATCCGGCGGGTGCGCGACGTCCGCTGAGGGTCTTGGCTGTGTGAAAACGCCAGGACGCTACGCGGCGATAGAATAAGTCATTCGCTCAAGACCGTCTTCGTGGTCAAACGCGCAAGCGCATTGAACTTAGAGAACGAACTGAAGAATGTAATTCTAGCCGAGTTTCGATCTTTCGCGTTTTTACACAGCCAGGGTCAAAATGCGAAGAACTCAACCTGAGCAAATCCTGTCCGCCATCCCGGCTGAGCGGACCTCAATGACAAGGGCAGTCACCTCGCTGATAAGCCGTTAGGTGATAAAAACTTTTGTCCGGACGTGAACGAGTTCACATATCGCGCGGCCGCTAGGCTCCAGTGTGAAAGCAGTAAGCCTTAAAAGTGCGGGGGCCGGAGCGATGATCTACGTTTTCGCTGTACTCGCCGTTTTGTGTGGCGCCGCAACTACAGCCGCCGCCGAGACGGCAATCGAGCGCGGCAGTTACCTTGTCAACGCGGTCATGGCCTGCGATGGCTGCCATACGCCACGCGGGCCCGGCGGTCTCATCATGGAGCGACGTTTTTCGGGCGGGTCTATTGTCTGGGACGGACCGGCCTACACTGTCCACGGGTCAAACATCACGCCCGACCTCGACACAGGCATTGGAGCTTGGAGCGACGATGATATCAAGCGACTGCTGATCAGCGGGTTGCGACCGAACGGCGTGTCGGTTGCGCCGCAGATGCCTTACGGCTTCTACAGAATTCTGACGCCAAGTGATCTCGATGCGATCGCGGCCTATCTGAAGACCGCCAAGCCGGTAAGCAACGAGATGCCGCCGCCGGTCTATAAGGCCGCGGCGTATCCCGTGCCACTGCCGGGCGCCGAAACATCAATCGGTGACTCGGTCCCTCAAGATCAAGTCAAGCGCGGCTTCTATCTCGCCACCCTCGCGCATTGCATGGAATGCCACTCCCGCAAGCCCGATGGCACTCAAGACTTTAAGAACTGGTGGGGCAAGGGCGGTCACGAGATGAAGGGCCCCTTCGGCTCAGTTGTAGTCGCCAACATCTCCTCCAACAAAGAGAAGGGTGTGGGCGCGTGGACGGACGCCGAACTCAAGCGCGCGCTGACCGAGGGCATCAGCCGCGACGGCCGCGTGCTCAAGCTGCCGATGGCCCGGCAACGCTATTTCAGCAAGATGACTGAGCAGGATCTCGACGCTATCGTCGCGTGGATCCGCACCATCCCGCCGATCGAATAGGTCAGGATCATTCTTCCAATCGTCGAAAGTCGCATATAGGTCACTTACGGGCGTTGCACGCATCTTCGAGCTCGGTCCGTTCGCACCCGGCAAGCCGACGTCAGTGCGGTTGAGAGATCGCACCGAAGCGACCAGCCGATTGGGACCTCCACCGCGTGCGCGTGGTAGTCGATGCGCTGCTGTTGGCGCCGACTGCGTACTAGCGTCGGCCGGCAGCGCTCTGCTCCTCAAAATTCCGAGCGCATTTGCCGCGAAGCTTAACATGCTTGAATCCCCCACGGGGTGAAATCGGGCTAGTATTGGGTTTGTGGGGGCATCTCATGTTCGACACGGAAACGACCGCGCTTTTGCGCGCGGTCCTCGATGAAGTCTGCGAAAGCGTCTCGCGCCGCGAGATTGGAGCACGTACTCACGTTGCATCGAAAATCCTGGAAGCTGCTACCAAGGGTGAGATTTCCCCCGACGTCCTCAGGCAGGTAGGCCGCCACGCCCTGTCCCATGCACCCACGATGTGGCGCTGATTGATCCGGAGGGGGCGTGAACTTCCAGGTGACGGTCCTCAAGATCCTGGTGAGCTACCCGGATGGCTTCGCCGTCATGGAGGACCTCAAACGCGACATGGCCATCCTGGCGACCAGTGGACGCGAATGGGCGGACCGGACCAGACGCCTCGCCGCGCGGGTGCCCGATCTCGACATCTTTTCACACGGGCTGGTCGAACGCATCAGCGGCGGATGGCAGATCACAGCCAATGGACGGGCGGTGCTCGAGTTCATGGAAACCCGCCCCGCTGCGCCCGAACCGACCCAGGCGCCTTTGATCCCGGAGACTACGGCGACAGTCTCTGCGACGCAGGTTCCTCCGCTGCGGCAGCCCGTTGACCGCGCCAAGCGGCGGCGAGAACGCCGCGAACGTCGGCGCGAGGCGCGCGAACGAGCGAGGGCGAACGCCTCCTAGAGTGTCCTATAGAGCCGGCAAGGCGCGGAAAGAACATGACGGGAGCCGAACCCGCGCTCTATCGCCAGCCGCGACCGCTCCACCGGCCTGACCACGCCCAGCACCCCGCATTTGAATGGTGGGCCTCTTTCCGGCGACGTGTGAATCGGCGTGGGGTCCCGAGCCGATCGGCACGACAAGTCATTGACACCGTTGATCTGGGCGAGGTCATTCCATCCCGCCGACGTACAATCACAAGCGGAAGTTGCTGATCGACTTGACTGACAGGGCCGGCAGCCACCGAGGCGACAGTTTGGCGTGATGGCGCTCTACTTGCCGACCAGGCTGCACTTGCTGCGTTCAAGCGGGCGGAAGGCTTGGTCGGGCGGGATGGTCGCGACCAGCTTGACGAAATCCCAGGGACCCTTGGATTCCTCCGGCGTCTTGACTTGCACCAAATAGAGATCTTGCACCATGCGCTGGTCCTCACGGATGCGCCCATTGGGCGTGTAAGCGTCCGAAACCGGCGTCGCCTTCATCTTCGCCATCACCGTTGCGCCGTCGTCCGAGTCGGTATCCTTCACGGCCTGGAGATAGTGGTGCACGGCGGAATAGACTCCGGCCTGGATTTGCGACGGCATCGCTTTTCGACGCGCGAAAAACGCATCGGCGAATTTCCGGGCTGCCGGCGAGACGTCCTCGAAGAACGAGGTGACGATGAAGTCCCCGCGCGTCGCCTTCAACCCCACGGACTCGATATCGACGTTCTGGAAAGACATCGGCACGATCTTCATGCCCTGGTTGGCAAGGCCGAATTCTTCCGCCTGCTTGATCGCGGTGGCGTTGTCGCCGGCGACGTTGATGGCCAGGATTTTTGCGCCCGAGGACTGCGCCTGGAGCAGGAACGAGCTGTAGTCGGGCGTGCCGAGCTGCGCCTTCACGCTGCCGGCGACCTTGCCCCCGAGCTCGGTGATTCGGGCGCGGGCGGTTGCTTCGATCGAGTGGCCGAAGGCATAGTCGCCGGTGATGAAGAACCACGACTCCTTGCTGGTCTGCATGATGCCCGAGACCACGGCGGTCGCGGTCGAATAGGCGTCCTGCGTCCACTGCACGCTGCTCGCTGCACAGGCTTCATCGGTGAGCTGGTTGGCGCCGGCGCCGGAGACGAGGAAGATTTTTCCGTTCCCGCGCACCAGTTCCTGCACCGCGAGCGCGGCACCAGAGCTGCCGCCATCGGCGATCGCCTGTACGCCGTCGCTGAACCATTTGCGGGCGAGCGATCCCGCAAGGTCCGGCTTGTTCTGGTGGTCGGCCTGCAAGATCTCGATCGGCTTGCCATTGATCTTGCCGCCGAATTCCTCCGCCGCCATCCGCGCCGCCTCGACGGAGCCCGGGCCCATCGCGGTCGCGAATATCCCGTTCATGTCGGTGAGGACGCCGATGCGGATGGCATCGCCCTTGACTTCGGCGTGCGCCGTGGCGCCTGCGAGCGCCAACATGATCAGCGGGATGGCGGTCGATGTCCTACGTAGCGTGGTCATGGCATTTCCCGATCCTGTTGTCGTTTTGTTTATTGGTGCCGGCGGTCAGACCGGTTCGGCGATCACCTTGTTGCGCAAGGTTCCGATGCCGGAGATCTCGACCTCGACGGTGTCGTCGGGACGCATCCACAGTGGCGGCGTGCGCTTGGCGCCGACCCCGCCGGGCGTGCCCGTGACGATGACATCGCCGGGATTGAGTGGGCAGATCGCCGAGATGTAGGCGATCAGCTCGGGTATGGCGGTGATCAGGAGATCCGTGGTGGTGTCCTGCACGACGGTGCCGTTCAGGCGCGTCCGCAAGGTCAGCTTCGACGGGTCAGGGATCTCGTCCGTTGTCACCAGCCACGGGCCGAAGCTGCCGCTCTCCGCAAAGGTCTTGCCGGAGAGGAACTGGCTCGTGTGCCGTTGCCAGTCGCGGACGCTGCCTTCGTTGTAGCAGGAATAGCCGGCGATGTGGTTGAGCGCGCGACTCGCGGAGATGTGACGGCCTTGCTTGCCGATCACGAGCGCGAGTTCGCCTTCGTAGTCGAAATCGTCGCTGACTTTCGGCTTCACGATGGGCTGGAGATGTCCGACCTGGCTGCAGGGAAAGCGCACGAACAGTGCCGGCTTCTCGGTCACGGTGCGCCCCGTTTCGGCGACGTGGTCGCGATAATTGAGGCCGACACAGATGATCTTGCCGGGATCGGGAATGACGGGGGCAAAGGTGATCCTGTCGAGCGGATGATCGGGTGCAGCAGATGCGACCAGCTTTGCAGCCTCGGCAACCCGACCCGTTTCGAGCAACTGCCGCAGCGTGGTGCAGGGCGCCATGCGCGTGCCGAGATCGACCACGCCATTGTCCTTGACGGCCCCGAAAGAGGGGCGACCGTCGGCGATGAAAGAAAGCAGCTTCATGAGATATCCTTGCGAAAAGTCGATCAGGCCGCGGACGGCACGTGGGTTGGAGGCGTGATGGCGGCAATGAGCCGGTCGAGCTCGGTGTAGTTGCGGGCGGTGCCGCGGACGTAGCGGTCGGGGCGAACGAGTGCGGCGATGATGCCGTGCTCGCGCAGCCATGACCCGACGCCCTCGGCATCGTCACTGATCAGGATGTCGATTCCTGCCTGGGACAGAGCGTGACGCGACGAGAGCGCGGCCGCGCTCTCGACGAGGAGCACGTGGCTGTAGCCGACCCGGTCGTCGCCGCGGCGGCCGTCTGTCAACTCGAACTGCGGCGCCAGATGCCCGGCGAGAGGCAGATCGCCGAGCGCGAGGCCAGGGCCGAGCAGGGGCTTCTTGACCTCCAGCTTGACCGGTGCATTCTCGCGGGTTTCGCCGGCGGCAAGGCCCGCTTCGATCGCCTTGGTGTTGATGACGCCGCCGAGGCGGATAGCGAGCTCGATGAACTCGCGCACGTGCGGCTGGCGCTCGCTCTGATAGGTGTCGAGCAGACTTGACTCCGCCCGTCCGTGCAGGACTGCGGCAAGCTTCCAGGCAAGGTTGGCGGCATCTCGGATGCCGGCGCACATGCCTTGGCCGAGAAAGGGCGGGGTCTGGTGTGCGGAGTCGCCGGCGAGCAGCAGACGACCGCTCCGCCATTGCTGCGCGATGACGGAATGAAAGGTGTAGACCGCGGCGCGCTCGAGTTCGGCATCCCCGGGCGTGATCCAGCGCGACAGCAGCTCCCAGACTTTTGCCGGCTGCGCCACCTCCTGGGACTCTTCGTCCGGAAGAACCGTGATCTCCCAGCGCCGCCGCGCGCCTGTGCCGCGAACATAGGTCGCCGGCCGGCGCGGATCGCAATGCTGAATACTGTAGTCGCCGAGATCGTCGCGGTCGCGCTTGAGCAGCACGTCGATCACGAGCCAGCGCTCGTGGAAGCCGAGATCGTCGATGCGGGAGCCGATGAAGCGGCGCACCAGCGAGCGGGCGCCGTCGCAGCCGATGACATAGCCGGCGCGGACTTCGCTCAGCTTCCCCGTGGAAAGATCCTCGTAGCGGACGCGCACGCCGATTTCGTCCTGATCCAGCGCGAACACGTCGCAGCGGCTGCGCAAGGCGACGTGCGGCCAGCGCGCGAGGCCAGCAATCAGCACGTCTTCCAACTCGGGCTGGTGGAAGCGATAGCTGAGATTCCATCCCATCGGCGTCAATGTTTGTGGCCGCGACCAGTCCAGCAGCATCCGGCCGTCGGCGTCGAGAAAGAGCATGCCGGGGCTCAGGATGACATGCGGCAGGATCGCTTCGGCGAGGCCGATGGTCTGGAATACCCGCATGCATTCGTCGTCGAAATGCACCGCGCGCGGCAGATGATAGGTCTGCGCCTCGCGCTCCAGCACCAGTGTCCGTACGCCGCACAAGCCGAGCAAGTTGGCGAGCGTGGCTCCGACCGGGCCGCGGCCGACGATCACAACGTCGAATTCCTCAAAGGCGGATTTATCTTTCATGGGGCTATTTCTTTCCCCAAGCAACGCCCCTCCTTCAATGCCGTCGCGCCAAGTGTCCGCCCTGCGGACGCACCCGGCTGCGGCCAGTCTCGTGCTCCCTGTCCGCCAGCCGGACAGCTCGATGATACCGCTACGCGCGAACCCCCGGCTTTGGCTAGTGAGGAGTCAAAGGCAATAATATTCAGGCTGCCGGCGCGGGCGGCCGAAGTGGAGGAGACGGTCATGCTGCGATCCGTGCTGGGCGTGTGTGTTGTGGTCCAATTGTTCGCTGCGCCGAGTTTTGCGGCCGATATTAATGTCGGAGTGATCCTGTCGGCGACCGGGCCCGCGGCTGCGATCGGCAATGCCGAGCGCAACGGAACTGCCTTTGGCCCCGCCGAAATCGCTGGCAAGAAGATCATCTATCTCTTTCTCGACGAAGCCTCCGACAGCACCGCGGCCGTGTCCGCGCTGCGGAAACTGTTCCAGGAGAGCAAGATCGATATTTTGGTGGGGCCGACCACCACGCCGGGTTCGTTTGCCGCAATCGATCCGGCGGTCGAGTACAAGCTGCCGATGATTTCGCTGGCGCCTGTCAATGCGCTAGTCGCGCCCGTTGATGAGCGGCGGCGCTGGATCTTCAAGACCACGACCAATGACGATCATGAAGCGACGCCCTTGTTTGCGAACATGAAGCACAGCGGGGTCAAGAAGCTCGCGCTGATTGGCTTCGGCGACTCCTATGGCGACGCCTGGAGCAAGGTCAGCGCCGACATGTGCGCAGCTTCGGGAATCGAACTCGTCGCCAATGAGAAATTTGCGCGGACCGACACCACCGTCGTGGGGCAGGTCCTGAAGATCATCGCGGCGGACCCCGACGCCGTCCTGATCGCGGCTTCCGGTGCGCCGGCGGCGCTTCCGCTGCTGCAACTGCGCGAGAAGGGATTTGCGGGGCAAATCTACGGCACGCTCGGCGCGACCTTCGGCGATTTCCGCAAGCTGACCGGCGCGCAAGGCGACGGCATCTTCGTGCCGCTGAGCCCAGCGGTCGGTGCTGCGTCCTTCCCCGACGACTATCCCGCCAAGAGGGCCGCGCTCGAATTCATCCAGCGCTATGAGGGCAAGTTCGGACCCGCCAGCCGCAATATCTTCGCTGGCTCGGCCTATGACGCGCTGATCCTGCTCGAACAGGCGGTGCCGGCCGCGCTGAAGGTGGGAGAGCCTGGCACCGCCGAATTCCGCGAAGGCTTGCGCACTGCGATCGAGTCGTTGAAGGGCGTTGCCGGATCGCGCGGTGTCTACAATTACGGCCCGAATGATCACACCGGGCTCGACCAGAGTGCGCTGACGCTCGGCAAGCTCGAGAAGGGCGAGTGGGTCGCCGTTCGCTGAACAGGCGACTGCGACAAGCAGGAGGGAGCAGATGATCGCTGCCGACATAGACTGTCCAGTCTACGATGTCGATCTCTACAGCGACGCGGTGCTGTGCGATCCCTATCCGCATTACCGCGCGCTGCGCGAGCTCGGGCCCGTAATCTGGCTGCCGCAGAATGCGCTCCATGCGCTTGGCCGTTTCGAGGACGTCCGCGCCGCCTTGCGCAATCCCGGCCTGTTTTCGTCGGCGCAAGGGGTTGCCGCCAATGACGACGTGAACGAAATGTCGCGCGGCACGACGCTTGCGAGCGATGCGCCGCTGCACGATCGGCTGCGCGCGATCATCGCGGCGCCCTTGCTGCCGCGGGCGCTGGAGGAGATCGGTCCGCAGATCCGGACCGAGGCGCGTCGGCTCGTCGACGACCTCGTCACCCGCGGCGCGTTCGACGCGGTGACGGATCTGGCCCAGCAACTTCCGCTCACCATCGTGTCCAAGCTGGTGGGGCTGGAAGATTACGGCCGCGGCAGCATGCTGCGCTGGGCATCGGCCACCTTCAACGTGCTCGGCACCATGAACGAGCGTGGCTGCGCAGGAATGACCGACGTGCGCGAGATGCGAACCTATCTCGGTGGTCCGGCGATCCGCGAACGATTGCGGCCGGGAAGCTGGGGCCAGCGGATTTTTGAAGCCGCCGATCGTGGCGAGGTCGAGCCGGAGCGCTGTCCGGTCCTGATGCGCGATTATTTGGGACCAAGCCTCGACACCACGATTTTTGCCACCGCGAACCTGATCCTGCTGTTCGGCAAGTATCCCGAACAATGGGAGCTCCTGCGTGAGGATCCGACACTGATCGCCAACGCGATCAACGAGGCGCTGCGCCTGGAATCGCCGATCCGAGGGTTCACCCGCCATCTGACCGCCGATGCCACCGTCGGTGGCGCGACCATTCTCGCCGGGAGCCGGGCGTTGCTGCTCTATGCCTCGGCCAATCGCGACGAACGGAAGTGGCAGGACCCCGAGCGCTTCGACATCCGCCGCCGCGCCAGCGATCACCTCGGCTTCGGCAACGGCATCCACATGTGCGCGGGTCTGCATCTCGCCCGCCTGGAAATGACCGCGCTGTTGGAGTTGTTGGTGGAGAAAGTCCGGCGTTTCGAGCTCGGCGAACCCGTGCTCGCAGTCAACAACGTGCTGCGCGGCCTGAAATCCCTGCCGGTGCGGGTGAGCTAGAGCCTGAAGCGCGAGGACGATTCGTCCTGATCTCATCGCGCTTTAGGGGCTGACCGGGATGGCGGTGGCAGCCTCGCGCATCGGCGCGACGAACTGCGCCACGGCCTCGTCGATCCCCAGCGCCGAGCGTATCCAGATGATCGAGATGCAGCCGAACACCGTGCCATTGCGCACGATTGGGACGGCGATCGAAGCAGTCTTGAGGTTGTATTCGCCCTCACTGCGGATCGCGTAGCCCCGCGCCTGCGTCTCGGCGATCATTCGGTCGAGGCGGCCTTCGTCGAGGAAGGGACGATCTTCGGCCTCGTCGATGCGGCGGAGATGGTTGACGATCAGATCGCGCTCGCGCGCCGGGCTTGCGGCGAGATAGGCGCGCCCGGCAGAGGTCCGCAGCATCGGCAGGCGCTTGCCGATCATGCCGCGGTCGATCGAGAGCGGGCTGCGCGAATGCGTGGTCTCCTGCACCACCATCGCAGCGTTCTCGTAAGTCGAGAGATCGACCGGCCAGACCAGCGTCTTGCTAAGCTCGGTGAGGAAAGGTGCCGCCGCCTGGCAGATCACCACGCCCGGATCGTAGCCGTCGCCAAGGCTGAGCGCCCGCCGGGTCACGCGAAAACGGTCGTCGCTGGCGCTGCGGGCGACATAGCCCAGTTCTTCCAGCGTCTCGAGCAGGCGGTAGACGGTCGGGCGAGGAAGGTCGAGCGCGCGGGCCACGTCGCCGGCGCGGATGCCGCCGGAGCGGTTGACTTCGCGCAGCACGTCCAGCCCACGCTTGAAGGCGCGGACGCCCTCGGACTGCCGCGGCCCACCGTTCCGCGTCCGCTCCTTGGACACTTGGTATTTCCTCCCTTGTGGCCTGCGGCCTTGCGATTATCGTCTTTGCGAACGCGAAGCGATTGCGGGGCGCCACCGTAGGAGCGCGCGCGGCCGGTATCAAGTTCGCCGCAGTGCGGCAGACGCGATGCCTTCGGGAGGACGTCGATGGAAATCACCGCGCTTGGGTATATCGGAATCAGCTCGTCGCAGCTGGACCAGTGGGGCCGGATGGCCACCGGGCTGCTCGGCATGCAGCAGGTCGACTGCGGCGGCAAGATGCGCGCCTTCCGCATGGACGATCGCAAGCAGCGCCTGATCGTCGACGGCAGCAGCGATGCCGGGTTTGCGGTGATGGGCTGGGAGGTTCCGTCCACCGCCGGACTCGACCGCCTCGCCGGACGGCTGGAGAAGCACGGCGTGAAGGTGACACGCGGGTCGCGTGCGATCGCCGACGAGCGGCATGTGGCCGAGCTGATCGTATTCGCGGACCCCGCCGGCAACCGGCTGGAGGCCTTCTGCAAGCCCGAGCTTGCGACCGAACCGTTTAAGCCGGGACGGCCGATCTCGGGTTTTCGCACCGGTGCGCTCGGCATGGGGCACGTGGTGCTCAGTGTCGACGACGTCGAATCGCTGTTGCCGTTCTACCGCGACGTGCTCGGCTTTCACGTCTCCGACTTCGGACTGAAGCCCTACGGGCTTTATTTCTTTCACGTCAACGGCCGCCATCACAGTTTCGCGATGGTCGGCTCCGGGCGGAAGGCCCTGCATCACTTCATGGTGGAGCTCGGCAGTCTCGACGATGTCGGGCAGGGTTACGACCTCGCGCAGTTGGACGACGGTCGCATCGCCTACACGCTGGGCCGGCACACCAACGACCACATGACCTCGTTCTATGTGAATACGCCGTCCGGTTTCTTTATCGAATACGGCTGGGGCGCACGTATCATCGATCCCGGTACCTGGCAGCCGCACGAGACCTTCGATGGGCCGTCGCTGTGGGGCCATGAGCGCCTCCACATGCCGGAGGAACAGCGCAAGCGCCTGCGTGACATGCGGCTCGATGCGGCAGCCCGCGGCGTGCGCGTGGCCGATCCACGCGTACCAGCGCTTAATTGCGCTTGGCTGGATGCCGTGATCGCACGCGAATAAGCGCAGCCAAAATGCGAAGAACTCAACCTGAGCAAATTTAGTCCGCCCTGCCTCATTGAGCGGACCTCACCTGGTCCTCTACACCGCCGGTGGGCCAATAGGCGAAGTTCTGGGCTAGGTGGGCCTGGGCGCCAACGCTGCGGTGATCCGGGCGGAGACGCTCTCCCGCCGGCCGGGCCATACCGGCGCAACGCGTTTTCGCAGACCGGAGATCCGTCCAGCGCCGACTTCAGCGACGCCCGCTGATCCGGAAGTTCGGCGACGTGTCGGACGATCTCAGCACCCTCTGAAACTCCATTGGGTCCGGAACGACATCGCCCGCGTGCGGGGGCAGCTCCGGGCTCGGGAAGGCGAAGCAGCGGGCCGGCGTCGCGACCGCTCCTGCGCCCCGGGCTGCGTCGACTGCCTTGACTCTAGGCTGCCGAGCACAACGTGCCGGAAGGGTGGCCTACGCGGCAGCTCGTCACCGGTGCAAGGCACAACGCCGCCTCCGACCCCCCTTCCGCTAGGATCGCGTTCAGGGCGAAATGCGATGCCGCACCCGTCTACGACCTCAAATCCTCGCTGATGAGGCCAGAACCACGGGCTGGGCAGGCGAGCTGGGTCCTCGGGAGGCGGCCGTCGGCGGCTCTCTTCGCGCCCGGCGGGAGGGCGGCCGCGCTCGGGCCGGGGCGACCTGCGGCAACACCAGGAACGACGGTTTCGCGTCAGGCCTCGCCGGGTCCGGAGAAGATCGACCCAAGCGGTGTCGTGCGCGGCGTTGGCAGCGGCCGCTCCGTCGTTCCGGATCGCGCGGTGCCGCCCTTGGAGTCGTACCGCTTGGCAAGATCCAGCAGGCGACGGCGGGTGAAAGGATCGGCCGTCGCGGCAATGGCGCGGACCTGCTGCGCGAGACAAACTTCGGCACGGCCCGGATGTCCTGTTCGAGGAGCAGAATGGACCCGCTTGCTGAAATCGGAGTTTCCACTGTGCACGTTGACCTTTGATTCCCAGTCGCATCGTTAATGCGACCCGAATGCCGAGCGACGCAGTTCCGTACATCTTTGCTCGGCCGGTCTGCAGCGCGGTAGCAAGAGAGCGGGATATTGCAAGACACTCCCCGGTTGCGACGTTTCAACTTCCTGAGGTGTGCTCCCCCAAAAGTCGGCGCTGATAGCTATGAGTCACAAGCCGCCGATTGCATACCTAGTGCAGCGAAAACGCGCGACGGCCAGAAGCGGACCTCATTCTCTGCAGAGGCGGCTTGGATTAAGGCGATAGCGACGCCACGTAGGCCGCCAGCGCAATCATCTCGCCTTCGGACAGCTTTTCTACCGTCTGCTTCATCAGGGAGCTTGCGCTTCCCACCCGCCCCCCGTTGCGGAACTCATGGAGTTGGCGCACGATGTAGGTTGGCGAGCGTCCAGCAATCGGCGGAATCAAGCCAATGCCTTTCAATTCCGGACCGTGGCAGCTGCCGCAAACAACCGTCGTTCCCATTCCACCGGTCTTCGCGAGCGTTTCGCCCTTCGCCAAGCTTCCAACCGGCACATACGCGGTGAAAGTAGCGCGTGAGTCACGAAGCTCGAACTGATCTGCGTCGTCAGGCACTTCGACAATACGCTGGCCGAGAGCTTCGGAGCCGCCCTCCGGGCTCTTGACGTAAAACAAGCGTGACGCCCCTATCTTCGGGATGCTCTCGCTTTCGACGACCTTGATTATCTGCTTGGGCTTCTGCGCAGCAAAATACTCGGCGGCAGCGTACACCTCGTCGTCAGTCATGGCTTTAACCGACGCCATCATCAGCTGTATGGAAGGTCTCTCCGGCCCCGACATCTTTCGGGCGCCACTTTTGAAGTCAGCCACCTGCTGGACCAAATAGCCGACCGGCAATCCCGCGAGACTTGCATTTTCAGGACCACCAGTGCCCTCGACGCGATGGCACGATCCGCAAGCGCGGACTTCCGGCTTGCGCCCCGTCGCGACTATTTCCGGCATCGCCGGATGATCATCCGGATGCCAATCAGGCGCGAAAAAAAGGTCCCGCGCCTGCTTCCAGCTGAATGAAGCGCTGCTGCCGACGAGTTGATTGGGTTGGTCATCGGGCGGGGGTACTTTGACTGTCGGGTCCCACAAGAAGGCCCAGGCCGGAAGCCGATCAGATGGAGATCCAGGACTAGCATTCTGTGCAACGACACTAGGTCCCGCGAGCATCACGGTTGCCAGCAAACATAGCGCAAGCGATCTCATAATGAGCCCCTCTGCAAAAGTACTAAGTAGATCATCAGCAAAGCAAACGAGGAGACGGTAACAAAGACTTGGCACCTCCGACGCGAGCAGCAAGTCACAGTGAGCAAACAGCTGCCGACCATGACGGACCAGGTCAGTTACGACTCCCCTCTTCTGATCATTGCACTTCAGTGTTTTCGTTCATCGGCATTATCTCCGCGGCCGCCCTGCGCCTTCACCATGCCAAGGGCGGCGAGCAACGCGGCGAGCTCACCTTGTCCTTTCGTGCCTGTCTTCGCAAAGATCCTTCTTAGATGCGTTTTTACAGTATTGGCCGACAGGCCAAGAGCAGACGCAGACGCTGACGTTGAGGCCAGGCCTCCGGAAAACACCGAAGCAGCCACGCGCGCCTCGGCTCTGGTCAGACCGTAGGCGTCGATGAGATGTTGCGTTCCGATGACCCTCCTTTGGAGAGGATCGATGACGAAGAGAACGCATGCCGCACCACGAATGTGCGCCTCTCGGAGCACGCTTGACTCACGGCTTCGAAGGCCGGCGACCACCATGCTAAGCAGGCGCGACCTGTCATGAGATGGAACGCTCATAGTGCCGCCTGCGCCGCCGGCCAGGGCAGACCTGACGAGACCGGCCAGACGCCTGGAATGCGGTGCCGACCAGGTGGAAATCGGCTTGAGCTTCAATGTCCCCTGAGCCTCCAGCGAACGGGCCATCTCGTTAGCGTATAAGACGTCAGCGCCATGCCCCACGACGACAACACCGTCCGCCAATTGCTCCACCAGCTCGAACGCTGCGTCTCGTAGTGCACGATAGGCGGTCAGGCGAAAGCCGAGCGTGACCGACCGGCGCAGATGCGGCGCGAGCGCCTCAAAGATCCTTCGCTCGACCGATCCAAACTCGCCATTGCGCTCGCTCCGACAGATGTTGAATGCGACTCGGAAATCATCCCTCGCAGCGAGCGCGATCATGGCATTGTGCCCGATGCCCTGCGGACGAAGCACATCATCGTAGAATCCCGAGTTGCGTAGCCTGCCCAACTCCAAAACCTCGTCCGATAGCACTAGCTGACCAACGGGTTGTGCCTCCATCGCGACAGACCAGGGATTCTGCATGTGACGCTCCTGATAAGCGCGGTTGCATTCCTGGTTCAATCGACCATTGAAATCAAAGTAGACCTGTTCGGCGGCGACCGATTGACCAAACAGTATGCCGCCTTCGCTTCGGGTGAGGTCTGCGATGCCGGACAGAGCGGCCGGCCACAGTTTGTGATCTCCGCCCGCATCGTAGATCAGGTCAAGGATCTCTTCCATGGTTGCCATTGGGTCAGCTATTTCTGTTGCAGTTGCGCGGGAGGGTCAACGCGCGCAACCTCCACCTCTCGATGGGACAGGGCAGCCGAGAGCGCGATGATTGCCAGGAGTGATCCATAGAAGCCGAACACCGCAAGCCGCCATTTGCGTACGACACGACGCTCTCCGGTACTCAAGCCATAGACTGACTTCTGCATGTTGACCCTCCATCAGCGCTAGAACGACTTAATGAAACTGAACCCCGCGAAGATAAGAAACAGACCCACAAGACGATTGAACGTCGAGGTCTCGACACGATTGAAGATCATCAATCCGAGGTATGCGCCCAACACGGCAGGAGCCGCATATTGCAGAGTTCCGAGCGCCATGACGTTCGGAGGCTTCAGGAGAAGCAAGGCCGTGAGCGACAAGACCTGATTGACGAGAATGAACGGCTGGATAATGGAACGCGCCCGATGCTTGTCGAACCCCTGAATGTGGCACCACATGGTGACGAAAGCGGCAGGAAATGCGGCGATGCCCCCGGTGATGCCACCGAGAGCGCCGACCGTGACCCGTCCCCAAACCGGGTTGTTACCTGCCGGCAAGGAGGGCTTCAGTGCAGAGAAGGCTCCGTAGAAGATCAACAGCAATCCAAGCAGCGGAAGGAAAGTTGATGCAGGCGTTCGTAAGAGCAGAAATAACCCCAGTGGCAAGGTAGCGATGCTGCCAACAAGGTATGGAAAACAATCGCGGAGATGGATGTTCTCGCGCAAGCGCCACAGGCAGTAGAGCTGCTGTGAGATCGAGGCGACCAGCAAAATCTGAATCACCGACAAAGGTTCTTTCATCGCGTAGAAAAGAAACGCGCCAGCGATGGGCGAGAAGGCAAATCCTGCGATGCTCGAGACCAGGGCCGACAACAGCACGATCGTCGGGGCAACCACCGAAGAACCGCCGGCAGGGGAAACGGCAAGGTTCGTGGCGAAGAGAAATAGACAGAGCGCTGGAATAATCGCGGTCGATCCCCTACCGGCGAAACTGAACGCTGTCCTCTCGTCAACAGGCTGCATGTAATTTCTCCCTGCAATGCAGGCGCCCGCACCACATCCGTCGACGCCAACTTTAGGTTTCCTGCCGCGAGATGCGTGTGAAGTAATTCACGACCGAGGATTCAATTCGGCTTGCTCTGATTTCTTCATAATAACTGAAGCACAGAATAGGACGTCACCCGCGCGGGTGACGAAATGCGGAACCGATCCCTGTTCACCGCACCCAAACCCACTCGGAATAAATGTATTTGCTCACTTTGGCGGCGAAGTGCCGATGAATTGGGCGAACACGTCCTAAGTGGCAACTCAATCAGATGCACCCTGCCGAATTCTTCTCGCCTTTGAACTGTCGTATCTCTAACGATGACCTAGTGAGACGCATCAGAGGCTACTTGGTGCGCGAATTTGCAACGATCTTCTCCCGAGGTCCGCGATGCATCGCCCTTCCCTGTTATGGCTCCTCATGATGGTGATGGGACTGGCAATTGGCATTGCGACCTTTGCCGGAACACCACCGATCGACGGCCATCACAAGGGCCTTCGTCCCGTGAGTTTTGTTGCGAACTAATAGAACTGCATGGCGTTCAAGCCGACCTCGTGTCGCGATCGCCACGTATCATTTCGGCGTTCCTTCTGAATGCACACGCTCTCGGCGGCCGGAGACGCCATGCCGCCCTAAGCCAAAGGACCGCTTCGCAGGAGCGGCCTGAGGCGAAGTTGGTCTGCTCGCGACCTGTTGCGGCAAGCGAGCCCGCCTGATCACTCGCTACGCGCTTCCGCGATCATAGCACCTCGAAGCCATGCCTGAACCAAGGAGAGCCCGCACAATGCGGTTGATGCTTGCCAATCCGGAACGTCCGCACGACGGTTCTCATCACCTGCTACACGCAACTGTGCATCGCGCTCAGCAGCGCTGCCTAAGTGGGCCCGGCAGAACGCGGGTGCGCAAAAATGTCCCAACAGGATTGTGATCAGCTTTTGTGAAGGAGGCCACAACAGCTGCGGCAGAAGCGGCCTATTCAACAGCTTGCATTGCAGAGAGGATTCCACTCTCACCCCGCGCTCCACTCCAGACGGAATCCGAACCCGAAGTTAGCGACATCAATTTATTGACTCGCACTTGAACCATTGGGCACAAGCCATGAAGAATTCAAATGCCGTTGAATTTCTGACGCCGGCTGCCGGCTCCCGTTCGTTTCGGTCGTTGTCCGCCGCCGAGCTTGTGGGGCTGCTTTGCCCCCTCTATCTTGCATTTTGCTTCGATCAGAGGCGTGCGCGTTTCGGTGCCGCGGTGTCGGACGAATCGATTGCCCGCTACTGCCGTGAACTAGCCCAAAGAGAAGTTCTCGTAGTCGGCTGCTTGGCGCCGGATGGCCTGGTAGCTGTCGCTGAACTCCACCCATGCCGCGATAGCATAGAGCTGGCACTGGCGGGAGGGGATACAGACGACAGGATCACGATCTACGGCCATTTGCTCCAGCTTGTTGCGTTCGAAGCGAGACGGCGCGGCTGCCGGAGGCTTGTCATGAACATGGAGATAGCCGGACCGGAGCCATTAGATCTGCTCCGAGGCATGGGGCCCCTGTGTATCCAAGATGAGATTGCGACTGTCGATCTCGACGATTGCGCACGTCTCCATGCAGTCTCGCTGGGGCGGCGCTGAGCATGCAAGCAGGAGAGCAGGTCTTATGCTTCATCGGCCTCGTTACTTGCTTGGGCGCGTGTCTTGTCTGGATAATATATGAGGTGGAGGAGCGGCGGCGAATGCGCCGCCAACACGCTGAGTGGGTCCGCAGCGCCACCAGGTTTGTATCGCCCCGGTGACCCAGCAGTCCTTGAGCGTCGCATAAGTCTCCTACGGGCCGAGATGCCCTCGAAACCAGAATGCTATTGGTCGACTCATCCCCGGAGAGGCGCAATAAATCATCAAGGTTGCTGAAGCTTAGGAGCCGACATGCCGCGGGCTTCTCCGCAAGAAGCCGGACCGTGGATCCCACGTGCTTGCCTGCCCAAATGTCCGCAACAGGTCACAGGTTGACTTCCGCACCGACTTGAGTGCTGGGATCGGCTAATCTCCTGGACGGCAGACATTGCGGCCCAGTAAGCAAAGGCGGCACCGGGCCTACAAGCGGTGATTGCCGTGTACGTAGCGCCGAATTAGACCTCGGCCCGGGCCCAAGTGATGAACTTCCTTATGGTAGGACCATTCCCGGCACCCGCGCGATGGACGATGTAGAATCCATAGCCACTCAGAGTGACCGGCGATACCGGAACGAGCACGCCGCTCGCCAATTCGGGGGCGACCAGGACATCGCTGCAGATCGCCACACCTTGACCAGCGATCGCGGCCTCGATGGCGTGAAGTTCCTCTTGAAACCGCAAACTCACAAGCGAAGCAAGTTTGCGTTTGGACAAGGGGAGTGCCGCCCGCTGCCAGCGTTGCCACGTCGGCGCGTGTGTATCGCCCGGCGGCCATGCAGCCTCGATGAGCGGAAGTCGCGCCAGATCGACCAGCCGCATCTTCGTCGCTCGCGTGTCCACGAGCTTTGGGCTTGCTACCACGTAGAAGGTGTCGCGCATCAACTCGACAACATTTCCATCGGCCGGTGGCCCGAGAGCGTAGCGGATCGCAACATCGGTTTCGTCCGACTCGAGATTGAGCACGGCGTCGGTGCCGACAATGTCAAGCTTGAGCCGTGGATGCGCCGCCCGCCAAGACTGCAGCCGTGGCAATAGCCAGCGGGCGGCAAAGGCGTTTGTCGCCGTGATGCGCAGATGCCGGCCCGCGTGGCTGCTCTTGATGTTGGAAAGTGTCTCGGCAAATCTTCCGAATCCCTCACGGACGACCGGAAACAGCTGTCTGCCTGCCGAGGTCAGCGCCAGCGGGCGCGGCCGGCGACGGAATAGCGGGCGACCACAATGCTGCTCCAGAAGCTTGATTTGATGACTGATGGCTGTCGGTGTGACGCCAAGTTCACCTGCTGCATGCTTGAAGCTCAGATGACGTGCCGCGGCCTCAAAGGCGCGCAACTCCGTCAAGGGCGGTAACTTTCGCATTCGGACAACGTAGATGAAATCATCTCATCTGAACATGAAATGTTCAGACTTGCCCCCCGGAAGCAAATGCCGACTATGGACTTATGCGGGAAGATGACAGTGCAGCCCCGTTTCTGGAGGCTCTTCAAGATATCCAGCCGTTGATTGCCGAACATCGGGCGGCATTCGATCGTGAACGGCAACTGCATGAAGACGTTGTTAAAGCGCTGGCCGATGGAGGGTTCTTCAGGCTTTGGCTACCCGCATCGCTTGGCGGCCCTGAGTTGTCGCCGCTCGCCTTCATGAGCGTCGTAGAACGCGCAGCAGCGCTCGACGGAGCTGTCGGCTGGCTGGTCGGCAATGGAGGCGGTATGAGCCGCGTCGGGGGCTATTTGCCTTCTGCAGTGGTGTGCCGCTGGTTCGAAGACCGCCGCACGTTTATCGTGAGTGCAACGGGGGCCGTAGGGACCGCCATGCCTGCCGATGGCGGAGTCCGCGTCTCGGGACGATGGCCGTTCGGAAGTGGCGCACCGCATGGCACCCACTTCATGGGTTTGGTGACAATGGGCGGAAATCAGGCGCCTGACCAGCCGCGCTTCTGCTGTTATTTCGAACGAAAGCAGGTCACGATTCACGACACTTGGCACGTTTCAGGTTTGCGCGGCACCGGAAGTTCGGACTGGGAAGTCGACAATGCCTACGTTCCTGCCGAATGGATGCATCCGTTTATTGACCACAAACCCGCTGAAGGTGGGCTGCTCTATCGCATTCCAGCTCTCTCATCATTCGCCTGGACGATTGCAGTGGTGCCACTGGGCATCGCACGGGGTGCCATGGAGAGCTTTGCAAAGCTGGCGGGCGGCAACAAGGGGCGGCTCGGGACTGCCGGTCTCATGCGCGATCGGGAAGTCGTGCAGGCAGTGATCGGTCGCGCCGAGACGCTGCATAACTCCGCACGAGCATTCCTTCTCGAGGCGATGACGGAGCTGATGACTGCGACTGATATTGGCGGCCATCGCCTCGTCGACGCGCGCCTGAGATTGCGGATGGCCGCAGCCCATGCGGGCGAGACCGCAGGTCGCATCGTTGACAGCGTGGCGACGGAGGCCGGCGCAGGCTCGATCTTCGAAACCAGCGCACTGGAACGCGCCGTTCGCGATGTGCAGGCCGCCACCAAGCACGTCGCTTTAAATCCTTCAATATACGTCACGGCCGGACGCCTCGAACTTGGTTTAGACGCTGGAACAGCGCGATTTTGAGTGAGAGACGGTTCGTCTGCAACGGGTCACGAGCCGCCGATCAAGTTCAGCGGGGTTCTTCCGCTTTGGCATGTGGAGCCGACGTTCATGAGCACAGCCCCTCAGCCGACGCTATCCAAGAAGCTGTGGTAGTCGCGCCGCCTCGAAGTGCACCTGGTCGACACACCTCTGCACCGGACCGGGGTAATCTTGCTCGATCCAGGCCTCATCGGCAAAGCGAACGTCGTCGATCTTTGACAGCCTAAGGCAGATCCACCTGGCGTCGGCCGGACACTTCGTGCCCGAACTCGCGTTCACGAGGAGGACGAATGCGCCCTCCTCCCCGGCGGCATGTCCCGGGATGTAGGGGCAGACCGTCTGGTGGCACTTGCCGTCAGGGCTTACGTGAACGGGCCGGCGATCAAGGAGCGCTTGTCTGAGCCCCTTGAAAACTTCGCTGTGCCCCTCGCTCAGGATCTGGAAGGGTCGCTTGCGACCGCGGCGGGGTCGGTACGCTGCGAAGCCGGGATTGAAGGTCGCTGCTCACGTGATCCCCATGCGGTCCATCAGGGCAAAACTCGTCCGGTCGACGAAGGAAAAACTCTCGTCCGGGAAGCGCGCCCCTATCTCCGAAGCCGCCTCCAGATCGACGCGGACGATGGGTTCGATCCGAACTCCGCTGTCGCGCAGCCGCTCCCAGAAGACTTCCGCCACACCGCGGCCAAATCGGGCTTTTAGAAGCTGGCACGTCTCGACCAGCACCAAGTCTGTGAGGTATTGGTCGATGCTCCGGAGGATCGATTTGGCACGCCCATTCTGAGCGTCCCGCTTGGCGGTGGCGGCAAACCAGACTGAGCTGTCAACGAACGCACTCATCCGCGTCACTCCTGAACAGGGTACTGCCAAATGTCGCGATTCGGCTCGTTGCTCTCAAGCCATTTTTGCGCGCGCTCTTTCGAGGCAAAGAGCTTGATCCAATCGGGCTCACCGATGGCTCTGGACACCGGGTCGGACTGGCAGAGCCACACCGATCCCTCGACTGGACCGACTTCCACTTCGTATTCCCATGCAACGCCTTCGGGGTCATTGTCCTGGAGCCAGGCGTCGGCGGCACTCGCAGACGCAAATACCTTTATCCATCCGGGCTCGCCTGCCGCGTGCGTTCTGCCGTCCTGGTAATCGTCGAGGTAGAGCCAAACGGTTCTTCCCTCGCGGCGAGCCTCGTCATGGTGGCGGACGGCCTCGTTCACCCTCTGCCGGTCGGAATGATCGGCCTCAGGCAGGGACATCACCGCGGCGTAGAGTTCGGCAGGAATGCCGCGCCTGTCGCCCGGTGGCTTTGAGCACCATTCCACCCATCGATCAAATGCATCCGACATGTCGCTCACCTCGTCGACCTGGCGCGGAATGGACTGTCCATGGTGAAGGCGTCCGGCGCGATCCCGCTCTCGATGCGCTTCCAGGTCACGGGCGCTGCGATCGGAAATCCATCGCGTGCTCGTGGGGAATAGGTACCGATCGCGGTGGTGCCGCGGCCATTGCGCAGATAATCGAGGAAGATGCGATCGCGGCGCTTTGCCTGGGCGGACAGGAGGTAGCGGTCCGGATGGCGCGCTGCGAGGGCGGACACCAGCTGATGCGCGATCCGATGCGCCTTGTCGTGCAGCACCGGCTGATGCAGTGGCGCCATCAGATGAATTCCCTTGCCGCCGGTGAGCTTGGGCCAGGTCTCAAAACCCTCGCGTTTCATCAGCGTACGCAGATCGAGCGCGGTCTCCACGACGGCATTCCAGCCGACACCCTCTCCGGGATCGAGGTCGATCACGATGCGGTCGGCACGTTCGAAGTCTTCGACCGTCGCATTCCAAGGGTGCAGTTCGACGGCCCCAATCCCGACCAGACCAAGGAAACCATCCAGGCTGTCGACCCACAGGCGCGTTCCCTGGCCACCCTCGCGCTTCTGAATACGGAGCTGGTGCACGGCGGCCGGAATGTCCTTCGGCAGCGGCCCCTTATGATAGAAGGTCGTGCCGTGCACGTGGCGCACGAGTTTTAGCGGACGATGCCCGAGGTGCGGCAGCGCCTTTTTCCAGACCCGGGTCCAATACTCGGCGAGTTCTTCTTTGGAGGGAGCAACGGCTTCGGGCAGGAGCTGCAGGATGTTCTCTCGGGGGACACCCAGCTTCGGCCGGCCGGCCACCGAGGGCACCAGTCGCGGCGCCTTGACCTTGCGCACGGCAAGATCATCGCGAAAACCCTTGAACACGGCTTCGCGGAGCAGGCCATCATCGGTCAGGGCGCCATATTGGACCTCAATCTCAAGGGTCGGGTCGACCCAGGTCGCCTTCGGCTTTTTGATGGCCATATCGAGCGGAGAAGTCTTGCGGATCAACGGATCAAGCCGCTCGCGCAATTCGCGCGCGGTCGTCTCGGTGTAGCCGGTACGCACCTTACCGGCGTAGAGCAGCTTGCCGTTCTGGCGCCGGCCGACGTAGAGCGAGGCGACCTTGCGCGGTCGCGCCCCAAGCTTCTCCACGAAGGCGACGATCGGAAAGGTCTCGCTCTTCTTGCACTTGAGCTTGATCCAGCTCTCCTGCCGACCCGAGCGGTACGGCTCGCCCAGCCGTTTGGCGACCAGACCTTCCAAGCCCAGTTTGCACGCCTTGTCGAAGATCAGGTTGCCGTCGGCCGCAAGCGCCTCGACATAGATGAATGTCTCCGGTGCGTCCTTCAGAAGCCGCTGCAGCAGGCGCTTGCGATCCTCATACGCGACGCCACGCAGGTCATAGCCGTCGAGGTACAGGAGATCGAACGCGTGGTAGCGCACACGTTCGCTGCGCTTGGGACCGAGCTCCCGCCAGAGCTGCTGGAAATCCGGCAGGCCGCCACTGCCGTACACCACGGCCTCGCCGTCGATGATCGCACTGTTTGCCTTGAGTAGGTCGGCGCTCGCGGCGATCGAGGTGAATTGTTGGGTCCAGTCCAGGCCGGTGCGCGAATAGACCTTGGCGTCACCATCTCGCAGATGCAGCTGGGCGCGGAATCCGTCGGCCTTGATCTCGTAGACCCAGTCTTCGCCGCGCGGTGGCTTCTCGCGCAACGTGGGATCACACGGCTCGATGTAACCAGGAATAGCAGCTTTGACAGCGCCATGGACGCGCGATACTCCCGAACGAGACTGACGCAACGCCACGGCACACATGGCGATTCAACGCGGTCGCGCTGATTCGTTCCGTCCGAGCCGCCTACCGCGGGCGCGAAGTCCAATTCCAGCTAGGAGGGCACGCCGAAGCGCTTCATAAGGCAACTGACGTGACGATGGTTAGGGCCGCTGCGCCCTTTCAATCGCTGCCTTTGCTTCTGCCAACGTGCAGCCGTTCGCGGCGCGGTAAAGTGAAACTGCGCGGACCTTCTCGCCGGCTTTGAGCGCGTCCTCTATTTCCGTCGAACCACCCAGCGGTTCATAGCTCACACCGCCCTGCTTCAGTAGTAAATCGAGCTTTGCTTCAACTCTTTCCAGGGTGACAAGTCGCCGCTGCAGGCCTGTCATTT
This sequence comes from Bradyrhizobium sp. URHA0013, assembly GCF_000518345.1. Classification (NCBI taxonomy): domain Bacteria; kingdom Pseudomonadati; phylum Pseudomonadota; class Alphaproteobacteria; order Hyphomicrobiales; family Nitrobacteraceae; genus Bradyrhizobium; species Bradyrhizobium sp. URHA0013. Next base: position 19,888 of record NZ_JADK01000015.1, on the reverse strand, counting down.
TCAAGCGGAAATAGAACGCGAGCCCCGTGACCATTGCGAGCACAAGGGCGGTAGATCCAGCAATCGTTTCCATGAAGCGCTCTCTTTACTCGGGCGATCCGGCCTCCGCATACGATTCCAGATAGCCGCAGGCCGAGCAGCGATACGTGGCCACCGTAAGCGCCTTCCTGCCGAACATGAACGACTCGCGGTACGTGGCGGGCGGCACTCCCGCAAACCAGAGCAACTGCCCACGCCCCAGGCTGGGAATGAAACCCTGCTCCATGGTCCCCTCGCATTTCGGGCAAGCTTTGTGCTCTGTCATTTCGGGATCGTAGACGGACTACCGAATGTTACAAGCTCCTGAGCAGCGCCCTCCTCTCGTCTGAGCGCCGCGACCGTTCAGTGAGCCAGGCAACATCGGTCCGTGCTCTTCGCGGCAGCTTTTCCTAGGTCTGGCAGCACGCAGGAACGTCTCCGATTTGGCGCGGTTGCCCAGCGGGGCGGCAGAGAACGGCAACGATGCTTGAAACCGATACCTTGCGGTTAAGTGCCCGAACTGCGGCGCCTGGCGGATGGCCGCAAACCGCCGAAAAACCTTTCACCCGGTGTCGAGCTCGAGTTCAGATGCTCGCGGTGCGCTCAGCATGAGCTCGGGCGTTTGCGGCGTCCGAGCTTATCAGGCGCAGCCGAGCGGGTGACGTGAGACCAGCAGCAAAATGGATCTACACGAACAATGGCCGCGGAACGGCCATTCACTTTGCGACTTGACCATCACGAGCGTCGAATTTTCGGAGGAGAGATCATGAAGACCATCTTTGCGGCTGTCTGCCTGCTGTCACTGGCGTTGGCCTCGCCGGTGCAAGCGAAGGGGTGCATCAAGGGCGCGATCGTCGGTGGTGTTGCCGGCCACATGGCGGGTCATGGCAAGCTCGGCGCGGTGGCGGGCTGCGTGGTGGGCCATCATGAGGCTAACAAGCAGAACGGCAACAACCCGAACAACTCGAACGCGCAAGCTCCGTCCGGGCAGAAGTAATCTATCCAGGTTGGCGCCGGGGCTCCTTGGGCCCCGGCGAGCGCGAGCCTACCGCGGCACTATCCAGACGAGCAGCTCGGGCCGCATCCCCGCCTGGTCGGGAGAAGGTGGATGGCGGCGGCGTGCGTGGCGCAGGCAGCGGTGGGTCGGTCGCTCCGGATCCAGAGGGACCCTTGTCATCGTACCGGTCGCGAGCTCCAGCAGGTGCCGCACGGTGAACGACTCGGCCTTCTCGGCGAGGGTCAAGACCCGGATAGAATTGTTGCTCCATGACGCACCCAGCAACATCACCGTACGTCCGGCCGGCGAGTCAAGGCGCCGGAAGATGCCCCGAGCGGGGCGCCGGTCACGCGGTCGACGCTACCCGGAGCACGTCCCGCTCTCGGCAAAGATCGCCTACCTTCGCCCGCATCCTCGAGAGCAGCAGCTCGGCTCAGGCGGTTGCGACGCCGACCCGCTGCGGCATTTGAATTTCGCGCTCCTGGGCGCGGGTCTGCCCGCGCTCCGGGCGATCTCGTTCCGGACCCAGTGAAGTCTCATAGGGCGCTGAGATCGGCCGGCACGTCGCCGAACTTGCGAATGACGGTCGCGTCTCCGAACTCGCCGGTCGCAGGATCGCCGCTACGGCTGAACGCGACCGCGCCCAGGATGCCGGGCGTGCGAGACAGCGCCTCGGCACGCATCACGGCGGCATTGGCCGAGAAGCACTCCGTCGCCTCGCCGGCGGCGATGCCATCGTCGGCGGCCACGAAGGGCAAGGCGACGTAGTAGGTGACCTCGGCCATCTCAGTCGTACCAATCCTTCCGATCGCGCGGGACGTCGAGCCGGCGGCGCGAGTAGCCGGCGGAAACCGAGGCCCGTAGCTCAGCGACCTGTGCCTCCAGGAAGCCGTTAGCGACAAGCAGAGCTTTCACAGCTTCCCGCGCATCTCCGCCGCAGGCGGCAATGGCTTGGTCGGCGGCGACCTCCACCTCGAAGGTGGCCGGTTCGGATTGCTCGGGTCGGGTCATAAAAGCATGTTCTCATTTTGTTCGCAGGAGTCAAGGCTGCGCGGCGTGCGCCATGGCGCCTCGGCGGGCGGCCAGGAACGGATATGCGTGGACGGCGGCCGTAGTGTCGGAACTGTGTCGCGCCGTTCGTCTTAAGTCCGAGTCCCTGTACCTGGAGTGTTGCGTAGCCATGGCCCCCAGCGCGAACTGGAAAGGCTTCCTGCGCCTGTCGCTCGTCACCTGTCCGGTGGCGCTCTACCGGGCGACTTCCGAGAGCGAGAAGATCTCGTTCAACCAACTGAACCGGCAGACCGGCCATCGCATCAAGTACCTGAAGGTCGACGCCGACACCGGCGACGAGGTGCCCAACGAGGACATCGTCAAGGGCTACCAGCTCGAGAAGGACCAGTTCATCGAGGTTTCCAAGGAAGAGCTCGAAGAGATCGCGCTGGAATCCACGCGGACCATCGAAATCGATGAGTTCGTCGACAAGGCGGACATCGATCCGCGCTACCTCATCCGCCCCTACTACATCCGTCCGGACGGAAAAGTCGGCCACGACGCCTTCGCGGTGATCCGGGAGACCATCCGCGAGATGGACAAGGTCGCGATCGGGCGTGTGGTGCTGACGAACCGCGAGCACATCATCGCGCTCGAGCCGATGGACAAGGGCGTGGTCGGCACGCTGCTGCGCTATCCTTACGAAGTGCGCAGCGAACACGAATACTTCGACGAGATCCAGGACGTCAAAGTGACCAAGGACATGCTCGATCTCGCCAGGCACATCGTGAACCAGAAAGCGGGCAGCTTCGAGCCGGAGAAGTTCGAGGACCATTATGAAAGCGCGCTGATCGAGCTCATCAATCAGAAGCGGGCCGGCAAGCCGATCGTGCCGAAGGATCGGCCGAAAGGCGAGAACGTCGTCGATCTGATGGACGCGCTACGCAAGAGCGTCGGCACCGCAGCAGCCAAGACCGAGGCTCCGAAAAAGCCTGCCAAGAAGACGAAGAAAGCTGCGGCGGCTCAGAAGGAGATGCTGATGCCGATCGCCGGTAAGAAGCCGGCGAAGGAAGCGGTGGCGAAGAAGCCTGCGTCAGGGGCGCGGCGCAAGTCGGCCTGATGTAACGTGAAATATCCAGTGACGCCCGACGGTCGCTACTTCGTCGTCCGTGGCAGGTTGTGGCGCATGGCCAGGCCCGGCCTCGGAAGCGGAGCGGACCAGTCTCGTCGGCCATCTGATGAAGGCCCGTCGCGCGGTCCGCGACGCCAAGCGGAGCGCAGACCTCAAGACGGAGGCCGCCGCGCACAAGGCCGTGGACGAGTTCAAACGGAGGCTCGGTGAGAGAGGCCCCGTTTGGTGGGAAGACGGCGCACCCGATCTCAACCGGCACATGGCCAAGAACACGACCTACGCCGAATGGTACGCAAAGCTTGGACGCTCACGCTCGGGAGGATCCTGAATTGCCCAAAGCCGCAATCTTCGACATCGACGGAACGCTTTTGGACTCGGTCGATCTCCATGCGCTCGCCTGGCACGAAGCGATGGCGAAGTTCGGCCACGATGTCGGCTTCGAGCAGGCTCGCGGGCAGATAGGCAAGGGAGGCGACAAGCTGATCCCGCACTTCCTGTCCGAAGACGCGCAGCGGGACCATGGCAAGGAGATGGAGGAATGGCGCGGCAACCGGTTCAGGTCCGAGTATCTGCCGCTGGTGCGCCCGTTTTCGGCAGTCCCCGATCTGCTTCGGCGCGTGAGGAATGCCGGCGCCCGGATTGCCGTCGCCTCCTCCGCCAAGAAGGATGAACTTTCCAAGTATCTCGAGATCGCGGGCATCGGCGACCTGGTCGACGTGACGACCTCGTCGGACGACGTCGAGGAATCGAAGCCGGCTCCCGACATCTTCGAAGCGGTCCTGAAGAAGCTTGGGGTCGAGGGCCACCATGCGGTGGCGATCGGTGACACCCCCTACGATGCGGAAGCTGCGAGCAAAGCGAAGATCGAGATCGTCGGCGTGCTGTGCGGCGGCTTCACCGAGAGTTCGCTGAGGCAGGCTGGATGCGTCCAGGTATATCCCGGCCCGGCCGCCCTGCTTGCCTGCTTCGGGGATTCGCTCCTCGCAAGATGAGCCCCATGGGGACGACACGATCAGCGCGAGCCTCGAGGCGGCACCGAGCCGCCTTTTCGCGTACGATCTGACCGGCTAGAATACGCTACGCATAGCGGGGACAGGGTGTTGTTCGACGGATTGTACAAATGCGAGTATCGCGCCGGTGCCGTGCTGAACCGTAGCGTCATGCATGTGCGCGGTGGCCGCATGCTGGGTGGAAACTCGGCTTTCGCCCACGTCGGAAGCTACCAAGAGATCGACGGCGTGATCGTCGGTCGGGTAGCCGGACAGCGCCATGCCCTCAATCCCGAGGTGCGGCAGCTCTACGGTGCGGACGATGACGAGCTGATCCTGCGCGGCCGTGCGGTTGGCGATTCCTATCACTTCGATGCCTCCCCGGTCCGGCTCCCCGATCAAGTGATGCATGCCGTGATGACCAGCTTGGATGAGGAGTGTTTGCCGCCGCCAGGAAAGGTCGGCGACAGCGGCATCCCGAATGGCCTTTACGGGCTGCGCATCCGCGCGCTCGATGGGATTGACGGCGGACTGACGGGTGTGATGCTGCTGGAGGACGGCCGCATGCTGGGCGGAGACGCCTTCTTCTATTATCCCGGTTCTTACTCCTCGGCGGATAACCGCTGGCGCGGTGAAATCGTCAACCAGGAACACACGGCGGCTCGCGACGCGATCTTCGGCGGTTACGAGGTGGGCATCGGCTTTTCGGGCAGCTGCGAGGCCAACGGCGCGATTTGGGAGGCGACGGCGCTGGCCGGAAAACGAAGTTTCCAGCTGGCGGCCGAGATGAAGCTCCTGCACAGGATCTGATAAAGACTTCAGTTCGTGCTCGGGTGACGCCACTGCAATCTGAGATAAAGTCAGCGACCCAGTAGAGCTTGAGCACGGATGAGGGCGCTTGGCCGAGCACAGGGTAGGTCCGAGCAGCTGCGCATAGGAACGGCCACGGCACCGTGCGGTTGGTGCTGGTTAATTGAAAATGCGCCGATGCATTTGGTCCGACCAGCAGATAGCCGCAGAAGGATCTCCGCAGGATCGATCCTGACCTCGGTTCTGGCCTGTTGGGCGGGATTGCTGATCCTCCACGCGCCCAGTTGTGACGAGTTTGAGCACATCCCGCTTGGCGGCGTTCCATGATCATACCGACGGTCGAGATCATCGCAGGAATTGTCCTGGTCGTCCTCGCCCTTCGGGATGTATTCGACACGGTGGTGGTGCCCGGAGAGAGCCGAGGCGCGCTCCGCGTGGCGCGGCGGCTGCTCACCATCATGCTTCCGGTTTGGAAGTGGGCCCGCCGCGGCAAGAGCGGGGTCTCCACCAGCTTTGCGCCGGCGATCCTCATGGGCTCCTTCCTCATCTGGATGGTCCTTCTGTGGCTGGGCTTCGGCCTGATCGCGCATGCTCTGGGCGATTGGTTCGCGCCGCCAGCCGATTTCCAGGAGGCACTGTTCATCGTCGGAAGCGCATTGTGCACGGTGGGACTGAGCGGCATTGAGGCCCATGGCCCAGCCCGCTGGGCCCTCATCCTGGCCGGCCTTTCGGGCCTCTCGGTCCTGACAATGGCTGTTACTTACCTCCTCCAGGTACAAGAGGGTATTTCCCGCCGCGATGCCGGAATTCTCAAACTTACGACGGCTGCGGGTCAGCCGCCCTCGGCTCTCGGACTGCTGGAGCGTTACGCCGACCTCGACTCTCCGGAGGAGATCAGGCGCGTGCTTTACAAAGGACGGGACTGGTGCGCCACCGTCCTGCAGAGCCATGCTTCCCATCCATCCCTGATCTACTTTCGATCGGTTGGCGTCGGCTCGGGTTGGCCTGCAACGCTCGGGGCCATGCTGGACCTCGCGCTGATGTTCGAACTGCTGATCGAGGACCGCGAGAGCCGAGCGCCGGCGATCCTGCTCCGAAGCGAAGGATTGCGCCTCATCGACGATCTGAATGGACTGATCGGCCTTGAGGCAAAATCTGACGACACCACTGATGCGGCAGTTCCGCGCGTGTGCGCCCGCTTGACGGCGGCTGGCTACAAGGTGCGTTCGCAGGTCGACGCAGCAGAGTTCGCGCAGCAGCGGCGAAAGCACGCCGGCCGGGTGCTTGCCGCTGCTGAGCATCTTGGCACCACGGCGGCACCCCTGATCCCTTGATCGTCGACAGCGGCATCGGACCGTGGGTTGTTGGTCCGGTTCAGTCGGGCGGGCATTCAGGGCAGGTATCGCCGATCGAGTCCAGCACTCCGCGGAGCTCAGCGACAGCCTGATCCGGAGACAAGCCGTCTGGAGGCTCCTGCCTGGCGATGTCCAACGCGCGGGCGCGGGCGTGAGGGTCGGCCCGGTCCATTGCCCAGCCATGCTCCTCACATTCGTGGATGGCGCCCGCCTCCTGCAACACGCTGAGCGCCCATCCGCGCCGCGTTCTGATCGCCGGCCGTCTTTCCTTCGTCATCAGCATCGAGCTTGCTCCTGCCGGGACGAATCCTTCGGATCGCCGGCTCGTTCCTGGCGGTTAGCACGGGTCAGGGATTCCGAAATGCAGAGCCTCCGGCTTGTCCACCTGTTCCGCGGCTGTGGACGAAGGCTGAAATGAAGCTGGGCTTGATCGGCGGGCACGATAGTCGCGAGACGGCCTCGACCAGCTCAGGTCTTCCGCTTCATGGTGTTGTTCCAGCGATTTTGACTTGGCGCGCAGCACCCCACGGCCTCCTCGGCCACTAGGTTGCCGGCCGGCCCAACACGGCAGGTGGCTGCTGGATCGTGCTTGCGGCCGGCATTTCGCCGGGGCCGCTGGCGCTGATGTGGGCCCGTGCGGCGTAGGCCTGAGCAATCAGGCCCGCTGAATGACGACCCGCCAGTCCTGCACCGGTCCGCCCGAGATAGGCCCGCGGCCCTCGATCGTGCGTACGATCGTGAGGCCCCGGCCGCGACGCTGGGGCCGACCTTCAACCTCGTCGGCTCTCGGCGGCATGATCACTCGATCCCAGGCGGCAATACGCAGCGTTTCAGTCCGCCTTCTTCTGCGAAGATGACAGGGTATGAAGTGGCCCGGCGACTAGGAGTGACAGGCCTGGCAGCGCACCTACTCGGCGGGACTGTCTGGGCTTTGGCGGTTTCGGCCTCCATCGGCTTCCCCCCGCCGGAAATATGATGGGCTCGCAAGTGCTCTACCCATCCGAGCACTAAGCTCGACGGCGATGCCTGGAGCTTAGGCATCGCCGTCATTCTCAACCGTCTACTTCTCGCTCTTGTACGACTGGTTCTTTGCGATAGTCACCCAGCGGCCGTTCTTGATCTGGCCAATGGTCGCGGCGGACACGCCGAGATGATTGTCCTTGGAGAAGGACACCGGCGCGCCACCGAAGATGTCTTCGAAGACCTTGCCGGATTCCATCGCAGCGATGAGAGAATCCGTCGTCAGGTTCTTGCCGGCGAGGCTGGCATAGAACGCGAACGCCATGGCGCCGTCATAGCCCGAGGTGGATTGCAGATTGGGATCGATGCCGAACATCTTGCGATACGCTTCGATGAACTCCTTCACCTTGCCCGTTGCCGTATCTGGATAGAAAATCTCGGTCTGGCCGACACCGAAAATGCCTTCGGTGGCGTCCTTGCCGAGATCGTGCAGGTCAGGCACGTAGCTCGGTGACGACACCACGTAAAGCGGCGTCCAGCCGAGCTTCTTGGCGGCGGTGACGATGCCGACGGACTCGCGGACCACGGAGCCTAGCGCAACGAGATCGCAGCCGTCCGCCTTCATGCGCGCAACCTGCGAGTTGAAGTCCGTTGCACCGCGCTTGAACGACACGCGGGTGGCCTCGGGCACCTTCAAATCCTTCAGCTGATCGGAATAGGCATCGGTAAAATTCTTCCCCATCTCGTCGTCCTGATAGACGATGCAGGGCTTCTTGATGCCGTTCTTCTCCATCACGTATTTGATGCCTAGGCGCATCGTGTCGTAGTAGGGGCTAAACATGTTGAACTTCAGCCTGTCCTCGGGCTTGGCCGGATCCATCTTGAAGGTGAATTCGGCGGCCGTGATCGGGAACAGATGCGTCAGGCCGGCGCCCTGCACCAGCGGCATCGGCGCCAGCGTCGTGGCCGAGCCCATCGCGGACACGATCGAGAACGCCTTGTCGAGCTCGATGAGCTTCTGCGTCTGCAGCACGGCCTTCTTCGGATCGTAGCTGTCGTCCTCCAGAATGAGCTTGATCTTGCGGCCGTTGATGCCGCCGGCGGCGTTGATCTGCTCGACTGCGAGCTTCATGCCCGAGGAAGCAGGAACGCCCCATGACTTGATCGGCCCGGAGAGATCCATATGCGTGCCGATCACGATCTCCGTGTCGGTAACGCCCTGCGTCTTGAACTGTGCGAGCGCGGGCTGCGCCGGCAAACCCGTGAGCGCGACGATCGCGGCTGACAAAAGGAAACGTGAAGTCATGGTATACCTCCAGGGTTCTCGGTTATGCGCTCTGTGAAATGGCGCTTGCTGTTACGGAATGTTCTCTAGGACGCAGCAATCGTCTACGCAGCACGAGCATGGCGCTCATCTCGGGGTCGCCAGGACCGAGCGAACGCTCGATCAAGGTGAAATCGTCGATTTTTACGGGCGCCCGCGCGTTGGTCTGCGCGATCACGCGGCCGATCAGTGTGCGGATGTCGTCGGAGCGGCAAAGGCTGAGGAAGTGCGTGAATGGAATGCTATTGTCCTGCGCGAACTTGATGACGGAATCAGCGTCCATCAACACCGCAGCGATCACCCTTCCCTTGTCATCGCGATGCAGGAAGGCATCGGCGACGTAGGGCGATGTCACGAGATCGGCTTCGCTTCTGAGCGATGCGGGGCCGCTGTCGAGCTGATCCGCGGCACGTCCCGCGGGATGCAGCTGGCCGGCATGGACGACATCGCCGCTATGCCACCAGCCGTCGCGAACCGCGTTCTCAGTCTCGCCCGCGTAACCAACAAACAGCGTATCGGAGGTTAGCCGGATTTCGCCTGATACCAGCGTCTCCAGCGTCACGCCATCGAGCGTTCTGGGCGTGCCGCGATGCGGAGCCAACGTCACGGCCCCGCCGGATTCGGCCTGGCCATAGGCATCGGTAAGCGGCCGCCGGATCGCCGCGAACCAGGCGCCAACATCGGTGCGCGCCGGCGCCCCGGTCGTGAGGCACAGTCGTGCCCGCGATAGACCGAGGCGAGTGCGGACCGGCGTCAGGACCAAGGCATCGAGAATGGGGCTCGGTCCGTCGCTTCCGGGCTTCACGGCCAGCGCGACCATGCGGCGCTGAAACTTCGTCGCCTCCGCCGCAGCGAGTTCGACACCGGACTTCAGCTTCGCCCACACGCGCGGCGGCGCCTGCACGACGGTCGGCTGCAATTCCCTGAGATCGGCGAGCACGGTCTCGCGGCTCTCGGGGAAATTGATGATACAGCCCGCGAGCAGAGAGGCGTAGACGCCGACCACGCGCTCCATCACATGATACAGCGGCGTCAACGAGAGGCGTTCGTCGCACGCGCTCAGCTGCAGTTCACTGGCGGCCCGCGCAGCCTGCCGGCCGAGCGCGGCCTGCGTGAGCAGGGCTCCGCGCGCCGGGGCCGTAACGCCCGATGTCATCACGATCGCGGTGATCGCGGCCGCGGCAGGCGCAGGAAGCGTCTCGGCGCCCGCGCCGCGAGCCTGCAGCTCCGCCAGCGTCATCACGTGGTCCACGCGCGCGCCGTCATCCCATTGCTCGTGCATGAGGACGATCAGCCGCAATCCCGGGCAGCGATCCCGGATGCCGAGCGCCCGGTGCAGATGCGCATCGCCGGCGACGAAGAGAATGGTGACCCCGAACAGATCGACGAGCCGCGCCAGCTCCTCACCATTTGCGTCCGCGTCGAGCCCCGCCGAAATGCCGCCGGCGGCCATGATGCCGAGATCGGCGAGCACCCAATCCGCGCAGGTCTCGCCGCAGATGGCCGCGACGTCGTTGTCCCGCAAACCGACCGCGCGCAGGCCGCGCGCGATCGCGGCGATACGCGTCGCGGTCTCCGTGCCGCTGAGCGGCTGCCAAAGCCCGTAACGCTTCGAGCGCATGACGGTCGCCGTGCCGTGCGCCGCGAGGGCCGTGGCAAGACGTGCCGAGAGTGCCTCGTTTTCAGCGCCCGCCATGACCACCTTCACTGTGCATACCCAGATAGAATTCGCGGACCTGGTCGGACTGGAGCAGATTGGCGCAAGTGTCGTGCATCACCACGCGGCCGACCTCGAGCACGTAGCCGTAATGCGCCGTCTCCAGTGCCATCTTGGCGTTCTGCTCGACTAGCAGAATCGAGACTCCCTCCTCCGCATTGAGCCGGCGGATGATCGTGAAGATCTCCTTCACCAGCAACGGCGAGAGCCCGAGCGACGGCTCGTCCAGCAGCAGCACTTTCGGGCGGCTCATCAGGGCCCGGCTGATTGCCAGCATCTGCTGCTGGCCGCCGGAGAGCTGGCCCGCGATCTGGCTTTGCCGTTCGCGCAGCACCGGGAAATAGTCGAACACCTTCTCCAGATCACTGGCGATGGTCTTGCTGTCCTTGCGGATGTAGGCGCCCATCCGCAGATTGTCGCGGACGGAGAGGAATGGAAACACCTCGCGTCCCTCCGGCACGTGGCTGATGCCGAGCCGGACGACCTTGTCCGGCTCCATCGAACGGATCTTGCGCCCCTCGAACTCGACGGTTCCCTTTATGGGATCGAGCACGCCGGAGATGGTCTTGAGAATGCTGGTCTTGCCGGCGCCGTTGGCACCGAGCACGGTGACGATCTGCCCCTGCCTCAGATCGAGGCTGATGCCGCGGATCGCGGTAATCGGCCCGTAGGTGCTCTCGACGTTGGCGAGACGGAGGATTGGTTGCGCGTCCATCGTCATGTCCCGAGATAGGCTGCAATGACATCCGGGTGGCCCTGGACCTCCGCGGCCGTGCCGAGCGCCATCATCTTCCCGTAGTTCAGCGCGAGCACGCGGTTGGAGACGCGGCTGACCAGTGACATGTCATGCTCGACCATCAGCACGGTGACGCGGAGACGACGGTTGATCTCCAGGATCCACTCCGCCATGGCATTGGTTTCCTCAACGTTGAGGCCTGACGAGGGCTCGTCGAGCAGCAGCAGCGTCGGACCGACACACAGCGCGCGGGCAACCTCGATCACCTTGCGGACGCCATAGGGAAGCGCGCCGATCGTGATGTCGCGGTATCTTTGCAGCCGCAACACGTCCATGACCTCCTCGGCCGCGCGACGGTGCGCGACTTCCTCCGCGCGAACCTTCTTCGTGCGGAAAATGTCCTGCCAAGCCCGCGTGGTCGAGTGCCGGTGTCGGCCGACTAAAAGGTTTTGCAAGGTGGAGGCGCTCTCGAACAGCTCGATGTTCTGGAACGTACGGGCGATGCCGCGCCCGGCGATCTGCTGCGCCGAAAGACGCGTGACGTCCTCGTCGCGGAAGATGATCTGGCCCGCGCTCGGCGTGTAGAGCCGGCTGATGAGGTTGAACAGCGTGGTCTTGCCCGCTCCGTTCGGCCCGATGATAGTGAAGACCTCGCCCTCGTTAATCCCGAACGAGACGTTGTCCACGGCCGTGAGACCGCCGAACTTCACAGTCAGGTTCTTGACGTCGAAGAAGGTCATCGGCGCTCGGACTTCAGGAACATGCGGGGTGGGCGCGCGCTGCGTTGGCGCGCCAGCGGAAATTGCTTGAAATAGGCCTTCACGCGCTGCCAGCGGCCGTCGAGGCCCATCGGCTCGTAGATGATGAAGACGATGATGATGATGCCGAAGATCAGCGACTTCAGGCCGGGCGCGTTAACGACGCGAAGGACGCCGGTCTGAACGGCCTGGGTCACGGTCTCCGGCAGGAACAGACCGTGCATAATGGTCTCGCTCCACACCGGCACCTTGTCCTTGAGGATGATCAGCAACGGATCGGCCATGATCATGAAGATCGCGCCGAACACCGCGCCCCGGAGGCTCACCAGCCCGCCGATGATGATGATCATGACGAAATCGATCGAGACAGCCAGGCTGAACATTTCCGGTGAGATGAACGACATCTTGTGCGCATAGAGAGCACCCGCGATTCCCGTGATGCCGGCCGATAGCGCGAAGGCCGTGGTCTTGTAGCGCGCGGTGTCAATGCCCATGCTGCGCGCGGCGGTCTCGGAATCTCGGATGGCCATGAAGGAGCGTCCGGTCGAGGACCGGATGATGTTGATGGCGGCGAGGATCACCAGCACGGTGACGAGCAGACAGAGGTAATAGAAGCCTTCGGTGCCGAGCTTCAGCCCGAACACGCTCGGCGGCGGCAGCATCAATCCCTCATTGCCGTGGGTGACGCTCTCCCATCGCGCGATGATCTCCTCGACAATGAAGGCAAAGGCGAGCGTGGCAATGGCGAGATAGATCCCGTGCAGGCGAAGCGCCGGCAGCCCGACAAGGTAGCCGGCGATCCCTGTGAAGACACCGGCGAGCGGGAGATAGAGCACCAGCGGAACGCCGTGCTTCTGCGCCACTGCGGTGAAATAGGCGCCGATGGCGAGAAAGGCGGCGTGACCGATCGAGACCTGCCCAGCCTGCCCGGACAGGATATTCAGCGCCACGCCGACGATGGCGTAGATCATGATGAACACGAGTTGGCTGAGATAATAAGACTCGATCACGTAGGGCGCAGCAATCAGCCCTGCGAGCAGAACAGCGTACCAGAACACTGCGGCCTTTGACGGGAACAGCGGATCGCTGTCGCCGTAACCGGTGCGGACATGGTGCGCCATGCCTTAAACCTTCTTGACGGCGTTGAGGCCGAACAGGCCCTGCGGCTTCCACAGTAGCACCGCGAGCAGCACGACATAGGCCGCGACGTCCTTGAATCCCTCAGGCAGATAGAAGCCGGACAAGGATTCGACGATGCCGATGGTGATGCCGCCGGCGACCGCCCCGGGAATCGAGCCGAAGCCGCCGAGCACGGCCGCAGGAAATGCCTTGATGCCGAGAAAGCCGAGATTTGCGTGGACCAGCGTGATCGGCGCCAGCAAGATCCCGGCGGCGCACGCGACCATCGCGGAGAGGCTCCAGATCAGCGAGAACATCCGCTTGACCGGGATGCCCATGTAATACGCCGCGAGCATGTTCTGCGACGTCGCCTGCATCGCGATGCCGACCCGGGTGTAGCGGAAGAAGGCGTAGAGCGCGGCGCAGAGCAGCACCGTCGCAACGATGATGGAAAGCGCGTCCCAGGCGATGACGAGCTTGCCGACCGTCAAGACGCCGTCGGTGAATGGGGTCTCGATCCGCAGATCGTCCGTGCCCCAGATGATGCCGACGAGCGCCCGGATCACGAGCCCAAGACCAATCGTCGCCATCACGATCGAGAATTGCGGATAACCGAGGATGGGACGAAGCACGAGCCGTTCCATGATCGCGCCGAGGATCGCCATCGCGATCACGCACAGCAGGAACGACAACCAGTAATTCAGCCCAAGCGTCGTGATGAAGGTGACCGACATGAAGGCACCGAGCATCATGATTTCGCCCTGCGCAAAATTCACCACTTCGGTCGCCTTGTAAATCAGGACGAACCCAAGGGCGATCAGCCCGTAGACGCACCCCAACGCGACGCCGCTAATCAATTGCTGCGTGAAATCGAGCATTTCCGTCCCAGTGGCGCGTTGGCCTGATTTTTTTCGATATGAGGACGGTCGATGTTGTTAGTCAAGCAGCTAATCAAATTCGACGCTGCGACCATCGCATGAGGCGTGACAGCACGCTCAATCGTCCCGTGCAGCGCCTTACCACAAGACAGCGGAAGTGCCGCCTCGGCCTTCTACGACCACACGTGGAGCTTGTAGGGATTGGTAGAGCGCAGCGAAATCCTTTGGCTTTCTTTTGGAAGAGCGATGACCGGTTTCGCTCCGCTCTACCCATCCTACGAACTGCCGCCTGGTGACAGCCCTCGCTCTACTCCTTCTTCGTTCGATAATCGCCGAAGGTCGTATCGCGCTGGTCGAGGAGATCTTTAACGCTGCTGCCGTCGCGGCGAAAACTGCCCATGTAGGCCCTGCTCGCCTCCGTGGTGAAGGCCAGCGCCTGGATCTCGGTGCCGGCGCGAATGGCAGCGCGGGCGCCCATGATTTCCATCGCGCGATGGACGCTGCGCTTATTGAGCTGCTGCAGCTCGACCGGCACCTTGGCGGCGCGCTCGGCGAAATCGAGCGTCTTCTCGTCGAGTTCGGCGAGCGGGAACGACCGCGTCGCGTACCCCCAATCGGCAGCTTCGCGGCCGGACATCGCATCGCCAGTCAGCATCAGTTCCATGGCGCGGCGCATGCCGACCAGCCAGGGATGATATTGCATGTCGGGCGGACTCATCAGACGCACTGGCGGATATCCGATCTGCGCATCGTCGGCGACGTAGACGACGTCGCAGGCGGTGGCGAGCTCGGTGCCACCCGCAAGGCAGTAGCCGTGCACCTGCGCGATCACGGGCTTGGCGAGATCCCAGATCCGGAACCAGCCTTCGACGACGTGGCGTGACCACTGGCCCGGGCCCGAAGCCGAGTGATAGGGCTGGTCGACGCGATTGTCGGCGGAGAGATCGTAGCCCGCGGAGAAGCAAGGCCCTGCGCCGCGCAGGATCGTAATCGAGACTTCGCCGTCGCGATCGGCCTGTTCGAGCACCTCGAAGATTTCGCTGCGCAGGCGATTGTTCAGCGCGTTGCGCTTCTCCGGCCTGTTCAACGTGATGCGCCGGACGCGCGGACGCGGCTCGTCGACGATGATGTGCTGGTAGCTCATGGGGTCCTCCCGATCGCCAGGCTTTTTGCCTTTGAGAGAAGTCTTGCCCGAGATCGAAAGAGATGTCATCGGCTGCAAACGCAGATCACCCCGCCAGCAGCAGCGAGAGCGGAGGCCGATATGAAGTTTGACCCAAGGGGATCAGAAGCCGCCGTTCTGAAGAACGCGCTCGGAAAATCAGTCTCGAGCCAATGGCTGCCACTTATTCATGCAGCAACGTTTGCCAGTCTGAGGGCACCGCTCCGGCCGGCCTGCGGAACGCGTCGGTCCGGGGTTGGCGGCGCTACAAATTTGGGTTGCCCTGCGATCTAGATCACAGGCGAAGCGCAATTGGCTTGATACCCCTTGAAACTAAGATGGAGGATGTTGCGATGGTCAACCCGTTCAGAATCTATGTGGGCGCTTACGCCAAAATCGCTGGGATGGATGACGCCGGAGAAATCATACTCGGGACCTATCTGAACGGCGATGGTTCGCCGGTGTCGGTTCGCGACGACCCTTTCTGGAACGCCTACATGATGAGGCACAGGAGTTTGCGAGGGCAAATTTACGTGCAGCTGGCTTCTGCCGTCGAGAAATTGGTCGCTGACCTTGAATGCCGCACGCACTCGCCCGCTCGCATTCCCCTCTCCTTTAGATTTCATGCAGAATTTCCGGAAAATAGCAATAAGACCGGATATGCATTGATGCATGGGACGAATCGCGACGTCGGCGATTTTCATATCGTCGGTTTTGCGGAGCCAGGCAAACGCGCTTCAGATGGCTCGTACCGCATAAAGCTCTACATGACATATGTATGGAATGATATTATTGATCCGAATGGCAAGTACACTATGGACAAAATCCAATCTGCAATTGCTACCGTGGTGATGCTTGGGAAAAACAAGAGTTATCGTCTTGACATCGGTTGGCGTGCGGATGCTGTCGTAGACGTCCTCCCAAATCGTAAGCCGATTATATCGGGATACCCCTCCAACAGTGTGGTGAACACTACAAACTCTCCCCTCAATATTCCCGGATGGTGGACGTTGTGATCGAGGCCTTGGCGAACTCGCGCAGCACGGTGCCGAGATCGAAGCCGGCCATCGCCAGATCAATGGCGGTCTCAGTCATCAGCCGGGCGCGCTGGGTGTCTGTCATCTCCTGCCACTGAGCGTAGGCCGCTCCGATAGGATCGCCCCACGGCCTTGGCAGCCAGTTCTCCGGCCCGCCATTCGCGACGACCCGGACCTCCTTGATCCGCTCGTTGACCCACACCACGGCGTCCTTGGCCTCGATCATGGCTTGCACCTCCTCCAATTTGGAACTGCTGGACGCCGGGCGAATGGCACAATCACGCTATCCGTTGGTCCGAAGGTGGACGCCGGAGGAGCATCAACAACTGCTGGCGATGGCGGCTGACGGGTCGCTGATGAAGGAGGCGTTCATCGCCTCGGCGTCGGCGTAACGCGGGTGCAGCGAGCCCGGATGCGGCGCATGGTGGGTGATGCACACGGTCGGGCCGTCGTGCTCCTCCGAGAGGCGATCGGTCAGCCAGCGCAGCTCGGCTTGGTGTCTTTTATAGGCCTCGATCGGGGTGAACGGCTTCGGGAATTCGGCCCCGCCCGAGGTCCGGATGAATTTGTGGTCGTTCATGAACCGTCCGGCGTGGAGGCCGTGCGCCTGGCTCTCGGCATCGAAGCGGTAGTCGGTCCACAGCGTGCAGCCGAGGAAGCGGACGCCGTCGATCACCGGCACTTCGGTCGCATCCAAAAACCTGACGTTGGTCCGGCGCGCCCGGTCGCGGATCTCGGCCGCGGCGTCTTCCAGGATGGATCCGTAATACTCGTGGTTGCCGGCTACGAGGAGCACCTCTTTGCCCCACAGCGCGCGCTGATTGGTCAGCCAACTCACCGCCCGGTAGGCGTGGTGGACGTCGCCGGCGAAAATCCCCGCGCCGGCGCAGCGGCGCGGCGGGGAGGCGCTACGGCGAGCCCGAGACCCCCGTTTCCGCCGACGGGGGATGGACCTGGGCCGAGCTGGATGCCGCCTATCAGGCGATGATCGCGCAGCCGCGCTGGGTCAACCGGCGGATGAAGCCGCCCTCGAAGGGCACGGTCGACGACGTCCGCCTCGCCTTCGCCAGGCCGAGCTTCACCGCGCTGCACGGCAAGCGCCTTGCCGAGCTGGACCGGCCGGCCATCAACGCCGCCCGCGACGCCATCGAGAGCCACCGGCAACGCGAGAAGAACATCGCCTACTTCAAGGCCGCCATGACCTGGGCAGCCGACAAGAAGCCCGACGAGTCCGGCCTGGTCGAGGGCGTCGACCGGTGGTGGGAGCGGCTGACGGCCGGCGATCCGGATACCGACACCATGCATGCGATCGAGGAGCGCCGGCGCGTCCATCGCCAGCGCAAGGCCGACCTGGACGTGGCGGCGATCGGCGCCGTCCTGGCGGCGCATGAACGCTACTGCGCCGGCCGGACCGCCGAGGACAAGATCTCGCCCGGGATCCGCTTCGGTCTGTGGTGGGTCTGCCTGACCGCGAACCGGCGGGCCTCAACGGTGCAGCTCCGCCGATCGGACTTCCTCGGGCAGGATCCGCTCGGCGACGCCGGCTGGGGGCGCGCCGCCTGGCCGCCGGCCGCGATGAAGGCCAAGACCGAATTCTGGTTGCCGCTCCCGCCTGTCGTTCGCGACGTCGCCGCCGGCAGCATCGCCGACTACACGCAGCTCGTCGCCAACGAGCATGGGGACTGGCCGAGCCAATGGGTGTTCGCGTCGACCAGGCGCCACGGGCGCGACGCCGACAACGACGACGTGAGCGTCTACCCGAACAGTCTGAACCGCCACATTCAGCGGATGCGCGCCGCCGACGCCCTCGACGGCCTCCCGCACTTCTCGCTGCATCTTGTCCGCAGCGCCATGGGAGACTACATCGCCGAGCGCGTCAGCGGCGTGGTGTCGTCCCTGGTGCTGGCGCACACGCTCCCGAACGATGCCGAGGAAGCGGCGCCGACGACGAAAGCCTATTACCTGACCTCGCAGCGCATGGCCGAGAAGGCCACCGGCATGCGGGCGTGGTCGGAGGCCGTCGTCGGGGCTTACCTGAAGGCCGGCGGCAAGATGCCGGCGCCGCGCGAGGAGCGGCGCAAGAGCAAGCTCAAAAAGAAAACCCCGGCCTAAGCCGGGGTCTCCGTGTCATTTTTGCCGCGCGACCCGCGGATCCGGAATTCAGGGTCTCGATGTAGACGCCTCGCTCCGGCTTACCCGCCCGAGGGCGGAAGTCGTTCCCAACCGCTAACATGTCATGGAAGCGAGCCGGTTTACCCGCCTGACGGCGGAGGGTCTTCGAACTCGGCGATCATCTTGCTGTCGTCACGCAGCCAGCGGGTCGGATACCGCTTTACGTGCGTCCATTGGACGCCGGGCCCGGCCCAGCCGTAGGGGCGGAAATTGAGAATAGCCCCTTTCTCGTCCTCGACGGCGACCAGCAACTTAGTCCGCTCGGACAAGATCACCTTGGCCATGCGCGTTGCGCCATCGCGCTCGCGCAGCACGGCTCCGCTGCCGATTGCCGGATAATGATGATAACGCGCCATAGTCACTTCTCCAGTTCTGCGATCATCTTGCCGGCCAGCAGGCCGATCTTCTCGGACGCCGTGATGAGCCGCTCGGACTCAGCGAACAGCGCATTGGCGACCTTGCGATAGACCTCATCGGACACCGCGCGGTCGCCGCGCACGATGAAGCTCATCAGTTGCTGAGAGACGCCTGATGCCGCTGCGAGCTGCGAAACGCCGCGGTCGCCGTAGGCCGCGATGGCGGCGGCCTTGATGCGGGCGGCCCTGGCCGAGAGCTTCGGCAGCGCAATAGATAATTTGTTGACAGGATTGAGGAATCAAGCGCGCGTAGGAAAGTTAGCTTCCCACCGCGTGGTTAATTTGCCTGCTATACTGGTCATTTCGGAGAACGAAGCGCGAATTTGCCTGCTATAGTAGGCAAAATGGACGCGCGCTCCGCGGTCGCTCTCCACGATATCAACAGCCCGTGACTCAGACGAACAGCGCTCGGCGCGCTTCTTCTTCGCCGGTTTGCGCTCGGTCGGCGTGAAGTTGCCGACATGCAGCCAGTCGCGGCCGTCGGTGTCGAGATCGCAGCGGAGCATCTCGATCCCGCCGACGAGATTGTTGCGGCTGCCGGGCGAGTCATCGAAGGACAGCATATGCCGGCCGCCGACGTCCGAGAAATTGCTCCACGGCTCCGATCCGCACCAGCACTGTCCCTGATGACGTCCTGCCCTTGCGCTTGGCAGCGTGGGCATGCGCGATATAGCGGGAATTGCGGGCGTCTCCAGCTCAAACAGCTTCACGGCGTCACCCCGTCCGCGTCGAGGTTGTCGCCGCTCTCTGGATCCACCGCCCGCGGCAGAGTCGCCAGATACGCCTTGATTTGGTTGAGCCTGACTGGCGCCGGACCGAAGACGTCCACGCCGACGTCGCAGCTCTGATGATTGCCAGGCAGACGGCCGTGATGGTGGCCGTAGAGCATCAACGCGCCCTTGCGGATTCCAGGCCAGCTCCGCAGCGCGAAGTGGCACAAGACAACGCGCTGGCTGTCGATCGACGTGAAGGCGATATCGTCTGTCAATCGGCGTTCAAATTTGACCCCGTATCGGCGTCCAATTTTGACCCCTTCGAGCGGCGGGTTTTGGCGGTAGCGCTCGCACCGTCGGAGCTGGTCGGGGTTGCGGAGACGGTGCGAGCGCGGGTTGCGTGATCGTCGTCGCGGCTTTTGAAGCGCCAGCTGTCGTTGCCGGTCTCGACGATGTCGCAATGGTCGGTCAGGCGATCGAGAAGCGCGGTGGTCATTTTGGCGTCGCCGAACACGCTGGGCCATTCACCGAACGCGAGATTGGTGGTGACGACGATGGACGTGCGCTCGTAGAGCCGGCTGACGAGGTGGAACAGGAGCTGGCCG
>NZ_JADK01000014.1:0-81182 GCF_000518345.1 Bradyrhizobium sp. URHA0013 | reverse complement strand
TCACGGTGAGCGTCACGACGCTTCCAGCGCCAATATTGCCTGTACCGGCCGTGACTCCGTTGCCGGTCGCGACCAAGGAAACGACCGTCGGTGCCGTCGTATCAGTGCCAGTCGTCACTGTCCCAACGGTGATCAAATCCGGAATCGAGCCCGCGCTGGTACCTGACGCATTCGTCACTTTGGCAGTAAAATTGTGAACGCCGTTCGCCAAGGTGCTCGTCGAGAACGACCAACTGTTGTCGCTATTTATCGTAGCGGTGCCGATCTGCGTGGCGCCGTCAAAAACGGTAACCTTGGTGATCGAGTAGCCAGGCGTCACCATGCCGTAGAGAGTAACAGTACTCCCAACCAACGCATTGCCGGTGATGATCGGAGAAGGAGGCAAGCTCGAACTGCTGCCGAACCCCGCTCCATTTTCGACACCAATCGCACTCACATTTCCAAGCGAATTAACGTTGTATGCCTGGATGCTATTCCACGTGTTGCCGACGAAAGTAGGACTCGTAAAGGTCCAGTGACCTGTACTGTCAACGGCAGCGCTTCCGAGCGCGACGCCATATGGCGTCGCGAAATAGACGGTCGTATTGGCCCCTGCGGTTCCGGTGAACGTAAATGTACCATTTCCATTGTCCACGGGATCGCCGAAAACCGGCGTCTTGACTGGTTGCGCGTCGATAGTAACTCCGGAAAATTGGACGAAGGCGCCGGTAAGGAGCGCCGCGATTCCGTTGCCGTCCTTGATGGTCGCACCATTCGGCAGGTCAGCGCCGACGATCGCAAGACCCTTAACGCTACTGTCGTTTGCTCCGACAGTGTAAGTGAATGTCAGACTGTTGGAGCCAGATCCCGCGCTGTAAACGGCGGTGCCGCCGTCGTTCAGCAGCAGCGTCGGCGTTCCCGTCACCGACACGACCGAATTCATCGTCAGCGTGAAAGTGATCTTGGTTCCGGTAACCGTCTGACCGCTTGGAGCGGACGTGGCGACCTTTGTGATAATCGGAGCAGTGAGCGCCGCTATTGTTGCACTCGCAATCGCAGATGCCTGTCCGACATTTCCCGCACTATCGGTTGCCGTCGCGGTGAGGTTATGGCTCCCAATCGACAGCGCGCTGGTCTGGTAAAACCAAGAACCATTGGACGACGCCGTCGCCGTTCCAAGCTTGGTAGAACCATCATAAATTGAAACGGCGCTATTGGCCTGGGACGTGCCACTCAACATGACCTGGTTGCCATTCACCACATCGGTCAAGATGAGCGGCGCGCCAGGCTTGGCCGTAATGACCGTGTTAGAATAGTCTACCGTGATCGGCTGATTGCTGGACCAGCCTTCGTAAACTCCTTCTTTCCAATAGACGCCACCGCCGTATCCGATCGGGCCGTGATAGTCGACGACCTGCTGACCGTTGATCCAAACCTCCAGGAAGCCGTTTGCATTGTTCTGGAAATTCACTTCCATGTGGACGTCAATCGGCTGCCCCCGCACGATCGGCGCCGAAGATACCCAAAGATAGCTATTCAGCGGATCGCCGGGCAAAGTAGCCGCGGTCCATTCCTTTTGCCCTGGAAGCGCATAGAACGCCTCGATTGCGAGATAGTCGCCCTCACCGTAACCATTTGCGCCGGTGAGATGGACCGCCAGCGGCGGGCTGCCGCCCTCGATCGACTGGTAAGTCGCGTCATTATCGTCCGCGTGGAATTGTCCGAGAATTTGCCACGCGAGACTGTCGCTTGTGTCGTTAAATCCCGGCTGAACCGTAAACTGATACGAAAGGTCTATCGTGGACGTGGCCGAATAGACCGTGCCACCGCTTATCTCACTACGGTGACTGTCATTGTCCAGCCAAATGTCGTTGGGGCGCAACTCAAACCTGAGCGTATGACTGTCGAGTTGTTTGATCGCCCAAGGTGCATTGCCATTAACGTTGGCATTCTCGACATAGTACTGCTGGCCGCCAACCAAGATTGGTGCAGACCATTGGTCGGTCAACGGAGAGAAATTGGATATCCCTACCGTAATAGTTTGCGTGAAAGCCGACGACGCAGCACTCGTAACGCCACTGACCGTTGCTGTCGCCGTAAAACTATGCGCTTCGTCCCTTAGTGAAGACGTTTGGTACGTCCAGATGCCAGCGCTGTTAGCTGTTGCTGCACCAAGAAGCGTGCTCCCGTCATAGACGGTGATCGTGCTATTAGGAATAGCAGTGCCGACAACCAACAGTTCGTCGGAATAACTCGCTCCGGGGTCTTTGTCGAAGACGACATTATCGGGCGAGGCCGCCAAAATGACTGGCGGATCTGTCTGCACGGCCATCTAAAGTCCCTCGATGCTCAGTTGACGCGCTGATGCGTTTCAAGCGTTGGAACAACTAAAGGGAACTTATGAAGATCCGGCTTTTTACAATCGTATAGTTTTATGAAACCAATCCGCCGATTAGTCGACACCGGCTGCATTGAATATTTAATTTCGCCGCCACGAGCTCCGCGCCCCCCCGGAAGCCAGTCAAATCTCAGCGCCTCAACGCTCGTTGAATTGAGCACACCGCCCCCCTTTATCCCAAATCCACCAAAACCAGATCAATCGACCGCCCGCGCTCCCCAGCGTCAGGACATCAACATGGTTAATTGCCTATTGCGGCAGCGTTGGGAACCCGGATTGTCCAAAGTGTGACGATCCGCCCCTCTCGGGCAATTAACCGTACCATAATACCAATTAAATGCCGCACAATGAAAGCGCCAACTCCGAACGCGGAGACAATCGAAGTTTATGAATTGGAGATTTGTTTCTCCAAAATTGAATTGAGGGGCCAAATGCCGGATAGCCAAAAGCGCTGGCGGCCCAGCGAAACACCGATCTTCAGGAGCAAAGCCGGGCGCCCAATCGCGATCACGGAACCGTCCAAAGGCACTGGGCTGAAGCTGGAACGGATCGTCCAGTGTCAATCGACGCGGCGAAACTGGACCCGCTGCCTTCGCGAAGATGACTGAGCCTGCTGGACTATGAGCCCCACAGCTACTGACGTCAGTACCGTGCTCAAGCACTTCGTCATGAAATTGCTTTCGCTGATGTTGAGGATGAGCGTAACGCACCAAACTGCAAAGGGGAAAATATTAGCTGACGTTTGACCGCCGGGGTTAGCAACCACCAGGCGGATCCCTTTCCAGAGGATCAGAACGAATATTCCAAAAATCAAAGGAGTGATCAGGTAACCGAACTCCAGAAACTTATCGACGTAGCCATTGTCGACGCTCCACTCCGACATGTCCGCCGCAATCTTTGCTCCAAAACCACCGCCAAGGAAACTATGACCCGAGGCATAGAAATTTTGCAGGATTATTGGCCAGAAATCCGCCCGACCTGTTAGATCCGTGGACTTTCCGAGAATCTGCACAATTACATAATTGAGAATGCCTAGCCGAAAGGCGAGCCCGATGATGGCCACACCGATCGCAAACTTCACGACCATCGGTTGGCGAAACGGAAGCGGCAAACGGGCAATGAAGTACGCCATGAATAGAAACGCAGGCGCGACCGCCGTAGCCACCATCCCGGTCGCGGACCCCGAACCGATTAGGCACATGACGCTGCAGACCAAAAAAAACGCCCATACTGGCGCCGGAAATATGGACGTGCGGTAGAACAACAACAGTCCTACCGTCAGCCCGGAAAAGTATCCCAGACCTTGTTTGTGACTGAAGACACCGCGCCAGAGACCGGCATGAACGGTTTGGTATGGGTCGCTCAGTTGGTGAATAGCCGTTTCGGGAAATAGGACGACCCACAGGATACTCAGCAGGCATCCAACCGCCATAGTCCTGACAACAAATTTGACAGATTGAAATCCTGGCAACAGTCCGACGATCACCAATCCGAGCAACGCTGTCGTCATGTAGGTGTTCGCAGTTTGAATCGTGGCGGCCCGGTTTTGGGACCAAATCGCCGAGACAAACGCAAACATAATCAGTGCTAGGATCGGCCAACACTGAGCGACCAGTGATCTTGTGCTCTGCGATCCAACGATAGCGCAGAAGACCAGCAGCTCCGTGCCAAGCGTCATCGCCTGCAGGATGGGCGACCCGACCCACTGGCCGGTCGCCATGTTCAGCGCCAACTGAATCGTAAAAGCGGGAAATGAGAAAATTAGACAGATACCGAGCAACATCCGCAAAGCAGCAGGCGTCGCATGCACCTCGGCGGCGGTCGGAGGAGACCGGAAAGGCGGACTTGCCCTAGACGGGACCACTCCATCTACAACAACGCTTTGTTGCCGCCCCGCGAATTTGGACATTGCAGAGTTCCTGAATTGCTTGTTCCGATTGAGACACGCTCAGCAAGCCGCTCAAGCCACCAATTAAAGAGGCCCCATGGCTTAAACGGCATCGGGTTCAAATTCAACCATTTAGGGAATTTCGACAGTCCTTCAACGCCTTAACTTTAATCGAAGACACCAGCGATTAAGCCTGAAAACCGCGGGTTCCTCGTGGCAGAGGCGCTGCAGCCATGTTACTGTTTAAATCTTATATCGGTCATTCCGTAGTTAATTTGGATGTTTCATGCTTCATGTAAACAAAGGTCATCAGCTTTCTTCCTTTGACTCGGACGCCAACGGCCTACCTGCTGGCTCAAATCAATCAGCACAATACATCCCGATGGTGCTTGGATTTCTGCGCCGCCAGGCTTGGGTGCTGGGGTGCGCCGTTGTGCTGGCTGTGAGTGCCGCAGGTCTCTATGCCCTGTTAGCTCCCCCGGTTTACAAGGCGACGGCCACAGTGGGTATCGACACAGCCAAGTTTCAGCTGTTTCAGCCCGCCGGCGAATTGATCATCGACTCGTCATCGGCGGTCGAGAGCCAACTCGAGATCCTCAAGTCCGAAAAGATCGCGCTTGAGGTCATCAAGAAGCTTCGCCTAACTGACAACATTCCGCCTCAGCAGGCCGGCTTTTTTGGGTCGTCAAAGCAGCCGACGGAGTTTGAATACACCAGGCAACTGCTCGCAGTACTGCAGAAGCATCTCACGGTGAAGCGCCTTGGCATTGCTTGGATTATCGAGATCAACTACGAGAGCCGCAATGCCGAGCAATCTGCGCAATACGCGAATGCGTTTGCAGACTCCTATATCGCCGATCAGCTCGATTCAAAATTCCAGGCGACGCGGCAAGTAAGCACCTGGCTGGAAGGGCGCGTCAAAGACATGCGCGAACAGACTTTGGCTGCCCAACGCGCCGTTGTGGAGTTCAAGGCCAACAATAACATTGTCGACACCGGCGGGCGGCTGATGAGCGAGCAGCAGCTAGCAGAGGTCAACAGCCAGCTATTGGCGGCGCGAGGACAATCGTCCGAGGCGAAAGCCCGACTTGAACGCGTCAATGCCGTGGTCCAGTCCGCACTGGCATCAGACAACACCAATGCTCTCGTCACCGACGTCCCAATCAACGACACGGTGGCGAAGTTGCGAGCTCAGCTTATCGACCTGACCACCAGGGAAAAAGAATGGTCAACCAAGTTCGGAAGCGATCATTTGGCGGTCATCAATCTGCACAGTCAGGCCACGCAGGTTCGATCGGCCATGATAGACGAGCTTCGCCGAGTCGGTGAAGCCTTCAGGAGCGACTACGATCTCGCGGTTCGCAGGGAGAAGAGCCTCGATTCGCAGGTTGCTCAGGCAGTTTCTCAGTCGGAGGCGTCCAACCGCAATCAGGTTAGGTTGCGCGAGCTTGAGAGTGCGGCAACGAGCACAAAAGAACTGTACGAAAATCTGAACAAGCGGTATCTGGAATCCGTTGAACAGAAATCTTTTCCAGTCACAGAGGCAAGGGTTATCACCCGTGCAGCCCCTGCTCTGGATCGAGAATTCAAATCGACTCTAAAGGTACTGGCGGGAATTCTCGGAGTTGGCGTAGCTCTCGGATGCGCGATCGCTTTTCTTCGCGAGTTTACCGACAACGTCTTCCGCAGCGTCAGCCAGATTGAGCGGCAACTTCAGAAGGATTGCATCACACCGGTTCCGCTCTGGAAAGAAGAGATCGACGCTAGCCCGGCGCGGCCGCGTCCTCTGGAAGGCGAGCGTTACCTGGCGCGATCGAAAGGGCCTGCTTGGGCCAGCGTCGACGCTCCCCTTTCCAGTCACGCAGAGGCGATGCGCACAATAAAATTGTCGATAGACCTCAATTGTCCGGGCAAAGGCGCCAAGGTAATCGGCATGACGTCGTCGCTCCCGAGAGAAGGGAAATCCACCGTTGCAGCCTCCCTTGCGCTTACGATCGCCTCAGCCGGGGCAAAAGTAATGCTCCTGGACTTCGATCTTCGAAACCCGGCAATCACGCGCACATTGGCGCCGAATGCGAAGATCGGTTTCCTTGACGTGATCTCGGGAAGAACGCCACTCGCGGATGCGGTTTGGACGGACCAGTCGAAGTATCTCTCTTTCCTACCTACGATTACAAACGGCCTTTTCGCTCAAAGCAACGAGATCATGAGCGCACAGGTCACCAAGACCTTGATCGATAAGCTGCGCAGTGAATACGCCTACATCATCGTGGACTTGCCGCCTCTAGCACCCGTGATCGACGCACAGGCCACCACCCATCTGATCGATGCATATTTGTTTGTTGTCGAATGGGGCGCTACGAAGATCGACGTTGTCGAGCATGCGCTTGGCCGGGCACCCGGTATCTTGGAGAATACTCTCGGCGTAATCCTGAACAAAGTAGACATGGACAAGCTCTATAAGTACGACGCCGAGAATCGCAGCTATTACGTCAATAAGCACTACTCACAGTACGGATATACACATTAGCGTCTAAAGTGTTGCCAGCACGCCGGCCGTCGGGGCCGGCGTGCTGCAGTTTGTCCCGGCAACAATCTTCCCCTCTTGGCTGGTCGGCTCGTCGTGGCTTTCGGATCGTATGGAGCGTAGCCGCGAGCATTCGCCAGGCCGCCGATCCAGTCTCGACGCCGGAATGTAGTCTGAGCTTTGGCACTCCACGAAGGAGGCGTGAGCCCAGCAAGGACCAGTCGATGTCGCGGAGAGCGCCCCAGGGTTAGTTAGCCCAATTAGGCCACACGCTCCTCAGGGACCACGCGGAAGCGGATGAGCTTTTGGCACGCGACGCCGGCGTGGGGCCCCGCCCGGCGAGCGAATGATGCGCCCTGCTCTTACAACAACGACGCAGGAATCGAGGCCGCTCTTGGCCTCTAGCGAGCTCACGAAATTTGCCACCATAGAAGTGGCAAAGGCTTCGGCAGCATACGATCGGCCATGGACATTGCACGGAGCCGAAGCAACTCTTCGAGGATGCAGGAGGCCGATCCCTCCCAAGCGGGCCTGTGCCGCCGCTCCAGCCAATTAAGGCAGTTGGCCTTGCACATTCTGCTCGGCCATGACGACCAGCATTTCCCACACAGCGGCCTGCAGGCAAGGCCACTTACTGACTGCGGATGAGCACGGCATGACCTCCGCCAGGATCGCGAATACCTCCTCGCCTATATCGGCTGCGAGAGCGATTCAGGCCGAGATCTTCTAATTCAGCCGACCATCCGCGACCTAGCCGACAGCTAGTAGGCTTCTACGTGACGCTGCCGGCGGGCAGACAGATTGAGCGCCAGCCACAGTCCCCCACCCCGCGAAAAGTCCGAGAAGTACAGAGCAGCATAGATCCCCGCCGTCCCATAGGCCGTGCCCAGCAAGACGACCATCATTGCGCCAACAGCATTTGCCGCCCCGCTTACGACCGTCGAGATCTTGTGCTGCTCGGCTGCGTTAAGAGCGTCGAATGCCAGAAACTGCACAGCTGTCGGAATTACGGTCCACGCAAGAGCCCTGACGACATCCGAGGCCGCGCCGAAGGCTGGGCCAAACACCAAGGACATGTAGGGCGCGATCAAGAAGAGGCCGACGCTGGTCGTCGCGCTAATGCCTAACGAATAGGGAAGATATTTTGTCGCAAGCCTCAAACTCGAGAGCGGCCCGTCTCTACCGGCAATCGCAAGCTTTCCATAAATGACCCGGTCAAACGCTCCCGGAACGACGAGTGCGGCTCCAATGAGCCTCCGGCCGGCGCCATAAATTCCAACAAAGTCGGGCGATGCGACCGCGCTCAGCACAAGAACGTCAACACTATGCCGGAGCATGATCAGGAAGCTGGAAAAGGCAAGACTTCCACCCAACCATACTTCCCGGCGAATAACGCACCAGTGCGGGCGGCCGAAACCCCACACCATGGCCAGGCAGACCAGTCCAATAACCACATGGGTCGCCGCCCACCACATGGCCCAGCTTTGCAATGAGTTGACGCCGAATAGACCGCACGCAGCGACGGCAGCGCATGCTCGCGCAACACCTGTACCGCCATTGATTAAGTTAGCTCTCTTGAAATCACCGCGAGCTAGAAAGATGTTCTCGGTAAGATTGAAGATGGAAGGAAAAGCCACGTTAACTGGTACCAGCAGTAACAGAATCTGTAGCCAGCTCGATGGATCTCCCCGGTCGATCGTTGAAGCAAAAAGCATTCCCCCGACAACCAAGACCGTCAGCACGGTCCCGGTCGCCAGAATCATCGTCAGGGTGTGACCCAGGGCCTCGGCATATCGGCCGGTGTCGCGGCTTACGATCCGGCGCAAGGCTTCTCCTGGGCCAAATCCACACCACGAGTTCGCCAACGCCGTCACTGCACTGATTGCCGTCAGTTCGCCAAACTGACCCGCGCCAAGGGAACGGGCAAGAAGGACAAAAGCGACAGTCTGCGCGACGATACCGACTGCTAGGCTACCGATCGAGCCAGCGAAGAGGCGAAACATCGGTAACTTGGGACCCAGAAAACCAACAATTCGGAACATGCTCAATATTTTTCAAAAGTCAGTATGGCCAGTATCAACCAGCGAATGGCGGACCATCAGCGACAAAAATGACGCCCGCGGCCGACAAGATTGGATAACGCCGGGGCTCTTCCATTTCCGCCGCATCTGCGACGGTGCAGCCACGATGGCAACGATAATACGTCATAATTCATTGGACAATACTCGCTCCGCCAATCCTGCTCCAAGCAACAATCCGAAACAATTCGTTCCAAGTCCCAGTTTATTTGCCGCCAGACTCAGCCACCGCGCAACCTCGCATAGTAGCCGCGGCTCGTTGACCGCCCCAACTTCGGGTGTGTCTGAATTGTTCGGGACAGCGCCGGAATCGACCACTCATCGATAACATCGTAGCCTAACTGGTCCAGCAACTTAAGGAACTCCGCCTTGTTGCGAATCTGGTACGGAATCTCCGCGCATCCGAAATTCTCAAGTGTAAAGACCGTCGCTCCTTCTCGCGTCTGGACCTTGTTCAGAAGCAAGTGGCGCGGCAATGCACGTAAACTTCCGAGAAAGACGTCGAACGGAACGTCCAGGTATTGCAGCAAGCCGGAAGCGAGCAGAACATCCGCCGCGGGCGCTTGGGATAGCTTGTCGATAAAGATGGGCCCGCACAGTTCGCCTTGTTCGACGAGCCGGCGTCCTGCGCGGACGATTGCGGGCAGATCGTAGATAATCCAATCGACCTTGTTTCCCATCCGCAGGTGGCTGCCAAACGCTCGGTATTTGGTTCCCAGATGGCCTCCGGCGTCGAGAATAACGCTGGTCTCAGGAGCCAAGCGATCCAGCCAGAACAAAATTGGATAATCTTCGAGCTTGAGCTCCGACATGTAATCAAGGGAATGCATGACTACTTCGTCGTTATCGTAGCCAACGAGCGCATCGGATCGCACGGCTGCGACAGCTTCTTGAAATGAGGAATAAGCTCCCCGATGCCGAAGATAAGGCGACCGAACTAGGGCAAGCAGGTGACCCAAGGCCCCTCTAAAAAGCAAAACCGGGGGCGTTGAGAGGAGATGCTGCAGCGCTGAAGGCAATTTAGACATGCTTCAAAGAATTTCTCGATCTGGTCGCCTGATTTGAGCGCTGGCACAAGTCTGCATCCTCTTTTGAGCCGCGCAGCGTTTAAGATTGCGCTCCGCAACACCAACAGAACTATGGAGACATCGATGACGTTTTACCAATCTGGGAGCCAAACCTTCGAAGAATCTGCGCCCGGGCGGCCTGTCGCGACGCAGAATACAGAAAGTCGTGCGTCGGCAGGAAATTTCGGTCGATTCTAGTTAATTCCCCCCGCCATTAAAACGGCGGCCCAGGCCCGAGCGCCGAGGGCACTTCAGGAGGGTGCGCTTGAGGCGGCGATGAGTTCCCGGTTTCGGTTCCCCAGATCAGGACAGTACCTTCGACCGGCATTCCAAAATAGGAACCCTGCCGAGGTTAATGCTTGCTGGCCGAAGCTGCGGTCGATTTCTCAAAACGGGCATCAGCCAGATCATAGGGAGCTAGCTTGAGCAACGGCCCGCCATTGCCTCTAAGGTAGAGTTCGAAGAACGCGAACGCGCTCTCGCCGATGGCTCTGGCTGCTCGCTTAGGATCGATCGTTCCCGAACGACCCACGAAGCGCACAGGAGACGAGAACGCGTAGTCTGAAAAATTGAAGTGCTTAGCCCGCTTGAGCGTGAGCCAATAGCCTCCAAAGGTTGCGTATAGCCTTCTCATTTGAACGAACTGCTCCCAGTCCATCGCCATCTCTCGGCGCTTCGATTGACCGACATCGCCGACACTGTCCGGCGGAAGCGGGTCGTTCTGACTCATAATGAACAAAGGAGCGATTGCACCCTGGTCGAGGGATTCATCTGCCATAACGCCGTCCATGTTGAGGCAGGCCTTGAATCGTCGATCGAGCCAGCACGCCTGTGCGGCCACACCCCCGCCGAGCGAAAAGCCAAAAATACCGATACTGTGCATATCAAGACGGTTCTCGAACAGTCCGAGCGGGTCCGCCGTGTTAAGATCCTCCAGGAAGTTCAACACAGATCGCACATCGTCTGCCCTGGTTCGGATCTCCGTCTCGATAGTCTTCAGAAAGCCACTGAATGCGGCTTCCGTTGAATAGACCCCTTCCTCAACCAGCCTGGATTTGATGATGCGCCCATCTGGAAAGGTGGTCACCGATGAACTGTATGGATGATCAATCCCGACAACGATGTAGCCGTGACTGGCGAGTTGTTCCGCTAGATGCGTATTCTCGGTTCTCATACCGTCCCACGACGGTGCATAGAGCAGAACAGGGTAGTGGCCTACTGAATCAGCCAGCGGAGCGTCTACGGTGGAATGCGTGTTTACCAAGCTAAATCGCGCGTTCCAGGCCGTCGTCGTCGTCTTCTCCTGGTAAGCGGCAACCTTGCCCGCGAACGTGCCAGCCGCTGGATACCAGACCTGGATCATGAGCTCTCTTGCCCCATTTGGCGTCAGCGGATCAGATCGGCCCTTGTCAACAACATATCGAATATTGGTACCAACGGAATTAGGTCCTGTCGGCGGCGGCAACTGGAATACCGGGAAAACTGTACACAGGACAACTCCACCACCGACGCAGCAGAGACCTATCAATTCGGTGACATACTGCGCCTGGACATTCTCCATCCATTGCGGAATGACCGACTGGAGGACGCCTGCAAAGGCCACAAGATAGATCGGGAGCATCTGCCACCGATATCCCTCAAACAGCAGATGGAATGCGATGATCGCCATGCACAAATACGGAAGATACGCCAACCAAAGATAATCTTCGCGACCCGGCGACAGCAGAAAGACGAGATGAGCAACCAGTACGGCGACTATTGAAATCTCAAGAATGCGCACCCGCAGCCCCTTCCCCGGCCATCCACGCAGCCGCCCCCGAATTCCCAGCCCAGATGCAATTCGCGCCGCGGCGGCGGAAGGCTACCTGAGGTACTTATCCAGCTGAAGTGCGACCTTCGCAACGTGCGGGTCGCGCATGAACGACAGATGGTCACCCGGAACATCGTGAACATCGACCCCCTCGGAAGCGACCAGCTCCCACCCCAAAGAACGATTCAGGTTGTACTCGGGATCACGTTCTTCCGACCTGAATAGAATGATGCGCACCGGGAGAGGTTTTGCCTCGTACAATTGTGCAATAGCCTTGAACATCGTCATGTTGTCCCGGAGTTGCGCCGGCATCGGACGATTGGCGAGACGAGAGAGCCGCTGAACAAGCGTCCATAGTCGCAAACGCATCTTCTTTCTGAGAAAGAAGAATGCACTTGAGAGCGCAACATCCAGCCTGTGTTCTGCTATGCGGCGATAGTATCGCCGCACCCGATCGATGATCCGAACGCTCCAGAAGCGGCGACGTTCATCGAACGAAAGATGCCTGTAGTATCCCCAATTGCTTGTATCCAGGATGACAAGGACGGGAACCTCTTCTCCTTCTGCGATCAGTTGCCTTGCCATTTCAAGCGCAATGACACCGCCGAACGAGTATCCGCAGATGCGATACGGGCCATGGGCCTGCACTCGACGTATTTCACTATTGTAGAGGCGAGCGAGTTCGTCGACGGTCATTGCCCGCTGCGCACCATCAAGTTCCGGCGACGCCAACCCGTATACCGGCTGATCGTTAGACAACGCTTTCGCCAGTTCACTATAGGCTAGGACATGTCCGCCCCCACCATGTACGCAGAAGAGTGGCACTCTTGCCCCGGTTGCGCGCAAGGGAACCAGGCATGATTGCTGACAATGGTCCCGTCTTTCGACGAGAGCTGCAAGTTGCTCGATCGTGCGATCCACCAGAAGCTTCGATAGGTCGATCTTGACGTCGAATTCCTTTTTGATCTCCGCGATCAACGTTGCCGCCAGCAGGGAATGCCCTCCCAAATCGAAGAAATCATCGCGAATACCGATCGTCGGCAGATCGAAAAGTCTCTCCCATATCGCCAACAACTTTGCTTCAGTTGGATTGCGAGGCTGATGAAACTCCTGCCCGCCGCCGCGGTTTTCCACAACCACACGCTGCCCCCACTCAACTAGGGGCGCTTTCAAACCGGAGACCAGCTTGTCCGGGTCGGTCGCGATTTCCGTCAGGACAAGCTGATAGTACGACATGATACTTTCGATCGATGTCGACTGAAACAAACCCTGATCGTACTCGAGGTTCAACCAGACTTCGTGGTCCCGCTCAATGACAGCGAGCTGCAGCTCAAAAGGATTTCCTACGCTGGCCGACGAAATCGGCCTAATCGCAAGCTCTCCCGCCTCCCGGCGCTGCAGGAAGGCCGTTTGATACAGAAAGTAGAATTGAAAGAGTGGATTCCTACCCTTGATCGACCTCATCTTGAGTCGCGCCATGATATTCTCGAACGGGAACACCGCATGATCGAGCGCATTCATTGCGACCTGACTGGTGTACCTAAGAACATCATCCAGCGTCGACCATTTTGCCAGATCGAACCGAAGGGCAATTGGTCCGGAGAATGGCCCAATCATGGGCTCCGTCTGCGAGCTTCGATTCGCGCTTGGTGATCCGATCGTAAGATCATGCTGGCCCGTGTAACGCTCCAACAGGATGGCGAACGCCGCCAATAATTGCATGTACATCGTAACGTTGGCCGAACGGCTGCGTGCCTTGAGCCGCTCGACCAGATGTCCCGGCAAGCGCACTCTTTCGACCGCGCCCCGAACCGCGTGGCGCTGACCGGGCGCGTAATCAGTCGGGAAATCCAACACCGGCAGCGGCCCCGCAAGCGTCTTCATCCAATAGGCGAGATGCTCGTTAGCTTCCTCAGATTCCAACCATTCTCGCTGCCACACTGCGAAATCCGCATACTGAATGGATAGTGGGGGCAATCCAGGCGTCCGATCCGCCGCAAGCGCTTCGTAGATCGCCCATAATTCCCGCTGCAGGATGCTCTGAGACCAGCCGTCCGAGATAATATGATGCACGGTGACGACGAGAACATGATCGTTAGGATCTAGATGAAGCAGCCGCACCCGCATGAGGGGACCGCGTTCTAGATTGAATGGCCCGAGCGCTTCGTCCCGCAGCAGCTCACCCAGGTCAAATCCGGCTTGCCTGGATTCCGTCTGCAGATCTGAGATGTGGACCTCGCATTCCGCTCGGCTCAAGACGACCTGATTGAGCTCGCCATCGAATTCCTTGAAGACTGTTCGAAGGATCTCGTGCCTATCCACGAGTACCCTAAGACTCTCCTGTAGACGCTCGGCCGAGAGTGGCCCCGCGATACGAACCGATGCCGGCATGTTGAAAGCAGCACTATCTGGTCGAAGGCGCGATAGCTGCCAGAACCGTAGCTGAGTGACGCTGGCCGGAAACTCGCAACTGCTGTGCAGAGCCGTTTCGTTGGTGGCCGGCACTTCGAGTACGCTTTTCTCCTCCCCTTCATCGGATGGAACGAGGTCATCGGAGACCGGACCGATCCACGGCAGCCCCGATAGCCTCACATCGGGATCCTTGGCGATGGCTTGAAGAATGCCGTCGAAAACTTCAATCAGCATATTGCCGGTTTCAGCGGTGTAACAATCCGCGTTGTACTCGAGCGACAACCTCCACCCCTCTGCTCGTTCGACCAGAAAGAAATTGAGGTCGAAGAGCGCACCCGGCGATTTCGACGGTATCGGCGAGACCTGGACGCCTGGAAAATCGAACTCAGAGTCCACAGCCCCGCCGAAGGCCCGCTGACAGACGAAATTGACGGAACAGAATTGCCCGTTTCGCGTGTCCTGATCGTCGGTCAGCGCCTCGACTATATTCTCGAAGGGGATCGCCTGGTGGGCAAGGGCGTCCCATACATCGTCGCGAACGCGAGCAGCCAACTGCCTTAAGCTCGGATCACCCGAAAGGTCCCCCCGGACTGCAACCTGATTGACGAACAACCCGACCAGGTTCTCGAGTTCGGGCTGGCTGCGGCTCGCCAACGGAGTCCACATAGCGATGTCAGTCGCCCCGGTGCACCGATGCAACGTCGCGAAACAAGCCGCCAACGTCGTGCTGTACATTGTGCCGCCATACTGTTCGCTGAACGACTTCAGCGAATTCGAAATACTTCTTGGCACCAGACGTGAGAGTATGGCTCCCTTCGCAAACTCACTGTGCTCCGCCAGATCCGGCTTCAATCTGAACGGTTGGTAGTCCCGCAGTTTGTCTGCCCAGTAGCTCAGGTCTTCTTCGCCCGCTTTCTCGGCCTGTTCGGCGCTCCAGACGACATAGTCCGGAAATTGAATCGAAAGTGGGCAGAGATCGGGCGTCCTCCCCTCCGAAATGGCCGCGTAGAGCCGCTGCAGCTCGCGCATGACAACCCCAATCGACCACCCGTCAAAGATGATATGATGGAGAGTCAACATTAGGAGGTATTGAGACTCATCGATGCGGAGCAGGCCAACGCGAATTAGCGGGCCCTTTTCAAGATTGAAAAGCCTCGTAGCCTCGGCCGCGCAGATTCGCTCGATTTCGGCTTCACGATGCGCTTCCGGCGAATTGCGAAGGTCGGTCACCGGGATCAACAAGCTCAGCGATGGAGCAATCTGCTGATGGACCTCGCCATCGATAGAGACGAAGGTGGCTCGAAGCACTTCGTGTCGTGCAACAATCTCATTGAAGCTCCGCTGCAAAGCGGAGAGATCCAATGGTCCCTTCAGGCTCCAGCGAAACGATGCGTTGTACGCCGAATTCCCCGGACGCCCCTCGCTATCAAGCCAGATGCGCCTTTGCGCCGGAGAAAGCGGAAACGCAAGTATATCGTCATCCGGCTTGCCAGGCGCTCCTGGGGCACCGAGACCTCCTTGCATCGCGCTTAATACAGACATCTTCGTTCTCAGTCGTGAGCCTTCCTGCCGCGAGATACCTCGCGCTTAACACGGTACAGATTCCGTTCGACCGGTATGATAGTTTGCGATTGCGCCACGGGCTTACCTTGTGCGAGCTCGGCTAGCACGGCACTGATCGTTCGTTTCTGGAGCACCAACTTTGGGGTAATCTGCAGCCCAGCCTTGGCTGCACGCGACGTAATCTGGAATACGTGGAGTGAATCGGCACCGAGCTCAAACAGATTATCTGTGATGCCGATTCTTTCCAGCTTCAGTATCTCGCAAACAATTCCGGCCAAGCTCTGCTCTTGTGCCGTTTTTGGCGCGACGTATTCGCTGGATTTGATCGCGCCGCCGAGGTCCGGTATGGGCAACCGCTTCTGATCGACCTTGCCATTTATCGTGAGCGGCACCGCATCGATCAAGACACAGGCGTGCGGAATCATGTGAGCCGGCAACTTATCCTGGAGGTATTGTCGCAGGTCAGCGGGAGCGACGGAATTGCCTTGCTTTGCGACGTAATAGGCAATGAGCTTGGCGCTCCCATCGTCCTTGCGAACAACGACCGTGGCCTGCTGCACCGCAGGATGTTCGACCAGGGCAACCTCAATCTCGCCCGGCTCGATGCGGAAGCCACGAATCTTGAGTTGCGCATCGGCCCTACCGAGATACTCGATATCACCCGTCGAAAGTATCCTGGCGAGATCTCCCGATTTGTACATCGTTGCGTCGGCAGCCGCCGCGAAAGGATCCACGACGAAGCGCTCGGCGCTCAATTCAGGACGACCCAAATAGCCACCGGCGACGCCGGCCCCACCGACATAGATCTCTCCGGTCACGCCGGCCGGTACCGGCCGCTGCCTTGCATCCAGCAAGTAGAGGCGCAGGTCCGGGATCGGCGTGCCAACCAAACTACGCGCCTCCAACGCAATATCCTCCGCACTCAAGGGGCGATAGGTGACGTGGACGGTTGTTTCGGTGATGCCGTACATGTTGACGAGCCGCGGAGTGCGATCTCCGTGGCGCGCGACCCAGGGTCTCAAGCTCGCAAAATTGAGCGCCTCACCACCGAAGATCACGTGCTTGAGAGACAGCGGCTTGATATGTCCGGCCTCTTCGACCTGGATGAGTTGATAAAATGCCGCCGGCGTCTGATTGAGAACCGTCACTCGCTCGTCAGCCAGGAGATTGTAGAAGTCCTGCGGTGAGCGCGTAACGAGATACGGCACGACGACCAGGCGCCCGCCGGTCAGCAGACATCCCCAAATCTCCCAGACCGAAAAATCAAACGACGACGAATGGAACAACGTCCACACATCGCTCTCATCGAAGTTAAACCAAGGCCTCGTCGATTCGATCAGCCTCGCCACGTTGTGATGGCTGACCACAACCCCTTTTGGCTTTCCGGTGGACCCGGAAGTGAAGATCACATAGGCAGGAGCATCGGGTGTAGAGTGAGGCGGCAGGTTTTCAGTGCTTTCCCCACGAATGCCCGGCGCATCCCTGTCAACGCAAATGACCCTTGCCGGGCTGTCCGGCATTCGGCTTGCAAGCGTCTCTTGGGTGAGCAAGACAGCAGGCTTGGCATCTTCGACCAGCATCGTCAGCCGCTCGAGTGGATAAGACGAATCCAGCGGTACGTAGGCCGCCCCCGCCTTCAAGATAGCTAACATCGCAACGATCATATCGAGCGAGCGCTCGAAGCTCGTCGCCACCATTGCTGACGGCCGCAGCCCGGATCGTTGCAGATACCGCGCCAGCTGATTTGCGCGTGCATTGAGCTCGCTATACGTGAGCCGGCTCTGGCCAATCTGAAGCGCGATCCGATCCGGCGACCGAGCCGCGCGCTCCTCGAACATGTCCACGATCGATCGAGTGGACGGCGCTTCTATCGAATTCGGATTCAGTCTCTGTATGACCAACGCGGCCTGTTCCTTGGTCATCAGCGAGAGGTCATCGACCGTCGTCTGCGGGTCTTGAACTGCGCCCAGCAAGAGCGTTTCGAAGTACCGCATCCACAGCGACATCGTGTCTTTGTCGAAGAGATCTGCGTTATAATCGCAATCGATGACCAAGCCGCGCTCGGACTCAATCACGTTGAAGAAGAGATCAAGGATGACCGACGCCTTGGGATTCGGCTCGACCGCCGTCTCGAGTTCTGCGAAACGGGCACCTGCTCCAAGGCGCTCAAGATTGAATTGAACCTCCATGAGCGGCATCCGCGCGGGATCGCGAGGTACCCCGAGCTTTCGCACGAGTGTTCCATATGTATAACCTTGATGGTCATACGCATCGAGCAGTACCCGCTTGGTACTTCCAAGAGTTGTCGCGAACGAGGCGTTCGGATCAATTTGAGTTCGGAGAGGGAGAAAATTGACACAGTGCCCGACAAGGCTGCTGTCGTCGTCGACAAGGCTCTGCCCGGCTGCCGGAACGCCGACTACGATATCGGTTTGGTTGCTGAGCCGGTGAAGAAGCACATAGAAACCAGATAATAGCGTCGCAAAAAGCGTGCAGCCGTTCTTCGCACCCAGTTGCTTTATCTTCTGATGCGCTTCAGCACCGATAAAGGACCGCACGGTTGCACCTGCATGCGTCTTCGTCCCCCCGCGCGGGCGATCGGTCGGCAACGCCAGTGGTTCGGGCAAATAGCTGAACTGATCTAGCCAATAGGCCTCAACATCGGCGTTCTTACCAGTCCGCTGTAGTTCGTGTTGCGCGTGCGCGTAGCGACTGAAGCTGGCCGGCGCTGGCAGATCCGGCACCCTTGCTTCGACTTTGGCGGAATAAATCGTTGCCAATTCATCGACGAGTATATTCGTCGACCACCCATCGCAAACGAGATGATGCGATGAGACCATCAATTGAGAGTCTTCGGGCTCGAAACGCACGACCTGCGCACGAATGAGCGGTCCGTTGACGAGATCGAACGGAATTCGAGCATCCGCAGCCAGAATTCGCTCATACTCGGCCTTGCGCGCAGACGTCTCGAGAGACGACAGATCAAGAACCGAGATGTCCAACCGAAGCGCCGGCCGAACAAGCATGCATTGCCCCTCGGCATCGATAGTGGAACGAAGAGCTTCATGTCGTTGGATGAGTTCGTTCAGCGCTTCGCGCAGCAGATCGATCCTCAGCTTGCCCCTCAGGCCAACACTGAATGACTCATTGAACGCGCAGGACGCCTCGCTACCCAATGTTGTAGCCAGGAATATCTCACGTTGCGCCTCGGTCAGTTGAATCGGATCTTTTGGATCCGGACTGGCAGCCTTTACGTGAGGAGGGTCGGATAGAGCGGCACTTGCGGGCGCGGAGAGGAAGCCGGCCTGCTGCATCGCGATGGCACTATCCCTAAACGCGCGAACGATCGTTTCGAGATCCGCATCACTGTGCGATGTCGTGAGGAAGCAAGGGAAACCCTCGCGGATATGAATCCCCTTATCACGCAGATAGAAATAGTAGAGGCTCGCAAGGCGTTCCGACGCGGGGAAGCTGAAATAGAAGAAGCTACCGAACGTCTCGATTTTGGTCGGCACATTCTCAGACTGCAGCACCGAGTTAATTCGTTGCACCAGGTCCGCAGTTCGCCTGTTCAGCCGTTCCTGCAGTGCAGGCCCCTGCTCTCTGAGATGTACCAGCACTGCGTGCATTGCCGCGACAACAAGCGGGTGACGCACAAAGGTACCGGCAAAGAACGTAACGCCGACTTCAGGATAGGAATCATCTCCGAACTGCCATGCACCTCCATCAAGAGCATCCATGAAGCGACTCGTCCCGGCGAGGATACCGACCGGCATACCGCCGGCCAAGACCTTCCCGTAAGTCGCGAGATCCGCTCGAATTCCAAACAGGGCCTGGCAGCCGCCGGGATGGACTCTGAAACCCGTGACGACCTCATCGAAGATCAGCGCTGTGGCAGACGCCGCCGTAATCTTACGAACTTCCTTGAGGAAGCTTACCGGTTGCAGCGCAGGGTGGCGGCTTTGAACGGGCTCGACAAGAACCGCAGCAAGATCGTCCGCATTCTTGCGGATCCACTCGAGCGACTCAGCCGTTCCATAATCCAGCACCACCATGTTCGATACACTCTCCCGCGGAATGCCGGGTGCAATCGGAGCGACGGACGGTTCGCCAGTCCTGCTCTTGACGCCCTTCACAAGGACCTCATCGAACAGACCGTGATAGTCGCCGCCGAACATGACAACCTTGCTCCGGCCGGTGACAGTCCGCGCAACGCGAAGCGCCGCAAGGACCGCCTCGGAACCGGTATTGCAGAACGCCATGCGTTCGTTACCTGTCATGTCGCAGAACATCTTCGCGACTTCGCCCGCAAGCGCGCTTTGGGGACCTGTTTCGAACCCGGCATGGAGCTGCGTTTCAATCGCGCTTTCCACAAAATCCGGGCGGTGGCCCAGCATGATTGGCCCGAAGCCATTCACAAGGTCGATGTACTCGTTACCGTCGATATCCCAGATGCGCGATCCCTTCGAGCGGTCGGTGACGATCGGATAGACCATCTCTTTCCACCGGTCGCGAAACCCCGAAACGACGCGGGGGTCGGCGAGAACATTACGGTATTGCTGGGTGAGGTTCTTGGATTTCGATGTGCGTTGATTCACACGCTCAATCAGCCGCTTGAGGTGCGTCTCCTGCTGCTCGGTCAACTCTTGCGACGTGCCGACTTGCGGCGGCTTGTACGGACCGTGCGGCTTTATGGTAGCCGCCGGGACGGCTTGAGGAGACGCGACTGAAGCCTGAACGGGCTGGCGGATCGGCAGAGGAATGACTGCAGGATTCGCGGCCACGGGTGCTGGAGCTTTAGCTTGCATTGTCTCGAGCTGTTTAGCGAACAGCAAGTTCATCGCCTGCAACTGATCCCGCATGAGATTCGCGAGCGCGTCTCCGTCAGCGGAAGCTGGTCCGACCTGTACGCCCGGCGATAGTTGGACGGTTCGAGCTACCGTTGCAGAACTCTCATCAGGGATAGCGACGCGCGACCGGTCAGTCTGCGCTGTTCCGTTGATAGGTTCTGCGAACATATTGGGCGGAAGTTTCTCGCCCAGATATTCCGTTAGTCTCGCCAGGCTGGAAACTTCATTGAGCAATTGCCGGAAAGTGATCTTGATCCCGAACTTCTCCTGAAGGACCTGCGCGAACTGCGTCAGAAACAGCGAGTCGAACCCCATTTCGAGGAACGTCGCGGTCTCCGTCGCCGCAACTTCCACACCGGACAAGTCATGCAGTAGTTCGGCCAGCGCGTCGTGGATCCTGTCGATCCGAGTTACTGACGAGATCAAAGCCGGCTGGGAATTGATAATCGGCGCCATGTTTGCCGCTTCCATCTGTTGATCAGTCGTTGAGTTCGATGTGAGTGAATGGGGCATGTTGCCAAGCGGGGGCGTCGTGACCGCACCCGTCTCCGCCGGCGTTTCCAGCCAGTATCGCTTGCGTTCAAAAGGGTAGGTCGGCAACGGCACGCGTAGACGGTGCTCGCCATTGTGCATGCTCTGCCAATTCGGACGGACGCCACCAAGCCACACGGCCCCCAGAGCGGCCATGAGCGCATCCATATCACCCTCGCCGGAGAAGCCGTCCGAGAGCGAAGGGACAATGATCTGGTCACTGGGAAAGCCGTGCTGCCGCGCTAGCGTGGTCGTCACATTGCCAGGCCCTACCTCCACCAGAATCGCGCGGCTGCTTCGTATGGTCTGGACGGCTGATGAAAAACGAACAGGTTCGCGAGCATGACGGGCCCAATAATGTGGATCCATTGCTTGATCGTCAGTGATCCAATCGCCAGAGACCCCCGAGACGTACGGTATCTTCGGTGCGCAAAGCTTGGTACATGCGAACGCCTCAGCCAACGGTGCGATGAGGGGATCCATCATGGCCGAGTGGAATGCGTGCGACGTTACCAATCGTCGGCAGAGGACCTTCCGATCTGCCAACTCGCGCTCAAATTCGGCGAGAGCATCAAGCGGTCCCGCCACCACACAAAGAGAGGGAGAATTAACCGCCGCTAGTGACAACGGCTCTCGCAAGACTTCGCGGAGATCGCTTTGCGGAAGCCGAACCGAGAGCATGCCGCCAGCGGGCAACTGCTGCATCAACCGCCCCCGCAAAGCAACGAGTCTCAACGCGTCTTCGAGCGACAGAACGCCTGCGAGGCAGGCCGCAGTAAATTCTCCGATACTGTGGCCGACCATCGCCTTTGGTCGGACGCCCCAACTGATCCAGAGCTGAGCCAGAGCGTACTCAATTGTAAATATGGCCGGCTGGGCAACGACCGTCTCGGTTACTATTCGCCGTGTGCTCTCGCTTGCTCCTGCCGGGGGATACAGCAACGTTCGAAGATCGTCTCCAAGATACGGACGCAAGACTTCCGCGCACCGATCTACCGCGTCACGAAATATTGGCTCGTCAGCATAAACGCCGGCCGCCATCCCGACATGCTGCGAGCCCTGCCCCGGAAACATAAAGCAGACCTCGGGAGCATCTATCGTCTTTGAGCGCGTCTGCAATTTATCGCGCGTGGACAGGCATCGAACAGCCTCGGCGAGATCGCCGGCGACCACCGTCCGGCGGAACTCGAACTCGCGCCGGCCCTCCTGCAGAGTCCAGGCCACATCCGACGGGTTCAGTTCGGGATGTGAACGTAGATGCTCCG
Organism: Bradyrhizobium sp. URHA0013; assembly: GCF_000518345.1. Classification (NCBI taxonomy): domain Bacteria; kingdom Pseudomonadati; phylum Pseudomonadota; class Alphaproteobacteria; order Hyphomicrobiales; family Nitrobacteraceae; genus Bradyrhizobium; species Bradyrhizobium sp. URHA0013. The sequence continues at coordinate 58,814 of NZ_JADK01000014.1, read as the reverse complement.
CCAGATTATCAGTGGCCCGTTCGAGAGCCGCCGGCGAACGTGCGGACAACACGAGCAAATGCTTGGATCTGGAAGACGAAGCTTCAGGACGCTTCGGCGCTTCCTCAAGCACGACGTGGGCGTTAGTTCCTCCGACGCCAAATGCACTTACACCAGCACGACGAAGCCCTTGGTCGTTCTTCCATTCCGAGCGCACGGTCGCGACCCGAAAGGGGCTATTCTGCAGGTCAAACTTGGAATTCGGGTTCTTGAAGTGCAGCGTCGGAGGAAATACGCCGTGTTTCACGATATGCGATGCGTTGATCAATCCGGTAACACCGGCAGCGATATCCAGATGCCCCACGTTGGTCTTGGCAGTTCCTATCGTGCAGAATTGTTTACGGTCGGTGGCCGCACGAAATGCCTTGGTCAATCCGGCGAGCTCAATCGGATCGCCTAGAGGCGTCCCTGTTCCATGGGCCTCGATGTAGCCAATTGTATCCGGATTGATCCCGGCAACCTCTTGCGCCATCGCGACGACACTTGCCTGTCCCTCCACGCCGGGGGCCGTGTAACCAACTTTAGCCGATCCGTCATTGTTGACCGCAAAGCCGCGAATGACGGAATGAATTTGGTCGCCATCTCGAATTGCATCGTCGAGCCTCTTCAGCAGTACAACGCCGACGCCGCTGCCAAACACCGTACCCTGCGCATCAGCATCGAACGCCCGGCAGTGTCCATCCGGCGAGACCATGCCTCCTTCCTGGTATGGGTACCCTCGCTGCTGGGGGAGCGTAATCGATACCCCGCCGGCCAAGACCATATCGCTCTGGTAAGTCAATAGCGATTGGCACGCCTGAGTGACCGCCAGCAATGACGTCGAACAGGCCGACAGCATCGTGAAACTCGGCCCCCGCAAGTTCAGCTTGTACGAAACCCGTGTGGCCAGGAAGTCCAAGCTGTTCCCCATCATCTCGACATAGTTCGAGACCTGGTAACCGGACGTGAATTTTTCGATGAACCCCGGTGTCGCGCAGAGGCGCGAGAGAAAATACGACGAGAGGGAGGATCCTCCATAAACACCGATCAGGCCGGGATACGTATCCGGCACATAACCTGCACTCTCGATCGCCTCCCAGCAGCATTCGAGAAACAGTCGCTGCTGCGGATCCATCAGTTCCGCCTCGCGCGGATAGATACCGAAGAAGTCCGCATCAAAGAGTTCGATATCGTCGATGATCGACCGCGCGTTTACATGGCGAGCATCGCTCGCGTGACCGCGCACCGATTCAATATCGTCCGTGCGAAACTGAGAGATCGACTCGATTCCCTCGAGCTGATTGCGCCAGAACTCCGCAACGCTGCGCGCGCCTGGGAATCGTCCCGCCATGCCGATGATGGCTACACCTTCTCCAACCGTGTTCTCCGCGTCCAGATTGCTCACGAAGCGTCACTCCTGCGAAATTCACGTTTCCGGCCAAGCGCGGCGCGCTGCTTCTGCGCTCTCTGTTGTGCCTCTACGAGCAGGTTTTCCGGCGATGAACTCTCTTTCAGGCGGCGCGCGAGCGTTCGTATCGTCGTGAACTCGAACAAATCTGTAACAGGGATTTCAAGGCACAACGCTCGTTGCATACGACCGTGAACATTGGCGAGCAAGAGAGAGTCTCCCCCAACATCAAAGAAGTTGTCGTCTGCACCAACGGACCGTGTACCGAGAACTTCGCACCAGATTTCCTTGATCTGCTTCTCCATCGGCATCAATGTCGAATCGATCTCGACATTGTCGTTCGTCCGGGGAGCAGGCAGTGCGGCGCGGTCGACCTTGCCGTTGATTGTCAGAGGAAGCGCTTCGAGTTGCTCATAGGCATATGGCACCATATGCGCGGGAAGCCGGGTCTTAAGAAACTCGCGCAAGTCCTCTGCCGTCGTGGATGCGGATGGCTTCTTCCGGACGAAATAGGCAACCAGCTTTGGCTCTCCGGGACCATCTCTGCGCGCCATGACGACAGCCTGCGCGACAGAGCGGTGATCTGCGAGAATTGCTTCGATCTCTCCCAATTCGATGCGGTAGCCGCGGATCTTCACCTGCGAGTCACCGCGACCAAGATATTCGAGATCGCCGGTCTCAGTAGCACGCGCCAGGTCACCCGACTTGTACATTAAGGCTGGCGAATCCAGGACGAAGGGATCCCGAACAAAACGTTCCGCGGTAAGTTCAGGCCGGTTCAAATAACCGCGCGCAACTCCAGCTCCGCCGACATAAATTTCGCCCACATCGCCGACGGCGACGGCGCACAATTCGGAGTCGAGCAAATAAATACGCAAATCGGGGATAGGAACGCCGATCAGGCTTCTCGTCTCGTTGAGAGCATCATTCAACGTAACCGGGCGATATGTCACATGGACAGTCGTTTCCGTGATCCCGTACATATTGATCAACTGTGGCGTCCGGTCGCCATGCCGTTCGAACCACGGGCGGAGATTCGCAAAATTGAGTGCTTCCCCACCGAAAACGACGTAGCGCAATTTCAGCGCTTCGGCGGTACTGGCCTCCTCAACTTGAAGCAGCTGATAGAATGCTGCCGGCGTCTGGCTCAGCACTGTAACCTGTTCGTCGACGAGCAGCTTGTGGAAATCGATCGGCGAACGAACGGCCAAGTGCGGTACGCACACAAGTCGGCCGCCAGTCAAGAGGCATCCCCAGATCTCCCAGACGGAAAAATCAAACGCCGAGGAGTGAAATAGCGTCCAAACATCGCTCGGACCGAAATCAAACCAGTGCGCTGTCGACGCAAAGAGGCGCAGCGCGTTTCGATGGGTCACCATTACGCCCTTCGGCCTGCCCGTCGATCCGGATGTATAGATCACATAGGCAAGGTTATCGGCCGAAGCGTCGTCATCCAGACGACCGGCGTCCTCTTCGGCAATGATCCGATGGTCCCTGTCGACGCATACGACGGATCCACTGTCCTGCCGCGCCACTTTCTGGGCAAGCGCATCCTGCGTGAGGAACACACTTGGTTCTGCATCCTCGAGGATCATCGAAATCCGTTCAACCGGGTAGGACGGATCGATAGGGAGATATGCAACCCCCGCTTTGAGAACAGCGAGTATGGATACGATGAGATCCAGTGACCTCTCAAAGCAGACTGCGACCAGCCCGTCAGACGGCAGGTCGTGCTTGCGTAGCGTCCTGGCCAGTTGGTTGGAACGCTGGTCGAGCTGGCGGTAGGTCAAGCAGTCGTCGCCGAGCTGGACTGCGACGCCACCGGGCGTGCGGGCAGCCTGCTGCTCGAAAGCTCGGCTCAACGTTTCACAGGAGGATGGCAGCGAAAGCTGGGGATCCATTCCTCTGGCCAGCGAATTAGCCTCTGCCCACGCCATTTTACTATCGCCTCCGCCGACTGCCCCTGCAATTAGAAATCGGGCACGTTGGCGCGCTAAAATCTCAATTTAAACTAAGTACAGCATAGCCGTTTTGTTCTTCGGTCGCAGCCTATTTGCTGATAACGTTAATCCCTGCGGCTTCATTGGTTAATCAAATAAACCGGCGTCTCCTTGATTTCCGAACGGCGCCTGGTCGTGATGAGGGGCACTTCAGCCCAACTTCATTTGATTATCTCGGATTGGTTCAAGACAAGACCATCCGAAGCTACGTCGCCATTCATATCTCGCCCGATCACCCCCTCCGAGTTCTGAGCGCTTGTCGGAGCCCTGTTCATGACGTCGGGAAGTACATCGGACTTCAGAATCTTGGCTGGGTTACCGGCGACCACACTGCGCGCAGGGACGTCCTTGGTGACCACACTGCCGGCACCGACGATCGCGCCATTCCCAATTTTGACGCCGCCAACAATGATGGCGTGCGGCCCGATCCACACGTCGTCTCCAATAATTGGATACTCGGTGTGACGACCGGTCGGTGTAATCCTGTCTTTGCGACCGATAACGACGCCATTGAACAGAGTTACGTTCGAGCCGATGATCGTCTCCCGGTTCACCACCGTTCCCCAACCGTGCACAATCACCAAACCGGGCCCGGCGCGAACGACCGATGGCATATCGATCCCCGCCTTGGCCGTAGCGTAACGATGCAGCGCCCGCGCCAGGAGCCTCAACGATGAGGAATGCTCTGCACCCCATTGGCAAAGCCTTAGCGTCAAGACGGGTCGGAAAGTGCGGCTGAACAACCCAAGCACCAACACCGAACGGAGCGAGGGCGTCTTCCCCTTCACGCGAAAAGCATCAGCCTTGATGTTGGTCCAGAGCGAGGACATTGCTGGCTCACTTCCTCGAAGCGAGCGGACTCAAGAGCCGCCTCATCAAGCTTCCCGGCAGGATATCCCCACGATCGGTTCTCGTAACCTGCCCTCTCGATTGCCCATGAACGGCTACCTTGCCCTCGAACAGGGCTCTGTACGCGCCAAGGAGCTTCGGTGCCTCGTGCGGCCAGGCGAGTTGATCGATCACGCGCCTCCTGCCGAACTCTCCGAGTTGCTTCCGACGGGACTCATCGCCAAGCAAATCGAGGATCTTGGCAGCAAAATCGACCGAGTCGTTTGGCTTCGCATACAGCGAAGCATCGAGCGCCGTAAACCGCCCTTCAGTCAGGTCGAACTGAACGATCGGTTTGGCAAGGGCCATATATTCCATGATCTTGTTCATGGTCGACTTGTCGTTCATCGGATTCCACTCATCCGAATTCACGCATACGTCCGCCGTATTGAGTATCCTAAGCAATTCGTCGTCCGAGACCCTCCCGGCAAACGTGACGTAATCGGCGACGCCAAGCTCGACCGCGAGCGCCCTAAGCCGTTCGAGTTCGGGCCCACCGCCCGCAATACAGAATTGAATGTCGTGACGACCAGCATCGTAAACGATGTGCCGGGCGGCCTCCAAAAGGTAATTGATCCCCTCCTGTGCCCCAAGGACTCCAACGTAGCCGACGCAATAGGCCCGCCCCTTCCTGACGGAGGGATCCGGAGGAACAATCTTCAGCCGTTCCAAATTGGGGCCGGAACGCACGACGAAGACGTTATTGGGATCCATCTTGCCGCGCTCGACGGCGATAGAGCGGTAAGAGTGATTGGTTGCTATCGAAATGTCAGCGACCGCGAACGTGCAGCGCTCGAGCGCGACCACAACCCGGTAAAGAAAATTGCGCTTGCCGAATTTCGCCTCGAACAACTCCGGATTGATGTCGTGGTGGTCGAAGACGAATTTCTTTCCGAGAAACAGTTTGAAAAACCCACCGATCAGAAAGATCAGGTCTGGCGGGTTGCAGGCGTGAATGGTGTCAAAACCCCGCTCAAAGAGCACACGCCACGCGAGAAAGAATTCCCAAAACACTGCAACAGCATATTCCACAAAGTAGAAGGCAACGCTTCGCGCCTCAACGATGGGATGCCGGTAGATATGAACGCCATCGATGACTTCGCGACGAGCGGAAGCACCGTGCCCCACGGGGCAGATCACACTGACTTCGTAACCCGCCTTGACCAGGGTCGTAGCTTCGTTCCAAACGCGCCGGTCAAACGGCACTGGAAGATTCTCGACGATGATCAGGATACGTTTCGGCCTAAATGGATCACCAGCTAATACCATGGTAATTCCCTTTCAATTGAGAGTGATCCTTGATGCGGACCAGATCGACCAAAAACTGATCGGGTCGCACGCGATCACCTATTGTCCGAAATTCCGGATCTGCGTTACCGACGACGATGATTTCGCCGTGTGAAAGCGCATCGTCCAGGGATTCGACGAGTAACGACGATACGTGCGGTATCATGCGGAGCAGATAATCCTTGTTCGCGCCCACAAGCTTCGAAAGGCTGATATTGCGATCGAAAATGCGTACGTCGTACCCCTTTCCGATCAGGCGCTCGACGACTTCAAGTATGGGGCTCTCACGAAGGTCATCCGTGCCGGCCTTAAAGCTCATACCGAGAATAGTTACGGGCCGTTTCCCCAACTGCGCGATCAACTCAAAGCCGCGCGTCGTCTGTTTTTCATTGGAAGGAAGCACGGACCCCAGCAGCGGCAGATCCAGGTCCAGCGATCGGGCCTTGTGAACCAGCGCTCGAACGTCCTTCGGCAGGCACGAGCCTCCAAACGAAAAGCCCGGCTTCAGGTAATAGCTGGACAAGTTCAGCTTGGTGTCCTTGCAGAACACGTCCATGACTTCGTGACTATCGATGGAAAGGCTCTTGCAGAAGACGCCGATCTCGTTCGCGAACGCGACTTTCAGCGCGTGCCAAACGTTGTCGGAGTACTTGATCATCTCCGCAACTTCGATCGATGTTCGGATCAGAGGCGCGTTGATCGCAGCATACAATGCCTCAAGCTCGCTCGCAGTTCGATCATCCTCGACGCCGATGACGGTTTTGGGCGGAGCAAAGAAATCTTCAAGCGCAGTTCCTTCCCGAAGAAACTCGGGGTTCGACCCAACGCCGAAATCGACGCCCGCCTTTTTCCCGCTGGCTTTCTCGAGCTCCGGAATCACGACACTTCGTATCGTACCCGGCAGCACCGTAGAGCGGATGATCACCGAGTGATGGGATTGCTTCTCGGCAAGGGCGGCACCGATCTCGGCGCAAACCAACTTCAGTGACGAAGTGTCGAGATCACCGTTTCGCTTGCTCGGAGTTCCGACACAGATCAACGATAAATCGGTCGCCAGAACAGCATCCCGCGCGTCCCGTGTCGCTCGGAGCTGACCGTTGGCAACTGCCTTGGAAATCGCATCGCCAAGGCCCTTCTCGATGACGGGCGACTTGCCCTCATTGATCAAGGCAATTTTCGCCTCTGCGGGATCTACCCCGACGACGATATTGCCGAATGACGTAAGACAGCCGGACGTGACAGCTCCGACATACCCTAAACCGAAAACGCTGACTCGCATGTTTTTTTCAAATCACTCGAAAATAATGACGCTGACCAAGCAATTATCTCATCCAAAGTACGACAGACCAGCAAATTAATGCAACATGTTTAATTCATGAACCTTTTTAAATGATGCAGTGACATAATCGCCGACTGGCGCAATGTTTTTTTGGCCCGGCGGGGCTTCAAAAGGCGAAGTGAAGGGAACCTGGCCTATCCGGATCGATTCGATGCGCTCTGCCAAATATCGGACAATCTGGAGACATACGCTCCGATTTCATATTTTGAAGCGTGGTCGGTTTTTGCCGCAGCTCCCAGTGAATTGCGAAACTGTCTGTCGACGATCAGCCTGCGAAGCGCAGACGTCAGAGCATCTACGTTTCCTACCGGAACAAGCAGTCCGTTCGAGCCATCGCGGATGACATCGGCGACCGCCCCGACTGGCGTGGCGACGACAGCGAGACCGTAGGCGAAGGCCTCGAGAATCGACATCGGCAGATTCTCTGCAAACGACGGCAGGACGAAAATGTCGGAACCTCGCAACACGTCGCAGGTCTCCTCGGCATCCAACCAGCCAGGGACCTTCACGCGGCCTGTTATGCCAAGCTGTTCCGCGCGCAACTTGGTCTCCTCGACATCGCCGTTCCCGGCGATCGTGGCTGTCCAATCCAGCCCCTCATCCAGACGCCCCAGCGCCTCGATAAGTTGAGGAGTGCCCTTGCGCTTACCGAGCTCGCCAAGGAACGAGATCCTAACGTCGCCTTGGTGAGGGGTCGGCTCGTTCATGAACGCAGCTGGCGCCGTCGCATTTGGAAGAATGACGATCCGGTCCGCGACTTGCGGCACATGCGCGCGAACCAGCTCCGACCAGACCGTCCCGAGAACGATCACAGCCGAGCTCTCCAGGAAAAGACGGTCAACCAATTTCCGAACGCGAGGTCCAGCCGCCGGCCAAAATTCCTGAAACCGGGATCCGTGGAGGTGGACAACGTATGGAACGCCAAGGCTCCGCGCAAACCGCGCCAAAATCGCCTTTCGTATGGCGCTCTTGTCCGCGGCGACGTTGATATGCAGGAGGTCGACCTCACCTCGCCGTCTCGCGATCCAGAGCTGAGCCAAGGCCCGGGCAAAAACGAACGGCGCGGCAACCGGGCGACCTGGGCCCCGTGTAACCAACCTGGATATCTGAACGCGCCCGGAATACCCGTCGTCGACCTTCGCGACAATCAAGTCGGTCAGTCGATCCATGCCTCCTCTTTGACGCTCCCCGAAAGGAGTTGCCATCAGCACCTTGAGTGGCCGAGCCGACGCCATTTAAAATACCTCGTTATGCCGAATAAACTTGGGACCATTAGCCCTGAAATGACACCGAATAAATCCGGCAATGGAGAAAACAAATGACTTTGGGGCGGGACGGTTAACCGGGCCTGCCGCCCGCAAACTGGCTATATATTTTGCCCAAGGCCTTAAATAGGAACCCTTAAATAATGACGTTAAGCTCAATAGGAAAATGCTTCAATCCCTGATATCCTGGGGATATTATTTGACGTATTTAGACTGCCATATGTTTTCAATGCGCAAAAGACGCGGAGTGGTGCTCATGGTATTAGATCCCCCGCCCCTTATCGATGTTGACTGGACCAAGTTTGACCCATGGACGGTGACGCCGGTCAAGCATCGCCTATCGGACGATCATCGGTTCCGTATCGAAGAGTTGGTCGAACTCGCAAAGCGTCTGGAAAGCAAGGGCGGAATTCGAGCCCACACCAATGCAGCCGAGGCTGGAACCTCATTCTCGAGTGCTCCCGATTTGCATCCGGTGAAGGATAGTTTAGTCGCCACGATGGAGCATATTGCTGCTGCAAAGGCCTGGATGTCCTTGCTCAACGTTCAAACAGACCCCGTCTATCGGGAACTCGTTGACGAGGTGCTGGATAGCGTCCGCCCTAATGTCGAACTCAAGGACCCCGGCATGGGGTATCGTGGCGGCTGGATCTTTGTGAGCTCGCCAAAAACGGTCACGCCGTTTCATATCGACAAGGAGCACAATTTTATCTTGCAGATCCAGGGACAGAAGACAGTTTATGTCTGGGATCCCGACGAGCTAAGAGTGGTCAGCGATAAAGCCCGCGACCGCTTTCATTCCCGACACGATCGCGGATTGATTACCTGGCGGGAAGAGTTTCGCGAGTTAGCTCATTGCTTCAAGTTGAACCCTGGAGAGGGAGCTTACATGCCCTCCACCAGTCCCCACCTGGTCGAGGTCGGTGAGGAGCCCTCCGTTACGGTCAGCTTCACGTACTACACTGACAGCACCCGGCGCGACAGCCTGATCCATAAAATTCGAGGCCGCTTGGCGGAGTTCGGCGTCAGCGTGCCATCTTCACGAAACTCTGGCGTCTTCGATGAGGCCATATATCTGGGGGCGCGCGCCGCCCGCGCGGCGACGCGCGCGGTCTACCGCGCCAGGGGACAAAGAGTCGGCGAGGAGCAAGCGACGTATGCTCGCGCCGGGAGCACGTAGGTTGCCGAGATTGTCCCAATTTCTGGTTTGAGATCTTGTTGTTTGAAGCGTCCGAGGACATGCATTACGTGCGAAGTAGAATTTCGTTTCCCAACCGATCCTTGACGAGGTTGTTGTTGACAGTTCGAGACTGCCAGAGATGAATTTGTTTGACGATGCACGTCGCGAACTCGATATCTGGGCGGACTCCAACCTGAAAGCAAAATTCTGGGTTCGCGATGATGACGCCTTCGAGCCATCACTCGACCTGGAGCGCCTGCGCGATGTTGCCGCCCGGTTTGATACCAGGATAGGGCTGGCAGTCATCCCGGGAATGGTGACACCGGGGCTACGGGAATTTCTCGTCGAGAACGATCGTCACTTCTATCCGATGCCCCATGGCTGGAAGCACATCAACTACAACCGGGGAAAGAAACCTGCAGAGTTTGGACCCGATCGGCCGATCTCAAGCATGATTGCCGATGCAGAGTTCGCACTACAGCTGTTCAAGGAGTGTTTCAGCTCCTCGCAGCCGATTTTCGTCCCCCCCTTCAATCGCATCACACCAGCGCTCGTCAGAGCCCTACCGGGGGTGGGGTACGCCGGGGTGTCGCTCATGCCGAATCAACTCGAGTGGAAGCTTCTGCGACTAGGCTCTCGCGTGCTGTGGCGTGGAGTCGTCAGAATGACTGAGTTCAAGTCTGGTCCCAGGATCGATGTTCATCTAGACGTCATCGATTGGAAGGCAAGAACGGCTCAAAAGCGGAAATTCATCTCCGACCTTCTCGTTCAGCAATTGCGAGGCAGGAGGCTCGGCCTTCTGCCTCCTGACGCCCCCATTGGCCTGCTGACGCATCATTTGGCGCACAACGAGGACATCTGGCAGGCCATTGACGAGATATTGGGTTTTCTTAGATCCCATAACGCGGTGGAGTTCATCGACGTCGGCAGGTGGATCGACGACCATGTCACAAATCAACTTCGCATCGCCCATAACTAGGGTTGGTGCCCGGGGACCCCGTACCTTGTTGCAAGCTGCACTTGGCGAAATTCACGTGTGGCGCCTGGAGTTCTCGTCCCTCGGATCGGCGCAAGCCGGCTGGCAAATCATGAGCGACCAGGAGCGCGCGCGCGCCGAACGATTTCGCTTTTTGCCGGACCGCGAGCGATTTTGTCAGAGCAGGTTTTTGCTTCGACTGGTACTGGGCCAATGCCTTGGACTGGATCCGAGCAAAGTGCCTATCGTTGTGGACGAACACGGCAAGCCGTCAGTGGACGAAATAGCCTCGCCACGCGGCCTGCAGTTCAACCTAACCCATAGCCGCTCCATGGCTTTGCTTGCGCTCACAATCGGTCAAAGCGTCGGAATCGATGTCGAAGACATCGGCGCCGTCGAAAACACCGACGTAACCACATTGGCTGAAGGTATCTGCACCAAACACGAAATGGAGGCTCTCGCGAAGCTCGAACAGGACGGACGGCGACGGGCCTTCCTGCGATGCTGGACGCGGAAGGAGGCTCTCCTGAAAGCGGTTGGAGTGGGGCTGCTTGGGCGGCTGGATGGGTTCGAAGTGCCACTGGATTGCTCCAAGAGATGGGACATTCAATGGCGACCCGATAGCCAGTCAAAAGAGTCGACCTATCAAATGGCTGATCTGTCTTCCGGTGATCATCTCGCAGCGGTAGCTGCTCCGGTTATCTCGAATTCTATTCAGATATTCGATCTTCACGGACAAGAAACTGACCCAGGCTCGATCGCCGAACGACCGATGACGATCTTGCGTCAGCGTGACGACGAACCGAACTCCGGAGAAGCTCCCTCGCCTTGATCCACCGTCAAGAAATCAGCTTGGGAAGGTCTATTTCCGAAACCAATATTCACATTTTGAAAGAGAGCCGTGAGTGAGCATGCCAACCCCATTTAACGCCGTCCTGGCGACGACATCATTTCTCGCGATACTATTCACCGCGAGCTATCCGTCCCGGGCAGAAGACGCTCTGGGTTCGAACTGGGCAGCCATTGCGAACGCAAAGACGCCGGTCACAATCAGGGGCATCCCTTACGTCGTGGAGTCCGCCGGCAATGACTGGAGCATCCGGAAGGCTCAGGCCGGCGCGATCGACATTACGCGCTTCGAAGTACGCGCGGGAGATTCATGGGACGAAGACCGCGCCTCCGGCGAAAACAAGGAGCGTTCCGAGCTCGACGGTTACAAGCGTCGCTACAACCAGGGATCTGACGTTTGGGGATCTTATTCTTTTCTCATCGAGCCCGGCGCCGAATATCAATCCGACTGGACGGCTATCAGCCAAATGCACGGCTCAAAGATCAGGCCGTTCCACATACATTTCAAAGCGGGCCGATTGATCGTCTATAGCGAGTATTCGGGGTCCCCCGCAGGTGCGCAAACAAGCGTCCGCTACAACGGGACGCTCAGCCGCAATAAATGGCACCACCTCGTATTCCATCTGCGCGAAGGTGACACCAATGGTCAGCTTGATATCTGGCTGGATGGAGCAAAGATCGTCGATTTCGCGGGGACGATAGGCGCCATCGGTAATCAAGCTTATTGGAAGTTTGGCATTTATCGCGGCTACGGCCCCATTGCGGCACCACTCGCTATTCAATTTGCCAACATGGAAGTGGGCACATCGGACCTTACGGCACGAGTTACAGCCCCTCTGCCCACCAAATGAACCTGGTGAACGATCTGGACCGTTCCGCGCCAAAGGAGGCTTCGCCGGCGGTCAGCCCGAGCCTGGCAGGCTCAACTCATGGGTCCGCTGGAGCGGCCCCAAAGCCGCCCTCCCCCGATGTCACGCGCCCCAAAAATGCGTCGGTAGATCGTGTACCGACGGCAGAGCGACGCTTAGTTTCCGACACTGATCGGTTGCGTCACGATCGTGGCGCCCGAACCAGTGCTCAAGGCCTTTGCCGAGTTCGCAAGCGTGACCGGATCTTGAATCGTTGCCACGATCGTTCGGACGAAGTTCAAGAACTTCGTCGATTCGACCGCCGCAGCGTTGGAAACATAAATCACGTCCTTGTTGCGCATTTCGAATCTCGACGTGAGGAAGTAACCGCCGGGATCACGTAGATCTGCCTGATAGATGATCGGGATAACAGGTCCCTCGAACCGGGAAATATCGACCCCAAGCTGCGTAGCGACCTCTCGGCTTTCGCCGCGATAGAGGAAAACGGAAGCGGGGTCGGCCGTCAGATCACTCAGGCCGGTCGCCTTCGCAATTGCCTCAGACAGGGAAACTCGCCAAGCATCGAAGGGGAACTGCCCTTGGCGGCCAGACGCACCAAAAGCGAGGAATGTTTGCGGTTCGCGGAAAACATAGACCATGTCTCGCGGTCGAACGAAGACGTTATTTGCAGGCTCATCGATGAGGGCTCCGAATGGAGCCGCGGCCTTTTTACCATTTCGCTCAAGAACGACCCAAGACTCGTTGCCCGGGCCCGAAAGACCTCCCGAGCGTCCGATTGCCTCCAAAAGACGTTCCCCGCCCGGATTTGCCGCAAAGCGGCCAGCGGTGCGGACATCTCCAAGCACAGTAAATGCTGATGAGCGCTGCTCAAGCAGGGTCACGACCGCATTCGGTTCCAGCGAACGCTTCTTCAGAGCGGCTGCAATCTCCTGTTCGATCTCCGAAGTCGTTTTCCCCCGGGCGGGGATCTGGCCCGCCGACGGGACCGAAATGTTACCACCAGGACCCACCGCTTGCGGGGGAACGGTGAAGAAGTTTCCCGGACGGACCCCCAAATCGTTCTGCACGAAGAGGCCGGCGCCCGTTTCGTACACGGTTACGCCAACGATATCCCCGATCTCGACGACGACCCTCTGTGGCCCGCGTCCGTCAGCAATCCGACCAGCGATCCGTGGAGCGTGCGCTGCGAGAACGTTGAGCGTCTGCGGTCCAAGCCGGACGAGCGCGTAAGGAAATTCACTTTGGCCAGACGTTACGTCCCAGCTCTGGGGACCTGCAACTGGCATGATCGCGCACCCACTCAGTGCCGCGGAAATCAGTACCGTTAGAAATGCCAATCGCAATTGCATGCGCCCCCCCGTCTCAACTCCCCTCTAACACGTTAGAGCTTCAGGGTAGGGTGACCTGAGGCGTCCAATTTAATATTCTCAATTAAGTGTTCCCCAAAAAGCACAGAAAATAACCGGCTTCGGCACACGCGATTGCATCCAAGGCCGCTCGATCTGTCGATTGGAGCTCCTACCCCGAACTTTCTAGCTGATTCGAGTAAACGGACCGCTATTTTTGATGGTCGCGGGGCGCTAGAGGCGGCATCCGAATCGACACGCCCCAACCAGCCAGGGAAAAGCTCAGCTTGAACGCCGGCAGAATCGCTGCATTGCAGCATTTCGCTCTCACTTAGGCCGCCGACTGGACCACCTTACTTCTTATTGGCGTCGCCGGCGGACAGCGCTTCTTGAGAATACCAGCAGCAAAGCCGGCGGCAGAAAGATGCCATGTCAGTACGCTGAAGAGTCCCAGATTCAGCGATCTCGTTCGAACAGTCATCACGGCTATCGGCATCGCAAGCGCGGTCAACAGCACCGGGGCTGGCTGGGTCAGCAGTCCCACCAGGACCGCGCATGCCCAATAGGCCCACACGCCGATTGAGATTGGGACAATTCGCACCTCGCGGAACACCCGTCCGACGTATTGGCTGGCCAGTGCTGCCCGAAAGAGTTCACCGGAGCTCAAAAAGCGGCCACTGAAAATGCGATGCCAAAGTAGCTGCCAGGTACCCATCGCATAACTAAAATGATCCACAGCCTTGTCTTCCAACAGCACAAGCCGTCCCCCCTCCGACCGAAGGCGAACTCCGAGATCGTACTCTTCGAACGCATGAAGATTGCGGTCAGAGAAGTATCCCACCCGCAAAATCGCCGCACGCCGATAGAGACCGCCTCCATTCAGACAATCAACATCGAGCCGGCCTTTCCGGCGCGCGCGCTGGAACCGCTTGATCCGCCCCTGGAGTTCAAGGTTATCCGTACGCATCTCATGAATGTATCCGCCCACTCCCGCGACCTCTTTCTGCTCGTCGAGGATGGCAATGGCTCTTTTGATGAAGCCCGCATCAAGCTCCATGTCGCCATCGAGGATGTAAACGTATTCGCCCTTGCTATGTTGAAAGCCCAATTGGGGACCGACGCCGCATCGCCTTTCCGAGGCATCCTCCAATACGACGACTGACGTAGGGAACCGCGTTGCTATTGCTACGGTGCGATCGGTCGACGCACTGTCGGACACAATGACTTCACCCTCGTAACCGGCAATTGCTGCGAGCGCGCTCTCGATCGCCTTTTCGACATTGGCCTCTTCGTTGAGCGTCTTGATAATAATGCTGATCTTAATCATTTTCGACCTGTAATGCCCCGATAAATCAGGGCCAGAATGACACTCTAGCGGGACCCCGGTGCCGAATCCATCGAGGTGTGCCGGCACCTCGAGACATGCTGAACGCTCTGACTTTCGCCGGCACACGTTCGCCGAGCACACCTAGTCGCGGCCATCTGTTTGCCCGTCATTGCTATCAAATGCTTGACGCTCGACTGCAGAAAAGGTCGCGCCCCGAACCGTCGGACCAATCCAAAGAACATCGGTCCGCCCTTCGACCTTCCCACCGCGGTAAAGTCCCTGCTTCACATATATTGGCCGCCCGGGCGGAACCCTGGACATGCCCTCCAGTACCAGCCTGAACGGCTTCTCACCTTCGTTACGCCGCCAAATCGCGTACGTGCCCGTGCGCCAGTCGATCCTGAATATGAAATCCGTCCATCGACCAATCGCTAAGCGGCCGCTATCGGAAAACTCGGCTTGATTAAACAGATATCGCTGAGGTCCCCCCACCTCTCGTTGAGCTGCAACGAGCCCACCCCACCCGTAAAATTGCAGAACAAAGGACCAGCTGTTGCACGCATTCTTGTCAGCCGAGCAACGGGCCGGAGCAAATGCCGACCAAGGGAGTTGCTGCCCCCGCCAGTTGCTCGGAAAATAGTAGCTGGTGGCGTAATACTGAACTGCGCTCCAGATGCCTTCTGTGATCTCTCTCCCGCCGATGTCTTGCATCGAGAACATTTCGGCCCGTTCGCTGTTGGCGTTCAGGGCAAGCGGGTCGTCGTTCGCCTGCACCTCAACCCGAACTGCAGCCTTGCCGTGCCAGGTCCGAAACCCGTCGACCCGAATTCGGCAATCGTCCACCGCCTGCCGACCGAACCAGCCCCCCGTCGGGATATCTTCCCAGCTCGTGGCAAAAGTGACGCCTTCTACCACCTGCCTGTGTGGCGGAAGCCGATAGCTCACCCGCCGCTGACCAGCAGATACGGCGGGGCACTCTCTCGATGAATCCGGGGTTGGCGAGGATGCCTCATCTCCTGCTTTCACCGGTCGGTCAGGGAATTGCTGCGCCAAGCCAGCAGGCGAGGCAGCAACAAAAAACACGAATAGAGCCCTCTTCAACACAATCGGTCACCTTGCAGGACAATTCTGAAACTCGATCCCAGGCTGATCGAAGTTTGCGGGACGTGTCCGAGACTGCGTGATCCCGCCGCCCCTCGTTGAATTCGGTTAGTCGCCAACTTCGGGCTAGCCGCCGGGAGGGATTTTATCTCCGCCTCCAGCACCAAAATATGAATTTAATATTTGCGCGGCTGGCAATATCAAGATACAAGCCTGATAATTCATTTTTTATTTAATGAGATTTTAAATCAATTGTCATGAGTTAATTTAATCTCGGGTGTTACTTTGTCAGATAGCACGGAATTTCGTAACGAAGTCAATGCGATCGGGCCGGCACGCGCAGCAACTCCCTTTCGCATTTCCGAGAGCGTCGTCCCCTATCTGCTGTCGACGATAGACCTCTCGATTATTTTCCTGTCGAGCATTGTAGCCGGGGGATCTTACGACTGGCTACTTAGCCACGAGCTCCCCAATTTGCTTCCCTACTGCGCGATCGGGATCCTCTCAGGCCTTCTTTACATTCTTCGAATGGGCGGAAAGGGCCATTACAATTTCACGGAGGCGATAAGACCGCGGCTCGAAATCAGCCGGATCGCATCCTGTTGGTCTATCACGGCGTTGTTGTTGGCCCTTCTCGCATTCCTGCTCAAGATAGGCCCCAGCTATTCTCGCGGCGCATTGGTTGCCTTTTCGATGCTCGCGCCGCTCCTTTTGTTCGCCGGGCGGAGCCTCGCGAAAACATTTCTCGCCGCAGCCGTATCGCACAAGGTCATCGGATGGCGTCCTATCGTAGTGATAGGCGCGCCGCGCGAGTTCGCCGCATTGAGAGAACAGAGCTTGCTAACGGAGTTTAGCACAGGAGACGTGAAGACCTTCATGCTTCGCGATGCGGATGCGACCAACGCTTCCTCGGTAGACGCGACAATCCTGAATTCGGCAGCCGCCTTTGCAAGACGACACGATTGTCGGGAAATTCTACTCGCGTTGCCGTGGGCCGACACGAAACGCCTCGATTTCGTATGCAATCATATAAGCGCCACTCCAACAGCCGCCTGGCTCCTGCCTGACGCCAACGTTCGCACGCTCACGCGCGGTGCTGCGCCGGAATGCCTCCGTGCCTTGGCAATTAACGTTCAGAGTGCCCCGCTAAGCGAAGCTCAATGTTTGATGAAGCGCTCGGTCGATATCGCTCTGGCGGTCTTGGCCCTGCTGTTCTTTTCACCAATCATCGCGATTACAGCAATCGCAATCAAACTCGACACTCCCGGGCCCATCATTTTCCGGCAGGATCGGAAAGGGTTCAACGGCAGGCGCTTCAAGATATTCAAGTTCCGATCGATGACGAGCCAGGACAACGGCCCGACCGTATCGCAAGCGACGCGGGACGATCCACGGGTGACAGAGATTGGACGAATATTGCGAGCGACAAGCGTCGATGAGCTGCCGCAACTATTCAATGTCTTAAGAGGTGAGATGTCGCTGGTAGGGCCTCGCCCGCATGCCCTGGCTCACGACGATCAATTCGAACAGATGCTGAGCAACTATGCCGTTCGTCAGCACGTCAAGCCGGGCATCACCGGCTGGGCTCAATGTAACGGCGCAAGGGGCGCCACACCGTCACTTGACCATATTGCCGAAAGGGTTCGCCTGGATCTCTGGTACATCAACAACTGGAGCATGAAGCTCGATGTCAAGATTCTGGTCCGAACGCTTTTCGAGGTGATGAAGCAGCGCAACGCGTATTAGCGCTAAGCAGCGTAGCTGAAGACTCTCCTCACGTCCGCGTCACCACGGAATTCGTACTCCGATCGAGTGAGCTTCTGCGGGAAGAGCCCTTCCGGACAATCGGACCCGTGTGACAGCAGTTCTCGCCCTTTACTGCAGCATTGAACGATCGGTCAGCCTGCAACCACTCTCAGCGAAGCTCTGCGCTTCCGCAATGACTCGGGAGGAGCAGCACAAAATTCTATTCCAGCGCTTCGGTCGTCGCGCCAAATGACCTTGCAGGCATGGCTTGTCCGAAACTGTCAAAGCTCAGTTCGAATGCATCGGGCAGGCAGTCAGCACCGAACGCCAGTTCAATACAAAGGCCACGGTCGGTGCGATCGTGGACGACGCAAAGATCGAAACCGCCGCGATCAACCGACATCTTTGGCAAGCTTATAGGTCTTCGCACGCTTTGCTCGGCGCCTGTTCATTGCGGAACTCCATTTGATGAGTGCCTAACGCGGATTCAAATGATGGCCTGTTCCCGTTAACAGCGATCGAGTTGGCAAATGCCTAACTGGCTCCCTTTGGCCGATCTTCTTGGTTTAGAAATGACAAACCAAAGCGCGAGTCCCTTGATCAGACAAGGCTCACTGACCTCACAAGGCGATACCAGGGAAGCGAGTTTCGGCTTGCGTTGAGTGTCAAATGACCGCGTGCGGCGACGAGGCGACACAAGCCCGCGCAGCTGGTCGTCGAGCTGCAACCTTGACATGCCGGCTAACGCGAAACGATCGATCCAGTTGGGTCATCTATTTCGGGAGACAGACAACCGCGGCAAATGACAAGCTTCTTATTCAGCCTTTCATCTGCGGCTCGATTCGAAGCGTCAAAAGCGGCGACCCACTCCTTGGAATATCGCTTAAGCTTGGAAAGGTCTTCATCAAAAGGATCAGCTTCCGCAGCTATCTGCTGCACGTCTATGGCCCGGGCTCTTGCGCCGCCGATATCACCGTGTCGGCGAGGAATGCGTCCCTGGTCGGGCGCTGGCGCCAAGCCATCCCAGTTCGAGACGGCACGTGCAGAATGAGGACTGAAGCTTCCTGGCTCCCTACAACATCCGCAGAGGGACAAGGCTGCGGCTAGCACGAAGACGAAACGCCTAGCCATCGTGGACCCCGGCAACGGTCATTGGTGGAACGAATTAATTCATCCCAAAGTATAGTTAATATTTGATTAGCTGCGATTTGATGCTCGGCACGGTTAAATTGAGCGAAAGCAGACGCCTTCGCTTGAGATGCCTAATCGAAGCATCGCTCGCGGCACCCGGCCCAAGCCTGTGCGAACCAGTCTGAGACAACGCGGGTAGCGGCTTTTCGCAGGGACTAGCCGGCCAAGTCACGGCCGAACCTACAGTCCATTGATCCCGTCAGCCGTGAGATTACCCTGGTGAAAAAGCATTGTGGTCGCGGTCTTGCTTGGCGTCATTGGAGAAGGAATCTCTGCTTCCTTCAATGCATTGACCGTACTCACCATCTTAAAACCATCCGGAAACTCAACTAGGCAGGCGTACAGTGTTCCGACCACCAGTACGCGGCAACGCTGCCCTTGCCGGCCCTTATTGGCCCAGCGGTAGACATAAGGAAAATCGAAGAAGCGATCGCTAGCTGTCATAAACTCCCCATCCTCGGGGCGAGCTTTATGCCTGCCCCATACATGGGCGCCCTCAAACTACCCAACCCACCAATTAACTCAGTTACAGAACAGATTATTTCCAAAGCGTTGGCAGGAGCGACCATTGCTGAAAACGGTCGTATTCCCATACGACTGCGCCGTCGCGCCATTGTCAAAGTACGTGTTGTTGCCATAGGTCTGGAAGGTCGTCCCATTGCTGCTGTAGGACGTACTTCCAAAGCGCCGGGAGACGTCTCCATCGCTCCAATTCGTGGTGCCCCCGTTGCGTCCGCTCGAGAGCTCGCTCTGCCCGCACGGATAATAACCTTGTTGGCAGTTCTGCGCGTACGCTGCCGATGTAGTCATGAAGAGCAGAGCAAGAGCCAGTCGCATAATTACCTCCTCGCAGTACGCTAATCCTACACTTTTTTGGAGAACTTGCCAGTCGGGACCGGCTTGTCACCTCTGTGCAATTTCTTGCCTCAGGGAGGCGGACGAGGGTCTCCTGGCCCCTGGAATTAACTTCATCGTCTAATTGTCGTGGCCAAGCCCGCGAGCAAGGTGCAAGACCGATGACATCCTAGCCGACGCAGGTCGAGAGGCCGGCGAGCACGGGACCGGAATCTGCAAGCTTCGGAGAGATCCGGTCTGTCTCAACCGGGTCCAAGCCCTCGCTCGGCAAATGGTCGACCATGCTTTGCACAATTCAACTTCGCGCGATTCTTGGGTCCGGTTGCCTTGCACCTCCTTGAGGATCGAGCATTAACTCATGAAGGCAAATTTTGAGCCTATAAAGCAGCTCTCGATCATGATACTAATCCGTATTTCAATGTGTGCTTTTTCATATTTCTCAAATTCTGGTGATGAATGGTGAGATCCGTCGATTTCACGGTCGTCATTCCGACCTTCCGACGCCCGACGGAGCTCCGCGAGGCCATCTCCAGCGTGCTCGCGCAGGTCGAAGTCGAGATCGAAATTGTTGTCGTTGATGATAGCCCCGAGCAGTCTGCGGCGTCGGTCGTCTCAAGCCTTTCCGATCCGCGAGTATCTTACTTGGCGAACCCCAAGCCCACTGGCGGCTTTCCCAGTGCGGTGAGAAACCTCGGCTGGCCCCGCGGCCGCGGAGAGTTCGTGCACTTCCTCGATGATGACGACATCATTCCGGCCGGGCACTATGCCGCTGTCAAGGCAACCTTTGAGAAGCATCCGAACGTAGGTGTCGTTTTTTGTCGAATTGATCCATTCGGCAGTTGTTCAGCGACCCAGCTGCAACGCGAAAAGGAGTACTTTGAGAAAGCGGCCGCGCTCGCCAACTTCTGTCAACGTCTTCACTCGCGACGGGCTTTTGCGGCTTGTCTGATGTTTCATTGGGCATTGATGGTATGCAGCGCGGGCATCATGCGTCGCCAATGCGTTGAACAACTCGAGGGGTTTGATCCTCACCTCCGCCTTCGCGAGGACGTCGATCTGTATTCGAGAGCGATGCGGCAATTTGACGTGTACTTTCTCGATAGAATTGGACTTAAATATCGCATCGGAAGCCCCTCGCTCATGCATGCCCCCGAACTCACCCAATCGGATCTCGACGATCTTCGCGCGGCTCAATCCCGGACCAACGCGAGGTATAAGTCGACGTGGGGCAGCCTTGAATTTTACGTAATGAAGCTATTTGCTCGTTCGGTATTAAAGTTTGTGTGAGCTAACAATTTCATGACGAAAAAACCGCTAATTGTCGGCAGAGTATCGCTTTCGGAGGCGTTCGGCCCAATGCGGCAAGAGTGGGAGCGCCTTGACTGCAGTTTGGAACCTCGAACACCGTTTACTTCGCCAATATGGAACGAACTGTGGTGGAAGCACTTCGCGCGTTCCGGACTGCTGAGGCGCGACCAGTTCTTCTTGCACCAGGTCCGGCAGGAGGACGGCGAACTCGTTGCGATCGCTCCGTTGATGCGGACGTTCGAGCCAGGCTTTGGCCCGATCCGCATGTGCAAGGTTCAGTTCTTTGGCACCGATCCAAGTCTCACCGAAGTCCGTGGCATAGTATGTAAGGCTGAACGACAAAAAGACGCGTTACATGCACTTGCAAAGCACTTCAGTGAACGGGAACAGGATTGGGACTTGTTGAAGTGGAGTGGCATCCATTCGGGTTCAATTGACCAACTTCCCAGCCATCAGCTAAGGACCGAACGTCTACTTCCTGACTACATCGTCGATTTGCCCGATCGCTGGGAAGCCCTTCACGCAACACTTTCCAACAACACCCGCAAGAGCATCCGGAAGGGATACGAGTTCCTTGACCGCGATGGACACAAGCCATCGCTTCGCTTGGCGGAAGACTCGAACGTCGATGAAAATCTGAGCCGGTTTTTCCGTCTTCATCAAGCTCGGTCGTCCGCAGCCGACATGAGGCAACATCGCGACAACTTTCAGACGAGCCAGAGCCGCAAGTTTTTGAATGAAGTCATCAACGCGCTGGGATCACGCGGTCTCGTTCGCTTCTTCGAACTTGAAGTCAACGGAGCTGTTGTTGCATCGCGGATCGCCTTCGTCCTCGATAGAGACTTATATCTCTACTTCTCTGGTTTCGACCCTGCCTGGAAGAAATACGGAGTAATGACGACTCTCGTCGTTGAGATCATGAAATGGTCGATCGAGCACGGTTTCCGGCGTCTCAATCTCTCGACGGGCAAAGATCAATCGAAGTTGCGCTGGCTTCCTACTGAAATCGTCCTTCATGACATCGTGCAATCAACAACATCGGTGCGCAGCCAGCTCGCCGCAAAATCTGAAATTTGGCGACGGGGTGCCCTCAAGGTGCTGCCATAAGGGTCGACGTAAACGCGCGTCACATCGACAATGCCTTCGCCGCCGGCGAGCACTCGCCGCGTTTGACGCCCGGGGCCTATCGTCCCTTTTTCGAATTCCCGCCGCGACATCGGTGCTTGACCGGCTGCAACATCACCGGCTGCTCAGTTCGGGCGGAGCACCAAAGGTATCCACGACCTTTTCGTCAACGAGCAGTTTGTCGAACAATTTCCTGAGACTGTCTTCGTCATCAAGGTCGGGCGTTTCAGGATCAGATGCATCGACGGCAATATCTGCAGGCAGCGGTTCATCGCGCTCGCGATGCAATACGCGCGGTTGGACTGACATCTCGTCTTCGTCTGTCCTGGCCGACCAAACCTGCGATCTTTCCTCAATCGCAACCTCCCGAATGGGGTCATTATAGTGGGTCCCAAAGTCGGATTGCCCTGCCAGCGCCTCGCTCAACGACTTGTCGGCGCTGATAATCATCTCAAGTATGATGGGCAGAAAGTCCTTCCTGTCGAATACGGCGTACACGGTGGCCAATTGGTCGACGTATCGCGGTCCAAACCGCGCAAGGATTGTGGCGATCCTTGCAAGATCAGGGTCTGCGTCCATCAGCAGCTGCCAACTCTGTTCTTGCTGTAGCACCTCGCCCCTTTGTGTCGGAGTGGGTGAGCCACAAATAAAGGGGGCCGTCTGAGCCGACGTTGCTGCCAGTTGAATTTCCCGTGCTCTTTTTCGTCTATCTGCGATCAGGAAGCCGATAAGTCCGCAGCTCATTAGGACGAAGCCCAACGCAGCCCAAGCGACTGAAATGCAAAGTAAAAATCCAACGACCAGGAGAGCCCCGCCGGCGATATACATTTTCACATCATCTCATTTAAATAATTAAATATATTATTGGGCATGCGAAGCAACGCAACCTCGCACGAAACAAACCGGGAACGACCTGAGCGACGGAATTGCAGTTTTCAGCTGAGCTTCGGAGGGGCGATTCCTCAACCCGGATTGGCCAAGACACCAAGGGCCGAGGCAGGCACGCCTCGATCAGCCAAGAAAACAGGAAGACAAGTCGCGGAGTCTGCTAAACTGGGGTGATATGCCAAATCGGGCCACAGTTGCCGCGCTTCGCCTACTCATCACGAAAGGGAATTTTATGAACAATTCAGCGGCCCGTTTGGCCGGAACTGTAGCCATTATCGTGCTCGCTCTAACGGCCTCCGCAGACGCGAAGGGACGGCGAGTGAGCAATTACGGGGGCACGTTTGCTTATTCTTGGGGCCCTAACTACGCCAACTTCAATCATCCGGTCTATGCCGGCTGCCCGATCGTCGGTGAACGCCTCAGCTATCCGACAGTCATGACTGCCACGTTCTTCAACGAGACGGCCGTAAGTCCTTTCGGCTCTTGGAGCTACCGTGCAGTTGCGCGCGATGTTCCCAACCGCTGGTGCCTTGGGAAGTAGGCAAACACGTCGCGGCGTGTACTTTGCGGGGCATGTGAACTCAGGATTGCCCCACTCAACGTAGGTTGACCAACGAAATTCTCCCGATGCACCACGCCTTCAAGACGGGACGCGTCCTCTGCGTTAGAATAAGAGCCGGGGACACGACTACAACCAGTCATTGAAGAATCCAATCTTTCAATTGGGCCAACCCGACTCCCGCTCCGGTTCGCAGTTTCCTGCCCCGTAGTTCCCGCAATTTCGCGACGCTGGCGGAACTCAACGTTAATTAGTTTTGAACTAATTTTGCATCCGACCGTTAGTCGACTGTTTAGCGTTCATCGCGCCCAGAAGTCGCCAGATTTGGGTTCCACGATTCGCGGTGGGTGGTGGATGAGTCTTGCTGGCGTTCGTTACCGAATGCTGGCGAGCCGTTCGTGCGCCACGGCGAGCGCGTTTCGAGGGGAACCGAATGTCAGTCATATGGCTTCTGCTTTTGTCCGTGGGTGCGCTACTGACCGCTGCGCTCGCGTTGGCGATTTATGCCAGTGCGATGATTGCTCGCCCCGTGTCGGGCCGAAAACAGCAAGTGACCATCTTGTCTGGCGACGAACCCAGCGTTTCGAAGCCGGACCCTTGGCCTACTCAGTTGCTACATCGTGCTATTCACCGCGCCTAAATCGACCCAGCTGGCGCGAGTTGTGCATCTCCGATGCGGCGCGCATCTGGATGAGTCGTAACGGCACATTCCATCTAGCTTATTCGACTTAGCCGTCCTTCAAGGCTCCGTTTCAACATCATGACTGCACGGACCAGTTCGTGACGAATTGGATGTCGCGTGAGGGCCAAGCCGACGTTCCATCCCGCGGCGGCCAGCAATACACTGAGCCCCCCCGCTTCCATCGATAAGCCTTCCGACCCGCCATGCGTCATGAGCAAGTAGATCGGGCCCAGCGCGCTGAAGATTGCAAGAGCAGCACTCTTTCGGAGCGCCACGAACAGTTCAGCCCAGCTGAAGGGCAAATACTGGCGAACCACAGCAATGGCGATCAAAGCCCTCAGGGGCACTAAGCCGAC
This sequence comes from Bradyrhizobium sp. URHA0013, assembly GCF_000518345.1. Lineage (NCBI taxonomy): Bacteria > Pseudomonadati > Pseudomonadota > Alphaproteobacteria > Hyphomicrobiales > Nitrobacteraceae > Bradyrhizobium > Bradyrhizobium sp. URHA0013. The sequence goes on along the minus strand of NZ_JADK01000014.1, from coordinate 34,251 downwards.
CAGGCACCACGCGATCGCCAAGAGGCCATGACCTGCGCCAAGGGCAACCGCTGCGATATTAAGCATGGCCTGCCCAGCTACCAGAAGCGGTAAAGATCTGACTGCTCCCAGCGCGACAAGCACTGGGTACTGGAGAGTCCAGGTGAACGAGAAAGCCGCGCCAACGCACAGGACTGAAACAAGTGGCGCCACCTCGAGCCATTGAGGCCCAAGCAGCAACCTGACCAACGGCGCCGCAAGGACGCCCAGCAGGATCAAACACGGCCAATGTGCCGCAGTGATCAATTCAAGCGCATTGAGATAGATTTTCTTTGTATCAGACTTTTCACGCGCGCTTCTCGAAAAGACCGGAAGCGCAACTGCGCCGACGCCGGCAAGTATCACGCGCTCTGGAAACGCGGATAGCAGGACAGCCCGCTGCGCGATACCCACGCTCGCGGAGTCCAGCGCCCTTCCGATGACGAGATAGGCAGCATACTCGCCAACCGCTGCCATGAGGGCTGCCGCGCTATCAAAGGTTCCAAATCCCAGCACGCCACGCCAATCGCCCAACGACGGAAGATATATCGAGCGATCGGGCAGAAGACAAAAGCAAAGGATACTTCCCACAGCCGCGGACGCAACAGTCGCCCAAGCCAGCGAAATGTAACCGAAACCAAGTTTCGCCAAGCATATGCCTGTGAGTCCACCGACGACGGACATCGATGTGTTCACCAAGGCAAAGGACCCAAAAGCCATCTCGCGGCTCATGAGCGCAAAAGCGGGAAAAATTAAGGGACCGAGAAGATAGCCGATAGCGGCCACCTCAATGTAGGGACCGACCTCCGGCAGCCCGTAAAGATGAGCTATCGGCGTGGCTGCAAAGTACAGGCAGAACGATGTCGCGATCGACACAAGAGCACTCGTCGTGATGCTCGTACGGATCTTCTTGAGGGTTAACTCCTTCTGCTGAACCAGATAGGCGCCTCCGCCCAGTTCACGCAGCGCCTCCGCGATGACAAAAGCTGAGCTGCCGAGAACTGAAACGCCAAAGGCGGCAGGTCCGATCAGTCTTGCGACGACAATTGCGACCGCGAGATTGATTAACATGACGAGGTATCGTCCGAACGTAGCCCACAGGAAGGCCCGCCTCACGTGCATCTAGAGCTCTCCATGGAACTTGTGGGCTTCGTCCCCCTTTCAGGGCGCCCCGTTCAAGCTGTTCGGGGGCAGTGCACCACGTCGCGCTGTTAAGTATCCGGCGGCAAATCGACACACCCGAAATCACACTTCCGCGCCTTGGACAAATCGCGCTGCGGTTCCCCGTTGGGCGCTTCGTTAATCCTATGCTCGCGAATATTGGTGTCGCGGTAGATTATTCCAGTATTATGAAATCTGTGGTATCGCAACAGCATAGCTGCGAAGTGATTGAGGACGGTAAATTTCGGACCGGCCGGGAGCAGATTTCCCCTTGGACTTTGATAATTCAAATTTAGAGAATTCAGAACTTCTGCCTCTAACGCAAGGTCAGCTAGGCATTTGGCTGGCTCAGGCGCTCGACCGGAGCGACCCCGCATTCAACATCGGCGAATGCATCGAACTTTGCCATGCCGTTGACGAGAACGCCTTCGAACGAGCGGTGCGGTCGACCGTACAAGAAGCCGATGCGTTAAGTGTGCGCGTGATCGAGACTGATGCTGGTCCAAGACAGTACACAGGAAGCGACGATGATTGGATCATGCACCATCTCGACTTTCGCGAAGAGCCCGATGCGCACGCTGCCGCCGAGGCATGGATGCGGGCCGACATGGCGCGGCCCTTTGAATTGTCCAAAGGCCCGTTGTTTCGTTTTGCACTACTTCGAATCGAAGCCGAACACTACTTTTGGTATGCAGTAAATCATCACATCGCGAACGATGGAGCTGGTTGGGCGCTCGTCGTTCGCAGAATCTTCGAACTGTACAATGGGTTCGTGAGTGGCCGGGAGCTTCTCTCCAACAAGGTCGGGCCATTCAACGACCTTTTGGAAGCCGAACTGATCTACCAGGGATCGGCCCAGCGCGCGCGGGATCATGGCTATTGGCTCGGCGTCCTCAAGGATCCGCCAGCTCCCGTAACCTTGTCCACGCGACGTTTACCCCCCGGCCCGGACGTCAATCAAATCACGGGCCGAATCCCGCTGTCCTCCAATCTGGAGGTCTTGGGACGCAGGCATGGGGCAGGCATACCTTGTGTCTTGATGGCAGCGACGGCGCTTTATCTCTGCCGCATGACGGGACAAAGTGATCTTGTCTTGGGAATGCAGGTCGGCGGCCGGCTGGGGCCTCGACCAAGACGCGCCGTTGGCCTGGCTACCAATATCATTCCCGTCCGGCTGTCCATCGACCTGGATGAGAGCTTCGACTCATTACTGGGCCGGACGGCACGCGCCCTGCGCGAGGCTTACCGGCATCAACTCTATCGCGCCGAAGATTTGCGCCGTGACTTGGGCTTATCCCCCAGTCAACCGAATATCTACTCAGCCTTCGTAAACTACACTCCACTGGATCAAAGCGTGGAACTTGCCGGGCGCAGGATTCGACGTCGGCCACTTGGAAATTGGCGGGTAGAAGACATCCAGCTTGTCTACTATGGTGACGATAACGAGACCGGCTATCGTTTCGACATTGTAGCCAATTCCGTCCGGTATTCCTCGCGTGAGCTCGAAGCACACCGTGACCGGTGGGTTATGCTCCTGAACCAATGTGCCGTGACGCCGGAGACGATCTGTGGCCGCGTCGACATTGTGTCAGCCACTGAACGCGATTACGTCGTGCGCCGATTCAACTCGTCCAAGAGATCTTACGACGACCGCTTGATTCACGAGCTTTTCGAGGAGCGGGTCAAGACGGTCCCAACCGCCACAGCGCTGTCTATTGGCGACGCTTCCTTGACTTACGCGCAATTGAATTACCGCGCGAACCAGCTGGCCCATTTTCTCCGCTCACGCGGTGCCGGGCCAGGCACGCTGATCCCCGCTTGCTTCGAACGATCCGCCGAGATGGTGATCGCCTTGTTGGGGATTCTGAAGTGTGGCGCAGCATATGTCCCGATCGACCCCACGCTTCCCAAAGATCGAATTGCAGCGATGCTCGCCGACGTCGCGCCATCCATCGTACTGAGCATGCAGGGCTTGCGCGCGGGTCTTCCTGCGTCAACGGCCGAGATCGTGCTACTTGATGCACATGCCGACGACATCGCCCGGTATTCCGGCGAGAATATCGCCCCCCGGGAAATTGGACTGACCGAACGGTCCCTGGCTTACGTGATCTACACCTCGGGCTCTACGGGCGCTCCGAAGGGCGCCATGAACGAGCATCGGAGCGTCGCTAACCGCCTTCAGTGGATGCAGGACGAGTATCGTCTCACCGGCGATGATGCTGTGTTGCAGAAGACCCCCTTCGGATTCGACGTATCCGTTTGGGAGTTTTTTTGGCCCCTGCTTGCGGGGGCGAGGCTCGTGGTGGCTGAACCATTAGGCCACCTGGATGCAGATTATTTGAAGCGGGTCATTCGAGAGACCGCGGTCACTACGATCTATTTCGTCCCGTCGATGCTGGCGACGTTCCTCGAGGGCCCCGGTCTCGAGGACTGCAAAACGCTGCGCCGCGTGATCTGCAGCGGCGAGGAGCTGTCAGCCAGCCTGGCCCGACGATGTCTCGCTGCGCTGCCATGGGTGAAGCTGTACAATTTATACGGCCCAACGGAAGCCGCCATCGATGTCACCCATTGGGATTGTAGCGAAACCGAGTTGGCAGGGATTGTACCTATTGGGCGCCCAATCGCGAACCTCCAGCTTTACATTCTCGATCGATTTATGCAGCCGGTGCCGCTCGGAGCTACCGGCGAAATCTACATTGGGGGCACCGGCGTCGGTCGTGGCTATTTGAACAATGAGCCACTGACCGTCGAGAGATTTGTACCGGATCCTTTCGATCATTCGGTTCCGAGGGCGCGGCTTTACAAGACCGGTGATCTCGGTCGTTGGCGCGAAGATGGTGCGATCGAATTTCTTGGCCGCAATGACCTCCAGGTCAAAATTCGCGGTGTCCGAATTGAATTGCCTGAGATCGAGCTCACTTTGGCCCGCATCCCGGGGATCGGACAGGTGGCTGTTGTCGTACGTGAGGATCAGGCTGCGCAACCGCAGCTGATTGCCTACTACACCGATGTTCATCCAGAGCAAGGACCGCGCATGCAGACGATCCGGGATGTCCTCTCGCGCACACTACCTCAACCAATGCATCCGGCTGCTTTCGTGCGATTGGCTGGAATGCCGCTCAACGCGAACGGAAAACTGGACCGAAAATCGCTTGCCGCAAGGGAATGGCCCGGAGAATCTCGATCTCCCGAATCAAGTGTTCCGCCGCAGGGCGCGACTGAGCAAGCTCTCTACGACATTTGGCGAGAGGTTCTAAGGACCGACCTGTTTGGCAGACTCGACGACTTTTTTGACCTCGGCGGACATTCGTTGCTGGCGACGCAGGTTGCTTCGCGGATAACTCGCGTTTTCGGCGTCGAATTGCCCCTACAGGCCATTTTTGAGGCGCGGACCCTCGCGGCCTTGAGCCGTCGCATCGACGATGCGCTTCAGGCGGTCGAGAGGTCTGCGATCAGACCTCAGATCGAGCCCTCATCCGAGAAGCTTGATGCCCTCTCGTACTCGCAGCAGCGCATGTGGGTCATCCAGTCGCTCGATCCGACCAACACAGCCTACAATCTAAGTGGCGCGATCCGGCTCATTGGGCAATTGGACGTTCGTGCGTTTTCCGGCGCTCTGGATGAGTTGCGCCAGCGACACGAGAATCTCCGGACGATCTATTTCGAGGAGGATGGCGAAGTCCGACCGAAGATTCAGCCGTGGCACCCTGAAGAGCTTGTGGTTACCGATCTGCGCTCATTCGGAATTGGAGCCCTCACCGAGGCGCTGCAGAGAGCTCAGGCAGAGGCGAGAGTGCCCATTGATCTTGCCCGAGGACCGGTTCTTCGTGCGACGCTCTTTCGCGTTGCGGACAACGAGCACCTCTTGCAATTGACGCTCCACCACATTGCGGGCGATCAATGGTCGGTGGGCATTGTCGGCCGCGAACTTGCGGTCGCATATAACGCTCTTCGCGCAGGCCGGCCCGTCGGCCTCGAACCGATAGCGCTGCATTACAGGGATTATGCCCAGTGGCAGCACCGACACCAACCCGAAGATCAGACACGTGGCCAGCTGGAATACTGGCTGAAAAAGTTGAATGAACTCCCCGCGCTGGAGTTGCCCATTGATTTCGCCCGCCCCAAGGTGCGTGGGCTCAACGGGGCCAGTCACGTCTTGCCGATTGACCCGTCGCTCCTTTCCAAGCTCGATCAATTGAGCAGGAACGAGGGCGGCACGCTGTTCATGACCATGCTTGCAGCATTTGCGGTTCAACTGTTCCGCCTGACGGGGCAGACCGATTTTGCGATCGGTGCACCGATAGCAAACCGCACGCATCGCGACATGGAGAACATGGTCGGTACGTTCGTCAATACGCTGGCGCTGCGCGTCGATCTCGGCGGGACTCCGCGCTTTCTGGACTTTCTAAAGCGAGTACGTGCAACGGCCTTGGATGCCTATGCGCATCAGGACGTCCCTTTCGACAAGCTCGTTCAGGAAGTACATCAGGCACGAGACAACAGCAGAGCGCCGCTGGTGCAGGTGATGTTCAACATGCTGAATGCGCCATTCTACGGCGTCACCTTCGACGAATTGAAATGGGAGCCCGCCATCATAGACAGAGGCGGCGCGCAGTTCGAATTAAGCGTATCGATTGACGCACAGCTGTCGCATACGGTGACCTTTGAGTACAATACTGACTTGTTTGAGCCGAGCACGGTCAAGCGCTTCGCCGCCCAATATCTGCAGATACTGGAAGGCATCGTCGATGATCCGGCCCTGAGCATCGCTTCGATTTCGATGCTGCCGTCGGACGAAAAGCAGCTGCTCCTGCGAGAATGGAACGCCCCCTCGGCATCCGCCAGTCCTTCCCACTTCCTCACCATGTTCCGACGCCAGGTCGACCGGCAACCAGATGCCACGGCGATATCCTTCAAGGACCAAACAATCAGCTACGCCGCTCTCGACGAGCGGGCCAACGCGGTAGCGCGCTCTCTTCAAAACCTGGGCATTCGATCCGGTGCTGGTGTCGCACTTTGTATGACGCGATCGATTGAGCTGATCGTTGTGCTACTTGGAATACAAAAGGCAGGCGCCCATTACGTTCCCCTCGATCCGTCTTTCCCGGCAAAGCGCCTCGCCTACATGCTGGACGACAGCGGCTGCAGTGTAGTTGTGTCTGACGATCGATCGAAGGAGCGGCTGGAGGCGCCGGCCGGTGTTCGCATCGTTGTATACGAGGACCTCGTCTCCGCCGGCGAGACAGCGGATGCTGGGGCAGATCACGAACTCTCTTTGTCGGGCATTGCATACATCATCTACACGTCTGGCTCGACGGGGCAGCCAAAAGGCGTTGCCATTTCGAACCGGTCGCTTTCGAACTTCCTGGTCTCCATGTCACGTACTCCCGGCCTGAATCAGGATGACGTCTTGTTGGCCGTAACGACGATCTCGTTTGATATCGCCGGCCTCGAACTCTACTTGCCGCTAAGCGTCGGCGCCCGAATTGAATTGGCGTCCGCGGAGGCGGCCTCCGACGGGACTGCGCTGTCGCGCCTCATTGCCGAAAGCGAAGCTACGGTGCTACAGGCAACACCTGCGACCTGGCGCATGCTGATTGAGAGCGGCTGGGATGGAAGCAAAGAGCTCAAGGCGCTTTGTGGCGGCGAGGCTCTTTCTCGCGATCTCGCTGATGCGCTGCTCTTGCGAGTCAGCGAACTCTGGAATCTATATGGCCCGACCGAGACGACTATCTGGTCGACAGTGATGAGGATCCAGCCCGATAAAGCGGCTATTTCAATCGGGCGCCCGATAGACAATACACGCATTTACGTCGTTGATCGCGAAGGTGCGTTGGCACCGATCGGCATTCCAGGCGAAATCCTTATAGCAGGGGAAGGCGTAGCCGTTGGATACCACCGTCGTCCGGAATTGACGGCCGACCGCTTCGTCCACGATCGCTTCGCCAATGATCGCAACGAGAGGGCTTACAGGACGGGCGATCTTGGTAAATGGGGCTGCTCTGGCGAACTGTTCCATCTCGGCCGGATTGACAGCCAAATCAAGGTTCGTGGCTTTCGGATCGAAACCGGCGAGATTGAACTCACGTTGCGGCAGCATCCTGCCGTGACGGAAGCGGTCGTTGTGGCGCGCGAACTAACGGCGGATGACAACCGTCTGGTCGCCTATGTTGTCTGTCGGGACGAGGAGCCAACTGCCAGCGAGTTGCGAAGCCATTTACGGACGTATCTCCCGGACTACATGATCCCCGCTCTCATTGTGAACGTTGATAGCGTGCCCATGACACCGAACGGAAAGATCGATCGTAAAGCTTTGCCGGATCCGTTCGCTGTTGGCGCACACGCGACCGAGGAGCGCGCGGCGCCGGCTTCAGAAGCAGAGAAGCTGATAGCCGACATCTGGCATGATTTACTCAAGGCAAGGAGCATCCATGCAGATGATAATTTTTTTGAACTGGGCGGTCACTCGCTCCTGGCAGTGAGAATGGTGGGCATCATCAGGCAGCGCACTGGACTGGCGCTAGATCCGCGAACGCTGTACTTCAAAACTCTGCGACAGATCGCCGAAGTTGTCGCTCGTAAGACTGCTTAGCCAGTTCAGTCGATGTTACCGTTCTTCTTCGGATCAAAACAGCGGCGGCTCTTCGGGGCATATGAGCCGGCAGTGCGCAGCGCTGGCGCTGGGGCGGTGTTGCTCTGCGGCTCCTGGGGAATGGAGTATACGAACGCGCACCGAGCGATGCGAATTCTCGCCAGACGCCTGTGCGCGGCTGGTTTTGACACGCTGAGGTTCGACTATTTTGGCGCTGGAGATTCCGGCGGGGAGACAGTCGACGCTGAACTTGGTGGCTGGAAAAACGACATATTGACAGCGCTGGGAGAATTGAAGGAGCTAAGCGGCAGGGCGCGTATCGTCATCGTCGGCATGCGGCTTGGCGCCACTCTTGCCGTCGAACTGGCGCCTCGCCTCCCTGCCGACGTCGAAAGCATCGTACTGTGGGAGCCAATCATATCCGGCTCCCAATACGTAAAAGAATTGCGGGATTGGCGGAGCGGCCATCATATGAGGGCTTTTGATTTGACGATGAGTGGCGCATCAGACGCCGCGGCGTCTGAATTGGGTGGCCTCCTGGTGTCATCGTCCTTTGTTCATGGGCTCAACTCCATTGATCTGCTTTCGCAGGAGATACCCCCCGCCCCAAGGGTTTTGACGATCTTCAGCGAGACCCACAACCCTGGCTTCAATATCCGAAGCACATCGAACAACAGCGAGACTGTAACCTTGAAGGCGTCCTCCCCCTGGAAAGATTCCGCCGAGCAGGAAGAGGGCTTGCCAGTCGAGATATTTGAACGGATCACCGAGTGGCTGCGATAGAGCACGAAATCGTCGAACGCGTTGCGCAATTCGGTCCGGAGAAGAGTCTCGTCGGAATCGTCGTAGACCCTGTCGGGCCGGGTGGCGAAAGCGACTTGGCGGTCGTCATCCTCAACACCGGAACGATTCATCGCGTCGGCCATCATCGAATGTACGTATCGATGTCACGGAAGCTTGCGCGGGCCGGTGTTACAGTTCTGCGGTTCGACTTCTCCGGCCTTGGGGACAGCTCGCCGCACTCATCCGAACAACCTCTGCTCCAATCCAACTTCGGAGACATTGGAGCGGCCCTGGACTGGCTGCAGACGACGCGTCGAGTTCAGCGGGTCGTTCTGGTCGGCCTGTGTTCCGGGGCCGATCACGCGATCCTGTATGGTTTTTCAGATCAGCGGGTCGTCGGACTGGTCTTGATCGATCCTTACATCCCTCCGACCACTCGTTATTTCATCGACTACTTCTATCGCCGTCTGCGCGATGTCCGGAGCTGGAAAGATTTCCGTCTGCACAAGAGCAAGCTCATTCGGCGCATCGTCGAACGAGTACTTCGTAGAGAGGGGGGCCCCCAGCATCTTGTGTATCAGGGATTGGACGCGCAGGCCTCGCTTGAGAAGGTCTATGGAGTTACCACCCGGGCAGGGATAAAGCTCTTGGTTGTTTGTACCGGTCGTCACCATGCGCCTCGTCAAACCTACCGCGAACAATTCATCAACGCCTTTCCCAGGGTCTCTTTCGGTGCATCACTGCAGTTGGAATTCTTTCAGGAGGCTGATCACACCTTCAGCTCCATGAAGCCGAGAGACGAACTCGACGAACTGCTCGCACGATGGTGCGAAACCACGACGTTTCAACGCTCGCAATGTCAGCCGACGTCAAAGATCGATGTCGCAGACCTCTGGTTCGCTTAAAACAAAGCCGGGTTGGCGTCTCTGGCGCGCGGAGACCATCGCTTCTTCAACGCTTCGCAATGGTTCACTCGACTAATCAAATAAGCACGTCGCCCGCGGGCCAGCGACCACAGCGCGTCAGAATGAGGACCAATCCACTCTTCGGAGAGATTGTGGCTGCCGTAGTCGCTTAGGAGAGCCAGAACGCCATCCGGCGCGTCTATTGAGCGAGTGGCTTATGGGGCGATTTGAGGTCGTTGACGTGCTCGAGCACGAATTCGGAAATGGTGATGTCGGGAAGCTAATCGAGAGCGACGCGCCGGACACAAGCCGACGACCCGGGGCCAGTATGGCGGCCACTCATCTGGTCTGCACGAAACTGGTGCCGGTTGAAGAGACTTGAACTCCCGACCTCCGTCATACGATGACGGCGCTCTACCCTGAGCTAAACCGGCTAGAGAAAAAACATTAAAGCAATAACGCGCATTCAAACAGAGCTAAGACAGAAGAGAGTTAATCGGCTTCCCGATCATCGTAAGAACTCGTCTAAGGCAACTTTGCTTGCCTTGGCACGGGATTCCGGGATCCCGATCTAGCTGCTGCGCTGCCCCGGGTTGCGAGCTTGACGCCGACTGGCCGATCGCAAGTCAGGGCCTGAGCGCTTGGTGTCGGCCGCGCGAACCCCTGGAGCTCCAGCAATTCATCGATTTGCTGTGTCATCCATTGCATCCTTTGGCGCAAAGCCTGGACGGAAATGCCGTCGGAGCAATTCATGATCACTCCACTTTACTTGATGGAATAAAGTAATAAAGAGTAAACTAGTCGACCAACGACAGGGGTTCAAATTACAATTTGATCATTCATAAGCCCCGCAAATATGAACGGGGACCCTTGAAACGAAATCACATTGACAATCAGTAGATGGACAATCAGGCTGCTATTTAATTTAAATAAACCATGAAATTTCGAGGAGCGTCGCATGAAAAAGGTTCCATTGGCAAGGGGAAACCTGCGCGGCCATCAAGACGGAACTGACGACGATTATATCGGTGACGATAATTCTTATAATGTTTTCGTGGGCGACGCCGAAAAGGCAATACTAAATCACGCGGTCGGTGGAGACGATGCTTTCACCGGTGGGGCCAGATCCACGAACATCTTTTTTGGCGACGGGGTTACAGCGATCAGAGACTTCGGAGTCGGCGGGGCAGACACCTTTACTGCCGACAGAAGCTCCGAAAACACTTTCTTTGGTGACGTAGGCGGCAACGCCTCGGGGCATGCCAAGGGCGGAAACGACTCGTTCTCGGTGGCCGCCGGCAGCGACACGGGTATCCACTCGAGCAACTACTTTTATGGTGACGCCGGTGGAAACATGTCCGGCTTTTCGGCCGGTGGCGACGATACGTTTTATGGAAAGACAATTGCTCGCACCGTGTTCGTCGGCGACGCGGGCGGCGACTTGCTCGGGCATGCGTCCGGAGGCACCGACACATTCACCACGGTGATTGGCTTCAACAGCAAGTACACGGTCTATGGTGACGCAGCGGGTTCCGTTTTAGGTTACGCGTCTGGCGGAAATGACAAGATCAACTCGTCGGGCGGCGACGGCGCGCTAACGATCTACGGGGATGCAGGCCAAAATCTGGCAGGACATGCCCACGGCGGCGATGACCTCTTAACCGGCGTCGGAGCGACGTTCTATGGTGACGCCGGCGGAAACATTTCCGGCCATGCCAACGGCGGGAACGACGTAGCCATCATAAGTTCGACCCTGACTCCCCCAGGACGCGTCTTCTACGGCGACGCGGGCGCCGATATTACGGATCACGGGCAGGGGGGAGACGATTCCTTCACGGTCACCGTTGGAGGATTTGGCGGAGCGGCCACATTCTACGGGGATGCTGGCGGCAATTTGCTCCTTAATGCGACCGGTGGCGACGACTCGTTTACGGGAAGCGGCACTGGGATAAGATCCACGTCATTCCTCTTCTATGGAGACGCCGCAGGAGATGCATCCGGAAACGCTCATGGTGGCAACGACGTCATGTTCGTATCCAAGGCATCATCGACGTTCTACGGTGACGTAGGCGCCAGCATGGGTGGCCACTCGGTTGGGGGCGACGACTCCTTTTCAGGAATCGGTTCGACCAGCCTGACAACAACGCATCTGTTCTATGGCGATGCTGGCGGTCAGATGTTCGGTAGCGCACGGGGTGGCAACGATTCGTTCGTAGGCGTCTTGAACTCGACAACCACGTTCGTTGGCGACGCCGCGGAAATGATTGGCAACTCTCGCGGAGGCAACGATCATTTCACCGGCGGAGAGGCTTCCTTCAATTTCGCCTACGGCGACGCCGAGAAAATATATGGTCATGCTGTTGGTGGGAACGACGTATTGAGCGGCGGGAACGATGCCAATGGTTTAGCGATCGGCAGTTACAACGACGTGTTGGTTGGCGACGCACAGTTGATGGCCGACCACACCCGGGGTGGAGCTGACACCATCATCTCCGGGACCGGAAATGATGACATGTGGGGCGATGCCCAATTGATGCTGGGCAATGCTCGGGGCGGAAATGATGCGTTCGTCTTCGCTGCCTGGAACGGCCACGACAAGATCGAGGATTTCGGACAAGGCGGCGGATCCGCCCTGGGAAGAGATCATATCGACGTTGCCGGCTTGGGTATAACCAATATGAGCCAGCTGAACATTGCAGCGTTCGATATGACCACGAACGAAAGCACGATAACGTTCAGCGCTGGGAACGAAGTGGTCGTGCATAGCGCGCATGTGCTAACGGCCCACGATTTCATCTTCGCCGTCTAAGCGACGCTACTGGAATCAGTCCTGACTTGGAGCCCTAATCTCGCCGGGCAACGCGGAGCAATTCTCCTGTGACCAGCAAGAGAATGCTCAGCCTGCTCCAGCCATTTGCTCGGACGGCTTGCGGCCAACTTCGGACTGAAGCTCGCAAAGCGGCAGCGCAATTCAAGGTGAGGTGCTGCTGACGCGGTCGTAGGCGCTCGGTTCGCGCGGGAGTAGCATCTAACGACACTCCTCCCGCACTGGCGCGATATCAGATTGTTGCCCCCGCTTGAGCATGCTGCTGGGCCACCACTGGCTTCGCCAGGTTCGATGGCTCCGTGCCTCTCCACGCGGACTGACCGAACGACGACTCGTCGACCCCGCTTATTGGCGAGGATGGGAAAGCCGAAGCGATATGTTGCGTGAATAGCGCAAGGCGATGATCCAACGTAAGCGCCGAATTGTCCCAGGAGCTGCTCGTGGATGCGTCCACCTTTTGGCTTGGTTGGACCGACGCTGTTGGATCACCGACCGGGACGGCGAACTTCATGGCTGCAACGGTGTCAGACCCGTCCGTAGACGCGGCGCTGCTATCGGTGACGGAGGAGCTTGCACTGGCCTTCGAGACATTGCTCGCGTTTGATGCCGCAATGACACCATCGCCATTCATAACCAGGCGGAAAACGCTCTCGAACGGCTTGAGCACCGGATCTGTTCCCGGCACGATAGGCGAGAGGTTTTTGGTCCAGTTGCCCCCCTTGTCGACGCTGACGATCATATATTGGCTCTTGCTGTTGTCTTTGAGCTCGACGTCATAGCCCGTTTCAGTCTGCACGGCGGCTATTGGTCGATACCACGTGAAGTCACGGCTCGATGTGAGCGTGGTCCCCTCATATTTGAGCGACGGCCCTGTACCATTGGCATTCAGCAGGTAGAAGGAATCCCCAGCCTTCGTGAGATGGATCGCCGTATCGACCTGCAACGCTCCTGAGGGATTGATGATCGCGTTAGCCAGGCTGGCGGCGTTGCCAGCGGCGTCCTTGACGGTCGCGGAATTCAGGTTGACCGCTGTTACCGCGAGGTCGGAGGTGTTCTCACCAAGTCCCACCGAGTAGCTGAACTTCAAGGCATTGGTACCCGAACCACCAGCATAGGTTGCTGTACCACCATCGTTTAGTTTTAGGGTGGGTGTGCCCCCGACGACGGTCACGGGCTCGCTGAAACTCATTGTCAGCGAGGCGGTTTGACCAAACACGAGCTTGCCGCTTCCACCAGTGAGGCCGTTTCCGGAGAATATCATCGACGACACGGCTGGCGCCGCAGTATCGATCTGCAACGTGCCCGACGGATTCGTGACCGCGCCGGCCAGATTGGCGCTGCTACCATTGCTGTTCTTGACCGTCGCCGCGTTCAGGTTGACCGCTGTCACCGCAAGGTCGGAGGTGTTCTGGCCGGCTCCCACGGTATAGCTGAAGGTCAACGTATTGGTGCCCGAACCGGAGGTGTAAGTCGCCTTGCCGCCGTCGTTCAGCGTTAGCGTGGGCGTGCCGCCAGCCACTGTCACCGCCTCGCTCAGCTTCACCGCCAGCGTGACCACATCGCCGGTATTCAGCTTGCCGTTGCCCGACGTGATGCCAGTGCCCGAGGCGGCAACCGACGCCACCGTCGGTGTCGTCGTCGGTGCGGATGGCGTCGTGGCGTTTACTTGAAGCGTCCCGGACGGATTGACGACCGCACCAACCAGGTTAGCCGCGTTACCCGCGCCATCCTTTACCGTCGCCGCGTTGAGGTTGACCGCCGTAACCGCGAGGTCAGAGGCCTTCTGGCCAGCGACTACGGTGTGGCTGAAGGTCAGCGTATTGGTGCCCGAGCCTCCGGTATAGGTCGCCGTACCGCCATCGCTCAGCGTCAGCGTGGGCGTGCCGCCGGCGACCGTCACGGCCTCACTCAGTTTCACCGCCAGCGTGACCACATTGCCCGTGCTCAGCTTGCCGCTGCCCGCCGTGATGCCACTGCCCGAGGCGGCAACCGATGCCACCGTCGGTGCCGTGGTGTCGATCTGAAGTGTCCCGGACGGATTTGTCACCGCCCCCGTCAAGTTGGCCGCGACACCTGTCCCGCCCTTCATTGTCGCCGCGTTCAGGTTGACCGCCGTCACTGTAAGATCGGAGGTGTTCTGGCCGGCTCCCACGGTATAGCTGAAGGTCAGCGTATTGGTGCCCGAACCGGAGGTGTAAGTCGCCTTGCCGCCGTCGTTCAGCGTCAGCGTCGGCGTGCCGCCAGCCACTGTCACCGCCTCACTCAGCTTCACCGCCAGCGTGACCACACTTCCGGCCGCGAGATTGCCATTTCCAGAAACGATCTTGGAACTGGACGCCGACACGGAAGATACCGTTGGCGTGCTAGCCGGCGCCTGGAGCGTAACGTCAAAGGCGGACGAAGCGCCGCTGCTATTGCCCGCCGCGTCCCTGGCTGTCGCGGTGAAGTGATGGGCCCCCGTCGACAGCGCGGCAGTCGTGAAATTCCAGGCCCCGCTTCCGTTTGCCGTCGCTGAACCGAGGAGAGTTGCTCCATCGAATACCTTGACGTTGCTGGTCGCTTCGGCAGCACCGCTAAGCGTCAGAACCGTGTTGCGGCTTGCGTTGGGAGAAGACGAACTGATCACCGGCGCTGTGGGGGCAACGGTGTCAACAGTTACAGCAAGGGCCTTGGAAAGCGCGCTGGTACCACCCGCGGAAGTTGCCGAAGCGGAGAAACTATGCTTGCCGTTCGAGAGCGCGGTGGTGGTGAAATTCCACGTGCCATTCGTACCGACCGTAGCGGACCCGAGCAAAGTCGTTCCATCGTAGACTTTGACAGTGTTGCCCGCGGATGCCGTGCCGGTCAGCGTCAGAGTATTGTCGTTTGTAATCCCGTCGCCGACCACGTTGCTGTCGGTTGAGAACGAGCCGATCGTCGGAATGACAGGCGCTTGTCCGAGAGCAGTCGTCCCTCCGAACGGCGGCGTCGGAAATGCCGGATCAGTCGACGTGATGATATTGCTGTAGTCGGCCGCCATTGTGTAGTTCGCGGCGGATGGCTCCCCACGATAGATGCCAAGCTTTAGATTGTAGTTGGCTCCGGGGTCTCCCAGCACGCCGTGATAGTCGACAATTTGTACACCGTCACGCCACATCTCGAGATAGCCAGACGAATCCGCGGCGAAGCGCGCCTGAATCTGAATGCTGTACGCGTGGCCTCGCTGAATCGCACTGGGATCAATGTAGACCTGCTTTTCTGTGGGCTCGTTGAGATTGACCACAACCGCCATCTGCTCTCCCTTGAGCTGAATGGAAAACGTGGCTCCATTCAGGCCGTACATTTGGGTAAGCGAGAGCCAAGACAGACCGGAATTGACGTTTGACGTGCCGGGCTCGATCGTCATCGAATAGGAAGCGTTGAAAATATCGCCGTTAGCAACCGAATTTGCGGCGAGGATTTCAGAGCGAGAGCTGTCCCCATCTGCCCAGATGTCTCCGGCGCGCAATTCCATCCGGACCGTGTGAGTGTCTGGCGTGGTCACGCTCCACGATTGTCCAGCATTTTCGCTGTACCAACCTTGCGCGTCGATGATGCTTGGGTTGCTCCAATTGTCCGTGCCCGGCACAAATTTAGTTACGCTTGGCACCACTTTAATCGACAAAGCTGACGACGCAGCGCTGGTGCTCGATCCGTCACTTGCCGTAGCGGTCAGGCTGTGTGTACTGTCAGCGAGCTTCGGGGTCGTGAACGACCATGAGCCGGAACTGTTTGTCGTAGCCGTCCCCAGCCGGGTCGTGCCGTCAAAAACCGATACGGTGGTATTTGCATCGGCCTTGCCCCACACCGTTACGACATTCGCATCCGTAACGCCGTCATCAAGTGTGCCGCTGTCCGCAGAGAAATTCACGATGGTTGGCACTTGAACAGCCATTGACAGCTCTCTTTCTGAGATCAACCCCAAGGAACGCCACGCCAAGCGGCTTGACGTGAGCGAGCGAAGCCCGAATCGTCCAGTTGGTACGTACGCCCCACACGGCCTTTAGGCATCGCAGGCGACGAGGATTTGAACCGATAGCGGTACTCGTGTGATAACTTTGCGACCGAGATGTGCCATGGGAACAATGAACGCCCCACAATCATTCCACCGCTGGGAAAAGCCGTTGCTGCGTTGGCAGATTGCGATTTCGCGCGCATTTAATGGGCAGTCGGTAGCACCGGTCTCAACGGTAGAGGTGCAATTGCGACCTCGGCGCCCTCACCTGCCGACGTCACGGCGGCAGCACGCTCGTTAATCAGTCAATCGACGGAAGCGCCCCAACCAGTTTGACGACGTCACGTATTATGTGCGCTTGACACTTAGTGAGACGAGCCCGGTCTTATTTCGAGAATCGATCAAGCGCGGCGTCAAATAGATCTGGGTCCCTTACAGCGGAGCAGTCTTAGTCGCTACGATCCGCAATCGGCAGGTTGACTTCCGTTGGCTCTTGTGCATCACGAACGGCGTCTTGAGAAGAACGGGCACGGTGCAAAGCGAGTCGCCGTTCGAGCTCGGCGACCAATTTTCGCAAGCGCCTTAATTCCTGAAATCGACGGTGTAGATCCCCAGACATGAATTCTCATCAACTCGAAACGTTTTCCGCATCCCGAAATCAGACAGATCGACTTTGAAAATTGAATCAATCAGATTAAATGCAACCTAAGCTGCGGGAGCCCTCACGCAAGCAAGATTTAGCGATCGATCTTCGGGATTGGCTAAAGACCGGGTGAAATTGGCATGTGGTTGAGATGGAAACTATCCAGCGCCGGGAGGCGATGATTTTGCGGCCGAGGCAGGGGGCATGACCTCACGATAACAGCGCTCCGTCGTCGCCCCATCGTTTCCTTGATGCGCTAGGCTCGACAGGTGGACCAGACGCACTGCCCCCCAAAAGAGGGCGGACGTCCAGCCAGCCGTTGCGATCAGGCACAGAATTACCGTGCGAACTTTATAGCGACCGCATATTTTCGAGCGCCTTTCGCCCTGTCCGACTTGAGACATGCTACTGACATCGTTCCTCCCGGTCATCCATTCCGTCGTTTTCGCAGACGGCACCCGCCTGACGACATCACAACTTAGATTAGCCGATAATCTATTTGGTCACTCAATTAATACAATTAACTCCCCAGTAAATCCAATTGATCTGCATATTAAAATGCCCGACAATCAACCAGTCAAGGTAAAAACCGAGCCGAATAACGCTCGGTCGACCGAGCGCCGGCGGTGTGCGGGGCAGACGCGGGCGCGGTAACCAGCACGATCATCGCAGCTGGTAAACCCAGTCGGCGTGATTTAATAAAAGTCCAGCCCGCTCGCCGCGCGATGTATTAAAATTCGTTATTTCATCGATTGAACCTGTATGCCTTTAGATCGCACTGACAAGCCGCACGGATTGACTGCCGCAGACATCCTGAAGGTCCACAACGGCAACGGCCCAGGCTTCGACGCCCTCCGCCTCCTGCTCGCGGTTTGGGTCTTCACGCTCCACGCCATGTTCATTTGTGACGGCGCAGAGGCCGCCGAAGCATTCGCGGCCGATCCCATTCACAAGTTGCTCGTCAAGCCCGTGCTTCCGATGTTCTTCATAGTCAGCGGCTATCTCGTGGCTGGAAGCGCCATCCGCACGAGAGCCGTTTCGACCTTCCTCTTGTTTCGCATATTGAGGATTGCACCTGCGCTGATTGTCGAGGTTACGCTCTGTGCACTGGTTCTTGGCCCGTGGCTCAGCGAGAAAAATTTGTCCGAATACTTCTCCGACCCTCTGTTTCTCAGGTACTTCCAGAATATTCTGGGCAATGCGCAATTTTTCCTGCCCGGACTATTTTTGCACAATCCGGTGCCTGACGCCGTGAATCTGAATCTATGGACGCTGAAGCCGGAGTTCTTCTGTTACCTCTTCATGGCACTCATGATGGCATCGACTGCAGCATTCAGCAGGAAGTACTGCACGCTGATTGCCCAGCTATCACTGGGCCTGACAGGCATTTATGTATTGAGAGGCGGACAACTCTATAATTTCTTGGCCGTCGCCGACTGGAAGATATTGATTGTTTCGTTTGTCGTTGGTTGTTGCGCCTTCCACTGGAACGATCGTCTGGTTATGTCGCCAGGCAACGCCGTCGCAGCTTTCGTTGTCGCGATTGGGGCCCTGTCGTACGAGCCGCTCGTCATATTTAGCCTGCTCGCGCTGACGTACCTCGTCATCTACCTCGGTACGCGCAAGATTTACCTCGCGCGCATTCTGCAAAGCGGAGATTATTCTTACGGAGTCTACTTGTTTGGATTCCCGATACAACAGACGTTGGTCTACTTCCTGCCGGCCGAATATCAGCATGGATGGGTGATTTTGCTATTCGGCCTTCCGCTTACTGTTGTGTTTGCCATGTTGTCGTGGAAACTGGTCGAGAAACCCGTATTGCGGCTAAAGAATTTGATTAGACGGGACGCCACATCGGTTCCGCCCCTTCGAAAGATATTGAAACTCGAGTGATCGGCCCACTTACTTTCCCTCCACCCATCGCCGCGCAGACCCCATCGTCTCGTGCGATTTCGCTTAGGAAATGCGACAGAAAACCGATGTTAGATACTTGCTTGCTTGTCTCGGCACTTGGTGAACTTGGCGGCAACCTCGGTCAGAGGGCGCGCTGAGATGGATTTGGCTTTAGGCGCCGCATTGGGAATCGTATTTGTTGGGTTGCCCGCCGGATTTCTGATGGGCTACTCGTGGCGAGACCGCATTTCTCGCGCACGTCGCATCCGATACTTGTTGGAGCACGAAAGGCGCAACAAACTGGACAAGGTGTCCTCGACACTAGCTCCGCAAGACGATCTATTCTGAACCACATCTCGGTTGAATCGTCGAACCGAGCTATCGGTTTTGAGGACACGCTTCCGCCCCCCTAACAAGGGCTGGAGTTCAAGTCTCTCTAACCGGTGCACCTGCCATTCTCCAAAGTCACCGCGCTCCCTCCGCTCGCCACTGGGCACGGATCTCATTCGCCGCAACCTCATCAAGACAACACGAACACTGCACTGCCCCACGTCGAACTACCGCGGTCGCTCCAGCCGGGATGCCCGACCTCGCAAAGAAGCCCGCGAAGATGAACCGAGGAAGCGCGTTGGATCGAACGTCTCCTCTAACTCAGCAACAGGTTCGTTTACTCAATCAAGGCACGCCCCTGAAAGCCCGCCCGCACGCCGGGAGACGAACGGCGACGCCGACGTTCCTTTTTGCACTTTGCGCTCTTGCTGTCTGTTTTGGGCTTCGGCTGCCGCCACATCGACCAATTTTCGCAAACGCTGAACTTCGACCATGACGCCGTTCAATCGCTGACTTTCCTCAGAAATACGCCTAAGACGCTGTCTGAAAATATCCATTGGCCCCTCCGGCCACAAAATAACCGCCAACAGGCAGACATTAGCCCCAATTGAGGTTCGACGAAATAGGTATTCCGTTATAATGTTGATGAATATTCCATTTGAGAGATAGCCTTGCCGCAATGCGAGCGCTTGCGAGTGAGGCGCATAGGCCTTGAATTTTGATCCCCACGGCCGCGTTCAAACTCGACGCCAAGCGTACCAATAGACTTTCAACAGCGCGGAAAATTAGTACGCTTCAGAACGAGGGATTTGCGATGAGAGTTACATTCCCAGAAGTCTTTTTCTGTTACCTCGTCGGATGGGGGCTCGTGCTTTTCTTCCGTTGACGAAGGATTTGGCCGGCTGCCTGTGCCCACTCATGCAATTCAATGAATGCGGCGCTGAATTTCAAGAAATTCCCGCTTAATAGCCGGCTTGAAGCAACGAGCTAGGTCCAATCCGTCAATGTCGTTGTTCGCGGGCGGGATCCGTAAGGTCTCACGACGACAGTGTTCCGTACCGACGAAAGT
Organism: Bradyrhizobium sp. URHA0013; assembly: GCF_000518345.1. NCBI lineage: Bacteria > Pseudomonadati > Pseudomonadota > Alphaproteobacteria > Hyphomicrobiales > Nitrobacteraceae > Bradyrhizobium > Bradyrhizobium sp. URHA0013. The sequence continues at coordinate 14,057 of NZ_JADK01000014.1, read as the reverse complement.
TGGGCGTGATACTCTTCTGCGGCAACTTCCATGCGCAGTTGCAGGAGTTCTTCCATGGCTGCCGCAATGTCTTGGTCCGAAAGACGCCTGGGATTTGAACCGAGATGGAACCTCATAGGATGCACCTCACTGAGAAAGCCAGATTATGCCCCATGGGCGCCCGTTGCGCTTGTCTTTTATTTCGGCAGATTCAATGTTTATCTTTGAGCGTGTCTTTCAGAACCCTTGGCGACCGCCTTTCCACTCGACGACTTCGACGAAGCCGCCACGAATGCAGTCGTCTTGCTCTTCACTTGTCGAATTTCACACTCTTGCGGCTGCAACATCGCTGAGCTTTAGGCGCCCCATCCTCAGCCGGCCCTTCAATTACCAAGAAAGCATTGGCATGATCGACCGACCGTCCTCGTCAAGGAGGTGCCGGCTATATCGGTTCGCACACCTGCCGCGCATTGATTGCCGCCGGCCTTCAGCCCGTCGTCTATGACAATCTTTCGACAGGTCATCGCAGCTTCGTCGCCGCGCCCCTGGTGGTTGGAGATCTCCTCGACGGCGCCGCGCTGCCGCGAGCCTTTGCCGACCACAAAGTTACGGCGGTGATGCATTTCGCAGCGGCGAGCCTGGTCGGCGAGTCCATGACCGATCCGCAAAAATACTACATCAACAATGTTCAGGGCACTCTGTCGCTGTTGCAGGCGATGCGCGTGTCAAACGCCATCCGGAACTGCCCCCTTTGCGTCATGAAGAACCGCCCCCGCCCTCGGCTTCATGATGTCGTTTGATGGTCGTTTCCGCCGGTGACGGGACGGAGGGAGGCGGAGCCGACCGGAGGGCCGTCACCGGCGGGCGGCGCCTTGATGAGGCCGCTCTTCCGTTTGGCGCGGAGCCGGTAGCTGTCGCCGCGGATCGTCATCACGTGGCTGTGGTGCAGGAGCCGGTCGAGGATCGCGGTGGCGACCACGGCATCGGCGAACACGGTGCCCCATTCGGCAACGCTGCGGTTCGACGTGATCAGCATGGCACCGGTTTCGTAACGGCGGCTGACCAGCTGGAAGAACAGATGCGCGGCGTCCGGCTCCAGCGGCAGATAGCCGAGCTCGTCGACGATGAGCAGCTTCGGCTTCGCCAGCGCGAGCAGCTTCTCGTCCAGGCGCCGCTCGCCATGCGCCTTGGCCTGGCCCGCGACGAGCGTCGTCGCCGTGGTGAACTGCACGGTGTAACCGGACAGGATCGCTTCTCGCCCGAGTGCGATCGACAAGTGCGTCTTACCGACGCCCGGCGGGCCGAGCAGCAGCACATTCTCGCCGTTGGCGATCCAACGTGACGCGGCCAAGTCGCGGATCTGCTTGGGATCGATCGAGGGCTGCGCCTCGAAGTCGAAGCCTGCGAGCTCCTTCACGGCCGGGAAGTGTGCAAGCTTCAGCGCCATATCGATGCGGCGATGATCCTTGCGCGCGATCTCACGTTCGCACAGCAGGATCAGCGTCTCACGCGCCGACAGGTTCGCGCGCGCCGCCTCGTCGAGCAAACTATCAAGCTGATCGCGGATGCCGGAGAGCTGCAATCGCGCCAGCATGGCATCAAGGGGCTCAATCGGTGCTTCGGTTGCCTTCTTTGCGCGCGTCATCAGAAGCTTCCTCCGATCACGGCTTCATATTCGGCAAGCGGACGCAACAACGAATGCGGTGGAGGCGATTCCGGCACCGCCGCTGCAATCTCCAGCCGGCGGACCGCGCCATTGCGCCCGGCAACACCATCGAGATGGAGCGGATCGACGATCCGCAGTCGACGCCCCTTCGATTGCTCGTGAACCGCAACCTGGTGCACGCCATGGCGGATCCGCACCTCGCCAGCCGCGACGGTCACCGCGACGCGCTCACCAATAAGGCGCCACGGTACCGAGTAACTATTGGTGTCGATCTCGATGGCACAATCATTGCCGACGATCCGGGTTAGCTCACGCAATGATCCGAACGAGGGCCGCCCGCCGAGCGGTTTTAACCGGTGGGCCTCGTCTCGTGCGAAGCGGATGATCGGCGCTTCGCCGGTCGTGCCGTGGATGCGGACGTTCGCAACCTCTCGCTCCCACCTGGCGAGATGGGCCTCAAACGCTTCCCAACTTGCAAAGGAATGACCTGCGATCGCGTTCTTCTTCACGTAGCCGACGCCATTCTCCGTCTTGCCCTTTGTGCGTGCCCGATATGGTGCGCAGGCGCGAGGACGGAAGGCCCCAGTGCTTCGAGAAGGCAATCAGCCTGTCGTTGAACTGAACCGACCGGCTCACCGCGTCGTGGCGCACCACAAGTGCGCGTGGGTTATCCATCAGCACTTCCTCGGGTACACCGCTGAAGGTGGTGAATGTGCTCTCGAGCCCGGCAAACCAGTGCTCTTGCTTCTCGGCCCGGAACGCTCGCACATGGAGCCGTCGCGAATGTCCGAGCGTCGCCACGAACACGAATGCCTTGACCTTGGTTCCGCCGATCTCGCCCAGACCTCCCCGAAGTCGATTTGCAGCTGGCGACCCGGAGGTGTCTCGAACCGCGTCGTCGCAAGCGCCTCCGCCTTCAGCGCCTGCCGATAAGGCTGCACCGCGCGCTGCAGCGTTCGCCGGCTGACTGTCACGCCTTTCTCAGTCAACAGATCCTGGCGCACCACGTCCGCATTGCCACGATGGCGAATGAACCTCTCGCGCAGCCAGCCCTCAAGGCCATGGAGCCGTTGCGGCCTCTCGGGCGACTTAAACGGCTTCATCCCGCCCGCCGCCACATAACCCTTCACCGTGTGATGGCTGCAGCCCAGCTCGCGCGCAATCCGCTTCAGCCCCCATCCGCACGCGCTCAGGCGCAACATCTCCGCCACGTCGTCCGGCGTCTTCATTACCTGCCCCCGTGGATCACTCCACGACGAGCCTCTAGTGATTCGTTCCTCGTTCATTTGCTCTCTCCTTGGCTATCCAAGGAGGGGGCAATTCCTCATGGCGCCGAGGGGGCAGTTTTCCATGGCGCGCGACATGCGCGACGCAGGCTGCAATCGCATCGTGTTCTCCTCGACTGGCGCCGTCTACGGCAACGCCGATTCCAAAGAGCTGCCGGAAGATTTCCCCTGCGCCCCGATCAATCCGTACGGCGCCTCGAAGTAGATGATCAAACGCATGCTCGCTGACTATCGCTCGGCGTACGGCTTCGGCGCGTTCTGCCTACGCTATTCATCGCCAGCGGCGCCGATCCCGCCGGCGGCATCGGCGAGCTACGCGACAACGACCCATCTCATTCCGCGCGCCATGATGGCGCTGCAGATATCGACTTCGCCGTCTACGGCGATGACTACGACACACCCGATGGCACCGCGATCCGCGACTACATCCATATCACCGATCTCGCCGCGGCGCATGGCGCGGCGTCGAATCTTCTTGAAACTGGACATGCCGCCGGCAGCCTCAATCTTGGCACCGGCTCCGGCTTCTCGGTGCGCGACATTCTGAACGCGATCAGGCAGGAGACCGGGCGCGAGGTGCCGCACACCGTCAAGCCGCATCGCGCTCGCGATCCCATCTCGTCGCCGATGTATCCGCTGCACGAAAGGTGCTGAACTTCGTGCCGCGCCACTCCGACCTCGCTACGGTGATCTGCACCGCCTGGACTTGGCACCAGAAAGCACACCCGCTCAGGTAATTCGCGCGCCCGCATTGCACGGTATCGGCCGCAAACCTTAATCCGCGCTGATCCTGTTTTGCGTCAACGCCGCCCAACGTCCCTGAATATTGTGTCGCAGCAGAACCTGAGCTTGCTAAAGCCGCCTGCAAGTGCGCTGCACAAATCGCTCTACTAGGGAACTTTATCGAATCATTGGCATTGTGTTGCAATTGTTGGGCCCCACGCATTCAGCAGGCGGTCCCGCCAGGTGGTTTATGCACACAACAATACAAGTCAACATCGCATTATGGGGAATGATCATCTGCGCAGGGGTCAAGCTGGTGCAGATTTTGTTGGGACGCCCGCAGCTCTTCAGCCTAGGTTTGTGAGCCAGCCTAGTAACTTCCAGAATGCCCATGCGAGCGCGCTTGTCCATCCGAGCATTGCCACGACGCATGCAAAAGCCCAAATTATGCAAGCAGGCCAGAGGCGACTTCTACCCGGCCCTGGTCCAACGTTCGCTGTATCAGCGTGACTCACGTTGCCCTCGCGCTTTCGTGTCCTCTCATTAGTCTCGACCGGGTCGGGAAGGTTCATCGATGATCACCTCAAATGCTTTCTCGCTAACCGGCTGAGACTGGGTGAGCTAAAAAGATCGGGAGGCGGGCATTTGCCGGAGAGTTGAGCCGCCTGCTGGGCAATCTTGACCTTCTCCCCTTTCGAAATAATTCCATCGATTTTGGCGAGTTGCTGCTCGACGACAGCGTAATCGGGCTCCTCTGTGGCGCAAGCTGTAGCTTAATTTTCCATTCGGCTGTCATACGTCCAAGCAGTCGTCCTCGCGCGAGACAGCGAACGCGGAGTGAACTTGTGTTGCAGGTTACCAACGCGAGTAGACGGCCGGCACAACAAGACGGCTAACCGTCTTTTCTAGGTGCCCTTCGAACCAAATCCCTTTTCTGCGCTAGCTCTTCGACAAGGAGACTATCGCCTGGCGCATTTCCGGACTTTTGATCTCCTTGAATGCACTGATCAGGTGAAGCATCTCACGATCATTCTCAAAAGAGGCCATTGCTATGGCACAAAATATGAATGCGGGACCGACACGGCCCGCGAAATACGTGTCAGGGATAAACCGGGCAAAAAGATCCAAATAAATATGCAGCCAGCCCCGGTGAAGAGACTTGCCTTGGGTCATGTTGATAAGCAAATCGATTCAAATTGAAGCAGATAGAAGTACTAAGGTACAATAGTTCCAACCGGCTGCAGAGATCGCCGACGGAGGCACCGTCAGCATCGCGCTCGAACCGCATCAATTCCGTCCTTGTGAGCGCTCAGCCTGCGACGTACGTACTACTCTGTCGCTGCGCCTCACTTGAGCGTTCGATAATAAAAGAGACGCTGCAACTTGCCTGCGAGCTACTCGAGGCACTCATTGACTTTGCCTCTGGACGACAAGGATGCGTCTCGACGCTAGGCGAGGCACCAAGCGGATGGAAGGCATCTCAGCAGCTCGTGCAATCCAAGATCGCGACGAGCTCCGATTTCGACGGCCCATCACAATCAGCGAAGCTCATCCGTGAAACAGAGCAGACGTGTTTAGGGGTGGCGTGCTATGCACGCTATCAGCCTCGATCATTGGATACCCTTCGTGGTTGAGGTTAGGGCCGGAGAGAGGGTGCAAACTTTTCTTCGGCCTGTTTCTATGCTAGCATGGTTCTATGGCAAAGAAAACTGTGCTAGCAAAGAAAAAACGAGGTCCTCCCGCAACGGGCAAAGGCACGCAAGTTGTTGTCCGCATGCAGCCGTCGCCGTTAGCGGCCCTAGATCATTGGGTAACTCAGCAGTCTGATCAGCCGACGCGGGCCGAAGCCATCCGCCGCCTGGTCGAGATCGGACTGAAGGCTTCGTCAAAAAAAGCCCAAGATCGACCAACGCGTTCTAGACCGGGCTGCCGATAGTATCGATCGAGGCACTGCTGAATTGGTCAAGATCGGAATGAAAACGCGACGTTGATCTCGAGCGTGGATTGAGATTGGATCAGTGCTTTAAGGACACCATGTCCAATGAGCGTTTACGATCCGCTGCGCCGCTGGCTCCAGAGTCTGCAACAGACTACTATCCAACTCACCTTTTCCGAGATCGAGGAAATTCTTGGAAGACCGCTACCTCGGTCGGCCTACAAGTTCAACGCCTGGTGGGGAAACGAAAGCTCGCTTAAGGCTGGGCACGGCCACGCAAAAGCGTGGACAAGCGCTGGATTTAAAACTGTTGGCGTTTCGCTAAGTCGGAAGACCGTCGAATTCCATCGCATCTAATTGCGCTGCGGAAGGGCGCGCCTGAGTCGGGGCTCGGCAATGGCAATCAACCGGATTAAGTGTGGATGACGGCATTGCCTTTGCGCGTCCGCTCCGATTGAGTCACGCCCCGAGAGCGGCTAAGAATGAGGGCGTTATGACTGAACGTGATCTGCTGGCCGAGATTGAAGAACAGGTTGTCAAAATCTCAGCCGAGAACCTGGCGATGCAGTTTGTCTTGACCTGCCTGCTTCAGAGACTCGGCGCGCTAAATGTGGGCTTTCGAGTCCCCATCTTGCAGGCGTTCGATGATGCCGCGAACCATGCTGAGCAATTCAGCATTGGCGCTGGAACCAAGGCCGGTCACCTCCCGGAGACTCTCCGCATCATCGAGCAAATGAGGTTGATGCTGGTAGGTGTAGACAAGCCGCGCCGCGAGGTTTAACGCCACAGGAGTCATGACAGTTCTTTCGGTTCGCAGAGGCTTGAGACTATTTGGACTAAAAACGGGTGCAGCAGCCCACTATCGATCAGGGCTCCCGCATCAGCGTCGCCCTCATCTGCGGCTCGTTTCAGGAGCCCGTCTATCTGCTCATCAGGTCGCCGCCCGTGCCTATTCACAACGGCGCAGACCCAGTTAGCAATGTCCCCCAGATCGTCCAGCGCGCCTGCAAGCTCGTCTCTGATCCAGCCTGCCGCATCAGTGGCGGGTGCAGCCGAGAACTATCCCGCGCGGATCGATGATGTACTCGCCCTCAAGGCCGGTCAGCAGGCATGGCGCACAGATGATGTTCGAAGCGGGCACGCACGCTTGCAGAATGATACCATCCGACCGGGGTTGCCTTTTGCCCGGTCCATCAAGCGTCAGGTCAATGCGGTCAATATTCTGATCTCCAAACATCGCGAACTTCAAAGCGATGTGGGGGGAAGCGTCCAGGACACTCCTGGCCGGTCGTCGCTACGCTGGCCGCGAAAAAGGTCCACGTCCCCGCCGAGATAGGGCGGCATCACCTTGCGCAAGAAGGCAAGCAGGCAAGGTCTCATCGGTGATGTAGCGCGCAAACGACCGCTGCGTCCAAACATTCACGAACCGGTATTGTGCTCGGGGATGTACGGCCTCCAGAGCAACGATTGCCTGCGCCGCATCTGCCCATAGGCCTTGCTTGGCAAGCAGTTCAAAACCCTTGAGGGATATTGCCCCCACGCCACGCCGCATGCAGCACGCTCGCCGGTCTCGCAGGCCTCCACCAAGCGATCGATCATCAGACATATCCCATGGCGGGGTAAGCGATTGGCCGATTCAAATTGACGTTCGAGACCACGGGCGCTCCTCCAGGCTCGCTGAAGCACAGCGCCACCGCGTCGCCTTCATCGGGGCTGGGCATGCCGCGCTTCTTCATGTCGTCCTTGCTCTCCAGCAGAAGCCGACCGTCGCTCATGTAGCGGTACCCTGGGCCGCAGATGTCGGTTTGCAAGCTGTCACTGTCAGGCAGGGAGAAGTGAGAGCCCTCCAAGGCTGTCTTCAGGTGCGACCACATCTCAGCTCGGCGATTGGCAGGGCCGCCAGAAGGCTTGCCGCTGTCATCCAACGGCGGGGGATCGATCGGCTTTGAGCCGAAGTTGACGGCATTAAGCTGGCCACTACCGAATGAGCCGCCGTAGCCCTGTTCAACCAAACGGTCATAGATGCCGGCGCCAAGGCCGCCCACGTCGATATTCACCTTGGCTGGCTTGTCGTCCCGCATGATTTGAGCCACCCAGCCCGCAACCTGCATGGTGTCCAGGTCGTTCCGCTTTTCGATCCTCTCGATGCTGCTGCCACGACGCCAGGCAATGGCCGTGCTGTCAGCACCGAACCGGGCGGGATCGACGCCAACAATCAGCGGACCAGTGCCCTTGTGCTCCTTCTTGCGAGCACGCAACTCGAACGCAACCAGGACGATTTTGGTCGACGTCCCTTTGAGCTCGTTCTGCAACACCGAAAAATCCGTGGTGCCATCAGCGGCCGGTACCACGATTTCGCCATCGACGATCGCCGCGCTGGGCTCGATGTGCCAAGCATCTGCGGCGACCTTCTTGAAGCGGTTGGCCAGTCATGACCGCGGCGGGTGAACACGGTGACCGTCTCATTGGCGAGATGCACCTGGACGCGGTAGCCGTCGAACTTGATCTCATGGACCCAGCGTTCGCCGGACGGCACGCGGTCGATCGACGTCGCCAAGGCTGGCTCGATGAATCCGGGAAGCGGCGCCTTTACGCCGATTGCCTCCGGTTTCTTTCGCTGAAACGCCACTGCTAGACCAGGCGCAGGCTGAACTGCCGCGGGTCCTGGCCGGCGTAGGCGAGCGGCAAAGTCTGTAGCCGGTCCTCGCCCGTGTCTTGCGGGCAGCAGAGCCTAAACGCTTTGGTAAAACTGAACCCCGACTGAGTGTGCTTGTGGGGGAGCGCTAACTCGGGGAGCGAGCTTGATTAACTGTGTTTCTTGCACTGACCGATGCTTCGGAACGAAGCCGTTTCATTGCCGATTACCGCACCCTGGATGAGCTTCACCAGTTCTCGACGGCAATGCTCGCTGAGGTGTTCGCAGTGGTAATGCTGGTCGTCGGCCAGCTGTACATCGAGCGAGCCTCCTCGCGCGAGCTCCAAGGTGAAGGCGTTCTCTACGAGGGGGCAGCCGCGCTCATCGGAGCGCGCTTTGGAGAGTTAACTGCCGATCGTTCGGAGATGCTGCAAGCGCGTCAGCGACGACCCGCTTCATGACGGACTTTGCTGCGTCCCTCAACTGCTCGCACTTCACAATCTGCTCGCGCAGTGTCGCAAGATGTTCGAGCATGTCTTTCATGAAGCGCTTCCTCGGCTGGAAAGCGCTACCGGCAAACTCGAACACCCGCAATTGTGTCTTAGTGCTCGGTCCGCCCGGGCTTTTGAGGCGACTGCGCCTGCTGCTTCTCGACGAACGTCAAGACAAGGCGTCGCGCGTCCTTGTCTGCGATCTTCTGGAAGGCGGTGATCAGGCGCAGCATCTGCAGATCTTCAACTCCTTGGGACATGGCAAAGACCTCATCGGAAAAACGGAACACTGAAATACGCGAAATTGTGCAGCCACTAATCCCGGAAAGGAACAATGGAACTTAGTTGAAAGTTAACCTCCGCTGGCTCACCGCCCGAGCTGGCGGAGCGGCCCCGGCCACCCTCAAGAGCCCCCCTGAAGCCGGGGCCGTGTCTCCGCCCGGCCGATAGTATGAGTAAGCGTATGCGTTCCTCGCCCTCGATCGTACCGGCCGATCGCCTCGATCGCGACATCGACCCTGTCCTTGAAGACTTTGGCGCCCGTGCCGGCTGCGCCTGACGCGAGACTGATGAAGCGGACACCGATCTCGAGACCGTGCTGCACGGCCCTCCTCTCCGGCCAGTATGCCTATCCGGTCCGGATCGTGTGCTTCAACGCGATGGAGGGAGGGTCCGGGACGTGACATCCGACGTCGCCGATGCGCTGGCCCAGCGCGCGGTCGACAACGACAACGAAGTCTCCCCGGCCCTCGCGGGCTTCATCAGCGTCAACGCGACCAGGCGGTTCGACATACAGCTCACGCTGCCGCTGAAGGGCGCCGCAGCATGATGTTTCGCGAGGGCAAGCCGGCAGGCCCTACGCCGCAAAGCGAGTGTGAGCACTTCATCCGCTGCCCGGTTTGCGGCAAGATGCTGGACATGCGCGAACTCGGCGACGTGCTCGACCATCTGCATGGGCAGGAGATCGAGGAAGAGCCCACGGCGCACTGATGGAAGGAAATGGACGTGGCATGCGCCCGCTGGGTTTGCGAAAATCATCCTGATCGCCCGTGGGACGGGCCGAAGGCCTGCGGCTGTGGCGGCGCCGGCGAGCCCTGCCCGGACTGCACCGATGCCGCTCCGGACGAGATGCCGGTGCTGCCGAAGGGTTTCGACCCCAGCCTCACCAGCATCGACGCGATGCGTCCGCTGGTCAGGAACGCGGCCGGGAAGCCGCGCCGGAAGCCGCGTTGACCGGATACCGGGGTTACTGGCCCACACCCCCACACGCCTATCGAACTTGAGTATCCGGGAATTTCTGCTCGTTAATGTGCACACAGTTCCAGCTAAATCATTGTTCCGTCGAAAGAAGCGACTCGATTCGCAGGGTTTTCGTTGCTATTTTTTCCCGACCGGGGCTGGTCCATTTTCTTACCTTCATTTTTAACCCGGCCACTTTTGAAGAATGCGAGAGCCGCAGCGATGTACCCGCCGCGGCTCTTGTCTTGAGTGGTTAAAAGACCCTCTCCCGCGACCTCACGCCGATAGAATTTTCCCTTTGTGAGACCTATCTGACGATTATGCGTACAACGTTCGAATTTTGCCTGCCGACCGCCGCAAAGGCGGTGCCGAACGGCCCCGGCTGGATCCATGAAATCAAATATGACGGTTATCGCCTGCGCGTCGAGCGCCAGGGTAAGGCCGTGCGACTGATCACGCGCAACGGCCATGACTGGACGAAGCGCTTCCCCTGGATCGTCGAAGCGGCGCTGAAGAATCGCGAGCATCAATTCGTGGTCGACGGCGAGGCCGTGGTGCTCGGCGTGGACGGCGTGTCCGACTTCAACGCGCTGCATTCACGCAAGCACGACCACGAAGTGCAGCTCTACGCCTTCGACGCCCTCGCGCTCGGCAGCGGGGATCTGCGTTCACTGCCGCTGTCGATACGCAAGACGAATCTGGCTCGGCTGCTGCGCGGCCGGCCCGACGGCATGTTCGTCGCGCCGTTCGAGCCAGGCGAGATCGGCACCGAGCTGTTCGGCGCCGCCGCCCGCATGGGCCTAGAGAGCCTGGTGTCCAAGCGCCGAGATCGCCGCTACAGCGGCGGCCGGTCGAAAGACTGGATCAATGTGAAGAACCGGACCCATCCGGGCGATGACGCGGGTAATGGAGTCATTTGGCTGAGAGAGCTTTCGCCAGGAAAAAGTTGGTGGCCGACTCAATCGATTTTGAACACGACGCCGATGCGAGTATCGCCAGACCAGACTAGACGACAAACTCTAATGATGCGGTCTCTTTCCAACATCAACTTGAATGTGGCCGGCATGTACAGCTTCGTCGGTAACTCGATCCCCGCGCCGTTCTCTGAGATGTTGAACACGCGGCAACGTCGGCTGCCTCCATCTCCGAAAATGTAGGCTGCTAAGTCCACATCCGAACGATCAAGCTTGCGGCGGTCGGACATCGATCATCCCTGAGTTAACGAGGATGAGTCGTCTACTTTCCTAGCCGATGTTATTTCAAGTAATCTGAACTGCCTTGCGATCCGCGTTGCCAAATGGGATCGCTCCCTGGCTAGCTCACTTCGATACTCGGACAGGTCATGTCCGTCCTGCTCAAGAACCTCGATCAGAAGTGTCTGATCGTGCACATAAGTCGACTTGTCAGCGATCTCTCGCGTCAAAACAGTGAGCTCATCATCATTGTCTGGGGTCACGGCAATCTCATTTGTACAATGGGGCGGCGCTGAAAGGCCTTTATCTTACATCCATAGTACTTAAAGAGAGTTACGCGAGTCCCGTGGACCGCCCTACCTTGGGACGCCGGCGCGGCAACGAACAAGCTCGGTCCGCAAAGCAAGTCCGGACACGTTCGCTCCTCAACACCTCGAACGCGTCATTTACCATCTTGATGTAGCATGATGGTCCGCAGCGCTTTTGCTGGCTTGAAATCAATGTCCAACAATCGACAAGAAGTCCGTCCGTGGTCACATGAAGAAGAGGCACAACTGCTTGCGCTGCTCGATCAAGGGAAGACTGCAACCGAGATCGGCGAGCGGCTTGGTCGGTCGCGTCAGGCCGTCTATGGTCGACTGCAACGTTTCCGCAAGCAGCGAGGCCGAGTAAACCGCACCAGCGGACGCGCGTTCGCGCAATGAATCGGATGACGTACGAACCATCCCTGCGGCAAGCTGCCGCTGTTCGGGCCTAGCCGCCTCGCATGTTCGTGGCGCCGTTCGCGAAGGGAAAGGAGTCGGCCCATGCCTGTTTCTCCCGCCGCGTGGGGCCTCGAGGGCCTGGTGTCGAAACGCCGCGATCGCCGCTACGGCGGCTCCCGGTCGAAAGACTGGATCAAGGTCAAGAACCGGACGCATCCGGCGATGACGCGGGTGATGGATGCGTACAAATGAATGGCCTTCTGGAGGCGACTTCCGCTGCTAACCTTGCTTGGTTAGGTTAATCCAACGGCTAGCTTGCCTCCGCCGATACGTTCTCGCACAATAAAGATATACAGGGCCGGCAGCCTAAATTCATTTCAAGGATTTTTACCGGTCGGTCCGCCAAGCGTCATTTGTACTGCAGCCTATTTTAAACCGTTACGAGGACATCATGAGCGACTCGGATCAGACACGCAGTGATTGCCAGTTGGATTCCATTGAGGTGATCGAGGAACGCCTCGCGATGATTGTTGATATGCAACGCCGTCTTGAAAAATGGATTGCTCGGACCAGACCAGCCCGCAAGCCCGTCTGGCTCCACTGATATATCAGCGCCGGTTTAGCTCAGTGGCAGAGCGCCGTCCCTGTATGGCGGAGGTCGGAGGTTCGATTCCTCTCAACTGGCACCACTTACTTTTGACGCCGGCGCGCGTCGATTGGTTTCGCCCTTTCTCGATGCGGTTTGACTCCATGAGCTACGAGCAGTTGAGCGACGCCAGCCTTCTGTATCACTACGAGAACATCAGACAGCAGGCCGCGGCCGACATAAGCAACGGTCGATACCATTTTTTGGGTGAAGCGGCCAAACAGCGAGCCGAGGAAATTCGCAGGGAGATTGATCGCCGGGATCTCTTTGCGCTGCCAATCAATTGGCCGTCTCAGTCGGAGTAGTCAATTCCGCCATTGCCAAGCCTCAATCCACATCAAGTTCCCGGCTCCGCTTCTTTTTTTTGACCTGGAGCAACCAAACAAGCCACCCGGCGTCTCTTGGAGAGAGGCGATTCGATGTGGCTACCTTTTTTCTCAAAGCCGGCGCGGCTGTCGGAAGAAGAGATTAGCAAGGCTATGGATGAACTTCGGAACTTGCGGCTTGAAGTCGCGGTGACGGAACTCGAGTCTGCAATTCGGCATGCTAACGTGCGAGTGCTACACCCGAGAGGAGTCAACGGGTCCCGCCCTTACCCCTCGTTGACCGGCCGATCGCAACGGTAGGTGAGTGGCTTCGCAACGGACCAGTAATGTGAAGTTTGAGTTCCCAACGATCACAACGGCGAATGCATTAAAGCCTGGCGAGAGCGCGCGAACAGGGGACGACGGGTTGCGTCACGCCGATGCGGCGAACATTCAGCGGAGGCACACAAAAGGTCGCCGCTGGCATGTCCAGATCATTTGGGCCGTCGCAGTTGTCGTAGCAATGCTAGGATGGATCAGCGCGATCGGCTGGGCATTCTGGAAGTTGGTGCAATGGCTTTTTGGATAAAAACGGCCGCAAGTTTAGAACCAAATCTGCGGGCGGTGTGGTCTCGCAAGCGGGGTTGTGTGGAGCTAGCAGAGGGGGACGTGATTGCGTTACATCTCGTAGTCGCGCGACTGAAAGAGGCCGGGGTTGGGGTACGGTTTTACGGACGACTTCGACGTTGGGACGGCACGTCGCCGGTGTGGACGTTGCTGGCGCGGGAGAGGCACTGAGCCCGCCGACTTTTCAGAGCTCGGCTCCGCTCTACCGAGTGCTGCCCCCGCGACACTTTCGTCCTGCTCGTTGTCACTTCTCGTAGCTATGTCCGCGGGAAGGCAGATAGGAGATAGCAAAAAGCCATGCTTTGCCAGGTTGTTGAATAGCGCCTGTCAATCGGCGTTCAAATTTGACCCTGTATCGGCGTCCAATTTTGACCCCTTCGAGCGGCGGGTTTTGGCGGTAGCGCTCGCACCGTCGGAGCTGGTCGGGGTTGCGGAGACGGTGCGAGCGCGGGTTGCGTGATCGTCGTCGCGGCTTTTGAAGCGCCAGCTGTCGTTGCCGGTCTCGACGATGTCGCAATGGTCGGTCAGGCGATCGAGAAGCGCGGTGGTCATTTTGGCGTCGCCGAACACGCTGGGCCATTCACCGAACGCGAGATTGGTGGTGACGACGATGGACGTGCGCTCGTA
>NZ_JADK01000013.1:0-106715 GCF_000518345.1 Bradyrhizobium sp. URHA0013 | reverse complement strand
ATGCCCGAGCGCGTCACCCGCGTGCCGCTGTCCTCGCGCGAGATCGCGGGCGTGCTGAACCTGCGCGGCCGCATCGTCACCGTGGTCGACATGCGCGCCCGGCTCGGCCTGCCCAAGCCCGAGGACGGCAAGGTCCCGATGGCGGTCGGTGTCGACCTGCGCGGTGAATCCTATGGCCTCCTGATCGACCAGATCGGCGAAGTGCTGCGGCTCGCCGAGGACGGCATGGAAGAAAACCCCGTCAATCTCGACCCCCGCATGGCCAAGCTCGCCGGCGGTGTCCACCGTCTCGACGGCCAGCTCATGGTCGTCCTCGACGTCGATCGCGTCCTCGAGCTCGCGCCCGAGATGATGGCGGCCTGATACGCCGGCACATCCGCCGACGTACCTGCAATTGGAAGTGCCCCCGCAAAAAGGGGGAGAAGCAGAGGTTCACATGCGAACTTGTCTCGTCGTTGATGATTCCAGCGTCATCCGCAAGGTTGCGCGCCGGATCCTGGAAGGCCTCGACTTCCAGATCCTCGAAGCCGAGGACGGTGAGAAGGCGCTGGAGGCCTGCAAGCGCGGCTTGCCCGATGCGGTCCTGCTCGACTGGAACATGCCGGTGATGGACGGCTACGAGTTCCTCGGCCATCTCCGGCGCATGCCTGGTGGCGACCAGCCCAAGGTCGTGTTCTGCACCACCGAGAACGACGTCGCGCATATCGCGCGCGCGCTGCACGCGGGCGCCAACGAGTACATCATGAAGCCTTTCGACAAGGACATCGTGACGGCGAAATTCCAGGAAGTCGGCCTTATCTGAGCGACCGCCCCGGAGGCTGAACGGCTCCTTCGGCGTTTGTTTTCAACTGACCGTTTCAGTCTGAGTTGGTGAGTAATGAGTGTTGCGTTCGCAGGTAATTCGACCCCGGGCTCGTCGCGGGAAGCCGGACCGTTGCGGGTGATGGTCGTCGATGACTCCGTCGTCATCCGTGGTCTGATCTCGCGCTGGATCGGTGCCGAGCATGACATGGAGGTCGCGGCGTCGCTGCGTACCGGGCTCGAGGCGGTCAACCAGATCGAACGCATCAACCCCGACGTTGCCGTGCTCGATATCGAAATGCCCGAGCTCGACGGTATCTCCGCGCTGCCGCAACTGCTGGCGAAGAAGCGCGATCTCGTCATCATCATGGCTTCGACGCTGACCCGCCGCAACGCGGAGATCAGTTTCAAGGCGCTGTCGCTCGGCGCGGCCGACTATATCCCGAAGCCGGAATCGACGCGCGAGGCGTCGGCTGCGGACATCTTCCATCACGACCTGATCCAGAAAATCCGCCACCTCGGTGCACGGCTGCGCCGCAAGCCCGCGGTTGCGAGCCCGCCGCTCGCGCCCGCGGGCCCGGCTCCGGCTGCACGTGGACCGCTTGTCGCGCGGCCTGCCGCGTCCGCGGCGGCTCCGGCCCTGCATGCGCCGTCGTCGTCCTCGCCGCTGTCCACGCGTCCGTTCTCGACCCAGGCACCGAAGGTGCTGCTGATCGGCTCATCGACCGGCGGTCCTCAGGCGCTGATGGCGCTCGTCGCCGAGCTCGGTCCCGTGATCGACCGCGTCCCGGTGCTGATCACCCAGCACATGCCGCCCACCTTCACCACCATTCTCGCGGAGCATCTGGCACGCACGAGCCGCAAGCCGGCAGCCGAAGCCGTCGACGGCGAGCCGGTGAAGCAGGGCCGCATCTATCTTGCGCCGGGCGGCAAGCACATGCGCGTCGTGCGTAGCGGCGGCGACGTGGCGATCGCGCTCGACGACGGTCCCGCCGTCAATTTCTGCAAGCCGGCGGTCGATCCGCTGTTCACTTCCGCCATCGACATCTGGCATGGCGCCATCCTCTCCGTGATCCTGACGGGCATGGGCTCGGACGGCATGCGCGGCGGCAAGGACATCGTCGCCGCCGGCGGCAGCGTGATCGCGCAGGACGAAGCCTCCAGCGTGGTCTGGGGCATGCCGGGCGCAGCGGCCAATGCCGGCATCTGCGCGGCGATCCTGCCGCTCAACCAGATCGGCAGCCGGGTCAATCGGCTGTTCGCGGGAGACCGCTCGTGACGCCGGTTGACTACGACTATCTGCGCAAATTCCTGAAAGAGCGCTCCGGCCTCGATCTCTCCCCGGACAAGCAGTATCTGGTCGAGAGCCGGCTCCTGCCGCTGGCCCGCAAGGCGAGCCTTAGCGGAATTCCCGATCTCGTGCTGAAGATCAGGAATGGCGACGGGCGGCTTGCGAGCGACGTGGTCGAGGCGATGACCACCAACGAGACCTTCTTCTACCGCGACAAGATCCCGTTCGATCATTTGCGCGAAACGATCCTGCCGGGGCTGCTTCGGGCGCGCGCGGCGCGCAAGTCGCTGCGCATCTGGTCGGCGGCCTCGTCGACGGGACAAGAGCCCTATTCGATCGCGATGTGCGTGAAGGAGATGGGCGCAGCCTTCGCCGGCTGGCGCATCGAGATCGTCGCCACCGATCTGTCGCAGGAGGTGCTGGAGAAATCCAAGGCCGGCGTCTACAGCCAGTTCGAGGTGCAGCGCGGCCTGCCGATCCAGCATCTGATGAAATACTTCACGCAAGCGGGGGAGGTCTGGCAGCTCAATGCCGACATCCGCGCGATGGTGCAGTTCCGCCAGCTCAATCTGTTGCAGGACTTCTCCCATCTCGGCACGTTCGACGTGATCTTCTGCCGCAATGTGCTGATCTATTTCGACCAGGACACCAAGGCCGTGATCTTCGAGCGCATGGCGAAGGTTTTGGAAGCCGACGGTACGCTGCTGTTGGGCGCCGCCGAATCCGTCGTCGGCATCACCGACGCGTTCCGCCCGATCGCCGAGCGTCGTGGTCTCTATCAGCTCAACCCGACGCGCTCCGGCCGCCCGATGGGCGGATTGATGCCGCCGTCGTTGAAGGTTGCAGCGGCGCGGTGAGATGCGTTCTTCCCTTTTTCACAACGGGAGAAGGGAAGAAGAGGCACTTCACAAAATCGCATGGGGCAGAAACCGCGAGCCGTTGCCGGTGATCGGGCTCTCGTCCTCGCGGATCGATAGGCCGCAGGGTTCGTGATCGACCAGCCAGCTTCCCACCACCGGATAGAAGTCTGAGAAGTTCGGCAGCGGCGCGAGCGCCTGCCGCACGAATCCTTCGGCGCCGTAGGGGCCTGCCTGCTCGTCGAGCGGCATTCCACCTGATACCAGCGTGACGTTGGCGCCTTCGCGCGACAGCAGTGGCTTGCGCACATAGGAGCTGCCGAGCTCGGCTGCCCGCGGATCGTCCTCGAAGAACGCCGGCAGCAGATTGGGATGGTTCGGAAACATCTCCCAAAGCAGCGGCAGGATGCCCTTGTTGGAGAGCACCGCCTTCCACGGCGGTTCGATCCAGCGTGTCGGTGCGTCCTTGAGCTTTGCGCCGAAGCTGTCGTGAAACATCCATTCCCAGGGATAGAGCTTGAAGGCGAGCGCGATGTCGCGGTCGTCGAGGTCGACGAAGCCGCCGGCGTCATTGCGCCAGCCGATCGCCTCGATGTCGAGCAGCGTGGTTGCCAGTCCGGCCTGGCGCGCTGTGTTTTCGAGATAAGCGAGCGTGCCGGCTTCCTCCTCATTGCCCGTGGTGCCGGTGAGATGGACATGGCGGCTAGCTGCAATCTGCTTCCAGGCTTCGATCAGTCGTTCGTGGATGGAGTTGAACTGGTCGGCGCGCGACGGAATGATGCGCCGTTCGATCGCTTGTTCGAGCCAGGTCCATTGAAACACAGCGGCTTCAAAAATCGAGGTCGGCGTGTCCGCGTTGTATTCGAGCAGCTTTGCCGGTCCCTTGCCGTCGAATTTCAGATCGAGCCGGCCATAGAGGCTGCGGTCGTCTCGTGCCCAGCTCTCGGCAATCAGGCTCCAGAACGCGTCCGGTATCTTCAAGCGCTGCAGATGGCGCTCGTCGCCGATGACCCGGCCGGCGAGCTCCAGGCACATCGCGTCGATCTCGCCGGTCGGCGTCTCGATGCCGCGCTCGATCTCGTCGAGCGTGAAGGCGTAGTAGGCGCGCTCGTCCCAATAGCGCTCGCCGTCGATGGTGTGGAAGGCGAAGCCGCATTGTTCGGCGGTCTGTCGCCAGTCGTCGCGCTCGGGGCAGACGATGCGTTGCATGGGTCAGCTGCCGCCAGAGAAGCCATGGCCAAACGAGCCGAAGCCGCCGCGGCTCACGCCGCCGGAGCCTGAATCGGATGACGTTCCGGACGAGGAATGGTTCGAGGAGTCGCTGCTGAAGAAACTTGATCGCGACGACCAGCGCGAGCTGCCGCCGCCGCCCGACGAGCTGCTTCTGCTGCTGCAGGCGGTGCTCGCCTGCACCGGCGCGGCTCCGGGGACCGTGGCGCCGGGGACTATCGCACCGGTAGCGGAGGGCTCGCAATTGTGCCGCGGCATCAGCGTGTAGGCGGTGGTGCCGACCGCAATCGTGCCCATCACCAGCAGCGCGACATGGCGGGAGCGCTTCACCGGCTGTTGTGCAGGCGGCGGTCCGGCCGCCGGCCGGCGCTTGCCGAACTCCTTTTTGGAGGGCTTGTCGGCCATGTCAGTAGATCATGCAGGCGGCGTTGAGCAGGCCCGCGGCGAGCGAGGACAGGCCGAGCCAGATCGCGGGTGCAAGCTCGCCGGCCGCGATCCGCGCCGGCAGATTCGGCACCGGCACCCTCACCAGAAACAGCACGATGATCTGCACGATCAGCGCGATGACCGCCCAGATCAGGCAATCCAGCACATTGGCCGAATGCGCGATGGCGCTGACCAGCGGCGCCACGAAGCCGAGCAGGCTGAGGCCGAGTGCGATCGCCGCGGCCGGCTCGTTGTCCCGGATCAGCTGGAATTCGTTGTAGGGCGTGATGCGGGTGTAGACGAACAGATACGTCACGATCGCGATCAGCCCGGTGCAGAAATAGACCAGGAAGGCGGGCAGGCCGGCGAGTGATTGCAGGATCATCGTTCCCCCATCGTGCAGCGACCATTCGTCGGCGGGGGAAGGATAGCGGTTCAACGGCGGCAGGACGATGAGGCCGCGTTCGTGTCCCCAAAAAACAAAACCCCGCCATTCGCGGCGGGGTCCAGGCTGGGAGGAGCAAGCCCCGAAGGGCTCGCGGGTAAACCCAGGATCAGGCGGGAATGCGCTCTTCGACCTCGTGCGGCTCGCGCAGCACATAGCCGCGGCCCCAAACGGTCTCGATGAAGTTGCGGCCTTCCGAGGCATTCGCGAGCTTCTTGCGGAGCTTGCAGATGAAGACGTCGATGATCTTCAGCTCGGGCTCATCCATGCCGCCATAGAGGTGGTTAAGGAACATTTCCTTGGTGAGGGTCGTGCCCTTGCGGAGCGAGAGCAGCTCCAGCATCTGGTATTCCTTGCCGGTCAGATGCACGCGCTGGCCGCCGACTTCCACCGTCTTGGTGTCGAGGTTGACGACGAGGTCACCGGTCTGGATGACCGACTGGGCATGACCCTTGGAGCGGCGCACGATCGCGTGGATGCGGGCAACCAGCTCGTCCTTGTGGAAGGGCTTGGTCATGTAGTCGTCGGCGCCGACGCCGAGACCCTTGACCTTGTCCTCGATGCCGGCGAGGCCGGAGAGGATCAGAATGGGTGTCTTGATCTTGGAGACCCGGAGCTGCTTGAGCACGTCGTAGCCGGACATGTCGGGCAGGTTGAGGTCGAGAAGGATAATGTCGTAATCGTATAATTTACCGAGATCGACGCCTTCTTCCCCCAAATCGGTCGTGTAGACGTTGAAGCTCTCAGACTTCAACATCAGCTCGATCGACTGCGCGACGGCGCTGTCATCTTCAATCAGCAAAACGCGCATGCCAGTTCCCCATAGTCGCCGCTCCTGGGCGTCAGGTCGGCCGCATTCGCGGCACACAACAAAACGCCTTTGAACAACTGATTCGGATCCTGACAACAGATGGTTAACAAATTCTGATTCTGGAACGCAAGCCCTGTAGATGCAATTTTCGTCGAATCGCCCTAAGGTCTTGTGTGCGAAGCAGCTTTCGTTATCCGGTTGCGTTCAAGTTCCACTTTAAGAGACGGGCCTAACCGACTCCCGCGACTCAGCCTTCTTCTGAAGGGGAGCCACGCTCAGTCACAAAGACAGTGACGCAATGATTAACGATGCGGGTAAACACGAAGTTAAGCGCCGTTCAGAAATATGGCGAAACTTAAGGTTTTCGCCACGAAGCCCCGGATTATGAAGGCGATCATCTCATGAAGGCCCTCTAATGAAGGCTCTTGCCGAACAGATCGGCGATATTGACGGCATCAATATTTATGGCCGTGTGGTTGGCGTGCGCGGCCTGATGGTCGAGGTGGCCGGCCCGATCCATGCGATGTCGGTCGGCGCGCGGCTCGTGATCGAGACCGGCGGCAACCGTTCCATTCCTTGCGAGGTGATCGGCTTCTCCGGCAACAACGCCGTCGTGATGCCGTTCGCCGGCCTCGACGGCGTGCGGCGCGGCTGCAAGGCCGTCATCGCCAATGCCGCAAATCAGGTGCGGCCTTGCGCGGCCTGGCTTGGCCGCGTCGTCAATGCGCTGGGTGAGCCGATCGACGGCAAGGGGCCGCTGCCGCAGGGCCCGGCGCCGATGCCGTACCGCAATTCGCCGCCGCCGGCGCACTCGCGCAAGCGCGTCGGCGCGCCGCTCGATCTCGGCGTGCGCGCGATGAACACCTTCCTGACCTGCTGCCGCGGCCAGCGCATGGGCATCTTCGCAGGCTCCGGCGTCGGCAAGTCGGTGCTGCTGTCGATGCTTGCGCGCAACGTCGATGCCGCCGTCAGCGTCATCGGGCTGATCGGCGAACGCGGCCGCGAGGTGCAGGAATTCTTGCAGGACGACCTCGGCGAGGAGGGCCTCGCGCGTTCCGTGGTCGTGGTCGCGACCTCCGACGAGCCGGCGCTGATGCGCCGCCAGGCCGCGTATCTGACGCTCGCGGTCGCCGAATATTTTCGCGACGAAGAGCAGGACGTCCTCTGCCTGATGGATTCGGTGACGCGCTTTGCCATGGCCCAGCGCGAGATCGGCCTGTCCGCAGGCGAGCCGCCGACCGCCAAGGGTTACACGCCGACCGTGTTCACCGAGCTGCCGAAGCTTCTGGAGCGCGCCGGCCCGGGCTTGGGCGAGGGCGCCATCACCGCGATCTTCACGGTGCTGGTCGATGGCGACGACCATAACGAGCCGATCGCGGATGCCGTCCGCGGCATCCTCGACGGCCACATCGTGATGCAGCGCTCGATCGCCGAGCGCGGCCGCTACCCCGCCATCAACATCCTCAAATCCGTCTCCCGCACCATGCCGAAATCGGCCGACCCGCAGTTCTGGCCGACCATCCAGAAGGCGCGGGCGGTGATGGCGACCTATGCCGACATGGAGGAATTGATCCGTCTGGGCGCCTACCGCGCCGGCTCCAGCCTCGAGGTCGACGAGGCGATCCGCCTGCACGAGCCGCTGGAAGCCTTCCTGCGCCAGCGCAAGGACGAAAATGCATCGCTGGCGGACGGCTACCGCCAGTTGGCGCAAATCCTCGGCAATTTGGAAACGGAACGCTAACTTTGTCCCGTCATCATCCCATCCCACAGAGTAGCAGAGCCGGTCTTGGCCCCCGTCGGGCCTGTGGGGAGACCGGTGTTGTCCCAATGTGTGTGTTTCTTGCAGCCAAGGGACTTCTGGGGAGTACGAGTCGATGAAGTCACGTGATACCCTCATCCGCCTGAAGAAGTTTCAGGTCGACGAGAAGCGCCGCCGGGTCAGCCAGATCGAGACCATGATCGCCGACTTCCAGCGGATGTCGACCGATCTTGAACGCGAGATCTCGACCGAGCAGGAGCGCGCCGGGATCAACGATCCCTCGCACTTCGCCTATCCGACCTATGCCAAGGCTGCCATCCAGCGTCGCGAGAACCTGACCCGCTCGGCCGACGAGCTGAAGGGCCAGCTCGACGAAGCCAAGGCTGCATTGGCCGAAGCCTTCGAGGAGCTGAAGAAGGTCGAGCTCCTCGACGAGCGCGATCAAGCCCGCGAACGCGCCGAGGAAAACGCCCGCGAGCAGGCCGATCTCGACAGCATCGGCCTGATGCGTGCCCGCATGGGCGCCGTCGCTTGAGACGCTAGCCGCCAGACCTGCGAGAATTTGCAGAACCCGGACCCCATGGGTCCGGGTTTTTGCATGTGCTGTCCACAGTGTGCCGCCGCGCCCCCTTGGTGGTCGGCTTTGTCGCGCGCTATGGTGGCGGAGTGCCAGGGCCTGCGCGGAACGCGACGGGCTGCGCATTGGGGGGCTGAATGCTGACGCCAGCAGAGCTGGTCGGGCTGATTGGGGCGGTGGCGCAGGGCGATCAGGCCGCGTTCGAGCGCCTCTACGTCGCCACGCGCGCGAAACTCTATGGCGTCGTGCTCCGTATCTTGCGCCGACAGGATCTCGCAGAGGAGGTCATTCAGGAGACCTACGTCAAGATCTGGAACAGCGCCGGCCAGTTCAATCCCGCTCTCGCGTCGCCGATCACTTGGATGGCGTCGATCGCGCGCAACCGCGCCATCGACATCGTGCGCAAGAAGACGGAAGTCTCCATCGAGGAAGAGCCGCAGGCGATGGAAGTCGCAAGCGACAGCCCCGATCCGCTGGCGCGGCGGGAGATGACTGAGGAATTGAGACGGCTGCTCGAATGTATCGGCCGGCTCGAGCCGGACCGTCAGAGGCTCGTGCTTCTCGCCTATTACAACGGCTGGAGCCGCGAGCAACTGGCGGAGAAATTCGCGGCGCCGGTCAACACGGTGAAGACGTGGCTTCGGCGCAGCATGTTGGATATTCGCGAATGTCTCGGGCTATGAGGGCTTGGACTATGAAGGCTTGGGCTATGAGAGCTCGTACGGTGAGGGTGGGTCTGGACCGCAAGTGATGGCCTATACGGAGGACCATATCGCGCTCGCCGCGGAATATGCGCTCGGCACGCTCGACGCCGGCGAGCGCGCGCAGGTCGAGACCATGATGGCGGTGGACAAGGGGTTCGCCGATCTGGTGCAGGCGTGGGCATTCCGCCTCGGCGTCCTCAACCAGATGGTCGGCTCGATCGAGCCGCGTCCGATCGTGTGGGAGAACATCAGTTCCGAGCTCGCGCGGACCGGCTTTGCGCAGGATCCGCCAGCGCTGCCGGACGCAGCACCGCCGCCACTCGTGCCGGAGTTTTCCTCGCCCGACACCATGCCTCCGCAGGTGCCGTCGGAGACTATGCAGCAACCGCCGCCGCAGCCTCCCGAAGTGGAGCAGCCCGCCGCGGCGCGACTTGAGTCCGATGCGATACCCGACGTCGTGCCGATCTTCATGCCGCAGGTCCACGCGCCGAACCCGGATGTCGTGCGTGCGCCACCGCCGCCGGTTGCCGACAACAGCAACGTGATCCGGCTCGAGGGCCGCGTGAAGCGCTGGCGCACCATCGCATCCGCCGTCGGCGCGCTCGCGGCCGCGCTGCTCGTGACGCTGTCGCTTCAGATCTTCCTGCCCGACGCGCTGCCGGGCGGCTTGCGACCGCCAGCGCGCATCCAGACGGTCGAGGTGAAGACACCGGCGCCGCTCCCGGTATCGTCGCAATATGTCGCGCTGTTGCAGGGCCAGGGCGGAGGTCCCGCCTTCATCCTCACCATCGACGGTGCGACCAAGAACTTTACGGTGCGCAAGGTCGGCGCGACACCGGAGCCCGGCAAGAGCTTCGAGCTCTGGCTGATCTCCGACAAGCTGCCGCGTCCGCGCTCGCTCGGCGTGATCGGCGCCGGCGATTTCACCGCACGGCCGGTGCTTGGTTCGTACGATGCCGACGTCGTCAACGGTGCGACCTACGCCGTCACCGTCGAGCAGGCGGGCGGTTCGCCGAACGGCCAGCCGACCTCGGCGCCGGTGTTTTCCGGCAAGCTGATCGAGACCGTGCCGCCGTCACAGCCGCAGGCGCCCGCCAAGAAGTAATCGTCGTAGCTCGGATGGAGCGCAGCGCAATCCGGGACCACTGCCCTGTATTCCGCTTTGCTCCATGGGGCCTACAAGTGCGTAAACCTGTCGCCACGGTCCGTCCCACCGTCGTCTTCCGACAAATCCCGCCAAATCCGCCCCCGATTTGAACCTCTCCGCGTTTCGCGGCGTCAAATGCCCGGAATTTGCAGTCGGCGCCGCCAATCATGGTGCCGGAGAGGGGCGAGAAATCAGATGGATGCAACGAAAACGTCGGGCATCTTCATTCACCAATACGCGGGATTGCCACACGGCCAGGCCTTCGAACATTGGCGCGAGCGGACTTTCGGGGCCTGCGGCCTGGATATCGGGCCGAGCCGGGGCGACAGCATCGATTGCCGGCTCCAGGTCAGCGTGGTCGACAATATCGCGCTTGCCATTCCCGAAGGCGCCTCCGCGCAATATTCACGCACCCAAAGCCACCTTGCCGACGGCAGCGACGATCTCGTCCTGATCGCGGCGCATGCGGGTCTCGTCCGCGTCGGGCAGAACGGCCATGCGGTGGAGCTTGCGCCGGCGCAGATGGTGCTCGTCGACATGGGCATCACCGGCACCGTCGGTCACACCGAGGAAGATCGCTTCACCACCATCCGCATGCCGCGCCGCGCGCTGCTCGACATCAATCCGCGTGCCGAGGACAAGCTGTCGCAAGTCCTCTCGGACGGCGCGGTCGCCGAGACGATCTTGCGCTACCACTCCCTTGCCGCCCATCATGCGCCGCATCTCGACGCCGTCGGCCAGCGCCTCACCGCGCAGCACATGGTCGATCTCGTCGGCCTCCTGCTCGGCACCGACGCCGAGCATGCAAGTCTCGCGCGCGGACGAGGTCATGCGGCGGCCCGTCTCGATCTCATGCGCGCCGACGTGATGGCTGCGCTTGGCCGCAACGATCTCTGCCTGTCCGAGATTGCCACGCGCTCCGGCCTGAGCCCGCGCCAGGCCCAGCGCCTGTTCGAGCAGGCCGGAACGACCTTCACCGAGTTCGTGCTGGAACAGCGCCTGCTGCAGGCGCGCAAGCTGCTCGGCGATCCCCGCGCCAGGACCCGCAAGATCAGCGACATCGCGCATTCGTCGGGTTTCTCCGATCTGTCCTATTTCAACCGCGCTTTCCGCAAGCGCTTTGCCGCGACGCCGTCGGAATTGCGCGAGGCCTGAGCGCGCCGAGAATTTGTGCGGCGCGCCGGTGCCACCGCAGTTGGTCCGCCCGGCCGGATGAGTTATGTCTGTCTGCGCGGTCAGACGGCTCGATCGTTCGTCGCTTCCTCGTCGCTCTCTTGGGAAATGCAGTCAACGGACATGGCGCGTATCGTCGTGCTCGGCACCGGGTTTGCAGGTCTGTGGGCGGCCATCGGTGCCGCACGCAAGCGCGAAGAGATCGGCGCGTCCGGCGGTGACATCGAGATTCGTGTCATCGATCGCAATCCGTATCACAACATCCGCGTCCGCAATTACGAGGCCGATCTCAGCGAGGTCGCGCTTCCGCTGCCGCAACTGCTCGATCCGATCGGCGTCAGTCACGGGATCGGCGAGGTCGAAGCCATCGATCCGGCACGGCGCGAGATTTCGCTGGTCACGGGTGGCGGCGACGAGACGCTGGCTTATGACCGGCTGGTGCTGGCGCTCGGCAGCGAAGTGATGCGTCCGGACATTCCCGGCCTTGCCGAGCATGCTTTCGACGTCGACACTTATGCAGCAGCGCTCCATCTCGAGGATCATCTCACCTCGCTCGGACGCAGCGTGCCCGCGCCGGGGCGCTCGACGATCGTCGTGGTCGGCGCCGGCTTCACCGGCATTGAGGTCGCGGCCGAGATGCCCGCCAGGCTGGCGCGCGCCGGCATCACCGGCAGCCGCCGCATCATCCTGGTCGATCCCAATCCGGCTGTTGGCGCTACCATCGGTGCGCATGCGCGTCCCGTCATCGAGACGGCGCTGGCCTCGCTCGACGTCGAGACACGGCTTGGCGTCCGCGTCGTCTCCGTCGAGGCCGCGGCCTGCGCCTGAGCTCGGGCGAGTTCATTCCGACGCGGACGGTGATCTGGTGTGCGGGGATGCGCGCGAGCCCTTTGGCCGCGAGCTTCCCGGACGCACGCGATCGCCTTGGACGGCTTCTGGTCGATCCCATGATGCGGGTCGCGGATGTCGGCGGCGTATTCGCGGCCGGCGACGTCGCCTCGAGCGTGGTCGACGGCTTGCATCCGACCCTGATGTCCTGCCAGTTCGCGCGTCCCATGGGCCGCTTCGCCGGCCACAATGTGGTCGCCGATCTCGCGGGCCTGCCGATGCTGCCGCTACGGATCGACTGGTACGTGACCGTGCTCGATCTCGGCGGCTGGGGCGCGCTCTATACGGAAGGGTGGGACCGCGAAGTCCGCGCCAGTGGCGCCGCCGCGAAGGCAACCAAGCAGACCATCAACCGCAGGCGCATCTATCCGCCGCTCTCGGGGCGCAAGGACGACCTGTTCGCGGCAGCTGCGCCAACCGTGCAGGCGCCGCCGCCGACTTATGGGACGCGGTAGTATCGGTGCCCGTTGGGGGGTGACTGCGGTACGTTTTCCTTCGTCATTGCGAGCGTAGCGAAGCAATCCAGAATGTCTCTGCGGAGGGGTTCTGGATTGCTTCGTCGCAAGAGCTCCTCGCAATGACGGAGCTGGACGCGCGTGCGCTCACGATGACGGCATACCCCGGACATGAGAAAGCGCCCGTGGGGGGCGGGCGCTTTCTGTAGTCGACTTGGGGTTGGGGTCGTCTACATATCCACGTGGCGACTTTGGGGGGCTGATAAAGAGCCGCGTGAATTCCTGAAACTCAATCTCCTTAGCGAACGAGGGACACGTTCGAACTGGTGATGGCGATCGGCTTGCCGGCCTTCATGACGCGAGCGGTCTGGGTCAGGCCTTCATCTGAACTCGTACGCGCGGTGATCCCGAGACCCGCCACCGCGATGCCGGCAACGAGCGCGACAACCACGATCTTGAGGTGGGTCGAGCGATCTGCGCTGTAAATCGAGTGGTTCATGGAAGGCTCCTGCCGCCATCTACCCGAAGTAGTCGCCTGCGTGTTTGGGCAGGTTCATGCTTCCGGTGCCCAACAACCTAGTATTGGGAGGATTCGTTCCCAAGAGGCGATCACAAGAGCGTGACAGGACGTGAGAAGCCGCGATCAAAAGCGACTCTAAGATCGTGCAATTTTGCAATTATTTCAAAGCTGTAATGTGTCTGTCAGGCGCCTTCCCGACCGTTGATCGGCAAAGCGCCAAAAGCTTAGAAACCATTTGCATGTGGCCAAAAAACACACGGCTTCTTAAGGCAAATCAGATGCTTCCGACCGTTTTCAGTCTCGCCCTGGGGTGGATTTCAGCCTGCGACAGCACTGTCGTCTGGGCCCGGAACCGCTCGACCAGGGAACGCACGAAGGGACGAATTGCCGCAGAGGTGACCAGCACCGGGGCCTCGCCTTCGCGGGCGGCGCGCTCGAAGGCCTCGCGCACGCCGGTCATGAACTCCGACAGCTTCGAGGGCTGCATCGCGAGGCTTCGCTCCTCGCCCTGGCCGATAATGGATTCGGCGAAGGCTTGTTCCCACCGCGCCGACAGCGCGATCAGCGGCAGATACCCGCTGTAAGAGGTGTTCTGCGCACAGATCTGCCGTGCCAGGCGGGCGCGGACGTGCTCGACCATGGTGGCCGGATTGCGCGAGAAGGCGAGCGAGTCGGCGATGCCTTCGAGGATGGTCGAGAGGTCGCGGATCGAGATGCGCTCGGCGAGCAGCAGCTGCAGCACACGCTGGATGCCGGAGACGGTGACCTGTCCCGGCACGATGTCCTTGACCAGCTCGCCCTGCTCCTTCGGCAGCTCCTTGAGCAGCTTCTGCACCTCGCCATAGGAGAGCAGGTCCGACATGTTGGCCTTGAGCAGCTCGGTGAGGTGGGTCGAGAGCACGGTCGCGGCGTCGACGACGGTATAGCCCTTGAGCGAGGCCTCCTCCTTGAGGCTGGCATCGACCCAGGTCGCGGGCAGGCCGAAGGTCGGCTCGGTGGTGTGGATGCCGGGCACCTGCACCTGGCTGCCGCCGGGGTCCATGACCATGAACTGGCTCGGCCAGATCTTGCCGGTGCCGGCGTCGACCTCCTTGATCTTGATGATGTAGGTGTTGGCTTCGAGCTGGACGTTGTCGAGGATGCGCACGGCGGGCATCACGAAACCCATCTCGATCGCGAGCGAGCGGCGCAGCGCCTTGATCTGCTCAGTGAGGCGATCGGTGCCGTCGGGACCGTTGACCAGCGGCAGCAAGGCATAGCCGAGCTCGATCTTGAGGTCGTCGATCTTCAACGCCGCGGAGATCGGCTCCTCCGCCGCAGCGGAGCCGGCTGCACCCGGCGTTCCCGGCGCAGGTGCGGTCTTCGCAACTTCCTCAGCCCTGGCAGTTGCCCGGTTGCGGTTGCGGGCGTGCCAGGCGAGCGCACCGGCGCCGGAGCCGAGCGCCAGGAAGGGGAGGGTCGGGATGCCCGGCAGGGCCGCCAGCACCAGCATGACCGCCGCGGACATCGCCAGCGCCTGCGGATATCCGGAGAACTGCTTCATCAGCGCCTTGTCGGCGGCGCCGGACACGCCGGCCTTGGAGACGAGCAGGCCGGCCGCGGTCGAAACGATCAGCGCCGGCACCTGGGTGACGAGGCCGTCACCGACGGTCAGCAGCGTGTAGCTGCGGCCGGCGTCGGCAAAGGACAGGCCCTGCTGCGCCACGCCGATGATCATGCCGCCGACGACGTTGATGAAGACGATCAGGAGGCCGGCGATGGCGTCGCCGCGGACGAATTTGGAGGCACCGTCCATGGCGCCGAAGAAGCCGCTCTCGTCCTCCAAATCCTTGCGCCGCTGCTTGGCCACGGCCTCGTCGATCAGGCCGGCGGAGAGGTCGGCGTCGATCGCCATCTGCTTGCCGGGCATGGCGTCGAGGTGGAAGCGCGCCGCGACTTCGGCGATGCGGCCCGAACCCTTGGTGATGACGACGAAGTTGACGATGATCAGGATGGCGAAGACGATGATGCCGATGACGAAATTGCCGCCCATCACGAAGCTGCCGAAGGCCTCGATGACGTGACCGGCGGCATCCGTGCCCTCGTGCCCGTGCGACAGGATCAGCCGGGTCGAGGCCATGTTCAGCGACAGCCGCAGCATGGTCGAGATCAGCAGGACGGTCGGGAAAGCGGAGAATTCCAGCGGCGCCTGGATGAACAGCGACGTCATCAGGATCAGGATCGAGAGCGTGATCGAAATCGCCAGGAACAGGTCCAGCACGATCGCGGGCAGGGGAAGGATCAGCACCACCAGGATGGTGAGGACGCCGAGCGCCAGCGCGATATCGCCGCGCTTGAGGATGTTGCCGATCTCGGCGAGGGTGGGGAAACCGGCGTTTGTGCCGCCTACGCCCTGTCCCGCGGTGACGTCGACCATGGTAGCTGCCCCTCCGCGCGACTGCCGTCCGCGCGCCCCAAATGTCTGCGCGGCGGCCGAAGGGCCGCCGTTCCGAAAGTGAGGCACCGCACTGGCGTCCACAGGGCAATCCCCGTTCTACGCGGCTGACGACACTCGACTCCACTGGGCAATTCTTGCCGGGTGTATGGTTAGCAAACGGTTAATAAAGGCTGCGGCATGGGGGCTGACCGGGGTATTTCGGCCATCTGGCAGGCAAGCAGTCGTCATGCCCGGCTTGTCTCGCCGAAGGCGTGGATGGCCGGGACGAGCCCGGCCATGACTTGTGGAAGCGTCTGGGGCCGAAATCGGCGGACGGAGCAAGTAGCCCTACTTCGCCTTCTCCATCCGGGTCACCGTATAGCCCGAAGTCGCCTCCTCGGCTTCGAAGGTCACCTTGTCGCCGACCTTCACCTGCTTGAGCACGGCCGGGTCCTTGACGCGGTAGACCATGGTCATGGGTTCATCCATGCCGAGGTTCTTCGCGGCCCCGTGCTTGAGCGTGATCTTGCCGGCGCCCTCGTCGATCTTCTTGACCTCGCCGCTGATGGCGGCGCCCTGGGCTGCCAGGGTACCTGTGGCAAGGCCGACGGCCAGCGACAGTGCGGCGGCGATGCGGATGATGCGATTCATGGGGACCTCCCTTGCGTTATTTCACGGTGACATGGCCGACCATGCCGTAGTCGCGGTGGTCGGGAATCAGGCAGGAAAATTCAAACGTGCCGGCCTTGCTGAACTTCCAGAGGATCTCGGCTGTCTTGCTCGGCGCGAGCCTGACCCCGTTGGGATCGTCGTGCTCCATGTGCGGATGCTTCTTCATCTCCACCGCATGCGCGAGATTCTCTTTGGTGGTGGCGAGCAGGAATTCATGGTCCTCCTTGCCGACGTTGCGCAGCACGAAGCGGATCTGCTCGCCGCGTTTGACCTCGATCCTGGCGGGGGCATAGTCCATCTCGTTCAGCAGGATCTCGATCGTGCGCGCGGGCTTCTTGGGATCGCCGGGCTCGCCGGCCGAAAAGGTGCCGTGCCCGTGCTGGTCGTGGGCAAAGGCCGGCGCGGTGGAAAGCGCGGCCAGCGCGAGACCGAGCTTGATCGTCGTCTTCATTGGTGTCTCCAGTTGGTGGTGGTTCATCGAAACGCTCACATCTTCATGTTCTTCATCGGCCGTCCGCCTGGTTGTTGCCGCACGGGCTCCGGGGCCGGCGGCGTGACTTCGTAGGCGACGGTGCCTTGCGGAAATTGGTAGGGGCCCGGATCGCGATAATCGTCGCGCGCGAGGCCCTCGCGGATTTTCATCACGGTGAACATGCCGCCCATCTCGATCGGGCCGAACTGACCGGTGCCGGTCATCATCGGCAGCGTGTTGTCGGGCGCGGGCATCTCCATGTTGCCCATCGCCATGCCGGTCGAGCCCATCGCCATGCCGTCAGGCGCGAGCTTGCCGACGGCGTTGGCGAGATCCTTGCGCGACACCCCGATCATGTTGCGCATGTCGTGTCCCATCGCATTCATGGTGTGATGCGACTTGTGGCAGTGAAACGCCCAGTCGCCGGGGTTGTCGGCGAGCACGTCGAACACTCTGACAGCGCCGACCGGTACGTCCGTCGTCGTCTCCGGATATTGCGCGCTCTCCGGAATCCAGCCGCCGTCGGTGCAGGTCACCGCAAAGCTGTGGCCGTGCAAATGGATCGGATGGTTGGTCATGCTGAGATTGCCGATGCGCACGCGCACCTTGTCGCCGAGCCTGACCGGCAGCGGATCGATGCCGGGAAACACCCGCGCATTCCAGGTCCACATGTTGAAGTCAGTCATCTCGTTGACGCGCGGCAGATAAGTGCCGGGATCGACGCGATAGGTGCTCATGACGAAGACGAAGTCGCGGTCGACCGGGCGAAAGTTCGGGTCGCGCGGATGCACGACGACCATGCCCATCATACCCATCGCCATCTGCACCATCTCGTCGGAATGCGGGTGGTACATGAAGGTCCCGCTCTTCCTCATCTCGAACTCGTAGACGAAGGTTTTCCCGGGCTGGATGTGCGGCTGCGTCAATCCGCCGACACCGTCCATGCCGCTGGGAATGATCATGCCGTGCCAGTGCACGGTGGTGTATTCGGGCAGTCTGTTGGTCACGAAGATGCGGACCTTGTCGCCCTCGACGGCCTCGATCGTCGGGCCCGGCGACTGGCCGTTATAGCCCCACAGATTCACCTTCATGCCCTCGGCGAATTCGCGCACCACGGGCTCGGCGACGAGATGAAATTCCTTCCAGTCGCCGTTCATCCGGAACGGCAGCGACCAGCCGTTCAGCGTGACGACGGGGCGATAGTCCGGCCCACTGATCGGGTGCAGCGGCGGCTGCATCACCACCTTGTCCATGTGCGGGGCTTCCGGAATGGAGGCGGCCTGTGTGCGGCCGCTGACGACGGATGCGCCGGCGAGCGCGGCGCTGCCCAAAAATCCTCGGCGGGAAAACATGTTGGCCTCCATGTCAGTGACCGCCATCGGCAGGCGCTGCCGCGGCGAGAGTGGTTGAATTGTCGCCGTCAGCGGGCGCGCCGCCGCCGTTCACGGCGGTCTGCAAGTCGGATTGGGCAAGGAAAAATCTTTGCCTCGCATCGATTGCGCCGCGCAGCGACGCGAGCCGCTGTCGCGCCTCGGTGAGCAGCGCGAAAATGTCGACCTGCATGCTGGAGAAGCGGAGCTGCATCTCCTCGGTGATGATCTTTCGCAAGGGGATGATCTCGCGCTGATAGTGGCTGGCGATGTCGTAGCCGGAGCGATAGACCCGATAAGCATCGCGCGCCTCGGAGCGTACATTCACGGCGCGTTCGGTCAGCCGGTTGAAGGCGAAGTTGTAGGTCTCCGCCGCCTGCCGCACCCGCACCTCGCCGCCGTCGAAGATGGGGATCTGAAACTGCACGTCGAAGCCGCGCTCGCGGAACGGCGCGCCTTCCGGATCCCGGGTGCGGCGGGAGATGCCGGCGAGATCGAGCAGTGTCACGAAGCGCGTCGCCTCGGTGAGGTTCAGCGACTTCGCCAGCGCCGTCAGCTCGAGCCGCGCGATCTGCAGGTCGATGCGATGGGCGACCGCGTCGGCTTCAATCGACGGCAAAGCCTGCGGTCGGCGCGGCAGCGGCGGCAGTTGATTGGGCAGCCGGAAGTCGAGGCCGCCGTCCCACAGCCCCATCAGGCGCGCCAGCTTTTCGCGCGCGCTCGTCGCCGTCTGTCGCGCGGTGGCGAGGTCGGCGGTGGTTTCGGCGTAAAACACCTGTTCACGGGCCTGATCGAGCTTGTTGATCGAGCCGGTTTCGCCGAGCTTGACCGCGAGCTGTGCGGTCGATTCCGCCGTCGCCTTCGCATCCGTCAGCAACGCCACCACCTCGTTGCCGCCAATGGCGCGCCAATAGACGCGGCGGACATCGGCGGCAAGCCGCAACGTCGCGAGGCTAGCTCGCAATTGCGCCTGGCGGAAACGGTCGCGGGCGATCTCCGAGCGGAACGGCAGGCTGGCGAGCGCGAGGATGTCGCCGACAATTTGACGTTCGATTTCGCTGGCGCCATTGCCCGAGATCCGCGAGACCGAGAACACGGGGTTGGGCGGCAGGCTCTGCTCGACGAGATCGGTCTCCGCCAGCGCGAGCTCGTTATAGGCGGCTTGAAGCCCCTTGTTGTTGAGCAGTGCGATCTGCACGGCGGTCTCGACGCTGAGTGTTCGCGACAGCAACTGGCGAGCGCGCGCGTCGACCGCGCCGGCTCCCTCGGCCGTCCGCACGAAGGCGACATCCTTTTTGATGGTCTGGCTCGTCAGCTCCGAGACGGCATTCATGCCGCTGTCGGGCGAGAAGGCCGCACAGCCCGACAAGCCGAGCGAGGCAAGAACGAGCAGGCTTGGCGCGAGACGGTGTGTCATGGCGCGCTCCTACCGGTCTTGTTTGGGTTGCGGCGCGACGCTCTCGTTGCGCTCGCGCCAGGGTGCCGGCGTCGCGGGCCGCAGGCTGGTGTAGGGCGCAATCGTCGAACGATAGCCGGCGCGCGCGACCTTGGCCGTGGGATCGGCAGGATCAGCGCCGGCGACTCGTGTCGTTGCCGGCATGCAGCCGGATAACGCCAATGCCGTCGCGGCCAGCAGCGGCCAATTGAATCGAAAGTGTCGTCCCCGCGCCGCGAATGCAGCGGCGGACTTCGCCCCGGAAAGCGTAAGCATGAGTCATCCCTGATCTGTCTGGAGACCACAGGCTCGCGCGCGCGGATGCGCGCTCGGCCTGACGTCGTCGTGTGTCAGATCAGGCGATGGGAGGGCGGTAGTGCAGGGGCGCCGCCGCGCTGTGCAGGCTGGCCACGATCTCGGGCGAGCAGGCGGAAACCGGCTGAAGCGGCTTTGCGACGCTGGGCAGGTCGGCCGGCAACGCGCTCACGCACATCATCGCGCAGCACGGTCCCGCCGTACCCTTGCCGCCGTGATGATGAGGGGCCGGGGGCGCGTCCTGCGCGGCGGCCTGGTGATGCGCATGCGGCCCGGCGTGGTCATGCGAGGCGCCGTCATGCGTGTGG
Source organism: Bradyrhizobium sp. URHA0013 (assembly GCF_000518345.1). NCBI lineage: Bacteria > Pseudomonadati > Pseudomonadota > Alphaproteobacteria > Hyphomicrobiales > Nitrobacteraceae > Bradyrhizobium > Bradyrhizobium sp. URHA0013. The sequence goes on along the minus strand of NZ_JADK01000013.1, from coordinate 86,643 downwards.
CCGGCCTGCATCTGGTGATGCACCGGCACGCGGTCGGCGACAAGCGCATCGTCGAGGCACGGTGCTGGAGCGCTACCCCAGGCGAGGCTTGCGGCCGGCGCGAGCACGCAGAACAGATAGGCGAGGGCAATGAAGCGCCCCACCTTGATCCGCATCGATCGTGTCAATCGCAGCAACATTCCGCCGACATGCTCTCCGCGCCGCCATGTTGCATGCGCTCATTTGCAAAATAATGGCAAAACGCGCGTTCGCCAAGCTCCATCTTACCGCAGTGCACCGTGCATGCCCAATATCGCGCCACAATGGTTGACCCTGTGGTGATCCGCGGGCCATGGTCCCGCCCGTGCACGCGCCAAATCAATCAGGACAAACACCCGAAGCATTCACCCCTGATTCGCGTCAGGCCTGGGTGCGCCTCGTCATTGCGCTTCTGATCGGCTCGATCGGCGGCGTCGGCATGTGGGCGATCGTCGTCATGATTCCTGCGGTGCAGGCCGAATTCTCCGCGACGCGCGGTGCGGTGTCGCTGGCTTTCACCCTGATGATGTTCGGCTTCGGGCTTGGCGGCGTCATCGCCGGCAGGATCACCGACCGGTTCGGCATCGTGGCGGCGATGGCGATCAGCATCGCCTTCCTCGGGGTCGCCAATGTGCTGGCGGGTCTGTCCACCCAGCTCTGGCAGTTCGTGGCGGCGTATTTCCTGATCGGGCTCGGCACCTCCGCGACCTTCGCGCCGCTGATGGCGGAGGCCTCGCACTGGTTCGAGCGCTATCGCGGCCTGGCCGTGACCATCGTCGCGAGCGGCAATTATGTCGCCGGCACGATGTGGCCGCCGCTCGTGAGCACGGGCATGCAGACGATCGGCTGGCGCTTCACTCATATCGGCATCGGCCTCGTCTGCGTCAGCCTGATGACCATCCTGGTGCTGGTCCTGCGCGCGCAGATGGGCCACGACAAGGTCAACGATCATGCCAATGCAGCGCCGCCGCGGGTCGACCTCAAGCTCTCGACCAACACGCTGACGGTGCTGCTCTCGATCGCCAGCATTTCCTGTTGCGTCGCCATGGCAATGCCGCAAGTGCATATCGTCGCCTATTGCGGCGATCTCGGATATGGCGTGGCGCGCGGCGCCGAGATGCTGTCGCTGATGATGGCCTGCGGCATCGTCAGCCGGATCGGCTCGGGCTATCTCGCCGACAAGATCGGCGGCATCCCGACGCTTCTGATCGGTGCGCTGGCGCAGGGCTTCGCGCTCGTATTCTACCTGTTCTTTGACAGCCTGACCTCGCTCTATCTGATCTCCGCGATGTTCGGCCTGTTCCAGGGCGGCATCGTGCCGAGCTATGCCATCATCGTGCGCGAGGCGATGCCTGCGAGCGAGGCCGCAACCCGAGTCGGCATCGTGATCTTCGCGTCCGTGTTCGGCATGTCGTTCGGCGGCTGGGTCTCGGGCGTCATCTTCGACGCCACGGGCTCCTACGCAGCGGCGTTCACCAACGGCGTGGCGTGGAACGCACTCAATATCGGCATCGTGTTGACGCTGCTGATCCGCTCGCGGATGAATGCCGTCAGGACCGGCCCGGGTTTTGCGACCTAGACTGCCTGTCCCGCCTTCAGCAGCGAACAACCCGTGATCTTGTAGCTGCCGTCCGCGTGCTGCTCGAGCGTGTAGAGCGCTTCCCAGGCTTCGCCATTGGCATCGATGATATGGACGTGCTGGGCAATGCGGCTGCCCTCGCTCTTGCTGTCGCCAAATTCAAAGCTCTTGTGCCGATAGACCGGCGGGTAGCCGTTTTGCACCATGGACATGAAGATGTCGGGCGCGGGGAAGATCTCCCGGATCGCCGGCGCGGCGTAGGAGTAGGCCGCGCGCGCGTCGTCGCGGCCGAATGCCTGCTCCTGGGCGCGGATGATATCCTGTGCCGTCGCGACATCGTCGGCGCGTGCTGAAGCGCCAGCCAGCAGCGCAAAAATCAGGACAAGGAGCACACGCATGGCAAAACCTCGCTTGGTCATCCCGGTCAGCGAGGATATCGCCACGCGGATGTTCGGGCAAACAGCCTAATGCGACAGCGGGTCGAGGAAAGGCGTGTCGACCGCGCTGACATAGAAGATCACGACCCTGGTCTCGCCCGTCGTCCGATTGTAGCCGGTCATCGCCACGTTCGGCGGTTCCACCATTGCCTCGCCGGCCTTGACCGTCAGCGGCGGCTTGCCCTCGAGTTCGAGTGTGAAGGCGCCTTCCAGCACGTAGACGGTCACCGGGAAGCGGTGGGTATGATGGACCGTCTTGTCGCCCGGCTTGAACGACGCGGTCATCACCCGCACGGACTGCTTCTCGTCCTTCGGCAAGCCCTCAACCACTTGTTGAAGCACCAGATTCGGTTTGGCGATGTCCTGTGTCCGATGGTCCTGCGCAGTGGCTGCGGTCGACCATCCCAGAACGATTACGGCGCCGAAAGTGAAATGGGGGCGCATCCAAAGTCTCCATTCTAAAGTCGCTGAAGACACCAACCTAGGTGCCGCGGTTCGGGCCCGGCAGCCGCAACGTTGCGGCCGGCGGCCGCAGAAGTGCATAATCGCTCCATGTTCGACTGGAACGACCTCAAATATTTCCTGGCGGTCGCGCGGCATGGCAGCACCATTGCCGCCGGCAAGGCGCTCGGCCTCAGCCAGTCGACCGTGCAGCGGCGGCTTGAGGAGCTGGAGCGGCGGGTCGGCCGCGCACTGGTGATGCGTCAGCCGAGCGGCTACCGCCTCACCGAATTCGGTCACATCATGCTGCCCTATGCCGAACGGGTCGAAGCCACCATTGATGACTTCCAGCGTCGGACGGCTGACGCCGAGCAGGACATGAAGGGTGTGATCCGCGTCACCTGTCCCGAGCCGATTGTCGCCCGGCTCATCCAGTCCGGCCTCGTCGGCGACTTTCACACGCTGCATCCCTCGCTGCGGGTCGAATTCGTGATGAGCGATGGCTATCTCGATCTGTCGAAGGGCGAGGTCGATATCGCTTTTCGCTCGGGCGATACCGACGACGAGCTGGTCGGACGCAAGATCGCCGAGTCGATCTGGGCGGTTTACGCCAGCCGCGACTATCTTCACCGGCACAGCAGCCCGGATCGTGTCGAGGACCTCACGTCTCATTTGCTGGTCGGGCTGGACGAATCCCTCTCCAAGCACCGCGCCGTCCCATGGCTGAAGGAGGTCGCGCCCAATGCTCAGATGGCTGCGCGCGTCAACAGCGTGCTTGGCCTCGTTTCCGCGATCAAGTCCGGCGTCGGCATCGGTCCGCTTCCCGTCGCGCTCGGCGATGCCGAAGCCGATCTCGTGTGCGTCCTTGGCCCGATTCCGGAATTGACGCGAAGCTGGCGCATCCTGACGCATCCCGATCTCCGGCGTGTACCGCGGATCGCGGCCTTCTTCGACTTCATCGTGCATCACCGCGAGGCACTGAGGCCGATCCTGACAGGGTGACGCTATCGGTTCCGCTTTGCAGCCGGCTTCGCGGGCTTGGCGGCCACGCGGACCTTGGCCTTCACCACGGGCTGCACCCGCAAACCGTCGACGAACACGTCGAGCATCCGCAGCACCGAGGATTGCCAGCCGGGCTGGTCGTGCATGTAGCACATGCCGAAGAACGCGCGCAGCAAGTCCTCGGGACTTATGTCTGCGCGCATCGCGCCGGCCGCGGCTGCGCGGTCGAGCAGCGAGCCGATCGCCTTGGTCAGGCGCTCAAAGGAAAAGGCATGCAACTCCGACCCGCTCTGCACCGCCAGTGCCAAGGCTGCGACCATGCCCTTCTTGGTGGCAACGAACTCGACGCCTGAGTGCAGCCAGCGCCTGAGCGCATCGACCGGGTCCCCGTTCTTCAACTGCTCGGCGAGCTCGCTGAGCTGTTCGACCTCGCGCCGGTACACCGCCTCGAACAAATCCTCGCGCGTCGGGAAATGCCGATACAGCGTGCCGATGCCGACGCCGGCACGTTTTGCCACCGCCTCCAGGCTCGCCTCGGGACCACCCGCGTTGAACACGGCCTTTGCCGCCTCAAGCACGCGCTCGCGATTGCGCACGGCATCGGCGCGGGGCTTCCGGGTCTGGTCGGTGTGCTCGTCCATGCCGGCAGTGTAGATCACGAATTGGTTAGATTGAACCCTTGTGGGGCTGCATCGCGTTGATGCGCACGGGCTTTTGACGAATTCCAAATATTTCCCGCCGGCCCTTGTTAAACGGAGGCTGCCTCCGTATCTTCGCTGAAGTCGTTGCCCCGGATGATGTTCGGGGGGCGCATGTCGACGGCGGCCACGGCGGTGGCGCGCTGCGCGACGACTCATGTCCATATCTGATCGGAGCCTTATATGAACCACTCCATCAGCCTCACCGTGAACGGTGCGCGGCGCGACTTCGTCCTCGACGATCCGCGCGTCACGCTGCTCGATCTCCTGCGTGAGCGCCTCCATCTGACCGGAACCAAGAAGGGATGCGACCGCGGCCAATGCGGCGCCTGCACCATTCTCGTCGACGGCAAGCGCATCAACTCCTGCCTCGCGCTCGCGATCAGTCATGACGGCGCCGACATCCTCACAATCGAGGGCGTGGCGCGCGGCGACCAGCTTCACCCCGTGCAGGCCGCCTTCATCGCCCATGACGGATTTCAGTGCGGCTTCTGCACGCCCGGCCAGATCATGAGCGCGATCGGCATGATGAGCGAGGCGCAGGCCGGCAACGATCCCGAGCGCATTCGCGAATGCATGAGCGGCAATCTGTGCCGCTGCGGCGCCTATGCCGGCATCGTCGATGCCGTGCTCGACGCGCAGGCCGGCATGGACGAATCCAACCAGAGGCGCTCCGCATGAAGCAGTTTGATTACGTCAGGCCGGCCACGGTCGCCGAGGCCGTCGCCGCCGCCGCGCAGCCGGGCGCCGCCTATCTCGCCGCCGGCACTAATCTGCTCGATCTGATGAAGGGCGGCGTCAGCCGTCCGGATCGTCTGGTTGACGTCACCCATCTCGACGGCCTCGATCGGATCGAGCGTCTCGCCGACGGTGGTATGCGCATCGGCGCACTGGTGAGCAACGCCGATCTTGCGCATGACGCCGACTTCGCAAAGTCCTATCCGGCCGTCGCCGAAGCGCTGCTCTCCGGCGCATCGGCGCAATTGCGCAATGCCGCGACCGTTGGCGGCAATCTGCTGCAACGGACCCGCTGCGCGTATTTCTATGACACCGCCAGCCGCTGCAACAAGCGCGAGGCCGGAAGCGGTTGCGACGCGCGCGAGGGCGAGAACCGCACCCACGCCGTGCTGGGCTGGAGCGAAAACTGCATTGCCACGCATCCGTCCGACTTCTGCGTACCCTTGGTCGCGCTTGACGCCATCGTCGAGGTCGAAGGCAGGAGCGGGCGGCGCGAGATCGCGCTCGACGAACTTCATCGCCTGCCCGGCAATACGCCCGAGCGTGAATCGGCCCTTGAACCGGGGGATCTCATCGTGGCGGTGCGTCTGCCGCCCGCTGCGCGGGGCTTTGCCGCGCATGCGCGCTATCTCAAGGTCCGCGATAGAACGTCCTACGCATTTGCCGTCGTCTCGGCTGCGGCTGCGCTGCGGATCGAGAACGGCAAGATCGCGGAGGCGCGGCTTGCGCTCGGCGGTGTCGCCGCAAAGCCCTGGCGCGCCCGCGCTGCGGAGGACGTGCTCAGGAACGTCGCACCCACGGTCGACGCTTTCCAGGAAGCCGCCTCGCGCGCGCTCACCGACGCAAAACCGTCCGGCGACAACGCCTTCAAGATCGAGCTCGCACGCCGCATCGTCGTGCGTGCGCTGAGCCTCGCTGCCGCCGGTACGCCTGCGCGCATCCCCGCCCTGCCGGCCTCTCCCTTTGCCTCGACGTCCGGAGCCATTCATGCCCGAGCTTAATCTCACCAGCGCGCCCGCTCATCTGCGCCATGGCTCCAGCATTGGTCAGCCGCTGACCCGCCGCGACGGCGTGCTTAAGGTCCAAGGCCAGGCGACCTACGCCGCCGACAATCATCCGCCCGGCATGCTGTTTGCGGTGATGGCCGTCGCCAGCATTTCGCGCGGCCGCGTGACCTCGCTCGATGTCACTGCTGCCAAGCGCCACCCCGGCGTCGTCGATGTCATGACGCCAGACCACAAGCCTGAACTCGCGATTGATCCCGAGATCAAGACCAATCCTTTCGTGTTCCGGATGGAGGTGTTGCAGAGCAATGAAGTCCGCTACGCCAACCAGCCGATCGCCGTCGTGATCGCCGAAACGCTCGAGGCGGCCACGGAAGGCGCCGCGCTGCTAGCGCCGCGCTACGAGACGCTGCCCGCGCTCATCGGCCTCGACGCGGGTGAAAGCTTCGTGCCGCCGGTCGTCGGCGTCGGCAACCCCACGGAAAATCATCGCGGCGATGTGGAGGCGGGACTTGCGTCGGCCGAGAAGCGGATCGACGCGGTTTACGAAACGCCGCCGCAATATCACAACGCAATGGAGCCGCATGCGATCGTGGCTGCATGGGATGGCGACAACCTGCAGATCGACATGCCGACCCAGGGTCTCATGCTGTCGCTTGCGCGCGTCGCCGAATTGTTCGGCATCGCGCACGACAAGATCCACATCCGCAGCCCGTTCCTCGGTGGCGGGTTTGGCTCGAAGGGACTCATGGCCGGCCCGCCGGTCCTCGGCATCATGGCGGCAAAGCTCGTCGGTAAACCGGTCAAGCTGGTGCTGCGCCGCGAGCAGATGTACGGCCCGGTCGGCCATCGCGCGCCGACGCGGCAGCGGCTGCGCATCGGCACCGATGGCGAGGGGCGCCTGACAGCGCTGGATCACCACGCGCGCACCGTGTCGAGCACGTTCGACGATTTCTACGAGCCCGCGGCCGATGCCTCGCACACGCTCTATGCGGCACCTGCGATCCGCACCTCGCATGACGCCGTGCGTGTCAACACCGGCACGCCGTTGTTCATGCGCGCGCCCGGCGAGGCGACCGGCTCGATCGCGCTGGAGAGCGCGATCGACGAGATGGCTTGGGACTGCGGCATCGATCCGCTCGCCTTTCGTCTGAAGAACTATGCCGAGGTCGAGCCCATCACCGGCAAACCGTTCTCGTCCAAGGCGCTGCGCGCCTGCTACGAGCAAGGCGCTGCGCGCTTCGGCTGGGCGAAGCGACCGCTCCAGCCGCGGCAGATGCGCGACGACGATGGTCTTCTGGTTGGCTGGGGCATGGGCACCGCGACGTTCCCGGCGCTCATGTTCCAGGCCGAGGCACGTGCGGTGCTTCGCCGCGACGGTTCCGGCGCTATGGAGATCGGCGCGCATGACATGGGGCAGGGCGCCTGGACTGCGCTGGCGCAGATCGCGGCCGACGAACTCGGGCTTGATATCGACCGCGTCGAGTTCAAGGCGGGGACGTCCGACCTGCCCGATGCCGGCATTGCCGGCGGCTCCGCCCACACGGCAACCGCGGGTGCCGCGATCCACAGCGCAGGCGCGGCCGTGATTGCGAAACTCGCCGATCTCGCCACCAGCGATGAGCGCTCGCCGCTGTTCGGCGCCGGCAACGCCGGCGTGATCGCGCGCGATGGCAGGTTGATCCGCCGCGACGACGAGAGCCGCGGCGAAAGCTACTCCGAGATTCTTGCGCGCGCAGGCGTGGCCGAGGTCGAGGCGCGCGGCACCGGCGCGCCGAATCCGACGGCGATGGAGGAGTATGCGATGCACGCCCATGGCGCGGTGTTCGCGGAGGTGAAGGTCGATCCCGAACTCGGCCAGGTCCGCGTCACCCGCATGGTCGGCGCTTTCGCCGCGGGACAGATCGTCAACCCGCGCATGGTGCAGAGCCAGCTGTTCGGTGGCATGATCTGGGGCCTGTCCTTCGCCTTGCACGAGGAAGCCATCACCGACCGCCGCACCGGCCGGATCATGAACGCCAATCTCGGCGAGTACCATATCCCGGTGAATGCCGACGTGCCGCCGCTCGACGTGATCACGGTCGATGAGCACGATCCGCACGTGAACGCGCTCGGCATCAAGGGTGTCGGCGAGATCGGCATCACCGGCAGTGCAGGGGCAGTCGCTAACGCCGTCTGGCATGCGACGGGCGTGCGTGTCCGCCGCTTCCCGATCCGGATCGAGGAGTTGCTGACGTAGCCTTCAAGCAGCGGCGGGCGAGCCCGTCTCGCTCCCCGCCTGCTAGTGCAGCTTCTTGCGAAGAGCCTTGAGAGCCTCTCGCTGCGACTCGATGTAATTCGCGATGGTCTTGCGCAACTCCTCCGAATGGAGCTTGTCGCTGTCGCGCTGCACTTCATCGAGTGCGGCCTCTGCATTTGCGAGCGTGATCTTCATAGCGAGCCCTGTTACGAAGCGGCTCCGGAAAGCGGAGGCTGCTTGGCTATGGCTCGAAACATATAGAGGATCAGGCTGCGGAAATTGAGATGGCTCAACCTCCGTAAGATACCGGTGGCTCCGTAGGATTGCGGACAACTTCAAAACGTCGGCGGTGTGCAGGCCGAGATCACCTCGCACGGCTTGCCGCCGACGCAGCGGAAGCGATGCGGACGCCGGCTCTCGAAGTAGTAGGCATCCCCGGGATTGAGAATGCGGCGCTCGTCCTCGACGGTGACTTCGAGCTTCCCTGAAATCACGATGCCGCCTTCCTCGCCGTCATGGACGAGGTGAACGCGCCCGGTGTCGCTGCCGGGTTCATAGCGCTCCTTCAGGATCTGCAGGCTGCGACCGAACAGATTGTCGCCGACTTGCCGATAGGAGATCGGCTTCTTGCCGACCTCGGTCAGCTCTTCGCCGCGGTAGAAGATCTTGCGCCGGCTCTCCGGCTCCAGCGCGAAGAACTCGGCGAGCCCCATCGGGATGCCGTCGAGGATGCGCTTCAGCGCCCCCACCGACGGATTCATCTGGTTGGATTCGATCAGCGAGATCGTCGAATTGGTGACGCCGGCGCGTTTGGCGAGTTCGCGCTGCGACAGCTTCTGGCGCGCCCGGATGAATCGCAGCCGTCCACCGATATCGACGCTCATGTCCCTGGCCCGTGTTGCAAGTGTTGCGGATCGCGCAAATATGGACCGGCGGGCCTAGTCAAATCAATGGCTTGCAGCTCATCAGAAAAGGACTTGTTGCGCTTTTCAAGCCGTGCCTCTGGTACCAGGTCAGCAAAGGAGCGTGGCCCGTGACCCTTCATCAGATTCCGAACACGATCAAGACCGACTCGTTCTGGATGCCGTTCACGGCCAACCGGCAGTTCAAGAAGGCGCCCCGCCTGTTCTCCTCGGCCGAAGGCATGCACTACACCACTGTCGACGGCCGCAAGGTGATCGATGCCTCCGCCGGCCTCTGGTGCGTCAATGCCGGCCACGGCCGCAAGCAGATCGCCGCCGCCGTCGAGCGCCAGCTGATGACGCTGGATTTCGCACCGTCGTTCCAGATGGGCCATCCGCTGGCATTCGACTTCGCCGAGCGTCTGGCCGAGATCGCGCCGAAGGGCCTCGATCGCATCTTCTTCACCAATTCCGGCTCCGAGTCGGTCGACACCGCGCTGAAGATCGCGCTCGCCTATCATCGCGCCAACGGCCAGGCGAGCCGCACCCGCCTGATCGGCCGCGAGCGCGGCTATCACGGCGTCGGATTCGGCGGCACCTCGGTCGGCGGCATGGTCGCCAACCGCCGCGCCTTCGCCACCCTGCTGCCGGGCGTCGACCACATCCGCCACACCCACGATCTCACCCGCAACGCCTTCGCCAAGGATCAGCCCGAGCATGGCGCCGAGCTCGCCGATGATCTCGAGCGGCTGGTGGCCCTGCACGGCGCCGAGACCATTGCTGCCGTCATCGTCGAGCCGGTGCCGGGCTCGACTGCGGTGTTGCCGCCGCCAAAGGGCTATCTCCAGCGCCTGCGCGAGATCTGCGACAAGCACGGCATCCTCCTGATCTTCGACGAGGTCATCACCGGCTTCGGCCGGCTCGGGACGCCCTTCGCCGCCAACTTCTTCGGCGTCACGCCCGATATGATGACAACGGCCAAGGGCATCACCAACGGCACCATTCCCTGCGGCGCCGTGTTCGCAAGCCGCAAGGTTCACGACGGCCTGATGGTCGGCCCGGAGAACGCGATGGAGCTGTTCCACGGCTACACCTATTCGGCGCATCCGGTCGCCTGCGCCGCGGGCATCGCCACGCTCGACATCTACAAGGACGAAGGCCTGCTGACCCGCGGTGCGTCGATCTCCGAATATTGGCGCGATGCGCTGCATTCGCTGAAGGGCCTGCCCAATGTCGTCGATATCCGTAATTGCGGCCTAATGGGCGCGGTCGAGCTGTCGCCGCGTGACGGCACGGTCGGCGTGCGTGGCTACGACGTCATGGTCGATTGCTTCAATCGCGGGCTGTACTTCCGCATGAGCGGCGATAGCTTTGCGCTGTCGCCTCCGCTCATCGTCGAGAAGAGCCACATCGACGATATCGTGTCGATCCTCGGCGATGCCATCAAGCGGGTGGCCTGATAATTGCTCTCGCCGTTGCGGAGTTCCCTCTTGCAGCGGCGAGCGTGATGCCGCGGGAGTTTGACTAAGCGTGAAAGTTCTGATCCTCGGCAGCGGTGTCATCGGTGTCACCTCTGCCTACTACCTCGCGCGTGCCGGCCATGAGGTGACGGTCGTCGACCGTCAGCCCGAACCGGCGCTCGAGACCTCCTTTGCCAATGCCGGCGAGGTGTCGCCCGGCTATTCCTCGCCCTGGGCCGGTCCCGGCGTACCGGTGAAGGCGGTCAAATGGCTGCTGATGAAGCACGGCCCGCTGGTGATCCGGCCGAAGCTCGATCCCGTGATGTGGGTCTGGCTGCTCAAGATGCTGCGCAATTGCACCAGCGAACGCTACGCGATCAACAAGAGCCGGATGATCCCGATCGCGGAATATAGTCGCGATTGCCTGCGCGACCTGCGCCGCGACATCGGCATTCAATATGACGAGCGCTCGCAGGGCACGCTGCAGCTATTCCGCTACCAATCGCAGCTCGACGGCACCGGTGAGGACATCGCCGTGCTCAAGCAATACGGTGTGCCGTTCGAGGTGCTCAGCCGTGAGGGCTGCATCGCGGCCGAGCCGGCTCTGGCGGGCGTGAAGGAGAAGTTCGCGGGCGGACTGCGTTTGCCGCAGGACGAGACCGGCGACTGCCACATGTTCACGCAGGCGCTGGCCAAGCATGCCGAAGCGCTCGGCGTGCGCTTCATGTTCAACACCAGCATCGACCGCATCGTCACCGACGGCGGGCGCGTCAGCGGCGTCGTGACCAGCGCCGGTATGTTGCAGGCCGACGCTTACGTGCTCGCGCTCGGAAGCTGGTCGTCGCGGCTGGTCGCGCCGCTCGATATTTCGCTGCCGGTCTATCCCGTGAAGGGCTATTCAATCACGGTGCCGATCAAGGACGCTTCCGGCGCGCCGGAATCGACCGTGATGGACGAGAGCTACAAGGTCGCTATCACGCGCCTCGGCAATCGCATCCGCGTCGGCGGCACCGCCGAAATCTCCGGCTTCTCGAGCCAGCTCTACGAGGCGCGGCGCGCCACGCTCGATCACTCCCTGACCGATCTGTTTCCGCGCGGCGGCGATCTCTCCAAGGCAACGTTCTGGAGCGGCCTGCGCCCGATGACGCCCGACGGCCCGCCCGTGATCGGCTCGACGCAGTACGCCAACCTTCACCTCAACACCGGCCACGGCACGCTCGGCTGGACCATGTCCTGCGGCTCCGGCCGCGTGCTCGCCGACATGCTGTCGGGCAAGAAGCCGGACATTGATGTGAGTGCGCTGACGGTGGACCGGTACAAGTACCGGTTCGGTTAAGACTCTATCCTCCCGTCATTGCGAGGAGCACTTGCGACGAAGCAATCCAGAGTGTCTCCGCAGTCAGAGTCTGGATTGCTTCGCTTCGCTCGCAATGACCGCTGCCGCTACCCCGTCCCCGTCACGCAATTTACCCACAGCACCACCGCCTTGGCATCCTCGGCCGGATTTGAAAATCGGTGCGGCCTCCGGCTTGCAAACCGAAAACTGTCGCCCGTCTTCAGCGACCATGTCTCGCTGTCCACCGTCAGCATCATCTCGCCTTCGAGCACGAGGCCGGCTTCTTCGCCGTCATGGGTGTAGAGTTCGTCGCCGGTGGAGCCGCCGGGCTCCAGATGTACCAGGAATAGATTGAGCCGGTTGTCGGCGCTGGCCGGGCTCAGCAATTGCTTCGACACGCCGGTGCGCCAGAGCTTCAGTTCGGGCCGATGCGGCCCGCGCGTGACGATTTGGTCGGATGCACCGTCGGCGTTCGGGCGCGCGCCGAACAGCGCGGCGATGCCGACGCCGAGCACGTCGGCGAGCGTGGCCAGCACGCGCAGCGACGGCGACGACAGGCCGCGCTCGATCTGGCTGAGGAAGCCGATCGAAAGCTCCGTGCGCGAGGCGACCGTCTCGAGCGAGAATTGCCTGATCCGCCTGAGATCGCGGATGCGGCGGCCGACCGCGACATCCATCGCCGGCTCGGCCGATTTGGCGACAGCCCTGGTGCTGGCCTTGGCTTTCACCTTCACCTTTATCTGCACCTTCTTCGCCGGCTTTGCGCCGGCCGGCCTGCGCATTCTCTTGCCACCGCTCACGTCAAAACCACTTCCTTCATGTGCATGAAAACCGCTTGCAACGGCCGCGAAAGTGTGACCAAATTTTCATATTGGTGAAAATAGGCCGAAATGGCTTGGCCCGCAACGTCTGCGATGACGAGATCTGCGAGCGCCGCCATCGGCCGGGCCCAAGGGGGATGCGATGAAGCGTTTTGGTCTGGCCGCGGTCGCGGCACTTGCGATTGCCGCAGCAGCGCCGGTTTCGGCGCAGCAAGTGCTGAAGGTCGGCTCGACGCCGACAGGCATTCCCTTCACCTTCCTCGACACCAAGACCAATAGCATCCAGGGCATCATGGTCGATCTCGTCACTGAAGTGGGCAAGGATGCCGGCTTCAACGTGCAGATCGAGCCGATGCAGTTCTCGGCGCTGATCCCGTCGCTGACATCGAGCAAGATCGACATCATCGCGGCCGCGATGTTCATCACGGCGCCGCGCAAGGAGGTCGTCGACTTCTCCGACCCGATCTACGCCTATGGCGAAGGCCTCGTGGTCCCGAAGAGCGATACCAAGGCCTACGCCACCCAGGACGATCTGAAGGGTGAGACGGTCGGCGCCCAGGTCGGCACCGCCTTCGTCGACGCGCTGAAGAAGTCCGGCCTGTTCGCCGACGTCAAGGCCTACGACACCATCCCCGACATCCTGCGCGACGTGAACACCGGCCGCCTCAAGGCCGGTTACGCCGACTATCCGATCCTCGCCTACAATCTGAAGCAGGGCGGCTTCCCCGAGGTGCGCCTGGTCGACGGCTACAAGCCCGTCACCGTCGGCTCGGTCGGCATCGGCGTGCGCAAGGGCGAAGCCGCGCTGCTCGGCAAGATCAATGCCTCGCTCGCCAAGCTGAAGGCCAACGGCACCATCGACAAGATCCTTGATAAATGGGGTCTGAAGGCACAGGGTTGATCGCCAGCGGCCAATCGATGAAAGCTGATCGATGAAAGGCTTCTGGCACGACGCGGCCGAATTCTTCCCGATCCTGATGAGCGGCGTCGTGCTGACGATCGTCGTTACCATCGGCTCGCTGCTGCTCTCGACGCTGCTTGGCCTGGTCTGGGCGATGATGCGGGTCTCCGGCATCCGCGTGCTGTCGCTGCTCAGCGCCAGCCTGATCAACGTGATCCGCGGCATTCCGATCATCGTGCTGTTGTTCTACCTCTACTTCGTGATGCCTGATCTCGGCGTCACGCTCAGCGCGTTGCAGGCTGCGATCCTCGGGCTCGGCATCGCCTACTCGGCCTATCAGGCGGAAAATTTCCGCGCCGGCATCGAGGCCATCGACAAGGGGCAGATCGAGGCGGCGCAATCGATCGGCATGGGCTGGTGGCTGACCATGCGCCGGGTCGTGCTGCCGCAGGCGGTGCGCATCGTGCTGCCGCCCTACGGCAACGTCATGATCATGATGCTGAAGGATTCTTCGCAGGCCTCGACCATCACGGTCGCCGAGCTCGCCCTTCAGGGCAAGCTGATCGCGTCCTCGACCTTCAAGAACACCAACGTGTTTACGATGGTTGCGCTGATGTATCTCACCATGAGCATTCCGCTGATCCTGCTGGTCCGTCACTTCGAGAAGCGGGCCGGCAAGAAATGATAGAGCTGACCGACGTCCACAAGAGCTTTGGCGAGAACGAGGTGCTCAAGGGCATCACGGCGTCCGTCCAGAAGGGCGAGGTGGTCTGCATCGTCGGCCCCTCCGGCTCCGGCAAGTCCACCATCTTGCGCTGTATCAACGGTCTCGAAAGCTACGACCGCGGCGAGATCAGCGTCGAGGGATTGAAGGTCGACCGCGACGCGCCGTCGATCGTGCAAGTCCGCACCCAGGTCTCGATGGTGTTCCAGCGCTTCAACCTGTTTCCGCACCGGACCGTGCTGGAGAACGTGGTCGAAGGTCCGCTCTATGTGAAGAAGGAGCCGCGCGCTGCCGCATTCGAGCGTGGCCGCGCGCTGCTCGCCCAGGTGGGCCTTGCCGAGAAAGCCAACGAACATCCGCCGCAGCTCTCCGGCGGCCAGCAGCAACGTGTCGCGATCGCGCGGGCGCTGGCGATGCAGCCCAAGGCCATCCTGTTCGACGAACCCACCTCGGCGCTCGATCCTGAATTGGTCGGCGACGTTCTTGGCGTGATGCGCAAGCTCGCCGACGACGGCATGACCATGGTCGTCGTCACCCACGAGATGGGCTTTGCCCGCGACGTCGCCGACCGCGTGCTGTTCATCGACGGCGGTGTCATCGTCGAGCAGGGACCGGCGAAATCGGTGCTCAACCAACCGCAGCATGCGCGGACGCAGGATTTTCTGCGCCGCGTGCTGCATCCGCTCTGATCGGTCTTCGCCATGACCACGCGCCTGCCTCTGCCGCCGTCTCTCTATGCCGATACCGCCGTTGCGCCGGTGGCCACGCCGCCGCTCGAGATCGACAGGAGGGTCTCGGTCGCCATTATCGGCGGCGGCTACACCGGGCTGTCCACCGCGTTGCATCTGGCGGAGCAGGGCGTCGAGGCGCTGGTGCTGGAGGCGCAGGAGCCGGGCTGGGGCGCATCCGGCAATAATGGTGGCCACACCAATCCGGGACTGAAGCACGACCCCGATCAGATCGAAGCCGATTTTGGCGTCGAGCTCGGCCGCCGCATGGTCGCCTTCTCATACGGCACGACAAATTTCACCCACGATCTGATCCGCCGCTACCAGATCCCGTGCGAAGCGCGGCAGAACGGTACGCTGCGCGCGGCCTATAACGAGGCCAGCGCCGCCGCGATCGAGACAACCGCGCGGCAATGCATCGCCCGTGGCATGCCGGTGTCGTACATCAATCGCGAGCAATTGCGCGAGATGACCGGCACGGATCGCTACATCGGCGCCATGTTCGATACCCGCGGCGGCGACCTGCATCCCCTGAGCTATGCCCGCGGCCTCGCGCGCGCCGCGATTTCCGCAGGCGCGAAAATCCATGGCGAAACACCGGCACTATCGTTGCGCCGGGAAGGCAGCCGCTGGCGCATCGAGACGCCGCGCGCGGTGGTGCATGCCGACAAGGTGCTGCTCGCGACCAACGGTTTTACCGACGATCTCTGGCCGGCGCTTCGCCGCACCATCGTGCCGGTGTTTTCCTCGATCGCGGCCACGGCCCCGCTGTCTGACGACGTGGCCCGTTCGATCATGCCGACGCGTCCCGTCCTTTACGAGAGCGGCCACATCACCGTCTATTACCGCATCGATCAGCAGAACCGCCTCTTGATGGGCGGCCGCGGGCCGATGCGCTGGATCAGTTCGCCGCGCGACGTCGCCTATCTCATGCGATACGCCGAACGGCTATGGCCGCAGCTCAAGGGCGTTGCCTGGACCCATGGCTGGAACAGCCGGCTCGCCATCACCGCGGATCATTACCCACATGTGCACGAGCCCGCGGACAACATCCTGATCTCACTCGGCTGCAACGGCCGCGGCGTCGCGCTCTCGACGGCGATGGGCGCGCAGCTCGCGCGACGTCTGATCGGCGGCGCCAAGGCCGAGATCGACATGCCCGTCACCGGCATCAAGCCGATCCCGATGCATGCCTTCTGGCCGGTCGGCGTGACGACGGCAGTGATCGCTGGTCGCGTGCGCGACCGGCTGGGGATCTAAGCTCAGCCCTCCGCCACCGCGTCGGCCCAGGGCTGGAAGATCTCGACCGCGCCGGAATTGGTGTCGCCGTCGCGCATCACGACGCTCGGGCAGGCGAACTTCTGCGGCAAGGACTGCACCCGCGCTTCCTCATAGTCGAATCGCGCCGCGAGCGTCTCGCGTGTGTCCGCCGGCAACCTGGTATCGCCGATCACGATCGCGCCTTCGCTGGCGTCGATGCGCGGTTGGTGGATCGCGGCATCGAGATCCATGCCGAAATCCATCGCAAACGACACGATCTGCATCACCGACGGCAGGATGCGGCGACCGCCGGAGGCGCCGACCGCGAGCCGTCTGCCGTCCTTGGCCTCGGCGATGACAGGCGTGTAGTTGGTGAGGCAGCGCTTGCCTGGGGCGAGCGAGTTGTTGGTGCCCGGCATCGGGTCGAACCACATGATGCCGTTGTTCATGGCGATGCCGGTGTGCGGCGTGACGTATTTCGAGCCGAAGGATGACAGCAGCGTCTGCGTCACCGCCGCGATGTTGCCGTGGCGGTCGACCACGGAGAAATGCGTGGTGCAGGCGGGCGCCAGATAGTCCGCGCCGAGCGAGCGCTTGCCGTCGGCATCCCCCATATCCTTGAGCCGCTCGCGATAGGCCGATTGCAACGCGGCGGCATATTCGGCGTAGGCGGCTGCATCGGGCGCGCTTCCCGGCTTCAGGTTCTGCTGCAACAGGCGCAGCGCATGCGCCATGGTCGGTCCGGCCGTCAGCTCCGGCGTCGCAAACACCTTGCCGCCGCGATAGGGGATCGCCAGCGGATCGCGCAGATGGGCTCGGAACGCGGCGAGGTCCTCCACCGATAGCGCGCCGCCGTCGGCCTTGATGTCGGAGGCGATGCTTCTGGCGAGGTCGCCCTGGTAGAAATCGCGCGGACCGGCGTCGGCGAGGTGCGCCAGTGTCGCCTTCAGCGCGTCCAGCGGCAGCTGCGTCTCGGACTTGATGCCCCATGGCGCGCTCGGCGGCAGGCCATGCTTCAGGAACGTGGCCGCGCTTCCCGGATAGCGCCGAAGATCGGCCGCCGATGCCGCGATCGTCAGCGTGGTCCACCAGTCGACCAGCAGGCCTTCACCGGCGAGGGCGACGGCCGGCGCGACGAGATCTTTCCACGGCAGCCTGGCGTGGCGGCGATGCGCCTCCTCCATGCCGGCGACGACTCCGGGCACGGCGATCGAGCCGGGGCCGTGGATATTGCGGTCGTCCTTGACCCGCTGCCAGGGAAACAGGTCGGAAGCCGCACCTTCGCCGCTGAGCGGATAGTCTGCGGTGCGCAGGCTTTGCGGCGCGCACATGCCGTAGTCGATCACCTCATAGCGATTTTCCGCGACACGGTAGAGCACCATCGCGCCGCCGCCGCCCATGCCGCTGTTCCAGGGCTCCAGCACGTTGAGCGCGAAGGTGGTGGCGACGATCGCATCCACGCAGTCGCCGCCCGCTGCCAGCACTTGCGCCCCCACTTCGGCCGCCCGCCGCGATTGCGCGGCGACGATGCCGCCTTTGGATGTGACGGCGGGCTTGCGGACGGTTTGGGCGTGGCTGAACTGGTGAGGCATGATGATGTCTGTGTGCTGTCTTCGGTTTGGCTTCGTTGCGCTGAGCTCCGCAATTGGCGGAACGCGCGAAGAATGGCACATCGCCCCCACCGAGAACATCGAAAGGGCGGCGTGGCATGGCTGGTGTGAAACAGGCGGGGGAGGCGCAGTCGGCAAGACGTAGATGCCAAGACGAGAATGCCCGGGACAGGCCCGGGCATGACGCATTGAGAGACCGATCAGTGGGAAGCAGGAGCCGCAGGGCTCAGCGCGCGCGATCCAGCCGGCTGGCCTGATACTTGGCGTGCCATTTCGGGCCAGGGCCGCGCATGTAGTGAAGCTCGGGGCGGTAGGGATTGCCCGCGACCCGCATCAGCGTCTGCCATTTGCTGGCGACGAAGTTCAGGGGCTGGCGGAGCAGGGTCAGTGATGCGAGCAACATGGCATCACCTCAGTGCGGCTTGCCGAGCATGGCAGTGAAGGGGAGATCGAAGATCTCCTCGCCATCGGAGCCGCTGACATGGATCACCCAGTCGCGCCAATCCTCAGCGCCGGGCGTCAGGATCATCGCGTTCATGATCTGGGCGGCACGGTCGCGCGCCTCGGTCAGGTTGGTCACGGCTGTGCCGCTGCGATCGATCAGCGTGCCGTCCAAGTTGGAGCAGTGAAAATAGACCTGGACCATATGCGTCTCCTATTGGGAGCGATTGGGACGGCAAACCGATACCATTCCAAGCCTTCGCGAAACATTCGGGTCGAGCCCGGTAAGGGAATCTACGGAGATTGGTCGGCTCCAAGCCCCCTGCCGGTTTGATCACAAGGGGGTGTTGATCAACTGGACGGCATTCCCACGGCATGGAACAACTCTGGACGGAAAGTCCGGGAGGCGCCGTGAACCACCTCACATTTTGGCGTGAAAGCCGAAGCCTGCGCGCATGCGCGGTCGCCTTGGTGGTCCTCCTGACCCTCACCTCGGTAGGCTCATCAGAACCGGTCCGCAAGAGCGGCTATGCCATCGGCACGGAGACCTGCGGCAGTGCCGATCTGGCTTTTCCAAAAATCCAGATCGACATGAAGGCGGGATTTTGCGCCGGCCTCGTCGCCAGCGAGGAGGATCGGCTGAAATTCCCGCGCTCGATCATCCAGGTGCCCGGTCGTGACCTGTTCGTGGTCGCCGACATGGCGGGCTGGGGCCATACCGATGGTCGGCTGCTGTTGCTCGACCCGCGCGCGCCCCAGGGACAGCGGTTCAAGGAGCTGCTGACAGCAATCGAATATCCGTTCGGCCTGGTGATCGGCCCGGACAAGAAGCTCTATACCTCGAGCGCGGAGACGATCTTCCGGTTCGATCCGCTCGCCGACAATCCGCGCGACACGGTCGAGACCATCGTCCGTCACATGCCCGGCCGCCGGATCACGCTGCCCAATGGCACAAAGCTCGACGAGAGCGCGCATCCACTCAAGCAGTTTGTCTTTGATAAGAACGGCCGGCTGTTCGTCAACATCGGCTCGCACAGCGACGACTGCATCACGCCGGCGCCGATCACGAAACCTTGCGCGGCGGCCGAGGGCGCTTCCGCGATGGCATCGATCTGGCTGTTCACGCCGCCCTCGGGCGGTATCTTTCCGGCGTTGAAGCCTGGCGAGACCGACCCGCCGCACAGCGTCCATGCGCGCGGCCTGCGCAACTCGATGGCGCTGGCACTGCATCCGAGCTTCCCCGATGCGGGTTATGCCTTCCTGCAAGGCGAGAACGGCCGCGACCTGCCCGACATTTTCAAGCCGAACGAGGAGATCAACGCGATCGAGCAGGGCAGGCATTACGGCTGGCCCTATTGCTACGATTTGTCGACGCCGAGTCCCGAATTCAGGATCGTATTGCAGTCGGGGGTCTACAAATCGCTGTGCACCGCCAACGCTCTCTACAAGGCGCCGTTCTCGCTGCTTCCACCGCACGGCGCGCCGCTCGCGATGCTCTATTATCACGGGGCGAAATTTCCGGAGCTCGAAGGCAAGCTGCTGGTTGGCCTGCATGGCTATCGCCCGACCGGCAGCCGCGTCATCGTCTATGAGGTCGACGACCACGGCTTCCCGAAGCCCGCCCCGGCGCCGGTGTCTTATCATGTCAGCTGCGCGGCCGATCCGACCCACAGCTTTCAGACCGAGGGCGGCGACGTCGCCGCCGCGCCGTTCGAGGAACTGATCGCAGGCTGGCACCGCGTCAACGGCGCCCGGCCGCAAGGCGCGCCCGCCGGCATGACGGTCGCGGAGGACGGCGCCATCTGGCTGGTCGAGGACAAGAACCAGACCGTGATCCGGATCGACCGCGCCGCGGGCGATGCGCCGCCGCCGTTGCCCTGCGACATGCGGAGCCAGGCGCTGATCGATCAACTGGCGGTCTTCGTGGCCAGGGACGCGCCGAACAGCGTCCGGCTCACCAATTTGCGCAAGGGCCTCGTCGAAAAGCATTGCGTCGGCTGTCACTCGGATTTCGGCCTGAAGCCGGGCCTATCGGACGCTCAGAAGGACGCGACGGTGCTTCGCTTCATGCTGTCGCAGGATGGCTGGGTCTATCCTGGTGATCCCGACTCCGGCAAGTTGCGCACGCGGCTTCGCGGGTTAGGCGCGGAGAAGCTGATGCCGCCGGGTGGCGAAGGCCTGCCGAATGCCGAGCCTGGTTACACGCGCCTGCTCGACACGGCGGATCTGCTGGTGTCAAAAATGGTTCCAGGCCTCCGGATGCGGATCAGGTCCGGCCCGCCGCAGCGCAAGTTCTTTGGCAAAACCAACAAGGAATGCGGCGAAATACCGGCCGCCAAGGTCGTCGTCGTGACACAAAGGAACGCTGTAGACAAACCCGGCTTCAGCCGCTTCTTCCGGCCGGCCGATCCCTATCTGAATGGCGAGTGCAGCGACGGCGATGGCTATTACATCCGGCAGGAATTTCTGGTGCCTGTGCAGTAGCGTTGTTCTCGTCCTTGCGACGGCGCCGGCCCGAGCAGAAACAAAACTGTTCGAAAGCGTGCAGGTGACGCCATCAGGCGAATACACCTTCGGCATCGAAGGGCCGGCCGCCGATCTCGACGGCAATCTCTTCGTCGTCAATTTCGGCAAGCCCGGCACCATCGGCAAGTTGCCTGTCGGCGGCGCGGTGTCCGAGCCGTTCACGGCTTTGCCCGAGGGCAGCGTCGGCAATGCCATCCGCTTCGCGCGCGACGGCACCATGTTCATCGCCGACTACAAGAAGCACAACATCTTCGCGATCCCGAAGGGATCGACCGAGCCCACCATCTGGTTTCACTCCGACGAGATGAACCAGCCCAACGACATCACCATCGCCCGCGACGGCACGATCTACGCGAGCGATCCGAACTGGAAAGGTCGCGAAGGCCACATCTGGCGTATCGCGAAGGGAACCGACGGAACGGTGCAGGGACAGCTCATGTCGGCGCCGCGCGCGATGGGCACCACCAACGGCATCGATCTCAGCCCTGATGACAAGACGCTCTATGTCGGGGAATCCAGCAGCGGCCAGATCTGGTCCTACACGGTCGGCGGCAACGAGCTCACCAGTCCAAAACTCGTCAAGGCGTTTCAGCCCGACACCGTCGACGGCCTGCGCACCGACGTGGACGGCCGCCTCTACGTCGCGCGCATCCTCAAGGGCACGATCACGTTGATGAAGGCCAATGGCGCGGTCGAGCGGGAGATCGCGCTGAGGGCGAAGGAGCCGACCAATCTTGCCTTCGGCGGCCGCGACGGCAAGACGATCTTCGTCACCCAGCGTCAGGGCGGCTTCGTCGAGGCTTTCCGCACCGACCAGGAGGGCCGCGAGCACTGCCTTCAGCGCGGGCGCTGCTAAGCTTCACGAGCGATCTGCTTGCGGCGCAGGGCGGTGTGAGAGGGGCGGCATTCTTCTTGCTTGCATCTCTCCGCCGAGGGGATTTAGACATCTGTGGCACTAGAGCGTTTTCGAGCGAAGTGGATACCGGTTCGCGTCAAGAAAACGCGTCAAAATAAGAGCCCTGAGCGACCACGGAGTGTTCGAGTGAAAGCCGTCCATACCGAACTGCACCGCAGCCACGATCCGCAATTCTTCCTGGTTCGCGGCGTGGTCAAGCGCACCACCGAGCAGCCCGAGCGTGCCGACCGCCTGCTTAAGGGGCTCAAGGACGGCAAGCACCAACTGGTCGAGCCAACCACATTCGGGCAGGAGCCGCGTGCGCGCATCCATAGTCCGGAATATCTGTCGTTCCTGAGCGAGGCCTGGGAGGCCTGGACCGCGCTCGGCGATTCCGGCCCGGAGATGATCGGCAATATCCATCCGGTGCGCCATGCCGCGACCTATCCCACCCATATCATCGGCAAGCTCGGCTGGCACACCGCCGATACCGCGGCGCCGATCGGCCCCGGCACCTGGGCCGCGGCCTGCGCTGCGACCGACGTCGCGGTCACCGCGGCACAGATGGTGATGGACGGCGAGGATGCGACCTATGCGCTTTGCCGGCCGCCCGGCCATCACGCCTATCGCGACATGGCCGGCGGCTTCTGCTTCCTCAACAACAGCGCGATCGCGGCTGCGCATCTGCGGCAGAGGCACGAGCGTGTCGTGATCCTCGACGTCGACGTCCATCACGGCAACGGCACGCAAGGAATCTTCTATGCGCGGCCGGACGTCTACACGGTCTCGATCCATGCCGATCCCGTCGCCTATTATCCTTACGTGTGGGGCTACGCGCATGAGCGCGGCGAAGGTCCCGGCCTCGGCGCCAACTTCAACATTCCCCTGGCGATCGGCACCGGCGATGACGGCTACATCCAGGCAATGAACGTCGCACGCAAGGCGATCGACTCCTTTGCGCCCGGTGCCCTCGTCATCGCACTCGGCCTCGACGCCTCCGAGCACGATCCGCTGAAGGGTCTCGCCGTCACCACGCCCGGCTTCCGCCGCATTGGACAGGCCATCGCGAAGATGGGCTTGCCGACGGTGTTCGTGCAGGAGGGCGGCTATCTCTCGGATATTCTCGGCGCGAATTTGACCTCGGTGCTGGCCGGATTCGAAGAGGCGCGGTGATGCTCGCTGAGTAGCCCATCATTCTCCGTCATTGCGAGCGTAGCGAAGCAATCCAGAATCTTTCCGCGGAGGGACTCTGGGTTGCTTCGCTATGCTCGCAATGACGATGTGGATGGTTAGGTCGACTTCATCAACAACTCAAAACATCCCGCTCGCCGCGAGCGCCTTGCAGACGTGCTGCATCTCGGTCTCGTCCGCGACCATGTCGAGCATGATCGTGGTCAGCCCCTTGGCGGAAAACTCCTTCAGCTTCGCGCCGATCTCCGCGTAGCTGCCGACGAGGTAGGGGCAGTCGGCCTGGAAGGTCAGGAACGGCAGCAGCCAATAGCCATTGTCCGCGAGTTCGCCGCTCTGGCCCTCGTAGAGGCGCCGTTTCCACACGGAATCGCTGTTCTCCACCGTGAGCACGAGCAGCTCGCGATCGTCGGCATTATCGCGGAAACGCGCCTTTGCCGCTTGCCGTGCCTCCTCGCGTCCCTCGCGGGCGAAAATTCCAAAATTCACGCCTGATACATCGAGGCCGAGATCGAGATCGGGCGGCAGCATCTGCATCTTGATGCAGCCGGTCTCCTTTGCGACGCGCTGTGCCGGCTCGGACTGGCCTGCGACCAGAAATTCCGGCATCAGCTCCGGCGGCAGGCGCGGCCGCAGTTGCAGGTTGCTCGCGCGGTAGAACCGGCCCTCGAAAGTCGCCGGCCGCGGGCTTGCCAGCAGCTGGCGCATCAGCGCAACGAATTCGCCGAGCCGGACATAACGATCGGCATGCGACTGCTCGTCGCCGAGCCCCTGCAGATCGCTGACCGCCGTCCCCGTGATCATGTTGAGATAGACCTTGCGGCCGTGGAGCTGCGCAAAGGACGAGACGAATTTTGCCGCCGTGAACGGGTGCATGTAGACGGGATTGACGGCGATCAGCGGCGAGGATCGGGTCGTCTCGCCGATGATGTGCTGGGCCATCGCCCAAGGCTCGACGAACACGTCGTTGCCTTCGAACAGCAGGATGCCTTCGAAGCCGTTGCGGTCGGCGAACTGCGCCACTCGCATCAGCTCGCCGGCATATTTCTTAGGGTCGCGGTTGCGCGAAATCGCGGGAAAGACGCGCAGCCGCGGCAGTGTCATTCAGCCGCCTCCTGCAGCGGCCATGCATTGCGGGTGATGGGAAGGCCGCCGGTGGCGCGGGAGCCGTCGGCGATCGCGAGACGATGCGAGGGCGACGGCGAGATCAGCTGGAATCGCCAGCCTTCCGGATCGTCGGCGATATCGGGCTTGAAGCTGATCTCGATGGCCTCGCGCGATACCTGCATCGCGAAGGCGTCGAGCGGTAAATTGAGGCCGAAACCCCTGGCCTTCAGATAGGCCTCCTTCAGCGTCCAGTAGTCGAAGAAGCGCTCGGTCGCAGCGGGCTCCGGCAGTCCGCGCAGCGTTTCGACCTCTTCCGGCGCGAAGAACCGAAGCGCGGTCGACAGTGGCGCCACCCGACGCGACACGGTCTCGACGTCGACGCCGACGGTCTCATGCCCCGATACGACGCAGGCGACGCAGCCGTCGGCGTGCGACAGGCTGAAATGCAGCGTGCTCGAGGTCTTGGGCGATGCGACAAACGGCCGCCCGTAACGCCCGGCCGCAAATGACCAGTCGGTGGGGGCGACATCAGGTGCGACGTGCGAGAGCGCGAGGCGCAACATCGCGTGCGCGAAAATATATTGCCGCTGGTGCCGCTCGAACATGAAGCGGTCGGCTCGTACCCGTTCGTCGACCGAGAGCAAGCGCCGGCACGCATCAACCCCATCCGGCGCGTCAAAAGTCTCGATCAGTCCGACAAACAGTTCAATTCTGTCGTCTGCCATCAATTGGGCCCATGGCGTCAGGCCGGGGCCAAATCCCCTGCCATGACGGAAGAATCAACTGAGCAAGAATCAAGTGAGCGGACCGCTTCTAGCGGTCCACTCGGGCGAATCCTTGTCGATTGCTGGCCGGTTTACGGGCGCAAGCTTGTGCGAGACCCCAACTCGACACGCGAGCGGCCAAATCTGAAAACTGAAGCCCGAAAACTGAAGCCTGAAGATTCGTGCGGCGTCCCGGCCGACGAGTCTTAAGTCTTCTTCTTCTTGGACTTCTTGGAGCCGCCCAGCATCGAAATGCTGGCGTCGACGTCCTTCAGCGCGGACTGCAGCTTCTTCTTCTCGGCGCCGAGCAACTTCTGCAGGGCCTTGCGGTCCTTGTCGCTCAGGGAGGTGCCTTTGGTAAATTTGATGAAACCCATAACGAACTCCCCGGTTGAAAATAATCGTCCAAATCAAAACGCGAGAATAATCTTGCGCGATGGCGCCAAATAATCAAGATGCAACTTGGTCATTCACAGCTTTGACGAGTGACCCCGTATTCGCCCGTGCTCTGCGGTCGGTCATGCCGCCCTGCGATTGAGCAGCCGGCCGAGTGGCGCATTGGGTTGGACGAGAGCAGCCCCGAGCAGCGCGACGAGATCCTCCATCCACTGGCCGACCGTAGCGCCGTCGAGCAGCTCGCTCTTGTAATTGCATGAACCGGTGATTCCCGTCGGCCGCTCCTTGAGCATCAGCGACAGCCAGGTCTGGTCGATCGGCAGCACCGGCTGGCCTTCGCGGGCGATGTTGCCGATCGATCCTGTCGTGAGATCAGGCAGATCGGGCGGTTGGCGCAGCGGATTTTGCAGGGTGAAATAGACCTGGAGCAGCGAGGCTGGATTGACCCCCTCCTGCTCCAGATGGTCGGCCAGGATGTTGAACGGCAGCTCCTGGCGCGCATGCGCGTCAAGCACGCTCTGGCGGACCAGGGCCACGGCCTGCGCGAACGACAGCTCCGGCGTGATTTTGGTGCGAACGATCACCGTGTTCTCGAACGGGCCGACGATCCGGTCGGTGTCCGGCTGGGCGCGATTGGCCATGGCAGTGGCGATCGAGATGTCGTGGCGGCCGGTCCGCGCCAGCAGCAGGGCTTTCAGGCCGGTTAGCAGACACATGAACAGCGTACAATTGTGCTGGCCGGCGAAGGCCGCGAGCCGGCCGATCAGCTCACGCTCGAGACTGACCGGATGGTGCCCTCTGGACGGGCCTGGGCTTGATTCGCCCTCGAAGAGGGGAGCCGCCCCGCGCAAATTCTCCGTCCATTCAGCCGCCTGACGGCGGGCGGCATCAGTGCCGCACCACCAGCGCTGCCAGCGCGCCACGTCCGAAAAGGCCGGCGGCTGTTTCGGCAGCGGCACCGACGGATAGCCAGCCAGTGTCGCATAGCGGTTGGACAATTCCTCGAACAGCACGCCGATCGACCAGCCGTCGACGACCGCGTGGTGCAGCGTCAGCAGCAACACGTGATCGTCATCGTGGAGCCGCAACAGCCGGGCGCGCAGCAGCGGCGCGCGCGTGGTGTCGATCGGGACATAGGTCTCCTGTTCGATCAGGAGATTGATCTTGCGGAGCTCCAGCGCCTTGCGCCGCTTGTTGTTGTGGGGCTGACCGTCGCCGATCGTCTCGACAGTCAGGACACGGCCGAGGGCACCGGGCGCGGCGATGCGGCTGACGGGCTCCCCGCCGCTCCAGCCGAAATGGGTCCGCAGCGATTCGTGCCGGCGCACGATCTCGTCGATCGCCTGCGCTAGGGCGGCCAGATCGAGCGGCCCCTGAAGACGGAAGGCGAAAGGCAGGTTGAACAGCGGCAAACCCGAAAGATTCTGCTCGATCCGCAGCATCTGGTCCTGTGCGATCGAGAGCGTGGGAGGGCTGCCTTCGGCCAGGCTTGCTGTAGCCAGCCTTGCGAAACTTGCCGCCGGCTTGCGCGGCTTTGCCGCCACGGCCTCGTCGACCCGCCGGGCAAGCTCGTCGATCGTCGGTGCCTCGAAGATGGTCTTGATCGGCAGCGATACGCCAAGCGCCCGGGCGACGCGCGCCATGACTTGGCCCGCCAGCAGCGAATGACCGCCGAGGTCGAAGAAATTGTCGGTCACGCCGAGGCTCTCGACCTTCAGCAGGTCGATCCAGATGTCGGACACCACCTTTTCGGTGAAGCGCCGCGCCGGCACAGTCACATCCGGTCCGGAGGTTTCCTGCTGCGCCGGCGCCAGCAGCGCGCTCCGGTCGATTTTGCCATGGGCATTGAGCGGCACCTGGTCCAGGAACAGGAACGCGGACGGGATGGCATGGCCCGGCAGCCGGCTCTTCAGGAAGTCGCGCAGCTCGCTGGCGCTGCTCCGGCTGCCGGATCTCGCGACGATATGGGCAATCAGCCTGACATCGCCGCTTGCTTCGCGGCGCGGTTCGACGATGCCGGCGCGCACATCCGGATGGTCGGCAAGCGCGTTCTCGATCTCCTTGAGCTCGATCCGGTAGCCGCGGACCTTGACCTGATGGTCGGCGCGACCGAGGCATTCGATTGTGCCGTCGGCACGGCGGCGGGCGAGGTCGCCGGTCCGGTACAGCCGGCTGCTTGCTTTGCGCGAGAACGGATCGGGCAGGAAGCGCTGCCGGTTCTGCGCGGGATCGTTGACATAGCCGCGGCCGACACCGGCGCCGCCGATGCAGAGCTCGCCGGTCACGCCGACCGGCTGCGGCTGCAGGCTTGCGTCGAGCACGTAGAGCTGCATGTTCGGCAGCGGCGCGCCGACCGGGACGTTGTCCGTCGCGGTCGTGGGTGCCTTGGTCAGGCAATGCAGCGAGACGTCGTCGGAACATTCCGACGCACCATAGGCGTTGATCAGCGGCACTTTCGGGCAGCGCGCGAACCAGGCGTTGCAGAGATCGACGGGCAGCGGCTCGCCCGTCGAGATCAGAAGGCGCAGCCTCGCAAAGGCGCGTCGAACCTGTGCCTCGTCCATGCGATCGAGGATCACGCGCAGCAGCGATGGGACGATCTCCAGCACCGTGATGCCCTCGCGCTCGATCTCGCGCGCGAGCAAAATCGGATCTCCCACGATCGCGGTACCGCAGACATGGACGCGCGCGCCGACCATAGGCCCTGCGAGGAACTGCCATACCGAGATGACAAAACTCTGCGGCGCGGTCTGCGCGATCACGTCCCGGCGCGAGAGGTTCAGCTCGGAGATGAGCGAGGCGAGATGGTTCGAAAGCCCGCGCTGCTCGATCATGACGCCCTTCGGCGCGCCGGAGGACCCGGAGGTGTAGATGAGATAGGCAAGGCTCGAAGCCGCGCGCCGCGCCGCGCGGGCCGGCTTGGTCGACGCTGGCGCGATCGCATCCTCGAGCCCGGCCATTTGGATGCGCTCGACCAGCGGTTCGAGCAGCGCCTCCGCCATGGACGACTGCGCCCGTCCGGTCAGCAGCATGCGGGCGCCGCTCGATCCGAGGATGGTTGCGAGCCGTGCCGGCGGCTGGTCGGGATCGAGATTGAGGAAGGCAGCGCCCACGCGTTGCACGGTGATCATCGCCGCGAGCAGGTCGGGCCCGCGCTCCGCAAGCAAGGCGACCACGGCCTCGGCGCCGACGCCTTCGCGGGCCAGCCAGCGCGCGGCCGCCTGGCTGCGGCGCGCCAGCTCGCGGTAGCTCACGGATGTGCGGCCGTCCGACACGGCGATCGCGTTCGGCGTCTTCTTGACCTGGCGGTCGAAACGTTCGCTCGGACTGCCGCGCGTGGCGAAATTGGCCGGCACGCCCCGGCCCTGCGCCACCAGCTGCCGGCGTTCGGTCTCGGTCAGGAGTGCCAAGTGAGAGATGCGCTGCTCGGGATCGGCGATGACGGATTTGAGCAGGGTTTTGAACTGAGCGGCCATGCCCTCGATAGTCGCAGCGTCGAACAGATCGGTGGCGTATTCGAAGAAGCCGGTGAAACGGCCGTCGGCCTCGACCAGTTCGAGCGTGATGTCGAATCGCGCCACTTTTGGATCGATCTCGATCCGCCGCGTCGACAGACCGGGGAAAGACGCCGCCTCGATCGAGGCATTCTGGAGGATGAACATGATCCGGAACAGCGGATTGCCGTCGGTCCTTCGCGCGATCTGAAGCGCGCGCAGGACCTCTTCGATCGGGAGGTCCTGGTTGCGATAGGCATCGAGCGTGACCTGCCGTACCCGGCGCAACATGTCGCCGAAGCTCGGATCGCCGCCAAAATCATTGCGCAGGATCAGGGTGTTGGCGAACAATCCGATCAGGCGCTCGCTCTCGATCTGGTTGCGGTTGGCGATCAGCGAGCCGGTCG
Source organism: Bradyrhizobium sp. URHA0013 (assembly GCF_000518345.1). Lineage (NCBI taxonomy): Bacteria > Pseudomonadati > Pseudomonadota > Alphaproteobacteria > Hyphomicrobiales > Nitrobacteraceae > Bradyrhizobium > Bradyrhizobium sp. URHA0013. The sequence continues at coordinate 57,527 of NZ_JADK01000013.1, read as the reverse complement.
CGACATCTTCGTGTCCGGTGTGACGGAACAGCAGGCACTGGAAGACTGCGAGCAAGGTCATGAAGGGCGTGACGCCCTGGTTCTGGCTCAGCGCACGCAGGTCGGCCGATAGGGTTTTGGAGAATTCGAGATAGTGACGGGCACCGTGGCCGCTCCAGACCTCCGGCCTTAGTCGGTCGGTTCGCAGCGGCAGTGTGGTGACGCCGTCGAGCTGCGTCCGCCAGTAATCGAGCTGCTCCTTGGCGGCCGGCGTCTGCGCCCAGCTCTGCTGCCAGAGCGCAAAGTCGCGATACTGGAAGGCTGGCGAAGGCAGTGCCGCCACGTCCTTCTTGCGCGCTGCCGAATAATGGGCGGCGAGTTCTTCCCAGAACAGCCGCTGCGACCAGCCGTCGGTGACGAGATGATGGACGTTGACCACGAGCGCGTGGCTGCTCTTGTCGAACGAGAGCAACGTGACCTTCAGCGGCGCCTCGTGCGCGAGGTCGAACGGATGTTGCGCGAGCCGGAGCGCTTCGCGCCTGACCACAGCGGCCCGCTTGTCCGCAGGGCAGGCCTTGAGCTTGATCCGCTCGAACTGCGGCGGCGATTGCAGCACAAGCTGCACCGGCTCGCCCTCACGTTCGACGATGACCGACCGCAACCCCTTATGGCGCGCCGACACCGCAGCGAGGCCGGTAGAAAGTGCGGCGACATCGAGCCCACCCTTGAGGAGCGCGACTTCGACGACGTTATAATTGTAGCGCGTGGGGTCCAGTCGCGAGAGCACGTACATCCGCTGCTGCTGGAACGACAGCGGCGCGTCTGCTTTCATGGCTTGGCGCCAGGCCGGCAGCATCGTTTCGCGATGAATGGCGGCGGTCTCGATCCGGGCCGCAAGCGCCGCGGCCGTGGCGCAATCAAAAACGTCCTCGAACGAGAAATCGACGTTGAAGCGTTCGCGCAGGCGCGAGCGCATCTGCGTCACCGCGAGCGAGTCGGCGCCGAGTGCGAAGACGTCCTGATCGCTCCCGACCTGCGGCAGCTCCAGCAAATCGGCCCAGATCCCGGCGAGCTCGGTCTCCAGTGCGTTGCGCGGCAGACGCGCCTCCTCCTCGCCGCCGCCCATCGTTGCGATCAGCTCGGCCAGCGCATTGCGCTTGACCTTGCCGCTGGCGCCTTTCGGCAGCGTCGCCACGCTGCGGATCAGGCTCGGCACCTTGTAGGCCGCGAGCCGTTTCCGGGCGAACTGGCGCAACTGGTCCGAGGTCGCCTCGGAATTCGGCCGCAGCACCACGATTGCGGCGACGTTCTCGCCGAGCTTCGGGTGCGGGACGGCAAACACGCCGGCCTCCAGCACCGCCGGATGGCTGAGCAGAACCTCTTCCACCTCCAGCGGCGAGATCTTCTGTCCGCCGCGGTTGATGACGTCCTTGATACGGCCGACGATGAAGAGATAGCCGTCGGCGTCGAGATAGCCGAGATCGCCGGTCCGGAACGAGCCGTTGCGGAAGGCAGCCTGCGTCGCCGCCTCGTCATTATAGTAGCCGCGGCTCATGTTCGGTCCGCGCAGCATGATCTCGCCGTGCTCGCCGCTGGCGAGCGCGCGGCCTGTCTCGTCCATGACGGCGATCTCCGGGCCCGCGGCGCGGCCGACCGATCCGACCTTGCGCAGCTCGAACAGATTGGCCGCGATCTGCGAAGCTGCCTCCGTCATGCCGTAGGTTTCGAGCACGGGAACGCCGAACGTCGCTTCCAGCCCGTCGAGGATCGCAGGCGCAAGCGACGCCGAGGCGGATCGGATCACGCGCAGCGAGGACGATCGGGCAAGATCCGGGTTGGCTTCGGCCGCCGTCAGCAGCGCGCGATGGATGGTCGGCACTGCCGTGTACCAGGTCGGTTGCAGCTGCCGCATCCAGCCGAAGAAGGAGGCTGCGTCGAAACTTTCCGTACAGATCACGCTGGAGCCCGCGGCCAGCGCCGTCAGCAGGCCGGAAATCAAACCATGGGCGTGAAACAGCGGCAGGACGTTGAGCAGACGATCGTGGGACGCGAGCGACAGCACGCGGCCGGCATTGTAGGCGGAGAGGCACACATTGCGATGCGTCAGCGGCACCATCTTCGGTCGCGCCGCCGTGCCCGAGGTCAGCAGGATGAACGCGTCGTCGTCGCCGCGCGAGGCGCCGCTGCTGCTCGCCGGTCCAACCGCCGGCCCGACGAACGTGCAGCCGCCGAGATCGTCTTGCGACCCTGACACGAAATCGATCACGGCAATATCGAGCACCTTGGCGACATCGCGGGCCGCCGAGTTCGTGTCGGCCCGGGTGACGAGCGCGCTCAGCTTCAATTCGCTGAAATAGCGTTGCAGCTCGTCCGCCGTCAGATCGGGATTGACGGGCACGCAAGCGCAGCTTGAGGCGACCGCGATCAACGCCAGTGCGCTGTCGGCACCGCGCGGCAGCGCAACCGCAATACGGTCGGCAGGGGTAATGCCAAGCCCGCGCAGCGTGCGGACGAGATCCTGCGTCCGCGCGCCAATCCCGCCGTAGTTGAGGACCGGCCGGCCAGGGGCGAGGAGGGCGGGGGCTGCCGGCCTCTTGCGGGCATGGAAATCGAGAAGGCCGCCGATATCCGCGAATATCTTCGTTTCGGCCGTCGCGCTGGCCAATTCCTGCGGCGTTGGGCGTGTGACGTCCGACAATTCCGTTCCCTTTTGATCCGATTGGGCTATTCTTCCAAGAAGTTAGGGAACGCGTCCAGTCTGAGGTGAAGTTTGGCCCCAAAATCTGTGGTTGCGGGGCCCTGAGCCCTTCGACGGAGTGATTGGTCGGGCGGAATCACCATGCTGGAGAATGAGCCGGGCACGGGAACGGAAGGCGGGCTGAAGCGCTGGCTCGATGGTATCGGTCTTAGCCATTATACCGATCTCTTCGCGCAGCACCGTCTCGATCTCGATGTCATGGGAGACCTGACCGAATCCGATCTGGTCGAGCTCGGATTGCCACTCGGCGATCGGAAGCGGCTCCAGCGGGCCATGACCGCGTTGTTCCGGGCCGAAACCGCGGAGAAGCCCGACGGGACGGCGCGCCCGCAAATCCGGACGGAGGTCGGCGCGGAGCGGCGTCAGCTCACCACCATGTTCTGCGACATGGTGGATTCCACCTCGCTCTCGGTGCAGTTCGATCCGGAAGACGTGCGCGACATGATCGCGAGCTTCCGCGAAACCTGTGTCCGCGTGGTGAAGCATTACGAAGGTTTTGCCGCCCGCTTCGTCGGGGACGGTATTTTGGTCTATTTCGGCTATCCGACCGCACATGAGGACGACGCCGAGCGCGCCGTGCGAGCGGGGCTGGAAATCGTCCGGGTGCTGTCGACCGCCCGCGCGATCGAGCCGCGTGGTGCGCTCAGCCACTCACCCGCCGTCCGCATCGGCATCGCGACCGGTCTCGTCGTGGTTGGCGACCTCGTCGGACAGGGCACCGAAGAGCGCGACTCCGCGGTCGGAGAAACCGTCAATCTCGCCGCGCGCCTGCAAGGCCTGGCGCCGCCCAACGGTGTGGTGATTTCCACGTCGACCCAGTCGCTGTTGAAGGGGAAGTTCGACTACCGCGATCTCGGCGTCCACGCGCTCAAGGGCATCTCGGAGAAAGCCCAGGCCTGGCATGTGATGCGCGCCTCGCGGGTGGAGACCCGCTTCGCCGCCGCGATGGGCACGCGGCTGACCCCGCTCGTCAACCGCGAGGAGGAGATTGCGCTGCTGATGGGGCGCTGGCAGCAGGCCAAGGACGGCGAGGGCCAGGTCGTGGTCAAGTTCGGCGAGCCCGGCATCGGCAAGTCGCGCATCATCCAGGAAATCTTCGAGCGGATCGCGGGCGACCGCCATGGACAGGTCTCGTTCCAGTGCTCGCCCTATTACACCTCTACGGCGTTCTATCCGTTCGCCGAGCAGCTCAAATTCTCTCTCGGTCTCGATCGCGAGGATGCGTCCGTGCAGTCGCTGGCGAGCCTGGAGACCGCGATCGCTGCCGCTCATGGCGACATCGAGCAGGTTGCTCCGCTGCTTGCCGCGCTGTTGTCCATTCCGACCGGTGACCGCTATCCGCCGCTCGAGCTGTCGCCGCAGCAGCAAAAGGATGCGACCGTCGCGGCGCTGGTCAATCATTTTCTCGGCCTTGCGCGCGAGCAGCCGCTGGTGATCGCATTCGAGGATCTGCACTGGATCGACCCGACGTCCCGTGAGGTGATCGATCTCCTGGTAGACCGGGCACAGAACCGGGCAATCCTGGTCATCATCACCGCGCGGACCGAATTCCAGCCGAGCTGGAACGCCCACTCGCATATCACGACCCTGGTCCTGAGCCGGTTGAGCCGGCAGTTGCGCGCGACGCTGGTCGAACGCGTGGCGGGACGCGAGCTTCCCAAGGAAGTCATCGAGGAAATCATCGTCAAGACCGACGGCGTGCCGTTGTTCCTGGAGGAGCTGACCAAGACGGTGCTCGAATCCAACCTCCTGACCGAACGGCACGGGCGCTACGTGCTGTCGGGCCCGTGGCGGCAGCTCGCGATCCCGGCGACACTGACGGACTCGCTGATGGCGCGGCTGGACCGGATGGGGCCGTTCAAGCGGATCGCGCAGATCGGCGCCACCATCGGCCGCGAATTCTCCTACGAGACTCTGCACGCGGTCGCCAACACGCCCGCCGAACAGATCGAGGCCGCGCTCAATCACCTGGAGGAGGCCGGGCTGATCATGCGCCGCGGCCATCCGCCCGACGCGCTTTACTCCTTCAAGCACGTGATGATCCAGAACGCTGCGCATGCGAGCTTGCTCCATAGCGAGCGGCGCAAGCTGCATTCCCGGATCGCCCAGGTGCTCGCCGAGATGTATCCCGAGAAGACCGAGCGCGAACCGGAGCTGCTTGCCCATCATTTGACCGAATCCGGCCAGAGCGAGGGCGCTGCCAGCTTCTGGCTCAAGGCCGGCAAGCAGGCGGCCAAGAGCGGCGCCAATCTGGAGGCGATTGGCCATCTGCGCCGCGGCCTCAGCGTCGTGCAGGCCAATGCGCGCATGCAGGGCGCCGACGAGATGGAGCTGGAGCTGCGCATCGCGCTCGGCAACGCGCTGATCGCCGCCAAGGGCTATGCCGTGCAGGAGGTCGAGGAGAACTACGTCCGCGCCCTCGAGCTCGGCCAGCAGCTCGAGGACGACGAAAAGGCCTTCGCCGCCACGCGCGGGCTTTGGGTCTGTCATTTCATCCGCGCCGATCTGACCCGCGCGCACGATCTCAGCGTCGAGCTGTTGAAGTTCGCCAAGCGCGAGCGGCTGAACGAGGGGACGCTGCCGGCGCAGCAGACCGGCTATCTGATCGAGGCGCATCGCTCGATCGCGATGACCATGCTCTATCGCGGGCGCTTTGCTGTGTCCCAGCACCATCTGCATCGCTGCATCAACCTCTACAGCCCCGATCTGCACTCCGATCTGATGGAGCGGCACGGCACCGATCCCGGCGTCGTCTCGCTGTCCTATCTCGGCTACCTCTTGTGGTTCCTCGGCCGGCCCGACGCGGCGCGCCAGCACAGCGAGCAGGCGATCGCGAACGCCGAGAAGATCCGCCACCCCTTCACGCTAGCCTTCGCGCTCGTGTTCGGCGCCTATCTCTGTCAGCATTTGCGCGATGTCGAGGGCACGCGCGACCACGCCAACCGCGCCATGATCATCGCCACCGAGCACAATTTCCTGCACTGGAAGCAGCAGGCCGCGATCCTGCGCGGCTGGGCGCTGGCGCAGCTCGGCGAGGCCGACGAAGGCCTCAGTCAGATGCGGTTCGGTCTCGACGAATACGAAGCGATGGATTCCTGGCTCGCCGGCTGCTGGTTCCGCTGCCTGCTCGCGGAGGCCTACGCCAAGGTCGGGATGCGCGATGCCGCCTTGCGCGCGCTGGACGGTGCGCTCGCGACCGCAAGACGGACCGGCGATCACTCCTACCTCGCCGAAGTCTACCGCCTGCAAGGCGAGATCACGCTCTTGGACGGGGATCCGGCCTCGGTGCAGGAGGCCGAGGACCTGTTCAACCTGTCGCTGGAGATCGCGCGCAAGCAGGGCGCGCTGTCGTGGGAGCTTCGCTCCGCCGTCAGCCTCGCGCGCCTGTCGCACCAAGCCGGCAAGCGCGAGCACGCTCGTCTCCTGCTCGTACCGATCGTCGGCAGGTTCAGCGAGGGCTTTTCCACGCCGGACCTGAAACAGGCGATGCAACTGATCGACGAGCTCGGCGCGGACGCGCCTGTTCGTGCAGTCGATCCCGTGAGATGAGTGATCTTGCTGCCGCGCGTGCGCGTTACGTGGAGCTGATCGCAAAGCGCGAGCAGATCTCCTCAATGCGCCTGCTAGAAGCCCTCGCCACCGTTCCGCGCGAAAAGTTTCTGGCGAAGGGACCCTGGCGCATCAAGAGCGAGGCGGCGCGCTTCTATCGGCTGACGCCGGATGCCGATCCCGTTCATCTCCAGGACAATGTGCTGGTCGCGATCGATGCGCGCCGCAAGCTCGACACCGGACTGCCGAGCCTGTGGGCGCACTTCATCGATTTGCTCGACGTCGGGGAAAAAGACCGTGTGGTCCAGATCGGCTGCGGGCGCGGCTATTTCTCGGCCGTGCTGTCGAAGATCGTGGGCCCCAAGGGCAGGGTGCAGGCAATCGAATGCGACGAGCGGCTTGCGGCGCGCGCCGCGACCTATCTTGGCGCCTATAGCAACGTCGCGGTCGTCCATGGCGACGGATGCGAGGACATCGGCGAACCCGCCGACGTGATCATCGTTCATGCCGGCTTCTCGCAGCCACATCCGCTCTGGCTTCGGTCGCTTCGTCCGCGCGGCCGGCTTCTGGTGCCGCTGACCCAGCGGGACCGCGAAGGGGCCGCGCTCAAGATCACCCGCAAGGGCAAGGGGTTCGAAGCCGAGGCGGTGCAGCAGATCCGGATCTTCCCCGGTCAGGGTCGAGGCGTGACCGCGCTCGACGACCGCGTCGCCGACTGGTGGCAGCGCGCCTCCGCGCTGGCGCCGCTGCGCTTTCGCGGCATCGAGCAGGGGCTGCCGTCGGATGGCTAATGATTCGTTTCATTTTACCTTGATTGCGAATGTAAGTATTCAACGCGCCTCGGCGCCGCTATGAGTACGGCCTGATCGCCATACGAGCGCGCGCCATGCATTCCGTTGCCCTGCTGACCGCCAGCTACGCCAAGGATATCGAGCGTTTTTCGCTGCTCAGCGAGAGCATCGACACCTGGTTGACGGGCTACACGCGGCATTATGTTCTCGTTAACGATGAGGATCTGCCGCTGTTCGCGCGGTTCGCTTCCGACAAGCGTGTCATCGTTCCGGCCTCGCGCTATTTGCCGAAATGGCTGTGGGCGCTGCCGCCGGCTCTGCAGTTCATCAGCAAACGGCGCGTCTGGCTGTCGCTGCTGTCGTCACCCGTTCATGGCTGGCACATCCAGCAGATCCTCAAGATCGCCGGCGTCCTCAACGCGCCCGAGCAGCGCGTCTGCATCCTGGATTCGGACAATCTGTTCTTCCGCGAATTCGACGTCGGCCAGTATGCCGGCGGCGAGAAGACGCCGCTGTTCGTCACGCGCAACGGGATCGACGCCGCCCACCCCTTGCATGTCCTGTGGCTCCGCACCGTCGATCAGCTCCTTGGCATCAAGGAAAGGTCCTTCCCCGCGGACGACTATGTCGGCAACGCACTGGTGTGGGACAAGGACACCGCGCGCGCGATGACCGACGCGATCAAGTCGGCGACGGGATTGAACTGGGTTCTGGCGCTGTGCCGGAAAAAGAAGTTCTCGGAATATCTCATGTACGGCCATTTCGTCGCGAACGCGCCCGCGCATCTGGCCACTCATCGGGTCACCGAGGATAGCATCGCGGTCTCGCATTGGGATGACACGCGCCTCGACCGCCCGGCCATCGAAGCGATGATGCGCGCCGCTTCGCCCGACCAGGTGGCGCTGTGCATCCAGTCCTATTCGTCGACCTCGATCGACGACATCCGCGACGTGTTCCGACTCAGCTCGCGCGACCGTCGTAGTCCGAGCCTTTCGCCCGATCACATGGGCGATGCGGTTGAGTTCGAAGCACCGACGAAGACGCGCTAGGGCATGATCCGGAAAAGTGTGCAGCGGTTTTCCGAAAAGATCATGCTCAAAATAAAGCCGTTTAAGCGTCCCTCGTGAACTTGTTGATCACGTTCATGAACGGCTTCGGCTTGAACTCGCCGTCGAGCGGCAGAGGACGGTTCGGCTGCTTGTCGGCGCGGGCAAAGGTGCCGTTGATCCAGCTATAGCGGTCCGAGAGACCCCAGGTCAGGATCGAGCGCACCGGTCCGCTGGTCGAGATCGCGGTCAGGAGATCGTCGACGCGCTTGGCGACGATGGCATCGCGCTCCGCCGGCGTCCCCGTCAGCTTTTGGTCGTCGACATCGAGCTCGGTGACATACACCTCGAGGCCCCAGGCGCGCAGCTCGGTGACGAATTCGGCGAGCCCATGGGTGTCGATCTCGAGCTCGGCATGCAGATGCGATTGCAGTCCCACGGCGTGCAGCGGCACGCCCTGGTCGAGCAGCTCCATGATGAGTTGGCGGTAGGCCGCGCGCTTCGCAATGAACGTGTCCTTGGCCGACTCGATGTCATATTCGTTGATCGCGAGCTTGACGAAGGGGTCGGCCGCGGCCGCCGTGCGAAACGCCAGCGGAATCCAGCGATTGCCCAGATGCTGCGTCCAGAACGACTCGCGCCGGTCTTTTGGACTGCGCGGATTGTCGGGGATCGGCTCGTTGACGACGTCCCACGACGTCAGCTTGTCCTTGTAATAGGAGACGACCGTGCCGATGTGGTCGACATAGGCGCGCTCGACGCCCTTGGCATCCTTGATCTGCTTGGTCCAGTCCGGAATATCGTGATACCAGGCGAGCGCGTGCCCGCGCATCGTCAGGTCGTTCTGCCGGGCGAAATCCAGTATCGCGTCGGCGCGTTCAAAGGCAAAGGTGTGCGCGTCCGGACGCAGCATCGGCCATTTCAGCTCGAGCACCGGAACCACCTGCGTGCAATACGTGCTGATGGCTTCGCCGAGCCTGGGATCGGCTTGCAGATCCCAGAGCGTGGCCGCGGCACCAAATCCCTGATGGCGCTGGGCGAGTTTCGACGCCGGCGCTGCGGACGCCGATGCGCCCGCCGCAAGTGCGGCGGCGCTGCCGAGGAGAAATTCGCGTCTGTCGAGCCTGGTCACGGCATTCCTTATCGAGCCAACGCACCATCGTACCAAGCGACGCCTTGCAACGCCGGGGTTTCCCCTCGTTGGGTTAACTTTGCCATCTGCGAAATCACGGTTCCTTTCGGTGGCCGTGCCGCCGTCAGGGAAGGGCAAATTTAACGCTAACCCGCGAAAGCGGCCTCAAAGCCGCATTCGCCGCCCGATCTCCAGACTTATGTGACACTCTTGAGGGATGCTGCGGCGCAATTCGTTCGCCCCGCCATGGTCCAATTGATGAACGGCCGTCACACTCGCAACAATGTTGCCGGTCCCGTGCTCGCATGCTGAACCGCCATTTCTCGATTTATCTCGTCGCCTACATCCTGCCTGCGGCGGTGGGCTTCTTCGCCGTCACGGCCTACACGCGGCTGCTCACGCCGGCGGAGTACGGCGTCTATGTCGTCGGCATCAGCCTGGCCGGCATTCTGGGTGCGATCTTCTTCGCCTGGATCAAGCTGTCGGTGTCGCGCTATCAGGCGATGTCGGCCGAGGTGGATTTCCGCGGCACCGCAATGGTCGCCTTCGCGCTTACCGTCGCCGTCCTCTGCGCCACCACGCCGCTGGTCTTCCTGTTCCGCAGTGATCTCAGCGTCGGGCTGCTGCTTGTCAGCATGTTCGTCGCGATCATGGCGAATGCCGTCGATGTCGGCCAGGAGTTCGAGCGCGCAAAATTGCGCCCTTACAGATTCGCGGCGATCTCGATCGTGCGCAGCGTGTCGAGCGTCGGTTTCGGCCTGCTCGGCATCTGGCTCGGCTGGGGTGGACTGGGACTGCTCGCCGCATTCGGCCTGGGTTCGCTTGCCGGGATTATCCTGAACCTCGTCGGTGACCGCACCAGGATCGCGCGTTTTCAGCGCAGCCAGTTCGTGCAGCTCGCGCGCTACGGCCTGCCGCTGACGCTGGCCGGATTGTCCGTCGCGGTCTACTCGGCCTGCGACCGCCTCATCGTGGCATATTTGCTCGGCAAGGACGCCGCCGGCATCTTTGGCGTCGCTGCCGATCTGCCGCGACAGTTCATGGTCATGATCGCCTCCAGCGTCGCTGCGGCAACAGTGCCGCTGGTGTTCCGGTCATTGTCGGAGAAAAACAACGAGACGACGCGGAAGCGGCTGACCGAGAGCCTCGAACTTCTGCTCGTCGTGGTCGCGCCCGTCGCCGTCTGGCTCGCGCTCGCAGCCGACCAGGTCGCCGGCACACTCGTCGGCGTCGACTTCCGCGCCGGCGTATCGGCGCTGCTGCCGACCCTGGTGCTCGCCCGGTTGTTCGGCATCGCCAATCAATTCTACGTGCAGATCAGCTTCCAGCTTGCCGAGCGGCCGTTCATGCTGGCGGCGCAGTCGTTCCTGACGCTGGTCGTCAGCGTGGCGTTGATGTTCGTGCTGGTGGCCGGCCATGGCCTCTACGGCGCGGCGCTGGCAACGCTTGCGACCGAGGCGATCGGCTTCCTCGTTGCCGTCGCCCTGATGCATCGCGCGCATCCGGTTCCGTTCGACCTCCACCGCCTCGCCGGCGTTGCCGTCTCCGCCGCGGCGATGGCGGCTGCGATTCTCGTTGCACGATCCCAGGTCAATGGCATCGGCCTCGTCCCGCTCATGGTTGTGAGCCTTGCGGGCGGCCTCGCTTATGCCGCCGCAGCGTGGTTGCTGAACGTCGCAAATGTCCGGACGCTGTCGTTGCGTTTCCTGCGAACCTTCAATCGGAAGGCGTTAGGCGTTTAGCCGCGGCGTCTGACGAGGCTCGTCCTCACCGTCTGAAGCCCTGAAAGGGCCGCTTGACTTGGCGATGGCTCGGTTTCGGCCGGAAGCTGTCCATGTGGTGGGCGATTTTGTTGCATCCTTGGCCATAACCGTGCTTCTTGGGCCGCATGTCGGGAGCAGAGCAGACTATGACCCAAGGAATACCGGAAATCCGCGCATCGGCGCAGTTGCTCGCCCGCTATCGCGAGCCCGACAATGCGCGGGGTGTCCTCGAACTGGCGATTACGGCGATACCGTTCGTTGTCATCTGGGCTCTGATCTGGGCCGCTCTGGACCAGGGCTATTGGTTTGCCCTGCTGCTTGAGGTGCCCGCGGCGGGTTTGCTGGTCCGCCTCTTCATGATCCAACATGATTGCGGACACGGCTCGTTCTTCCGCGGCCGCGTTGCCAACGATTGGGTCGGCCGTGCCCTCGGCGTGATGACACTGACGCCATACGGCTACTGGCGGCGTAACCATGCAGGCCACCATGCGAACTCCGGCAATCTCGATCAAAGGGGCTTGGGCGACATCGATACGCTGACCACGCGTGAATTTCTCGGGCGGTCTCGATGGCGTCGGGCGCTGTATCGCTTGTATCGACATCCCCTGGTGATGTTTGGCGTCGGCCCCTCGTATTTGTTCATCTTGAAGCACCGATTGCCGGTGGGGATGATGCGTCGCGGCTGGAAACCCTGGCTGAGCACGATGGGCACGAACATCGCCCTCGCGGTTCTCGTCGTCACGATGATCCAGCTGGTCGGCTATGGGCCGTTCCTGCTCGTGCATCTGCCGATCATTGTTCTGGCGGCGTCGATCGGCGTCTGGCTGTTCTACGTCCAGCATCAGTTCGAGCACACGCACTGGGCCCACGACGAGACCTGGAATTTTCACGACGCCGCGCTGCACGGCAGCTCTCACTACCAACTGCCGGCTGTCTTGCGATGGTTCACGGCCAATATCGGCGTCCACCACATCCATCATTTGTCCAGTCGAATTCCCTACTATCGCTTGCAGGACGTGTTGCGCGACAATCCGCAGTTCGCTGGTGTCGGGCGGATTACGCTGCTCCAGAGTTTGCGGACGGTGCGGCTGACCTTGTGGGACGAGGAGCGGCAGCGGCTCGTCTCCTTTGGAGAGGCGGCCTTGTTTGGAAAGGGAGCCAAGCTTGTTTGAAAAGGCAGCCTTGGTCCCCGCGATTTCGCTTACGCCACCCCCGCGCGGCCGCCGAATGGCGTGAATCCGCGCGATCGGAAAGGCGATGGGCGTTCAGCGCCCGTTCAAGGTGGCCTCGCCGTCCGACGTCAGGCGCTGGCAGCCGTGTCACCGACCCCCGGTCATTCTGTCGCAGCGATAGAGCGCGAGCTTCGGCCGCGCGCCGCCCTTCCGCCTGCGTCAACCGTCGTATATGAGATTTATCGCCGGACGTGCCGAATGTCGCCACAGACGGAACGTAAGGCGGCTGCGATTTCTTAATTCAAAGATCGCAATCTGATCGATGACCGGCGGACTGGCATTTCGACCGAGGATGGCATGAGAAACCTGATGACAACGGCGCAATCTACCGTGGCGATGCGGCGTTGGGGGCCTCCCGGAATTGTGACCTTGGCGGCGATGCTCGCCTTTGCGGCCGTGGGCCCGGCCAATGCTGCCAAGCAGGCGCGCCAGCCGGCCGAGGCGGTGGCGCCCCGCGAGGCCGGCGAACCGATCATGGCGATCGTGTCGATCAAAAGCCAGCAGGTCACCTTCTACGACGCCGAGGGCTGGATTTTTCGCGCGCCGGTGTCCACCGGAACGACGGGACGCGAGACGCCGGCCGGCGTTTTCGCCATCGTCGAGAAGGACAAGGACCACCACTCGACCATGTATGACGACGCCTGGATGCCGAACATGCAGCGCATCACCTGGAACGGCATCGCGCTGCATGGCGGGCCGCTGCCCGGCTACGCCGCTTCGCATGGCTGCGTGCGGATGCCGTTCGGCTTCGCGGAGGGCCTGTTTGACAAGACCAACATCGGGATGCGCGTGATCATCTCGCCGAACGACGCGGCTCCGATCGACATCGTTCATCCCGCATTGTTCATGCCGAAGCGGGACGCCATTGCGGCGGCACCGGGCCAGATCGGCAAGCTCTCCGGCGAGGCCGAGGAGGCCACAAGGGCTGCCGACGAGGCCAAGAAGGCCGCGACTTTGGCCGCGAAAGAGGCGGCCTCGCTGCCGGCCTCGCTGCGCAAGCTGGAACAGCAGAAGACCCGCGCTGACGCCGAGCTCGCCTTCGCCGACAAGCAGTTCGCGGCCGCCAAGACCGATCAGGCTCGGGCCAAGGCCGAGGAGCTGAAGCAGAAGGCCGCCACCAAGGCCGCCGACGCGGCGACGCAGCTCGATGCCGCCAAGACCGCCGCACAGCCGAAGCGCGATGCGGTCGCTGCCACGAAAGACGCGGCCAAGGCGGCAGCGGCCAGGAAGGCCGACGCCGTGAAGGCTGCGACCGACGCAAAGCTCGCGCTCGAACCGGTCTCGGTCTACATCAGCCGCGCGACGCAGAAGCTCTATGTGCGGCGGAACACGCACAAGCCGGCACCGGACGGCGGCGGCGAGGTGTTCGACACCAGCATCGAGGTTCCCGTCACGATCCGCAATCCCGACCAGCCGCTCGGCACGCATATCTTCACGGCGATGGCGAAGAACGATACTGGCCTGCGCTGGAGCGTGGTCACGATCGAAGACGGCGACAACGCCAGGAACGCGCTCGATCGCATCACCATCCCGCAGGAGGTGCTCGATCGCATCGCGCCGACCGCGTTGCCGCGGTCCTCGATCATCATCTCGGACGAGCCGCTGAGCAGCGAAACCAACTACCGCACCGAGTTCGTCGCGGTGCTGAGCAACCAGCCCCAGGGCGGTTTCATCACGCGCAAGCCGACCGCGCCTCCGATGGCCATGGCGAGCGACGACGGCTGGGACAATGGCGGCAACGGTTTCGGCTTCTTCTTCCAGCGCGATCCGAACCCGCAGCCCGTCAATCCGCGCCGGCGTGGCCAGTATCAATACTATCAGCCGGCACAGCCGATGCAGCGGGGCTTCTGGTAGGAGGCGGACAGATCGAAGCCCGCCACTATCGCCGCGCCTCGATCACGATAGCCTGGATCTTGCCCTCGATCGGTCCGGACCCATGGCGCGTCCGGATCGCCTCGGCAACAATGTCGGTCGCAGCCTGAAGCTTGCTGGCATCGCGTGCCTCGATCTCGCTGCGCAGCGGCGTGCCCTGGCAGAGCGCGATCGCGACGTGCTCGGGCGACGGCGCGCGGCTTATTTCAGCTCGCGTTTCGATCGATATGTCACGGAAGCCTGCGCGTTCGAGGTCGGTTCTGATGACCGCCTTGTCGTGATAGCCGTGCGGGGTCCGGGCCATGAAACGAGGCGGGTCGTCGGGAAACAGCTTTTCGAGCGCCACCGTGGCTTCATGCGTCAGCATATTGTCCTCGATGCGATCCCAGACGTTGAACACGAACGTGCCGCCATCCTTCAGGACGCGCTTCACTTCGCCGAAAGCCTTGACGCGATCCGGAAAGAACATGGCGCCGAATTGGCAGCAGACCACGTCGAAGGCGGCATCGTCGAAGGGCAGGGCCGATCCATCGGCCTGGCGCCACGAGATGCGATCGTCGTCTGCCTGACGCTGCGCCGCGACGGCGAGCATCGGCTCGTTGAGGTCGGTGGCGACATAACGGACGCCACGCGGCAGCGCCGCCGCCACCGCGCGCGTCACGGCGCCGGTGCCTGCCGCGATCTCGAGCAGCACGGAGGGGGACCGGGCCGCGACACGTCTTGCGATGTCGTCGGCGTAAACGGCGAAGATCATCGGGACCAGATATTCGTCGTAAAGTTTCGGGATCGAGCCGGCGAAAACCTTGTCAGTGTTGGACATGCTTGCCTCGCTGAAGGTTCGGACACGAAGCTCACGTTATCATGGATTGCCGTCTACCGCGCCAGCAGCGCGGTGAACCCGGCCGGTTCCTGCATCGCCTTGCGGGCTGGCGTCATCGGCTCCCACCGACCTCGCGGATCGGCCGCGTGCCGTCCCAGCTCAAAGCAGCCTGCCGGACCTTGTCGAAGAACGGCCCCTTGGTGCCGCTGATGTCGGAGATCTCGATCACGGTGCCCGGATGGGCCTGGGTGTCGAAATAGGCAAAGCGCCCCTTGTCGCCGCCGATCTGGCCCTCGTGGCCGATCCTGTAGCCGAGCCCGAGCGCCCTGTCGTAGAGCGCCTGGTAGTCGTGGCTCCAGTAGGACATGTGCTGAAGGCCTTCGTGGCCGGACTCGAGGAACTCCCTGTACAGCGAGGGCGCGTCGTTGCGCTGCTGGATCAGCTCGATCTGGAGATCGCCGGAATTGGCCAGCGCGATGCTCATCTCGACGGCAGAGTTTTCGCCGCGATGGCGAAACCAGTCGGTCTTGACGCGGTCCAAATAGTACCACGGACCGACGCCCATCACCTCGATCCAGTGCTTCATCGCGGCGTGGATGTCCCGCACCACATATCCGTTCTGGCGCACCGCGCCGAAGATGCGGCTCATATCGGCGCCCCCGTTGTCACCTCGTTCACCTGATCTCGATTCACTTCACTTCAATGTGCGCGTCCTTCGCAACCTGCTTCCAGGCCGCGATGTCGCGCGCGTTGATGTCACGCTGCTCGTCGCCCGGCACGAATTGCGGCGTGATGCCGAGCCCCAGCAGCTTCTGCTTCACCTCGGCATCGGCGAGCGCGTCCTTCAGTGCCGCCGACAGTTTTCTTGCGATCGGCTCGGCAAGTCCCGCAGGCGCATACATCGCCCAGGACAGGCTGCGGTCGAACGGCACGCCTTGTTCCTTGTAGCTGGCGACATCCGGCAGGCTCGGCGAACGCTCGCCGCAGGCGGCCAGCGCCTTGATCGAACCGTCCTTCACCAGCGGCGTCGCGGTCGCCATGTCGAGTGTCGCCAGCGAGATGTGGCCGCCGAGCAGATCGCCGGCCAGTTTGGCGATGCCGTTGAACGGCACGTGGTCCATCTTGATTCCGGTCTGCTGCATCAGGATTTCCGCGCAGAATTGTCCGGTCGAGCCCACGCCCCAGCTTCCGTACTGGATCGGCTCGCCCTTCTTGGCCAGCGCGATCAGGCCCTTGATGTCGTTGGCCGCAAAATCCTTGGTCGCCACCAGCATGATCGAGGACGTGCCGATGCGCCCGATCGTGGTGAAGTCCTTGATCGAATCGTAGGGCAGTTTTGGATAGATCGCCGGCGCCAGCACATGCGTGGTCATGCCGCCGACGGTGATGGTGTAGCCGTCGTTCGCCGACGCCGCGACCATCTGGGTGCCGAGCGTGCCGGCAGCCCCGGTGTGGTTCTCGATATAGACGCTCTGTCCGAGCGTCTTGGCCATCCTGTCGCCGAGCAGCCGCCCGATCACGTCACCGCCGCCACCGGCCGCATACGGCAACAGCATCCTGATCTTGTGCGTGGGATAGGCGGCTGGGTCCTCGGCGCGCGCAGGCAGCATTGCCGAGGACGTTACGACCAATGACAATGTCGCGGCGCGCAGCAGACGAAAATGGACGAAGCGCGCCATGACCCAGTCTCCCCAGATTGCTCTCCGCTTCTTTGAGAGCGGAGTTGAAACGAACGATCGTTCGTACGATTGACTAGCGAACGATCGTTCGTTAGTCAAGTTGCATGGCTGTCCACACCACCAGCGCGGCGGAAGCAGCTGCGCCCACGACCCGCGCGCGCATCCTCGCCGAGGCGCTCGATCTGTTCGCGCAGAGCGGCTATGGCGGCGCCTCGATGCGCGAGCTCGCGCGTCGCGTCGGCATTCGCGAGAGCAGCCTCTACAATCACTTCGCCGGCAAGGCCGCGATCCTCGAGGCCATCGTCAGCGAGCACGGTCCGGCCAGCTCGGCGAGCCGGCTGGAAGAGCCGCGCTACAAGCAGCTCGCGCGCCAGCCCGCCGCGTTCTGCCGCCAATTTGCATTGGACCTCGTCGAGCAATGGTCCGATCCGCGCGAGCACCAGTTCCAGAAAGTCATCACCGCCGAACGCAACCGCGTGCCCGGCATCCGCGCCAAATTCGCCGATCATTTTTATGCGCGCGAGCAGAGCATGATGACGGATTATTTCCGCGGCTTTGCGCTCGCCGGCCTGGTCTCGACGCCGGACCCGCGCGAGACCGCGCGGCTGTTCGCCGCCGGGCTGATCTACATCCGTCTCGAGCATTACGTGATGGGCGCGGCACCGTCGCCGCGGCCGAAGGTGATCGAGGCGATCGACCGCTATCTCGCCTTCTTCCTGTCGCTGATCGCGGCGGATGGCGGGACGCGGGACAACAAGAAACGAAAAGCCAAGGGAGAGAATCGTGGCAAGGCTGCCCCTGATTGATCCGGAGACCACCAGCGGCGATATCCGCGCCTCGTTCGACCGCATGCCGGTCAAGCTGAATATTTTCCGCATGATGGCGCACGCCGAGGCCAACATGATCCCGGCGATGCGGCTCGGCAATTCGATCCTGCACAAGCAGAAGCTCAGTGCGGTCAATCGCGAGCTCCTGATCCTCCAGGCCGCCCAGCTCGAAGGCGGCGCCTATGAATGGCGCCAGCACGTGCCGATCGCGCTCGGGGTCGGCTGCACGCAAGCGCAGATCGATGCGGTCCAGCGCGCCGACTACGATGCCGCCGGCTTGAGCGAGGCCGAGCGCGCGCTGCTGAAATTCGGCCGCGAAGTGGTCGAGAACATCCGCGTTCCCGAGGCGATCTTCGCCGCCATGCGCGAGCATTTCAGCGACCAGGAGATCGTCGAATCCATCGTCGCGCTCGGCTTCTACATGATGATGGCGCGTGTCACCGAGGCGACCGAGACCGATCTCGACCCCGCTGCCGGCATGAAGGTGTATGACGGCGGCAAGAAGCCGGGCGCCTGAGATGACGGATACCGATAGCAAGCGGGACCGTTACGTCCGCCCGCCGAGTGCGGAGTCGCTGGGCGAAGCGCCGGGGAGGGGACGCCTTAGGGGCCGCCGCATCCTGATCGTCGGCGGTGGCCAGCGTGTGTTCGACGCCGCCACCGATCCGATCGGCAACGGCCGCGCCATGAGCATTCTGTCCGCGCGTGAGGGCGCCAAGGTCGCGGTCGCCGACCTCAACCGAACCTCGGCCGAGCACACCGTCAAGCGCATCACCGACGAAGGCGGTGAAGCCTTTGCGATTGCCGCCGACGTCACGTCGGAGGCCGACGTCCTGCGCATGATCGACGAGGCGCATCGCGCCATGGGCGGGCTCGACGGCATGGTGCTCAACATCGGCACCTTCGGCAAAGTCGGGCTCGATGCCGTCAGCCCCGGGGAGTGGAATGCGATCTACGACGTCAACGTTCGCGGCCCGATGCTGTGCTGCCGCGCAGGCCTGCCGAAATTCGACAGCGGCGGATCGATCGTCTTCATCTCCTCCATCGCCGCGCTGAAAGCCGGCTCGCAGATGGCGGTGTATGATTCATCGAAAGCCGCGCTCGGCGGCCTCATGCGCAACATCGCCCATCTCGGGTCGCGCCGCGGCATCCGCGCCAACCTGGTCTATCCCGGCCTCGTCGACACCCCGAACGGCCGCGAGGCCGGCGCCGGCCGACCCAACCGTGGCAAGGGCCATGTCCCGTTCGGCCGTCAGGCCACCGCCTGGGAGATCGCCTATGCTGTGCTGTTCTTCCTCTCGGACGAGAGCGTCTACGTCACCGCGCAGACGCTCGCGGTCGATAGCGGCCTGAGCGGGATGTGAGAGGCCTCGCGCCTATGGCCCGGGGGCGCGCGCTCCGCTGATCAGGTGGTCCAGCGAGACGCGTCCCGGCCCGTAGGCCATGATGCCGAGCGCCATCGCCGCCCAGGTGATGTGGATCGACCAGCCGTCAGGCACGGTCAGCTCGACGATGACAGTCATGAACAGCAGTCCGAGCGCCGCAAACCGCGTGCCGAGGCCGAGCAGGAGGAGGATCGGGAACATGATTTCCCCGCATCCGGAGAGAAAGGCCATGACGGTCGGCGCCGGATAGTGATAGGGCCCGCCCGGCAGATGTAGCATGAACTCGTCGCTGAACAACGTCACCGCGGTGTCGTTGAGCCTGAGGAAGCCTGCCCATTTGAGCATGCCGGAACGCCAGAACGGCACCGCCAGCGCGATGCGGAGCGCGAGCTGAACGACTGACGGCGAGGCGATGGTCTGCACGAGATGATTGGCCTTGTCGACGAGGAGTCCGAGGGAGGGCAGGCCGCCGCCCGCCTGCATGCGTTGGTCCGTGATCATCAGACGTCTCCGAAAGCGAATGAGGTGAAGGCGCCCGCCTCGATCAGGCCGGTGATGTTCGAAGCGATGTCGAAGTCGGCCGCCGCGTCCAGCGCGCGTGCGGCGGCCTCGCCGAGCGGCCGACCCGACATCAGGCTGCTCGCGAATGCCGCTCCGCCCGGCGGCAGGTGCCGGACCACGACATCGAATTCGGCGCGCGTGACCAACGCGTCTTCCGGCGTCGCAGCGTCGATGCGCCCGACCGGCGACGTGTCGCGGTTGGCGGCGAATATCGTCACCGCCGCGAATTGCGACCGCACGATTCCCACCGCCGGGTGCGGTAGGAGAACGAGATCGCCCAGCCGATCCGGCGCAACCGCGGCAAGCTGCGCCGGCGACAGCGGTGCGGCGTCGGCGGCGTGATAGGCATCGAGCCAGGCTCGCTCGATGCGTGCGACATCTGCGAGCCATGGCATCATCTGCGCATGTTCATATTGCGCGATGAAGGCGGGAAAGTCGCGGCCGTAGTCGAACAGCAGGGGTGAGATCGGTGGCGTCTGGCGAACATGGAAGCGCGCCATGGCACGGAAGAAGTCGGCGCCGGCGATGCGCTGCACCGCCGGATAGATCGCGGCGAGCGCGTCGATCAGGCTGACCGTGACGTTGTTGCGGTAGACATCGTAGCGCTTGCCAGGTGCCTTGCCGTTCGGACCGGTCACGATCTCGGGCGCAGGGCGCACCGGGTCCAGCAGCGCCGGTGCAAAGGCTGCGGCAAAGCAAAGGTCAGGCTCAGGCGGCATGACGATCTCCCGTCAGCCCGACCGGGCGGCAACGGTCGAGGATCGCCTGCGCGGCGGCCGCCTCCGCTCGCAGGACCGCCCAATCCGGGATCTTGCTGTCCCACTCGATCAGCGTCGGCACGCCGCCGCGGCGCCGGACGACGATCTCGTACAGCTTCCACACGGCGTCCGCGACCGGGCCGTCATGGCTGTCGATCAGCAGCAGATCGCCTTCGTCGTCGACCTGCTTGGCATGGCCGGCGAGATGGATCTCTTCGACGCGCGGCAGCGGAAAGTCCGCGAGGTAGTCGAGTGCCGAGAAGCCGTGATTGGTCGCTGATACGAATACATTGTTGATGTCGAGCAGCAGCCCGCAGCCGGTCCGCTCGGCAACAGTGCGGATGGAATCGGTCTCGCTCATCGACGATAAGCGAAAGGCGACATAGGTCGAGGGGTTTTCCAGCAGCAGCGGGCGGCGGATCGCGTCCTGTACCTGATCGATGTGATCGCAGACGTTCCGGAGCGTTGCCGCGGTGTAGGGCAGCGGCAACAGATCGTTGAAGAAGCTGGTCTCATGCGTCGACCAGGCGAGATGCTCGGATACCAGCGCGGGCTGGTAACGTGCCACCAGTCCGCGAAAGCGGGCCAGATGCGCCTTGTCGAGCGGCTGTGGTCCGCCGATCGACATGCACACGCCATGCAGTGAGAGGGGATGGTCGCGGCGGATCGCTTCCAGCGCGCGGTGCGGCGGTCCGCCTGCGCCCATGTAGTTCTCGGCGTGGACCTCGAAGAAGCCGCGTTGTGGTTTCGCGCCCAGGATCGCCTGAAGATGTTCAGGCTTGAAGCTGGTCCCGGCGACGCCGCCGATGGGCGCGGAATAGCGGAGGGGCACCGCAGACATGTCAGGCGCGATTGCCGTCGTCATGGTTTCACTCCGCTCTTCCGTGTTGTGGTGGTCGCGACGCAGCGCGTCAAACCGGCTTCAGCGAGCCCTTCTTGCCACCCGGCAGGTCGATGCTGGTGCAGGTGCCGCCCTGGACGAATTTCCATGCATTGCCCTGGAAGTCGGCGGTCGAGGTGCCTTGGCAGGTCGTGCCCGGTCCGGCCGCGCAATCGTTCTGGCCCTTCAGCGCGACGCCGAAGCATTTTTCCTTCTTGGCGGCGACGGCCGCGTCGCCCTCGGCCTTGGTCAGCGGAGCAGCAGTGGCCAGCGTGGCAAGTGCGGTCGACATGGCGCCGGCGAGAACGAGCGTGGTCACGGCAAGTTTGGCAGACATCGAAGTTTCTCCTGTTCGAGATGGCATCGCCTGGCAGGCGAAGAGCGCCTTGTTCGGTTCGCCCTGCAGCCGCTCGCGTTACCGATCGAGCAGGTCACGAGTTCGTGAGGCCGTCAGATGGGCGCACGGGCTGTGCGCTTGGATCGGATTAGCGGGTGACGGGCCGGTCAATCCAATGCCTAGTCTCTATCGAGACCTTAGCCGGAGAGCATTGGCGGCGACGCGCGGCGCCTGCCACAGGTAACGAATGCACGCGTGCCACGTAGAGCGGTAACAGGAGATGGTCGGTCGCCGCTTTGCCGGAGAACGGAAACAGCTATGAATGTTGATCCCGGACGGCACCTGCGCGCGATCGCGAAGCTGACGGTCAGCATCCGCCTCGCCATCTCGGCGTTGGTCCTGACCGCGATCCTTTTGACCGCCGCCCTCTCCAGCCTGTTGTGGTGGCGCACGGCGGAGGCGGCGAGCCGGCAGCTCGCATCGACCATCAACGAGCAGATCGTGGCCGCTGTCCGCAAGGAGGTCGCCGCGATTGTGGACGAGGCCCGTGCGGCCCACACCGCCATTCGAACGCTGTTCTTGCAGAACGTGCTCGACACCCGCGAGGCCGACAAGCGCGAATTCGTGTTCCTGTCGCAACTGCAGTCGCAGGCGACGATCTCCTGGGCCGCCTTTGGCTGGCCCGACGGGACCTTCTTCGCCGCGCACAAGCTCGGCGACCGCCGCCTGGAGATGATGGAGATCTCGCTGACCGATCATGCCGGCCAGCGCCGCATCGACGAATACGAGGTGGTGCCCGGCGATATCGAATTCGCCAATCGCCGTTTCGAGCCGACCGATTTTCGCGTCGCCGATCGCGCCTGGTTCAAGACCGGGCTGGCGGCCGGGGAGCCGCAGTGGTTCAAGGTCATGGACCATCCGACCGGCGAGCGGCCATCGATTGCCTTTGCCGGTCCGATCGATGTCTACCAGGAGCGGCAAGGCGTCCTCGCCATCGTCATCGAATACACCAGGCTCGCGCGCTTCCTGTCGCAGCTCGAGGTTGGGCGCACCGGAACGGCTTTCATCATCGACGGCAGCGGCGAGCTGATCGCGGCGCCTGACAAGGACGCCGACGAGCTGCACGCTGCGAAGGGCGATACGACGCTGCTACCGCTGGCGCGGATGGCACTCGTGAAGGCGGGCGAGGATGGCCGCAAGGCAGCTTGGCGAAGTCGGCTGACATCGGCTGGCGGCGCTTACGAAGTGGCGCTCACGCCGCTGCCGTTTCCCGGCTGGTCGCTCGCAACCGTGATCCCCGAGGCCGAGTTCCTCGGTCCGGTCGAGACGACTTTGCGCCGCCTGATCATCGGCCTTGGCATCGGCGCCGTGCTCGCAGCGTTGGCCTCGGCGATGCTGGCGCGTTCCGTCATCGCCGCACCGCTGTCGCGCGTCGTCGGCGAGCTCCGCCATGTCGAAGCCTTCGCACTGGAGCAGGTCCGCCGCCATCCGTCGCGGCTCAAGGAGATCGCGAGCCTGTCCGGCGCGATCGCCGAGATGGCGGCCGGCCTGTCCGCGTTTCGCAAGTTCATCCCGGCCGATCTGGTCCGCTCGCTGTTGCGCCAGGGCGTCGAGGCAAGGCCAGGTGGCAGCATGCAGGAGCTCAGCGTGATGTTCGTCGACATCGCCGGCTTCACCGGGCTGTCCGAGCGGTTGGGCGATCGCGTGGTGCCGCTGCTGTCGCGCTATCTCGACCTCGCCTCCGAGGCCGTCGTCGCCAATGGCGGCACCATCGACAAGTTCATCGGCGACGCCGTCATGGCGTTCTGGGGCGCGCCGCAGCCGCAGGCCGACCACGCGCTGCGCTGCTGCCGTGCGGCGCTCGGCTGTTGCAGGGCGATCGCGGCGTCGGGCCTTGCCGACGATCTTGGCCAGCCGCTCCAGATCCGGATCGGCATCAATTCCGGCCGCATGCTGGTCGGCAATATCGGTTCCGAGTTGCGCCTGAACTATACCGTGATCGGCGATGCCGTGAACGTCGCGAGCCGCCTCGAGGGCGCCAACAAATCCTACGGGACGCAAATCCTCATTGGCGAAGCGACCGAACGTCTCGCGCGCGGCGCCATCGTCACGCGCGAGATCGACAGCATCGCCGTGTATGGACGTGAGGAGGGCTTTGCGGTCTACGAATTGATCGGACTTGCCGGGGAGAGCGGCGGGGAGAGGCTTGATTGGATCGTACGCTATGAACAGGGCCTCGCTAACTACCGCGGGCGCCATTTTGCGGCTGCACTCGCTGATTTCGAAGCCGTGCTGAATATGCGCGGCCCGGATCGCCCTGCTGAACTGATGCGCGACCGCTGCCGGCAGTTGGTTGAGAGCGCGCCTGATGTTGCGTGGCGCCCGGTCGCGGCACTGACGACGAAGTAGTCGCGAAAGATTGGCGTGCTGACGGACGAGAGCTGGCGACGATTCTGCCTGCATGATACGTAACTGACACCCGCCCTCTCGCGCTCCCGGACCACCTCAATTCATGAAAACCACACTGCTGAAATCCGAAGACTATACCCGCTCGCCCTGGAAGAACGGCGGCGGCATCTTTACCGATATCGCGGATGCCCATCGCGCTGAGTCCAATGTGAAGGATTGGGACAGCCTGCTGTGGCGCTTCGCGGCCACGCCGATCGTGGCACCCGGGCCGTTCTCCCATATGCCCGGCATCGACCGTTTGCAAATGGTGGTCGGCGGCCGCGGGCTGGTGCTGAAATCGCCCACCCAGGAATTCGACGAGCGCGAGCCGTTCACGACGGTGCGATTCACCGGCGAACTCGAGATCGTGACCAGGCTCGAGGAAGGGCCAGTCGAGGTGGTGAATTTGATGGGCCGGCGCGGTGCGGTGGCGCTTGAGCTCGAAGCGCTTAAGGCGCCCGGTGAGCGGCGATTGTCCGCCGGCACGCATCTGATCTATGCGGCGCGCGGCGACTGCGGCATCCGTCTCGACGGCACGGATTTTTCGATTTCGCACGAGAACACGTTGAAGGTCGAACTGACGGGGGCGTCGACGCTTGCGCTTGTGTCGGGGCTGGCCGTGCTGAGCTCTATTCAGATCGTCGGCTGAACCGCGCGCCCGCGCCGGAGCGGTGCGCACAATCCGTGCAACTGGCTAGGTTGACGCCGTCGCGCCGGAGCACGATATCTGCCCTGATGCAGCCGCTGCCCAGAGCACAATATGGGCAGCCACGATATGAACGGGCAGATATGACCGCGCGAGACAAGAACGCCACGCTATCCGACGGTGTCGTCGATTGGCTGATCAACGGCACGCGCGACGAGCGCTTCATCGACAAGATCTTTGCCGAGATGTGCATCCGGCTTCAGCAGGCCGGCATTCCGCTGGCGCGGTCGACGGTTCACGTGCTGATCCAGTATCCGCAATGGCTGGGCGCCCGCTTCATGTGGGCCGACGGCATGCGCGAGGCGGAGATTGCGCGGGTTGACTACGACGTCCGCGAGCGGTCCGAATACATCGGCAGTCCCGCCAACGAAATGTTCGACGGCGCAACCGAGGTGCGCGAGAATCTCGAGCAGGACCCAGCGCTCGGCCGCAAGCACGCGCTCTATCGCGAGATGCGCGCGCAGGGGCTGACCGACTATGTGGCCTGGCCGCTCTATCATACGCTCGGCAAGCGCCATCTCGTCACCTTCGCGACCGACAGGCCCGGCGGTTTCGACGACGCCCATGTCGCCGCCCTGAAGAATATATTGCCTGTACTGGCGCTGGTCAGCGAGATTCGCATCAAGAACCGGCTGGCGCGAACGCTGCTCGAGACCTATGTCGGCTCCCACGCCGGCGAGCTCATCCTGGCCGGCGCCACGCGGCGCGGCACCGGCACGACGGTGCGCGCCGCGATCATGATCTGCGATCTGCGCGAGTTCACCAAGATTTCCGACAATTGGCCGCGCGACGACGTCATCGATCTGCTCAACGACTATTTCGACGCGATGTCGGAGCCGATCGCGCGGCATGGCGGCGAGATCCTGAAATTCATCGGTGACGGCCTGCTCGCCATCTTTCCGCTGAGCGAGCCCGAGGCCGGCGCAAACCTGCTGCATGCCGTGACCGAAGCCCGTCAGGCCATGATCGCGTTGAACGCACGCAACGACGGCACCGGCCGCGCGCCGCTGAACTACGGCATCGGCGTCCATGTCGGCGACGTCATGTACGGCAATATCGGATCGTCCACCCGGCTCGACTTCACCGTGATCGGTCCCGCCGTCAACATGGCCTCGCGCCTCGAAGCCTTGACCAAGCAATTGGGAAAGACGGTGCTGCTGTCACGCGACTTCGCCGATCTCGTCGGCGGCCAGTTCGATCTGGAGCGCGTTGGCGAGCACGGTGTGCGCGGCTTCAGCGAGCCGATCGAGCTGTTTGCGTATCAGGGGTGAGGCAAAGCCGATATGCGACGATCACTGTTTCGATCCGGTCCAGCTTCCGACGCATCCATCGGATCGCCGGAACGACCCGGAGCCGCTGCGGCCTGAGAACCGCCCGGACATGGTCCAGGTCAGGCTTCCGGCGGCACCGACCCCGGAGGTGGAGCCGTTCGGACTGACTTGAGCGGTGCCGTACTGTCCGACCAACTTGCCGCCGGTGATGACCACCGAGTCGGAGGAGGTGCCGCAGGGCGTGCCGACACTGGTCAGAACCCATGCTCCGTCGAGATTGCTGCCTCCGCCGCTCTTTTGCGGCGCGCGGCGCGGCTCGTCGTCCGCGGGCTTGCTGCGCCGTGCCGGCTTCGAAGGCTCGGCCGTCCGCGGCGTCTCGCGCGAACCGGACAGCGATTTTTCGTCATTGCCGATGCTGCCGCCGGCGCTTCCCGACTGCGCACGCGCCATGTCGGGCAAGGCGACGATTGCGAGCGCGGCCGACAACAGGGCGGCTTCATAAGAAGCGCGGAAATAGTTTTGCATATTGCACTGGTTTGAAATGAACAGGTCTAGACCGCGGATCGTATTGCCAATGCCGGAGTGTGTCACTACCCTTGACCCTGGGTCGCCCAAACGTTGCTTCGATCGGCCGCACGTTCATGCCAAAATTCCTCCGCATCGGAGTCCATCAGTCGAACGTATCGGGTTACACGTCGAAGGCGTGGTGTGTCCGGCGCGTTGGCGCGGCGATCCTCCTGAAATGGGGCGCCGTGGAGGTCCAGGGCGCCGGTGACGGACGCAAGGTTTACTGGACCCGTCTGCCGCAGGAGAAGACCATTCGCTGCGGCAGCGCGCAGCGTGCCCAGGATTACGCCAAGGCCGCGATCGCGCGGCGACGCAACCATCGCTATGAACCTCTCGCCGGCGCGATCGTGCTCCGTCGCCGACCGGCCGCGGGCAACAGCGAGCTCAAGCGGGCGCTCGCCACGATCCTGATCGTCGATATCGTCGGCTCCACCGCGAAGGCTGCAAAGCTCGGCGATGTCCGCTGGACCAAGATCATGGGCCATTATTACGCGGCGGTCCGCAAGGAGCTGAAGAATTCGCGCGGCAAGGAAGTCACGACAACGGGCGACGGCGTGCTGGCGACGTTCAAGACGCCGGCTGCCGGCATCGGTTGCGCGGCCGCGATCCAGAAGGCGGTGCGTACGCTCGGCCTCGAGATCAGGGTCGGCCTGCATGCGGGCGAATACACCGTGAGCGGCACCGAGGCGGTCGGCCTCGCCTTTCACATCGGCACCCGCGTCGCCGCCAAGGCACGCGCCGGCGAGGTCTTGGTCTCCAGCGCGGTGAAGGAGCTGCTGGCGCCGAAGTCCGAGATCCGCTTCGCCGATCACGGCGTACACCAGCTCAGGGGCGTGCCGGAGCGCTGGCGGCTGTGGCGGGTGGAGGGCTGAGTCGCCCTCAGAAAGCCCGCGCGGTGCGGGCGGGCTGCGGCGCCGCCGTCGCATCGAGCCGCAAATCCTTTCGGATCCCGGCATCCACCAGGGCTGCGGGCGCAAACCTGCGTAGCAATCGCAGGCGCTTCGCAAGGCTGCCGGCCGCGTATTTGAGTTGCGGGCGCGCCGCGCTCGCGGCCTTCAGCACCGTCTCGGCCACCACGCCGGGCTGTTCGGCCGTCGCCATCACCTCGTTCACCCGCTTGGTCACGCCGGCGCGCGCCTCGCGATATTCGTCGAGCGTGGCGTCGGGCTCCATGAAGTTCGCGTCGAACGGCGTCTTGGTGTAGGCGGGCTCGACCACCGAGACCCGGATGCCCCGCGTGCGCAGTTCATGGTCGAGCGATTCCGAATAGCCCGCCACCGCGTGCTTGGTCGCGGCATAGAGCGCGCCATAGGGCATCGGCAGAAAGCCGAGCACCGAGCCGATATTGATGATGCGACCATTTCCCTGGCGGCGCATGTGCGGCACCACGGCGCGCGTCATCCGGATCAGGCCGAAAAAGTTCGTCTCGAAAATCGCGCGCGCCTGCTCCATCGAGCTCTCTTCCGCGCCGGCGGGGGCAACGCCGAAGCCGGCGTTGTTGACGAGCAGGTCGATGCGGCCCTCGCGCCGGATCACTTCGCCGACGGCAGCTTCCACCGATGCATCGCTGGTGACGTCGAGAGCCAGCATCTCGAACGCCTGCTTGCCCGGCTGCGCGCCCCGCCTGCTGGTGCCGAACACCTTGTAGCCGGCGTTCGCGAGCCGCTCCGCCGTGGCCTGACCGATGCCTGAGGAGGCGCCGGTCACCAGCGCGATCTTCGGTGTAATCCTGTTCATAATGCCTCTCCGACGCCACGACCGGGCCTGAAATAGTTTGATTACGATCGTAACTATTGATATACATGACGATCGTAATTATAAAAGTCAAGCCCCGCCTCTAAGGATCGGTCCCATGCGCGTCTCAAAGGAACAGGCGGCCAAAAATCGCGAGCATATTCTCGAGACCGCCTCGCGCCTGCTGCGGGAGCGCGGCATCGCCGGTGTCGGTGTCGACGCGCTCGCCGAGGCGGCCGGGATGACCCACGGCAGCCTGTACAGTCAGTTCGGCTCCAAGGAGCGGCTGGTCGAGGAAGCCGTGGCCCATGCGATCGAGGCCAAAGGCCAGGAATTGCCCGAGGCCTTCGAACTCGAGGACTATGTTTCGCAATATCTCTCGCCGGGGCATCGCGACGATCCCGCCGCCGGCTGTCCCTTCGCTGCGCTCGCCTGTGAAGTGTCACGTCAAGGCAGCGGCCTGAGGGCGCGCTTCACCGCCGGCGTGCGCGGCACGATCGCCCTGCTGAGCAGCCGGATGGCCGCCACGCTGAAGCCGCGGCAGCGTGAGGACAAGGCGCTCGCGGCGGCCGCTTCAATGGTGGGAGCCCTCGTGCTCGCCCGCGCCGTGGACGATCCCAAGCTGTCGGATGATATTCTTCGCGCGACGAGGAAGTCGCTGGCGGGGTGATGGCGCGCCACGGCGGGGGCGCCGAAAGGTCGGAATAAAATTCCGGCCGATGCCTATTATGGCCCGCGCTACTATGGCCCGCCCTACGGCTATTATGGACCGCGCGTCGTGCGGCGGGCCTATTATGTGCCTTACGCCTACGCTCCGCCGCCCTATTGGGATCCCTGGTGGTGACGAGACAAGGCCCGGATCATCATCCGGGCCTTTAGCGTGAGGGCAATCGGTCAATCGTTCGCGGCGCGCCTATTTGCGGTTCGCTCCCGTGGAGCCGGAGCCTGGGATGGCCTGCTGGCCTCCTTGCGTTTGCCTTGTGTCGTTGTCGCCTGGCCGCGTCGTCGATGACTTGGCCGGTGCGTTCGCGCCGCCGCCGTTGTTGTCCGATGACGTGTTGAGGCTGGAGGCTCCCGCTCCCGTCGTGCCGCCGGTGCCCGGCGAGTCGATGCTCGACCCGGTCCTGGAGGCACCCGCGCCTTGCGCGAATGCGGAAGGAGGCAATGCGAGAGCCGCAACGAGCCCTGCGAGAACCAGCTTTTTCATGTGCGCTCCTTTGCTTGACGTCGCATGTCGTGTCGAGGCAAAGATCTCGGCACGCACCCGTTCCTGCGCGGGCGCGGAAATGCCGCACCAGCGCCGACGACTCACCCCGAACTCATCGCGCGCGAGGCGATCATTTCCTGCGCTTGCGGCGTCAGCTCATAGTGGTCGCCGGCTTTCACCAGCCAGCCAGCCTCGATCATGCGTCGCGTCATGCCTGCGCTGCACAGCGGGTGGCCGCCGCCGGGATGAAACAGCGCGCCCTCGCGTTCGATCAGGTAGCCGTAGAGCCGCGCCTGTCGAAGCGGGTTTTGCATCCCTGGTGTGGGCGCCTCCATGGTCTTTCGCGCAGCGCTCCATGATGGGTTGAGATGACGGGCTGATCCCCATCAGGCGGCCCCGGCCTGTGGCCCGGGGGCGGGGCTTCGAGCCGAGGCCGCCAGTGCCGGAATCGCAAGGACCCGGCGCGGCCCAATACGCAACGGCCCCAGGTCGTTCCTACAAAGCCGTTCCTGTCGGCATTGCTCTTCCCGGATGGATGCCGGGCAAGGCGAAGCGCCTAGGCCGACCAACGATCCTGCTCTTCCCGGTGGGCATGCTCGTTCAGCCGTTCGGCGATCTGATCCGCGATCTTCTCCGACTCGGCCGAGGCCACCGGCTCGCCCTTGTGGGTCCTGAGCTTGTCCTTGTCGGCTTCGATGGGAAAATCGTCGGGCTTCAGTCCGGGATCCCTGGTCATGGCGCGCCTCATTGTGTCTCGCATCCCGAAAACACGGATGCAGGCTGTTCGTTGCTGGAACAATGAAGCTGCGATCGAGAGTCACAGCCGGGCGCAAGCGCCCCGAGCTGCTCAGGCCCCGCCGACGGCCCGGATCACGGTGCCGCTGCCGCCGCACGTCGCGCAGGGAGCGCCGTCGATCCGCCCCTTGCCATGGCAATCGGGGCACACGTCTTCGCCGGTGCCCGTCGTCCCCCGTGCGGCTTCATCGCCGGGGTTGAGCACCGGCGAATCCGTCGGCGATGTCCCGGTCTTGGCGCCTTGCGCGTCGGTCTTGGTCATCTGCATCTCCCTCGAAAAGACCGCAACGCGCCTTGCCGCCGGAAGTGCCAATCGAGGTTGCACACGCCGGGACGGCTCCCATTGCGGGATGGCGGAATCGATCACAATCACAGCTTGCGCGGCCGCGGGAAAACCAGCAGTATGCATGCCGGCTCATGACCGATCTCAAGTTGAACGATACCACCGCGTCACGGCGTCATCGTCGGGATCGGCCCGACACATCCGCGCTTCACCCTGGAAAAACCATGACCCGCATCGACGCCGTCGACTGCCACGCGACCATTGCCGTCATCGGCGCGGGCCCGGCGGGCCTGTCGACCGCATGGTTCCTGTCGAAGAACGGGTTTCACAATGTCACGGTGCTGGAGAAGCTCGGCCAGATCGGCGGGCTCTGCAAGAGTCTCACCGTC
Organism: Bradyrhizobium sp. URHA0013; assembly: GCF_000518345.1. Lineage (NCBI taxonomy): Bacteria > Pseudomonadati > Pseudomonadota > Alphaproteobacteria > Hyphomicrobiales > Nitrobacteraceae > Bradyrhizobium > Bradyrhizobium sp. URHA0013. Next base: position 26,758 of record NZ_JADK01000013.1, on the reverse strand, counting down.
GACGGCATGAGCTATGAAATCGGCGCCAATTACGTCACCTGGGCCTACCAGGAGACGCTGGAGATCGCGGAGGAGGTCGGCGCGACCACCTATGCCGAAGAGCCCTATACCTCGATCGACATCGCGCCTGATGGCAACAGCTTTACGTACCGATCGCTCATGGAGGCTGTGCTAAACGACCCCTACACCAAGTCCACGATCTCGGTGTGGACCTTCCTCTGGGCGGCGGTTCGATATCTCTATATCCGCTGGCAGCTGAGCGGCGTCATCGATGCACCTGACTATCTCGACAAGATCCACGAGCGCCCCGAGCTCTGCGTCGACTTCAAGTCCTGGCTCGCAAAACAGGATCTGATGCCGCTCGCCACCCTGTTCCAGTTTCCGATCACGATCATGGGCTACGGCCAGCTCGACGACATCGCGACGCCCTATGCGCTGCGCTACATGTCGGTTCGGACGTTCTTTCCGATGGTGTTCGGGCTCGGCCCGGTCAACTGGATCATCGGGAGCTGGCCGCGGCGCTTCACCGACGGGTTTCAGCGGCTGTGGGAACGGGTGTCCTGGCGCCTCAACGTCCGGCTCAATGTCAACATCACCAAAATCGAGCGCACGGCCGCCGGTGTCCGGATCGACATGGAGTATCCCGAACAGGATCTGAACGACCTCAAGATCGTCAAGGACAGCAAGCTCTATGATTATCTGGTGCTCGCCTGTCCGTTGACGAAGGATGTGTTCACGCAGCTCGGCCTTGCTCCCAATGACGCGGAGCAGAAAGTGAATCACGAGATCAAGTTCAATCCGTATTGCATGACGACGTTCTGGATCGACATGACGATGAAGGCGCCGGTCGCGCCGGTGCTGCCGCTCACCGAACAGGGCACGCCGTGGGCGGTCGCGCGGCAGTTTCAGGACAGCGGCAACATGTTCACGCAGTTCTACACGCGCCCCAGGGACAAGCAGACCGGCGATGAGGCCATCGCGGAGGTCAAGCGCCTGACCAAGCTGCTCGGCGGCACGATCGACACCAGCCAGCCGCGCTGGCACACGTTCGACGAGTTCACCTACTTCCAGCACTTCACCCCGGACCAGATCAAGACCGGCATCTACGCCGACCTCGCTCGTATGCAGGGCGCCGACCGCACATTCTATGTCGGCGGCGCGACCGACTTCGAGCTGGTCGAGCCGATCGTCGTTTACTCGAAATATATCGTCGAGAAGCATTTTGCCGGCGGCGTCCGCGCGGCATAGCGGGGCGAGGAGGTCATCACCCCATCACCCCATCATCACCGCACGCCCGTGCCCTTGCAGCGCTGGCACTTCACCACCTTGTCGCCCTTCTTGAGCAGGCCTTTGCCCTCGCAGTTCTTGCATTTCTGCTTTTTCTTGATGTTCGGGCCTTTTTCACTGGTCATGGATGGCTCCTGCCGCGGTAGGGGGACGGGCGCCTTGTATAGGATATTGAACCCGCGAAAGCGGCAGAAATCATCAAGAGTGCTGTGCCGTAATACCGGCGTTCGATCAGGGACGTCCGCGAATACTCGCGCTGGAGGGGCCGCCGACCGTCTGGATCGGCTCACCGGCCGCGCGGTCCAGTGGTGGGTGCGGCCTGGCTAGGCCGACTGTTCCGGGAGCTGCGTCGTTGCTGAGCGCAGGCATGTTGACGCGCTCCATCGTGATCGTGGCCACGATGGCAACGGCGAGGGCGACAGCACTCAAAACCAGGGTCATCCGATTCTGGTCTTCCATCGTGAGACCTCCGCGAAACGGCTCGCGAGGATAATGCCGGATCGGGGATTTAGTTGCTCTCACCTGGTTCAGGCTGCGCCGCACACCACGCGTCGCCCCTCGTTCTCCGCGCGGCTGCGCCACGCGAAGCTCGCAGGGCTCAGATGCTCGCCTTCAGGCCTCCAGCTCTCATTTCGCGCTCGCGAAAGCATCCGCCGCGTAGACGACCTTGCCGCCCACGACCGTCAGCAGGGACGCCGTGGCGCCAATCTGCTCGACGCGGACGGACATGAAATCCCGATCGAGAATCGCGAAGTCGGCGAGCTTGCCGGTGTCCAGCGTGCCGGGCCGCGTCTCGTTGAAGCAGAACCACGCGCTTCCAACGGTATACAGCCGCAAGGCGTCTTCTCGGCCAGGTGTTTCGTCCGGGCCGCGCGTCGACAGTCCGCCGACGGTCTTGCCGTCGAGCATCCATTGCAGCGCCACGAACGGATTATAGGATGCGACCCGATGCGGCATCCGTGCCGGCCCCGACATGGACCCCAATGCGTAACGCCGTGACGATGGGCGGCATGCTGCGCGCGGCTTCGCCGGCCTGCGCCACGATACGGTCGCCTCCGAGATACATCGCGTCCTGCATGGTCCAGCCGACACCAAGGGCTTTCATGCGCGCCAGCGTTTGGGGCGAGGTGTTGTCGAGATGGGCGATGGACCAGCGCAACGGCGCGAGCGGCGTCTCCTTGTTGACCTCGTCCCGGGGGATTGCCAGCCTGATCGCCGAGGGGCGCTCATGGAGCTTTATACAGGACATGACGGGCTGTAGCCGCGCATCGGTCGCGGAGGTAGCCAAGCGGCTGCCGCTGGATGACAGGATCTAAAACACTGCTAGCCGCGCCTCCCAATTCCGAACGCAATGCGCGATAAGCAGCTTTCGGTTCCGCCAAATTTGCGGGCGGGGCCGGCTAGCTCTTGTACATCTTGAACCCGGCCTTTTTTGATCGCGGGCCGCAGCGAAGGGACCCGCGGTATCCAGTTCGCCGCGGAGGTCAGGTCAATCGTTTGGGGGTGGACAGCCGCGACATCGAATTCTGAGAAATCATACCGTCGAACAGAGTCTGCCAGCTCCAATGTCGCGCGACTTCGCAAGAGCGAAATGAAAGATGCTGGTGGTTGCATCACACTGGTGCTCAAATGTGGAACTTAGCGAATCGTTGACATTCTCTTGCCATCGTCAAAGCACACGTATTCACCAACGCGTCAGGTGGTTCATGGCCCGAACGATACAGATCAACATTGCGCTATGGGGAATGATCATCTGCGCGGCCGTCAAGCTGGCGCAGATTTGGTTCTAAAGCCGGCTGCCGTTTTTATCTAAAAAGCCACTGCACCGTGTTCCAGAATGCCCAGCCGATCGCGCTGATCCATCCTAACATTGCTACGACAACTGCGACGGCCCAAGTGATCTGGACATGCGAGCGGCGTCGGCTTGTGCGCTGCCGCTCAATGTTCACCGCATCCGCCACGCAACCCGTCCTCGCCTGTTCGCGTGCGTTTAAATTCATTCGCCGTGGTGATCGTTGGGAAATCAAACTTCACGTTACTGGTCCGGTTGCGACGCCACTCACCTACCGATGCGATCGGCCGTAGGTTGACAACGGGCAAGCGCGGGACCCGTTGACTCCTCTCGGGAGTAACACTCGCACCTTAACATGCCAAATTGCAGACTGGAGTTCCGTCACCGCGACCTCAAGCCGTAAGTTCCGATGCTCATCCATAGCCTTGCTAATCTCTTCTTCCGACAGCCGCGCCGGCTTTGAGAAAAAGATAGTCACATCGAAGTCGCCTCACTCTCCAAAAGACGCCGGGTGGCTTGTTTGGTTGCTCCAGGTCAAAAAAAAGCGGAGCCGGGAACTTGATGTGGATTAAGCCTTGGCAAATGGTCTCTGCAAGGCTGAATTGACTACTCCGACCGAGATGGCCAGTTGATGGCAGCGCAAAGAGATCCCGGCGATCATTCTCCCTGCGGATTTCCTCGGCTCGCTCTTTGGCCGCTTCACCCAAAAAATGGTATGGACCGTTGCGTATGTCGGCTGCGGCCTGCTGTCGGATGTTCTCGTAGAGATACAGAAGGCTGGCGTCGCTCAACTTCTCAAAACTCTTTTTGGCAATCCGCGCTCGCGGGTGTGTTATGGCGAATTTAGATGACTGGTCGGGCTCTGCTCGATAGCTGTCAGATGGGTTTCTTCGGCGGCTCGGGCGGATCGTCCTCTTTCGGTGCTCGACACGCAAGACAAGCGCGCGGCGCTATTGAGCGATCACGTGTTGCCTCGATTCGTCCTTCCTGCGCACTGCTCTGCTTTTAAGAGCCAAAGCCGGTCAGCCGAATATGATGGCTCACCGGCTTCGTTGGGGCAGGCCCGGACGGGTAAGGGGGCAATGTCCGGTGAATTCAACCCTAGTCTGTGCTGCTATCAGCGCAACCGAACTCCGAAATTAAGCTTGAGGGGTAGGGTAAATGCAGAGCGTTGACTTCAATGCGCGGAAAATCGGGAGGATGTCGGAGCGCGAGGTGACAGCCTGTCGGTGTCCTGGACGAGACACTGTTCTAAGACGGGCTGTTAGCGTTGCTTCTCCGTAACCCCTGGAGCTGCCATGTGCTGGAACTGGCCTTTGAATGTCTGGCCGGCTCGCCGGCACAAAGGGATCGCCTAGCTGTGGGGCTCGGCGCTGAACGGTCACGCCCTGACCTAATGGCGCTCGCAGGGATATCGCCGACCCCGGATGAGGCCTTCCTGGCCTCCAGCTTCGACAGCTTCATTCCGCACGAGCTGGTGCTGCGGGCTCGGAAGCGCGAGCACAAGGGAACCGGACCGCTGATCGTTGGCGTCAATTCAGCCCCGTTCGGTGCTGACAGCACGGCCATTGCGTGGCATCGCGGCAGCGTATCGAGCGGGATCGAGAAGCGAAAGCACCTCGACGCGATGCAGGTTGCCGGCTGGGTTGCTCAGATCATGCGGGACGGCAAGCCCGCCAAGGTGAATATCGACGTGGGCGGCCTTGGCGCCGGCATCTATGACCGGATGGTGGAGCAAGGCTATGGCGGCTCGTTCGGCAGCGGCTTGCTCAATGCCGTCAACTTCGGTTCAAAGCCCCCCAGTCTCCGCCCTTGGATGAAAGCGGCAAGCCGTCTGGCGGCCCTGCCAACCGCAGGGCCGAGATGTGGTCGCATCTGAAGAGCGCTCTGGAGGGCTCCAGCTTCTCCCTGCCGGATAGCGACAGCCTGCAAACCGACATCTGCGGCCCTGGCTACCGCTACATGAGTGATGGCCGGCTTGTGCTGGAGAGCAAGGACGACATGAAGAAACGGGGCATGCCGAGCCCGGACGAAGGGGATGCGGTGGCACTGTGCTCAGCGAACCCGGCGGCGCGCCCGTGGTCGCAAACAGCAACTTCAACCGGCCGCTGGTCTACCCGACGATGGGGTTGGCTTAAATGACGCCGAGTGACCTAAACCTCGCGGCGAGGCTTGCCTTCGCCTACCAGCATCAACCTCATTTGCTCGATGATGCGGAGCGTTTCCGGCAGGTGACCGGCTTTCTTCCCAGCGCCAATACTGAATTGCTCAGAGTGGTTCGCGGCATCATCGAACGCTTGCAAAATGGTGAAGCCCACGTTGAGTGCGCCAAGCCTCTGAAGCAGGCAAGTTAAGACGAACTGCATCGCAAGGGTTTCGGCCGAAATCTTTATTACCTGCTCGTCGAGTTCGGCAAGTACATCGCGTTCTGTCACGGCGCCCCCATTTCCACAGCGTTTAAGCCGTAAGATCCTGCGGAGGGGGACTCAATCGGAAGCACTCAAAGGCAAGCTCCTGCCACCCGCCCGCCGCGACTCAGGCGCGCCCTACTGCCTCAATACGGCTGCGAATGATTTCCGAGAGGAGCAGCTTCGCAACAGATTCCGGGGGCGACCCGCCTACGTGGGTTGCCTTGCTTCCGAGAACCGATTGCACGTACACGGCGCAGTTCTGGACGAAATATGTCCCGTGATGCGCAACACCATCGATTGTGATTGTAATGGTCCGAACTACGGCAGGCCTTCCCATGTGAAGCCTCGCTCGAAAGTAGTCCTTAAAAATCAGACGCAGTAAGTGCATGATTCGGGTGGGCCTAGAAACCCAAACCAGTGCTGCCCGTGTCACATGCTGAATCTTAACCGCTATCCCGGCGGCAAATGCCCGTGTGCCATGTGCTGTCCGGCCTTTGGCCGGGGGGCCGCCGTTATGTCCAAGGCCGCAAGGCCCAAAAGCGCCGGGTCTGTCTCACTGGCAGGTTTCTAGCCCCCGGCTGCCGGTCTGACCCCGACAATGGCCCTTGAAAGCCAATCCAGTGAGCATCCACCATGATTATAACCCTACAACGGCCAGAGGACTCCTCCGGCGAGATTATGGCACGCCTCGGCTATCCAACAGCGCACCAGAGAAACAGCCCTCAGGCGCCTCCGCAGACTCAGGAAGAAGGCAGAGGCGGAGATCGACCGGCCTGATATCCTTCCTTGATCAATCAGACCCTTACGTCATGACCGAGCTGGAGGACGACGTTTCAGCCGACCGGGAGGACGACAACCCAGGCGGGGACGACGACCCCGCAGAGAATGACCTCGACGACGAGCCGTCCCTCGGAAGCCTCGACCACCACCACAGCCAAGCAGGATGGGCAGCAGGAGGTCGGCGCGATCTGGAGCAGGACCATGCCGAGACGTCCTGCGTCAGCAGGCGCCCCAGCATCTTCGCAGGGATGGCCTTGACCATCTTAGCCTGGAGCTCGGGGCCGACTCTCTCAGGGAACGCCTTCGCTGGTCTCTTTGTTTTGTCGCGATCGTCAACTCGGCCGAGAAATCACTGGCTCCCACCGATGCGAAATGTGCCGGTAAGTTGTGATCGATGCCACGATAAGAACGAAGAAAAAGACACCAACGAATGCCGAGAGCAAAAAGCGGTTGTCCATAACCAGCACTCCAAAACCATAATTACGGGGCGCCAGCTTCGGAGAGTCAAGCCTTGTGGAGAAACGGCGACGCGCAGCGCGGTACGGACGAGTGTCACGGATCAGACCTCAATGCCGAACGTCATCTGCCATGGATTGGCGGAGGAGTAGACCGGCTGGCCGAACAGCATAAAGCCGCCGAGGCGGCAAAGAGAATGCCGCATGGAGGAACGCTTACGGCCAGCACGGCGTAGGGGAAACTTGGCAAAGGGACGGCTTTTGATCGATCTCAATTCGAATGTCGCCATCGCGCTCCGCGCATTCTTGCCAGCGGGCTGTGCGGCTACGGCTGCGCGCGGCGATCTCGGCACGACGGCTGCACGGTTTATGCGGAGGCGGTAGTCCGTTCAGTCCCGCTCCTATGAGAGGGGCGGCCAGCGGCCCTTAACGTTGAGTAATGACGTATATTTCAGGCGGCGTCTGTTGACCTGCGCCGCGCACTGGAAGTCGTCGAAATAGGACTTTTACATGCTGGAAAAAACACAAGGGCGAGTCGACGCTCCGAATGACCATCGGAAGGCGGTCGACTTTTGGATCGCCCTCGCATTCACCGCGGGAGCGGGCGTTGTCACGCTGGTTTGGCTTGCCACCATCGGATGGTTGATCTGGCAGCCCTTGGGATACCTCTACGTCCAGCTTTTTGAATGAAGCATGGAGACCGTTTGCTAACTCCAAACTCGAATCAAGTTTCCAGGTTCCACTTCTTTTTTTGGACCTAAGAGCAACTAAATGAGCCGCCCGGCGTCTTTCGACAAAGAGAGGCGATTTCATGTGGCTACCCTTTTTTTCAAAGCCCACGCGACTGTCGGAAGAAGAAATTCGCAAGACTATGGACGAGCTTCGAAGTTTGCGCCTTGAGGTCGCGGTGACTGAACTCGAGACTGAACTTCGACGCTCTAACGTGCGAGTGTTACGCCCGAAAGGGATCGGTTGGTCTCGACTTTCTCCGTCTCGAAGCTCCGGCCGGATCGATCTTGGAAAGTTACCTCGCTTCAAAGGGTAATGTCTTGTGGAGCGCTAATTTTAGTATCTCAAGATCCTTTGCCTTTTGGGTCGCTGCTTCTTTTTGCTGTTGAGTACTAAGGATCACTCCGAGTGTGCGAAACTGGGCAATCTTATCATGGATCTTTGCGCATTTTTTGCACATGGCTCACACTCCAATGAGGAGAGAACAAAGCATCCTCGGTTTGCGAACAGTGGCGAGGACAGCGCAACAGCGCCCCGGCGGCACATGGCGCCGACGACAAAGCCTACGTATGCCGTGAACATCGCACTCTCGCAACGCTGGTGTTTCGCTGAGATATCCAAGTGCCCGGTGCAAGTTTGTCAGTTCAAGATCCATTCTTCGACACCGCCGGTTAACTGACTATTTTGAGGCGGTCGTCCGCCTAAACCACTTGAGCGGGAATCCCAAATGGTAAGCTCGCGCACGGAGCTGCGCGGCCGTCCTCATCAATGAATTAGCTATGTCGTCAATTGACGCGCCTGATTCAACGAGTGACTGAAATTGCTCATCCTCAGATCGTGACCAGCGCATGAATGAATCCTTTCCGTAATTTCGCGCATTACGGCCAATCGATCGGCGGCGCATACAGTTGCCGGCGATCGATCTCCGCGCGTAGATCCTCGGCTCGCCGTTTAGCCGCTTCACCCATGAATCGGTAACGACCATTTCTGATGTCGGAATCTAGTTGCTGCCTGATGTTTTCATAAAGATGAAGAACGCTGGCATCGCTCAGTTTCTCAAAACTCATGCCGACAAAGCGTCTCGAAGACTCGATGAAATTAACGGACGCGTGACGTAGCGGACCCTCGACGCTTTCACCGTTCCAGTTCCTTGATGGCATCCTTTAACAGCTCGAGAAGCCGGATTTCACATGCTACCATGACGAACTGATCGGCGTCGTCAGGCACGACGATCTGCCCCTGCACGTATCCATCATGGGATTGGATGATAAAGTCTCGGGCCTTGCTCGCTTCGTTGCGGACGTTCGTCATGGCCTCAAGCAGCCCCCATTCGAGTTTGACAGCCATCACTAACCCTCGCTTCGCGCAAGCAATTGCGGATCATGGGAGTCGAGGAGCGGCAAAGCCGACAGATCCCCTGCGATCATCAGCCACTGGGAAAATTCAAAGGACAATCGTCTGCCCTAAATACCGCGCATGGCGGCAGGACGGAGCCATTCAACCATTTCGTGAATGCGCAAGTCAAATATTTAATCTATTTGATGTGGCTATTTAAAAGCGATAGAGTTCCCGCACTTCAGCACAGGGCCTTCCGACAAGCGCTTTTTTGGGGGGCTGGGTGCGTCTCCTGCGCGGCGTCGTTCACTAACTCGGCCAATCGACGCCGAGCCCAAGGCTGCGAATGACAACACGGACGTCTGGCCTCTGTTACCATTTCCTGATGGCTGGTGCGCCACCTGCTGAGTTGGCCGCGGCGTCTGTGTGGAACGGCTTTTCCCTGTTTGGGCGATCTGGGCCCTGGCCTCTTTGAATCGGAAGCCTAGCTTCTTCTCTTCAAAGTCAACAGTTGACGGGATGTTGTGTAGCTGGACGCGGCCTCGTACCGCCTTCTCTGTTCTGCCGAGCGCCTGCGCGATCTCGTGCGAGAAGGCTAGTATCGCTCAACTGCTCCAATTCCATGCCGAGCAACCGTGTTCAGAGAAACGAGGCCGACGCGCCGGATATGATGGCGCGCCGACTTCGCATGGTAGACCCGGACAGGGGCTATCGGGGGCAATTGTCCGGTAGCAGCACCGCAATAGGGCGATCGAACCGCGCAACCGAACTCTGGAATTAAGCTAGAGCAGTAGGGTTAAGCCGACCCCGGTCGCGCCGAGATTGCCGTTCGTAGCGTTGCGTCCTCCAGGTCAGCCCGCGTCGCCATGCCCGACTGCACGGCGCTTCCTAGATGGGCTGACCGATCCATTGGGCGAACGCACGTCCGCTGGTGCGGCTTACTCGACCTCGCTGCTTGTGGAAACGTTGCAGTCGACCATAGACGGCCTGACGCGACCGACCAAGCCGCTCGCCGATCTCGGTTGCAGTCTTCCCTTGATCGAGCAGCGCAAGCAGTTGTGCCTCTTCTTCATGTGACCACGGACGGACTTCTTGTCGATTGTTGGACATTGATTTCAAGCCAGCAAAAGCGCTGCGGACCATCATGCTACATCAAGATGGTAAATGACGCGTTCAAGGTGTTCAGGAGTGAACGTGTCCGGACTTGCTTTGCGGACCGAGCTTGTTTCGTTGCCGCGCCGGCCGTCCCAAGGTAGGGCGGTCCACGGGACGCGCGTAACTCTCTGTAAGTACTATGGATGCAAGATAAAGGCCCTTCAGCGCCGCACCATTGTACAATGAGATTGCCGTGACCGCAGATGATGAGCTCACTCTTTTGACGCGAGAGTTCGCTGACAAGGCGACTTATGTGCACGATCAGACACTTCTGATCGAGGTTCTTGAGCAGGATGGACATGACGTGTCCGAGTATCGAAGTGAGCTAGCCAGGGAGCGATCCCATTTGGCAACGCGGATCGCAAGGCAGTTCAGGTACTTGGAATAACATCGGCTAGATTAGTCCAATAGGACGAGCGTTGGGCCGCCTCAGTTGGCGGCCTTTTTCATTTGTCCCTCTTCAGCTTGCGGCGGCTCCAATGCCGCTCGTTGCTTTTCGGATTCAATTCGGCGAAGTAGTGCCGGTTCAAGGCCCGCATGACCCTGATACGGGCGAACATCGTCGGGCCGCCGCGTTCTGCAACCAGGATAGCGCTCCCATCGCAGCTTGCCATTCCGGCGCGGAGTGCTCTTTCCTCGGTAGCGCTGTGATGTACTTGGCTGCGTCGAGCAGCGTCACCAGCTTTGTGCCGGCCACTTCGATCGGATCTCCGAACGGCCGCCCCCAGCCTTTGTTCATTTCGTCTTTCGATAGCGGGCAACTCCGCTCGTGCGAGTGCGCGGGCCTTCTGTAGCGCTTCTGCTCCGGTCAGCCGATCAGCCCCGAGGCGCCGTCCGGCGAGATCGTCCAATAGATGCAAACGCACGGCCGACCATCGGCGAAGCAGACTTCGTAGCTGCCGGTTTGGGGTGCAGCCTCGTGCTTACGGATGCGGACGGGATCGGGTGCCATCGTCTGGATAGTCGCCTTCTGGGCCTCGGGTTTGTCGTGAGGAGCTTGGGCCCGCTCGCGGAAGATGTAAGTCCCCATGCAAATCCCTGATGATTCGGGGGAGGCCGTGAGTACTTTGCTACTGTTACTCGCAGCGTGCGTTGTTGGTGTCCTTCTTTTGCTGGCCTTCCGCCGATAGGGCTGACTGCGGGCGCAAGATTGTCAGGAATCCTCAGCGCAGCGCCGAATTGAGCTTTTCAGCGAGTTGTTTTTGACTGTGCGCGGTTGAGCGCGTTCACTCCATAACTGGAGACGAACGTGATCACTTGGCTGATAGTAATCGTAATCGGGCTCAGCGTTGCAATCCTGATTGCCCACGCGATTGACGCCATGCGTTCCTGAAGCTCAGCGGTGCGCGTCGTGGGTGATGAAATCGGCCACGTACGAACTAGCTCACAGGTGATGAGCGTGCTTGCTGCTATCAAAGACCATTGCTTGACCAGTTCCTTTTTCGAACACCCCAGTGCGCGCTCCAAGGCACTGGGGTTTTTCATTGAGCTCAGGCCAGAGCCGAGGCAGCGCGCTTGGAACCAAGGGCTGCCCGCTCGCTACTGCCTACGTTTCCGAGCGACGCCTGTAATTGTCGGCGATCTTAAGCAGCGCTGCACGCTCTACCAGATCTTTAGTCTCGGCCGGCAACGTGCGACAGACTGACTCGATGTCAGGCTGGCGATGCCGCGAGTTGATTGTACGTTTGATTGTGCGCTGAAGGTTCGACATCAGTATCCATCGCCGACCTCTGAGCCTCCTCACGGCCGGTTGCGCCTAAGCGGGCCAAGCAGTCCTTGTCGGTGGCTAGAGATGCATCATAAGAATTGTTGGCCTGCACGTTCCGGACCACGCCGCAGACCGCCAGCGGTAACCCAACAAGGCCCTCAGCCTGACTCGGCCAGACATGGAAAGCAAGCAGCACTGGAACTTCATCACCCAGACGCTGAAAGCAAAGAGCACGAGCGTCTGGTTAAGCTCACCGAGCCCTACCATGACGAAATTGAAGAGCTGGTGAACGCGCACAGCAGACGGCAGACGAGCGAAATTTGAAGTGCTCGTTGCGTGTTGCATAGATACCGACAAGGATGCCGACTGGGATACAATGATGGCCCGTCATCTGCTCCTCGAATTTATGGGCGGCAAAGAAGCAGACGACCTGCGGCAAGCGCTTCGCCGCCTGGTAGACCCGACCGACACGGGCCGCTGGCTTACGCTGGCGGGCCTTTTCGCTACGAGAAGCAAGAGACGATGGCGAGAACCACGTCAGCACCCAACTCACCCGAATAAACTGCGAGGATACACCCGGCACCGACAAGAAGCGCAATTGCTTTGAGCGTGATCATTTTGAAAGCCCCTCGTCAATGAATGGAGGTTAGACCCGGACCATTTCGGGAGTGCTTCGCGCGAGGCGGCAAACGGTTTCGTTCACCATGCCGTTATCCAGAGGGCCGCAGCCGGCACGGCGAAGGCCGCAGCAGGGGGATACTGCTGCGGCCCAGCGCGGTCAAAAAAATCCGGGTGGAAAAGGTCTAAGTAAAATATGGAGCCAGCCCCGGTAAAATAATCGTACCGCACATTCCTCCGTTGCAATATGATCTAGTTCACAATCGGCGGCAGGCTTAACGTGCATCAAGGTGTGGGAGGGCCCGCCGGGGCTGGCTGAGCTGGCAGGCCCTCAACCACAAGCACAAGGCCGCGTATGTCCCCCACGGCCCCGTCCCAGCGACCGAGATTATTCTTAAGTCGTTAAGGTTGAGTTGAGTGCGCCGGCGTGTGGATGGGCTGCTGTGCTACACATGGCGAAGCGATAGGTGTCCGCCTCTCGCTATCTCCAACTCCCCGTCGGCTCACAAGGTCGGCGGGTTTTTCTTCCGGCCTGGCACTCTCGGCGCTCCAATCCGCAATTGGATCGGCAGCCGGCAGCCGGCAGCATTGGGGGTTGGAGAGCGAGCGATGTCATCTCCGCCCTTTAACGACAATCGGTAGAACAGCGGACTCCGGTAGTTCTACCGACTCCATTTCGGAACGGGGTGTTCTACTGTGAGAACACCGGCGCGATTTAAATACCATCCGATTTCAAGTTGTCCGGGAATGCCGCAGTGGCGCTGGAACCACGCTGCGGCTTTTCCCTGTTTGCTGGCGTTCCGGGTGCTGGCCTGTTCCTATCCATGGTAGCCCAAGTTGATTTTCGCAGCGGCCTGTCTTGTTCTAAGGCTCTATGCGTGAGTAACAATGAACCGCCGCAGCCCAAGCCCCAGCCCACCCGGGAGGATGAAGCCCGGCAGGCCGTGCAAGAGCACATCGAGGACCAGAAGGAACTCATCAAAAAGCTCCGTAAGGAGCATTAACGCGCCCTCAGTGGGAGGCCTCTTCGGCCTCTCCTAATCGATCGAGGCCAGGCCATATGCGAAGAGTGCTGCGCCAGAAACAACGAGCACGCTCAGTGGCCCCCAAAGAAGCCACGCGCCCAGGAGAGCGAGCGCTAAACCCACTAATAGGATCGACACCGAAATCAGGTTTTGCATGCGGATGGCTGTTGCGGAGGGGAACCAGCAGGCATCAACGGTTCGGTGGATGCGATGTTCCCGCTGCATCGCGCGCGGCCTAGGCCGGTACTCGCAATTGGATCGGCAGCCGCTTGAAGGAGCTGGGCCGGGAATTAGCCGCACGATCCACCGAGCAAAGCTAGACGCGGCCTCCATCGAAGGAGAGACGGCCCGTCTGGAGGGTCTTGGGTAGGTTAGGCCGGGGACGCTCCGCCAGCCAGCCAGTAGCATTCGTCGTCCAAACATGACATAATGACTCATATTTGCGTTTCGGAGGGATAAGCCCGATGTGCCTTGCATTGCCTTATCTTGGAATTTGTGTCTGCGCGTCACTCGCGGCGTGGTTCTCCTTAACGCTGATCTATTGACCGAACGGACCATCGCCAGTTGTCAGCAGGCGCACATAGGTCCCGCTTTCGTGGAGCTCGAGCCAGCTCTTTTCGACAGCGCACCTGATGCCGGCGCCGAACTCCGTGCCGCTCCCCTTCAGCGTCGAGAGGAAGGGGTTGTTGATCTTCTCAATTTGGATGATGCGGCCATCCTACTCCGGATCGATGCTGGCGGCGAGCTCGATCAGCTTACGGGCTGCTGCTTGTGGAGCGGCAAAAGGGCGATCGGTGACGTGCTTCATCGCTGGAATCAAAACTCAAGCGCCCATGCTTGGCCTGACTTGCCCGCGACTGTCATGCCAGTTCGGGACGATATGCACAGATCCTGCGGTGCCGCGTGCTGAGCAGACCAGGCGCAAGCCTACGCACGACCACCGCTGATCCTGTGCGGGAGCGTATCAAGCCGTACGTCGACCATGGGATCGTAGCGGCCCGTTCAGACACTATGCCGCATGTCACATGCCCGTCAGCCAACCACTCAGCGGGGCTGCGGGGCGGATAATATCCGGCCCATTTCGTGTATAGACGTTGACTGCGCATGCCGTCATCAAAGCGGCATCGTAAGTACGTCGCAAATTATCCATTGCTAGTAGCTCTAAATACGCGCGAGATACTGCCCATCGCGGGGTGACATACGGGGCCCAAACGAAAGCGCCGAACTCAGACTGACTGGCCGTGCTCAGCCCGTGAGGTGGGAGCAGGATGAGCCAAGCTCTCGACTGCCGACCTTTCCTCGCTCAGGCGCTGTTCCAAAAACCGGCGCTCAGGGTCTGAGAGATTAGTTTTAAGCAGTCGTCGATATCGACTGATGTTACTGTCATGAGCGCGCAGACGGGCGATTTTCTCGTCGGTCACGGTGCCTCCATATGGATACAAGAAATCTAGAGTAGAAAAGCAAGATTGGCGACGTCTAATGGGAGCAAGCTTCGTGCCTAGGTGTCTGGCTGTCAACAACTCAGAGCCGGTCGGTTCACGCTGTCGGGCCTTTTCTCCGTCGCTAGAACGTCTGCATAGAGCTGGAGGTATTGGAGAATGTGCGCCCCGGCTTGGTCAAGAGAGACTTCTGCCTCAAAACATTAAATTCGATATTGCCGAATTTTGACTTGAGCCGTCGGGCAAAGCAGGTGTTATAGGGTGCTGGCTCTAACCATTGGGAGGCCAGCGATTGGCCGACGAGGTCGAGACTTCTTGCGATCTGTCGAAGATTGCCAAGCTCAACGGCGACTTCAGAAGAAACTACGGAACCTTGCTTGGAGCGCTCCTGTATCTTCGCTCCATCAGCGCGGCGCGCTGGCGCTCGTGGCTGTGGGGCGGACTGTTTCCCTCTCCTGCTCAGCCGTGCTTGGGTGGCTGAGCAAGCACGGCTTTTCATTTCCCTGGTGATCGCGCCAACGGAAGGGGAGCGGCTTTGTAGCGGAGGTGCGCATGATCTGCTGTCGCCGACAAATGCGGGGCGGGCGGCCCAATACGTCCGGATGTCAACGGACCACCAGCATTTCTCCACTCAGAACCAGGCTGCCGCCATTGCTGTCTATGCCGCGCAGCATGACCTCACAATCGTTCGCACTTATACGGACGAAGGCCGAAGTGGTCTTCGGATCGAGCTTCGCGAGTTGATCGAGCTAATTGACGACGTGCGTAGCGGCCGGGCCGAGTTCGATCACATTCTCGTCTATGACGTGAGCCGATGGGGGCGATTGCAGGACGTCGATGAAAGCGCCTATTGTGAGTTCACCTGCCGTCAGGCAGGGATAGCTGCACGTTCAAGGAATAGAGATTGGATACACTCCGCGATGAACGGAGAAGGCGTGAAGTTGACAGGTACCGTATCAATCACGGCAAGACCGGCTTGGCGAGCCCGGCGGCAGACGAACTGAAGCCGCCGCAGATTGCGGCGGGGCTTTGGGCGAAGATCGTGCTGATCGGATCGAGCACCGGCTGCCCTTGCGCAGCAATCCGACGACTGGGAGAACCTGCTGTGGGTGGCCGCGACCTTGCGGCAGATAGTGCTGCCGCGTCCCCCTTAACCTTTGATGTGGTGAGAGGACGCGGATGTGGCATGCTATGGCCGGTTGTTTGCGCTGAATCGTTAGTAGTAGCCTAGCGCTTTCGAGTCCTCCGCAGGCTATGCCGGACGAGGTCCGGCCACGACGATTTCTCCAATCGATCCATTCTCTCGAAGGACGAACTCAACTACCGTCGCATTGAGACGGACATCGATGTGCGAAGATGATAGCGACCTTCAGTGGGCTCTTTGAAATCTCGGTTTGTCGGAAAATCGCTCTAGCCGATGAGAATCGACCAGCGTGCGGTCGTGAAGCACGTCATTCGTTACGGCAGCGGTGAAGGCCGGCTCACCACACGAAGCGTACGTACAGCTGGCTTCGTAAAATGGAAGGAGTTCATTGAACGCGATAGGCCATTTCGGGTCGATCCCTGGCCGTGCTGTAAAGTCGATAGGATCGAGTCGCTGGCACCTCGCGCCCCAAAGGTTTGAGGTCCCGCTAAAGCGTCTAGCAATGCAAGCCGCCATGTCGTGGTGACTGCTTGTTTCGATTATCCTCGCGGAGGAGAGTTGGTTGTTGCGTTTCGTACGATCGGCTCTTCGCGCCGCTTTCAAGCAACAGGACCGACCTCCCAAGCCGAGCACACTCGAGTGCGAGCGTGATGCCGGCGGGACCTGCCCCGATCACCGTCACGTCAGCGTTGTTTGAGGTGAGGCCATCAAGGCCATATGCAATCACTAGCAGAATCCCGGCCAAAGATGAGATCGTTTCACGAAATCAATCGGCACAAAACTACACATGTTAAAGTGCGTTCCTTGTGCCCTCGGTGATTTTCGGCTCTTCCCCAAAGAGTAAGCGAAGGTGACAATTTGGAGCTGAGGCTGATGCAGGCAAACGTAACTTTGTGAGATCGGCGGCCGGACTCCGGTCGGTAATCGCGCGGTCGCACAAAGCCTCGCTTTAGCCGACAATCTCGTTGCGCTCACGCTCCGGCTAGAGAGTTGCGCGCGCCGGTCGGAGTTCGACGCGATCGACGCCCGTTCTCAGTGCTTACGGACGAAGCTCCGCCCGAGCGCCTCATCGGTCGGGTTGAACACTACCGGCGCTTTCTGCACGGGCCGAGCGGCATGAAGCGCCGACAGGTCGTGGAGCGGCCATCACCGGCCTCATCATCATGACGACGTGGTGACAACCTGATGCGCCTGATCCAGGCTCTATGGGCACTCCAGCGGCTCAGGTGGGCTCGCTTGCGCGCCTAGGGGCATTTACAACGCCGCTAACCAGTCATGTTAGCATCTCCAGTGGCGATCGGCAGCCCCGGTCGCCGGTCTTCAAGTCTCAAACTCCCGCCAAGGTCGGCGGGGCTTTTGATTCACTCGTCGAAGGGAAACACCTGATCATCCTCGGGCAGAGCAGTGAAGGCAGAATATATCAGCGCGACTGCTCCCGAAACGAGCAGCAGAACGAATGCAGCTAACCACCACCACATCGCTGCTAATGGCCTTTGCGATCGGCATTTGAGGTTACGCCATCCTTCTGGACCAGCTCCTCCAGGAGCAGGAGAACTGCGCGACGTGTGCCTCGGCTCTTGATCTGTTTGAAAGCACTGACCAGACGAAGCGTGTCGCGATCGTTGTTTGAGAAATCCATGGGCGCCCCCGGCGAGCGTAGGTCGCAGCAGGGGGGACTGCTGCGACCCAGCGCGGTCAAAAAAACCGGGTGGAAAAGGTCTAAGTAAAATATGGAGCCAGCCCCGGTGAAGGCATCATAGCGGGCCATTGAGCAACGGCAATATGATCCAAATTACAAAGCAATTAGTCATTAATCTGAACCATATGTGCTGAGGGAGAGTGCCGCCTGGGCTGGCTCGCACTCCAATGGCTCACTCTACGGACCGTTGCGCTTTCCATCCTGATGTGGTCTGGCTCGTGCCTGATTTTTCCAAGTGACCAGATGCCCAATTATTCGACTACCGCAGCACTTATTATCCTGTTTTCCTTCGGGCCATGCTTTGCTCAGGAACAATCCTTAGGGTCTGTTCACGCCGCCTCACTTCTACTACCGGCCACTATTGTAGCGCAGGTCCACTCGATGACAGATCGCGCAGGAATACTGCAGTCCTTGGCATCGAAGTCGGGTGCTGCGCTGAGATTGGCGTTTTCTTATCGCGTGAGGGGCCTGAGACCTTGGAGGCGACATTCTCGTCAGCAGGTCTGCCCACGTTCGCAATCACACTTGATAACAAGGTGCATGTCTCTCTCGTCGCTCGATCGCGCCGCTTCGATCCAAGTTGCTTTCCAACTCCCGAACAGGCTGCCCGAGCCGGATACTTGAGGCTCACCACAGGGGCGACAACTCCAATGCAAGCTGTGGAACGACCCCGGGGACGGGGGTATACTTCGAATGATCAATGTAGGAGGCGTTCGGCTGCAAAAAGCCACGCGATAGCGCTGAAATCTCCATTTCGAGATCTTAGCGAGGTATTGACCCATTCGGTAAGGGGCCGCAATCTCGAAAGTGTGCGCGGCGCTGGGGGACTGGGTTGCGGAGATTTTCAACGACATTGCCGAGGCGTCAGCGGCCTCAGCACAGCGGGTCAACCACGAGGTTCGCGAAAGAGAATGTGCGATCCAAGCTTAAGAAATGCCGCCTACGGCTTTACGTACGACCACCCCTGCTCTTGTAATTCAATAACTCTTACGACGCCGGAACTCACCGTCTGTGCTTGCGGTATTAGGGGGATGTCCTTTAGCTCCGCCTTCTTCATATTCTCCTGAGTGTTACCGCACGCCTTAAAGGAAATTTCGGGCGAGCTCAATGCTAGGACCTCAATTCGTCCTTTTACCGGTGATGTGTCGTCCCGGAGCATATGCAGGCCTGGCCCAAACGTAACGATCTCGATGGCCACGGTCTGCCCTGCGTCTTTGTAGTACTGGACGACATTCGTGGCGTTATTGAGGACCAAGTTCATCATCGCTGGATCGTTACTATTAACTTGCAAGATAAGTCGATGCTGCTTCTTTGCCAAAGCACTGCTCTTGGGGGTCAGGACAGACGTTGATCTCTGTTCCTTGGCGACCGCGGATGTCACGGTCATTAGTGCCACCAACAAAATTGAGGACGCAAACTTCACAAGCTTTGTCATCTTTAACTCCAGGTCACAAATCGTCTGATCAATTGCGGGGATGCGTTGATACCGGAAGCCAACGGCAGGCTGCCGCCAGCTTTGTTTTCACGATTGCCCACCCATGAAGGGCGAACGTACTTTCAACCGCCAAGCCTGAGCGCGTTACGAGCCTAAAGTTTAGGTCGCCCTCATCGGGAAGCGACCGAAGAATTCGCTCGGCATCGCCTTGGAGCAAAACTTCATTGCCGGCGGCCCGTGTGCCTTTTCCTGCGACTAAGAGCCCGGAGTTGTTAACGCTATAGAAAATTGTGTAGTCTCGGTCGTTTTCCGAAAGCTTGAACAGGTTCCAAGCGAGCGATGTTCGCCCAGTCCGACAACGGAGCAAGAGCTGAGCCGAATCTGTCGCTCCATCTCTGGGGCGGTTTATTGCGGCAATGAGTGGCGTGTAGTCCAGCGGCGAGTTGGTTTCGCTGACGACCCAATTGCCAATGGATTGCAATCCTATTTCCTCTGCACGCAGGCTTCCGCCCGTGAGGACGAGAACCATTAGAACTGAAGATGCGTTCCGCGTGTTCATTGCGGTGTACGCTGGGAGCGCGATTGTCGATCAAGCCACATTTGCGCCGAGGGCGATCGAGTCATTCCTGGAACACTTGCTGCGAGATTGATCGATTTCCATTTTGGATCGAATCCAGGTGCCTGCAATCGATCGATCCGGGAGAAGAGGTAATCCACGAACCGAGAGACACGTTGATAGCGGTTTGAGTTGGCGGGCCAATTGAAGGAAAGCAAGACGGCCGGGACTGCGATAGTAGAGACGCTTTCGTCTTGCTTGATTAGGTTGGGATAATCCGCGGCGGTTAGTGCGGATGGTAGGTAGTAGTCTTCGAACTTGCTATCGTAGGGAACCGGCAGAAATTTAAAGCCGGGATCCCAGCGTCCTCGAACGAATGCGTCGATCGGTTTGGACGTGATAAAGACCACTGCAGCCAGCTCTCCTTTGCGCATCTGTTCGAGCGCGACGGGATGGGGAATGAAAGTCTTTTCAACATCAATGCCGAGCCGACTGAGCACGAGGGGCCCGGTATAAGCTGCAGCTGTTCCGAACGTATTGAAATTGACTTTCTTGCCCGCGAGATCCTGGAGACTCTTTACTTCCGGTCGGACAAAGATATGAAGCTCCGAAGGAAATAAGTTTAAAACGTAAACGACGCGCTTAGCGATATCGGGAACTTGGGCCTTGTATTCTTCAAGTGCATCGGAATTTACAATCGCGAGATCGACGCCTCGAAGTTTTAGGAGTGCATTTAGGTTTTCTACGGGTCCTCGCGTGACAATCGGCAACACAAGCATATTCGGTCCGTCATCCACGACTCGGGCAATTTCCGCTGCAAACCTTATTGGCGCGCCTTCGAGCTGGCCGCCGGCGAGACCAACTGACCACGTGTTCATTCTGTCACTCAATGACTGTGGCGAATTGAGTTTCGAAGGGGCTGTTGCAGTTTGTGTCTCACTGCGATTGGGAAAAAGCGCCGCAATTGCCAGCAAAACGCCTCCCATGAAGCAGGTGCCGCGCGATGCTGAAAAACCAAACTTACGCACTAGTATCTCCCGAAATTTATCTGCAAAACATGCAAACGGCCAAACTTGCATGTGCGTCGCTATCGCAGCGATTCCAACCGGTTCTTCGCCTCCACGACGCCGCCAGCGGCCGCCTTCAAGTAAAACTCGCGTGCTGCTGCAACATTTGGCCGAGTGCCAACCGTTTTCCAGTTTGATAAAATATGCGGGTCGTAGGTTTCCGCGATCACGAAGCTAGCCTGAGCGCTCCCCATTTCGGCGGCTCGGTCAAGAACAATCCGGGCTTCAGTAATGCTGCCTTGTAAGAGCAGGCCATTAGCGCGTGCTAGCAATCGCGAGGCCTCGGGGTTGACGTTTGGTTGGGCCGGGGCGCGCGGTTGCGTTGGGATAGCTTTCGAGCCCGCCGAAGTCGCCTCGCCTGCTTCTGCGCTGGAAGGGAATGAGGATGTCGTTGGAGGGACATTCTCGGAGTCGATAACTTGCGTTGCTTTTCGATCTGAGTAATTGTTTGCGGAAGGGGCTTCCCCTGTTTTCCTAGATTGCGCTGCCGCGTCCTTTCGAGCGGTATTTATTTGAGTTTCTAACGCAGCAGATTTTTGTCGCTCTGTCTTAAGCTCGGCGGCAAGCTTCGTTATTGTATTTTGCGCTTCGGTTGCCTCCGAGTTGGCTCTCTCGTACTTTCCCAGATTTTCGACAACATCATTTGTCAGCGCCACAGTTCTTTGGCGCTCCTGTTGCAGATCGGTCGTTATCGACTCCTTTGCGCTTTTAAGGAAATCTGTCTCTTCATTCGCCCTGCGTGCTTGCGCTGATATACCTTCTAACTCACTGCGTGCATTTGAGAGCTCGGCTGAAAGCGCTTTTGCCTTTCCCTGCTCTCGTCGAAGCTCTGACGCTGTTGTTTCGGCGTTTTTCTTGGAGTCGGCTAATTGCTCGACGTTAGTCTGTAGATTGCGGTGAGCAACATTCAATTCGGTTGTCAACGCATCTGCAGCCTGACGTTGCTGTTGCAGTTGAGCAAGAGCCGCTTCGATTGCCTTGTTGAGTTGATCGACGCGTTGCTTGGGCTCGCTCGCCTGGGCTGCCATTACTTTAACGTCGCGGCGGGCGGCATCGAGCTGCTCTTTCAGGGCGGCGATTTCGTGCTGTTGTCGTTGGAAGTCGGAAGCCATCGTGAGGTGCGTACTTGATTTCGCGATCCCGTCGTCCTCTAGTGCAGACCGCCTGATTGAGTCTTGCGACGTTGTGCTCTGCTGAGGCGTTTCAAGGGGCAGTGGCTTGCGGCCGTCTCGCTGGAATAGGCTTGCTAAAGCCTTCTGGAAAGTGAGGCGCCAATCGGATAGTCGCGCTGCTGAATGTTGAACGTACGGAGAAGATCGGATGTCCGGATGGGCGCCAAGGGCGATGCCCCCTACACCTATCGCTATCGCCAGAAAGATCCATCGTCGCGGTCGTCGCGAACATCGCTCGGCAGGATGGAGGCGTGTCGAAACTTGACCAACCAAGAAATCAAGTCTGGTTCGATCCGCATCCAAGTTGGTGTCGAGATCAGGGTTCTGGACACGTAGATATAAGGGTAAGGCCCGCCAATGTGTCGGCGTGATTTCGGTTGGCTCTCCACTTTCGTTGGCCCAGTAACCGGCAGAGGACCAAGAGACTTTTTCGAAAGCCTCCGTCACTTCGTCTTCAATAATAATTGGTTCTTGGTTCTTAGGTGCAGTCCCAATTGCGTTGCGCATGAAAGACTCATCCAAAATTTATAGTTGCGTTTCTTCTCCAATTTTCCAGCAGAGGTTGGGGGTAGTTTGCAAGAATGGATTGATCTATGACTTATTTTGGCGAGGAGCCTCAGGCTCATAATTTAATAAATTAAATCATATCCCTCTTTAAGCTGAGATTGCAAACCAATTGACCGGTGGGTCGGCGATCTCGATCGACAATCAAGGGATCTTGCTCGGGAGACGGAGTTCTCAACGACAGTTCCCACGTCGGAACTGCTGAGGAGTACTGGTCGGAGTTCTTACCCCGCCTTCGCTATCGAACTTCACGTCAGTTCCCAATCTTCCAACCTTTGACCGTCAATTCCCCTGGTTTCATCCAAGTAGGGACGTACGCCTTCGCTGGCCACTTCCGAAATTCAACGTCGCGTTCGGTAAACACAATTCCAGCGGCGGCTGGTTCGCTCATCAAAACGGCAAGCGTTGCTTCAGACGCCAGTTCCGTTGCCGGCCAGGCTGCTTCACCTTAGAAGGTGGGCCCGGCTCGGCATTGCAAAGAGCTACTTCATGGAATGGAATGGCCGGCCTGTGGCGTCGGTCAAGACCGGCTTTGCTTCGGGGGTCCGAATTATGACAAGCTGACCTCGTCAACTCTTTTGATGTGGGGCTATCCGTGGATTCTGGTTTCATCTGCAATTCGATCAAGCTGGGGCCGTCTAGCGCGCGGCCCCGAACCGGCGTGTGTCTTGGAACCGGCGCCTCCTTGCGATTGTGCTGGACGGCTGAAACCGGGGAGCACTGCGGAAGGCAGGCAGCCAAACTCTTTTTATGGCCGTTGCTCCTCGGCATTGAGGGCAAAGCGATGTGACGGCAGCGGGCGGCATCGCCTGTAACCTCGATAGCAGCGTCGTTCCACCGAAAGGACATCCACGGGCAACGGGCCCTCATTCAAATGCGGGGTGCTGGGCGTGGTCAAGGCCGGCGGAGCGGTCGCGGCTGGCGATAGGGCTCTCATCCTCCTCTTTTCGCGCCTCGCCGGCTCTGTAGGAGACTTCAGGAGGCGTTCGCCCTCGAGCGTTCGCGCTTTGCGCAGCCGTTCGCGGCGTTCGCGCCGCCGCTTTGCACGGTCAGGGGGCTGCCGCAGCGGAGGAACCTGCGTCGCAGCGACTATCGCAGCCGGAGCCTCCTCGACCAAAGGCGCCTGGATCGGTTCGGGCGCAGGGGGCGAGCTTCAATGAACTCGAGCGCCGCCCGTCCCTTGGCCGTGATCTGCCATTCGCCGCTGCTGCGTACGACCAGGCCGTGGGAAAAGATGTCGACATCAGGCAGCCGCGCGGCAAGGCGCTTGGTCCGGTCCGCCCATTCGAGGCCACTCGTCGCCAGCATGGCCAAGTCGCGCTTGAGGTCCTCATAAGGGCAAAGCCACCCGGATGGCTTACCAGGATCTTGGGGACAGTTACCTGGACACTCTCCCTCCGGATCAATCAGCGCCACATCGTGGGTGCGTGGGATAGGGCGTCGCGGCCGACCTGCCTGAGGCCATCGACCGAAACCTCGCCTCTGGTGGCGGCCTCCAGGATTTTCGACGCGACGTGAGTCCGCGCTCCGATCTCGCGGTGCGAAACGCTTTCGCAGACTTCATCGAGGACCGCGCGCAAAAGCGCGGTGGTTTCCGTGTCGAACATGAAGTTTGGGGATTCAGGCATGTTAAGCTTTGCGGAAAATGCGCGGAATCTAGTGAACCAGAAGCGCTGGAGATACCAAGCCGGCCAGCTTCCGCTTCGATACTCATGGCGGACATCGAGCCGGCCGCGTGTCGCAGTCCCCCGTGACCCATTCCGGAGGTCGGTGCCTGGGCCGCGACGCGGCTCGCGTTGACCAGTTCCCGAGGACCGTCCATCGCTGCCGGCCGTCGACATCATTCAGCCGATCGTATGCCTCGCGGGTCAGTATTTCGGTTTGAGGTCACGTAGTCGATCTCGCCATGCGTAATCCCGATATCCATCAACTCCCGATCACTCAGGTTGCAAAGATTGCGCCGCAGCCGATCCCATTTTCGCCATTCCTGAAAGGCCGTCCAACAATTCTTGGACGGGCCCACATTGCTCGGCTGCGCTAATGTCGTCTGGACCAAGCCCGTTGTCTGATAAATCGTGTTCATTGCAGCATCCTGGGTGCCTTGTTTCCACCCAGATAAGCTGCCAAGATTTTGTCCAACACGCTTGACGTGCTGCTTACATTTTCCTTACAGCCAGCTTATTCTTTACTTCCGATTTGTTGCCGGCTCCAACCGGCGACCGGCTACAGGGATTTCGCATCTTGCGCTATCTCTTCGAAGATTATGAACTAGATTGCGGCCGCCGCGAGCTATACCGCGACACAAACGTCGTTGCCGTGGCGCCACAGACCTTTGACCTGCTCGACCATCTCATCCGCAACCGCGAGCGCGTGGTTAGCAAGGACGAGCTCATCACCGCCATTTGGAAGGGGCGGTGCGTGTCCGATGCCGCGCTGACGACCCGGCTCAATGCGGCTCGATCCGCAATTGGCGATTCCGGGGAGGGCCAGCGTCTGATCAAGACGCTGCCGAGGAAGGGCTATCGCTTTATCGGTACGGTGCAGGAAACCGACAGAGCCCTAACGGTGGCAGTAAACGCATTCCAAAGGGAGACCGCTAAACCTGCCCTCACCCTTCCCGACAAGCCCTCGCTCGCCGTTATCCCATTCATCAACCTGAGCTCGGATCCAGAGCAGGAGTATTTCGCCGATGGCATGGTCGAGGACATCATCACTGGCCTTTCTCGGTCCAAATCCCTGTTCGTCATCGCGCGACAATCTACTTTTAGCTATAAGAGCAAGCCTATCGACATTAGGCAGGTCGGGCGCGAGCTAGGCGTTCGGTACGTTCTCGAAGGCAGTGTGCGCAAATTCGGCGATCGAGTTCGCATTTCCGGACAGTTGATCGAGGCCACGACCGGGGCCCATCTTTGGGCGGACCGCTTCGACAGCCAACTCAGCGATATCTTCGATCTGCAGGACCAAGTGACCAACAGCGTGATTGGCGCACTCTTTCCTCAATTGGAGCGGGCCGAGATAGAGCGCGCAAAACGCAAGCCAACCGAAAATCTTCAGGCCTACGATTACTATCTTCGTGCACTCTCAAGCTTCTATCAATTCACTCGCGAACAAAACATTGAAGCCCTCAGACTGACCCGCCTTGCCGTCGAGATCGATCCCGAATTGGCCGCAGCATACGCACTGGGGGCTTATTGCTGCCTGCAACGAAAGGTCTTCGGCTGGACGGTCGATGCGGATCAGGAACGCGATGAGACGCGAGGGCTGGCGAGGCGCGCAATTGAACTCGATAAGGAAGACCCAACTGTCCTTGTGAGGGTCGGGCAGGCTATCGCCGCCGTACTGTATGAGTTCGACGAGGGCATAACCCTTGTTTTCCAGGCTCACGAGCTCAATCCGAATTTGGCTGTTGCACGGTATACTATCGGCTGGGATCACATTCGCCGCGGCAATGTCGAGGAGGCGCTCAAGCAATTTCATGCCGGGGTGCGTTTAAGTCCCATGGATCCGTTCCTCTTTCTGATGCAAACCGGAATAGCGTGTGGGCATTTTCTGACAGATCGATACGAGGAGGGGGCATCCTGGGCCAAATCGGCTGTGCTGCACCGGCCCAATTATCTCATCGCTCAATTCATTCTGGCGGCATGTCACGCTTTGTCTGGCAGGGTCGAGGACGCCCGGATGATCGGAGCACGCCTGACGGAAGCGAGGCCGGCTGTCCGTGTTTCCGCGCTCGTTCCCAAGCTTGCTAGAATTTACAGGCCGGAGCACCTCGAAAAGATTGCGCGAGCCTGTCGTATCATGGGCCTGCCCCCCTAATTCCGTACGGTTGTTCGGGAAGTGCTGATCTCATTCAATTCCCATGACCGCGCACTTTGAGCGTTCGGTTCTGGCCCGCTGCATATGATCATGGCATTCGCTCACCTCCGACTTGCCTGCATTGAATTCCGGCGTCAGATCATGCTGCCGGGCAGAAAGGAGCGAACGCGCGGATGGCCATCGATATAGTGCTTCCATACCATAGTCCGGCCGGCGCGGTTCGGCTCCTTTATCACGGCGACCTCAGGAACCACTGTCATTCGGCCTGCAATATTGACCCCCTAAGCCGGGGGATCGGCGTCCAAAATTGACCCCCTACAGGTTGGTCTGTTGCGCTGCCTGCTTCGTCATGAAGCAGGTGGTCGGGGATGCTGATCGTGGAGACAATCGCCCGGATACGGCGCGAGCACTTCATCAAGGGCAAGACGATCAAGGAGATCGCCCGTGACCTGAAGGTGTCGCGGAACACAGTCCGGAAGGTTCTGAAATCGGGAGAGACCTCATTCGAGTACGAGCGTGTTGTCCAGCCGCGGCCGAAGCTGGGACGATGGGCAGCAGAACTCGACGGGTT
>NZ_JADK01000012.1:0-111380 GCF_000518345.1 Bradyrhizobium sp. URHA0013 | reverse complement strand
ACCATTGCGACATCGTCGAGACCGGCAACGACAGCTGGCGCTTCAAAAGCCGCGACGACGATCACGCAACCCGCGCTCGCACCGTCTCCGCAACCCCGACCAGCTCCGACGGTGCGAGCGCTACCGCCAAAACCCGCCGCTCGAAGGGGTCAAAATTGGACGCCGATACAGGGTCAAATTTGAACGCCGATTGACAGACCAGCAAGCCGGAGATCTCGTATCCACGGGTACCAGCGATGTTGTGAGTGGTGCTTTTGCCGAAGCCGGTCACCTTCGTTACGCTGGTGATGTAAACGTCGAAACAGTCCCGCTCTGCAAAGGAAGCTTGCGTCTTTTCATCCCAACAAGGCAGTTGTTCTTTGACCGTTTTGCCGGATCGCTGCTGTTGACTCAAAGGTGCTATTCAACGTCTAGCGTGATGTCCGGCTTCTGTCCGTTCTTCGGGATGCTAACCGGGGAAGTCGCGGAACTCCTTGACGAGATTAAACGGAATTTTCCACCCGGCGCCTCCGTCGCGCATCAGCATCTTGATGTCCTCCGTCCTGTTTTCTTTTCCGGTTTTTGGATCGGTCTCCAGTGTGTGGCCGTTGCTGTCCCAAGGTTTGGTCGCGCTCTTCGAGTAGTAGCCGAGAAAATGCCCGGCTTCATGGGCAGACGTGTTAGGCCCGCGTTGCGAGCTGATAAAGGCAAGGTCCAACGATCGAGCAAACGAGCCATTGGGGAAGGAGCCATTGGACAGAAGCTTGTCGACACAGAAAATGGTTAAGTGGGCGCCCCGGACTTTGTGTTTGGCGAAGAAGCCCTTCAGTTTTTCGACATCGATCATATCGGGAAAGGTCGCCAGGCTCGCATCCTTCATGCCAGTCGCGTTGGCGAGCTCCTGTTTGACGGCAGCCTGCGCGTCGTCGATGAAGAGCCAGTCGCTTGGCACTCGCTCGAAGCGGATGTTGGCCTGCGGCTTCCATATATTGTTCATCGTCAGCAATTCATCTTGCTCGCTGCAAGGCTTCTTGGCGTGAAACATCGGAGCGCCGCCACTGCCCGGAACCATGACATTGCGGTACGCCACCTTGATCTTGATTTCCGGCAGCACAACGACATGGAGCTTGGCTTCGATCTTCCGGTCGGCCGACCGGGCCACCACCTCCAGACCGGGAAAGCCAATCGGCTTGATTCGGCCATTGATTTCGAAAAACCGTGCATCGCCATTGAATGTGGCGGGAAGTGATGCCGCCCTGAGCTGCGGATCGATATCGGGTGTGGAGAATGCATTTCTGGCCTGCATGACGCGTCTAAGGGTATCGGCGCCATCGATCTCCTTGATTGCGAGGGCATGGGCGTTAGGATCGACTTCGAGCTTTCTTCCGGGATCGATCAGGGCCACGATGTTCGAGCCGCCGAACGGCACCACCACGCCTGGCGGGCTGCGGCGCTCATCGATGCCGGAGCGGCGGAAAACCTCCTGGAAAGCGGCCATGTCCGGTTCTCCTGTTCTAGTTCGGCGCGTCAACCCGAAGTTTTGCGCGCGGGCGGTTTGAATCAAAGCGCCGGCTCAGTCGAAAGTGTATGGTGTCGGGTCCGTCTGGGTCGTCAGGCCCGACAGGAAGAGCTACAGCACGAAGTAGGTGCGAAAATCGGCTAACCAGCTCGTTTTCACTTACCTTTGCATACCCTCAAAGCCCTGCGGGCGCTCGTGGCTTCGAAACCGGCAATAGGAATCCCACCTTGCCAGGTCCCGCCGATAACCGTTGAGTCCTATTGTGAAAATATCTTGTCCACAGCACCCAAATCGCGCTTCACGTGGTCAGCCTCGCGCCTCGGCACGGATTGGTCGCATCCGAACTGGGGCGGGTTCAAATGCCGGAATGTTCAATGAAGTTGCCAGCGGTCCAGCTCAATTCTGGTCAGAGTCACACGTCAACGGTGCCTGGGCTAAGGCGGTTTGAACCTGCCGACCGGAAACTCCGATCACCGTCCTAGTCGCCGTCCTTCTCGCGAACGACTCGAAATCCATTCGCCTGATAGCGAACATTGAAATCATATCTAAACCGTGCGGCTGAGCGCAGATATTTCGGGTCATTATTAAACGAGCCGCCCCGAAGCACCCGCTCGGGACAACCCGGTTTGACCGCAGCGGATCCATCAGTGGGCGTCCCTCGATAGCCCTCGGTCCAGCAATCCTCGACCCACTCTGCGGCATTGCCGGCCATGTCATAAATATCGAACGCATTTGGTTTGAATGATCCAACCTGCATGGTGGCATGGTGCGGTTCACTGGTGCAGCCCGCACAATTTGCGCGGTCCTTCTCCACTGACCGGCCCCAAGAGTAGGGTGAACTGGTGCCGCCTCGGGCGGCGTACTCCCATTCACTTTCCGTTGGCAGTCGGTAGGTCTTCCCGGTCTTTTGCGACAGCCATGCGGCATAGGTTTTTGCGTCGTTCCAATCGACATCAGTGACGGGCCGGCGGCCGCCTCCCGCTCCGGCATCGGCCGGCCGATAGGTGCAGCCTCTGTCCGTGACACAGGCGTCCCACTCATCGTATGTGACTTCGTACTTACCTATGTAGAACGGCTTGCGGATCGACACCTGATGCACAGGGCCTTCAAAAGGGAAGACCTCAGTCGAACCCATGTTGAAATTGCCTGAAGGTATCAGCACCATCTCCGGGCATTGGGAACAGTCACGAATTGTAGACCTCGGTGGCGGCGAGACCGGCGGCGCGGGCGTGTTGGTCACAGTCGGTGTTTGCGGCTTTGCCGGGCTGGCTACCGCGCCAAGGCGTTGCAGGCCTGCCCGCGCCTCGGAGGCATACGGACCGTTCGGATAGGCATCGAGATAGGCCTGAAAATCGGCCGCGTTGTTGCTGCTCTTGATCGTATCCCAGAAACCTCGTTCCACCGTATCCGGCGGGTTGCCCAATCTCGCGACGGCGCGCGACGCCGTGTCTGTTGGTTCGTTGCGGCCTGTAACGACAAAGTCAGCGGCCTCGAGCGACGCTTCCCAGGGGAGTTGCTTGTTGCGGCTTCCCTTCGCGACCGCAGCCCGGGTTTGGCCAAATGCTTCCTTGAAGGTTCGACCGGGGGCCTTGGCGGCTTTCACGAACTCGTCAGCAAACAGGCTGAGCGCTCCCTTTTGATCCTCCACGACCTGCCCGGGGAGTGCCGGGTAAGCTTGAGTGATGCCCTGGATAGGACTGACGTTGGCGAGCCCAATTGCCTTGACCGATGTCTTTTGCTGCCATGGATTTCTCCTCGCCGCATCAAGGATGACGGCTGAACCTCTGGGCCGGGCAACGATCAGCGGATCGAGAATGAGATCGCCATCCACCGCATTGGAGTGAATATCGAGGTCCGATGCAATGGTACCGTCGATCGGGATGAGGAAATTGCGGCCTTCATACTGGATGGCATGACCGGCGAAGTAGACGACGGCGGTGGCACCGCGTTCCAGTTTTTGGCTGAATTGTTGGATTACCGCATCCATATCGGCATGTCGCGCATCCTGCGCATAAACCACGTCAAAACCACCAGCCTTCAAAAGCTCAGCGATCGCTTTCGCGTCGGAAACCGCCGTACGGACAGGCGACTGCGGATAAGATCCATTTCCGACAACGAGAGCGACCCTCTTGTCGGCCTGCGCAGCACTCGCGTTCTGGCCCCGGGCGGCCGAAAGAAAAAAGAGCTGTGGGATGAACGCGCCAGCCGCAAAGGCGCACAAAACAACTAGCACCTTTAAAGTGCGGCCCATGCCTGACAGTTTCATCGCTTCATCAGCCCTGAACCTGGATCAACGCAAAATGCCCCAGACTTGGATCAGCGCAAAAACTCCGGTTCATATGCGGTCTGCTCAGCCTGAAGCAAACGAACGGGCGCAGTGTGCAAATATGCTGGTGAAGCTAACACGCTGGCTGAATGGAAACAAGAAGTTGCGAGATTCGGCGATTGCTCCTAGTCTCAGATTACCGGTGCCGCTCGGCAAGCCATTTGGCGGAACTCCGTTCGTGAAATTCGTTTGCACACTTTGCTTGATTGCTTGTTCCATGTGCCTGTCTCTGCTTCTTTCGCCAGAGGCGCACGCTGACGGGCGTGTCGCGCTAGTCATAGGCAATGCGGCATATGCCAATGCCACATTGCTCCGCAACAGCCGCAACGATGCTGACGACATCTCCGATCAATTGCGTCGCCTCGGGTTCGAGGTCATCGACGGTCGCGATCTCGATGGCCGTGGCATGCGCGCTGCATTGGCGCGTTTTGCGCAGAAGCTGCGGGGCACTGATGCTGCGTTGTTCTATTATTCGGGCCATGGGCTTCAGATTGAAGGTCAGAACTACCTTGTCCCTGTCGATGCCCAAGTCGATCCCGATTCAATCGTGACATTCGACCTCGTGAAGCTTGACGACGTTGTCGAAGCGCTCGGATATAGCTCGGGAACGCGACTTATGGTTCTGGATGCTTGCCGGACCAATCCGTTTGCGAAGGCTATAGCCCAACGCAGCGGCAATCGCGGCGGGGAAATCACCCGAGGACTTGCCCGGATCGACCGGACTCAGGGCATGTTGATCGCCTATGCGACCCAGGCCAACGCGGTGGCGGCTGATGGTACCGGCCGCAACAGTCCGTTTACAAACGCGCTGGTTCGCGAGATGCAGGAACCGGGGATCGAAGTCGGCGCGCTATTCCGGCATGTCGCCGTCAGTGTCAATCGTGAGACGCGCGGGCAACAAACACCGGAGCTCTCGGTCTCCTTGCTGGGGGATTTCTATTTGAATCCCCAAGAGAGCGATCTGGACGCATGGAAGAAGATGGGACCGCTGTCTTCCGCGAGCGTTGCGACATTGAAGGCATTCATCACGAAGTTTCCGTCGAGCAGCCTTGTCGACGCGGCCCGCGCCCGGATCGACACCATCGAGAATGCCAACGAGCGCGACCGACTGGTCAACGAATACAACGAGAAGGAGCGGCAGCTTCGGGTTGATCTGGAGCAGGCCGAAGCCGGCTTCCGAAAAGCCAGCGAGGAGTTGGCCCAATTGCGTAAGCGCGACGAGGTCAGGCAAGCCGACGACGAAAAGCGATTGAGTTCGAGCGCTCCCGCGCAACCGTCCAGGCCTTCGCCTCCCGAACCTGGCGCCGAGGAAAAAGATCGGCGTGATCAGCTCGCGAATGAAGTGGCGGCACTCGAGGCAAACAGGATCAGATTGGCCGAGCAACGCGCCACACTGGAGCGCGCGATGGCGGAGAAATTGTCGAAGGCGCAATCCGATCGTGAGCGCGCCGAGCAACGCCTTGCGATCGAGACTGCCCGGCTGCCGTCGGTCGCGGCTGACTCGAGGGCAGCCCCTGCACCGACTCGGCAGAAATCGACGCCCCGTTGCCAGGAGATTAATGCACGTGCGCAAGTGGGTGACATATCGGAATCCGATCGCATTGCCCTTCGCCAATGTCGCTAGTTCATTTTAGCCAAGGTTGAACAGACATGATTGATGGCGCTCCAATCGTCACCTGCTTCGCGATCGGCTTCCTGATGACGTCCATCCAGGCGTGCTATGCGCAGGCGACCTCGCCAACGCCTTCGCCGCCACAAGCCTCTTCGGCTCCGCCGCCACCGCCCACGCCGATCCCTTTCGACGACGCGCTGTTGCGGGCCGCCAACGATCTCTTTTCCAAGGCTACGGTGCCCGCGGGGTCGGACAAGGTTGAACTCGTCATCGATCCGTTGATTGACGCTGCGACCGGCGCGCAATCAGCTGCAACCCGGCTGATGCAGGAGCGCATCAAGGACCTCGTAGCCAAGTCATATCCCCGCTTCGCCGTGTTGCCATTTTCCAGCGAGGCCCTGAGCCGCGCTCCTGTTGTCCTGATCGGGACCTTTACGGCCATAAACAATGCCGGTGCACCTGACGGTGCTCGGGACACCTATAGGATCTGTCTTGCATTGGCAGACCTTCGCAGCAGGAGCATCGTATCGAAGGGCGTTGCGAGGGCAAGACCCGACGGCGTTAAAGCCGAACCCACGCCGGCATTCGCCGAGGCTCCGATCTGGACCAATGATCCGGCGATCGCCGTCTACATCAAGACCTGCCAGGGGACGAAGCTGGGCGACCCGATCGATCCCCTATATGTCGAGAGGATCGCCACGTCGGCTTATGTGAGCGACGCAATCCTCGAATACGACGACAAACGCTATCGAGAGGCGCTGGCGTTCTACCGGACGGCCCGGCAAATGTCGGGCGGCGACCAACTTCGTGTTCATTCTGGTATTTATCTGTCCAGCTGGAAGCTTAATCGCCGGACCGATGCCACCGAGGCATTTGGCAGTCTCGTCAAGTATGGCCTGACGGCCAATAAATTGTCTGTACGGCTTCTGTTCAAGCCGGGCACGACGCAGTTCCTCGATGACCAGAATATCACCGGTCCATACCCGATGTGGCTAAGTCAGATCGCGTCGCAGGCGATGCAGAACGATTCCTGCATCGATGTCGTTGGGCACACATCAAATACCGGACCGGCGCAAATCAATGAACGCCTGTCGGTGCTAAGGGCGCAGTTCATCAAGGATCTCCTGCAAAGTGCTTCTCCCAGCCTGGCTGACCGGCTGAAGGCGGTCGGCGCCGGATCTCGAGAATCGATCGTCGGGACGGGCCGCGATGACGCGAGCGATGCGATCGACCGCCGCGTCGATTTCAACGTACACCGATGCTGAATGCGCATTGAAGTCTCGACGCTGCCGCGCACTCTCAACTGTTGTCTTGTTTGGCCACGTTCATTTCCTTCATCCAGAGCGCACCGCGCTCCAAATTATCGGACTTAGGGGGTCTCTCATGGTATCGAAAGCCTTGGTCGCAATGACGACGTCCCTCCTTATTTTAGCGGGAGCGTTCGGCTCAGCGCATGCACAGCCAAAGCCCGCCGGCGGTCCTACAACCTCGCCTGCTGGTGCTGCGGTCTATTTCGTGGACATCAAGGACGGGCAGACCGTCCCGACGAAATTCACCGTTCATTTTGGTTTGAAGGGAATGGGCGTAGCGCCGGCCGGATCCGACAAGGGAAACTCCGGTCACCATCATCTCTTGATTGATGCCGAGCTGCCGCCGATGGACAGTCCCATTCCGAGCGACTTCAATCATCTGCATTTCGGTGCAGGTCAGACCGAAGCCGAAGTTACGCTCACGCCGGGAGACCACACACTACAGCTGCTGTTGGGCGACAAGAATCATGTGCCGACGTCACCGCCGCTGTTCTCTGATCGTATCCATGTTCACGTCGTCGATCAGGCTGCAGCCCCGTCGGCCCAGGCCATGCCGCATTCGGGACGTCACCCGTCGCCCTCAGGAGCGAAGGTCTATTTCGTCTATCCCGTGGACGGGGCGTACGTCACGCCAACGCCTGTTGTCCGTTTCGGCCTGGTCGGCATGGGCGTTGCTCCCGCCGGCTTCGAAAAGGCGAATACGGGGCACCACCATTTGCTGATCGATACCAGCCTGCCGCCATTTGATCAGCCGATCCCCAATGATTTCAACCATCTTCATTTTGGTGCGGGTCAAACCGAAGCCAAAATCAATCTGCCGCTGGGTCGTCACAAGCTGCAGCTGATCCTGGCCGACGAAAATCACATACCACACGATCCCCCGGTTTTTTCGCAGCTTATCAATGTTGTGGTGACCGCCAACGGTCGTAAGCCGCCGACGCGGAAACATCACCGAATATCGCACTATCATTAGGCACGAGACGGAGGCACGCGAACGCGCGCAGCCCACCGCAGTGGTCTCGCGTCTCGCTTTGAGTTGAGATCGATCGCCTCAGGCGACCAACAGGCCCAGCTTGCCGACCATCACAAGCGAACGTTCAACGCTCTCTCGAGTTGAAAGCAGCGGCGGCTCTACTGGCTTTCCGTCCTTGTCCTTTTGTTCGATCCGGATGCTGGAGCCAAATGCTTCGGTCATCTCGGCCGTGATCTGGTCGATCGTGTGAAGGCCGTCGAGCAATTGCAGGAAATGCCGGGTTCGATCGTCATCCAACTGCACTGTTTGGTGGAGCAGGTTGGTGACGTGCGGACTTGTCTGCGACTGTTTGCGGGCCAGTAAGCTCGCTTGCGGCCGGTCGGTAAGTTCCTTCAGCAGGAATGGCGGCGATACCAGGAAGGAGACCTCGCCGCTGCAGCACAGGATGTACATCGCCTCCGTCAGGACCCGTTCGTCATCGTCGGCGTGACGGCCATCCAGCAGCGCGCGCGCACCGTGCAGCAACTCGCCGAATGACAATGCGCGCGGCCACGCCCGGCCGAGGCACAGATGCGCTGCCTTCAGGAGGGGATTGGTCACCGTAATCCTGCTGCCGTTCTGGATCTCGAATTCCATTGCAGAATCGTCTGTCACACAGGCTTCGGGATCGACGGCGCTGGTCGTGCTCAAGAGGTGGTACCGCCTGACGAAATCTGTGTCGATCTGCCGGTCGAGGGAAACATTGTCGTGGCAAAACAAGGTGCGCCGGAAGCCGTTGCCGTCGATGAAATCCTGATACTGGTCGCGTGCCATGAACTCGCTTTCTGGGAAACGCTGCAGCGTGGCACGGACCTCCTCGGAGTAGCCGGCGAGATAGCGGCGCGAAAAATCGGAATCGCCCAGATACTGCAGGCCACGCTGGGCGGCATCCTCTGCGACTTCGTGCAACAGGAAGGCGGTCGCGCCATCGTCGAGATCGTCGTGAAACAACAATTCGTCGGGAGACTTGAGAACGCGGTTGTACTGATCCCGCATGATCGCGCCGTGAACCGTGTTGGCCTTCGAGCCTTCGCTCAGGAACTTCAGGATCGCGCGAGCCTGTCCGACCTTCTCCTTCATGCCGGTGAGGCGGCGGGTGTGATACCGCATCATGTCGCGGGCCATGTCGCGGAGGTGCGAGAACGGATGCGCATTGTAACTGACGTAGCAGATCCCGCGCGGTGACAGGTTCTGCTTAAAGATCGTCATCATCTTCTCACGCACGGCCGGTGGCACCCATGAGTACACGCCGTGCGCGATGATGTAATCGAACTGTCCGAAGCTTGGATCGACATTCATGATGTCGCAATGGAGGAGCTTGATGTTGTTCAGGCCAAGTGTCGCGATATTTTTCTGGCCGCGCTCGATCGTCACGCCGCTCAGGTCGACACCGACGAACTCGCTGTCCGGATATTGAAAGGCCATTGGCAGAAGATTGCCGCCGACGCCGCAGCCGAGTTCCAGTACTCGGCAGCACTCGACCGGCGCAGGTTGCATGCCGTAGACGGTGGCAATCGTTGCAAGATGGTTGGGGTGGGTGAGCCCGTAGACGTGGCCGGGATAGTAGACCTCGTCGTACCGTGTTGGGCCGGTCGTCGAAGGGCGATGCTCAGTGTGAACATTCATCGTGCTCAGTTCCACGAATATGCGAACTTGTCGTTCGCGATTGAGACGCGCGTCTGCTTGATCTCTTCCTTGGCAAGCGATTTTCTCAGGAACTCGCGCGACAGCTCCGGCAGCAATGTGTTGGTGATGATGTTGTCGATCATGCGCCCGCCGGAATCCGGATCGTTGCAGCTTGACACGATGTGCTCAACGACGGTGTCGTCGTAGCTGAAGGCCGCGTTGTGATTATCGCGTAGCCGACGGCCGATGCGGTCCAGCTGCAGCCGGACAATGCCGCCGAGCATCTCGTCCGAGAGCGGGAAGTAGGGGATCGAGACGATACGCCCGAGCAAAGCGGCCGGAAATACCTTCAGTAGTTCCGGCCTGAGCATCTTCCCGAGCTCTTCCGGTTCATTGCGGTACTTTGGATCGCGGGACAGCCCCATGATCAGATCGGTACCGACATTGGTCGTCAGGATGATCAAGGTGTTCTTGAAGTCAATCCGTCGTCCGTTGCCGTCCTCCATGACTCCCTTGTCGAACACCTGGAAGAAAATCTCATGGACGTCGGGATGGGCCTTCTCCACCTCGTCGAGCAGGATGACGCTGTATGGCTTGCGCCGGACCGCCTCGGTGAGGCGGCCGCCTTCTCCGTAGC
The DNA here is from genome assembly GCF_000518345.1 of Bradyrhizobium sp. URHA0013. Lineage (NCBI taxonomy): Bacteria > Pseudomonadati > Pseudomonadota > Alphaproteobacteria > Hyphomicrobiales > Nitrobacteraceae > Bradyrhizobium > Bradyrhizobium sp. URHA0013. The sequence continues at coordinate 101,359 of NZ_JADK01000012.1, read as the reverse complement.
CAACGTAACCGGGAGGTGCTCCCTTCAGGGTCGAGACGGTGTGCGCCTCCTGGAACTCCGACATGTTGATCGTGATCATATTCTGCTCGCCGCCGTAGAGCGTCTCGGCAAGCGCCAACGCGGTCTCGGTCTTTCCGACGCCGGATGGTCCGGCCAGCATGAAAACGCCGATCGGCTTCGACGGGTTGTCGAGCTTGGCGCGGCTGGTCTCGATACGTCTGGCGATCATCGTCAGCCCGTGGGACTGGCCGACGACGCGGCGGTTGAGGATCTCCGGTAACTTGAGCACGGTTTCGATCTCGTCCCGCATCATCCGACCAACCGGGATGCCGGTCCAGTCGGACACGACGGACGCTACCGACTGCTGGTCCACATGGGCATAGACCATCCGTTTTTCCGGATTGATCCCCTCGAGCGTCTCGAACTTGCCGCGCAGCTCCGCTCGTTTTGCATCTGAATCTTGATCTTCCTTGGGCTCGGACAGGATGTCACGAATGCTGCGGATGTCCTTGACGAGCTCCTGCTCCTTGGCCCAGTCGGCCTCCAGCGCGGTTAGCTTTTCTTTCAACGCGGCGATATCGCTGTCGATCGTAGCGAAGCGCTCGCCGTCCTCGATGCCCAGATCGCGGTCGCTGACCAGCGCGGATTTCTCAGCTTCGCGAGCCGTGATCGCGACACGCGTGTCCTCGATCAGGGCCGGCGTGGCGCTCTGGCTGATCGCCACGCGGGCCGAGGCGGTATCGAGCAGGCTGACGGCCTTGTCCGGCAGCTGTCGGGAGGGAATGTAGCGGTGCGAGAGGTTGACGGCTGCAATGATTGCGGCGTCGGAAATGCGGACGCCGTGGTGCTTTTCCATTGGGCCAAGAAGGCCGCGCAGCATCACGCAACAGGTCTCGACATCCGGTTCGTCGATCTGGATCGGCTGGAAGCGTCGCGCGAGCGCCGGGTCCTTCTCGATGTACTGGCGATACTCTGCCCAGGTGGTAGCTGCGATCGTGCGCAGCGTGCCACGGGCGAGTGGAGGTTTCAGGAGGTTTGCCGCATCGCCGGTGCCGGCTGCACCGCCGGCGCCAATCAATGTATGGGCTTCGTCGATGAAAAGGATGACCGGGGTGGGCGAGCTCTGCACCTCGTCGATCACCGAGCGCAGCCGCTGCTCGAACTCGCCCTTCATCGAGGCGCCAGCCTGCATCAAGCCGATGTCGAGGGCGCAGAGCCGGACATTGCGCAGCGGCGGCGGCACGTCCCCGGCGGCAATGCGTTGCGCGAATCCTTCCACCACCGCCGTCTTGCCGACGCCGGCTTCGCCGGTAAGGATCGGATTGTTTTGCCGCCTTCGCATCAGAACGTCTATCAACTGGCGAATCTCTTCGTCCCGACCCAGGATCGGGTCCATCTCACCCGATTTGGCCTTCGCTGTGAGATCCTGCGAGAAACGGTCAAGCGGTGTCGTGCCTTTCGGGCTGGTCTGATCCACGCCGTCCGTGCCAGCGCCTAAAAGACCCGAGCCGTCCATGGGCCGCATGGTCTCCTCGTCGGAGCCGGCCCAGATGGCGCGACGCTCGGCGGCCAATGCTTCGACGTTGACCTTGGCGAATTCCTGGGAGAGGTTGTTCAGCGCGCGACGGATGTCGTTCGACTTCAGCCCAGCCACGAGCAGGTGGCCGGTGCGGATCTGAGTTTCGCCGAAAAAGAGCGTGGCGTAGTGCCAGCCACGATCGAGGAGATCGATGACCGGATTGGCGATACCCGGCATGTCTGTTTCGTTCTTCCGAAAGCCGTTGATCGCGCCGGCAAGTTCCGACAGCAACCGCCCCCGGTCGAGCTTGTAATGGTCCACCGAGAGGCTTACGTCTGTGCGCTCCTGCTGCAGGATATGAAACAGCCAGTGCGCAAGCTCGACGTTGCGGTTCCCGGCGCTCTTGGCATGGCGAAGAGCCTGTATGAAGGCGTCGTAGCCGGCGCGGTTCAGTTTGCCCGTTACGGCTTCAATACTGATGTCGGTCACGGCGGCCCCCCTCCTGCTCAATTGCTCCGCCGATGTTTGACACCCAACGGAAATTGGCGCGAATCCCATGACATTGGGACAATCGGCGCGGTCGATAGGTTCAAATTGCCGAGGCATCGGCTGCGGCGTTCCGGCGGGCTCGCAGGCGCTCCCCGAGCTGAAAGCGGGCATCGCGGCGATATTCTTCAGTGGAGGTCCAGTTCGGGGAGACCCAGGTGGTCCATCCAAGCCGACCGCTCTGCCCTAGTCTGACGGGGACGACCTCTCCTGCTGGAATCGCGAGCTCGACCTCCCACTCCAATTCGTCGCCAATGTAGAAGAAAACGGCGTCGGCCAGCGGCTCCGACAAATTGCGCGCTTCGGTCGGTAGGAACTGCTCGTACTGGACAAAATTCTTGACGAAGACCCGAACCCTGATCTTGTCTTCGATGCTGAACACGCGTGAGCCGAGAAGCGCGTCCCGACCGAGGCTGGCGTGCGCCTCGCCGAGCCGGCTGCAGTGACTTGGATCGAACGCAAGCCAAGTGCCGACAAACTCGTCGATCTCGACCTTGACGTCGAACAGTCCCTGCAAGAACCGCGTCAGCCGTGACGCACATTTCGCCCTCGGGGCGACCAGTCCGACGAAGCTGAGCTTCGCCATGTCGGGTACGGTGTCCCGATTGGCGAAAACGTCTGAGCCGAGGCCGGCGAAGGAGCCGACATAGGCGATGAAGCGATCATCCGCGGGACGGTCGTGCTGCGCGATCGGCCGGGCGTCGGCCCAGGCACGAAAGAAGAGCTGCAGGAACCGGCCGTTGAGCAGGTCAAGAAAGCGCGGGAAGGCGTCGTCCCGCATCAGCCACCAGCTCAGACTTTCATCGGTCGTGGCAAGTGGCAGCGCACCTTGCGGACCCAGGAGGCCGAGAAACTTGACGAGGATTCTGAGCCGGCCATTCTGGTCGTCCACTACGGCAAGATTAGAGGCAGGGAACTCGAGGTAGGGCACTTGGCCGAGATCGACGTACTCTTCGCGGCGGGCGGCGCTGTCACCGATCCGAGGTCGATCCGGATTGGCTCGCTCGAGCTGACGCAGGGTATTGAAGAAATCGAACCGCCAGGGTTCGGCCTTCATCTGGTCGATCAGCGTCATAGCGGTCTCCGCGTGCCCATGCGCGGTGGCCACCGCATGATCTCGCCACGCTCCGGCGTCGAGACGATCGTTTGGGTGAAGGTGTTGAAGCCTGAATAGTCGGCGAAGAAGCGCTCCAGCACAGCTCCGAGCAGGAACACGCCGCTCCCCTCGAACGCCTTCTCGTCAAGTGTGACAGTGATCTCCAGGCCGCGCGCGGCACCGCTCCCGGTGCGCTCCCGCACCCGTCGCACGACGGGCCGGCTTTCGATGCTGCGCACGCCCCGGATCTTGCGTTCGGTGGCGTCGTCGTACTGGTCGGCAAACAGGGACAGCATCTCGCGCAGCGCTCCTGCGTTCTTGCCGCCGTTGCGCTCGACGAGGCCGAGATAGTTCAGGCTCAGCATGTTGATCAGCCGCCAACTGACGATCCCGCTGTTGGCGATTTCGCTGCGACTGCGCAACTGGGCGACCACCGGCTCGCGCGGCCGGGTTGGACCAGCAACGCACACCAGGTCGAGGGACGTGTCGTCCAGCAGGTGGAAGTCGGCGCCGCTCGCGCCGACCGGCAGGTGCTCAGTGAGGTGCCGATTGGAACACAGCGCTCGGACGCTGAGCTCGGCGGCCGAGTTCTGCCCGTTCAATTCGCCGGGCTCGAGCAGCGATAGAAACATGTCCGTCCCGGTGTAATCGGAAGATGAGCCGTACGTCTTCTCTTCCACCGTGCGGCGCCGGGGCAGGCGGCGGACGGTGAAGTAAAGCCCCTGTGCGCTGGTTTGGTCGACGCTTGCCGAATACAGCGGGCGTACCAGCCGCTTGTCCTTCTCCGCCGGGAAATGCGCGTAGACTTCGAGGACCTGGTGCGGCTCGTATTCGAGATAGCGACTGCGATCCGGCACCACGTGATATTCGTGGGTGTTCGACTTGACGGGGATTCGATCACTCGTCTTCTCGAACAGGTTGATCGCCGGTGCGGTGTAGAGCCTGAAGCTATCGGAACGCACCGCGGCGGCGAGCCGCGAATTGTGTTCATCGAAGGCGAAGACGATATCGATCGACTTGCTGCGCAGGCGCGGCATCACGCTGCGGAGTCCGGTCAAGTGAACGCCAAGGAACTTGCGCGGAAACATGAAATATTCCCGGAGCAGCTCTGAGCCGCGAAAGACGCGGTTGTCGTGCGGAAACAGCGACTCGGTTTCGTCGAAACCGATCTGCTGCACGCAGTCGTGCGGTGCGCGCGTCACCACCGGATCGCCGAAATCGTCGAGATGTCGGAAGTAGACGCCCTTGCAATTCGATATCAGTTGTTCGTAGAGCGCTATGCCATCTGATTCCGCACCGACGAGATAGATCGGGAGCTCGCTCATGCGGCAGCCCGCAAACCACGTTTCCGGCTTTGTCCGAGCCTCTGCATCCGACAGTTCCTCGTCAACCTGGGCCGCGGTGCGGTGGGTCAACGACAGCCTGAGTCCGGCGATCACGTCGCCGCCGACCGGGATTCCGAGTGCCTGCAGCGCGCCCGCGGTCGAGAAGTATTCGGCGCCTGTGATGTCGAACGGCCAGAGCGTGATATCGCGGCAAAGTCGAAATCGGCAGGCGAGGCTTCGCTCTCTCTCGCGGTAGGTGGCGTCGAAATAGGCGCCGCGCGCGATCTTTTTGCCGTCGCGCAGCGCCGGGTCGGCATAGGGCGGTTCTGCTGCGACCAGCATGGCCGACGGGGTAGGGGCAAGGTAGTTCGGAACCAGCTGTTCGAGCAGATTCGAGGTGAATTCCGGAAATTCGTGCTTTAGCTTCAACTGGACACGGGCGGCAAGAAACGCCGCGCCTTCCAGTAGCCCGGTGATCATCGGATCCGAGCGGTCTCTGATCAGGCCGCCCAGGCGTTCAGCGATGCCGGGATACTCCTCGGCGAAATCTCCTGCCTGCTCGTACAGCAGGGACAATTCGCGATTGTAGAAGTCCAGGAATTCGCGATTCATGCTAAAGTCGGTTGATCTGGATATCGCCGCTGTCGAGCTCGACGTCGGCGACGAATTCCACGGGAACGTTGAGCGGTTCAGCTTTCAGATCGGCGTGAACGATGAAGCGCAGCTTGAGCTGCTCGGGTCCGATCGAGGCGTCGCGGCGGACCCGGATTGTCTTGCGATCGAGCCTTGGTTCATAATTGAGCAGTGTGGTGCGCAGCGAGTCGCTGAGCTCGTCGTCCGTGACCTCGTCGATCGAACGATTGGCGATGTCGGGAAAGCCATAGTTCAGAATCGACGTTCGTACGCAATCCCGGCCGCTCATGTCTAGCGTGGATTCGAGAGCGATCGTATTGAGGAGGGTTTCGACGTCATGGGAGACCTCGCGCCGGAGGAGTGCCTCCGAGATCGGATGGCGTCCTGTGCTGCGCCGGCCTGCGATAATCCGTTCACCAGACTGACCGCGCAGATCGAGCTTCTTGCGCGCATCACGCGCTTCATGCGCCGCGCGAAAGGCGAGCATCAGCGGCGGAGAGAGCCGATCCTTTTTTGGCGTAAGCGTCAATCCGGTCCCCATGACGTTCGGCGCCTATGCCGCTTCGAAGGCGGCAATCGGCGTCGCACTTGACGTATCGTGGCCAGGCATCCGGCCGTAACCGGGGCCATTCGAAGGATGCAATTTGGGATATCGCCGCATGGCGCCGGTGACCGCTATTGGCAACCGGCGCCAGGCGAGGGGCCGAAGATCATGCCCATTCCTTGTTGGCAGGAACGTCCCAGCCGAAGGTCGGCGAGGCGCCGGCGGCACCCTTGTCCGTCTGGGTCTTGTAGGTCATCTTGACCTTGGCGAAGTTCAGACTCACGTTTTCAGTTAGGCGCTCTTCGCCGTGCGATCCGCCGGTCGACACGCTGGAGACCAGGACGTGCTTCATCTCGATCTTGAGATACTCCAGCGGGTTCTCCCCAGCCTTGCGCACAGTCAGGATCGCCGTTTCGATGTGCTTTCCGTTCGCGCAGACCTTAAACAATTCCGGGGTGGCCTTGTCCACGAAGTGCGTGAAGTGGAGATCCTGGACGTTGACCTTGCCGGCGCCGCCTCCGGATCCGCTGTGGAATGTACCGGCCTGGCTTTCGCCGAACGACCAGCTCAATACATCAATCTCGTCCTTGTGCTTGTCATCCAGCGACTCGCCCTTGATGGGATCGAGTTTCAAGAAAATATCGACAGCCATAGCTTAGTCCTCTCAAAAATCTGCAATTGACCGTTGCGATGACGTGGCGTCAGGAGCTCGGGCCTGGTAGGCGCGAGACGAGACTGAGGCCGACGTCCATCGCTTCGAGTTGGAAGTGTGGACGGAGAAAGAAGCGTGCGTTGTAATATCCCGGGTTCTCCTCGTTTGCTATGACCTCGACCTTCGCTGCGGCCAGCGGCTTGCGCGCTTTCTGAGCTTCTGACGATAGGGCTGGGTTGGCATCAACGTACTCGTTGATCCAGGTTTGCAGCCAGACCGTCAGCTCATCCTTTTCCTTCATGGATCCGATCTTGTCGCGAACCATGCACTTCAGATAGTGCGCAAAGCGGGACACTGCGAACATGTAGGGCAGACGTGACGACAGGTTGTCAGACGCGGTTGCATCCACGCCTTTCTCGCCGAAATACTTCTTCGGCTTGTAGAGCGACTGCGCACCGATGAAAGCCGCCTTGTCAGTGTTCTTGCGATGGATCAGCGGGATCAAACCCGCCTTGGCGAGTTCATGCTCGCGACGATCGCTGATCGCGATCTCGGTTGGACATTTCAGGTCCACGCCGCCGTCGTCGGTCGGGAACGTGTGCGTGGGCAGGTTGATGACCTCGCCGCCGGACTGAACACCGCGGATGCGGGTGCACCAGCCGAACTCCTTGAAGGCGCGATTGATGTTGACAGCCATCGCGTAGGAGGCGTTGATCCAACCGTACTTGTCGCCGGTATGCCCGTCGGTTTCTTCCTCGAAGGCGAATTCTTCCACCGGCTCCGACTTGGCGCCGTAGGGAAGGCGACCCAGCACTCGCGGCATGCAAAGGCCGAGATAGCGCGAGTCATCCTGGTCGCGGAGACCTTTCCAGGCCGCGTATTCCGGCGTGTCGAACACCTTGCCGATGTCGCGGGGATTGGACAACTCGGTCCATGAATCCATGCCCATCAGCGTGGGCTCGGCTCCGGCGAAGAAGGGAGCGTGCGCGGCGCCGGCGACCTTGCTGAGATCACGCATCAACTGCACGTCGGTCGGCAGATGACTGAAATAGTAGTCGCCGATCAAGCAGCCGAACGGCTCGCCGCCTAACTGGCCGAATTCGTACTCGTAGACCTGCTTGAACAACGGGCTCTGGTCCCAGCGGGCGTCTGGATATAGCCGCAGGTTGCGATAGAGCTCGGTCTTGGAGACATTCATCACGCGAATCTTGAGATTGGCGTCCGTCTCGGAATTAAAGACGAGGTAATGCAGGCCGCGCCAGGCGCTTTCGATCGCTTGGAACTCGGGCGCATGAAGAATCTCGTTCATCTGCGCGGTGAGCTTCTGGTCGATCCGCGCGATCATCTCCTCGATGGTGTCGAGGACATCCGACTTGATGACGCTCGTGTCCTTCAACGCCTCCTGAACGAGCGTGGATACCGCATTCTCGACTTCGGTCGCAGCGCGTTCCGTGCGGGGCTTGAAGCTCTGCTTGAGTAGGTTCGCAAACTCGTCGGCCTCGGCGGTCCCGACCTGAGTGACGTTCGCCTTTTGACCAGCTTCTTTTGCCATGGTCCCCAGTCCTTCTCTTTATTTCTATTTCTCGGCGTCGGGTTCGGTCGGTTGGCTCGCTGTCCGTTCTTTCAGCGCGGCCATCAGCTGCGGATCGCTAAGGAGCTTCTTCAGCTGATCCTCGGCAGCCACCTTGCCGTCCATGTAGCGGAGCAGGTTGGCGAGCTGTTCGCGGGCCTCCAGCAGCTTGGCCGTGGCTGGAACCTGTCGGGCGACCGCTACGGGTGAGAAGTCGGCCATCTTGTTGAAGCGCAGGGTGACGGAAATCTTCTCGTCGGCCGCTTCGCTTAGGCGGTTGGCCACGCGGGCTGTCACCCCGGGCTGGATGGCCGCCATGCGGTTGTCGAAATTGTCCATGTCGAATTCGAGGAACTTGCGCTCCTCGACCTTGGGTTTCTCCACGCCAGCGTTGTTGCCGGAAAGGTCGGAAAGGACGCCCATCACGAACGGCAACTCGATTAGCCGCTCAGCGTCGTGGGGATCTTCGTAAGTGATGTGAACGCGCGGTGCGCGGTTACGACGGATGAATTTTTGACCGCTGTCGGTAGCCATGGTTCCCCTCTTTGCGAAATCATCGAGAAGCCGGTTTGCCGCGACGCAGGTTACAAGAGCAGCTCAACTTGCGGTCGGCAAAATCTGTATGTCCTGTTAGTGACGTCGAGCGAAATGCGGGTTCAATACGATTTGTCGATTGTCTTGAGCGCGCCCTCGGGCAGGACGTCATTCAAAAGGCTGAGAAAGTCTCGCTGTGCTAGTTCGCGCGCGCGGTCGACCAAAAAGGGAATAGGGCTCGACGGTTCTGCGGTCCGGAAAAATGCGGCCACTTTTGCCAGCATGCCCAAGGCCTGTGCTCTATTTTCTGCAGAGAAAACAGTATCTTGAACTTCGCTCTCGATCCCGGACGAGGATGGGGTGGCAAGCTCCGCCATCCGTTCGATGGGCAGGTCGAAGAACTTGTCTCGCCCGATATTGATCGCGGCGCTCTCTACGTGGGCGGGCACCAGCATTCGCATCACTTCGATAAAAGATTTACCAACCATCTCCTGCGCCTGACGCACCAGCAGCAGGGCGGGATTCGACGGTTCCATTCGGGCGAAATAGTCCGCGGCGGCGGCAAGTGCCGCGGTGGCCTGCCCCGACGACGTCAGCGCACCGGTTGCCTCAATCGGGTCTTGCGTGTCGGATAGTTCAGCGTCGTCTGACGGCGCAGCCACAACGGCGCTCGGGTCACGCTCCGCGACGAGACCCGCAAGCCAGGCGGCCATGCCATTGACGACGCCGGAGACCCTGTCGAGGCTGATGGGTTGCCCCGAGTTCAACTTTTCGTGCCAGATCGTCTTGATGCCTGCAATTTCGGCAGCGACTGCCGAACAACGTGCACTCACCGCCCTCAGGGTCTCGAGATCTGTGTCGTCAATGATCCGCTCGATCATTGCAAGATCGGGACCGTCAGTGTCGGCGCCACCAGCGGGAATTTCTCCCTGGGCAACCTGATAGGCACGGTAGTTGAGGGTCCCCTGTCTGCGATTTTCGATCAGCGGCAGGAATTGGAGGGGATTGATCACGGTCGGAAACACGTCGATTGCTTCGATCGTGACTGCGCGAAGAGCGTAGTCGCCGTCTTCGGCCCTCGGATGTACAGCTTCCCACTGCTCCCTAAGCAACGTGGTCGTCGCCTTCAGGCAATTGAGAAAGCCGTCAAGATCCCGGTTGAGGATGGAGAACTTGGCCAGCAGCATGTTCAAACGCAGATCGCGGGTGCGCGCCAGAAGAGGTCGTGCGGCCGCAAACTGGCCCGCGACGTCGATGGCCTTCGGATCGAAGCGCCCGCGATCTCCATTGGCGTTGACTACCTCGAAGTACGACATCGGAAGCAGCGATTCCGCACCTGCGAAGAAGTTGAGGTACTGAACGTCCCCACTTGCGTCGAGATCGGGCCCGCAGGGATCGTCCGCGGCTACGGGCTGGGTCAAGGAGGCGACGTCGAGCATGATCGTCCATCTGCTGGGCCCCCGCCGAACCCCGTGACGTACCCAGGAGCGCGGGAGGGACTATGATCCGACTGTCTTATGGGTCAGATGCTTGGCGGTCCCGGTTCATTCCCGGTGATCATGACAGTTTCGCGTGAACCAGCAAGCTCTTGGAGGCGACTACTTGAAGGCCTGGGTGGTTCTGTGTACGGCTGCTGTGGCGCGTCAGGATGCCAACCCCGGGCGGACTTACCGGCCTGCCAGCAGCGGCCAGATGTCCGTGGTTCTTGCATGACCGCCTGATCTGCTCTTTGGAGCCGATCATGCGGCCGACGAGGGAGTTTAACGCCCACATGGGCCAGCTTACCCAAGATACCCGCCTCTGCGAGCTCAAGACGCCACTCGGCAAGGACGTTCTGGTTTTCGTTGGATACGAGGCTTCGGAAGGTCTCAGCGAACTCTTTGAGTATCGTATCGAATGTCTCAGTGAGGACGCCGATCTCGACTTCGACCGCGCAATCGGTCAGCAGTGCACGCTGAAGATGAAGCTTCATGAGAAGGAGCGCGAGTTCAGCGGCATTCTCACCGAAGCGCAATGGCTTGGGGTGAAGAACGACTATTTCAGCTACAGAATCGTGCTTCGGCCCTGGTTATGGCTGCTATCGCGAACCACCGATTGCCGGATATTCCAGGACAAGAAGGCGCCCGACATCATCAAGGAGGTCTTCGACGATCGCGGCTTCACCGATTACGAATCGAAGCTGACCGAGGAAGGTTCCTGTCCGAAGCTCGAATATTGCGTTCAGTACCGCGAGACCGATCTGAATTTCGTTTGCCGATTGATGGAGCAGCACGGCATCTACTACTTCTTCAAGCACGAGGGCGGCAAGCACACGCTGGTACTGGCGGACTCAAAATCGTCGCACAGTCCGATCAACGGACTCGCCTCGATCCCATACATACCGCTGACAGGTGCCGACCGGCGAGGCGAGCAACACATCTACGAATGGGTCTCGGAGCGCAGGTTTCGGACCGGCAAGGTCGAGCTCAACGATTACAATTACCAGAAGCCCAACGCGCAAATGATCAGCGACGCCAAGGGCAACGAGCATTACTCCCGATCAGAAATGGAATTTTACGACTATCCGGGAAAGTTCAAGGAAAAATCCGACGGCGAGCGCTACGCGAAGATCCAGCTTCAGTCCGAGCAAGCCATGGACCGGCGGCGCCGCGGCAACGGTGATGCAGTCAACCTGTTCCCCGGTGGATTGACTAAACTCGAGAAGCATCACAAGGACTCGCAGAACGTCGAATATCTGGTGGTACGAGCCACCCATTCGTTCTCGATCGAATCTTACCGCACGGGTGGTCCCAGCGACGCCGGTCAGCACGTCTATTTCGGGAGCTACGAGTTCTTGCCGAGCGACCGTCCGTTCCGGGCGCCGATGTTGACGCCGAAGCCAAGGATTAATGGTGTCCAGACCGCCAAGGTGGTGACCAAGGACGACAATTCGAGCGAGGAGATCGACGTCGAAAACCTCGGCGAAATCTATGTACGATTTTTTTGGGACCGGAAGAAAAAGCGGTCTTGCCGGTTGCGCGTTGCTCAGGTCTGGTCCGGCAAGAAATGGGGCGGTCAGATCATTCCGCGCGTCGGACAGGAAGTAGTCGTCGAATTTCTGGAAGGCGATCCGGACCGGCCCCTGATCATCGGCACCGTCTATAACGACGAGTACAAGCTGCCCTATGACCTGCCGTCCAAGAAGACGATCGCGGGATTGAAGTCCGATTCGACCAAGGGCGGCGGCGGCTACAATGAGTGGAATTTCGAGGACAAGAAGGGCTCCGAGAAGATCACGGTGCATGCCGAGAAAGACCATGACGTGACGGTCCGCGACACCGAGACGCGGACCATCGGCGAAGCCGCGCTCGGCGGCGACACCCGCAAGACGACCCTCGTCAACGGCAACGACAAGCTCGATATCGAGTTGGGCGGTCAGCATATCACTATGGCGATGGATCAGTCGGTCACCGCAGGCCTAACCATCACGCTCATGGCCAACGTCAACATCACGCTGCAGGTCGGCCCCAGCCAGATCATCCTGACGCCTGGGGGCATCGTCATCAACGCGCCGACCATCGCGATGACGGCGCAGGGAGCCATGGCGCTAACAGCCGGGGGCCCGCTGGGTGCCCACGGCCTGCCAACCCTTGTCGGTTGAGTGCTATGAGCCAAGTTAGGTTCGGTGCGGTGCGGGATCTCTTTCAGGCCTACCCAATGGCGCGACATGACGTCGGCAGGGCCGAGCCCGACAAGCCTTCACTCGATTTCCTGCAGGACGCCACCGATGCGTGCAATTGGAACGGGGCCATCTCCTTCTGCGCCTATCTGCTTCCCCGGCGCGTCGCCGTTGCCTGGGGATGCCGCTCGCTACGGCGGATGTTCGACCATTTCGATGCCAACGACGCCAGGTCGCTGAACTACGTCGAGGCCTGGGTCAGGCAGCCCGACGAGCAGTCCCGGAACAAGGCGTTGGCCGTCGGCAACGCCAACGATCCGGAACAGCCGGCGACATGGCTTGCGCTGGCGGCCGGATGGTCTGGCGGAAGCGTGGTCCCGGCGGAATTTGCGCCGGTCGAGGCCAAGCCCGATCAAGCTGCACGCGCGGTACGCGCGGCCCTGCTGATCGCCCTTTGCCGGCTCCCCCGCGAGTCCCGGGACCGGATAATGACGGGATGCCTAGAGGATGGTATTCAGTTGGCACGCGGCGAACCGCGCCCGCCGCGCTAACGAGACGAAGAGATGGTGCTTCGCTTCAAAATCGAGAACGAGTCGAACCTTCCGGACGGTGGCCCTGTATCGTTTACGGTCACCGGCAGGCGCTCGGTCGATATTGGCCGTGACCGTCATCTTGACTGGACGTTGCCTGATCCGGCTCGGACGATCTCCGGAAAGCATTGCGAGGTGCATTTTCGCGATGGCGGCTATTGGCTGCATGACGTCTCGACGAACGGCACCTTTCTCAATGGCGCCGACCAGCGTATGCGGGCACCGCACCGGCTGCGTGACGGAGACCGGCTCACCATTGGCCACTACATCATCGAGGTTTCACTGGAGGGTGAGGCGGGCGGGCATCCGCAGGACCGCGAGGCACAGCAGCACGTTCCTCTCGTCCAGCAACATGCCGATTATCAGGAATTGTGGGCGGCCGATCGCGACGTACCGCCGCCCATCGATCCGCAACAATTGAAGAAGCCGCGCGAGGCGGCGCGACCCGTCAATCCGGAGTTTCTGGATTGGGCGGCGAGCGTCCCGTCGCCGGGCGTGGATCCCTTTCGACGACCACCGCCGACGTCGCCGTTCCAGTCTTCCGCGCAGGACGACATGAGCTGGGCCGACGGCCCGGTCGCCGCACCGAAAGCCCCCATCGAACCGCCGCCCGCGATGCCGACGCCGCGCCGGCCCTCCGTGTGGGCCGATGCTGAAGCGGCGCCCGTCCAGCCGCCGCCACCGCCATATGTCGAGCCGTCGCGACCGGCGCAGGCGATGGACGAAACGCCGGCGCCCGCCATGACGGCCGGCGGTGCCGACTTCGCGCGGCTGGTGGCACGCGCCGCCGGATTGCCCGACAATTTCTTTGCCAACACGACCGATGCCGAGCTCGCCGGACAGCTGGGTAGCATCTTGCGCATGACCGTGGACAATTTGATGGCGCTGCTGCAAGCGCGAACTCAGGCCAAGCAGTTGACGCGCAGCACCAGCCAGACCACCGTTCAGGCGATTGAGAACAACCCGCTGAAATTCTCGCCGACCTCGGAAGATGCAATGCGGATTTTGTTCGGGCCGAAGACGCGGAGCTATCTCGACGCGCAACGCGCCTTTGCGCAGGGTTTCAGCGACCTCAAATCACATCAGTTGAAGACGTACATGGCGATGCAGCACGCGGTTCACGAGCTCATCACCGGCATCGATCCGACCCTCATCGCGCGCGAGCTCGAGCTTCAGCGCGGGGCCAAATCCTGGCTCGGTTCGAACAAGAGCAAATTGTGGGATGAGTTCATGACGCGCTGGAAGGCGCATCTCGGCCGCGACAACAGCGCGCCGATCGATACCTTTATGCTGTATTTCTCCGACTATTACGACCGCTCCGACAAAAGCGGTGCAAAGTGAACTAGCGGCGGCCGTCCGGTCGCCGACATTGCTAATGTGGATGTAGGAATGTCTTGGTACAGCAAGGTTTTCTGGTCGGAAGGTCTGTTTCTGCGGCCGCACCATTTGCAGCAGAATGATCGCTATGTCGAGCACTTGCTGGAAAAGCGCGTTCGCTACACGACGCCATACCCTTGGGGATTTGCCCAGCTCGAGATCAACACGGACCTCACTGAACAGAGTAAATTTGCGGTGCGCAACGCCTCCGGCGTCATGCCAGATGGCACGCCATTCGACATCCCAGCGGACAGCCCGATCCCGGACGCGATAGAGGTGCCGGATTCGGCTGCCGGCCAGATCGTTTGGCTGATGATGCCCGTCGCCGCACCGAACACGCGCGAAGTGGACGAAGATCGGACCGACAGCGCCAGCCGCTATGTTCGCACTTCGGAGACTTTCATCGACTCGACCTCCACGTTGCGCATCGAGGAAGAGATCGACATCGCCTATCCGCGGTTGTCATTCGAATTGCGCAAGACCAGCAAGCCAGGATACATGGGCCTCGGCATCGCGCGCATTCTGGAGGTGCGTGACAAGAACGTGCTGTTCGATGACAAGTTCGTGCCGCCGATGCTGGTCTGCGCCACACATCCGATCATCGACGGCTGGCTCAATCGCATCATCGGCTGGGTCGAGACCAAGCTCGATGAGCTCGCACGCTACGCGGTCGATCCATCGTCCGGTGGCGGATTGCAGAGCGTGGACTATCTGGTGCTGCAGGTCCTCAACCGCACCATTCCCGTGCTGACCCATTTTCAGCGCTCCGGAAGTATTCATCCCGAACGGCTGTACGAGGAGTTGCTGAGGTTCGCCGGTGAGCTTGCGACGTTTGCCACGCCGGAACGCCGCGCACGCAACTATCGGGCATACGATCATGATGACCTCGAAAACATTTTCACCCCCCTGGTAAGCGACATCCAGGACTTCCTGAGCGCGCGGCTCGGCCGGCGGGCGATCCGCCTTGAGATCATCGAGCGTGCACAGAATGCATTCGTGTCGCCGATCCGCGATCGGGCGCTATTCCGGAATGCGACCTTGGTGCTCGAAGTTGCGGCACGGCGGCCGCTCGTGGAAATCCAGAACGATTTCCCGCATCTGTTCAAGGTCGGCCCGAACACCAAGATGAACGAGATCGTGCACGCCAACTTGCCGGGGTTGACGTTGGTGCACTTGCCGACCCCGCCGCCGCACATCCGGGCCATCACCGATCACGTCTATTTCTATCTCGATCGCAAGTCGCCGCTGTGGCCCGAGTTCAGCACGGCGGCCTCGATCGGGATGCACTTCTCCGGCGACTGGCCGGAGCTTGAACTGTACCTTTGGGCGATCCTGGAAGATAGGCCATGAGCGACAGGGACAAGCCGGTCAATCCTTTCGGTCGGGGCGAGCGGACGATCATCCGTCCCAATCCCGGCGGGAAATTGCCGCCGGCGCCTGCCGCCCAGCCGCTGGCGGGAGAAGGGCCTGCGGCACGCCCTGCCTATTCGCCGTCGCCCGTGCCGTCTCCCGGCGCCGCGCCGTCGTCATCGTTTTCCCCGGTTCCGCAGGGCCCGAGCTACGCCGCTGCACCAACCACCCATCCGTCGGAGGAATGGATATCGACGCCGACGCAACCCTCCGCTCAGCAAGCGATGCTGCCGCCCGGACCGCCTCTGCGCGTCGACGATCTGGTCGCGCCGAACGCCAATCCGGTGATGCGCGCCGCAGGGCCCTTGTTGCAACTGCTGGGCCGCTTGCGGGTGGCGCTCATGCGCGCATCATTCGCAAGTCTGATGGAACAAGTAGCCGATGCCATAAAATTCTTCGAGAAGGACATCCGTTCGGCGGGCATCTCCGAGCACCAGGCCAATACGGCAAAATATATCCTGTGCGCCACCGCCGACGATATCGTGCAGCATATCCCGACCGAGGAGCGCCACGTCTGGACGCAATACTCGATGTTGAGCCGGTTCTTCGGCGAGCGGGTGGGCGGTGTCCGCTTCTTCGAGATCCTTGACCATTTGAAGGTTGATCCGCTGGTCAATTATCCGGTGCTCGAATTGCAGCATGCCTGCCTCGCGCTCGGCTTCCAGGGCATTCACCGCACATCGACGGGTGGGCTCGCCAACCTCCAGGTGATCCAGCGCAACCTGTATGAAACGCTGCGCCGGGTCCGTCCCAAGACGATGAGCGACCTGTCGCCGAACTGGCGGGGGCAGGCGCTGGCGGCTCGCCGGCAGCGCCTGCGTGTTCCGGTTTGGCTGGTAGCGGCCGTGGCCGCCGCGCTGCTGACGGGCTCTTATTTCGTCTTGCGCACACTGCTGGCCGGCCGGTCAGAGAATGCCGCCGAGGTGGCGCTGGCCCTGCATCCAACTGATCCGATCGAGCTCAAACGCAAGGTGATTGCGCCGCCGCCGCCACCACCACCGCCTCCGCCACCACAGCCGGACCGTATCACCCAGTTGCAGCGCATCCGCAACGCGCTCGCCAAGGAGAATACCGCCTGCGCCATGACCGCGGACCAGACCGCGAGCTTCATCGTGATCAGGGTCTGTGACCTCGCACTGTTCTCGTCGGGCCAGGCCACCATCCTCGACGGCTTCAAGCCGATTGCGGTCCGGGTCGCTGCAACCCTCGACAAGGAGCCGGGGCGAATCCGGGTTGTCGGCCATACCGACAGTTCGCCGATCCGCACCGTGCGCTTCCCGTCGAACTTCGAATTGTCGGTCGAGCGCTCCAAGGCGGTCGCCGCGGCGCTGAAGCCCGGCCTGACCGATGGTTCGCGTGTCGACGTCGAGGGCAAGGGCGCGGACGCGCCGATCGCTCCCAACACGACACCTGAAGGACGCGCCAAGAACCGGCGTGTCGAAATATTTATTGAACGCAGCGAATAGCTGCCACCACAGCTCACGCCGTTTGCGACAGGTACCGGTCAATGCTCGCCAAGGATATTATCCGCATCATTCTTTACGGAGTTGGGCTCAGCTCGCTCGGCTGCGTGATCTATTTCGCCGGTCCCTTCATCGCATTTGGCGACTGGCACCCACTCGAGAACCACATTATCCGCCAGATCGCAATTCTGCTGCTCACCACGGCGGCGGCTGGCATCGGCGGCTTCAGCTACTTCAAGCGACGCAAGAACGCCGAGAAGATCGCCGACGGGATCAGCGCGTCCGATCAGCCTGTCAGCGACGAACCGGTGCTCAAAGAGCGCATGAAGGATGCGCTCGCGACGCTGAAGACCGCAAGCGGAAACAAGTCGGGCTACCTCTACGATCTGCCCTGGTACGTCATCATCGGGCCACCCGGCGCCGGCAAGACCACAGCGCTGGTGAATTCCGGGCTCAAATTTCCGCTTGCACGCGGGGCAACGCCGGCGGCGATCGCGGGGGTCGGCGGTACACGCTACTGCGATTGGTGGTTTACCGAAGAGGCCGTGCTGATCGACACCGCCGGCCGCTACACGACCCAGGACTCCAACAGCAAGGCTGACAAGGAAAGCTGGCTGGCTTTTCTCGACATCCTGAAAAAGAGCAGGTCGCGCCAGCCGATCAACGGCGTTCTCGTCGCCATCAGTGTCGAGGATGTGCTGATGCTGCCGAAGCAGGAACTCGTGCTTCACGCCGACGCCGTCAGGATGCGCCTGCTCGAATTGCATCAGAGGCTCAAGGTCAGCTTCCCGGTCTATGCCCTCTTCACCAAGACCGATCTGGTCGCCGGCTTCACCGAATATTTCGCCTATCTCGGCGAGGCCGGTCGCCGTCAGGTCTGGGGCGCCACGTTCCAGACCGCCGACAAGACCCAGAATCTGGTGGGGCAGATTCCGGTCGAGTTTGACCGTCTGCTGGAGCGCCTGAGCGAGGAGACGCTTGATCGTCTGCAGGACGAACCGACGCCGCAACACCGCGTCCAATTGTTTGGTTTCCCCGCGCAGATGGCGCGCCTCAAGCCCCAGATCCACGACTTCCTCAACCAGATATTCGAGCCGACGCGCTATCACGTCAATGCGAACCTGCGCGGGTTCTACTTCACCTCGGGTACCCAGCAGGGGACGCCGATCGACCAGTTGATCGGGTCGCTTGCGCGGACGTTCGGCGCCGAGGAGGTCGGTTCCGGATCCTATTCAGGAACGGGCAAGAGCTACTTCCTTGCGGATCTCATTTCCAAAGTCATCATCGGTGAGGCTGACTGGGTCTCGACTGATCGTGCTGCGGTCCGCCGCGCGCTGATCATCAAGACCGCGGCGCTGTCCTTGATCAGCCTTGTCTCGATCGGGCTGATCGCGGCGTGGTTGACGAGCTACAAGCGCAATTCCGACCTGATCGAGCAGAGCCTGCAGGCGGACAGCGAATATGCAGCCGCCGGGGCGCCGCTCATCAAGCAGACGCTGATCGACGATCACGATCTCGACAAGGTGTTGCCGCTGCTCTATCGACTGCGCAACGCGCCCGCAGGCTACGGATTGCGCAACGAGGCGGTGCCCCTGTCGGCCCGCTACGGCCTCAGCCAGCATCAACGCCTGCTGTCGCCCTCCAAGGCCGCCTATCACGCCGCGCTCGAACGCATGTTCCGGCCGCGCCTGCTGTATCGCCTGGAGGAGCAGCTCAATGCGCGCATCAACGAGCCCGCGTTCGTTTACGAGGCGCTCAAGGTCTACCTGATGCTCGGCGGCCTGCAGTCGCCAGACCGCGAGCTGATCCGCTCCTGGATGCAGCGCGACTGGCAGGACAACCTCTATCCCGGCGCAACCAACGCGGAGGGAAGGCGCCTGCTCGATGAGAATCTCACCGCGATGTTCGACCTCGAGACGGAGCAGCCGCCGCTTGTCCAGCTCGACGGCCGGCTGATCAAGCAGGCGCAGAACTCGCTCGCGCGCCTCAGCGTGTCGCAGCGCGCGTACGAGTTCCTGAAATCCGAGGCGCGGTCATCAACCGCAGGCGACTGGATCGCCGCCCGGCGCGGTGGTCCTGATATGGCCATCGTGTTCGAAACTACGACGGGGCAGCCTCTGGACGCTGTGCGGGTGCCCCAGTTCTTTACGTATAGCGGCTTCGAGCAAAACTTCGTCGCGAAACTGCCGGGATTGTCGGAGCGCATGAAGAAGGAGCGCTGGGTGCTGGGCGATGCCGGCCAGCAATCGGCCATCGACCAGCAGTACGACAACCTCGCCGGCGACCTCTTGAATATTTATTCCAACGAATTTGTCACGACGTGGCGAACCGCACTGGGCAGCTTGCGTCTGAAAAAACTGCTCGCCGACAAGCCAAAATACGAGGTGCTGCGGGCTCTTTCCGCGCCAACCTCACCGATGCGGCAAATCCTGGAATCGGTGCGCGCCGAGACGGTGCTGACCAAGGAGCGGCCGAAGCCGGCGAACGCAGCGGCGCCTGCGGCGGCCGCGCCGGCACCGGCTCTTTTCACCAACGCCCAGGATGGACCGCCCGGGGCGACAATCGAAGCGCAGTTCAAGCCCTATCATGCGGTGCTGGAAGGCGACAGCACGCACCGTCCGATCGACTCGACCATCGCCAACCTGAACGATATCGCGCAGAACCTGACGCTGATGATCGAGAATCCACAATTGACCGCGCAGGCGACCGCTTCGCTTCAGACCCAGGTAGCAGCCCTGCGCAATAATGCCTCCCGCATGCCGCCGCCGTTCTCCGACATGTTGCGCGCGGCGGCTGCGGAGTTTGAAGGCAACATCGCGGCATCGACGGCCGGACAGATTCTGCAGACCTTGCGCGATCAGGTCACGCCGGTCTGCCAGCAGACGGTGAGCAATCGCTACCCGTTCGTCCGCGGTAGCAATCAAGAGGTTCCGCTCGCCGACTTTGCCAAGGTGTTCAGTCCGAACGGCGTCATGGACAAGTTTTTCACCCAGTACCTCGCGCCTTACGCCGACACCTCGAAATCGGACTGGGCTTGGCGAAAGGAAAGTCCCGTCGGACGATCGTTCTCTCCCGACACGCTGAAGCAGTTCCAGAATGCGGCCTATATCCGTGATGCTTTCTTCCAGACCGGCGGCAGCGTGCCTGCAGTATCGTTCGCGATCCGGCCGCCGGGCGCATCCGGACCCGGCGTGACGGTGAAGACGGAGATCGGCGGTACTACAATCGCGAGCCCGATCACGCCAGGCGCGCCGACCGCCTCGCCGATGTTCGGTGGTGCGCAACCTCCGCCGCCGCCACCGCAACCGCAAAGCAACCCACCGACAACCGTGCTCTGGCCGGGCCCATCGCCGCGAACCGCGATTTCGGTGAGCAACGATACCGGAGCGCCATCCATTCTCGAGCGCATCGGCCCCTGGTCGTTGTTCCGGATGCTGGAGGCGGGCTCTTTGGCTGTGAAGGCGGAAAGCGCCAGTGCGACTTTCATCGTTGCCGGACGGGAGCTCAACTATCAGATTTCGACCGGATCGTTGCGCAATCCCCTCAACCTGTCCGTGCTCCGCGAGTTTCGTTGCCCGACCGGAATATGACCATGCGTTGCGGACTATTCGGCAAGATCGGCGCCAAACGCGATTTCATCGCGATTGCAACGCCGCGCAGCTTCCTGGAAGCCTGGGAGCCGTGGGTGCAGGCTGGGCTGTCTGCAAGTCGCCATCAGCTTGGCTCGGGCTGGCAGCAGGCCTTCCTCACTGCGCCGGTGTGGCGCTTCTGGCTCGGCGCTGCGATCTGCGGCACCACGGTGACAGGGGCAATCATGCCTTCGCTCGATGGGGTGGGACGATACTATCCGTTGACGCTGCATGCGGTGAGCGACGAGATCGCCTTGTTGCCGCCGCCGGGCACCGACCCGCAGGATGAATGGTTCGCCAAGGCGGAGGCCTTTCTGCTCTCGACCCTGGACCGCGCCGCAACGTTCGAGCAGATCTCGCATTCGCTGGATCGTCTTGCGCTGCCGCGACTACAGCCATCGCTCTCCAATGGGTCGGACGTGACCGCATTGGGCGCAACGGGGGTGGCAGCGCTTTCAGACGTCGGCGCGTTCGCCCAGTCGTTCACCACGCTTGCTGCCGCAAATCCGCAGATTCATGCCGCTGCCAGTTTCTGGTGGACCGCCGGTGGGGAAGGCTTTCCGTCAATGGCGCTGGCTTGTCGCGGATTGCCGGATCCGTTTCACTATTCCACACTGCTGACCGGCGATCTCGGCCGTACAGACTCCGGGGCCGGGTGACGCGCGATGGTACAAGTCGCATCCCTGTTCGATGTTGGCAGCGTCACCCATGCAGGACGGGTGCGGACGCGTAACGAAGATTCCTGCCTGGTCCGGACCGATGTCGGCATGTGGGCGGTCGCAGACGGCATGGGGGGCCACGAGGCCGGCGATCTCGCGAGCCGCATCGTGGTGCAGTCGCTCGATGCAATAGGCATGACAGATTCCGCCGCCGACTTTCTGGCGGAGTGCGAGGAGCGGCTGTTCCGTGCGAACCAGCAGATACTGACGCTCAGCCGGGAACGGCAGGGCGCAACCGTCGGCACCACGGCGGCGGTTCTGCTCGTGCGCGACGGCTATTATGCCTGTATATGGGCAGGCGACAGCCGGGTGTACCTGATCAACCGCAGCGGCATCAACCAGGTGTCTCATGATCACAGCGAGCTGGAGGAACTGATTGCCGGCGGTGCGGTGTCGCGCGAGGACGTCAAGGACTGGCCGAGCAATGCGATCACCCGGGCAGTCGGCGTCGCCGACGATCCGGAGTTCGAAGTCGTGACAGGTCCGGCCGAGCCGGAAGATGTCTTTGTGATCTGCAGCGACGGCCTGACCAGGCATGTGCAGGACGACGAGATCCTGCAGTATGCAGCCATGCAGCGCGCGCAGGCGGCTTGCGATGATCTGCTTGCTTTGGCTCTGGATCGAGGAGGGCTCGACAACGTGACGATCGTAGTGGTGCGGCTGCTGACGCCTCGATCCTCGGAGCCGACGAGAACGCCGCTGGATCGGGAGCCGCAAGCATGAACTCCAACGATCCGTTCCGGTCGAACTATCGCAGTGTGCCGCCCGGCACCCGGCTCAACGGCATCTACGAGATCGAAGCGGTGATCGGTGCGGGCGGGATGGGCGAGGTCTACAAGTGCCGTGAGATCCAGACCGGATCGCCGGTTGCCGTGAAGATGCTGTTGCCCGACATGGTCGAAAACGAGGCGGCGCTTGCGCTGTTCCGGCGCGAGGCGGCGGCACTCCACAATCTTCCGCACGATGCGATCGTTCGCTATTTCCTGTTCACGGTAGAGCCTGTGCTGCAGCGGCCATATCTCGCGATGGAGTTCGTGAACGGCCGCTCGCTGTCGAACATGTTTGACGAAGGACCGTTGACCTTCGAGGCGCTGGTGAAGCTGATGCAGCGTGTCGCGTCCGGGCTGGATGCCGCCCACGAGCATGGCATCATCCATCGCGACGTCTCTCCGGACAACATCATCGTCCCGCTCGATGATGTGAGGCGCGCCAAGATCATAGATTTCGGTATCGCGCGATCGACCCAGATGGGTGAAAAGACCATTATCGGCTCAGGCTTTGCCGGCAAGGACAATTACGCGTCGCCGGAACAGGTCGGGCTGTACGGCAATGAGGTGACCGCCAAATCCGACGTCTACAGCTTTGGCCTCGTGCTGTTTCATGCGCTGACGGGACAGAAGCTCGACATGGGCGGGAGCCAGTTTCAGCTGGTTGAGAAGCGCCGGCGCGTACCCGATCTCGGTGCGGTAGACATGCGCATCAGGCCTTTGCTGGAGCAGATGCTGCAGCCCGATCCGGCGTTGCGTCCAACCATGGCGGAAGTCGCCAGCTGGACGCCGACCGGTTTGGCTCGCACATCCACCGCACCGTTGTCCGGCTTCGATCCGCTGGCGCGGCCCGAAAGTGCCGCGCAGGTGCGACAGGACGTGGCGCCATCGACCGCTCCAGGGCGGCGCGCCCCCTGGCTCGGTGTGAGCGTGGCGGCGGTGTTGCTTGTGCTCGGCGGGGGCGGGTATGCTTTATTCGAGCTGGTCCGGTCGGCGCCCGGCGTGCCGACTTTGCCGCCGCCTCCGAAGCTTGCGGGAACGATGTCGCCGACGAAGGCTGAACCCCCGCCAAAGCCCGAACGTCAGGAGACGGCGAAGCTGTCGCCACCGCCGACGGGGACACCCACTCAGCCCAGCGATGGGCCGGCTCGAGCCGACCGCATCCGCAAATACGTGGCCCAATATTCCGGCGGCGACTGCTTCTTCATCTTGCCAGTTGCGGTTAGTCAAACCGCCGCGGTGATCGAAGGCTTCGGTGCTTCGACGGCTCCGTTTGATACGTTCGACAAAGCGTTCAGGCGGGAGCAGGGATTTGAGGCGTCGGTCGGTGTCAGGCAGGTGACCGAGGAACAGTGCCCTGCCGTCAAGTTCCTGAGCCAGCTCGGGAGCGATCAGACGCGGGTGCCGCGCATCACCTTGTCGGCGACGGAGCTAAAGGGAGGCGAAACCCTCAATGGCACCATCGAGAACTTCGCGAACCGCGTAGTGGAGCTGCTCATGGTTTCGGACCGCGGCGAGGTGCAGAGCTTGTCCTACCTTTTGAGGCCGGGGATCGACTCGCTTTCGTTCACACTCCCGACACCGCGCGCGAACGGTCCGCAACTGCTGCTGGCTGTGGCCACGCCGCAGGTTCTTGACTCGTTGCGCCAGCCGCGACCGACAGCCGCTGATACATTCTTCCTGCAGGCGTTGAGCGATTCCCAGCGCAACCATGTGGCGATCACCGCGGCGGCACGCTACGTGTTGCTCACGAACTGATCAGCGCGCCCAGAGCATGATCCGGGAAAAGTTTGAAGCAGTTCCGCTGGGATCATGCTCAATCGACAAGCTAAAGCGCGATGGCAGTTCGTCCCAATATGATCGCGGATTAGAATTTTCCGATCACCAGGATCTTCAGGTCGGTAACCGGTTTGAAGTCGCTTGCCGTATATTCAGGCGTGCCCCCCGCAGACGATGCCTTGAGCCGACCTTGACAGAAGCTGACCAGGCGGTCGCTGCCGCCGGCGTCGATGGTCAGCTTGAACGATCGGATCGGACCTGCCCAGTTAGCGCCGGTCTTCAGCACGTATGATATGCGCCGCTCCTGCAGCTTGGCGCTATTTGCCTGGCCGTCGCCTGCGCGCTTATCAAGCTCGGCGAGGAATGCATCCGTGACGCAATATTGCTTCCGATAACGCGCGACCTCCGGGCTAAGCGCGCTGGTGCGGCGCAGGCTCGCGCGCAGGATCGTGTCTGCGCTGGAGCCGACGCTCGGCCGGTACTGATGTTCAACGACGACGGTGCGCGCGGGCGGGAACACCTGCTGACGCACGGCGGAGGTCCTGGTGACCCAGCCGGGTGCATATTGCTGCCGACCGTTGTCGCTCATGCCGGCAGGCATCAAGAGCCCGTCGTCCACCAGCCGCGTCCGGATTGTTGCGGGCAGGTCGGCTACCCGGATCTCCTGGCTGCCGATGGGCAGCAGCGGCAGCTTGAACTGGCGGAGCTGCGCGCTGACGTCCTTGTCGCCGATCATGGCGCGCTGATCGATGGTCAGCGGCGCCGGGCTGCCGTCGACCTTGGTCTCGAAGTCGACGAAGTTCACCGGGTCGTTCGACGGCAGAGCAATATTGTCGGCTTCCGACAGGTCGATGTCGGGCAGCGGAAAGGCCACAGTCAGCGTAACCGGCTTATTGGTGATGTTGGCGAACTGATACCGAACGCTGACCTTGTCGAGAGCGATACGCAGATCCTCGCTCTCCATGGCCACATCGTTGGTGCGAACGAACTGCAGCCCGCCAATCGACAATTCGGCAGCCGAGTCGTTGGCCCGTGCCGGCCAAGCGGTTGCAACCATCAACGCGGCCATCAGGGCCAGCGGCCGGAACGAAGGCCGGGGCGGCGGTTCATTCACCATGCTACTCTCCATATGGCGTGGCAACATCTGCCGGTTCCGCCCGGCAATGGATCAGTCGAGGGCCTGGTAAAGCTCGCCCCATTCGGACTTCCAGACGCCGTCCGGATCCCACACCACGATCGCGAGCTTGACGTCATTGGCAAGCCGGATCGCGCCGCGAAAGGCATCCTGGGCAGGCAACGGGGCGCTGACCTGGTCATTTGACAGCCGCCCGCCGCTTGCAGCGGCCGGCATCACGACCGATCCAGTGGCGCTGTCATTGTCACGTTTCAGGACCAGCGTGATGGCGTCGGGCTGGACTTCCTTGACCTGTTCAAATCTATTCCTTGTCATGGATTTGCACCGCAAGCTGAAGAATTCGGACTATCACCGTCCAGTGATAGAATTGAACGGGATCGAGATTGGTCACCACTAATTGACGCGCCGCATTCACGGCATCTCGGATTAGTCGGTCCGGCGCGACGATCGGTTCGGGGTACACTGAGGCGAATATGTTTCGTCCATTTTGCTGGACTTGGGTCTTCATCGCCGGTGCCGGCATTTTCGCCGCCGTGGCGCACGCCGAGGATACGGTCGTGCGCAGCTTCGCCGGCGGTTCGGCGCCCTCGATGGTAGGCATCGTTCCCGCCAGCGAGGACGTGGAACTGGGGGGCCCCCAAGCGCTCAGCGCCGACGGGCAGGGCAACCTGTTCGTGCTCGACCAGATCAACGGCCGCATTCTCGAGTTCGATCCCAAACAACCGAACTCCGCCCCAGACGTCCTGAAGATGCCGAAGGATGTCCAGCCGACCGACCTTGTAGTTCACAACGACGACATCATGGTTTGGGACGGCGGCGTGCGCACGTTGAAGGCAGCGGCTCACCAGTCCACGCGTGGGCTCGGCGACGAGATCCAGCTCGAGGAGGTCTCAAGCCGCGGCGTGGACGATCAGGTCGCCGCCTCCGCCTTCGCCCAGATGGGATCGCAGCCGCCAGGCAGCGCAACCGACCTACTCGACCAGAACACGCGCGCGGCCGTCATCGGGCAGGGGCGGCAGCCCGATCGGCAATACATCGCGTCCCGCAGCAAGGGCTCGGTGATCGCCGACATCCTCCCGGACAAGGGCAATTCCAGCGTACGGATCGAGATCCAGACCATGGTCACGAACGAGAGCATTGGCGCGCTCGGTCTGCGGGTGCGCGACCAGCTCGGCACGGTCGAATTTCTCGAGATTGACAACAGCGACCGCTTCTATGTGCTGGCCGAGGACATCCCGCCGTCGGGGAAGAACGCCTCGACCTTCGTCGCACGCTATGCCGCGAACGGTCGTCTCGAAGGAATCTACGAACTGCCACTCGAGAACACCCCGCTGACAAGGCGGTTCGTCACCGTCTCGGGTGATGGCGATGTCTATTTCCTGCGAACCAAGCCAGACGGTGTCGAAGTGGTTGGCGTTGGCTTCAAACCGCTGGGCAACGTGTCGGTCATCGACGTGCGGCCGTCGCAGACCTCAGCGAAGCCGGCCCTGGGCCCCGAGGGCCGGCCCGGCCACGACGTCAAGTTCAGCGCGCCTGCCGCGGTCCGGCCGTCCAATCGTCAGCAGGCGATCGAGACCGCGTTCGCATTCGAAGGCGTGCAGTGGAAGCTGACGCAGGCGAACTATGGCAACGATCCGGATAGCCAGTGCAGCGGCTTCAACCGCATTCGCCGGCCGTGGTATCTACAGGGCAAGGTGAACCAGGAGGTGCGCGGCGTACCCTATTGCTGGGGCTGCCACGGTTCGCTCGCAAACTTCCGGCAGCGGATCGAGAGCGGGACGCTGGCAGGCAACGTCTGCACCCGGAACGCGCCGCGGCCGGACGCAGCGGGCGTTGACTGTTCGGCGTTCGTCAGCGCCGCCTGGGGACTCTCGGTCCACTACACGACCGCCGCCATCCCGGCGATCGCGACGCCCGTGTCGAATCCCTGGGACCTCAAGCCTGGCGATGCGCTCAACAAGCCGGGCTCCCATGTGATGTTATTCCTGCGGTTCACGCCCGATCGCAAGGCGGAGGTGATGGAATCCTCGACCGGTGGATGCAATGGACGCGTCTGCCGCAACGTCTATCCGTTGGCGAGCCTGCTGGCACGTGGCTACAATCCGGTCCGTTTCCGTGCCTTCGCGGATGACCAGGCGACGGTCTCGGCGGACGCCTATCGAGAGGACAATCCGCCGACGGGGCGCAAATCGACGGCTGCCAAAGCCGCGACCAACAAGCCGGCGACCAAGAAGCGCTGAACCCCCGGTGTCCTCGGCGCTACAGATGACTATGAACTACCGCCTCGATCCGACAGTCTGGTTCCGGGGCGGCCTGCATGACGTCGAGGTGGATCAGGGATGCGAAGCTCCAGAGGATTTGACCACAGGTTCGGCCGCTTGTGCGTCGCCATCGCGCTCGCCGTGATGATCGGCCTGCCGCTGCAGCATGCTCGGGCGGCGGAAGCGCTTTCGATCGGCAATCCGGATGGCGGTGCCGTGCGTGGGCTCGTGATCGGCATTGATGATTATCAACACGTCCGCAAGCTGAAGGGGGCGGTCGCCGACGCCGCCGATATCGTCTCCAGCCTGAAGACGATGGGGGTTGGCGACGTCGTCGAGCTGACCAATGCTCAAGCGGACAGGGCGAGCGTGCTGCGCGAAATCAGCGCGATGGTGGAGCGGACAAGGAACAACGATCTCGTCTTTCTGTCGATTGCTGGTCACGGCACGCAGGAGCCGGAGCGCATCAAGGGCTCGGAGCCGGACGGCATGGAGAACGTGTTCCTGCTGCCAGGCTTCGAAACCACGCCGACTGGATCGGTCGAACGTATTCTGGGGAGCGAGTTCAACCACTTCATCCGGCAGTTCGAACTGCGCGGTGCGAAGGTGATTTTCGTCGCGGACACCTGCCACGGCGGCGGAATGGTGCGCGATATCGATCCACGGGCTGAGGAGATGAGCTTTCGCCAGGTGCCTCGCTACACGCTGCTGGTCGATGAATTAAAACCGGTGTCGGACAGCAACGATCCGAAGTCCGAGCTCGATCTCGATCACACCGCGTTCCTGGCCGCCGTTGATCGCAATACCAAGGCCCCGGAAGTGCGAATCCCCGGGATCGATGGCCTGCGCGGGGCTCTCAGCTACGCGGTGGCGCGGGCCGTAGAGGGCAGCGCGGACATCAATCACGATGGCAAGGTGACACTCAAGGAGCTCTTCGCCAACGTTCGCCAGGTCGTCTATCAGCTTTCAGACCAGCGCCAGAACATCGTGACGATATCGTCACCCGCCCAGACGCCGGAGACGGACGTCGCGTTCGAACTGACGCGCGGGGTGGTGCTCATTCAAGGGCCGGCTCCGAGAACCGCCACTGCTCAGGCAACGGTTCCCGCCGATGGGAAGGCGCCCCCCGCACCGGTTGCCACGACGAAGACTCCGACGATGCCAACCCTTGCCGCCGCGCCCAATTCAGCTCCCGGCAATCCAGTTCCGACCGGCACCGCGCTCGCCGGCACCGCACCGGCGCCCATCCGTCTTTCAACGCCAATCCGCCTGGCGGCGCTCGACGGCAAGATGAGCTATTTCTCGGGCGTGAGCACCAAGGATGTCACCGTGCAGGCGGTTCAGCCGACGGACAATCCCGACTTGATCTGGGACCCCGTGTCTCATGACGTGATCGCCTGGGGCGATGTGGTCGCTTACGGGATGGAGGTGGCCAATTTGCCGACGGTCGTGGATCGCACCGCGGCCATCCGCGAGCTCAAGCGAATGGCGACTCGTTCACCCCAGACGATGCGTATTTGGCCGGACGATCGACAGCAGCGCGCCGGCCAGACCATCGAAGTTGAACTGTCCGACGTCGCGGCGAGGGCGCTGTTGCTGTTCAATGTGTCAGGCGATGGAACCATCCAGATGTTGTATCCCGTGGGTACGGATGCGCCGTTGGCCAAATCGCCGAGCTTGCGGCTGCCGCTCAGGGTGGGCGAGCCTTTTGGCGCCGAGCAGATTGTCGCGGTGACCTCGCAGCAGCGCATGACCGACCTTGAGACCGTCCTGATCCAGCTGAATCGGCGTCGTGCATCGGGGCAACTGATCAAGAGTCTCGAGCGTTACCTGCCGGCGGACGCGCGGATCGCCTCGGTCGGCTTCTTCAGTGCTCCCTGACAGTTTGACCGGGGGAGCCATGTTGCCATCGGAGCCGATCCGCCGCGAGCGAATATACCTCGCGTTGCTGCTCCTGTTGACGGGCGGGCCCGCGCACTCAGCGCCATTGCCCCCGGAATCCCCGCATGCAAGCCCGGCGATCGCTTCATCGCTTTGGCGCATCCAGGTCACGCGCGGACAGACCAGTGCGGTGCAGAGCAATTCCGCGAACGTGTCCCTCGAGATCCTGCCGGGTCCGACGGTCGAGGTCGGCGGCAAGGTATCGTTCGGCGTAACTTCCAGGAAAAAGGGCTATCTCATTCTGGTCGATGTGGATGCGGAAGGACGCATGTCCCAGATCTTTCCGACTCCCGAGTTGGTGGAGCAATCGGACGAACGCGACATCAATCTTGTCAAACCCGGCGTCCAGTTCATCGTGCCGACGCCGACAGCGCGGCAACGTGGCTTCGAGTATGTCGTTGCCCCCCCGACCGGCGCGGCAATCATGGTTGCGATCATCAGCGAGCGGCGTGTGCAATTGCTCGATTTGCCGGATCTCCCGCGCAAGCTGCAGAGCCAAGCCGACGCGTTGAGCTACCTGGCGGCCTGGACCAGCGAGTTGCGTCTGCCGGACAGCGCCAACGGAAGACTGCTGTCGAACAATTGGTCGCTGGACGTCAAGTCTTATTCCATCAAGTAAGCCCGGGCCTTCGACTGGCTCAGAACTTGAAACCAAGCGTGAGCGTGCCGGATGTTTCCATCTTGCCGTCAACCGAGCAACTGCCGTTGAGCGCGATGTTGACACGCCCGAACTTCGCGACGTCGACGTTGACTCCGACGCGGGAGAAATCGGTTGGCGAACTCGGGATCATAAAATTCACGTTGTCGAGCGCCCAGAAGGGCAGCTTGCCCTGCAAGTCGGTTTTCCAGAGCAGTTCGACAAAAATATGCCGCAACGCGTCCGGGTCGACGATGATGGTACCTTTGCTGTCCCTGACCACAAAGCCCATCTCGTCGATGTGAAAGTTGCAGATCCGCTTCGCGACGGCACAGTGCACCGAGGTGAGATCGGGCAGGATCTTTGAATCGCCGAACCGAGCCGAAGCCTTGGGATCAATCGCCGGCCCGGTTCGCGGGTCGGTCGTCGCAACCGGTCTTTCTTCCGGAAATGTCTGCCAGATTTGCCGAAAGCCGATGCCCTCGGTTGCCAGGAACGAGGCATTGCCGGCGAAATGACCGCGGCCGGATCGTTCTCCACGAAAAAAAACACTGTTGCCGGCGGGATACTTCAGATTCGTCAGCACGTCGAGAAGCCGGTTGTGATCCTTGGCGACGAAATTGATGCCGTCGAGCACGAGCCGTCCTGCCTCCAGATGCGAACCGATGTGCTCGTCGAGATCGACACCAAGACCCTCCACCCGCCGGTAGATATTCCTGAACACCTCGGTGTCTCTCGCCGTAACGACCCGGGCCCGTCGCAGCGCGTCGAGACGCCGCTCATCATCTTTCTCCAGAATGTAGATCCGGCACAGCCCGGGCCGGTCGATCGCAATGTCGAGATGCACGTGAGGAGCTTTTCCGGTCTGCGTGAAGCCGACGCTCTTGACGCCTGCCTTCAGCCACGGGTCATAACCCGGCATGTCGATCTGGTCAGAACCGAGCCGCGGCGCCTTGCCGGCGGCAGCGAGCAATTGCCGCCAGTTGTCGCACATGAAGTCAAAGCCAAGCGGATTCCAGTACGGCACAAGGTCGTGGATTTTATAGAAGCCGTAGAGCTGAATGCCGGCTTCGTGCAGCTTCAGCGCGACCTTGTTCATGTCCGCCCGCATCGCGGCGCGGTCCTGCCCCGCGTTGCCGGCCATCGGTGCGGTGTTCGGGTCGAAGGGGCTGCCCGTCATCTGCGAAGGTCTCCTCGCGTCGCCACGGCGGAAGCTAACAGGTGGCCGGTTGGCCGCCTAGTCCGCGATGCCGCAGCCGTGACCGCAAAGTCTACAGCTTGCTCAACCGGCCGTAGAAACCGCCCCTGGCGATCATGTAATGAATGTCTTTCGGAAAAGGAAAAGCGTCGCGAACGCTTGAAATCGCCGTTTTGAGGAATTCACCGTGATGCGACGCGGGCTTGTGGCCGAGGGGAGCTTGGTCGGCGACCTGCGGAATCATGAAGCGGTCCACGTAAGCTGGATCCAGATCATTGACCCTGACCATCTGCCCGAAGGCTGGAAAAGCGTCATAGTGACCTACGCTCACATTGAGGTTCTTGAGGGCAGGGCGCGGCGATGGAGCACGATCGCCATCGGGCGTTGCTAGTCCGCGTCCGAGCAAGTCCAGCTTCACCGATTGCGAAAGCGTCGACGGACCGTAGACGATCTCGAGTGCGCAGGTGCTCTGCGCGGACAACCATTGGTACCAGAAAATCGCATCATCGGGATGTGCCATCGCGCCATAGAGGCAGTCAAATCCCCAGCAAGCCGACAGGTTGGGCTGATATTTTCCGAGGCTTCCGACCAGATTGCGCATCCCGTTCCCCCCGCCAGAATGGCAGGCGATGATGAGCTTACCGACCCGGAGTTGGGGTACGCTCTCCGAGCCAAGCTTGGTCCCGAAGCCGGAACCGGTTCCGAGAGCAGGAGCCAGCCACTTGGCAAGAGCCCCTAGTATTTCGTCGAGGTAGCGTTCGCCCCATTTGGCGGAGGCCAGATCCTTGACGCTGTAGTTGCCGGCGAAGCTGTCGCCGAGGGCATATTCGTAGCCCAGAAATGGCGCAATAAGCACAACGTCCCTGCCAGAATCCCGGACCTGTTCGCGCAAGCGCGCGGGATCATTGCGGAACAGGTATTCATGATCCCTGACATAGAATCCATGCAGCCAGAGCACGACGTCGAATTTGGTGGCGGTCGTGAGGTGCTTCGGCGGGAGATAGACCGCCGTCGGCCTCATGCCGGGCGCCTGCCGTTTGGTGAAGAGGGTCACACCTGGAAAGGTGCCGATATCCTTCTGCTCCAGTTCACACGTTGTCACTCAGATCGCTCCGCTTCGGGCACCTCTTCTGCGGCGCGCTAGTTGCAGACCTCGGCATTGGCATCGTTGCCCGGGCCGCCGCCGCCGCGATATTCGAGATGGCAGCCGCGGTTGACCGCGCGACAGCCGCTGTTGTTGCAGAATAGCTGTCCGCCACTCGAGCGGCGGCTGGCGCCAGCCGCAGCGGCAATGCCCGCAGCGCCACTAAAGCCGCCGGCCGCTCCGGCAGCCTCTCCGCCGGCTTGACGACGCTGCCGTGCGGGACGCTCGTCGCCGTCGTCACGCTTTGCGGTCGCAGGCTTGGCGGTCGCAGGCTTGGCGGTCGCTGGCTTGGCGGGCTTGGCGGCGCGCTGCTTCTCGCACTCGTTGTCGTCGTTGAGGAACGAGCCCTCGGCACAAGTGATCTTGCTGCACTGGTCGCCGTCGGCTCGGTAGCCGTGGTCGCAGATCATCGGACAGATCCGCGACGACCGGAGCTTGATCGCATCGAGCGCATCGACGTTGGCGAGCTTGGTGTCGAATTTGGTCCCCGCTTGGCGATTGAAGAGCTTCAGCGATCGCTGCGAAGCCGCATTCCATTCGCCATCGACGGCACCCGTGAAGCACCCGACGCGGCTCAATTCGCTCTGTAACGACTTGGCCAGTTCGGCTTGAGGGACATCGGTCCTAGCGAGATCGACTTGGTGCGGCCCGTCGCTCAAGGCAGCGATCGCGTCGCTCTGGACGGACTTAGCTGCCGGAGGCGAACCAACTGCGGCGGAATTGTCGGTCGCGGACCTCGGGTTGAGTGCAGCGATGATCGATGCCTCGGAGGCGGCCCGCTTCCGCTCGGCATCGGTCGCTTGCTGCTGGGCCACCTGCTTTGTCGTTTCGGCGGAAATGCGGGCGTTCTCCGCGGCCTTCAAGTCTACGGCCGCCCTTTCCTGGTCGGTGCGCTGGGCGCCTTCGGAAGCCAGCCGAACGCGCTGCTGTTCGGCCTGGCGCGCTTTCTCGGTTGCCTCAATCCGTGCGTCCTCCGCCTCGATCTGGTTGAGCTGAAGCTTTGCCAGACTGGCGTAATATCCGTCGGGATGCTGGCTCAGGAATACGCCCAGGGCGGCCTTGTTGTTGAGTTGCAACGCCAGTTCGTAGTCACGGCGGACCTCGGACTGGGGATTCTGCGCCGCGGGCTTCGGTTCCTCTTTCTTGGCGCTAGGCACGAGAGCAACGTCCTCGCCGCCCAACGAGCCGTAGACGTAGGGCTCCTGCCGGTTTCCTGTGGCTTGCAGGACATCGTCGCGGACAAAGCCGAAGACTCTGCGCAGGTCGAGGCCGGGCTTTGCGATGTATTTGACCAGAGCCGCCGCGTACGGGCTGTTCTTGCTATTGCCGTCGAGCGCCGTCAATCCGGCCTTTGCGGCGAAGGCGATCAGCGTATTGGACACGGTGGGCTCGACCCTCGCAAGCCCGCGACTGATCGATCGTGAGGCGACAGTTCGCTTCATGGTGTCGGCAAAAGGATTGTTGCGGCAAGCATCGACGATCACGACCCGTAGCTGCTTCGCAGGCTCGATAGCCAGCAGCACACGGTCCAGCGAGAAAGCCTCGTCATAAATGTCCGTATCGCGTTCAAGCCTTGCATCGGTCGGGATCAGATAGTTTGTGCCATCGATCTCGATCCCATGGCCTGCGTAGTAGACGAGAGCAATGTCGGCGTCGCGTGCTTGATCAGCAAAATCCCTCAGGGCTCGCTTCATGTCCGTCGCGGTGAGATTGAGCCTCGAGTCGACTACGTCAAACCCTGCGCCTTTCAACGTCGCTGCGATGGCGGCGGCGTCGTTGGCCGGGTTGGGAAGCAGGGGTGCGTTTTGATAGGTGGAATTGCCGACCACCAAGGCCACACGCTTCGTCGCGGAAGCCGGCTCAGCAGTCAGGACCAGCAAGGCGCCGAGGACAAGGGCGAATAATCTGATTTGCGTATAGAAGCTCATGGCGCAACGTCCAGTATCAGCCGAGTGGGGAGCGTCAACGGAGGTGGCCGCGCAGAATGCTTAAAAATGAGCTCTCGGCGGCCGCTTGTCTCCGTTTAGGAGTAGTCTCGAGCCCGATCCATTCCTAAATTTGTCGCGCATTTCAGTGAATGCGTTCAAAGGCCTGAGACGATTGTCGTGCCGGGCACGTTGGGCATGGTTGGCGCGTATAGGGGGCGTGCTGTAATTTAAACTGCTGATAATTAACGACTTTTTGGTCGTGTGCGATGGCTTCGTTGAAGCGTACAAGGGGCTAGGCTTGCCTAGAATCGGCGTTCCGCTGGCGGCACATCAAGCGGAAGTGAAATCCGGTGTTAGACCTGCGGATCGATAGCTTTAGCGAAAGCTCTTGGCCAGCTTTGGCCGATCGTCGGTCTTGCAGGGATCAGAAAAGGAGTTGCAGCGGCATAGGCGGCATATTACGGAATGCCTGCCTCAGGCTTCGCTTTTCGTTGATCATCCGTCGGCATTGACTCGTCACGACCACGATGTCGACGAGAAGGCGGAGGCTATCGCGTCGTAGCGGCGGAGGTGGCGGCCCCCCTTTATGCCGTTCTTCCTGCCCCTGAAATATTTGGCAGCCTTGCGCATGTCCGTTCCGCTGAGAGTTTATATCACGCCGTTTGCCGATAGAGGCGTTCTCGAGCCTGCGCAATGGGATTGCGACACGGCCAAGAAGGCGGTTGATGTCGTCAATACGATCTGGTCGAAGGCCAAGATTGCATTCGTGATCAGTGATTCCGTGAGGGAAAGGCCGCTGGACATGGCAAAGAGCCGGCGCAGCAGCGACGAGGTCCTGCTGGGTGTTCTGGCGTCCCGGCATGACCCCGACAATGCGGTCCACATCTACCTCGTCAATTCTATTCCAAATCTGAACGCCGGCGGGGGCTCGTTTCCGAGCGGCGCTCCCGAGCCGACGAGCTTCGTCCAGTGGTATGGCAATGACCACGCCAATGGACGCGCCTGGGCACACGAGCTTGGGCATCTGATGGAGCTCGATCATGTCGAGATCGATTATTCCAACGAGAAGCAGGCGGCGCAGCGCGTCAAGAACCTCATGGTGCCAGGGTTGAGTGCAGGCAGCGATTTGACCAGCCAGCAGATCGGCACGGCCAAGGGGTCAAAGCTTGTCAAGAGATTTGGCGGC
This sequence comes from Bradyrhizobium sp. URHA0013, assembly GCF_000518345.1. Classification (NCBI taxonomy): domain Bacteria; kingdom Pseudomonadati; phylum Pseudomonadota; class Alphaproteobacteria; order Hyphomicrobiales; family Nitrobacteraceae; genus Bradyrhizobium; species Bradyrhizobium sp. URHA0013. The sequence continues at coordinate 66,118 of NZ_JADK01000012.1, read as the reverse complement.
TAACCCGCGTCCGAAGCTCCACCATGCGATTGATCCGCGCAGCGTCATCGCTGTCTAAATTAGATAAGCGGGCAGCCGCATTCGGAAAACGGGCTTGGTTTCTGTTCAAACACATGATCGAGAGCGCGACAAAGGCCACCCGGATCACCGACGTTGCGGTGACCAACTATCTCTGCCGACCTCCGAAATTGTGACCGGAACCGGGCGGCTCGCCGCGCAACGCGCTCCGAGTCTGAGCCACCCCTACCCAGCGTAACCCGCTCTCGAAATTTCATCCGAGGCTTCAGATAGTTCTCCGGCTGCAGCGCACCTCGCACCCGCAGCCGCCATCTACTCTGCATGGGGTTGTTTTCGACCTTTGTCGTTCGGCCGCGGATTGCGCATTCGCCGGAGCGCCGAATCGCATCGCGACCGCAGCCGCGAGCCTGCAGATCCGCGCCGGGTCCATTGAACGCCGTCGCGCTTCGCCGCGACCAAGAGGCGCATCCTGCGGTCGAAACCTCTGTTGGAGGAGCCCATGGCACCGTCCTACAAACCTGTCCCGCTCGTCGGCGCGGCATTCAGCTCAAATTCCAAGACCGGCGGCAGCGTTCCGGCCGCGTTCGACACCTTCCTCTACCAGCCGACTGGCGGCTTCAAACACGTCAAGCTCACGATTAAGCTCAAGATCAGCCTCAAACAGGCGAGGGGATTTCTGCCGGTCCAGCTGGACGCCGACAACAAGCCGTTCCTTACGACGCCGTGGACCGACGCCCAGTGGTCTGCGTTCGTCAACAGCGCGTCGGCGCAGGTCAACCTATGGAATAACAGGTTCTGGCTCGTTCCGCCGCCCGCCTTTTCGGGGCTCGACGAGGTCTACCAAAAGGATCCGTTCTTCAACAAGTTTCCGAACAAGATCTTTCGGCCGAACCTGCTGTGTGCACTAGAGGTCGACTTCTCGCCCGCAAGCGGTGCCCACAGGACCATCGAGGTCACCAACCTCAACGCCGCCTTTATCACCGCAACCGGCAGGGTGCCCGATCCCGGGGTATTTCGCTCCCATGCGTTTCTTTACGACTCGTTCGACGCGACCCCATGGGCGTTCCCTCTCGGCCACGCCCCCGGCATGCCGGCAAGCCACCCCGTGATTGCTCACGAGATCGGCCATGCCATCGGGCTCGACCACATCGGTGTGCTGACGAAGGCGCCGATCTGCCAGCTCGCCGCGAATCTCAACACGGCAAATGTCGACCGGTATCTGCCCGCGGGAAGCCCGCTCGCGGGCGGCACGAACGCGCTGGTCTGCTATGGCTCAACGAACGCGGCACTCGCGGGCAACATCATGGGCGCTGGCCAGGCATTCTCGAGCGAGAACGCGAGGCCCTGGCTGTGGGCCCTGTACACGCTGCTGGACAAGCTGCTCGACAAGCCCGAGCCGATCACAGAAAAGGCCAAGTGGCGGGTGGTCATGACAGATCCAGGGCCCGGCCGCTGGATCGATAACGGCTTGGACATCATCACGTCGGATCCCGGCCCCGTGCGAGTCACCGCCAATGATGACTCGCTGATCAGGATCAGCGGCGACGTCTTGTTCGACACCGACAAATCGAACATCAAGCCGGAGGCCAACGCGGCGCTGGAGAAGGCCGCAGCGGACATCAAGGCGAGAATCGGCCCGCGCCTGAGATATGTCCTCATCAACGGGCACACCGACGCGACAGGCTCGGCAGACTACAACCAGCGACTGTCGGAAGCCCGCGCCAAGGCGGCCGCCGATTGGTTCGTCACGCGCAAATATCTCGAGCGCGCCAAGATCCGGACGCAGGGTTTCGGCAAGACCCAGCCCCTTTCGCCGAACACGGATGAGCCGGGCCGAGCCAAGAACCGGCGGGTCGAGCTTCACATCGTGAACAGCTGACGCGCTGATGCGCGGACTGTTAATCGTAAATCCTTCTGGAACCTGTGCGAGCCTCGGACCGGTTCAACTAGTATGGAGACGCGCTCGCTGGGCCGCAGCCCGGATGGGCGGACTGACGGCTCGACCCTGTCAGCTAGGGGGCCCTGAATTATTGAGGAGGTTCGATACCGCCTCGACCGGTTAGGCCGGCGCGAATGGCTTGGACAGCATCACGCTGCGCGGCACTCCGTTCGCCGACCACCTGTGAGCGCTATCTCCAGTCACGTTGAGGATTGCGCAGCAGGGATCGTGCTGCCGCGCCAGGCGGGCGAACTCCCATCCGTCCATCCTGGCCCGAGATTGATGTCGGTCACCAAAGCGCGCGTCAGGAGTGTCGCGCCGAGCAGCCTGATCCCCTCCTCGCCCGATGCGGCGCTCAGGACGCCAAAGCCGTCCTCGCTCAAGTTTTCTCCAGCATCTCCCGAGGCCCCAGTATTAAGCGCGTCCTCTGGACGATCCTCACGGTCAACGGGCGCGATTACCGTAAGTGGGAACTCGCGCGCTCCGCTACGTTGCCAGTGGTCGGGGACCGCGCGGTGGGTGGTTAGTGGCGATACCGCGCCGCAGCAAATGGCGGTGGCGAGCCATTGGCGCGCCTGTTCTTACTGCGTAGGGTGCGCATTGAAAAAGTGAGAGGTCGATCATGCCCTTGCCGCGGCCCGTGCCTTTTGTAAGCCAAGCCTATGATCCCACAGGTTGCTGGTGGGCATGTGCACGCATGCTGCGCTTATACTACGGGGGCGGCTATGCCAGTCCGCAGCAGTTGCCGGAACTCGAGAACGAAGACGGCACTCATCAACGACTGGGAGGGGACGCGTATAACAAATTTATGAGAAACGAGGGTTTAAGCTTTCTTCACAAGGACGTTCCGACGTCCACAGCGAAAGATATCGACCAAGCGCTGACCGCGCTCGGGCCAATCATGGTCAGCTGGGGCGGAGGTCAACACGTATCGCTGGTCGTTGCCGTCCTCGGGCTGGAGTTGTACCACCATGATCCCGCCGTTGGACCCAATCAAACGATGCCGGTGAACAGGTTCAATATTTATCGCACCGGTGGAGGCGGCGTCATGGGTGGAATGCTGGTGCGCGACCCGCAGCTCAACCAGTGGGCTCGATACCAGAAAGAACTCGTTCTCGCATCAGACGGAGTGACAAAAAAAGATGGATGGCCGACGGGCTGGTGGCGCGTGTGGGACGGCAGCACATGGTACTATTACCTCGGCAACGACAGTATCGCGATGTCGAGTAAGACGGCGCCGTCCTCGCCCGGCCCCCCGGCCAAGCCACACAACACTGGCAGGTGGGTTTTCACTGATCCGAGTACGCTCGCGATCATTTGGAGGCAGGCCGCCGGTACTACGAAGCCGTGCGTGGAAACGTTCTGGAACGCGTCGCGCGAGTGCGAGCGGATGAACGCGAATTCGAACCTGTACTCACCGCTTGTGGCGACACGGTTCGGGAAGTGAGGCGGTGCCGGAAGTCTGTCCCCGGTGTCAGCGATGCGCGTAAATGCAATCACAGCGCCGCCGCGGCCATCCTTCACTTCCTCGAAAGCATGCCTTGATCTTGAAAATGCGGCCGGTACCGCGGATCATATCCGGTCGTGCGGCACCGCTGGCACCATCACCGCTGGTGACAGGGCCCGACAGCAAAAAGCCGCGCTGGTCGAGGGCGCGGCTTTTCCTCGGTCAAGCGCTTTCCAACATTCGCCGGGAAAGGGTTCGTATCGAGCAAGGGCGGCTAACGGGCGTCCCGCTTCCCCTGCCTAAGGCCCTTCGGCACATCCCGATCGCCGGCGGCTTTTCTGGCTTCGCGTGACGACGCCACCCTACCGCGCAGGATGGCCTTGGCCATGGAACGACAGCGGCAAGACGGACCGCTCTTACTGGTTCTTCGACTGGCAGGTGTTGGGAGGCCGTCGGCTATCCGCATCGACACTACGTTCCGGCCGAGGCGGAGATGCCGGAGGATGAGGAGGAGCGGAACGCTTTCGCCGCGACGCACGAGCGCGTCGAGTATCGCGACATGACCGCGGTCAAGAAGGTGACGTTCGGACGGCGCAGCGGCATTCGGGTGTTCGGCCCGAAACCGGGGCCGTGAACGCCGCATTCGATGCGGATATTGCCCCCGCGAACGAGTGGACTCAGTCCCAGACCTCGGGAGCTGCGCTGAACCTGTCGACGACCGCGCTGGCGATCGAGGCGAAGAACCCCTCGGAAGGAATCGGCAGGGCATTGCCGCCCGCGGCCTCGATCGCGGTCCTCACCTCCTCCGGCATTTCGGTGACGTACTGGATCTTGTCCCCGATGTAGAGCGCCGACCGCGCGGCGGGGTGGTGTCCGCTTACGAGCCGGATCGGCCCCCGCGACACGGTGCCGTTGAACCATACCGGCTTGGTGGTGGGCAGGGTCAATTGACCGATGTAGGAATTCTCCGCCTTCACGGCCGGAACGACGGTGTTCGCATCTTCGGTCACGAACTGCACGCCGGGGTGATCGATGCGGCATTTCGCATTGGTCTGCGTCGACTCTTCCGGATAGGCGTCGCGCATCCGGATGACGTCCGTACCTGGAATGGTGACGGGAACGCCGTTTGTGGCGGTGAAGGTGGGCATGTCTACTCCAATGGTAGGGCCGACGAAATGTGAAGGTGATGCAATGCTAGGTAGTCTATCAATCGGTTAGTTTTGCGCAACGGTGGGACGGGCGGCGGCGGTCGAAAATCGGCTCGTTCGCTAGGACGCGGTTCAGGGCATGACCGGCGCGCGTCGGGCGTCGACGCTTTCGCGCGTCGACGCTCTCGCCGTCGTTTCACGCATCGGCCTCAGCTGCAGGTGATCGGTTGTGCGCGGCGGCGCCCGTCGCTGCTGCGGCAGGCTGGCCGCATGTGCAGCTCTTCTCCTGCTGAACCGCGAGGGACACCTGACCGGAACAGACGCGCGTGCCCTTGCTCGAGACGGATACGTTGTTGTCGCCGCTCGGAAGCAGGATGCGCTTCCCGCACTGCGCGATCTCCGCATCGCCGATCGAGACCATGCCGGCTGGATAGGCGGCGCGGTGGTTGCTGAACGCGAGCAGCTTGTGGCGCGGCAGGATCGCCTTTAGCCGCTTCTTGCGCTCGAGGAGCGGCAGCGCACGCAGGTCCTCTCCGTCCGCGAACATGAGGTCGAACGCGCAGTACAAGAGCTTGGCTTCTTGGCGCAGGGCGTTCTGGAGCAATTGGAAATGGGATGCGCCGTCCTTGCCGATCGCGACGAGCTCGCCGTCGATCACCGCATCCCCATTCACGCGTTCAAGTGCTTTTGCGACCTCTACGTAGGAGTGGCTGATGATCTTCCCGTTACGGCTGTAGAGCGCGACCCGACCACCCCGGATTTCCGCGACCATGCGGAAACCATCGAACTTGTCCTCGAAAACCCAATTAACATCGTCGAACGGCGCGTCCGTCAGCGTGGCCAGCGTGGGCTGAAGGCGATAAGGCAGGGTCGATTTTCGGGCCATGGCAGGCGCTCTCTACAGGGCCGGCAAAGGCCGAAACGAGGAGGACGGAAGCCGGACCCGCGCGCTATCGCCAGCCGCTACCGGTCCCCCGGCCCGGACCACGCCCAGCACTCCGGATTTGAACGCAGGGCCCGTTTCCGCCGACGAGAGCACGTGCCGTTTGAGCCCGGCCTGGTAGCGGTCGATGAGGACGCAGGGCGTCCGGAGCCCGGTCAGCGCCACGACCGCCGTAGGTCCGATTTCGATGAGCGTCCCAAGCGGCAATCGCTCGAGGTCCAGCCCCGCGGTGGTGATGTTCTCGCCGAGGTCGCCGGCGCCGACCCCGAAGCCGGCTCTGAGGAGCGTTGGGAAGAGCTCGCACGGGATCAGGTGGACCTGCCGGAGATTGGGTAAACGGGGCCGGCGGCGGGCCAAATATCGGTGCCAGACGAACGGGCCGGCGTGGGCGTCGCCTTCGACACCGTGGCCTTCCACCAGGATTATGCGGTCCCGAGGTGGTTTGCTGAAGTGGTGCCCGCGATCGGCCGCGACCGCTGCTACCTTCCCCTGGAGCGAAAGATCGTGCGCCTGCAGCATCAGGCGGCGCGGGCGAGCGAGCGCCGCTTCTGGCGAAGGTAGCGCGTGATCTCCGGAAGCGTCATCGCGTTCAAGACCCGGTCGGCAGAAACTCCGCCCTTTCGGGCCATCTCGACGCCCCAGTGTATGTGGTCGAGTTCCGGAATCGAGTGCGCGTCCGGATTGATGCTCAGCATGCACCCGAAGTCGAGGGCCGCTTGGTGCCAGCGCCAGTCGAGGTCGAGCCGCCATGGATGGGCGTTGATCTCGACGACGACCCCATGCTTGGCGCACGCCCGCAGCACCTTCTCGACGTCGATCTCGTAGCCGGGCCGCCGCTGCAGCTGCCGTCCCGTCATGTGGCCAACGATTGTGGTGTGAGGATCTGATATAGCGCGAAGAAGGCGCTGCGTCTGCGCCTTGCGGTCCAGTTTGAAGCGGCCGTGGATGCTGGCGACCACAAAATCGAAGCGCTCCAGCACGTCATCCGGATAGTCGAGGGAGCCGTCAGCCAAGATGTCCGACTCAATGCCTTTGAGGATCCGGAAATCCTTGCCGAAGCGCTTATTCAGCCGGTCGGCTTCCCGGTGCTGCTCTGCGATCTCCTCGACGGAGAGACCGCCCGCGTAGTGGGCTGACTTGGAGTGGTCCGCTACGCCGAAATACTCGAAGCCTCGCTGGCGCGTAGCCTTCGCCATGGTCTCCAGGGTCTCGGTGCCATCGGAGGCATCGGTGTGGCAGTGGAGGATGCCGCGCAGGTCTTCGTCGGTGACGAGCTTCGGGAGCTTGCCTTTCAGAGCGAGCTCGACCTCCCCGCGCCCCTCCCGAAGTTCCGGGTCGATTGAGGGCAGGCCGAGAGCGCGATAGATCTCCTCCTCGTCGCCGGCGATCAGGGTCCGGCCCTTGTGTAAGCCGTCGGCCTCCAATCGCATCCCCTTCTCCGCCGCCAAGGCTTGGAGTTGCTCGATATGAGCGGCGGAGCCTGTCGCGAAGAGAAGGGCAGCGCCGAAGTGCTTTCGGTCGGACAGACGGATTTGCAGTCCGTCCCCCGGCGATGGCTTCGGTGCCTTTTCGGCCTTCGGTGCTTCCGCAACGATGGTGAGATCGCCGACGAGCTCGCAGCCTCGGCGGAAGTCGCCGGCGATCGTGACCCGTTTCAGCTCGGGTCGGGATTTACGGATCGAATCCTTGGCGTGTGCCAGCAGGGCGGCGGCACGGTGCAGGTGGAGGCGTCCTTCTCCGCTTTTCGCGATCGCCAGATTCTGCAGGATCTTGGTCTGCAGCGGGGCACCGAGCCCCTTGGCCTTCTTGATGCGATCGTCCTTCGCGGCGGCCTCCAATTCCGCCAGCGATGTGATGCCGAGGTCCTTGTAGAGCCGCAGCACCTTCTCGGGGCGGAGGCCGGGCACGGCGAGCATCTCAAGCACACCCGCGGGAATTTCCTTCCGGAGCTTTTCGAGACTCGGATGAGTACCCGTCCTGTGGAGCTTGGTGATGATGTCGGCGATTGCGTCGCCTACGCCCGGGATCTCGGTGAGGCGGTCTTCGGCAACGAGGACATCGAGGGGAACGGCAATGGCGGCCAGGCTATCCGCCGCCCGGGAATGGGCTTTTGCACGGTAGGGATTGCCGCCACGCAAGGCGGTGCGCTGCGCGTACTCTCGCAGAAGACTTGCCACAGAACGGGCATCGAGCGAAGCCATTCAGCGAGCCTCCCAGTCCGAGCTTTGCGGCGCCGCCGGAGCAAGGCGACCACCGGAGCGGTCACTTGGCCGGCGATCGAGAGAGGCCTCGAGCTTCTGGGCTGCGCGAAAGTCCTCGAGGTGCTGGACATTGGGGCCGTAGGCAGCCTCCTTCTTGAGGAGATTGTAGATCCGACCGGCCACCAGTTGCAGATGCTTCATCTTGCCCCGCGGCATGGATCTCGCCTTGCAGAGAGCTCGGACGGCGTAGGCGCGGAAATAGTCGAATGCGTCGGACATGATGTCTGTAAACGACAGTCTTCGTCGATAGTTCGTCCGCATCGGACGACTAATCCGCGACCAAGTGGGAACCGAGGGGTATGCGAAACTTTTCGGGCGTGCCACAGCGTATGAAAAGCCGATGTCAGCTTAACCGCCGATAGCGGACGCAGCGGAGCTGATTACGGCATGTCCGTTTTGGGCCATGTGTGGACGGCTCCGGGTTGGCAAGGAGAACCTTCACTTGCGGCGTTGGTCGGAGCAGCCATGTGTTCGGCCTTCTTGTGCGGTACTCATGACCGCTGGCCATAATGCCCTCCGCGGATCAGGTCCCGATCAAAAGCACGCATTCGAAGATGCCCTGGCCCATGTGGGTTGTCCTGATCGCCGGATCGACCGGCGCTGCATTGGTGCTGTTCGCCCTTCCAACCGTTACGTCACAGCCGGATGACCGGCTGTGATCTCGTTCACGCCGTAAGGCCGGCGGGTTCCTTGTTGGGTTCGTTCCTGGCCATCATCGCCCATGCCATCCTGGCGAGCTTATTGGCGAGTGCGATGGCTGCGACCTTGGTAGGGCGCCGTGCCAACAACGCAGTGAGCCAAGGCCGATGGCTTGTGCCATGGATCTTGGCATAGCGGATCACGGCGAGTGCGCCCGCTGTGAATAGGCTGCGTAAATAGCGATCGCCTTGCTTGCTGATCCGGCCAAGCTTGTCCTTGCCCCCACTCGAGTTCTGCTTCGGCACGAGCCCGACCCAAGCCGAGAAGTCCCGCCCCGATCGGAAGGTCTTGGCATCGGCAACGCTCGCGACTAGCGCCGTTGCCAGTGCTGGACCGACGCCAGGGATCGCATCCAGTCGCTTGCTCGTCGCGTTTGATCGATGCCAGGCAATAATGCGCCTATCGAACTCCAGGATTTGAGCCTTCAGTGCCCGCAACTGGCCGCCGAGAGCCGCCAGACACGCGCGGGCCACCTCCGGAACTCGGCGGTCGGCTGGATCGGCGACGACTTCTAACAGCTGTTCGACACCCCTGCGCCCGACGGGAGCAACAATCCCGAACTCGGCCAGATATGCGCGGATCGAGTTGATGACGGCAGTCTGCTGGCGAATGAAGAGATGGCGCACGCGATGAAGCATCAGACAGCTCTGTTGTTCGATGGTCTTGGTCGGCACGAACCGCATGTTGGGCCTTGTGACCGCCTCGCAAATAGCCTCTGCGTCGGTGCTGTCGTTCTTCTGCCGCTTAACGTAGGGATTCACATAGGCCGGAGGCATCAATCGCACCGTATGCCCCAACGCCTGCAGCTCGCGCGACCAATAATGCGAGGACGCGCAAGCCTCGATCCCCACAAGGCACGGCGGCAACTTCTCAAAGAAGGACAGCACGAAACGGCGATTGAGCTGACGACGTATGACCACCTGGCCGGCTGCATCGACCCCATGCACTTGAAAGACCGACTTCGCGATATCCAATCAACAAGACGGCGCTTACGATGCTGCGCTTCGAGCAACGGTTCAACGGCCGGGTCGCTCTCGTGCGGTCCGTTCGACGCGACGAGCTAAATCCAAACGACCTGAAAGCGCGACTGACTGCCCACTTCGAAAACCCGATGCCCGATGTCGAAGCGAGCGCTGATGCATTGGCTTTGTGCGTCTCGGATTTCGAGCGCGCCGTGATGGGACGCTTGCTCCAGCTCGGCTGTAGCGTTCGACCGCAAGTAGGTTCGTTGGGTTATCGCATTGACATGGTGGTTGAAGGCGCCAACGGCCGACGGCGGGCGGTCGAGTGTGACGGTGACCGCTACCATGGTCCAGAGCAATGGCGGAAAGATATGCGCCGCCAACGTGTGCTCGAGCGCGTCGGCTGCGCTTCTGGCGGAGTTTTGCATCCAGCTACTAGCTCGACGGGCGGTACGGCAGTTGCTCCCCAGCCGGACAGCGATATGCGTCTTCCTCCGGCAAATGGACAAAATCCTGCTTGCCGAAGCGCCCCTCGGATTTGGCACCAGACGTCTGCGGCTTGGGCACAGTTACCGTGATGCCGACCTCGTGGCGCGCGAGGATCTCCGGACTGCTGAAGTAACCGCGATCGGCAACGACCTTGAGCGTCTCGGTCGTTAGAACAGCCTTCGCCTGCCTGGCCATATTGGCAAGCTGATCCCGATCCGAGCCACTGTTCGTTACCTCATGCGTGACAATCAGATGGTGCTCGGTATCCACGGCGACTTGCACGTTGTATCCGACAACGCCGGACCCGCGGCCGCTGGTAGCCATCGAGCGGCTGTCGGGATCAGTCAGGGAGATTTGCTGGTCGGCCGAAGCCAGCATCCGCTTTTCGTAAGTAGCAAGCTTGCCCATTTCGTCCTTCAGTTTTGTGAGCTTCTCATTAAGCCTCGTCACCTTCGCGGCCAGAGCTTCGGTCGGCTCGTGTCGGTCAGCCGTGTCAAGCTGGCTGATACCGCGCGGCCCTCTCCTCCAACTGAGCACGACGCCGTTCCACCTTCGCTCGTGTGAAGTTCTTGTCCCGGTTGTTCACGGCTTTGAACTTGCTGCCGTCGATCGCAACACTCGCCCTCGCCAGTAAACCCATCTCTCGGCAGAGTTCAACGAAGCGCGCACATACCTTGCGGAGTGCCAGGCCGCTGTCCTTGCGGAAGGCAATCGTCTTGTGATCGGGAGCGAGCCGACCCAGCAGCTACATCGCCTTGACATTGCGGCCGGCTTCTCGTTCGAGCCATCGGCTCGATTGCACCCGGTTCAGATAGCCATAAATGTAGAGCTTCAGGAGAACCGAGGGGTGATACGACGGCGGACCCGTTGCAGCCGGCTCCGCTTCCTCAAAGCCTATCTCAGCCGAATCGAGCGCATCGACAAACATGTCGATCACTCGAACAGGGTTGCGGCGACAAGACCTGCGTCGCTTCCTCGAGGTGTCTACTGCGGATGGATGCCGGCCGCCTTGATGATCCTTCCCCATTTATCGATCTCGGCTTTCAGGAACGTCTCGAGCGCTTCTGGAGTTGCACGCTCGCTCTCGACCGGCGCCATGCTGAGCTCGGCAAAACGGCTGACCAAAGCAGGATCCTTCAGCGCCGTCTGCAGCGCGCCGACGAGATGATCGACCACGGGCTTTGGCGTGCCGCGCGGCGCGTAGAGGCCGTACCAGGTCGTGACGTTGAATTCGGGAACGCCGGCTTCGGTCGAGGTCGGCACATCCGGCAGCGTCGCGACACGCGCCTTGCTGGTGATGGCATAGCCCTTGATCGTCTTCGACTGGATGTACGGCGTCGGCCCTGTCGCGGGATCGCAATAGACGTCGATATGACCGGCGATGATGTCGTTCAGCGCCGGTCCGCCGCCCTTGTAGTAGATCTGCGAGAGTTTCGTGTCGGTGGTGCTCATGAACATCAGGCCGCAGAGCTGTGAGGCCGAGCCGAGACCGACATTGCCGATGTCATCTTGTCACCCTCGCTGCGAATCCGGGCGATCATCTCGCTCAAATCCTTGGCCGGGAAGTTCGGCAGCGCCACTAGGATCATCGGGACGTCGGTGACGAGCCCGATCGGGGCGAAGTCGCCGACGGGGTCGAACGGCAGCTTGGCGTAGAGGGAAGGCGCGGTGGCCTGGCCGACATGCATCAGCAGCAGCGTGTAGCCGTCAGGAGCCGCCTTGGCGACGCGGTTGGTGCCGAGCGTTCCGCCGGCGCCGACCACGTTCTCGATGACGACGGACTGCTTCAGCGTCGCGCTCATGGCGCTGCCTAGGATGCGCGCGATGACGTCGCCCGGGCCACCGGCCGAGAACGGCACGATCATCGTGACGGGGCGGACCGGGTAGTCGTCCGCGACCGCCGCGTCACCTGGGCAAAGCAGGAGGAACAGGATCAGCGATCGTACGAGAAACTTCATCGAACACTCCCTTGGCGGCATTGTTCTAGTCGTCGGAAGGCGCCGCCTCCTTGGCCGCCGACGATTTTTCGATCATGTCGAGCGCGGCCACCGCGGCCGCGTTGATGTGGTCGACGCAGCAGCGTTCGGCGAGATCGGCATCGCCGTTCTGGATCGCACGCCAGATCGCGGTGACTTCGCGAAGGCTCTTGTTGATCCGCTTCGGTTGCGACATCGACGTGATCCGCAGCAGCTGGATGCGGTCGTGCAGCGGCTTGAGCATGCGCTGGATAAACGCATTGCGGCAGCCGCCGATCAACGCCGCGTAGAAATCGGTCTTGGCTTCGAGGCATCCGATGAGGTCCTGGCTGGCCGCGGCCGCCTTCAGGCGCGTCAAGGCGTCGCCGATTCGGCGGGCCACCTCGGGGTCGTGAAGCCTGGCGCATTCGCGGCCGGCGAAGCCTTCGAGGACGGCGCGCGCCGCGTAGAGCTGCCGGGCTTCTTCGAGGCTGATTGTGGACACCACGGGGCCGCGGTGCGGGACCATATTGACGAGCCCGTCGGCCTCGAGCGCACGCAGCGCTTCGCGGATCGAGGGGCGGCTGACGCCCATCATCTCGCAGAGCTCGCGCTCGACCAGGCGTTGGCCCGGCTTCAATGTTCCCGACATGATCGCCTCACGCAGCTTCTGCGCCACCCTCGCCCGGACGGTCGGGACGTCCTCGATCCGGAGTGTCGACTGCAATTCGCTACGTCTTTCCATGTCCGGGTCCTGTTCGGGAAAATTCAGTACCGGTTTACAGGCAGAATCATCATTTCGGCAATTTGAACGTGGGCCGGCTGGTCGAGCGCGAAGACGATCGAACGGGCGATATCGGCCGGATCGAGCGCCATCCTGAACTGGTCGAAATAGTCCTTTTCCTTCTGCCGATCGCCGCGGTAGCGGGTCAAGATGATGTTGGTCCGGGTCAGGCCGGGCTGCAGCTCGGTCACCCGGATCGCGGTTTCCGCCAGTTCGCCCCGCAGGGTCTCGGTGAACATGTGCACGCCCGCCTTGCTGGTGCTGTAGGCGGCCATGTCAGGCACGATCCGGACCGCGTTGATCGAGCTGATGTTGACGATATGACCGGAATTGCGCTTGACCATGCCAGGGAGGATCGCGCGCGTGACGCGCATCAGGCCGATCAGATTGGTCTGGATGATATTGGACCAGTCGTCCGCGGAGCCGGCATCGAAGCGCGTCCGGCCGCCGATATCGTGGCCGGCGTTGTTGATGAGGACGTCGACCGGTTTGAATTGACCGGGAATGGCATCCGGCAGACCATCCACGGCCTTTGCATCGCTGATGTCGAGCTGGATCGGAAACACCGCGTCACCGGCCGTCGCTGCCAGCTCCGCAAGCGCCGTTGCATCGCGGTCGACCAGCACCATTCGACGGCCGCTTTCCAGCAGCGCCTTGGTGATGGCGCGTCCCATGCCGCCGGCGGCGCCCGTCAGCACGACGGTCTGGCCCAATTGTTCAGTCATCGCAACACTCCCATTCCGATGCCCTCATGCGACCGACCAGCCGCCGTCGATCGGCAGGTTGGCTCCGGTGATGTCGTTTGCGGCGGGTCCGCAGAGAAAGACGACCATGGCGGCGACGGCATTCATCTCGATGAAGCGCTGCGTCGGCTGGCGTTCGCCGAGATATTCGTGCGTCATGTCCTCGACCGGACGGCCGCTATCCGCCGCCAAAGTGGCGATCTTGTCGAGGATGGCGGGCGTCGGCAGCGTGCCGGGGCAGAGCGTATTGCAGGTGATGCCGCTGCGCGCCGTCTCAATGGCGACGGCGCGGGTGATGCCCAGGATGGCCGTCTTGGTGGTGACGTAGTCGACGCGGTCCTCGATCGCGCGGCTCGAATAGATCGAGCCCATGTTGATGATCCGGCCCCACCCGCGCTGCTTCATCGTCGGCAGCGCCAGGCGGATCAAATGGAACGGCGCCGACAGGTTGACGGCCAGCGCCTGCTCCCAGCGATCGGGCGGAAACTGCTCGATTGCCGAGAAATGCCGGACCACCGCGTTGTTGACGAGGATGTCCACGGCCCCGCAACGGTCGAGCAAATCGGTCATCATGGCCTCGATCGCGTGACGTTGCGCGAGATCGACGCCGGCCGTAACGACCTCGACGCCGAAACGGGTGCGGAGATCATCCGCGGCCCGCTTCGGCGCAACGAGATCGTGAAGGACGATATTGGCGCCGGCACCAGCCAAGCCTTCCGCGACGGCCAACCCAAGGCCTGCCGTCGCTCCGGTCACAAGTGCCCATTTGCCCTTCATCGCAACCACGCTCCGCTATGTCTTGTCGAGTTCGGCGAAGACGTCCTTCGCGTTCCGGAACGCATCCACGCCGGCCGGCACGCCGCAATAGATCGCGACCTGCATGAAGACCTCGCGGATCTCCTCGCGGGTTGCGCCGTTGGCGAGCGCGCCACGGACATGGGTCTTCAATTCATTCGGGCGATTGAGCGCGCAGAGCATTGCTAGATTGAGGAAGCTGCGGGTCTTGCGCGTCAGGCCTTCGCGGCCCCAGACGTAGCCCCAGCAATACTCCGTGGTGAGGTCCTGCATCGGGCGATTGAAGTCGTCCGCGGATGCGATCGCCTTGTCCACGAACTCGTTGCCGAGCACGCTCTTGCGGATTTCGAGGCCGCGGTCGTAAGTCGCCTTATCCATGTTGTTCTCCGTTGTCTTGAGGCGGGTCAGCTCTTCGGCCAGAACGGCTTTGCCAGCGCGAGCTCGGGCGGGAACACCGTCACTGGTACGCCGGCCTGCCATTGCACGATGGTCATGCCGGCGCCGACGCGGCGTCCTTTCTCGTCGAACTTGATCTCGCCCAGCGGATAATATTTTGAGGGACCGCCATCCATGGTCCGCAGTGCCTCGCCGACCGCGACGCGATCGGCCTTGCCCGCCTTCTCCAGCGCATCCTTGATCACCCACATGTCGCCATAGGTGGAGATCGCGTTCTGCGTCATCCACGGCTCCTTGTAGCGGGTCTTCAATTCCGCGATCAGCGCCTCGTGGCCCTTGGCGCCCCAGCTCGCGACGCAGGTCAGCACGCCCTGGAGCAGCTCGGGGCTGACGGTTTGCAGCATGTCCGGCTCGGCGATCGCGATGCCGAACGAGATGGTCGGTACCTTGCCCTGGCCGAGGCCGAACTCGTTCATCTTCTCAAGCAGCAGCTTTGCATCCGATATCACCGTCGGCAGGAAGAACAGCAGGTCGGGTTTCGCCGAACGGATCTTCTGCACCAGCGAGGTCGCGTCCGCCAGCGGCGGTGTGAAGGTCTCGTCAACGATCAGCTGCAGCTGGTTCTCCGCCAGCAAACCCTCGCGCATCGCCTTTGCGGAGGCGATCGAGGCCCCGGTGTTGTCAGTCAGGATCGCGACCGTCTTCGGCCGCTTGCCGGCGGCCGTCTCCGCCAGCTTGATGAGCTGGGGCAGCGCCTGCCGTGCCTGCGAACCAGCGGTGGCCGCGGTCTGGAATACGTATTTGAATCCGCGGTCGGTGATCAGGTCGGAATAGGAGAGGGTGAGGACGGGCAGGCTGGCGCGCTCGGTCACTTCCGTCACCGCAAGCGTGAACGAGGACAGATAGGCGCCGCTGGCCGCAACCAGATCGGTCTCCTGCGCGACCATGCGCTGGGCAGCGTTCTTGGCCTTCTCCGTGGTGTCGCCGGAATCGAGCACGACCAGCTTCAGCTTGGCGCCGCCGAGCGCCTTGATGCCGCCTTGCGCGTTGATGTGATCGACCGCCATCTCGGCGCCCTCGCGCATCACCGTTCCCGGGCGGGCGTAGAGCCCGGAGATCGGTACCAGCAGGCCGATCTTCACCTCGGATGGCTGCTGCGCCCAGGCGCGGGATGCGATCAGCGTGCCGGAGGCGCCGGCCAGCAATGTTCGCCGCGAGATCGTGATCTTGCTCTTTGCAGTCATGACAATTCTCCTCCCCGGAAAAATTCTCGCAGCGCTTTATGATTTCTTCGGCCAGAACGGTTGCGCTTGCGCGAGCTCGGGCGGATAAACGGTGACAGGCACGCCCGATTGCCATTGCACGATGACGACGCCGGCGCCGACGCGGCGGCCCTTCTCGTCGAATTTGAGCTGGCCGCCCGGATAATATTGCGACGGGCCGGCATCCATGGTGCGGAAGGCCTGCGCGACCGAATTGCGGTCGGCCTTGCCGGCCTTTTCCAACGCCTCCTTCATCAACCACATGTCGCCATAGGTCGAGATGACGTTCTGCGTCATCCAGGGCTCCTTGTATTTGGTCTTCAGCTCGGCGATCAGGGCCTCGTGGCCTTTCGAGCCCCAATTGGCGACGATGGTCATAATGCCCTGCACGGTCTCCGGGCTCACGCTCTGGAGCATGTCGGGCTCGGCGATGGTGATGCTGAAGGACACCGTTGGGATCTTGCCCTGGCCGAGGCCGAACTCGCTGATCTTCTCCAGCCCGAGCTTGGCATCGGAGACCGCGTTCGGCATGAATAGCAGCAGGTCGGGCTTGGCCGAGCGAACCTTCTGGATCAGCGGCGTCGCATCCCATAGCGGCGGGGTCCAGACCTCCTCGACGACGAGTTGCAGGCCTTCCTGCGCCAGCAGCTTTTCCTTGAGCGCCTTGGCGGTCGCAACCGAGGTCGCGGTATTGTCCATCAGCATCGCCACGGTCTTCGGCTTCTTGCCCGACGCATTCTCGGCGAGCTTCATCAACGTCGGCAATCCAAGCTCGGATTGGCGGCTCGCCGTTGCCGCGGTCTGGAAGATGTATTTGAAGCCGCGATCGGTCAGCAGGTCCGAATAGGACAGCGTCAGCACCGGCAGTTCGGCGCGCTCGGTCACCTCGGTCACGGCGAGGGTGAAGGAGGAGAGATAAGAACCGGTGGCGGCGACGAGGTCGGGCTCCTGCGCCACCATGCGCTGTGCCGCGTTCTTGGCCTTCTCGGTGGTGTCACCGCAGTCGATCACGACCAGCTTCAGCTTGGCGCCGCCGAGCGCCTTGATGCCGCCCTGCGCGTTGATGTGCTCGATGCCCATCTCGGCGCCCATCTTCATGACCTGGCCGGGGCGGGTGTAGATGCCCGACAGCGGCACGATCAGCCCGACCTTGACTTCGGCCGGTGTTTGCGCGCGTGCGACGCCGGCGAGGCCGATCGCGGCAGCGCCGGACAGCACGGTACGGCGCGTCAATCCTCTTGATGTCTTGCCTCTCGATGCCTTGTTCATTTGTCGTCTCCCTGGTCTTTTGTTTTTGTTCGTCACATGCCGAGATAGGCTTTTCGCACGCGGTCGTCGGCGCGCAGCGTGTCGTTGTTGCCTTCGAGCACGACGCGGCCGGCTTCGAGGACATAGCCGTGATCGGCTGACTCCAGCGCCTCCGCGACGCGCTGCTCGACCAGCAGCATGGTCAGCCCGGACTGGCGCCGGATATCGATCAGCCGCTCGAAGATGAAATCCGCGGTCGACGGCGCGAGCCCCATCGAGGGCTCATCCAGCATCAGCAGCTTCGGCGAGGAGGCGAGGCCGCGGCCGATCGCGAGCATCTGCTGCTGGCCGCCGGACATCGTACCGGCGAACTGGGTGCGGCGCTCCTTCAGCACCGGCAGCCACTCGAAGATGCGTTCGATATTGGCCGGCCAGTCGCGCCGGCCGCTTTCGGTCATCGCGCCCATCTCCAGATTCTCCATCACGGTGAGTGACGGGAACACCTGGCGCCCCTCGGGGACGTGGGCGATGCCGAGATGCGCACGCTGCGGCGGAGGTACCGCGAGGAGATCGACGCCGTCGAACCAGATGGCTCCGCCGCTCGGCTTCACGATGCCCGAGATGGTCTTGAACAGCGTGGTCTTGCCGGCGCCGTTGGGACCGACGATCGCGACGAACTGACCTGCGCCGACGTTGATCGACACGCCGTTCAGGACCGGTTTTGCCGAATAGCCCGCGCTCAATCCCTCAATTCGCAGCATGGCCCGCCCATTTTTTGCCGAGATAGGCCTCGATCACACGGCTGTCGCGCGTCACCACCTCGGGCAGGCCCTCGGTGATGACGGCGCCGTGGTCGAGCACGAGGAAGCTGTCGACCAGGCGGACCATCGCCTGCATGGTGTGTTCGATGATGGCGATGGTCATGCCGTTGCGCGCGAGCTGCTGGATCACGGCCACGACCTCATCCGCCTCGCCGTGACCCAGGCCCGCGAGCGTCTCGTCGAGCAGCAGGATGCGCGGCTGGCCGGCGATTGCGCGGGCGAGCTCCATCAGCCGCAGTTCCTTGGTCGAAAGCTCGCCGGCGACGCGATCGGCCACGGCGGAGAGTCCGACGCTGGCAACGGCATCGGCCGCGAGCTTGCGAGCCTCTGTGTCGGTGCGGGCGCGCACATAGGCGCCGACCACGACATTGTCCAGGATCGACATGCGCAGGAACGGCCGCATCACCTGAAAGGTGCGGCCGATGCCGGCCTCGCAGATCACATGCGGCCGCTGGCCCGACATGTTGCGGCCGTCGATCAGCACCTCGCCCTGGCTCGGCTTCAGGAAGCCGTTCAGGAGATTGAACAGCGTGGTCTTGCCGGCGCCGTTCGGGCCGATGATGCCGAGGATCTCGTTCTTGTGCAGCTTGAAGCTGACGTCCTGCACGGCCTTGAGGCCGCCGAATGAGCGCGAAAGGTTGCGAACCTCGAGCACGACCTCGCCGGTCGCTGTACGTTGCCGCGCGGCGGGCTTCAGCGCCGTGACCTTGACCGCGGTCGTGTCCGGGGCGGCGCTGGCCGCCGCCGTGGGGGCATTCCGCTTGCGCAGGAGATCGCGCAGTTTCCAGAACAGGCCTTCCGGCGCGAGCAGGATGACGCAGACGATGGCAATGCCGAAGATCACGCCCTGAATGCCGGGGATTCGCGCGCCGGCCTCCGCGTGCAGGATCTCGGCAAGCGGGATCAAGATCACCGAGCCGATGACCGGGCCCCAGACCGTGCCGACACCGCCGAACATCGCAACCGTGAGCGCCTGAGCCGATACCAGCATGCCGAACACCGATGCCGGGGTCACGACCAGCAGCACCTGCGCATAGAACCCGCCGATGGTGGCGGCGATCGCGCCGCTGAGCATGATCGCGCGCAGCTTCCACGCCAGCGTGTTGATCCCGGCAGCTTCAGCCGCGGCCTCGTTCTGCTTGATCGCGAGCAGCGCCATGCCGAAGCGCGAGCGCTCGATCATTTGCGTCAGCACGATAGTCGCCAGCATGATGGCGAGCCCCAGCAGCGTGTAGATGTGGGGATCGGCGAACTGCATATAGGCGATCGGCGCATCGCGCTTGATCGGGAGCGTCACCTCCTGAAAGCCAAGCCATTCGAACACGTAGAGAATCGCGAGCGGATAGGCGAGCATCGCGAGCGCGAAGTAGTGGCCTTGCAGGCGGAAAGTCGGAAAGCCGATCAGGAGCCCGGCGATGCCGCCGAGCATGGCGGCGATCGGGATCAGCAGCCAGGGCGAGATGTCGAAATAGATCTGCCCGAGCGCGGTCGCGTAGGCGCCGATCCCGAAGAAGGCCGCGTGGCCGAACGAGATCAGCCCGGTGTAGCCGCTGAGCAGATTCCAGGACAGGCCGAACACCGCCCATACGGGCACCAGCGTCAGGATCAGCTGGTAATAGGAGTTGCTGACGCCGAGCGAGATCCCGGCATAGGCGAGCGTGAACAGCAGGGGAGGCAGCAACGATCGCAGCGGGAGCATGGTCATGTCCTCTCGACCATGCGCCCGAAGAACCCTTGCGGGCGGAAGAAGATGATGAGGAGGAAGACGGCGAAGATCGCGGCGTTCTGCAGCTGCGTCGGCAGGATCAGCGTCGACATCTGCTGCACGAGGCCGATCGTCATGCCGCCCCAGAAGGCGCCGATGATGCTGCCCATGCCGCCGAGCACGACGCCGGCATACATGACGATGACGTATTCGAGGCCGACGAAGGGATGGAACGGATAGTTGGTGGCGAGCAGGCCGCCGGCAATCGCGGTGATGCCGCAGCCGAGCGCGAAGGCGGTGCGATGCGCGCGGTCGACGTCGATGCCCATATAGGTCGCGGCGGTTGGATTGTCCGCGGCGGCGCGCAGCGATTTGCCGATCCGGGTCCGCGTGATCAGCAGCGACAGCAGCATCATGATCGCCAGCGAAACGATCGCGTCGATGCTGCGCGCCTTGTTGAGGAAGATGCTGATGTCGAGGAACGGAATAAACTCCCACGCCGAGCTCGACAGCGGCGTGCGGATCGAAGCCAGCACCGATCCGAACACGATGAGGCCGCCGTTCTGCAGGATCAGCGCGATGCCGAGCGTGAGGATGAGCTGGGCGTAATGGCCATCACCCTCGAGCGAGGCGGTACGCGTACCCGAGACGCGCGAGATCAGAGCCAGATGGACGAAATAGCCGAACACGGCCAGCACCGGCCCGGCCAGGATAATCGCGACGAACGGTCCGACCGTATTACCGAACAGCGCCTGGATGCCGGCCGTGGTGAAGAGATAGAAGGCGGCATACATGCCGAGCATCATGAAATCGCCATGGGCGAAGTTGATGACGCGCATGACGCCGAAGATCAGGCCGAGCCCGACGCACATCAGGCCGTAGACGGCGCCGATCAGGAGGCCCGCGGCGAGCGCTTGCAGAAATCCTTCCATCAGCCCCGCCTCCGCGCAGCAGTCGTGCTGATTGCTGACGATGCCAAGCTGGTCTCCAGATCGACCATGTTTCCCCCGTACTCTCCGGCATTTCTTATGATGCCGATCGTAAAACCCGTTCCGTCGTGTCCAAACGGCATTGCGCTGCGATGACACCGGCGTTGCCGAGCTGCTCGCAGTCGTCGATGAGTTGCTCGAGCCGGTGCGCACGGTCCTCGCCGAGCGCACGGCCGGCGGCAGCGCGAAAGCGCGCGCGGATATCTGAAGGCGTCGCGGCGATGATATCGGGCAAAGCGTGCCGGATCGTCCGGCCGCTGCGCAGATGCACGGTCACGTCCGCGCCCTGCTTGCCGGGAAAGGCGGCGGTGAAGCCGGGGTCTGCCTTGAGGTCAGTGACCGAAACCAGGCGGAGGATGTCGGCATCATCGAGGTCGGAATAGTTCTCTTCCTCGATGTCGCCCCGTGCGAGCGTCGCGGCGACGCTGAAGGGAATACTCATCTTGGCCTGGAGCGCTTTGCGGTAGGGCCCCGTGGAATCGCAGCCGGGATAGCGAACGGCGGCATCGGGGACGCGAATGACGACGCGGTCGATCTCGCCGGCGTCCGCAAGCTCAAGTGAGACGCGAAGCGCCGCCTGCGCCGCGGTCTGCGCGAAATTGCAGGCTGGAACCGGCTTGTTGTAGACGGCCATGATCTCGCACTCGCCATCCGGGAACAGTGCGATGCTGTCGGGCGCGGCCTGGCGGCGATAGGCGGCGAACAGGCCCGCTTCGCCTTCGAGGATGGTCTCAGAGCCGAACGCGCCGGCCGCGGCAAGCCCGACGGCCTTCATCGCATTGCCGGCTGCAAAGCCTGGATGAAAATACATGTCGGAGCCGCCGGCATGCGGCCACTCGTTCAGTCCGCTGGACGTGTTGGCCGCGATCGCGATGGCGCTGGTCGCGGCATCCTCGGAAAGGCCAAGCGCAAAACTTCCCGCCAGCGCCGCGCCGGGCGGTGTCACGAGGCCGGTCGGGCGATAGAGGCGCGCGAGATCGGAGGTCAGCAGCGCACTGCCGATCCGCGCACCGGTCTCGTAGCCGATGATGGCGGCGGTCAGCAGCTTCGCCCCGTGCAGCGGCGTCTGCTCGGATAGGGCGAGCAGGGTCGGCCAGATCACGACGCCGTGGTGGGCGATGCTGGCCGCATGCATGTCTTCCCGCACCAGGCCGTGTCCCATCACGGCATTGGCGAAGGCGGCGTCGGCCGGTGAGGAGAGCTGCGACGTCCCGATGATCGTCGCGCTGCCACTGCCTTGCGCGATCGCGACCGCCTGACGGCTCCAGGGATGGTTGCCTGCTTCGAAAGCGCAGGACAAAAAGTCGAGCAGACAGAGCTTGGCCTTGGCGACGACGTCCGGCCCGAACTCACCGAGATCGAGCGCAAGCACGCTCCGCGCCATCTGGCGCGCGAGCGAGACCTTGCCTGATACGGTCGGGCCGATCGTCATCGCAATCGCTCTCCCTGAATGTATGCGTGATCAGCCGCGCATTTCGACGCCGGCCCACTCCTCGAGCACCTTGGCGATCGAGGTGAAATCCGATGCCGCGCCGTATTTAGCGTTGGTGATCGCGAGCATCTGCCGCACCACCGCGCCGCAGACCATCGGCACGCCCATGGCCTCGGCCTCGTCGACGCAAAGCCGGACGTCCTTGTAGGAGAGGCCGGTGGTGAAGCCGAAATCGAACGTGCCCGGTAGCACCGCGCGCGGGAATTTGTCCTCGGACGCACTGTTGCGGCCGCTGCTGGCGTTGATGATGTCGATCAGCACCTTTGCGTTGACGCCGCCCTTGACGCCCATCGCGACCGCTTCCGACGTGATCACCAGCGCCGCGGCCGCCATCAGATTATTGGCGAGTTTGGCCGTTTGCGCCACGCCGGGCTTGTCGCCGGTATAGAACAGCTTGCCGAAATTCTTCAGGATCGGCTGCACGGTCTCGCAGGTCGCTTGCGGGCAGGACACCATCACGGCCAGCGTGCCGTTGATGGCGCCCTTGATGCCGCCGCTCACGGGCGCGTCGACCAGCGTCATGCCCTTGGCTTTCAGGCCTTCCGCGACGATCTTCGCCGCGCCGGGTCCCGAGGTCGACAGATCGATGACGATCTTCGCGCGGCTGCCGCTGCTGATGCCGTCCTGGCCGAGCGTGACCTCCTTGACGATGTCGGGCGTCGGCAGGCTGGCGAGCACGATGTCGGCGCGGGAAGCAACGTCGGCCGGCGATTTGCAAAGTTGCGCGCCGCGTTTCACCAGCGGCTGGGTCGCCTCGCTTTGTGTGTCATAGATGACGAGCGAATAGCCCGCATCGATCAGTCGCCCCGCCATGGGGCCGCCCATGCGGCCCGTGCCGATTACGCCGAGAATCTCTCCCGCCATCGTCTACTCCCTGTCGCGCGATCCCGTGCCGGGCGCGCCTTCTTGATCTTGTGGCCGATATTCCGGCCGACCGTTTTCGCCGGCCGGCCGTATCAACCGCCGTCGTCGTGGCCGCGGCATCTCGCGCCAACGGTCGGATTGTTATGATTGTCAGACAAGCTGTCAAGCATAACATTTGGGGTCGACAGTTTGCCGCGGATCGGCATAAGGTCCGGGAAAACGAGGAAGACGCCCCGCGTGCCGCAAGATTCAATTCCGAGTGTGAGCAGGACGCTCGCCGATTTCGTCGAGTCCTCGTCATGGACTGACGTGGAGGCGCAAGGCCTTGAGGCGCGGCGATCGATCCTCAATTTCTTTGCGACCGCGCTCGGCTCTGCGCGCGATCCCGTGGTCACCGCGGCAATGCGCACGCTGTCGCCGTTCAGCGGTGCCGCGACATCGACGGTGATCGGCCACTCCGAGCCGATGGACGCGCTGTGCGCCTCGTTTCTCAATGCCCTCTCTGCGAACCTGCTCGACTTCGACGACACCCATCCTGGGACGATCATTCATCCAGCAGCACCAGTTGCCGCACCGATACTGGCACTGGCGGAGATGCGTAAGCTCTCGGGGCGTGAGGTCTTGAGTGCCTTCATCCTCGGCGTGGATGTCGAGTGCCGCATCGGCAATGCGGTTTCGCCGCGCCATTACGCACGCGGCTGGCACATCACCTCGACCTGCGGGATTTTTGGCGCGGCGGCGGCGTGTGCGAAATTGCTGGGATTGCCGGCTGAGGGGATTGCGAACGCGATCGGACTGGCGGCGAGCCAATCGGCCGGCAATGTCGAGAACCTGCCGAGTGCGGCGAAGAATCTCAGCGTCGGCAATGCGGCACGTAACGGATTGTTCGCCGCATTGCTCGCGCAGCAGGGCTATGACGCCGCGCCGCGCGCCATCGAAGGTCCGCTCGGCTGGGCCCGCACCATGGGCGACGAGCCTGATCTCGCCCGGCTGTTCGACGGCCTCGGCAAGACCTGGGAGATCGCGAAGAACACCTACAAGCCCTATCCCGCCGGCATTGTGTTCCATTCGGTGATCGACGCCTGCCTGCTGCTGCGCGAACGCATGGGTCTGCGGGTCGATCAGGTCGAGTCGGTGACGGTGCAGGGCTCGGCGCTGCTGCTCGCCCGCGGCGACCGCCCCGTCAACAACGAGCGCGATGCGCGGGTCAGCATCCATCATTGCGTGGCGTGCGGATTGCTGCTCGGCGCGGCCGGCGTTACCGAATTCGCAAACGAGAGCGTGATTCGTTCCGACATCGCGCAGTTGCGGCAGAAAGTGAGGGCGGAGTTCGACGGCGGGATGCCCGACGGTGCCGCGCGCGTGATCTTGCGCCTGTCGTCCGGTGATGTCCTCAGCGAGGCCGTAGTGTCGCCTCGTGGTAGCCGGGATGCTCCTCTCACTGACAGTGATCTCGAGGCCAAGCTGCGCGAAGGCGTGCGGTCCGGTCGAAGCGATTGGGATGCGGACCGTGTCATCGACGCGGTCTGGCGATTCGATATGGTGGACGACGCCGGCCATCTCCTGCAATCGCTGCGACCGCAATCGGCGTCGCTCGAAACAACTTCCAACTAGACTCTCTCAAGACCGGAAAGGGACGATCATGAGCAAGACCGAACTATTCGAAAAGGGCCTCAAGGTTCGCAAAGAGGTGCTCGGCGAAGACTATGTCAACAAGTCGATTGCCGGAGCCGACGACTTCACGCGCGCGATGGCGGAATGGTCGACCGAATTCTGCTGGGGCGCCTTGTGGACGCGACCTGGCGTCGACCGGCGCACACGCTCGATCGTCAATCTGGCGATGCTCGGCGCCTTGAACCGACCGCACGAGCTGAAGCTGCACGTCAAGGGCGCCTTGAAGAACGGGCTGACCAAAGAGGAGATCAAGGAGATCCTGCTCCAGGTTGCCGTCTATTGCGGCGTTCCGGCCGGAATCGACGCGTTCCGCAATGCGCGCGAGGCCTTCAACGAGGTCGATGCTGCCTCCTGAGCCGTTGAATGGACGCCCCATGGCCGACCCGGAATACGAGCTCTTCGCCATCCGTTACGCAACGGGCGACGCGCAGCGGAGCGAGCACTTCATCGGCCGTGATCCGCATGATGGACCAATGCCGATGGACTATTTCATGTGGCTGGCGAGGGGCGGCGGGCGCTCTTTCGTCATCGATACCGGGTTCAATGCCGAAATCGCGAAGCAGCGCAGGCGGACCTTCCTGCGCTGCCCGGTGGAGACGCTGCGCGCGTTCGATATCGATGCCGCCGACGTCCGGGATGTGATCCTCACGCATCTGCACTACGACCACGCCGGCAATTTCGACCGGTTTCCGAACGCACGGTTTCACCTCCAGGAGCGCGAGCTCGCCTATGCGACCGGGCGCTACATGCAATATCCGCGGCTGTCGCATTCCTTCGAGGTTGACGATGTCTGCGGGATCGTGCGGCTGAACTACGCGCGCCGTGTGCTGTTCTATGACGGCGACGCCGAGATCGCGCCCGGGTTGACGGTCCACGCGGCGGGCGGGCATTCGGCCGGCCTCCAGTTCGTCCGCGTCAACACGCGCCGTGGCCCCGTCGTGCTCGCCTCTGATGTCAGCCATTTCTACGAGAACATGACCAGCGAGCGTCCGTTCACGACGGCGTTTCACGTCGGCGACATGCTGGTGGGGTTCGACAGGCTGCGCGCCGCAGCACCTGACGCGGACCATATCGTTCCCGGCCATGATCCGTTGGTCATGAAGCTTTACCCGGCACCGAGTTCCGACCTGAGCGGCGTCGCAGTTCGTCTGGATGTGCCGCCGTCGGGGCCAGCTCATTCTTGGGAGGTCGAGAGAGGCAATGCCAGAAACAATGAAGATCAGGCGCCGTGCGAGCGCTCAAGAAATGAGTGTGACTAAGGAAGACGGAGTGTGGTCGGGCGCGCCAGGTGGCCGCGGTAAATGCGCACGACGTCGTCTGCGGCTGGCGCGGAATACGTCACGGTCTTCATTGTGCCCAAGTGTCCGTGCTCGTCGCGGCACCCGAGCAGAGTCCTCGCGCACGGATGCTTCACGCGGATAGTCTCGACGAGCTGTTCCAGTTCCGTGGTGCTTCGCTTCCGTCGTATCCCCCGGAGGGCGCCGCCATGTTTGGGGGATCATCTTGAAGGGGACGCCGAGTTGTCTAAGCAATGGTTTGCGGAGTCAGATATCGGTTTGTCGGAAAATTTTTGTGAGAAATTCGGCGGATGACAATATAACTACCTGCCCTCGAGGAGCGGGGCCCGTTTCTCCATTGAATGATAGGATCCCTTCGGCGGTCCTGGGTACCGACGAGTTGATTGTGGGCGTTGATTCCGAAGTACATCGCGGAGCGGAGATCCATGCGCCCCTAACGTCATGGAGCGCTTGGCCTGTCGGATCGAGAGCGGGGCGTTCCGCGCGATCTTGCCCGCGGTCGTCAGTGCGTCGTCCATGGACCTGCCCGGTGCGCAGAGCCGGTTGACTACGTCCCATTCGAACGCCTGTTCTGCGTCAACGGCTCGCCGGTCGGGATGATTTCGGCCGCGCGAGCAAAGCCGATGGCCCGTGGTAGGGTCTGTGTGCCGCCTCCACCAGGCATGATCCCGATCGTGACCTCCGTGAGAGCAAACGCGCCGACGGTACGGCGTAGGCAAAGTCGCACAACAGCATAAATTCGAAGCCGCCTGCGTAGCGGCTCCGTTGGCGGCCGCAATGATCGGAAGCGGGCAATCGAGCATACCCAGCATCATGCACTCGAACAAAGCGTGCTGCTTGTTCCAGATACGTCCGACATGCCGCGACGCTCCTTGAGGTCGACGCCGGCGCAGAACGCGGTCTACGCTGCCGGTCAGCACCATGCAGCGCCAGGTCGCCGGATCGGCGTTGATGCGCGTGAACAAGTCCACTATCTCGTCGCCCATCTTGGTGCTGATGGCGTACGTGCGTCCGGGCGATTGAAGCGGATGACGAGAACGTTGCCGATCTTGGATTGCCAAATTCGCCTCAGCCCCGGCCTGGAGCCGGTCACCTCGCCAAACCATCCGAAGGAGATGCTGGCCTGAATCTAGCCGGTTGCGCGCGGGAGCATGCCCTTTGACGTGATCTCCGCCGAAAGCTCCTCAATCGTCTTGCGCTGCTCCATGGCCGCTCTTCGGATCAGCGCAAAGGCGGCGGGCTCGCCGAGCGCGTGCGAATGCATCACTTGGAGAACGGCGGCCAGCACGATGCGGCGCGAGCGAAGGCGATGCTCGAGCTTGAGCACCTGCTGTTTCAGTTCGTTGGTGCGCTCGTTGCGCTCGAACGCCATGACGAGCGCCGCGTAGATGCCGGCCGAGCGCAGCGGCTTGACCAGGAACGAGGCCGGATCGAGCTCGAACACCAGCTTCAGGCGGCTCGGCGTCTCGGTGCCGAGTAGGGCGATGACCGGCGATCGCGCCAGCAGCGCGCGTTGCGCCGGTTGCAGCAAGGGCAGGAACTCGTCGTCGATCAGCGACAGGTCCGGCGTGGAATCGAGCGGCGCGTCCGGCGTCCACGCGATGCCTTCGATGCCGAGACGTTCGAACTGGCGTCGCACGATGCTCGCGTCGCGTTCGTCCTTGATGGCGACGAGCGCTTTGCGTCCGCGCAGCGAAAATGAAGACCGTCTGCTCATTTTACAACCCGCAAACGCGGCGCATTCGGCAATGTGCCGGCCGCCGAGGTTTCCCTCGCCGGGCCGACGGCAACGTCGAGCTGCGTCAGGTAAGGATCAGGCTTAACAGGCGCCTCGGCTTCCCAGAAGATATCAAATTGTCCTTGCGGATTGGATACGGCAAGCCGCGGTGTAAGGACGCAATGGTTGTTGCCGCCGTCGATCCACACCGGTCCTTGCGGCGAATTGTAGCGATGTCCCGCCGCGGCGCGCCGCACCTCTGCAATGTCCGACGTGCCCGCGCGCTGCAGTGCGCGCGCCAGCAGATAGACCGCCACATAAGCGGATTGTCCGTCAACGGAGGGGCTGCTGTCCTCGCCATAGCGCGCCTTCCAGCGCGCGACGAAGGCGCGGTTCTCCGGCAGGCGGATGCTCTCGAAATAGGCGGATGACGTGATGCAGCCGGCCGATGCTGGTCCGACGATCGACAATTCCGGCTCGCACAAACTGCAGCTCAACATGGGAATCTCGAGTCCCGCAGCCTTGGTGCCGGCATGGAAGGCCCGAATGAAGTCGTAGCTCGAGCTTCCGACGAGCGTGTTGAACACGATCGGCGGCTTGCGGCGGACGATCTCGTCGACGATGTGGCCGACTGCGCCTTCGCCGAGCTCGAGCAGCCGTTCCGCCAGGATATGGCCATCTGCCGCGCTGACCAATTCCCGGGTGACGCGATTGGTCTCCCATGTCCAGACGTAGTTAGAGCCGACGCAGAAGATCTCCCGCGAGAGGTTGTCGAGCACGTAGCGGACGAGGGGCAAGACGTTGTGATTGGGCGAGGCGCCGACATAGATGACGTTGTCGGAGCACTCGAAGCCCTCATAGCGCGCAGGATACCAGAGCAGGCGATCAGTGCGCTCCACAATCGGCAAGACCTGCTTGCGCGAGGCCGAGGTGTAGCAGCCGATGATGTGCTCGACGCCGACATTGCGGATGAGATCGTCGCAGACCGTATGGTATTCCGAGATGATGCCGTGGGGATCGCGAATATGGGGAACGATCGTGAAATCAAACTCCGCCTGGTTGTTGATCTCGTCGACCGCCATCACCGCGCTCTTGAGGATCTCGCGCCCCATGGCCTGATAGGGGCCGGACTGCGAGCAGATGACGCCAACGGGAACAGACGGTTTTGTCATTGACGACTTTCAGTAGTGCAGCGCGAAGATGAAATCATCTTCGGCGACAACAGTGCAAGTGGCTTGCCGCTTTGCTGCGCAGCACTATCGAAATTTAGGCAGAGAGCATCGTTGACAATGCGATAGGCAGTTACTTAGACTTTTCTCCTACAGGGATTCCTGTCGAACCTCGCGTGCGCCGATCTGGCCGATGACGTCCAGCTCCTTGCACTAAGTGCTTCGTTCGAGTTCGGACCCTAAGCGATAGATCATAGCCGCGGCATTTGAGCCATTCGTCACCTCATTCGGGAGGGACGGGTGGTTTTTTTCGTTGCCGCCAGGGAGGCTGGCGATGCGCCGTGTCGCCAGAACGGTGACGCATGCGCGAGTGGCGGCGCTGCGTCACGTCGAGTGTGAGGATGAAGAACGATGGCGGCAACGGATCTCCCCTATCTCGGGCTCGTCGATGTCGGACAGAAGATCCAGGCGAAGGAGCTGTCACCGGTAGAATTGACCAAAGCGATGCTCGGGCGGATCGAGAAGCTCGACAGCAAGCTCAAGAGCTTCGCGCATGTGATGGCCGACTCTGCGCTCGCCGATGCCGCCACGGCGGAAAAGGAGATTGCTTCCGGCAGGATCAAGGGGCCGCTTCATGGTGTGCCGTTAGCGGTCAAGGATCTATGCTGGGCCAAGGGTGCCCCAGCGGCGCATGGCATGACTATTCATCGCAATTTCCGTCCCACCGAGGACGCAACGGTGGTTGCGCGGTTGAAGGATGCCGGTGCGATCATCCTCGGCAAGCTGCAGCAGACCGAGGGCGCCTACGCCGACCATCATCCGAAGATCGATCCGCCCAAGAACCCGTGGAACGCGGAGCTCTGGCCCGGCGCATCCTCAAGCGGCTCAGGCGTCGCAACCGCGGCAGGCCTTTGCTTCGGTTCGCTAGGCACCGATACCGGCGGATCAATCCGCTTTCCGTCCGCGGCCAACGGCGTCACCGGGCTCAAGCCGACCTGGGGACGTGTCAGCCGCTACGGTGCGTTCGAGCTGGCGGCGACGCTGGATCATATCGGCCCAATGGCGCGGAGCGCGGTCGATTGCGGCGCGATCCTCGGTGTGATCGCGGGCCAGGACCCAAAGGACACCACGTCGGTTCCACTGTCGGTGCCGGATTATCTCGCAAGACTGTCCGGTGACCTGCGCGGCGTGACGATCGGTGTCGACCGGCGCTGGACCAGCGAAGGCACCGATGGCGACGCCGCCAAGGTGCTGACCGAGGGGTTGCGGGTGGCGGCTGATCTCGGCGCAAAGATCAGGGAAATCTATTTCCCAGATCCCAAGGCGGTAATCGACGACTGGTTCCCACTTTGCGGTATCGAGGTCGCGGTCGCCCACGAGGACACCTATCCTGCGCGCAAGGACGAGTACGGTCCGGCGCTCGCGGGCCTGCTCGATCTCGGCCGGCAACAATCCGGCACGGACTATCAAAAGATCGTGCTCCGGCGCGAAGCGTTTCGCGGCGCGGTGCGCGTGCTGTTCGAGACGGTCGACCTCATCGCGGTCCCGGCACAAGCCTTCGCCGCGCCCACGCTCGGTAAGATGGCGGCACTCGGCGAGGACGCCTCGCTGATCGCTGGACTGCTCCGATTCACATGCCCGTTCGACATGACAGGAAGTCCAACCGTAACGCTTCCCGGCGGCTTCGCAGCCAACGGCGGTCCGGTCGGCTTCCAGTTCGTCGGGCGTCATTTCGACGAGGCCAGGCTCGTTCACGCAGGCGATGCGTTTCAACGTGTCACCGACTGGCACAAGCGTCATCCCGAGATCTGAGTTTAGGAGCTATTCGTATGTCCGCAGAAGACTGGTTGAAGAACTCCATCATGGCCAAGCGCGCAGTCGCAAAGGGGGCGACCGGCGCGACGCATAGTCTGACGATCGAGCAGCAGGGCAGCTTCCACTACGTCTACGGTCCGTATGCCAAGCCCACGTTGTCGATCGATCCGGGCGGGGTGGTCGTCGTCGAGACGGAGGACGCTTTCGGTGGCGTGCTCACCAAGGAGAGCGACAGCCCGACGGCGAAACTGAACTTCCCCTATCTCAACCCGCAATGCGGACCGATCGCGGTCAAGGGCGCCAAGAAGGGGGATTGCCTCGCGATCTATATCCGCGACGTCGAGACCCGTGGCGAGCAGCCGGCTGGCACGACCTGCATCATCCCGGAATTTGGCGGACTGGTCGGAACCGCCTCGACGGCCTTGCTTAATCCGCCGCTGCCGGAGCGCGTCAAGAAGCTGCATGTCGACAGGAAAGGTGTGCGCTGGAGCGAGAAGATCACGCTGCCCTACGAGCCGTTCATCGGAACCATCGGCGTCTCGCCGGAGATCGAGGCGATCTCGTCGCTACAGCCGGATTACCACGGCGGCAACATGGACCTGCCTGATGTCGCTCCTGGCGCGATCATCTATTTTCCGGTGCATACAGATGGCGGGATGCTCTATGTAGGCGACTGCCATGCGACGCAAGGCGACGGCGAACTCTCCGGCGTGGCGATGGAGCAGCGCGCGACCGTCACGTTGCAGGTCGATCTCATCAAGAACTGGAGCTTCGCGTGGCCCCGACTTGAGACGAAAGATTTCATCATGACGATCGGCAGCGCGCGTCCGCTCGAGGACGCGGCGCGTATCGCCTATCGCGAGCTCGTGCGGTGGATGGCGGCCGATTACGGCTTCGACGAGATCGACGCCTACATGCTGCTCAGCCAGGCCGGCCGCATGCGTCTCGGAAACATGGTCGACCCCAAATACACCATGGGGGCATCGATCCTGAAGAATTACCTCAAGCCATGACATTCAACCATATTCAAAGACAGGGGACATCACGATGAATTCCGGACGTAGAATTGGTATCGCTCTGCTCGGTGCTTTGCTCGGAACGTCAGCGGTGGGGATTGCTCAGGCAGCTGAGCCGCTTAAAGTCGGTCTGCTCGAGGACGTGTCAGGGGATCTCGCCTTTATGGGCATGCCGAAGCTGCACGGCTCTCAGCTCGCCGTCGAGGAAATCAACAAGAGCGGCGGAATCCTAGGGCGGCAGATCGAGCTGATCCACCTCGATCCGCAGGGCGACAACGCGCGCTATCAGGAATTCGGCCGCCGTCTGCTCAATCGCGACAAGGTCGACGTACTGATTGGCGGCATCACCTCCGCATCCCGCGAGGCGCTGCGTCCGATCGTCGACCGCACCTCGACGCCCTACTTCTACACCAACCAGTACGAGGGCGGTGTCTGCGACGCCAGCATGATCAGCATGGGCGCGGTTCCTGAGCAGCAGTTCTCGACGCTCATTCCGTGGATGGTCGAGAAGTTCGGCAAGAAGGTCTACGTCATCGCCGCCGACTACAATTTCGGCCAGATCTCGGCCGAGTGGAACCGCAAGATCATGAAGGATCTCGGCGGCGAAGTTGTTGGCGAAGAGTTCATTCCACTCGGCGTCTCGCAGTTTGCGCAGACCATTCAGAATATCCAGAAGGCGAAGCCGGATTGGTTGCTGACGATCAACGTCGGTGCTGCCCAGGATTCGTTCTTCGAGCAGGCGGCCGCTGCCAACCTCAACCTGCCGATGGGGTCTTCGATCAAGGTCATGCTGGGCTTCGAGCACAAGCGGTTCAAGCCTCCGGCGCTCAACAACATGCACGCCACCGCGAACTGGTTCGAGGAGATCGACACGCGCGAAGCCAGCGAGTTCAAGAAGCGCTGGCACGCCAAATTCCCGGACGAGCTCTACATCAACGATATGGGCTACAACGCCTACAATGCGCTCTACATGTACAAGGCGCTGGTCGAGAAGGCGAAGTCGACGAAGCTCGAGGATATGCGGAAGGTCATCGCAACTGGTGATGCCTGCATCGACGCGCCCGAAGGCAAGGTCTGTATAGATCCGAAGAGCCAGCACACATCGCACCGTATGCGCCTGATTTCGGTCGGACCCAAGCACGAGGTGACGGTGGAGAAGGACTACGGAGTGATCCAGCCCTATTGGCTTGGCGAGATCGGCTGTGATCTCACCAAGAAGAACGACAAGGATCAATACACGCCGAGCCATCTCCCGAAGAAGTCGTGACGAGCAACGGGCACGGATCTTGCTCGTGTTGAATGTCACGGGTCTTGGACAAAACCGGCGCCGCGACGATGCGGCGCCGGGATCGGCAAAGGGATCAAGATGTCGGCCGAAGTGTTCTCGCTATTCTATCAGTTCGCCGACGTGTTTGCGTTCCTCATTCTTTCGGCCGCGGGCCTCGCCATCGTGTTCGGCATGATGGGCGTCATCAACATGGCGCATGGCGAGTTCATCATGTGCGGCGCCTATGTGACAGTCGGCCTGGTGAATCTCGGCGTGCCGCTCGCGATCGCCCAGATCCTTGCCGCGGTGACGGCAGGGCTCATCGGCATCCTTGTCGAGTTCCTCGTCGTGCGGCGCTTCTACAAGCGGCCGTTGGATTCTCTCCTCGCGACGTGGGGCCTTAGCCTCATCGTGACTCAATCGATGCTCCTGATCGTAGGTTCTGCCGTACGGGGCATAGGAACGCCAGAGGGAAGCTTCGCAATAGGTGGCTATACGTTTTCGACCTATCGTCTGGTGCTGTTCGGTTGCGCGGTGGCCGTGCTCGCCGGTCTTTACATCATCTTCATGAAGACACGGTTCGGCGTAATCGCCCGCGCTACCATGCAGAATGCCGCGATGGCAAAGGCGCTAGGCGCACGCACGGGCCGCATCTATGCGATCAGCTTCGGGATCGGCACTGGCCTCGCCGGGCTTTGCGGGGCGCTCTACGCGCCGACCATGACGCTGATCCCGACCATGGGCGCGACTTTCGTGGTCGAAAGCTTCGTCACCGTCGTGATCGGAGGAGCGAACGTGCTGCTCGGAACGGCGCCAGCCGCAGTGTTTCTGGCGATGATCCGGATGGCGCTGAATGCGAGTTACGGTCAGATCATCGGACAGATCGGCATGCTGGTGGCCGTCATCCTGATCATTCGGGTATTACCTGAAGGTCTGTCCAGCGTTCTGGTTCGCCGTGGGCGCTAAAGGGAAATGTTGATGCTCAAGCTGCTGGAAGGCCCGCAGACGCTCGGACGTGGCAAGATCTTCTGGTCCTGCTTCCTTGCTGTGCTCTCTGGCTCGCTGACCTATCCGTTGTTCGCCGATTCCTACGACGTCGGAAATTTCGCCTACTTCCTGATCTGGATATTCATGGCACTCGGCCTTTGCCTGATGTGGGGCTATGGCGGGATGCTATCATTCGGCCAGACCCTATTTTTCGGCATCGCCGGCTACGGCTACGGCGTGCTCGCAATCAACATGGGTGGCGGCACGGCAACGATCGCCGCGCTTGCACTCTCCGTGGTGCTCGCGATGATCGCGGCGGGCATTCTCGGTTACTTCATGATCTGGGGCGGTATCAACGGCATCTTCTTCGGCATCGTGACGCTTTCGGCGACGCTGGTGCTGGCCTTCTTTCTCGGCCAGACTGCCGGACCGGAATGGCATATTGGCCCGGCGCGGCTGAACGGCTTCAACGGCATGAAGGGCATGGACCCGCTGGCCGTCGGCGACTTCTATATCGAGGGATCGGCGCTCTACTATGTCATGATCGCGTTGATCGTGATCGTCTATCTCGCGCTCCGGATGCTGGTGAATTCGGGGATCGGCAACGTCATCGTGGCGACGCGCGAGAACCCGCAACGCGCGGAGATGCTGGGCTATGACGTCCGCAAGTATCAGTTGCTGACATTCGTGATCGGCAGCGGTCTCGCGGGCCTCAGCGGCGCGCTCTATACGTCCTGGGGGCAGTTCATCACGCCGTCCAGTATCGGCCTGCCGGCGGCGGCGATGCCGATCGTTTGGGTGGCCTTCTCGGGGCGCAGCGATCTGACGGCGACGCTGATCGGGTCGTTCCTGCTGCTGTTCGGCTTCCAGACCATCACGGTCTACAGCCAGCAGGCTGCGCTCGTGCTGATGGGCGCGTTGCTGCTGGCGACGGTGATGCTGGCACCGCAGGGCTTTGTGCTCGGTATCGGTAAGCTCGCCGCGGACTGGTGGAGCGGACGCCGGGGCGACGACGGCGCGGTCACCGCTGAGGCCGATAGCCTGCAATCGGAAGGGTCCTGATCATGGCTCTGGTCGAGGTCAAAGGCGTCTCCAAACGCTTTGGCGGATTGACCGCCGTCTCCGGCGTCGACCTCACCGTCAATGCCGGCGAGGTCCACTGTTTGATCGGGCCCAACGGCGCCGGCAAGAGCACGTTGTTCAAGCTGATCGTGGGTCTCTATCCCCCGACCGAGGGCAGCATTCTGTTCGACGCCGTCGATATCACCAGGGAACGTCCCTACGCGCGCGTGCAGAGGGGCATGAGCATCAAGATGCAGGCACCGAGCGTGTTCAAGGAACTGCCGGTCAGACAGAACATCCAGACCGCGCTGCAGGATCGCATGTCCGGTGTGGAACGCATTGTCGAGGAAGACCGCCTGATGGCGCTGCTCGATCTCACGGCGGATAGTGACAAGCTCGCGGGCGCTCTGTCGCATGGCCAGCAGCAATGGCTTGAGATCGGGATGGCCCTGGCGCTGAAGCCGCAGCTCCTGCTGCTGGACGAACCGACGGCCGGAATGTCGCCGGAGGAAACCTTCAAGACCGGCGAGTTGATCAAGTCGTTCAATGCCGAGGGTATGACGGTGCTGGTCGTCGAGCACGACATGGCCTTTGTCCGCCAGGTCGCGCAGCGTGTCACCGTGCTGCATCTCGGCAAGATCTTCGCGCGCGGCGACCTCGGAAGCATTCTACAGGACGAGAAGGTGGCGGAAATCTATCTGGGTAAGACCCATGCTCACTAAGCCACACTCCACTGACCGGATTCTGGACGTATCGGAGCTTTGGGCCGGATATGGCGCGACGCCGATCCTGCAGGGGGTGACCATGTCGGTCTCGCGCGGCGAGATCGTCGGCGTGATCGGGCGCAACGGCGTCGGCAAGTCGACACTGATGCGGTGTCTGATCGGCCTGCTCCAGACGTGGCGCGGCACGATCAGTTTCATGGAGCAGGACGTCACAAAGCTCGAAGCCGACGCGCGGGCGAGGGCGGGCTTCGGCTACATCCCGCAGGGACGCGACGTGTTTCCGCAGATGACTGTTGAGGAGAATCTTCAGGTCGGCGAGCTCATCGGCGGCCCCCGCGGCAAGAAACTGCCGGAGCTCGTCTATGAGTATTTTCCGCGCCTGAAGGAGCGCCGCCGGCAGGCCGCGGGCACCATGTCGGGTGGTGAGCAGCAGCAGCTCGCGATAGGCCGTGCGTTGATCGGCAATCCGTCCCTCATGATCCTGGACGAGCCGTCCGAGGGCATCCAGCCATCGATCGTCCAGCACATCTGCGAGGCGCTGCGGTCGTTCCGCAACGAGCTCGGAACCACCATCATCTTCGTCGAGCAGAACCTCGACACGATTCTGGCGATCGCCGAGCGCTGCTACATCATGGAGAAGGGCAAGATCACGCAGTCGCTGGCAGGCGCCGAGGTCAACGAGGACAACGTCCGCGAACAGCTTCTGCTCTGAACGGCAGCATGCGTGTCTTGAAGTCGTCGATAGGGAGGAATGAACATGGATCTGGGACTCAAGGGAGCAAGGGTTCTCGTCACCGGCAGCACCAAGGGCATCGGCAGGGCGATCGCCGACACGTTTGCGGCCGAAGGCGCCAATGTCGGCATCTGCGCACGCAACCAGACCGACGTCGACAACGCGGTCACCGCGATGAAGGCGAAGGGCGTCGCCGCGTTCGGCAGCTCGGTCGACGTTTCCGACGGCCCGGCGCTCAAGGCCTGGGTCGAGGATATGGCCTCCAAGCTGGGCAGCATCGACATCGTCGTTGCCAATGTCAGCGCGCTGTCGATCGGGCAGGACGAGGAGAGCTGGGAGAAAGAATTTTCCACCGACATGATGGGCACGGTGCGGCTGGTCAATGCGGCGATGCCGTATCTGGAGAAGAGCAAGGCCGCCGCAATCGTCACGATTTCCAGCGTGTCGGGCCGCGAAGTCGATTTCGCAAGCGGACCCTATGGCACGTTCAAGGCAGCGATCATCCATTACACGCAAGGGCTCGCGTTCCAGCTTGCCGGCAAAGGCATCCGGGCCAACTCGGTGTCGCCGGGCAATACCTATTTCGAGGGCGGTGTCTGGGACCAGATCAAGGATGGCAATCCCGAGCTGTACAAGACCGCGTTGGCGCTCAACCCGACCGGGCGTATGGGCACGCCGCAGGAAATGGCGAACGGCGCGGTGTTCCTCGCCAGCAAAGCGGCGAGCTTCATCACCGGCACCAACCTAGTGGTCGATGGTGCGCTCACGCGCGGAGTGCAGTTCTAGGCGCATCCAGAGCCGCGCAGACGGGACCGAGCCGTCAGCGGCCCGGTGGGCAAGGCCGTTTCCGGCAACAACAGGGCTGTCAGATGTCAGCAGATCCAATCCACTATAAGTCGATCGCCGAGCTCTCCGAGCTGTTCCGTCGCGGCGAGATGCTGTCCTCGAAAGTGACCGAGGCCATGCTGAGCCGGATCGCCAGCCTCGATGGCAAATTCCACGGCTATGCGCTCGTCCTTGCCGAGCGCGCCATGGCGCAGGCGAAGCGCTGTGACGCCGAGCTCGCCCAGGGAATCTGGCGCGGACCGCTGCACGGTGTGCCGATCGGATTGAAGGATCTCTGCTACACGACCTTTGCGCCGACGGCAGGCGGCACCACGATTCACGCCAGGTTCGTCCCGTCCTTCAACGCCACGATCGTAGACCGGCTCGAGCAGGCCGGCGCCGTTACGCTTGGCAAGCTGAAGATGACCGAGGGCGCCTACACCAGTCACCATCCGAACGATCAGGCGCCGCTCAATCCCTGGGGCGTCGATTACTGGGTCGGCTCGTCCTCGAGCGGATCGGGCGTGGCGACGTCGGCGGGGCTCTGCTTCGGCTCGATCGGCAGCGACACCGGCGGCTCGATCCGGTTTCCGTCGGCAACCTGCGGGCTGACCGGGATCAAACCGACCTGGGGACGCGTCAGCCGTCACGGCGTCTTCCCGCTGGCGGACTCGCTCGACCATGTCGGGCCGATGTGCCGGAGCGCGGCCGATGCGGCCGCCATGCTCGGCGTCATCGCAGGGGAGGATGTCAACGACCCGACGGCCCTGCAGGCGCCGGTGCCGAACTATCTCGCAGGGATCGGTGACGGGGTCCGGGGCCTGCGGATCGGCGTCGACCGCAGCTACACCCAGAATGGGATCGATCCGCAGGTCGTCGACGCGTTGCTGGAAGCCGAGCGGACGCTCGCGGCGCTGGGGGCCGATATCCGCGAGGTCAGGTTCCCGGCCTACGAGAAGCTCGTAAGCATGTGGATTCCGATGTGCTCGATCGAAACGGCGGAGGCCCACCTCGAGACCTATCCGTCGCGAAAATCGGAATATGGCCCCGATCTGGCGCAGCTGATCGAGCAGGGCAGGTCGATGAGTGGCGTCGAGATCGCGCAGATCCATCACGAGCGCTTGAAGTTCAGCGGCAGCCTCGCTGCGTTGTTCGGCGACATCGACCTGCTGCTGATTCCCACCATGCCTGTGCCGATTCCGACGCTGACCAAGATGGGCGAGTACGGCGCCGATCCGAACGTGCTGCTCAGCATCCTGCGCTTCACCGCGGTGTTCGACTTCTCGGGCAGTCCGACTATCACGCTGCCGAATGGCATGGCCTCGGATGGCCTTCCGCTCAGCATGCAACTCGTCGGCCCGCATCTGTCGGAGGATGTGCTCGCTCGCGCCGGGCATGCATTCCAGTCGGTGACGGACTGGCACACTCGGCGTGCCCCGATCGATTGAATCTCTTTCGGCCGGCTCGGGGACCGAACCACCGCTTTCGGCATCACTGACGGTATGTAAAAGATACTGTGGCGGTAAAGCGGTGACAATTTCCGCCACTTCTGTGAGCTATTCAGTTGATCGATTCCGACAGATAGTGAAATCGGCAGTTGTTCGAACGGCGCAAATTATTCGTGAGTCCAAGGTCGACCAATTGCCGCGACTGGCGCTCGCGAAAGGAATCACGGAGAACATGACGTCGACCGGGGTCTTCGCCAGGGCCCCCCAGCTTGTCCACAAGGTTCTTGGATGCGGTCTTCAGGTGCTGATCTTGGTGCCGCCATCGAGCCAGTGTTGTCGAGCAATAGGCGATGCGCAGCACGCTATTTCCTCAGGTCGAGGTCGAGCCAACGCTGAAACGGCGAAATCCCCCCTGAAACAGGGAGGTCTAACCTTCGTTCATTAACGAGGGGATTGCAAAATGATCACGCTTAAAGCAATTGCGCTTGTTGTCAGTGCCGGATTCATTTTCGCGATGTATTCGGGTGAGCTTGGCGCGGACGTGGTTCTAGCCGTCGTTGCTTGCCTCTCATAACGAAGGGCCCGCCATCGTGAACCGGCGCCCTGGCAAAGGCACCACCGGCCCCCGGCGGGCTCCGCGCTCCTCCGCCTTGCTCAGCTTTGCTCAGCTTTGCTTCCCATGCATGCAAGCCCTCACAAACTCTCGCTTTGCGCGCCCTTGCCCTTTCCCCCTCCCGCCTGCACTCGAAAAGCCACGTTCGGTAGCGAGCTGCTGGCATTTTTCCAATTTTTGAGGGTTGCGAGGTCCGCCCTGCTGAGCCTGTACAGCGCCACCGACCAAAACCAGAGCAACGGAAGCAACTAAAATCGGCCTAATCATCGCGAGTCTCCTCAGCTGCTTTAAATCAATCGATTAATGGCGCACCCCTTGGCATCGCGGTCAACCACTGCGGCGTGGACTTAAAATCGCTTTTGGATTGTAACATGCTGTAGCCCGCCGGACAGACCGACGGACTCGCGACGAAACCTTTTTTCCGCCTCAAGAAGCAGTCCGGAAACAAGCTGGGTCTAGCTTTTCCTTATAGGCCAACGGGGATTCGGTCATGTGGACGCTCATTGAAAATCTGTATCGGGATTACTGCCTGACGCGGTTGAACGGAGATTCGCAGATACGAACTCAGCCACTAGGCAAAGAAAAGCCCGCCGACCTTGGGAGCCGGCGGGAGTTTTGAGGTGGCGAGAGGCGGACACCTATCGCTCTGGTCTGTTTATCACCGCAGCCGGGGCGCGCGAACGTGGCCTTCAATTCATCCTTAACGCCGCGTGCCTAGATTCGCGCTGGGACGGGGCCGTGGGGGACATACGCGGCCTAGCTCAGAGGTGAAGGTCCGCCAGCTCAGCCAGCCCCGGCGGGCCTTCCCTCACGCGTTAAATACGATTCCAAAGTGTGATCTAGATGACATTGTGCGTCGGCACAGGTGTTGTACGTTTCTGGTCACCGGGGCTGGCTCCATATTTTACTTAGATCGTTTTCACCCGGATTTTTAGACAACGAGGCCGCAGCGGTCCCCCCGCTGCGGCCTCCGTGCCGATCGTCCTGATTGCCCATAATGGACAGCATTATGCCTAAGGAAAATTGTTTGATCGTTGTTGCCGCGGGCCGACAATTGGACTTGCTGCGCGGTGAAGCGTCGCGCATCGCAAAGGGAGCCAAAGCCGATTGGTGGATTGATCGTGCCGAGGTCGGAACGCGCTTTTGCTTTGAAGATGCTAAGGCAAAGGAGTCATTCGCACTCACTTGCGACAGCTTCGGCATTCCTTGCAAAGACGGGTAAACGAGAGGCCCGCCGAGCAGAGGCGACGAAACCATTTCACCGCCTCAAGAAGCAGTCCGGAAACAAGCTGGGTCTAGTTTTGCCTCATAGGCTAACGGGAATTTGGGTCATGTGGTCACTTATTGAAGACCTTTATCGGGACTACTGCCTGGCTCGACTGCAGGAGATGCGTAGGTCGGAGCCGACCCACTAGGGCCAACATAGGCAGGATCGGATTGTAGCCGTTGCTGCCTATGCAGCCGACCAGAATTGGAATCATGGACGCTACACCGGCAGTACCGTATCTGTGCTGCGTCACGTGCGACGTTCGCTCGGTTTGTGAGTGTCGAGGGCGGTAGGCTGCAGCAACCAGCGGCCCACTATTTGCGCGGTTTGAGTACAAAATCAGCGGCACCGTCACGTGAGACGCACGTTTCAGTGATGTGGGTCCATGGCGTGACACCTAGCGCCCCCGGTTCTAGCCTCAGGCCATCCATGCGCAGCCCTTGTCGTAACTGGCTTGTCGCAACCAGATGATCCGGTCGCTTGTTTTCATATACCACGAAGCCCCGCC
The DNA here is from genome assembly GCF_000518345.1 of Bradyrhizobium sp. URHA0013. NCBI lineage: Bacteria > Pseudomonadati > Pseudomonadota > Alphaproteobacteria > Hyphomicrobiales > Nitrobacteraceae > Bradyrhizobium > Bradyrhizobium sp. URHA0013. Next base: position 25,034 of record NZ_JADK01000012.1, on the reverse strand, counting down.
AGCAACGTTAGCCGCTGTTGGTTGAGCGCGCCGACGGGGTCTACCGCCTTGGCGGAAGCAGGCCGGCATGCTCGACAGCATTCGCGGGGAAAGTGGTTTAAGACGGTTGGCTGGTGAAGCAGAACGCTGACCCTCGATGCCAGCTAGCGGCAGCCATCACCCCTTAGGAACGCAGGACTTCGCCTCCGGTTGACCGACATCAACCAAAGGAAAACCCCTCATGATGAAACTCTCGATCGCATCGGCCGCGCTGATTGCTGGCGGCCTTCTTGTTTCCTCCGCGCCCGCCGCGCAGGCCCAGGAGTATCGCTGGTGCGTCCAGGGCAAGGGCGTAGGCTATCCCGGCGACTGCAGCTTCTCCACACGCGCCCAGTGCCTGGCGTCGGCATCCGGCCGGAACGTCGATTGCGGCATCAATCCTAGGACGGCGTACGGCCGACAGGAGCGTCGCGGCTGGCGGTAAGCCCGAAAGGGGCACCCGGCGCCTGACTATCAGTCTTAAAGGTTTGGCAAGAGAACAGGATGAGCGACCGCACAGGTAACGAACCCGCACCCTTGATGCTTATTGGCGTGGCGGTCATTCCAATCATCGCGGTGCTCGCCTGGTTCGCGCTCTGATTTGACCCGTTTGATAAAGAGCCCATGGGCAAGGGCACAAGGAACTCCTTACGCACCTCAAGAATTATGCATTTGGCGGCGCCACTAAGGGCGGATGTCCCCCTGGGCGCGGCAAAGACTCTCGGTCCAACTCCGGGAGTCTTCTGCCTTGATCGTCGACAGCGTCCTTTGTCGGAGTAAGCGTATGCGTTCCTCGCCCTCGATTGTGCCGGCTGATCGCCTCGACCGCGACATCTACCTTGTCCTTGAAGACTTCGGCGCCGTGGCATGACGTTCCGGGAGGGCAAGCCGGAAGGCCCTGCTCCGCAAAACGAGCGCGACCACTTCATTCGCTGTACGATCTGCGGCGAGATGATCGACATGCGCGACCTCGGCGAGGTGATGGATCACTTGCACGGGCAGGATGTCCTGGAGGAGCCGCAGCAGCATTAGGTGTAACGATGGCGGGTTGCGTTTGCTGCGACGATACGCATTGGGTATGCGAGAACCACTCCGACCGGCCCGACTGCTTGTGGTTGCGGCGGAGCCGGAGAGCCCTGCCCGTTTGCAACAACGCCGGACCGAACGAACTCCCTATACTGCCGAAAGGCTTTGAGACCAGCTTTACCGCGACCGAGATCATGCGGCCGTTGCTAAGGAAGAAGCCATCTCGCGGGCCGAAGACATAGGCTCAATCTTTGCGGCGTTTCGCCGTCCCTAATCCCTTGAAGGAACTCGCCCGCAGCAATCCTTCGGATGTGATGTCCCGGTACTCCACATCGGCGTAGAACTTCGGTTCAACCCATGTCGCCTTCGGCTTCCTGATAGACTTGGTGAGCTTTTGCTTCGGGCTTACTACCGTGTCGAGTGCGTCCCTTATCTTTCGCGAAGTCGTTCGGCTCCAACCTGTCCCGACCTTGCCTATATATCGAAGCTCTTTGCCTTCCTGTTTGCCCAGGTAGAGGGCGGCGACGCCGGTCGGATCCTTGATGAAACCGACGACCGGGAATTTTTCTCGCTGAACAGTTTTGACTTTTTGCCAGGCCTCAACCCGCTCGGACCTGTAGGGCGCGTCCACCTGCTTTGAGACGATACCCTCGTAGTTCAGCTTAATTGCCGCCTCGAACAGCGCCCCCCCGTCCCCCTCATGGTGCTCGCTATAGAGGATAGGCTGCTTCAGCTTGTGACTGTCGATCAGCTCTCTGAGAAGCTCCTTACGAGCAAGCTGGGACATTTTGCGAAGGTCTTGACCATCAAGCCATAGGAGATCGAATGCGAAGTACAGCAAACGCTCCTGGTCCCCTCTTCCGAGGTCCGCTTGCAGCTCAGAAAAGTTGGTGCGTTCCTCGTGGATGACGACGACCTCGCCGTCCACGATTGCCTGGCCGGGTATGTTGAAGGCGCCTGCAATGACAGAGAACCGGTCGACCCAGTTGTGCCCGTTTCTCGTGAATGCCTTGCGGTCACCGCCGTCCATATGGAGCTGAATGCGGTAGCCATCGTATTTGATTTCGTGAATCCATTGACCGCCTGAAGGCGCCCTAATCTTCAGGGTCGCCAACTGTGGGCTGATAAAACCCGGCATCGGGGCCGCCGGCTTGACCGGTGCCTTGGTACGCTTCGCCACTCTACACAACTCACAAAAAGCCCGCCGTCAGGACTGACAGCGGGCAGTCTATCTTCCTCAGTTCACGATTCTTCTAACTTTGGGACAGAGTGGTGTTCCACCGGCGAATACACGGATGCGTTCCAGCACAACCGCAGATGCGTTTTGGTTTGTGTTTTCGAGAACACCTCCCGAGCGGCTCGGGAACGCGGTGTGATAAAGCGTTCTCTTTGGCTCTTTGCACGCTTCCAACGGCACCAAGCGCCGGGAGCACGGCTTATTTGGCGTTCGCCGGAAATGTAATTCTAACGGCGCGTTGTGGCGGTGGGGGCAATAACCAGGAGGAAGATTGACAGCAGCCGTCCTTGTCGCCTCTGCCCTAACAGTTGGCCCCGTCATGGCCCAGCAAGCGACACCCAATCAGAACCTCCAGAATGAGGCGGACAAAGGCATAAAGACACAGAACACTGGCGCCTCTGGCAATGTCGGAAGTCAGGCCTCTCCTGGAGCAAGCGCGCACCCGCCCGGTCAACCTGGCGCGCCGGGCGCTTCAACTGCCACCAGCGCGCAGAACTCAGGCGCCGGCATAAGCGGCGCGCCCGGCTGCCCGGTAACAAGAGCGGCCCGCCCGCGAAACGTTGACCGTTGCGTCCGGTTCGGCAGTCCCGCACCTGTTGCTCTTAAACCAACGGAAAAGACCCGCCAATGTTTGGCGGTTTTGCTGCTGATGAGCGGCTATCGCCACTCGCAATCGATAATTTAAAGGCAGCTTTTTGCCCAGTGGCTTCAGGAACGTTCGGGTAGTGCCGTCATTTGGAGAGCGATGACGAGCACGACCGTAGTTCTCATTCCAGGCATGCTGAAAGCACTACGGCTGACGCGCGTCTACGGCTTTATGGTCGAGCGCAGAGACGGCCATGCTGGGAGCAACCTGCCGGCGTGCTCAAAGGTTTTGGCAGAGAAGATGATCGAAGGCCGCTGGTTGGTGAAACAGGGGGAGCGTTATCAGCCTACAGAGAAGGGTTGGAAAGCAGGAAAAGCAGGTTCGGATGTCGGGTAGGAGAAAGGCTGGCTCGAACTGCATACAGCGGGACTCGTGCGGCTGCTGACACCAAGCGAGAATCTAGCGGCGCCGTGAGAGGAACCGGACGGGCAGTTTTTGCTTGAGTCGAATGCCGGCTCCCGCCGAGCTGGCGGGCGGCCCGGACCTACCCTCAATAGCCCCCCTGAACCCGGGGCCGTGTCTCCGCGGTATTCGTCACTCGCCTTAGGGTGTCGCTACTCTCCGGAACGTATCGCATCGATCGTGTGCGCAATCAGGATTGCGACGCTCACGCCAATGAGAATGACTGAAAGCCAGACGATCACGTTCCTCTCCGTCCACCTCCTCAAGTGAACGCGCTCAACCGCGCACAGTCAAAACCAACAAGCCCAACAGCTTGGATTTGGCGCTGGGCTGAGGATTCTTGGCAACTCTTGCGTACGCAGTCGGCCCTATCGGCGGAAGGCCAGCACGAGAAGGAGACCAACAACGCACGCCGCGAGTAACAGTAGCAAAGTACCCACGGCCCCCCCCGAACCATCAAAAATCAAATGAAACTTGCATGCAAGAATATCATTTAATTCGGTTTGTCAGAGCTACATAAATGGATTAAATCGAATTGATTAATCAACCAGTAATGAGTAATCCCGTGTTCCTGTGCCTCGCATTAGCAACATTGATCTTAGTCGCGGCAGCGATTTTCTCAGTCTACTTAGCGTTTGATCTTCCCGTTGATAACTATTTACGCGACGAGTAATCGTCAGCACTCTTTAAACAGATTGGATCATGGTGCTTCTCGGGACGGGGCCGTGGGGGACATACACGGCTTTGTGCTTGGGTGAGAGCCCGCCAGCCAGCCCGGCGGCGCTCTCCCTCAGCGCATTATGGTTCAGATTAATTACTAATTTGATTTGTGATTTAGATCATATTGTAGCCGCTCAGCTTGCCGGTATGATGCATTCACCGGGGCTGGCTCATATTTCACTTAGATCGTTTTCACCCGGATTTTTTTTGACCATCGCGTTGGCCGCAGCAGTCCCCCTGCTGCGGCCTTCGTCGTTTGGCGCCACGGGCAGGCCATCCCTCGAGTCCGAAATCAACAACGTACGTTAAGCAGCTGAATTAGTTTTGTGCCCTTGCTAAAATAAACAGTTTGCCGACACGCAAGCTTGCGTTCTAAAAAACGGCTGCCGGGGCTGGCTCATAGTTCGCTTAGATTTTTCACCCGGATTTTTCGAGGATGACAGCCGCAGCAGTTCCCTGCTGCGGCTGTCGGTCCGGAGTCGCAAATGACTTTTCCCGAGAATGATCGCGAAGTGTTGTGTCTGGTGAGTGCCTTTAAAGAAATCAAGAGCCGTGGGAAGCGGCGCGCACTGTTGATGCTGGTTGAAGAGCTCGCGCAGAAGGCTGATCAGACCTCCGACGAAAAAACCGCCGGGGGTGACGCCGGCGGGGTTGCGATTCGAATTGCCGAAAAATCCGGTAATAAAGGCGGCTAGCCACTCAAATCAGCCGCCTAGCCTCGCGATTCGACGTTTGGCTTGGCAGCTCTCAGAGGCTGTCCCCGCAGCATCGCGCGCGGCGCACTGTAGTCGCGCACGCCAAGGGCCCCGCCCGCCGCAGGCGGCGCTCAGCTGCCATGTAGCCGGCAACCATTCCTAAACCCGCGTCCTGTACAGTTTCACCATGAATCATGAGGATAAACCCGAGTGGTTTTTACCCAGCCTCCGGCGCAGCTATGCCCGCTTGGCGGCTTGGATGACGCGCGGTAACCGTGCGCCGGAGCCCACCCGTTTGCCAGCGCCGCCTCGATTAGAGCGCCCAGCGCGTGTTCCAGACCCACCGAGGCGGCCTGCACCGCCGCGCCTTTAAGGGCCGTCTTCAAATGGCGAATAGTCGCACATTGGTACGTCCGTGGTTGCCGAGAGGAGGAATTGCTTTCGCTCTTTGGCGCAGGTGCCACGGCTGAGCAGGCTGGCGAGCGGCTAGGCCGCACACGCCAATCAGTTTATGCCCGCTTGCAGCGCTTTCAGAAACAGCGGGGTAGAACGAGCAGGAAAAGCGGAAAGTTATTCCCGCAGTTGACAGAGGAGTAACGAAGATCGACGTGCGAGCTTAGCCTGCTACCTTCAGCTCACCGAACGCGTTGTTCCCTTGGTGCTGCGTGCCGAAGGCCGTTGACCCGAATTTTAGTTTATAGCTTAACGTATGCTTAAAGTCCTTTGCCTATTGCAGGTTGCAAAGGATTCCGGATGCCCTTTAGCCCTTATTCCGCCGCCAACCACTTAGGTCGCTTCGCCAGGGACGAGCGCGGCAATATCGCCGTCATCTTCGCCATCGCCTTGCTGCCGATTTTGTCATTCGTCGGGGCCGCGATCGACTACAGCCGCGCCAGTCGCGCCCGCACCGCGATGCAGGGTGCGCTCGATTCAGCCGCGCTAATGGTCGCTAAGAACTTGTCCGACGGGAAGATCACGGCTGATCAAGTCCCGACCGCTGGCGCGGCTTACTTCACCGCACTCTATACCGAGATAGACAGCCAAAACGTCAAGGCATCAGCCACCTACACCGCCAACAACGGCGGCAAGGGATCCACGATAAGGATGACGGCGTCGGGCGAAATCAAGAGCCAGTTCATGCAGATTGCTGGGTTTCCAACCCTCGACTTCAGCGTCGGCTCGACTTCGACTTGGGGGAACAGCCTGCTTCGCGTCGCGCTGGTGCTCGACAACACCGGCTCGATGGCGGGCACCAAGATCAGCAACCTGAAGACTGCATCCAAGAACCTTGTCGACAAGCTCGGGGCGCTTGCGAAGACCCCGGGGGACGTCATGCTCTCCGTGATTCCATTCGCGAGCGCCGTCAACGTGGGCACCGATAAGGCCTCGGCCGCGTGGTTGCGTTGGGATCTATGGGACCCCAGGTCGGAGGATTCCTCCGGCAACTCCTACTGCAGCAGCGGCCGGAGCTCCTGGTACACGATGGCGATGTGCAAGGGGCACGGCTACACCTGGAGCCATTCCGTCGGCTCGCCTTCGACTTCGAACTGGAACGGCTGCGTCTCCGACCGCGATCAGAGCTATGACGTCTCCGACGCGTTGCCATCGGCGTTGACGACCCAATTTGTCGCCGATCAGGACCCGTACTGCCCTGCCAAGATGCTGGCGCTGACCAGCACATCCAGCACCGTCAAGAGCACTATCGACGCGATGTCGGCGAACGGCGGCACCAATCAGACCATCGGCCTGCACTGGGGCTGGTTATCGCTGCTGCAGCAGGCGCCGCTGAACGCACCGGCCGAGGACGTCAACAACGTCTACCAGCACGTGATCATCCTGTTCACCGACGGTCAGAACACAGTCAACCGCTGGAATGGCGACGGGTCCATGACGTCGTCGTCGACCGAACGCGGCAAGATCGACACGCGGATGGAGGCTCTGTGCGCCGCGGTCAAGGCTAAAAACACGACCATCTACACGGTCCAGCTTGATGACGGGACTGGCGTGTCGCCCGTGCTGCCCAAATGTGCAAGCGGCTCGGCAAACTTCTTCATGCTGAGCAACCCGAGTGAGATCGACACCGCCTTCACACAGATCGGCACCTCGATCTCCAAGTTGCGCGTTTCGAAGTAGACCCACATGTGTATTTTGCTTGGTCCTGGCCCAGGGGAAGCAAAGGCTGGCGACAGCACACAGAGCCCCCTAAGGGCGAAATCGTAGCCGCACATGAGCTCCGACCCGACGTCACTTGTTGGCCCTCAGGTCCCCTAAGTTGAAGCGGCCGTTAGGGCGCGGCCAGCCGGCTAATGGCTGCACGTCTAGGCAGCATAGATTAATCTAAGTTGGGCTTCGAACCGGATGCTGCGCTTGCCCGCAAGTGCTGTGCCCTCAAGAGAGCCGCCCCCCGCATTGCAAGTCCCTGAAAAGCCAATTCCGATCTCGTGTCCTCCAAAAACTGGGTCTTCACCTCGCGCTGGCGTGTGTTCCTGATTGACCATCTGCCCTTTCCATCGTCCATTAGACGAGGAATACGACCCGAGATAGTAAAAGAAAGCATCGCCCCCCAAGATACGTCCGTTGTTCAAAAGCATTACGCCGGTCAGTCCACCGGGGACACCATCCAAAATGCTCAAACGAATGGAGTATAATCCGTCGGTAATGCCAGCTTCGCCGACTAAACCGGGTGCCGCCAGGTCGCTCTCGTCTAGCGGAGTCATGACGGATCGAAAAACGGCGTTAGGCACCTGCGGTGATCCGCCTTCGAAGTGAAACGCCTTGCCGACGGCCCGTCCGCTGACAGATATCGTCGAAACGTCGGAGCCGAGCAGCGATTGATGACCGACATCGAAATTGTGCCGTCGGCTCGTCACATCGACGTGTATTTCGTCTTCCGCAATTCGGTAGGTGCCTATATGGGCGAACCCTGAATTGCCCCCCAACAACTTGCCCCCACGAACGTAGGTAACGCTACGTCCAACCGCTTCGTTGATCCTGAATTCGCTTTTGAAAAACCCATTGAAAAGGTTCTGCAAGTTGCCCATCCGCACCGTAGTTCGCCTCGTGATCTTAACCAGCTTAGCAGAAGAGCCAAATCCAGCGATACGAAACTGCACCGTCTGACGAAAAGAAGACGGAGGAGCCTCGATCCTGGCTTGGGCCGTTGGCTGATTGTTGGATTGGCAAAGCCGGAGATAAAGTGTGCATTTTGGTTCCAAAACGCGACCATCTGTATGGCCCGAGAACACTAATTTCGTGAGCAGATCGCAAAGCCCATCAGGAGAGCTACGTGCAGCCTAGGGTAAAGTGCCTGCTCCATCTGGTCGAAACATTCGGATCTCAGGATTCGATATGCAGGAGGCTGCCAGTTGGTGACTGTGTATCCGCTAGTAACAGTACGTAATAACCCTTCTTAGGAGACATAGAGAAGGTCTGATCAACTCAGCATGAGAGTCTTTCTAGAGCGTACCCAGATAGTGTCATAATAGGAGCTACTAATGTATAGCAGTAGAAGCGGATACACAGTCGCCAACTCGGTATTGATACCCGGGTTGAATGAATGGATTTTAGATCACGCTAGCACTGACTGGTGGAGCCCGTTTTACATCAATTTTATGTTCGAACGTCTTCCTGGATCGGAGGAGGCGGTATTGGCGCAGATGCGTAAAGCCATTGAAAAGTACTACGGCCGATCTAGTACACGTTTTGATAGGGCACCCAGATCCGCACACTCTCAATCGCGTATACCGCGGTTGCTTCTCTTTCCCGACAAGCCTGTTGCCAAGCGCGAAATGGCTTCTTTACGAGAGGTCTCAATGAATGCCGGGGGCCTCCACTACAACGGGCCCATGATGATTCCGCGGTATTCGCGTTTCCGTGGATGCGTCATTGATCATCTTGAACAAAAGCAGCAGGCGTATACTCTCCACGGGATCAGACGCATTCATGTGAAGCCTATCCACGGCGCTGCTGGCATCGCTGAATACGCCTGCAAGACAATCAAACGGAATAGGGCTGATCAAGACGCAATTCTAGCCTTGCCACGCAGCATGAGCGAATTGCCGGACCGGGATTGATCTGTGCAAGCCGTCTCGCTGTCGAATGTGCGTTATGAGATGTGCACGTAGACGTTTGAGATGTGCACGCAGCTATAGTCGGATGTTCACGGAGCGCCTTGCGCTAGTGCATTTTGTCTAGCCGGCCAGGGTTTTTGCGATAATTCTATGCGCCTTTGTGCCTGACATGCGCCCGACTAATGGTAGTGACTCCGCCAGGGCATAGATCGCTCGCCTAACGTTCGGTTGATTCACAAGGATCGTCGAAGGCGCTTGCGTCGGGAGCACTACGATCGCGGCGGGCGGCAGCGCCACCATCGACGCCTATGCCATGAACATTGGCAGCGGCGTATCAGGAGCATCGACCGCGAAAATATACTTTTCGACCGACGCCACCATCACGGCGTCAGATACAGTGCTCGCGACTGTGAACTCTGGGGCACTGACGAGCGCCGGCCAGGCCGGATATTTCGATCATCAGACGCTCCCCGTGACGCTGGCCGCCAATCTTGCGCCAGGCACCTACTACATCGGCGGCATTGCCGACGCCAACAACCAGATCAACGAGAGCAACGAGGCCAACAACACCTACAACGTCACGAAAATCACCGTGACGGCCCCGCCGCAACCCGACCTCTCCGAATATGTGAGCGTCGGGAGCACCACCATCGGGGGCCGCGGCAGTACCACGATCGACGCTTACGCCATGAACATCGGCAGCGGCGTATCAGGGGCATCGACCGCGAAAATATACCTTTCGACCGACGCCACCATCACGACGTCAGATGCTAGCGACCCTCAATTCGCCGGCACTGACGAGCGTCGGCCAGGCCGGCTACTACGACCATCAGAACCTGTCGGTGGCGCTCGCAGCCAATCTCGCGCCAGGGACTTACTACATTGGCGGCATCGCCGACGATGGCAATCAGGTCAGCGAAGCCAACGAAGCCAACAATACCTACAACGTCACGCAGATTACTGTGACGAGCTCAGCTGCTTTCAGCCTTGCGGCTGGCCAGGATCACAGCGACACCTTTGTGTTTAAGCCGGGATTCAAGAACGTCACCATCACCGACTTCGATCTCGCGAGCGATATAATAGAGATTGAGCGCACAGTATTCGCGAATGCTGAGGCGCTTGTCGCTTCCGCCTTTGAAGACGGCAACGGCAGTGTGGTGATCGCTGCCACGTCAAACGACACGATTACGATCGACAATGTGGGTTTGGCCGAATTGCATCAGCATCAAGCCGACTTTCATTTTGTCTGAAGGAAATGGTGCGATCTAAGCTCCTAAGCCGATGGCGGCAATAACTGTGCGACCAGCATCGCTGCCGAGATTCATAAATCAAGCTTTCGTACGCTTTGTCTCGGCCAGTGGCCGACTTCTTCCATAACGTTTGGTATGCGAACACGTCGGCAAAAGTCCCAGCATGAAAGTCGCTAGACCAATGGGTCATTGCCTTTCGGCTGCTGCAAGAACTTAGGTGGGTGGGCTCGGATATCGCGGGCGGGGCGTTCGGTCGGGTCGCGGCCGAGCTTGAGCTGCAGCTCGACGAGGTCGATGAAGACGTCGGCCTGCCGGCGCAGCTCGTCGGCGATCATCGGCGGCTGGCTGGCGATCGTGGAAATCACGGTGACCCGCACGCCGCGGCGCTGAACGGCCTCGACCAGAGAGCGGAAGTCGCCGTCACCCGAGAACAGCACCATCTGGTCGATGTGCTCGGCCAGCTCCATGGCGTTCACGGCGAGCTCGATGTCCATGTTGCCCTTGACCTTGCGGCGGCCGGATGCGTCGATGAACTCCTTGGTCGCCTTGGTGACGACGGTGTAGCCGTTGTAGCCGAGCCAGTCGATCAGCGGGCGGATCGAGGAGTACTCCTGATCCTCGATGATGGCGGTGTAGTAGAACGCCCTCAGCAGCGTCCCGCGACTCTGAAACTCCTTCAACAGGCGCTTGTAATCGATGTCGAAGCCCAGAGTTTTCGCTGTCGCGTAGAGATTGGCTCCATCGATGAAGAGCGCGATCTTGTCGGTAGGTGAATGGGACATCGTCTGGGCTTTCGGCGGGGCAAGAAGGAAAAAACATCCCAGTTTTCGTCACGCAAATATTTTCGGTCGCACTCTCTATGGGTAGCCACCGGCGCTCGTCGCTTAGCGCTAAACGTTTTAAGCTTCAACTAATATCTGACTCTGTGGTGGAACTCTACCACCGTCCGAAAGTTCTCCCGTCAAATTTCTAATGTATCCTGTCCATTTCCAAGTGCGCATTTGAAGGTGCTACGGATGAAAGCTGGCCATTTTTCCTCTTTGATATGTCGATGCATCGGCGCGGTCGTGCCTGGCGATGGTGCATCATTGACCGCTCGGGCACCCCTTTGTTGATGGGCACCGAGTGCAGCAGGGCTGCAGCTCGTTACCGGGCCACCAGGAAAACTTTTCCAAATGTTATTGGCGGCTCCGTATCGGAATCACTTTCACCGGCAGCCTGGTCGCTCTCCTCAAAGAGTGAGGCGCCACGCACCCCCCGACCTAGAGGGAAGGCGTGGGTCGAATCGAGAGGTCAATAGCCCGATGCGCCGGGCTAAGGCGCCTGCGTGAGGGGCAGAAGATGCTCTACGAAGTCAAGGTTGATCATAAGCGCGCAAGATGAGCGCGGAAACTGATTACTGCACTTTTCGCCCGAGGTCTCGCAGGAGCGCCTGGAGAAAATCACTCGCATTGTCGTACCGAGCGCCGCCGCTCGCGAGTTCACGAGCGCGCGGCTCCACTACACTTCCAACCGTTTCCGGACCGAGTAGATCAGCTGTTTCGGACCATTTCTGCAGAAGGCTGTCAGGAATGTATTCCGCAGACCGAACAACCTCAAAAGGGATTCTTCGCCTTTGGTTTTATGGTCGTGATGAGCTTTCGCCGCGTAGAATGCTAATAATCCACGAAAAGCATCACGGGAAACGGCTGGTTTGGCCATTGCAATGTCCCCGCAGAATTGAGTGCTCAACGAAGAGGCCACTGAAAGGCGGCCTGGGAGTTCGATGTGCTGACCCCAAACAACTTGTACTGAAATGCCTGCTGCAGCCTTGCCGTTGCTACAGAACCCCAGTGTAAATAGATGAGAGATGAATGTGCCAGCCCGGTTACAGCAGCATGGCAAGATGATTCGCTTCTGCCAACAAGAATCTGACAGACGCCGGGAAAAACTTGGCAATCCCGAGCTTATGTTAGATTGATTGACGTATCACCGGGCCTTCGGTGAGCGAGGGATCATGATGATCTATCAGATTTACGTGCTCGACGAGCTTGGCGATGCCTTAAGTTTGGATCTAGTCGACTGCGCGACGGAGGTCGAAGCAAAGGAAAGGGCCGCTGCGATGGTGGACGAGCACCCCGTAGAACTTTGGTGCGGGGATCGACGCCTCATCCGCCTGGAGCCGCAACTGGACTAGAGCTTATACTCAACGCCGTTCAACCCGCGCGCGGTGGCGGCGCCTTGTCAGTCAATCTTTGAGACCGGACATGGCCAGAGACAGTTATCCTTCAAAGGGCCGCCAGGTTGGCGGCTCCTTGCACGACATCGCCAATTCCGCTTGGGATCCGTTGCCGACCTGAGACCGTGGCGATCAACGTCCACATCCAAGAAATATACTGACGAGCCAAGAGATCGCCGCCACTTCGCATTTTGACCCGAAGCGGAATCGCCTGCTGAGAAATGGCTTAGCGACCGCTGCGTGGTGGCAGCTTGGCAGCTATTACTTCGCCTCCCTAACAACACAGAGGTGGCAGCTTACGCCGCGCGGCGGTATGTCGCTGAGACGAGATGGGCCTTGCGCCAGCAACCCCGGCCAGACGGTAGACTGGCTCACTGCGGCGGGTAGTCGGCCGGTTGCAGAACTCGCGAGGCTAAAGGTCGTCCAAAGATTGAAGGCGGTTTGGACGTAGGACCTTTTGCGATATTGGAGACAACTGCGGCATCGGCACGGGGTCCCCATAGTTCAGATGTTCTGTAACCTATGCTGTGGTACCCAGCTCTGATGGCACGCTATGTCTACTCGAGAATTATCCATGAAGCCGCCATTGCTGTCGCGACCCGGGCAACTATCAAAAGGAGAAGTCGGCACAACGATGGAGATGCTTCGAAATCTGCGTTTAGAAGTTGCGGCAGCCGAGGGTGGAACAGAGCTTCGTCGCTTCCGTTAAAACGTCCGAGCTCTACGTCACAAGAGCAGGACTGGGATGCGACTCTTCAAAAGGCGACGATGATGCTGGCTATGCGGTCAAGGTCTGACCCAGATCTCGCGCAAGCTTCACGGCAAGCGCGATGATTGTTAGCGTCGGACCCGCTTGGCCAGATGTGGGCATCACGGCCGAGCTCAAGACGTGTAAATTCGGGACGTCAAAGGTACGGAGGGAGCGATCTACGACGGCATCTCTTCGGTCCAGCCCCATCCTTGCTGTGCCGATCTGATGTGTCCCATGGCGCGCCCTGGCGAGCACAGTATCCTCTAACTCCTCGTTGGGATAGCGATAGTGGAGTGTACCGACGCTTGTTCGATCAAGCCACTTTTGCAAAAGTCGGTGAGATCGAACAAGACTTTCCGCATTTCTGCGATCAAATTTCAGGCACACAGACAATCTCGGAACTCCGAGTCTGTCGGTGTCGCGGTTTAGCCACACGCGACTGGAGCGGTCCGAAAGTTGCTCTTGGTGGTACGCCAGACCATAACGCCGCATTCGGTTCTTTACAAACAATCCCGGAAGACGAGCCGTCGCAACGTATCTTTGGTAAGCGAACTTTGGCAGAAAGGCAGCGATGCGTGGCAGATCTCGCATCGCGTTTTCGAGATGCCGCGTCCAAGCCACGTCTGGCCTCAGGTGACGCATTCGGATTGCTTCGGGTAGTACCCTCCTGGCGAGCGGCCCGAGAGCCACCGTTAGATAAGCGAGCGACGAAATGCCGGAGCCGTGTGAAGCATCCGAGACGGGCATCACGATCGGCCAAAACGCACAATTGAGTAACTTGTTCTCCCGCTGAACTTCGTCTGAAAGGATCATGCGCCGACGCACATATGAACCATTGCCATCAAGAAGAAAGCCAAATGCATCGACATGGTTGTCACTTGCAAAGGTGATGTTCGCGATGTCTCCAACCAAATGAGCCATATAATAGCGACCAAGTGGTCCGCCTGTGCCACCAAAGATCTCGGGGTGTTCGCGCTGGATCGTTAGCAACAGCCTGGTGCTCTCAAGACCACCGCAGGCTATCACGACCTCCCTGACCGGGATGGTGATGCGTTCGCGACCAGATCTGGACACGACGATTTCGCCTATTGCCCCGTTTTCCCGAAGAGCGAACCCGATCACCGTCGCATTGAGGCGAACGTCAATGCGTGGAGATGACAGCGACGTCTTGTGAGCTCTTTGAAATTTTGGTCTATTGGAAAATCTCTCAAGACGATGAGTATCGACCTGCGCGCGGTCGTGAAGCGCGTCATGCATTGCGGCAGCGGTGAAAGCCGGCTCGCCACACGAAGCGTAACTACAGGCAGCTGCATAAAATGGGAGGAGCTCCTCGAATGCGATAGGCCACTTCGCTTCGGTCAACCCCGGTCGTGCTGAGAAGTCGATTGGGTCGAGTGGTTGACACCTCGCCCCCCAAAGATTGGATGCACCACCAAAGCGTCTAGAAACGCAAACCGCCATCTCGTAGTGGCTGTTTACATCAATGATCTGCGCGCCAGAGAGTTGTTGCGCGTCTCTGGATCCACCCTTCGCTCCACTTTCGAGCAAGAGTACCGATTTCCCGATCCGGGCACACTCAAGCGCCAGAGTAATACCAGCGGGGCCGGCTCCGATTACTGTCACATCGGCGTTGTTGGAGGCGAGGCCATGAAGGCCATGTGCAATCATTATTTAAAGATCCTGACACTTAGATAAATGGCAGGGTGCGACAATTCCAATCGGCAGGAAACCACACATGTTAATGTGTCTTGCAACGGCTTTTCTCTAATGCACCTTAGTTGGCTCCGCCGTTGCCTGATAGGTAAGCAGGAATGACACTTTGCTTGGCGGAATGAAACGCTGGCGTTCAAGCCCCCAAAGCAGTTCGCTTCGCCACTCGCATAGATGACGGACCGGGCAGATACAGAATGACATCGACCGCGATGGCGGACTTACACACCGACTTGCCGGACGCCGCTCAACGCCATTAATGGGCGCTGAGGCAGCGCCACGCCCTTTGATGGGTCGCCGCTGGGGCAACGGTAGCGGACGTCGTGATGGTGGCGCCGGTTGAAAAAGTGCATTTTCGCTGTCGAGGCACCCGAAGTATCGCTACCAATGTTGATGGCATAGGCGTCGATGGTGGCGCTGCCGCCCGCCGCGATGTTCGTGCTGCCGACGCTCACATATTCAGAGAGATCGGGTTGCGGCGGAGCCGTGGCGCGCTGCCACTAAGCTAATTCCGGCCTCGAATTTCTCATGCAACTGCTCGCGCTCCGTCTTAGTCTTAGCGAGAGCACTTTCAAGGCGACACTGCATATCGCCAGGCGTTCTTTGATCGCTTCCATAGTCGTCAATTGGCAATCACTGCGCGTCTGAGCTGAAGTGCTCATCGATGTCCTCGCAACGGTTCAAAACAGGTCGCAAAACAATGGCGAGGCCTGTCGGGAAATCTCTGAAATGAACTTAGGGCCAGCCTCGGATATTTGATTGTGCGAGAACGAACCGCCCGAAGCAACTTAGCCTTTGGATTAATCTAACTAAGCAAGGTTAGCAGGTCGCCCGTTTGGGTCTCGCAACCGTTTCATGGATCTGGCGGTTCAGTGATGGCCGCGGTGGGGGTCACGAAATCAAAAAGGCCATGGATTATCTGCGGAGACTGCGCCTTGAGGTCATATCACTGAGCTCGAGGCCGAACTTCGCCGTACCAACGTGCGAGTTTTGCGCCTAAGAATTCGAAGATTCCCGAATCGCTTTGGCAAGGAAGTAAATCTGCGGCTGCCGAGAGGAAGGCCGCAGCAGGGGGACTGCCGCGGCCCGCATTTTCAAAAAATTCCGGGTGAAGACGATCTAAGTGCAATATAAATGAAGCTGAAACCGCCGTGGATTGCATGGGCGACTGAGAATTTGATGCCGTAGAATGCGGAAGTCAACTCAGCGTAGTCGACCAGTAGCAGTCGCCATGGAAAATATCCATCCTGCGAGACCAAGCCTTCGTTCCGCAGAAATAGACCAGTAGAACTCGCGACGGCCATTGCATAACGTCTGCAGGTGATGAGGCCCCACGGGGCATTATCCGACGATGCGATAAGCGCGCAGGCTCAATTAGAAAC
Source organism: Bradyrhizobium sp. URHA0013 (assembly GCF_000518345.1). Lineage (NCBI taxonomy): Bacteria > Pseudomonadati > Pseudomonadota > Alphaproteobacteria > Hyphomicrobiales > Nitrobacteraceae > Bradyrhizobium > Bradyrhizobium sp. URHA0013. The sequence goes on along the minus strand of NZ_JADK01000012.1, from coordinate 8,909 downwards.
TCTGCTGCCTGCCAGCCTTAGCTTCTTTTCTTAACGGGGAATCTGCACTTGCGCCGACGAATCTCCTTAGTTGTCATCCTCACTAAGGCTGGCTATCATCCAACATTATTGTTTTGATTATTGCTTTAAGGTGTGGCGATGGTTTTCTGGGACATAGTCCGTGTATTTTTCCCGAAAGTAGTTTTGGTCGCCTTAGCACTGTTTGCGTTTAGGCTGGTCGTGTTGACGTTATTGGAGAAACGCAACCCAGCTCATGTTTTGGTTTATCGCGAGGTGCTGCCGAAAGATATACTCGTTACTTTCGTGATTGGTTTCGGTGTTTTTCCGATTTCAAATTTTTTAAATCGCTGGATTGCGTATGAGCCAGAGCTCCCGCGCTTAGTCATGGAATTGCCGCTGGCGATCCGCATCGTGCTCTACCTCCTGATCGGCGATCTTGGACATTACTGGGTGCACAGACTCATGCACACACGTCACTTCTGGCGTACTCACAAGTGGCATCACGCGCCTACATACATGTATTGGTTAGCCGGCGTCCGCGCTTCGGTCACGCAGGTGACGTTGGTCAATCTACCATACATCGCGGCTGGAGCGTTTCTCGCGTTCTCCCCGTGGTGGATTTTTTGGGCTATTATCCTAAAGAACACTGCGCAGAATGATTTCATGCACTTCAACCGATGGTGGGGCAACCGATGGCTTGAGTGGTTCATCGTAACGCCTCGTTACCATCATATTCATCACAGTGATAATCCGGACCATTATAACAGCAATTTAGCCGCGCTATTTCCAATCTGGGATCACCTGTTCGGAACTTACGTTGACCCCGACACGGTCCAAAAACCTTTACGTTTTGGCATTGGAGAATCTGTACCGCCGATCCGACTTTTCATTGGTATTTGAGAGAGTCGCGCCGCGCGGTGGTGGCGCCATGCGTTATTTTGTCGAGGCTGGCGAACAGCTGGGTGCTGCCCGTACAGCATCAAACGTCCAGGTTTCGGTCCGGGGATGCCGAGGATCAAACATTGGTGGCGCGTGAGATCGGACGGTAGTAACGAGCATTGGGCCACCATCGCCTCACAAAACTTGTAAATTGAACGACGTCGATCCCCTAGGCGACCTAGCGCTTCCGCAGCGCCGCGAGGATTGCGGCTTGAACCCTATTCGCCTGCTGGCGCGTAGGCTCTGGTGACTTCCCGGCAAGAAGCGCTTTGCAGATATTGTCCGCCGTCATCGGCTTCTTAGCAGTCCGCACGACTTTATAGCGGAAGGCTCGGTGACGTGATCACGGAGGACAGGCCAAAGGCGAACTCACGAAGCGTCGGAAAACCGACGTTGGAACTCGCTGCCTCGATCGTTGCGCCGCTCTATTGGGCTCAGCGAGGAGACCACGAGCCGCTTTTGCGCGAAACGGCACCGCCTTCTGTCTGCGCACGGCCGAGGCGCTGTTCGGGGTACTGCGGCTCACGTCGGCGAGAGGCCCGGCGGATGGCGGGAGTCGTGCATGCGATACGGGCGCCGTTGCCGGCAGGCCACCATTAGAAATGCCCGGTCGTTAAAGGGTAAGCGCTGTTTCGGTCCCACCTTCCATTGAAGGCGTCGAGCGAGGCATGATCGATCTCTGATTGGAGATCGGCTTGTGTCTAAGCTTGACCATATGCTTGAGCCCAGGACCTCGGTTCGCCGGGTCGAGGTCATCACGGAGAGCGGCCGACGCCGGCAGTTCTCGGCCGACGACAAGGCGCGGTTCGTCGAGGAGACGCTGGCCCCGGGAGCCGTGGTATCGGAGGTCGCGCGGCGGCACGGATTCTCGCCGCAACAGCTGTTTACGTGGCGCCGGCAAATGCGACAGCCGGTTGCGATCCCTGTGGCTCCCGAGCCGCAGACGTTCGTGCCCGCTGTCGTTACCCCATCATGCACGCCGCCGGAGCGCTCACCGCGGCAGTGCCGACGCCTCCGGAAGGCGCCCGAGGGGGCCGAGAACAGCGGCATCATCGAGATTGAGATCAACGGCGTCGCGCTCCGGGTCGGCCGCGGCGCGGATGCCGCGACGATTGCGGCCGTGATCCATGCGCTGAAGACCTGCACGTGATCGGTCCGACGGGCGCGGTGCGGGTGATGGTGGCGACCAGGCCGGTCGACTTCCGCAAGGGTGCCGAAGGGCTCGCGGCCCTGGTGCGTGAGAGCATGCAGGCCGATCCGTTCTCCGGCGCCGTGTATGTGTTCCGCGCCAAGCGCGCCGACCGGGTGAAGCTGATCTATTGGGACGGCACGGGTGTGTGCCTGTTCGCCAAGCGGCTTGAGACCGGTTCGTTCTGCTGGCCCAACGTGCAGGACGGCGCCATTCGCCTGACCGCGGCGCAGCTGTCAGCCTTGCTCGAAGGACTGGACTGGAAGCGCGTCCACACCGCGCGCGAGACACCGTCGCCGATCCAGGCGAGTTGAACTGCGGCACAGTGAATCAGTATGCATGTCGCGCTCGCGAGATGCCGCGACGCATGGTGTAATCGCATCATGGCGACGACGGCCGACACGCTTCCGGACGATCCCGGCACGCTCAAGACGATGCTGCTGGCCGAACGGGCGCGCGCCGCGCGGCTCGAGCAGATCATCAAGGAGTTGCAGCGTCATCGCTTCGGCCGCCGGGCCGAGACGCTGCCGGAGGACCAGTTGCTGCTCGGCCTGGAGGAGGTCGAGCAGGTCGAGGCGAGCAGTGATGCCGCGACCGATGCAGCCAATGCTGCCGAGCGATCGAGCCGAGCCGCACGGCGCCGCAGGAACAGAGGAGCGCTGCCGGCGCATCTGCCGCGGGTCGAGATGCTGATTGACCTCGACGATGACGCCTGCCCGTGCTGTCAGCAGGCGCTGCACCGGATCGGCGAGGATGTGAGCGAACGATTGGATATCGTGCCGGCCCAGTTCCGGGTCCTAGTCGTAAGGCGGCCGAAGTATGCCTGCCGGGCCTGCGAGACCATGGTGCAGGCACCGGCGCCAGCGCGGCTGATCGAGGGCGGGCTACCGACCGAAGCCACCGTGGCGCAGGTACTCGTCGCCAAATATGCCGACCATCTGCCGCTGTATCGGCAGGCTCAAATTTACGCCCGCCAGGGCCTCGAACTGGATCGCTCGACCTTGGCCGATTCGGTCGGGCGGGCAGCCTTCCTGTTGCGGCCGGTGCATGAGCGACTGCTCGCGAAGCTGAAGCAGTCGACAAAACTATTTGCCGACGAGACCACCGCCCCCGTGCTCGATCCCGGACGCGGCCGCACCAAGACCGGCCAGCTCTGGGCTTATGCCCGCGACGACCGGCCCTGGGGCGGCACGGACCCGCCCGCCGTCGCCTATGTCTACGCTCCCGATCGCAAGGCCGAACGGCCGATCGTCCACCTCGCGGGTTTTGCCGGCATCCTCCAGGCGACGGCTATGCCGGCTATCGGGTCCTGGCCGAGCGCGGTGACGTAGAACTGGCGTTCTGCTGGTCACATGTGCGCCGGCGCTTCTACGAACTCGCCGCGGCCGGTCCCGCACCGATCGCCAGCGAGGCGCTCGAACGTATCGCCGGGCTCTACGTCATCGAAGCCCAGATCCGCGGCCGCACCGCCGACGAGCGTCGCGCCGTCCGCCAAGAGAAGAGCCGGCCGATCGCCGACGAGTTCGAACCCTGGCTGCGCGCCAAGCTTGGTCTGATTAGCCAAAAGACCAAACTCGCGGAGGCCATCCGATATGCGCTGTCGCGTTGGGACGGGCTGACGCGCTTCATTGCCGGCGGCCGCATTGAGATCGATTCCAACGTCGTCGAGCGCGCTATCCGCCCAATCGCGCTCAACCGCAAGAACGCCCTGTTCGCAGGCTCGGACGGCGGCGGCGAACACTGGGCCGTCATCGCCTCACTGATCGAAACCTGCAAGCTCATCGGCGTCGAACCCCACGCCTATCTCGCCCACGTCATCACCCGCATCGTCAACGATCACCCGAATAGCCAGATCGACGAACTGCTACCCTGGGCCTATCTCGCTACCCCAGAACGCTGGCGCGTGGCCTGAGAACATTGCTTACGTTAAAGGCGCAGGCTGCCGCCAGGTATGGCGAGCGAGAGCAGAGGCGCCCAGTGCGCTGGCCGACCATTGAGGAGTCGAACCGAGCCCAGACCGAAGAAACCGAGCGGCTCCAAAGGCAAGCAAGAGCGAGCATGTCTAAGTAGCTCTGCTTGCAGCGGTTGCTCGTCCTGTCCGGTTTCGAACGGGCTGCCGACAGGACGCGCGCCGCTTCCCAGTACGTACCAGCCTTGACTAATCGGTTCTGAACACGACGCCGATGCGAACATCACTAGACCAAATGAGACGGCAATCTCTGATGATACGGTCTCTCTCCAGCATCAACTTAAACTTCTCACGGGTGTGCAGCTTTGTCGGTAACTCGATGCCAGCTCCGTCCTCCGAGAGGTTGAACACGCGACAACGTTGGCTGCCGCCGTCTCCAAAAATGTAGGCGACCAAGTCGACATCCGAACGCTCGATCTTGCGGCGGTTGGACATTGTTATTCCTGAGATAAAGAGGCCGGGTCGTCTCCTTCACTGACCGACGTTATCTCAAGCAACCTGAACTGCCTCGCGATCCGGGTTGCCAGCTGCGAGCGCTCATTGGCCAACTCTTTCCTATAGTCGGACACGTCATGTCCGTCGTGCTCAAGAACTGCGATTAGAACCGTTCGATCGTGAACATATTTCGACTTGTCTGCGATCTCTCGCGCCAAAGCAGCCAGTTCGTCATCATGGTCTGAGGTCATGACAATCCCATTTGTACAATCAGCAGGGCCGCGCAAAGGCGTTAGCTTACATGCTTAATACTTACAGATAGTTACGTGCGCGCAAACGGCGTCACTACGCCTATCCAGTCCGAGCAACTACCGCAGAGTAGCTACAGCGGCGGACGACAACCATGGGTGGGGGCCCCAAAAGTGTAGGGACTCTGGGGTACTCCAATCGCCAAGCAGTCTTCGAACCCCAATCGTGTGGCGGTTCTTCGTAGGCTTTTAGGACACGGCCGATGGCCTGCACGCCGATGACGTCCTTGCGGTACATCTGCATGATGGCTTGGTCGGCCATGGCATCACTCAGCGGTGAAGCCTGATAGGTCAGCAGCTACGCAAAGACATCAACCCAAAGTACCGCATGCCATCTGACATCAAGGCGTGGTCTTCCTGGATGATCTCGTGTCCGAAGAAACCCAGCGTGTATCTAACCAGCTCCACGATTTGATGATGTGGAACGGGCACGTGGCTGTCGGTGGGACAGGGCGTGATGACGGCGCGCAGTTAGTCGTAGGACACGGGACTGGCGCCCGCATGCAATATGGGGGGCAGGCTCTTAATGGGGGACTTCCTGCTCAATCGTACCATGGCCTCGGGGGCACAACCTCTGTCATAAAAACTATAAAGTTTGCTTCTATAGGATGCTGAAAACCCGATTTTTCCAACGATGATGTCGGCTTCGCCGGTTCCTGTGTGTGCATTGAGGTATGGACGCCTTGAACTGGCTGACAGAAAACCGGCACAACCTTTGCTATTAGCTGAGGGAGCTGGGAGGCTTGTATGGAAACGAAACAGTATTTTAGATCTATGTCCGCCTTCTGTAAGCAGCGTGCCAAAATGGTCGGTGAGGACGAGCTGTTTTGGCTCACCGAGGCCGAGCTGCTGGAGAGACTGTCAATCAACGCTGAGCGCCAAATGAAGCTTGCCACTCAGCAACTGATCAATCCGTTGGCGGCCTAAAGGAAACGCCCCCGAAGGGGCTTACCAATCTTGTGCTAGGCCGACGGTCATGATGCGCTTAGTTTTTTTGGTATCGGTGGGATCTTCGGACCCGCCGGTAAGCGCTTGGTTCATGTAGTCGATCTTGAACCACACCTCGCGGTTAGCTGTTCGCCCGCGTGGCAAGCCGGACTTGGAATGCACATTCGACGACGAATTGACGAACCGGATTCTTTTCGCGCTTCGGTAGGGTATCTTGCCAAGCAACGATCGAAGCTGCGCCGGTGTCTTTGTTAAAAGCCGCCCCTTAGTTCGTGCGGCTTTCTTTCTTCTCGCATCTTCTTTTCTATGGGAGCCCGCACGGCGCGTTCGAAACGCTGCAACTCGTCGAGCGAGAGCTTTTCAAGCAGGGATTTTACGCACGACATACTTGCACTCACGAGAACCGGCTCGCCGCCATACACGCATAGACGACAGGGCCGTTCCGGGTGATGGCGCGTTGCGCCACAGACAAACACCCAACCTTGGGATTTGCGAGATTTTCGAAAATTGACAAATCAACTCCGCTTCGTGCAAGCCGTGATGCTTGGGGGGCAGAGCAGATGGGATGGATAGCGAACTGGCTTCGCCGGCCTGATGTCGGGCTACGGCCTCGGGACGGCGCGCAAGTAGACCTTCAACCACTGTCAGAGCGCGGCGGGCGATGGCTGAAGCACAACTTGTTTCGCTTCCCGGGCGCGGTGTGGTCTCGGGAGCGCCGGTGTGTGGAGCTAGCAGAGGGCGACGTGATCGCGCTGCATCTCGTTGTCGAGCGGCTGCGGGAGGCCGGGGTGCGGGTGCGCTTTTATGGCCGGCTGCGATGCTGGGACGGCGCGTCGCCCGTCTGGACGTTGCTAGTGCGGGGGAAGCGCTAATCGGGAACTCCGCCCGCTAGGACAACCTGCGTAGTGTTGCGCGGTGAGCACGCAGCCGGATTAATTGCCGCACGCCATTGCCTGCAGTGCTCGATTCTGGCCTCTTCATAAATGGCAATGCTTTCGTGGGGGATAGCATGTACGGCGAAGCCGGTTGCATAATTTGCTGCCAGCCTAGAGTTCTAAGGGCACTCTTTCCGGTCGCAAAAGGAGTTGAGCTAAAGCTCTACGAATGCGCTAGCTGCGCTAGCAGCATGTGGCTGATCACCAGAGTATCGAGAGTGTCTGCCGCCAAGCTTACCACGATCGACGCGGCACTGAAGGCCGCGAACGATCGGAGTTCAAAGACATCGTAGGCTCGGTTCTAGCGACGTCTTTCCTTTTTCCTCGGCGCAGGTCTCAACCGATGACGATCGTGTCGACCCTCAAGGAGGGCAGACAGCGATAGGTATACACGGCCGGCAAGCCTGACATCTTCGGAAGGCTCCCAAGGTAATCCACCGGCCGCTTGCGCTCCTTGAAAATTAGAATCGGTGGATCGTCTTCCACATGACTCTAAAAAAAAGTCATCCTAGGGTCTTAGGAAACCGGACGCACCTCTGGTCCATTACCGGTGACTATCAATCCGGCAAAAAAGCCGCTCGCTCAAAAGTCTCGGGCGGCGGCTTTCCAGCCCCGGGAGGGTGTGATGCAAAAACCCGGATAAAGCGCTGGAAGCGACTTGATGATGCGGCATGTCTGGGAAAGTTGCTGATGATCGAAGTCATAACGTCCTTTTACGCTGCTTGATCCCAGTCGGCACATACGGCCTTGGTGGCCACTTACAAGTTCCACCCCGTATTCGGTAAAGACAATTCCAGCCGCGGCAAGCTAGCTCATTAGCACCGCAAGCGTTGCTTCGTGAGGCTCGCGCTTGCCGGACTCCAGATCAACCAGCGTTCCACGGTGGATGTTACAGCCTTCAGCTAAATAAGCTTGCGACCAGTCTAAGAGACCGCGTGCCGCTCTGACTTGTGCTGCCAACAAAGATAAGTCGCGCAAACCGACCGCCTCAAAAGTGGAAACGGGATTGAAATCTGACAAAATGTCGGGGTGCATATTGCCTTTAATACTGGGAAATTCATGTCCGTAAGTCCATTGCCAACTCCAGCCAACGACAACATCGGCTTGACGCGCCGTTACGGCTAAAGGACGCGGTGACATACGCTTTCCCGCTGGGGGGTATGACCGAGAGCGGACTACGCCGAGAGGCTAAGGCCGGGCGGCTGGCTGTAGAGAAGATTGCCAAAGGACTTCACGACGCTTCGCGATATTGAGGAAATGAGAAAACTATGCCGCGTCAAAGCAGAGGGCCGCTTTTGGTGGCGAAAGGAGCGGCGCAACCACGGCAAGGTCATTGCCAAGGGAACGTGGATCATTGTCGACGGCCGCGAGCATATCGCCACGGGATCCGCACAAAGATCGCGCGGGCCAAAGCGGTGCCGGCGCTGCTCTTCCATACGCTTAGATCTACAGCTCGCCAGGGCAACATGGGCGGTCCGAGTGCGGCGTTCAATCCTGACTACGGGTACGGCATCCTGGATCCCGTCGCCGCCTATCAGACCCTTGCATTGTTGCCGTAGCTTCGATCGAAGTAGGGGCAAAAGTCGGGGCCCTGATGGCCTTGGCCCCTAGGGATGCGTAGGTGTGAAATGAGTTAACCCAAAATTACAGGTTCTCGCGAATGCTGAATCACCGTAGTCGCACCGCCGCGGGTCCCCGGATCCGTTTTCATTCCGATCTCACCTGCTCGGTTAGCAGTCTCCTCATTGGAGAAGTCCGCAATGTGCAAGGAATCTGATCGCGCTTCTGGCGCTCCTCTGCTTGTCTATATGCGATCACTATTGGTCAAATGGCCACTATACGGCAGCTGTGAACCGCCCCGGGTTTGCCGGAGGCCATTTGGTTTAAGTTATGCCGCCATCGCGGGTTGTTCCAGCATGGCGTAGTAGCGTTGCTCGGCTTCGGCTGGCGGTATGTTGCCGATGGGTTCCAGGAGCCGCCGGTTGTTGAACCAGTCGACCCATTCCAGCGTCGCGAACTCAACTGCCTCGAAGCTGCGCCATGGCCCGCGCCGATGGATCACCTCGGCCTTGTAGAGGCCGTTGATGGTTTCGGCGAGAGCATTGTCATAGGAGTCTCCGACGCTCCCGACAGAGGGCTCCACGCCGGCTTCGGCCAGGCGCTCGGTGTATTTGATAGAGACGTAT
>NZ_JADK01000011.1:0-126222 GCF_000518345.1 Bradyrhizobium sp. URHA0013 | reverse complement strand
AAGTGAAGTCGCTCGCGAGCCAGACCGCGAAGGCCACCGACGAGATCTCCTCGCACATCACGGGCATGCAAGGCGCGACCGCCGAATCGGTTGCGGCGATCAAGGAGATCGGCGCGACCATCGGCCAGATCTCGTCGATCTCGACGTCGATTGCGAGCGCAGTGGAGCAGCAAGGCGCAGCGACGCAGGAAATCGCGCGCAGCGTCCAGACCGTCGCACAGGGTACTCAGACCGCCGCCACCGACATCGGCCAGGTCAACCGCGGCGCCGCCGAAACCGGCTCGGCCTCGGAAGAGGTGCTGCACTCGGCCAAGACGCTGTCGTCCGAAAGCACCCGCCTGCGTGCCGAGCTCGACCGCTTCATGGGCAATATTCGGGCGGCGTAGGGGCATTCCCGCCAATGTCGTCCTGGCGACAGCCAGGACCCATTAGCCCAAGCAGCAGTTATCGGGCGAACTGCTAACTCCGAGTCATCGCCAAATTGCTCCCTGGGGTAATAGGTCCTGGATCGGCACTGCGCTTGTCCAGGACGACCTGGCACTCACTCCCTCCCGAATGCCCGCTTCAGTTCCACCTTTGCCCGCTCCAGCCGCGTGCGCTGCGTCTGCGGCAGCGTCTTGCCGGCGCGGTTGATGTAGAACGTCAGCATCGACAGCGCCGAGCGGTAAGCGCCGGTCTTGCGGCGCGCGCTGTGCTCGGCCGAGCGCTTCAACGAAGTCGCGATCTTCTTCGCGCTGGTCAGCTTGAACACGCCTTGTTTGAGGTCGAGCGCGTCGCTCTCCTTGGTTACGCGCTGCGACCAGCGCTTCGGTGCGGCGCGTTTGGTGCTCTTGCGCGCCGCTGTTTTGCGAGAATGTGTCGTCTTTCTGACATGAGCCATGCGTCAACTCCTTGCGGCTCCAGCGAAAACCAGCGGCGCGAACGGTCGTTCCTGCGGGAACCTGCCCTCGCCGCAGGCGTTGTCGCGGGTGGCAGGCGGAATGCCGCACCCCCTCGATCGGATCGCCCCCGTCCACGCCACGTGAACCGGGGCCATGTCCATTGGTCAGATGCAACAACGCGATGGAATTGCAGCGAAGCCCAGCGCCGAACGATGGACCTGTGGTCTCCACCGCGACCGCGGCCGATCGCATCATCGAAACCAGCATTCCCGCGCGACTTGATGCGCTGCCGTGGAGCGGCTTTCACACCCGCGTCGTGCTCGCGCTCGGCATCACCTGGATTCTGGATGGCCTCGAGGTGACGCTGGCCGGCGCGCTCTCCGGCGCGCTGAAGCAGAGTCCCACCCTGCATTTTTCCAATCTCGATCTCGGCGTTGCCAATTCCGCCTATCTCGCGGGCGCGGTGCTCGGCGCGCTCGGTTTTGGCTGGTTGACCGACCGCATCGGCCGCAAGAAGCTGTTCTTCATCACGCTCGCGCTCTATCTCTCGGCGACGGCCGCGACCGCTCTGTCATGGAATGTCGCGAGCTACGCGCTGTTTCGCTTCCTCACCGGCGCCGGCATCGGCGGCGAATATACCGCGATCAATTCGACCATCCAGGAACTGGTGCCGGCGCGCTATCGCGGCTGGACCGATCTCGTCATCAACGGCAGCTTCTGGATCGGTGCGGCCATGGGCGCTGTCGCGGCCATCGTGCTGCTCGATCCCGCGGTGATCGGCCCCGATCTCGGCTGGCGCCTCGCTTATCTCATCGGCGCGGCCATCGGCCTCGTCGTGCTCTTGATGCGGATGTGGATTCCGGAGAGTCCGCGCTGGCTGATGATCCACGGCCGTCCCGACCAGGCCCACGCCATCGTCGACGAGATCGAGCGCTCGGTGCTGGGACACGACCAGGATACGAGCGACGGGCGCTTCGCCAAGATCCGCCTGAAAATGCGGAGTCACACGCCGATCCGCGAGGTCGTGCACACGCTGTTCTCGGTCTATCGCCAGCGGGCGATGGTCGGCCTCGTGCTGATGATCGCGCAGGCCTTCTTCTACAATGCCATCTTCTTCACCTTTGCGCTGGTGTTGACCGATTTTTACGGCATCAGCGCCGATCATGTCGGCTGGTATCTGCTCCCGTTCGCCGCCGGCAATTTCCTCGGTCCGCTGCTGCTCGGTCGCCTGTTCGATACGCTCGGCCGCCGGACCATGATCATGTTCACCTATGGGGTGTCGGGCCTGTTGCTCGCGCTGTCGGGTTATCTGTTCTCGATCGGCGCCTTGAGCGCGCAGGGGCAGACCATCGCCTGGATGGTGATCTTCTTCTTTGCCTCGCCGGCCGCGAGCGCCGCCTACCTCACCGTCAGCGAGACTTTCCCCTTGGAGGTCCGCGCGCTGGCGATCGCCGTCTTCTATGCGGTCGGCACCGGCATCGGCGGCGTGATCGGCCCCGCGTTGTTCGGTGCGCTGATCGACACGGGGTCACGCACGAGCGTATTCGCAGGCTATTTGCTGGGGGCATTCCTGATGATCGCGGCCGCGATCGTGGCGTGGCGCTATGCCGTCTCGGCGGAACGCAAATCGCTCGAGGAAATCGCGCGGCCGCTGGCTTCCATGGAGTAGACTATGAAATCGGAACTGGCTGAATTGGATCAAAAGCGCACCATGGTCGACGATGAAGCGCCCGATGCGGTGCCGGTGCCTCACGCACTTGTGCCGCATCTCAATGAAACAGCGATCCTGCTCGACATCGACGGGACGCTGCTCGACCTGATGCCGACGCCGCGCGAGGTGTGGGTGCCGCCCGGCCTGTCGGAAACGCTGAACCGGCTGACGGAGCGCACCTCGGGCGCGCTGGCGATGGTCAGCGGCCGTTCGCTCAACGACATCGACCTGATCTTCGCGCCGGATGTCTTTCGCGCCGTCGCCGGCCATGGCGCGGAGATGCGGCTTTCGGTGGACAACGAAGCCGATGCCGTCAGTGCGCCGCCGCTGGACAAGGAGCTGAAGCGGCGGCTCGCGGCGGTCGCCAAGCTCAGTCCAGGCATTCTGCTCGAAGACAAGGGCTATTCGCTGGCGCTGCATTACCGCCTTGCGCCGCATGCGGAGAAGGCGATCTATGAATCCGTTTCGCTGATCCGCGCCGACCTGCCCAATGCGCCGATCGAGGTGCTGCCCGGCAAGTTCGTTTGCGAGATCAAGCATTCCGGTTTCACCAAGGCGACCGGCGTGCGCGAGTTGATGAAGCACGAGCCTTTCAAGGGGCGCCGTCCGATCTTCATCGGCGACGACGTCACCGACGAGACCGTGTTCGCGATCATGCCCGACATGAACGGGCTCGCCTTCTCGGTCGGCCGCCGCGCCATGGGTGTCAACGGGCACTTCGACGCGCCGAACGACGTGCGCGCGTTCCTCGCGCGGCTGCTCGACGACTCAAGGTTGGAATAAGGCACGGACATCTCGGAGCCACATATCGCGCGCTTAATTCCTCCAGCGCGCCCGCTTCATGCTGCGCGTGCCACGGTTCCAAAGCCGACTTTGTGTAGCGAAAACGTCGGGTTGCCTTGAGGTAAACCGGTTCCAACGCGCGCGCCCGATTTTGGTTTCAATTGGTGCAAAGGATGATCAGGAACCATATTGATGAACGGCAGTTAAATGGGGTGGAATGAAACAGGAGGGGACGACCTGTGAACTTAGTCGTCGTTTCGAATCGCGTCGCGCGCGGCAAGCCCAACGAGCCCATGACGGGCGGTCTCGCGGCGGCGTTATTGCCTGTCGTGGAACATTCGGGCGCGATCTGGGTGGGTTCCTCGGGCCGTGTGCGTGACGGTCATCAAAAGGAGCCGTTCGCCGAGATCGAAGCACTGGGTTCTGGTGCGATCGCGACGCTGGATCTGCCGGCGGCGCACTATGGCGGCTATTACGAAGGCTTTGCCAATTCGGCGCTGTGGCCGGCGCTGCACTCGCGCAGCGATCTGATCCGCGTCTCGCGCGACGACTATGTCAGCTATCGCGAGGTCAACGCCTTCATGGCGCGCGCCTTGATGCGTTTCCGGAAAGCACAAACCGCGTTCTGGGTGCAGGATTACCATTTCCTCGCGCTCGGCGCGGAGCTGCGCGACCTCGGTGTTGACGACCCGATCGGCTTCTTCCTCCATACGCCGTGGCCGGTCGCGGCGGTGATGCAAGGCGTACCCAATCATCGCGAGCTGATCACGGCGATGTTGGCCTACGATCTGATCGGCTTCCAGACCCATGACGATTGCCAGAATTTTCTCGGCTATGTCGCGGGCGAACTCGGCCTCGCCGTCGAAGACGGCGTTGCGATCTCGCAGCATGGCCGAACGCGCTGCGAGGTCTTCCCGATCGGCATCGATGCCGAGAAGTTCGCGCAATACGCAGCGAAATCGGCATCGCATCCGGATGTGTCGCGGCTGCGCCGCAGCCTCAACGGCGAGCGGCTCGCAATCGGCGTCGACCGGCTCGACTATTCCAAGGGCCTCGTCAACCGCATCAGCGCGTTCGATCGGCTCTGGACCGAACATCCGCAGTTTGCGCGCAGCATCTCGCTGCTGCAGATCGCAAATCCCTCGCGCGGTGCCATCGAAGCCTATGGCAATTTGCAGAACGAGGTCGCGCGGCTCGTGTCCGACGTCAACGGCCGCCACGGCGAGGCCGACTGGACACCGATCCGCTATCTCAACAAGGGCTTTAGCCAGGCCGTGCTCGCGGGTCTCTATCGCACCGCGCAGATCGGCGTGGTGACGCCGCTACACGACGGCATGAACCTTGTCGCCAAGGAATACGTCGCCGCGCAAAACCCGGCCGATCCCGGCGTGCTGGTGCTGTCGAAATTTGCCGGCGCGGCCAACGAACTCGACGCCGCGCTGCTGGTCAATCCGCACGACATCGACGGGATGGCGCGCGCGGTCGCGGTCGCGGCCGCGATGCCGCTCACCGAGCGCAAGATGCGCTGGGATGCGATGATGAAGAAGCTGCGCGGCCACACGATCCAGCAATGGTCGGCGGATTTTGTCGCCGAGCTGGAGAAGTGCCGGACGGAGAAGGCCGCGGTCGCGCCGCTCGCCAACCAGCCGCCGCAAGCGCTGCGCTGGCTCAAGTCGGCGATATCAGGCGTGCGGTTGATCTAGTCTCCTCCCCGTTCCTTACGGGGAGGGTAGGGCCGAAGACGAGAGCCTCAATAGCAATACGACACGCCTTCCAGAATCGCGCACTGCCGCTTGTTCGGCGCGTTCGGATCGTCCAGCGGCACCATGCCCTTGCCCTGACCGACGAACACGCCGGGCCCGACATGCACCGAGCTCTTGTTGCCGATGATGACGCTTTGATGCGGCGTCGCGCTCGAGCGCGTGCCGTCCGGCCAGAGGATGGCATCGCCCGAAAGCATCCCGCGCCGTCCGTCGTCACAGCTGACATCGCCCCCTTGTCGGGTGCAGACCTGTGCGGCGGCCGGTCCGGAAAAGGCGGCGCCAACGGCCGAAACCAGGCTCAGCGCGGCGATGGTGTTGCGGATGGTCATGGTGCCCCCGGACGTGTTTGACGGTCTTGAGTGAATCGTCGCGCCAAACCCGCCGCCGGTTCAGTCGGCGGACGGTTCCGAACGGTGTGATGGCGCCTGATATTATCTATGAAATACAACATCTTAGGGAAAAATCACCCGATTTCCTCGCCATCCCTTGCAAAATCATCGGCGCCCCTTCAAGAGAGTGCGCTCCGGAGAGATGGCCGAGTGGCTTAAGGCGCACGCTTGGAAAGCGTGTGTGCGGGAAACCGTACCGTGGGTTCGAATCCCACTCTCTCCGCCATCAGCCCCGCTCCGGCCATCTATACCTCCCGTCCCTCGCGCCCGTCCGCGACACCCTTCCAACGGTGGTCGCTGCCGTCACGGCGATGTGGCTGCAGGCAGATGCTCTAGTTTGTCGCTGTCCAAATAGCCGCGTCAAAAGCTAGTCGCGATGCAGAAATCTCGGCGCTAGTTCGCTACGTCATTCAATCAACATGTGGGTCATGGGAAGACCCAAAGGTGCATGAGCGTCTCTCCCGCGCCGTCGGCCGCGACAACGCGTCGCGACAGCGCGGCATGCAGAAACGCGCCTGTACACGGTCATGGAACCTCCATAACTTCCGCGGCGCAATTTGAGGGGATGCGACGTGGCGAAGAAGACGGTGACCAGGAAGAAAACTGATGCGAAGAAAGCAGCGCAGACCTCCGGCAAGAAAAACGCCGTTCGCAAGGGCAAGGTCGCGAAGGCTGCAACCAAGCCGGTCAAGAAGGCCGCCGCGCGAAAATCGTCCGCACCGCGCCGCCCCAAGGGCCCGGCCTGGCAATGGTCGGCGGTCGAGACCGCAGCCGCAATCCGCTCCGGCGCCATCTCCGCAGTCGAGACCGTGGAGGCGCATCTCGACCGGATGCGTGCGGTCAACCCGAGGCTGAACGCCGTTGTCGTCGATCTCTCGGAAGAGGCGCTGGCTGCGGCCCATGCGGCCGACAAGCGGCGCGCGAAGGGCGGCGAGCTCGGCCTTCTGCATGGCGTACCGATCACGATCAAAGAGAATGTCGACTACGAAGGCCGTCCGAATTTCAATGGCGTTCCCGCCAACAAGGACCTCATCGCGCCGTCGGACTCGCCCGTGGTGCGCAACCTGAAGAAGGCCGGCGCGATCGTCCTCGGCCTCACCAACACGCCGGAATTCTCCTTCCGCGGCTTCACCGACAACCCCTTGCACGGGCTGACGCTCAATCCCTGGGATCCGGATATCACCTGCGGTGGCTCCTCGGGCGGTGCGGGGTCGGCCGTCGCCGCCGGCATCGGCACCATCGCGCACGGCAACGACATCGGCGGCTCGCTGCGCTGGCCGGCGCATTGCAATGGCGTTGCGACTATCAAGCCGACGCAGGGGCGTATTCCCGCTTTCAACGCGAGCTCAACGGCCGAGCGGCCGATGCTGGCGCATCTGATGTCGGCGCAGGGGCCGCTCGCCCGCCACGTCGCCGACGTCAGGCTCGCGCTGGAGGTGATGAGCCAGCGCGATCCGCGCGATCCCTGGTGGGTGCCGGCGCCGCTGGTGGGGCCGAAGCCGAAGGGGCCGATCAAGGTCGCGCTGGCCAGGATTCCCGAAGACATGGACGTCGATCCGCACGTCGCGGCGGCGCTGCGCCAGGCCGCCGATCATCTGGAGCGTTCCGGCTATCGGGTCAGCGAGGTCGATGTGCCCGACATCGACGGCGTCTGGCAGACCTGGTGCGACATCATCACCAACGAGACGATGGTGATGCAGGAGGCCGGCATGCTGAAGGTGACGTCCCAAGACTTCCACAAGGCTTGGGGCGGCATGAAAGCCAAGGCCAATTTGCTCGACCTCAAGGCCTGGATGCAGGCGACCGCCGCGCGCAATGGCCACATCCGCGCCTGGCAATTGTTCTTCGAAGAGTATCCCGTGGTGCTGGCGCCGACCACGGTGAAGCCGATTCCGGGCCCGCGCGAGGACACTGTCAGCGCTGAGCGCGTGCGCGAGATCTTCTGGGGCGAGATCCGCTTCATCTCCGCGATCAACGTGCTGGGCCTGCCCGGCGCCGTGGTGCCGGTGACGCTGCACGATGGCAAGCCGATCGGCGTGCAGCTCATTGCCGGGCGCTATCGCGAGGACCTCGCGCTCGATGCGGCGGCCGCGATCGAGAAGCGAGCCGGCGTGCTCGCCCATCGGCTATGGGAACAGATGGACTGATAGGGCAGCGAAGGTTTCACCTTCTCCCCTGCACAAGGGGAGAAGGAAGCCACTCAGCCGGCGGCGAAAAATTTCATTAATCGAATTTGACTCGAATTTTAGCCAATTCCCCAACAACCGTTAGGGTTACTTCCTCGATCTCTAGACGAATTATTGTCCGCTTTACCACCCGCCTCTAACAGAGGGACGGCGGACAACGCACATGCCTCATACAGGCCAATAAGTGCGGCCCGCTCCACGCGGAGGTGGCACGATGCGCAACGAGACGATCGCTATTCACGCCGGCTACGAGCCCGAAGCCACCACGCACGCGGTTGCCGTGCCGATCTATCAGACCGCGGCCTACGCCTTCGACAGCGCCGATCACGGCGCGGCGCTCTTCAATCTCGAGACCGAAGGCTATCGCTACAGCCGCATCGCCAATCCGACCAGCGCGGTGCTGGAGAAGCGTATCGCCGAGCTCGAGGGCGGCGTCGGCGCGCTTGCGGTCGCGACCGGACAGGCTGCGCTGCATTTCGCCTTCGTCAATGTCGCCGATCACGGCGGCAACATCGTTTCCGTGCCGCAGCTCTACGGCACCACGCATACGCTGCTCTCGCACATCCTGCCGCGGCAGGGCATCACCGGTCGCTTCGCCGAGAGCGACAAGCCCGAGGCGGTCGAAAAGCTGATCGACGAGAACACCCGCGCCGTGTTCGCCGAAACCATCGGCAATCCCGCCGGCAATGTCTGCGACATCGAAGCGCTGGCGAAGGTCGCCCACGCGCATGGCGTGCCGCTGATCGTCGACAATACCGTTGCAACCCCAATCCTGCTCAAGCCGTTCGATTACGGCGCCGACATCGCCGTGCACTCGCTGACCAAGTTTCTGGGCGGTCACGGCACCACGCTCGGCGGCGCCATCGTCGACTCCGGAAATTTCCCCTGGGCCAAGCACGCCGATCGCTTCCCGGGCTACAACAAGCCGGATGCCTCCTATCACGGCCTCGTCTACGCCGAGCGCTTCGGCAAGACGGCCTATATCGAGCGCGCGCGCAGCATCTATCAGCGCACCATGGGCTCGGTGCTGTCGCCGTTCAACGCCTTCCTGCTGCTCCAGGGCATCGAAACCGTCGCGCTGCGCATGGAGCGCCACTGCGAGAACGCCCGCAAGGTCGCCGAATACCTGCGCAAGGATCCGCGCGTGGCCTGGGTCAATTACACCGGTTTCCCGGATAGCCCCTATTACCCGCTGGTGCAGAAATATCTCGACGGCAACGCCTCGTCGCTGTTCACCTTCGGCATCAAGGGCGGGATGGAAGCCGGCAAGTCGTTCTACGATGCGCTGAAGCTGATCACGCGCCTCGTCAATATCGGCGATGCCAAGTCGCTGGCCTGCCATCCGGCCTCGACCACGCACCGGCAGATGTCGGCGGAGCAGCAGCGGGTCGCCGGCGTGCTGCCGGAAACGATCCGCTTGTCGATCGGTATCGAGCATTGCCAGGACATCATCGAGGACCTCGACCAGGCATTGGAAAAGGCCTGCCCGTCCGCGCGCCTCCAGGCCGCGGAGTAGGCGGCCGCACCGATGACGATCCTGATCGATAGGGATCAAGCCATATCGAGCCCGGCGCTGGTGCCGGGAGCGGGCGATCTGGCGCGCGAGCCCGGCGGCACCGAGCTCACCATCGGGTTGATCAACAACATGCCGGATCCGGCGCTGAAAGCGACCGAGCGGCAGTTCATGAAGCTGCTGCAAGCCGCGGCAGGTCCGCGCCGCATCCGCTTTCACTGCTTCTCGCTGCCCTCGGTCAATCGCTCGCCTGAAGCGAGATGGCATGTCGAGAGCGAATATTCGGACGTCACCGAGCTCAGGCGCCACAAGTTCGACGGCCTGATCGTGACCGGCGCCGAGCCGGTTGCGCCCGAGCTCGATCAGGAACCGTACTGGCGCGATCTCACCGAGCTGATCGACTGGGCCAAGGTCAACACGCGCTCGACGATCTGGTCGTGCCTCGCTGCGCATGCCGCGGTGTTGCATCTCGACCGCATCGAACGGCGGCCGCTCGCGGCCAAATGTCATGGTATTTTCGACTGCGAGGCCGCGACCAGCGATCTGCTGACGCGGGCCGCGCCTGCGCCGCTCAAGGTCTCGCATTCGCGTCTCAACGAGATCGCCGAGAGCGACCTCGCGCAGGCGGGCTACCAGGTGCTGACGCGTTCGGCAAAGGCCGGCGTCGACATTTTCGTCCGGCAATATGCCAGCCGCTTCTTGTTCTTCCAGGGCCATCCGGAATACGACGCGCTGTCGCTTCAGCGTGAATATCTGCGCGACATCGGTCGTTATCTTGCGCGTGAGCGCGACAATTATCCGCATTTGCCGGTGAGCTATTTTGACGCATCGACGGAAGAGAAGCTGGTCCGCTTCGAGAAACAGGCAAGGCATCAGCGCCACCCCGCGCTCAGCAACGAACTGCCAGCGCTGACTTTGCGTGCCGATATCGCCGCGGGCAGCGCCGCGGCGGCATTGTTCCGGAACTGGCTGCAATATCTCGGCGCGGGGACCGACGCGTCAGTGCTTGCGCGTTAGATCGGGACGACGGGGACGACGTTAGGACTAACGAAGTGTGAAGCTTGCCTCGAGCAGCGCACGAATGCTTCAGTGAGGGCGGGGCAGACAGGAAATGCGAGTCGTGTGGTCGGCACTCCAGGGACGCGTGAGCAATCGGCTGGCCCGGCATTTCCGCGCCGCGCCGCACCGGCTGCCCGCGCATGCGCCCATGGTGAGCTTCACCTTCGACGATGCCCCCGATAGCGCCGCAGGCGAGGGCGCCGGACTTCTGGAGCAGCATGGCGGCCGCGGTACCTACTATCTCGCGGGCAGCCTGGTCGATCGTCCCTCGGACCACTGGCACGGTCTGTCGAACGACGCGATCGTGCGGCTTCACCGGGCCGGACACGAGATTGCCTGCCATACTTTCTCGCACCTGAGTGCGGTCGGTCTCGACGAGGCCACCATGGCCCGAGAGATCGAGCGAAACCGCAGCCATTTTCGCGGCATCGATTCCTCGATCACGCTGGAAAATTTCGCTTACCCCTATGGCATCGCGTCGGTGTGGCGCAAGCCGCAGCTCGCCAAGACCTTCCGCTCGGCGCGCGGCATCCTTCCCGGCGTCAATCGCGACGTCATCGACCTCCAGTTCCTGCGCGCCTCGCCCCTGGTCGATCGCGAGATCAATACGACGGGTGTCGATCGCTATTTCGACGAGGCGGTCGAGAGCGGCGGATGGCTGATCTTCTACGGTCATGACGTCGCCGACGCGCCGAGCCCATATGGTTGCACGCCGGACCTGATGCGCCATGCGCTGCAAGCGGCCGGGAAGCGCGACATGCCGATCGTGACGGTCGCGGAAGCGCTGCGAAGGATCGGGGCGTAAGAAAGTTTTCTTCCCACAAAGGGTGGGGGAAGGCGGCGTCTCGCTCCGCAAACAGTCTTGCCACGCCTGCGCGGTCATGCGACTGGCCTTGTGACGAATCTCACGGCCTCACCCCGACATGCCCATGTCCTCTCCTTCCACCGCTCCGCTGCCTGCGCCGGCCCAGGGCCGCGATGCGCTGTCGGTGCTGCGTTCGGTGTTCGGCCTGCCCGGGTTCCGCGGCGCGCAGGGCGAGATCATCCGGCACGTCACGGACGGCGGCAATTGCCTGGTGTTGATGCCGACCGGCGGCGGCAAGTCGCTGTGCTATCAATTGCCGGCGCTGCTGCGCGATGGCTGCGGTGTCGTGGTGTCGCCCTTGATTGCGCTGATGCGCGACCAGGTCGCCGCCATGCTCGAAGCAGGCGTCAACGCCGCCGCGCTGAACTCGTCGCTGACCCCGCAGGAAGCCTCCGACATCGAGCGGCGCCTGATCGCGGGTGATCTCGACCTGCTCTATGTCGCGCCGGAACGGCTGGTGACGCCGCGCTGCCTGGCGCTGCTGGCGCGGGCGAAGGTGGCGCTGTTCGCGATCGACGAGGCGCATTGCGTCTCGCAATGGGGCCATGATTTCCGCCCCGAATATGTCGGCCTGTCCATCATTTCCGAGCGTTTTCCCGACGTGCCGCGCATCGCGCTGACCGCGACCGCCGACGAGTTGACCCGCAAGGAAATCGTCGAGCGGCTTCAGCTTGCAGACAGTCCGCACTTCGTCTCCAGCTTCGATCGTCCCAACATCCGTTACGAGATCGTCGACAAGCGCAATGCGGTGTCGCAGCTCAAGGATTTCATCCGGGAGCGTCACGCAGGCGATGCGGGCGTCGTCTATTGCCTGTCCCGCAAACGGGTCGAGGAGGTCGCCACCGCGCTCGACGACGCCGGCATTGCGGCGTTGCCCTATCACGCCGGGCTCGACAGCAGCGTGCGTTCGCGCAACCAGGACCGCTTCCTCAACGAGGACGGCATCGTCATCGTCGCGACCATTGCCTTCGGCATGGGCATCGACAAGCCCGACGTGCGCTTCGTCGCGCATCTCGATCTGCCCAAGAGCATCGAGGCTTATTACCAGGAGACAGGGCGCGCCGGCCGTGACGGCAAGCCGTCGGCGGCCTGGATGGCCTACGGTCTCTCGGACATCGTGCAGCAGCGCCGCATGATCGACGAGTCGAGCGGCTCCGAGGAATTCAAGCGGGTCTCGATCGGCAAGCTCGATGCGCTCGTTGGCCTTGCCGAAACGCCGCACTGCCGGCGTCGGCGGCTGCTCGCCTATTTCGGCGAGATCGTGATGAGCGAGGGCTGCGGCAATTGCGACAATTGCCTGACGCCGCCGAAAATGCGCGACGGCAAGGTGCTGGCGCAAAAGCTTCTGTCCTGCGTCTATCGCACCGGGCAGCGTTTCGGCGCGATGCATCTCATCGACGTGCTGATCGGACGCCTGACCGAGAAGGTGACGCAGTTCGGCCACGACAAGCTCACGGTGTTCGGCATCGGGCGCGAACTCAACGAGAAGCAGTGGCGCACGGTGCTGCGGCAGCTCGTGGCGATGGGACATTTGCTGAGTGACAGCGAAGCTTTCGGCGCGCTGAAGCTGACGGATTCGTCGCGCGGCGTGCTGCGGGGCGAAACGGAAGTGTGGCTGCGCGAGGAAGCGCCCGGCACCCGGATCCGTTCGAGCCGCGCCAAGTCCCGCCGCGGTGATCTGGCGCCGGCGGCCGGTGCGCCGCAGGGCGATGTCGATCCTGAATTGCGCACGCGGCTAAGAGCTTGGCGCTCCGACATTGCCCGCGAACGTGGCGTGCCGGCCTACGTGGTGCTGCACGACGCCACCATCGACGGCATCGTTCGCGCATGGCCGACCACGATGGACGAGCTGCGCAATGTGCCCGGCATCGGCGACAAGAAGCTCGAGCACTACGGCGACGAGCTGCTGCAGATTGTCAGGACGCGGTAGGGGCTCGGTTCGTACCCCGGATTGCGCTGCGCTCCATCTGGGCTACCGACCTCAGCCGTTCCGGAACGCATACCCGTAGCCGTTCAGCGCCGGCGCGCCGCCGAGATGGGCGTAGAGGATCTTCGCGCCCTTCTCGAAATAGCCCTTCTGCGTGAGATCGATCAGGCCCTGCATCGACTTGCCCTCGTAGACGGGATCGGTGATCATGGCTTCGAGACGCGCGGTGAGGCGGATCGCCTCCTTGGTCTCTTCCGACGGCACGCCATAGGCGGGATAAGCATAATCCTCGATCAGCACGACGTCGTCGGCGACGAGATCCTGGCCGAGCTCGACGAGCTTGGCCGTGTTCTGCGCGATCGAGAGCACCTGCGCCTTGGTCTGCGCCGGAGTGAAGGAGGCGTCGATGCCGATCACCTTTCGCGCGCGGCCATCGGCGGCGAAGCCGACCAGCATGCCGGCATGGGTCGAGCCGGTGACGGTGCAGACCACGATGTAGTCGAATTTGAAGCCGAGCTCGGCTTCCTGCTTGCGCACTTCTTCGGCGAAGCCGACATAGCCGAGGCCGCCGAATTTATGCACGGAGGCGCCGGCGGGAATCGCATAGGGCTTGCCGCCCGCCGCCTTCACCTCCTCGATCGCCTCCTCCCAGCTCTTGCGGATACCGATGTCGAAGCCGTCGTCGACCAGGCGCACGTCGGCACCCATGATGCGCGACAGCATGATGTTGCCGACGCGGTCATAGACGGCATCCTCGTGCGGCACCCAGGCCTCCTGCACCAGACGGCACTTCATGCCGATCTTGGCCGCGACCGCCGCGATCATGCGGGTGTGGTTGGACTGCACGCCGCCGATCGAGACCAGCGTGTCGGCGTTCGAGGCGATCGCGTCGGGGATGATGTATTCGAGCTTGCGCAGCTTGTTGCCGCCATAAGCGAGCCCGGAATTGCAGTCCTCGCGCTTGGCGTAGACCTCGACGTTGCCGCCAAGGTGCTTTGACAGCCGCTCCAGCTTCTCGATGGGCGTCGGACCAAAGGTCAGCGGATAGCGCGCGAATTTTTCGAGCATCGTCAGGTCATCCCGATTGGCGTTAATGTCTCCAAAAATGGTAGCATCGCTCTGCAAAAAGGTGCTTTCAAATATTGTGCCTCTATTGCGCATGATCTTGCGATAGTGGATCAAACACGCCGTATTCCTTTCGGAATTGGTGCCAAGTACGGAAGATCCTTCCATGTCCGCTCGTCTTGACCGTATCGACCTTAAGATGTTGAGATTACTGCAGAATAACGGCCGGCTCAGCAACGCCGAGCTGGCCGAAACCGTCGCCATCAGTCCCGCCACCTGCCATCGCCGCACCCAGCGCCTGTTCGAGCACGGCTTCATCGCCGCCGTCCGCGCCATGATCGCGCCGAAGAAGGTGGCGAAGGGCACGCTGGTGATGGTCGGGGTCGTGCTCGACCGTTCGACGCCGGAGAGCTTTGCGATCTTCGAGCAGGCGATCACCAGGCTGAAATTCGTGCTCGACTGTCACCTCGTCGCCGGCGACTTCGACTATTTCCTCAAGATCCGCGTCGGCGACATGGAGGACTTCAATCGTATCCATGGCGAGCAACTGATCGCACTGCCCGGCGTGCGCCAGACCCGCACCTTCTTCGTGATGAAGGAAGTCGTCGACAACGCGCCGCTGGAGTTTTGAGCGGAAGCTATTGATGCGCGATCGGCATCATGAGAGATTCAGGTGATGCAGCCATTTCCCTTCCGCCACCTCAATCCGGCCGGACCGGCCTATCGGCGCGGTTGGGTCGACGAGGCGGTCGCCGCGATCGAGGCCGACCAGTGCCGCACGGCCGACACGCATCTGATCCGGCTGATCGTGCCGGCGCTCGCTGGCATCGACATCTATCTGAAAGATGAGTCGACGCATCCGACCGGTAGCCTGAAGCACCGGCTCGCGCGCTCGCTCTTCCTTTACGCGCTCTGCAACGGCCACATCCGCGAAGGCACGCCTGTCGTCGAGGCCTCGTCGGGATCGACCGCAGTGTCGGAAGCCTATTTCGCGCAGATGATCGGCGTGTCCTTCTATGCCGTGATGCCGCGCACGACCTCGGCGGAGAAGATCGCCGCGATCGAGCATTACGGCGGTAACTGCCATCTGATCGACGACGGCCGCGCGCTGTATGCGGAGGCCGGCGCACTGGCCGCACGGCTGGGCGGCCACTACATGGACCAGTTCACCTTCGCGGAGCGCGCCACCGACTGGCGCGGCAACAACAACATCGCCGAATCCATCTTCACGCAATTGCAGGGCGAGCCGCGCCCGCTGCCGGACTGGATCGTGATGGGCGCGGGCACCGGCGGCACCTCGGCCACCATCGGACGCTATTTGCGTTATCGCCAATATCCGACGCGGCTCTGCGTTGCCGATGTCGAGCATTCCGCTTTTTTCGACTGCTTCAGCTCGCAGGACCGCTCCCATGTTTGCGACCGCCCCTCGCTGATAGAAGGTGTCGGGCGGCCGCGCTGCGAGCCCTCCTTCGTGCCGGGCGTGGTCGACCGCATGATGAAGATCCCGGATGCGGCGACGATCGCGGCGATGAACGTGCTATCGCGCCGGCTGCGCCGCGCGGTGGGGGGCTCGACCGGCACCAATTTCCTGGCGCTGTGCAGGCTCGCCTCGGACATGCGAAAGGCGAATCAGACGGGATCGCTGGTGACGCTGATCTGCGATTCCGGCGAGCGCTACCGGCAGACCTATTATGAGCCCGCATGGCTGAAAACGCGCGGACTCGATCCAGCGCCGTTCGAGGCGGCCTTGTCGTCGTTCCTCGATACAGCGCAGCCACTGGCACTTGAGTTCGAAGACGTAACGAATCCGCAGAACTTGCGAAATCCTGAGGCCTGATAGCTGGCGCCTCCCTGCCATTGCAAGATTGCACGGCCGTCACGGCAACTTCACTTGCCTTGCGCGCGCCTGCGGGCGAGTTTCGCGGCTTCTCAACGAGGAGACCTGCCGTGCGCCTTCCCATTCTCGACCCGAAAGACCTGAGTGCCGAACAGAAGCCGCTCTATGACGACATGCGAGCGGGCATCAAGGATCACTTCAAGGGCTTTGTGAACATGCGCGACGATGGCGCGCTGCTCGGGCCCTGGAATCCCTGGATCCGTGAGCCGCGCTTCGGCAAGCCGGTGTGGGAGCTGGTCAAGGCGATCGCGGCGAACCCGCTGCTGCCGGCGCCGGTGCGTGAGGTCGCGATCCTCGTCACCGGCTCGCATTTCCGCTCCGGCTACGAACTCTATGCGCATGTGCTGGTCGCCGAGCAGCGCGGCCTCTCCGACGAGAAGCTCGCGACCATCGTCGCCGGACAGCGGCCGGTCGATCTCACCAAGCAGGAGGCCGTCGCCTACGACGTGGCGTCCGCATTGGTCAGCGGCGGCGTGCTGCCGGAACTGACTTATCGGGCCGCGGTCAAGGAATTCGGCGAGCACGGTGCGGCCGAACTGTCCTATCTCGTCGGCGTTTACTGCATGGTGTCGGTCACGCTGAACACGTTCGACGTGCCGGTGCCGGACTAGATCTGCGGTGCGATCACTCCGCCGCCTTGTTCATGGGCGGCGGAGGCGACCAGGCAATACAGCGATTGCGACCTTCGGCCTTCGCCTGGTAGAGCGCGTGATCGGCCGCGCTCATCAAGGCGTCCATGCCGGACATGCTGACACTTGCTTCCGCAATGCCGATGCTCACGGTGACGCCGAACTGAATATGGTCGGCGGCGATCTGTGCGCTCATCACGCGTTTGCGGATTCTCTCGGCGACGATTCTTGCACGCGACAGGCTGGTTTCGGGCAGCAGAATCGCGAACTCCTCGCCGCCGAAGCGGCCGACGACGTCCGATTTGCGCTTGCCATCGAGGCATGCGGCGGCCACGGCCTTGATCGCTTCGTCTCCGACCGCGTGACCATAGCGGTCGTTGACCGACTTGAAATGGTCGATGTCGAGCATCAGGACCGAAACGGAGCGGTAGTAGCGCTGGAAGCGGCTCCATTCGGCCTCGAGCGAGCCCAGCAAATGGCGGCGGTTATAGAGACCCGTGAGCGGGTCGGTGGTGGCCAGGCGCTCCAGCATGTTGGCCTTGTTGGTGAGATCGGTAATATCGACATAGGTCAGCATGCGGCCGCCGTTCGACATCGTGGTGCAGTGGGCCCTGATCCGCCGCGCATCCGGCGTCTGGAGGTCGCGCACATGATCGCCCGCCTTGACTTCGGCGACGCGCTTGACGGGAAATTTCGCCAGTTCGTTCGCCGGCAGATCGGGCGCGCTCGCACGGTGCACCCGGCTCACCAACGATGCATAGGTCGGGCGGGCGGCGGCTTCCTGTTCGCTCACCTCCCAGAACCGCCGCATGCGCCGGTTCATGAAGCTGGCGTTCAGGTCGCGGTCAAGCAGCAGCACGCCGTCCTCGACGTTCTCGAGCGCGTCGCGCAGCAATTTCAGCTCGTCGGAGTAGCGCACGATGTCGGTGACCGGCGTATAGGTCAGCATCCGCCCGCCGTTGGGCAGAGGCGTGCATTGCATCCGAACGACGTCGCCGCTGGTACGGCGCAGGTCGCGCGGCGACGCATCGCCTACCTGTATTTGACGGACGCGCTCGGCGACATAAGCCTCCAGCTCGGCCGGCGGAATCTCGTAGGCGAGCGTATCGCGGCCATGATGCATCAGCGTCACAAATGACGGGTTGCTGTTGGCGACTTCATCCGGCAACAGCCACATCTGCCGGAACGCCCGATTGATCAATTGCGCGCGGAGATTGGCATCCAGCAGCACGATGCCCAGTGGGACGAAATCGAGTGCCGCGCGAAGCGCCAGCATCTGTCCGCGCATCAGCGAATCGGTCGGCCGCTCCTGCTCGTCCACGGCCTTCGGATCGACATGATCTTCCGCTCCGAGCGCAACCCCGACCTGACGGTCCGATCGCCAGAGCACACGGCAGGAGAGGATCTCCTGGCCTGCGAGCCGGAGCTGGAACCGATCGGGCACGCCGAGGCTGCTCTGCATCTCCAGCGTCGCGCCGTCTTCGGACATCCGGCGCACGACGCAATCGATCGTCGACTGACCGAAGTTGAAGAAGATCTGGCCGGCGAGGAACGTTCGTTCCGATACCAAGCGGGGCATTCCCAACCTCCCAAGCGGAATTGGCTCAGTTTGCCGCAAGCTTATTTGCCGAAAGGTAAGGCGGTGCGCGATTGCGCGAGAGGGCTAACAATTGGTTCACGCATCCGGCGTCGTTTACGTCAGCGGAGAACGCGAAAAGCCCTTCATCATCAACGATGAGCGGGAGCGGCCTTGCTCCGATATGCGTGAAAATGCGGACGCTCCGCTTTACGGAAAATCCACTACGGTCCGCAGTCAGCCGCGCACCGCGTAGAGCGGCGTCCGCAACGTCACGCGTTTGCCCTGATGGCGGAACTGCCTGTTGGATGGAATGTGATCGCCCGCGTGGTCAAGCGGTGTCCGCAATCGGTGGACGGTGCGAATGCACGCAGGTACGTTGCCGTGGCCGCACGGACACAATCCGCGCCAGAGTGCAGGCCGGACAATGGAGAACGATAGCCATGGACACGTCACGCCGCATCCTGCTCGCCGGACTGGCGGGATTCGCCGTTGCGCCGACCGCCGCTGGAGCCGCGCCCTCGATCGCGGCCGATGACGTGACGGTCGCCGAAGAGCGCTTTGCGCGCATGATCGCAGCTGCGCATGCGCCCGACGTCACCTGCGTGCGACAGGCCGAGCGTTATGCGGACGCGCATTGGCCAAACTACGTCGCGGCGGCGCGTTCCGTCATCGCGGCGAGAGCGTGAGGCATTCTCTTTCCTCTCCCGTTGCGGGAGACGGCAACACGAGGTGTTTCACGTCCCCACCGCCCGCCTTACCTGCTCACCGATCTGCGACAGCACGAGCTGCGCCTGCGGCAGGATGGCGCCCATGGCGTGGAAATTGTGAACCATGCCCTCGTGGCAGACGTGCTCGACCGTGACGCCCGCGGCGAGCAGCTTGCGCGCATAGGCATTGCCCTCGTCGCGCATCGGATCGTACTCGGCGGTGTGGATGATGGCGGTCGGCAGGCCCGAAAGCCGTGTCGCGCGCAAGGGCGAGATGCGCGGATCGGCCGCATCCAGGTCCTCGGGCAGATAATCGGCGAGATCGGCTTCGATCGTGACGCGGTCGATCAGGTGGCCCTCGGCGAATGCCTCGCGCGAAGGCGAGGCCTCCTCGAAATCCAGCACCGGGCAGATCAGGCATTGCGCGACGATGGAAAGGCCCGCGGCCTGCGCCGCCTCCTGGCACACGATCGCAGCGAGCGTTGCACCGGCGGAATCGCCGCCGAGCACCAGACGCCCGGCGTCGATGCCGAGCGATGCGGCCTCGCGCGCCACCCATTCGGTGGCGGCGATCGCATCGTCCACGGCGGCGGGGAATTTGTGCTCGGGTGCCAGTCGGTAATCGACCGAGACGAGACGGCAGCCGGTCGCATGTGCCAGCGCCGCCGCGATGCGGTCATGCGTGGCGATGCTGCCGGCAACGAGCCCGCCGCCGTGAAAGAACACGAAGCCGGGCGCGCGATCAGCCGCGCCTGCCGGTGAATAGAGGCGATAGGGCAGCGCGTCGCCCGGACCAGGCAGGATGCCGTCGGACGTCGTCACGTCAGGCGCATCGGCGCGCGCAAACTGCATCAGCTTTGCCAATGATTGCCGCCGTGCCTCCACGCTGGGCCTGCTCCGTGCCTGCGGCGCAGCCGCAGCCATCATGGTCAACAAACGCTTTGCGATCGGATCGAGCGGCATGGCGCCTCCTTTTCCTCCGGGGAGGGTAACTCACCATTTTCCCACAGGGAATCATTTAGAAATTGCGCCCAATAGTGGCGCTATAATGCGGCACCACGCCAAGGGAGAGGCCGGTCATGGCCGAGATCAAAAAGCCAATCGAATATTCGGCGAGCTGGACCTTCTTCGAGGGCAAATGGCATGACGGCAATGTGCCGATCATGGGCCCGCGCACGCATGCGGCTTGGCTCGGCTCGGTCGTGTTCGACGGCGCGCGGGCGTTCGAAGGCGTCGCGCCCGATCTCGACCGTCACGTCGCCCGCGCCAATCAATCCGCGATCAACTTCGGCCTGAAGCCGGTGGTGGATACCGGAACCTGGCTGACGCTCGCAAACGACGGCATCGCACGCTTCGCGTCGAATGCCGAGCTCTACGTCCGTCCGATGTACTGGGCGCGGAACGGCTCGGGCGGCGGCGTGCTGTTCGATCCCGAGACCACCGATTGGTGCCTGTGCATCTACGAGGCGCCGATGCCAAAGCCGGTCGGCAACGCGATCACGCTGTCGCCGTTCCGCAGGCCCACCGCCGAGTGCGCCCCGGTCGAGGCCAAGGCCGCCTGTCTCTATCCGAACAATTCGCGCGCGCTTGCCGAGGCCGCCTCGCGCGGCTTCCAGAACGCGCTGATGCTCGACATGCTCGGCAACGTCGCGGAGTTCGGCAATTCCAACGTGTTCATGGCCAAGGACGGCGTGGTCTACACGCCGGTACCGAACGGCACCTTCCTCAACGGCATCACCCGCCAGCGGGTCATCAGCCTGCTTCGCGCCGACGGCGTCACCGTGGTCGAGAAGACGCTGCGCTATGCCGACTTCCTCGCCGCCGACGAGATCTTTTCTACGGGCAATTTCGCGAAAGTCGCGCCGGTGATCCGCATCGATGATCGCGAGCTGCAGCCGGGCCCGCTCTACACCCGCGCGCGCAAGCTCTATTGGGACTTTGCCCACGCGGTGAAGCTGGCGGCATAGCTTCCGCAGTTTCCCCGTCATTGCGAGCAAAGCGAAGCAATCCAGGCTGCCTCCGCGGAGGGATTCTGGATTGCTTCGCTGCGCTCGCAATGACGAGGTGGGGGACTGCTGAGGAAATCAGCGGGCCGCGGCGCTCGCGACGCGAGCGCGAGGACCTACTCGTCCTTCTTCGACATCCGCTCGAGGCGTTCCTGCATGTCCTTCATCTGCTGGCGCAGATCGTCGATATTGCTGTCCTTCGGGGCTTCGGCGGTCGGCTCGGGCGCCGGCTCCGCGGAGCCGGCGGGGCGGCCTGCGCCGGGCGCGAAAGGCTTGAACATCGAGAAGGTCTGCTGGAACAGCTCCATATTGCGGCGGACCTGTTCCTCCAGCGGCGCAAACGGGGTCCCGGACAGCGAGGTGGCGATCTGCTTGCGGAACTTCTCCTGCTCCTGCGTGAGCGACGCGATGGCCTGCTCCAGATATTTCGGCACCACCATCTGCATGCTGTCGCCATAGAAGCGGATGAGCTGGCGCAGGAAAGTGGTCGGGAGCAGGTTCTGGCCGGCCTTGTTCTCCTGCTCGAAGATGATCTGGGCAAGTACGGAGCGGGTGATGTCGTCGCCGGTCTTGGCGTCGTAGACCAGGAAATCTTCGCCGTCCTTGACCATGGAGGCGAGGTCTTCCAGCGTCACGTAAGTGCTCGTCCCGGTGTTATAGAGCCGGCGGTTCGCGTATTTCTTGATGGTGGTGGGTTGGTCTGATTTCGCCATGGGCTCTCACTTGCAAGCGCGGAGAACGGGAACCTGACGGGCTATGCCGCAGGGCGGGAAGAGTACGCAACGCAACAAAATAAGCATTTTCAAAGGGGTCACGCTACCGTTTTGTGCGCCACGGTTAATCGGGCAGCAAAAACGTGCTTGCGAAAGCGCCAAGAACGCTATTTTGAATGCGCTGCGGGATGAATTCGGCCGTCGGCCGATTGACATGCCTCAACGACGTTAACAGGATGCCGTCCGAGACTGGCGAGCCGTTTCCCCAGCCCCGTCTGCCCCCATTCAACCCAGGAGATGCCCATGTCAGACGATGTCGTCATCGTCAGCGCCGCCCGCACCCCGGTCGGAAGCTTCAACGGAGCGTTCGCAACCCTTCCCGCTCATGATCTCGGCGCCATCGCCATCAAGGCCGCGCTGGAGCGCGGCGGCATCGAGCCCGGCCGGGTCTCCGAAGTCATCATGGGCCAGATCCTGACCGCCGCCCAGGGTCAGAACCCGGCTCGCCAGGCTTCGATCAATGCCGGCATTCCGGTCGAGAGCCCGGCCTGGGGCGTCAACCAGCTCTGCGGCTCGGGCCTGCGCACCGTTGCGCTCGGCTATCAGGCACTGCTCAACGGCGATTCCGAGATCGTGGTCGCCGGCGGCCAGGAATCCATGAGCATGGCTCCGCACGCCCAGTACCTGCGTGGCGGCGTCAAGATGGGTGCAGTCGAATTCATCGACACCATGATCAAGGACGGTCTGTGGGACGCCTTCAACGGCTATCACATGGGCAACACCGCCGAGAACGTCGCGCGGCAGTGGCAGATCACCCGCGCCCAGCAGGATGAGTTCGCGGTCGCCTCGCAGCAGAAGGCCGAAGCCGCGCAGAAGGCCGGTAGATTCAACGACGAAATCGTTCCCGTCACCATCAAGGGACGCAAGGGCGATGTCGTCGTCAGCGCCGACGAATATCCGCGCCATGGCGCAACGGTCGACGCGATGGCGAAGCTCCGTCCGGCCTTCGAGAAGGACGGCACGGTCACCGCGGGCTCTGCGTCGGGTATCAATGACGGCGCTGCGGTCGTGGTGCTGATGACCGCCAAGCAGGCTGCCAAGGAAGGCAAGAAGCCGCTCGCGCGCATCGTGTCCTGGGCGCAGGCCGGCGTCGATCCGAAGATCATGGGCTCGGGCCCGATCCCGGCCTCGCGTGCCGCGCTGAAGAAGGCCGGCTGGAATGTCGGCGATCTCGACCTGATCGAGGCCAACGAAGCCTTCGCGGCGCAGGCCTGTGCCGTCAACAAGGATCTCGGCTGGGATACCTCCAAGGTCAACGTCAACGGCGGCGCGATCGCGATCGGCCATCCGGTCGGTGCCTCCGGCGCGCGCGTTCTGGTGACGCTGCTCCACGAAATGCAGAAGCGCGATTCGAAGAAGGGTCTCGCCACGCTGTGCATCGGCGGCGGCATGGGTATCGCGATGTGTGTGGCGCGCGACTGAAGATAGTTGCCGCGTCATTTGCGCGTGCGCTGCACACGTGACTGAGTGCGTTGCACGCGATTAAAAAGGCGGCGGTTGCAAATCAAATATTCTTCGCAACCGTACAAGCCTCGACTAAAGAGAAACGCCCGGCTCGACGCCGGGCGTTTTGTTCTTGATGTCCGTCAAACGTGCCCCATAATCCGCGCTTAAAAACGATCACTCAGAAACGTCCGAAGAGTCCAAGGGAAGGAAATACGATATGGCACGTGTTGCATTGGTGACGGGTGGTACGCGGGGCATCGGAGCTGCGATCAGCAAGGCGCTGAAGGCGGCCGGCTACAAGGTGGCGGCGAGCTATGCCGGCAACGACACCGCAGCGGAGAAGTTCAAGGCCGAGACCGGCATCGCCGTCTACAAATGGGACGTCAGCAGTTTCGATGCTTGCGCCGAGGGCGTGAAGAAGGTCGAGGCCGAGATCGGCCCGATCGACGTGCTCGTCAACAATGCCGGCATTACCCGCGACACCGCCTTTCACAAGATGACGCTCGAGCAGTGGAACGCCGTCATCAATACCAACCTCGGTTCGCTGTTCAACATGACGCGTCCAGTCATTGAAGGCATGCGTGCGCGCAAGTTCGGTCGCATCATCTCGATCTCGTCGATCAACGGCCAAAAGGGACAGTTCGGCCAGGTCAACTATTCCGCGGCAAAGGCCGGTGACATCGGCTTCACCAAGGCACTCGCGCTCGAGAACGCCAAGGGCGGCATCACCGTCAACGCGATCTGCCCCGGCTACATCAACACCGAAATGGTGCAGGCCGTGCCGAAGGACGTCCTGGAAAAGAACGTGATCCCACAGATCCCGGTCAACCGGCTCGGCGAACCGGAAGAGATCGCGCGCGCGGTCGTGTTCCTGGCGGCCGACGAGGCCGGCTTCATCACCGGCTCGACACTGACCATCAATGGCGGCCAATACCAGGCCTGATGACGCCAATTCTCTCCGCTGGACGTCGCTGAGCCAAATGCCTGTAGCTTCAGGCGCGACAAGGCGATAGTGAAGACGAAAATGCCCGGCCTCGTGCCGGGCATAAACGTCCTCAGAGCCTTTGATCGATGACTCCCCGCACGGCAACGCTGATCGGATTGACCGCGATCCTGATGTGGTCGCTGCTGTCGGCGATGACGGTGGCGACCGGAAAGATCCCGGCGTTCCAGCTGGCCGCGATGACGTTCGCGATCGGCGGTCTCGTCGGCCTGCTCACCTGGATCGGCCGCGGCGAGGCGGCCAAAAGCCTGCGTCAGCCGCTGGCCGTGTGGACCGTCGGTGTCGGCGGATTGTTCGGCTATCACGCGCTGTATTTCCTCGCGCTGCGCTTTGCGCCGCCGGCTGAAGCCGGCCTGCTGAATTATCTGTGGCCGCTCCTGATCGTGCTGTTCTCGTCGTTCCTGCCGGGCGAGCGGCTTGCCGTGCATCACGTCGTGGGCGCCGTGCTCGGCCTCGTCGGCACCGTGCTGCTGTTCGCCGGGAACACCTCCGGCTTCACGCAGGGTCAATTGCCGGGATTGGCCGCGGCCTTCATCGCAGCGTTCGTGTGGGCGACCTATTCGGTGTTGTCGCGGCGATTGAAGGCGGTGCCGACCGATGCGGTCGCGGGATTTTGCCTCGCCACCGCGGTGCTCGCCGCGCTGATGCATGGACTGCTCGAAACCACGGTGTGGCCGGACACGACCTTGCAATGGCTCTCCGTGATCGCGCTCGGCATCGGTCCGGTCGGTGCTGCGTTCTACGCTTGGGACATCGGCATGAAGCGCGGCGACATCCGCGTGCTCGGCGCCGCGTCCTACGCGACGCCGCTACTCTCGACCGGCTTCCTCATCGCCGCCGGATTCGCCAATGCCAGCGCCAATATCACCATCGCGGCGATCCTGATCGCCGGCGGCGGCCTGATAGCCGCGAAGGACATGGTGCTGCGAAAGCGGTAGCGTCATTGCCGGCGCAAGCCGAAGCGACGGGGCCTTAGGGCTCCCAGCCCTTGGGCGCGAGCTCGAACTTCGCGAACTCGAAGGCCGGCGCCACAGTGCAGCCGACCAGGGTCCACTCGCCGGTGGTCTCCGCCGTCTGCCACGCATCCGCCGGCACGATCGCCTGTGGCCGCTCGCCGTTCAACAGGTCCGTGCCGAGCCGCACCTCGTGCTGGGAGCAGCCGTCATGGGCGATGCGCAGCGTCAGCGGGCTGCCGGCGTAATAGTGCCAGCTCTCGACAGCATCGATGCGGTGCCAGTGCGAACGCTCGCCGCGTGCCAGCAGGAAGTAGATGAGGGTCGAGCGCGCGCGGCCGTTGGTGTCGGTGGTCTGATCGCGAAACGTCTCGCGATAGTGCCCGCCTTCGGGATGCGGTCGGAGTTCAAGGCGCGCGATGATCTCGGCTGCGGTCGGCATCGATTCCCGTCAGGATTTGATCTTCAGGACTTGTTCCTCAAGACTTATTCTTGCGCTCGCGCAGCTCGCCGAACACCGCGGTGGCATCCGCGCCCTTCATGTGCAGCCTGGCTGCGATCGAGGGTTCATCAGCGCGCAGGAACACGTTTGTCCGCTTCTCGTCACCAAGCAGCGAGGGAATGGTCGGCTTGTTTTCGGCCCGCAGCCTCGCCACCTCGGCCGCGCGCGCCTGCAGCGCCGCATTGTCGGGGTCGACGGCCAGCGCGAACTTGACGTTGGACGCCGTGTATTCATGGCCGCAATAGAGCTTGAAGTCGTCGGGCAGGGCACGCAGCTTCAGAAGCGAATCCCACATCATCGGATAGGTGCCCTCGAACACGCGGCCGCAGCCGATCGAGAATAGCGTGTCGGCGGCGAACAGCGCTTTCTCGGTGTCGAACACGTAGGAGATGTGGTCGAGCGTGTGGCCGGGCGTCTCCAGCACGCGCCCCAACAAGCTGCCGACCTTGACGATTTCGGCGTTGGCGACGCGCAGGTCGACGTCTGCGATCTCAGTGGTCTTGTCATGCGGCGCGACGACGCGGCAATTGTATTTCTGCTTGAGTTCGGCGACCCCGCCGACATGATCGCCATGATGATGGGTGATCAGGATGTCGGTGAGCTGCCAGCCCTCGCGCTCGAGCGCCTTCAGGATGGGACCGGCCTCCGGCGCGTCGATCGACGCCGTCGCCTTGGTTTCCACATCGTGGATCAGGTAACCGAAATTGTCGTTTAAACAGGTGAAAGTACGAATTTCGGCGGCCATGTCATCTCCGATCGCGCTCAGCTCCGTCAGACAAATATGGCGTTAACGTTGCGCAGGCAATGCCATATTCCGCGCGCGGGGGCCGCCTCGTGCATGTTACATTGCGATCATGACCATTGATGTCGTCGACCTCCGCGAGTTCTACTCCCGTCGCCTCGGGATTGTGGCGCGGCAAATGATCAATCGCGGCATTCGGGAGCGCTGGCCGCGCGTCGATGGCCAGCGGGTGCTCGGCTTCGGCTATCCCACGCCCTATCTCGGGTTGTTCCGCGAGGACGCGGAGCGCTGCATCGCCTTCATGCCGTCGGCCCAGGGCGTCCTGAAATGGCCGACGGGACGGCCGGCGCTCGCCTCGCTGGTGGACGAGTTCTCGCTGCCGCTTCCCGACGCCGCGGTGGATCGCATCCTGCTGGTCCACGCACTGGAAATGTCGGACGATCCGGCCGCGCTGCTGCGCGAGGCGTGGCGCGTGCTGTCCCCGTCCGGTCGCGTGATTGCGGTGATCCCGAACCGGCGCGGGGTGTGGACCCGCACCGACAGCACGCCGTTCGGTCACGGCCGGCCCTATTCGCGCTCGCAGATCACCGATCTGTTGCGCCAGACTTGGTTCACCCCGACCGCCTGGGGCGAGGCGCTGTTCATGCCGCCCTATGCTGGCGGCTGGGTGCTGAAATCCGCGCAGATGTGGGAGCGCGCCGGCGCGGCGCTGTCGCTGCCCTTTGCCGGCGTGCACATCGTTGAGGCGACCAAGCAGGTCTACCGCGCGATCCCCGCCAAGCGCGAGCGGGCGCGGCTGATTCCCTCACTGGCGAAGCCGGTGCTGGTGCCGTCATCGACGACGGCGACGCGCGGCTAAAAACAAATCGTCCCGGACATGCCGGGACGATTCAGGTCAGGGTATCTGGCGCAGGATGTCCGGCGAAAGGTTTACTCGCCGGGGGCCACTTCGTCGCTCGAGGCGGCCGGAGCGGCTTCGCGCTCGGGGCGCGGGCCATTCGGGCGGCGGCGCCGCCGCGGAAAGCGCTCGCCACCACCAGCACCTTCGAAGCCGGCCTGGCCGGGCGCGCCACTGTTCACCTGCGGCTGCGGACCGGTGATGAAGGACGGCAGACGATCGACGCTGACCGCGTCGGCGACGACGGGCTGGGGCTGGTTCAGCGGCAGCGGTTGCGGCTGGGGCTGATATTGCGGCTGCGGACGATGGTCGCGTTCGCGATGCTCGCGCGGCTGCTGATTGTCGCGCTGATAGTGGTTGTCGCGGGGCTGATGATCGCGCGGGCCGTCGCGGTCGCGCGTGAAGGGCGGCGGTGGCGGCTGTGGGACAAACCCCGGCTCCTGGCCGAAATTCGAGAAATTCTCGCCGTCGTCCTCGCCGTCGTCGCCGCTGCTGTTGATGGGCTCATCGCCGCGCGGCTGCTGGTTCTGCCGGAACTGCTCCTGAGCCGTCGCGATCAGGCGAAAATAATGCTCGGCATGCTGGTAGTAGTTCTCGGCCGCAACGGGGTCTCCGGAGGAGCGCGCGTCGCGCGCGAGCTGGAGATATTTTTCAGCAATATGCGAAGCCGTGCCGCGGATCTTGATGTCGGGTCCGTTGGACTCGTAGACCCGGGTCATCGGGTTCTGGCCGCGCCGGTTATTATTGTTGTTATTGTTATTATTATTATTGTTGCGGTTGCGCATCCGCTGCTTGTTCTGACCGTTTCTCATGTCCTGCCTTTAATTCCAGCCCTAAAGGTTGCACGCATTACTGATTGCCGAGAGTGACCTGATGACAGCGGTTCACATCGCTTGCGCGCAACCGCACGCAAGAGCGGCTTGATCCCTGCCGATGTTCGTCGACCGTCGCGTTCAACAAAAGACGCGTTCCCCACCGCCAGCATCCATCGCCAGCGAACCCATTCATATCGCCTGCCGAAACAAGCCCTGCTTTGTTGCGTAAGTCTTCAAGCGCAATATCAGGCTTTCGTTCACGTTGCGGTCGGTAAGCAGCGCAGCTCAAATGGCCATCGCGCTCAACAGGACCTGCGGCTTGGAACCTTTATCAGTAAGCTCTCGCCCGAGAGCCCGGCTTTCGCCCGTAAGTCTACGGGGCCGGCACCGATGTGTTGATCGGAAGGTAGTCGTTCCCAAGGGATATTCCAAGAGGTTTTTTGCAGCCCAATCCGGCTTTTATGGGGGCATTTTCCGGGCCGAAACCGCCCGCGGGATGCCCGCCAGATCGGCCTTGGGCGACCTGTCCACGACCAACGCGGCAGCCGTCAGCAAGGTTTCAATATTTCGGGCCTGGCCCTGTCCGGCCTCGACGATCAGTGCTCCGCCGGGGGCGAGACGTTCAGCCGCCTGCGGGATCAGGGCGCGATAGGCGTCGTAACCGTCATTGCCGCCGTCGAGCGCCAGATGCGGATCATGCTCGCGCACCTCGATGCTCAGTTTCGGAATTTCTGCCGACGGGATGTAGGGCGGGTTCGACACGACGAGGTCGAACGGGCCGCGGAGCGCCGCTGCGTAGGAGCAGGCGACGAAGCTGGCGCGGTCGGCGAGGCCCAGAGCCGCGGCGTTGTCTCTGGCGGTGTTGAGCGCGGTCAGACTGAGATCGGTGCCGACGCCGAAGGCGCCGGGAATCTCGTGCAGCAGCGCGAGCAGGATGGCGCCGGATCCGGTGCCGATATCGGCGATGCGTAGCTGATGGGAGGCTTGCCGCTCGTGAAAGATTTCGAGCGCGAGTTCGACCACCGTCTCGGTATCGGGACGCGGCACCAGGGTCGCCTCGGATAGCTGGAACGGCAGGCCCCAGAATTCCCGAGCGCTGAGAATGCGGGCGACCGGCTCATGCGCGAGCCGGCGCTTTGCGTACGCTTCCAGCCGCGCAGCCTCTTCAGGTGCGAGTTGCCGGGCCGCCTGCGTCACCATGCCGGTCAGATCAAGCCTCAGCGCAGCCCCGACGAGCAGGCGCGCATCGAGAGCGGGCTGCTCGATGCCGGCCGATTGCAGCCGTGCCGCAAGCGCGCGCCGCGCACTCTCGATGCTGTGTCCGGGATCGAAATCTGTCGCCAATGGAACTATCCTGCCTGGCATCGTGGATAGGCCGGCTGGCTTGCTTGCGTCAACGGAAAGGAGCGCGTCAGATCGCGTCGCGCAACGAAGGAGGGTCCATGACGCCCTACGACGATCAGAACGTCTTCGCAAAGATCCTGCGCGGCGAGATCCCCTGCTTCGAGGTTTTCAGGGACGACCGTAGCCTCGCCTTTCTCGATATCATGCCGCGCTCGCCCGGGCACACGCTGGTCGTTCCCCGGGCGCGGGCACGCGGCATCCTCGACATCGCGGATGACGACCTCGCCGCGGTCGCCCGAACCGCCAAGCGGATCGCGATTGCCGCGATGAAGGCGTTCGACGCCGAGGGCATCATCCTTCAGCAGTTCAGCGAGCCGGCCAGCGGCCAGGTGGTCTTTCACCTGCACATGCACGTCATGCCCGTCAGGGCCGGAATCGAGCTGCTGCCGGCGCAGACGCGCAAGGAGGACATGACGGTGCTCGCCGCTCACGCCAGGCTAATGATCGCCGCTCTCTAGACGCCGAGATAGCGCTGGAGCAGCTCCGGCTGGGCCTTGAGCTCCCGCGCCGGCCCCTCGTGCACGATGTGTCCGTTGTTGATGATGTAGATCCGGCTCGCCAGCGCCAGCGTCGCCGCCAAATTCTGCTCGACCAGCACGATGGTCTGGCCGGCGGCGGCGAGCTCGCGGCAGGCCTTGACGAGATCGTGAACGATGACGGGCGCGAGCCCCTCGAACGGCTCGTCCAGCAGCACGATCTTGGGGTCGCGCACCAACGCCCGTGCGATCGCGAGCATCTGCTGCTCGCCGCCGGAGAGCTCGGTGCCGCGGTTGTTGCGCCGCTCCTTCAGCCGCGGAAACATTTCGTAGATCCGATCGAGCGGCCAGCGTTTCGGCGCAGTGATGCCGGCGAGGACGATGTTTTCCTCCACCGACAGGCTGCCGAAGATGCGGCGTTCCTCGTGCACGAGCTGCATGCCGGCCTGGGCGATTCTGTGGCTCTTTCGTCCGGCGATATCAATGCCGTCGAACTTCACGCTGCCGCTACGCGGCGTCACGACGCCCATCAGGCTCTTCAGCGTGGTGCTCTTGCCGGCGCCGTTGCGACCGAGCAGCGCCACCACTTCGTGACGCGCGACGTGCATGGCGACGTCGAACAGGATGTGGGAGTCACCGTAATAGCTGTTCAGGCCGTTGACCTCGATCAGGCTCATGCGGCGATCTCCCCGTGAACTCCGCCGAGATAGGCTTCCTGCACGGCGGCGTTGGCCTTGATTTCCTCCGGCGTGCCGTCGAGCAGAACCTTGCCTTCCTGGAGCACCGTTACGCGTTCGACCAGCTCGAACAGCGAATCCATGTCGTGATCGATGATGATCATGGTGCGCCCTCGCGCGATCGATTTGAGCAGCTTGACGGTCTCGACGCGCTCGCGTGGGCTCATGCCCGCAAGCGGTTCGTCGAGCAGCAGCAGGCGCGGCGAGGTGGCGAGCGCGAGGCCGATTTCGAGCCTGCGCTTCTCGCCATAGGCGAGCTCGGATACCGGCGTATCGGCCCGGCGGCTCAAATTGACGAGGGCAAGCGTGTGCTCCACCTGCTCGGTCAGGCCCTTGACGCTGGAGAGCTTGCGGAACAGGTCGAGCCGAAATTTTCCACGTAGCTCGGCCAGCGCTGCGATCGTCAGGTTCTGCCGCACCGTCAACCCGGTGAAGAGCTGGTTGACCTGATAGCTCTTGGTGAGGCCGAGCTGGCAGACCTCGGTCACCTTCAATCCCGTGATGTCTCGCCCCTCGAATACGATCTGGCCGGAGCTCGGCGCGATCTCGCAGGTCAGCATCTTGAAGAAGGTCGATTTGCCGGCGCCGTTGGGGCCGATGATCCCGCGCAGCTCGCCCTGATTGACGCTGAAATCGATGTCGCTGTTGGCGACGAGACCGCCATAGCGTTTGGTCAGGCCGGTGGCTTTCAGGATCGGCCCGGAATAGGCGGGATGCGCGACCTCCTTGGCCTGCATCGGCGCCGGTGGGGGTTGCAGTGTGGCCTCGGCGTCAGCGGCCTCCTGCTCCATCTCCGCATCCGTTCGCTTTCGCTTGCCGGAGACGAGGCGGTAGAGATCGGCAAGACCGCCGATGATGCCGCCGCGCAGGAAGCAGACCAGCAGCACGAAGACGACACCCAGCACCAGCTTCCAGGCCGCGCCGAGGCCCAGCGCGGACTGAAGGAAGTCCTGAAGGAAGAGCCAAACGGTTGCGCCGACCAGCGGTCCGAACAGCGTGCCCCTGCCGCCGATGGCCGTCTGCATCACGAGCTGGCCCGAGGTGTCGAAGGTGAAGGCGTCGGGCGGCATGAAGGCCTGGAGCACGCCGAGCAGTCCGCCGGCGAAGCCCGCGTAAGCGGCTGCGATCACGAAGGCGGTCAGCTTGTAGCCATGGATGTTGTGTCCGACGGCCGTGGCGCGCAGCGGATTGTCGCGGATCGCACTCAGAATCGCGCCGACCGGCGAGCGCACGATCCTGAGGGCGATGACGACGCCGACGAAGTAGCACAGCGCGATGAACTGATAGAGCGACCAGCCATTGGTGAAGTGGATGGAGGTGAAGCCGAGATCGAAGCTCGGCGTCGGTACCCCCGGCAAGCCGTTCTCGCCGCCGGTGAAATCGGAAAGTGGATTGAACTCGACGAAGTAGAACACCTCCGCGATCGCCACGGTGATCATCGCGAAATAGATGCCGGTGCGGCGCAACGCGATCAGGCCGATCAGGTAGCCGGTCGCGGCCGCCGCGATCATGCCGATGATCAGCGCGCCCAGCACGTTGCCGAAGCCCGCGCGGGTCAGCAGGTAGGCGGCGACGAAGCCGCCGGTGCCGTAGAAGGCGGATTGGCCGAACGAGAGCAGGCCGGTGAAGCCGAACAGGATGTCGAAGCCGAGGCCGAACAGGCCCCAGACCAGGATCCTGTTCACGGTGTTCGGCGCGAAGCCGAGATGAGGCAGCACGAAGGGGGCTGCGATCAAGCCGATCGCGGTCAGGGCTTCGATCAGGAAGGGGCGTTGCTTGAGCATCAGGAGATCGCTTACTCGCGGCCCTGGACGCCGAGCAGGCCATGCGGTCGTACCACGAGCACGAGCGTCATCGCCGCAAACAGCATCACATAGGCGTAGCCGGGGTTGAACATGGAGGTGACGCTGATGATCTCGCCGGCGATCAGGCCGCCGAGAATTGCGCCGGGGAACGAGCCGACGCCGCCGATCACCACCACCACGAAGGTCTGGACCAGGATGTCGTCACCGATGCCCGGTGTCAGCGACACCACCGGCGCGTTGACGATGCCGGCAAAGCCGGCGGCCATTGCGCCGATGCCGAACACCACCATGAAGACGCGATAGACATTGATGCCGAGCGAATCGACCATCACCGAATCCTCGATGCCGGCGCGCACAATCATGCCCAGCCGGGTCCGGTAGAGGACGGTGAACAGTGCGCCGAGGGCGACCGCGACGATGCCGACGACGGCGAGGCGGTAGGTCGGATAGAACATGAAGCCGAGATTGGTGATGCCCCGGAACAGGGCCGGCGGCGGCACCAGCTGCGACTGGCTCGAGAAGATCAGGCGCACGAGCTCGACGAAACAGATGCCTAGCCCGAAGGTCACGAGCAGCTGATCCTCGTGCGGGCGGTGATAGAAATGGCGGATGATGACGCGTTCCATGAGAACGCCGAGCAGCATCACGAACAGCGAGCCCGCGATCACGGCGAGGATGAACGACTCCGTGTACTGGTAGGCGACGAAGCCGGCATAGCCGCCGATCATGAACATCGCGCCGTGCGCGAGGTTGAGCACGCCGAGCGTGCCGTAGATGATGGTCAGGCCGGAGCTGATCAGCGCGAGCAGGGCGCCGAGCGCGAGCCCGTTGAAAAGCTGCGAAACGAGGTTGGGCCAACTTATCATGCGACAATCGCTGTTGTGGCGCGCGATGGTGCGCGTCCAAAAAAGGGTGACGCCGCAGGACCGGAGTGCAGTCCGCGGCGTCACAGGGGTTAGCGAGGTCTCAGCTGTAGTCGCCGAGATGGCAGCCGAAGGCGTCCGGCTTCTGCATCAGGCTTTCCCCCGGGACGATCTCGACGACGTCGTACCAGTCTTCCTTGTTCTTCATGTCCTTTTGCTGCTTGCCCTTGACGATGATCACCGGCCGGACGCACTGATGGTCCTCGGGACGGTAATGCACTTCGCCCACCAGGGAGGGGATCGTCTCGCCCTTCTCGTAGGCCTTGATCACGTCGGGCGGGCTGAAGCTGCCGGCCTGCTCGCACATGTGCGCCCAATGCGCGAAGCTGACATAGGCGTTCTCCGCGCCCCATTCGGGCTTGTAGCCGTACTTCTTCTCGAATGCTTCGTTGAACATCT
Source organism: Bradyrhizobium sp. URHA0013 (assembly GCF_000518345.1). Taxonomy (NCBI): domain Bacteria; kingdom Pseudomonadati; phylum Pseudomonadota; class Alphaproteobacteria; order Hyphomicrobiales; family Nitrobacteraceae; genus Bradyrhizobium; species Bradyrhizobium sp. URHA0013. The sequence goes on along the minus strand of NZ_JADK01000011.1, from coordinate 92,386 downwards.
TGGCGAGCGGGAATTTGTCTTCGATGGTCCACCAATAATCGGTGGCGGCGTAGACGCCCTGCATCAGGCCGCCGGTCTCGCGCGCGATGAAAGGCACCTGGTAGGGGACGACCAGCTTCATCTTGTCGAGCACGCCGAACTGCTTGGCCTGTTGTGTCGACAGCACGGCGTCGTGTCCCCAATTGACGTTGATGAGCACATCGGCGCCTGAATTCGCGACGTTCAGCAGATAGGAGGAGTAGTCGGGTGCGCCGAGGGGCGCCACCTGGTTGGTGGTCGTCGTCCAGCCCGCTGTTGCGAGGAAATCCTGCATGGATTTGGTGACGGTGTGGCCGTAGGTGTAATCAGGCGTGAGATACGCGGCCTTCTTGCCCTTGCCGAACTCACGTACCATCACCGGGCCGATCGCTGCAGCCGCAGTCTGGCCGTAGAAGTTCTGGCGAAAACCGTAGCGGACGCAATCCTTGCCAGTGGTATCGTTCGAGCCGGAAATGCCACACACGAAAATGACGTGTTCGCGCTGGGCGAGTTTGTTCAGCGCCACTGCAACGGCGCTCGACGTGCCGCCGGTGATCATGATCGCCTTGTTCTCGCTGATGAAGCGCTGCTGCGCCTGCACCGCCTCGTTTGGCTTGGCCGCGGAATCGGCGACGCCGAACTTCAGCTCCTTACCGAGCACGCCCTTGCTGGTCTTCGGCGATATCTTCTTGATCAGGTCGTGCCCGCTGTTGATGTGCTCGATCGCGAGCTGATAGCCCTTGAGCTCGTCTTCACCCTGCACGGCATAGGTGCCGGTGCGCGGCACGGAGATGCCGATGAAGGCGGTGGAGCCCGAGACCCCGGCGGGGTAGGAACCGATCGCCAGCTTGTCCTCGGCAAACGCCGGCATCCCGGGCAGAACCGCGCCGCCGATGAGGCCCGCGGTGGTCTGAAGCAGGCCACGGCGCGAGAGGCCGCGGCGGATGAGATTGTCAGTCATGATCGTTTCCTCCGAACATCGTTCTTGTTTGCAGGCAAAGCACGACCTGTCCGGCGGCAGCCGGCCTCAAGGGCCTGCCCGCGCCGGGCACGTCACATCCGCGTGTAGCTCTTGGACGCAAGCATTGCTTGTGAACGCCTTCTGTCAATTTCGCCTTTGGTCGAACGACGAAAATTATCTCGTGAAAACATATCGCATCACGATATATATTAGTCTTTGTGAGTACGAAGCTGGCGGGTTCGGCGAGAGAAATGGCGCGGCAGACGACGGTGGCGGGTACCCGGAAGCGACGGTCGTGGCCGCAAGGTGCGGAGCGGCAGGAGGCGGGGTGGCCAGTGGAAGAGGCGAACGGGCAGCGAGCGACACCGCACTCCGGCGATGCCTCGCGCATGCCCGATCCGCGCAACTGGCCGGCCGGCCGGCGCGGGCCCGCCGTCGGCCCCGTTCAGGCGAAGCGCGCACCCGGCCCGATGCAGATGCTCAGCGTGCGCGCCCAGAACGTCCTCAAGGAGCTCGCGGTCGAGCTCACTGCTGAGCAGCCGCCGAAGGGGAATTGGTCGCCCTCGCGCGAATTGCTGCTTGCTCTGACGGCTGAGCGCCTCGCCACCGCGCGCAATTGCGGCCCTCACACGATGAGGGAGATCATCGACTGGGCGCAGGGCTGCGGCGTGACCATCAAGCCGGTGATCCCACCCGGCGGCTCGCTGTCGCAGATGTGGGCGGAGATGATTACCAATGCATCCGCCGGTACCTTGACCAGCTCCGAGATTGCCGGCGCGCTGCAGCGCTCGATCCGGCGGAAAAGCGTCCGCATCCCGATCGCGTTACAGGTCATCCTGGTGAAGATCCTGCTGTCCAGCTTCGAATAGGTGGCGATATTTGTGCATCCGGGGCGCCGGTCGGTTGGTTCGGCCTGACCTTCCTTGCTAGTCTCGGTGAGGCCGCCCGTTGCACCGGCTGGCTCGACGTCGCAGGCAGGGAATGGCCCCATCGAAGCGGAAGACGACGCGCCCGACGCGTGCTGTGCCCACAAAGAGTGGCGCGATGCGCGAGGCCGACTACGCGGCGCTTGCGCAGTTTCGCTATCAGCTCCGAACCTTCCTGGCCTTCAGCGAAGCCGCGGCTCAGAGCGCCGGGTTGACGCCGCAGCAGCACCAGGCGCTGCTGGCGATCAAGGGATTGGCTGCCCCTGACGGCGCCAGCGTCGGCGACATCGCGCGCTTCCTGCTGATCCGGCACCACACCGCGGTGGAGCTGGTGGATCGCATGGCGAAACTGAAGCTGACTGGCCGGGAAGCCGACCCCGATGATGCGCGGCGCGTCCTGGTCAAGCTGACAGCGAAGGGCGAGCGGAAGCTGCGATCCCTCTCGCGCATCCATCTGGACGAGCTCAGCGCCGCCGCGCCCGGTTTGGGCAAGATCCTGCGAGCGTTTCGAGCCAAGAGACGCTGAAGACACGCTGAAGAAAGCGCGAAGCCGCGAGCTTTACGCCGCCGCGCCCTGGGCGGCGAGCTGCGCGGCCTGGTGCTCGGTGGTCAGCGCGTCGGTCAGTTCGCCCAGCGCTTCGCCCGCGATCACCTGCGGCAGCTTGTAGAGCGTCAAATTGATGCGGTGATCGGTGACGCGTCCTTGCGGAAAATTGTAAGTGCGGATGCGCTCGCTGCGGTCGCCGGAGCCGACCTTCTCCTTGCGCTCGGCCGAGCGCGCCGCGTCGAGGCGTTGCTGCTCGGCGTCGTAGATGCGCGAACGCAGGATGTTCATGGCGGAAGCGCGATTTTTGTGCTGCGAGCGGCTGTCCTGCATCATCACCACGATGCCGGTCGGGATGTGGGTGATGCGGATCGCCGATTCGGTCTTGTTGACGTGCTGGCCGCCGGCGCCTCCGGCGCGCATCGTCTCGATACGCAAATCATCGTTCCGGATCTCGACATCGACCTCCTCGACCTCGGGCATCACGGCGACGGTGGCGGCGGATGTGTGGATGCGCCCCTGCGTCTCGGTGTCCGGCACGCGCTGCACGCGGTGCACGCCGGATTCGAACTTCAGCTTCGAGAACGCGCCGCGGCCCTGCACCTCCGCGATGATTTCCTTATAGCCGCCGACGCTGCCTTCGCTGGCCGAGATCACCTCGACCTTCCAGCCCTGCAGGGCCGCGAAGCGCTCGTACATCCGGAACAAATCGCCGGCGAACAGCGAAGCCTCGTCGCCGCCGGTGCCGGCGCGGATTTCCAGCACCACGTTGCGGTCATCCATCGCGTCCTTCGGCAGCAGCGCGACGCGGATCTTCTGGACCAGCTCCTCGATCCTTGGCGTCAGCTCGCCGCGCTCGGCTTCCGCCATGGCGCGCATCTCCGCATCGGTCGCGGGGTCGGCGATCAGCGCTTCGGTGTCGGCGAGCTCCTTGACGGCCGATCGATAGGTCTTGACCGCTTCGATCAATGGCGTGAGCTCGGCGAGCTCACGCGTGATCTGCACATAGCGTTCGGAAGCGAGCTGACCGAGCGATTCGGCCTCCAGCGAGGCGTGATGCGCGAGCAGGACGTCCAGTTTGGCTTCGGGGAGTGACGACATCGGTTCAGTCTCAAAATGCGGAAAAGGGCGAGGCGGCGGGAAGCGGCGACAGGCCCGCTACAACGCCAGGCCTTCGGCCTCGGCAAATTCCGTCAGCTTCTGCCGGATCGAGACGCTGCCGGCGGGCGCGTCCAGCAACGGGCCGAGCATCGCTTCGGCCTTCTTGGCGTCGAGATCGATCACCATCGCCTTGACCGGGCCGAGCGCGGTGGCCGAGAGCGACAGCGAGCGATAGCCCATCGCGATCAGCGCCAGCGCGCCGATCGGCTTCGACGCCATCTCGCCGCAGAGCGACAGCGATTTCTTCGCGGCTTGCGTCTTGCGTGCGATGTCGCGAAGCGCGCGCAGGATCGGCGCCGACATGGTGTCGAAGCGCTCGGAGACTTTTGCGTTGCCGCGGTCGACCGCGAACAGGAACTGGAACAGATCGTTGGAGCCGACTGAGATGAAGTCGACCTTCTTGAGGAGTTCGTCGAGCTGATAGAGCAGCGCCGGCACCTCGACCATGGTGCCGATGTCGATTCTTTCCGGCAGCGTGTGGCCGTGCTGGCGCAGATAGGTCAGCTCGCGCTCGACCAGCGCCTTCGCCGAATCGAATTCGGCGACCTCCGAGATCATCGGGAACATGATGCGCAGCGCGCGGCCACCTCCGGCGCGCAGCAGTGCGCGGATCTGGCCGCGCAACAGGCCGGGACGGTCGAGCCCGAGCCGGATCGCGCGCCATCCGAGCGCGGGATTCTCCTCGATCACTGCTTCCATATAAGGCAGCGCCTTGTCGCCGCCGATGTCGAGGGTGCGGAAGGTGACGGGCTTCGTGCCGGCGGCATCCAGCACGGTACGATAGAGCGCGAGCTGGTCGCTGGTGCGCGGCAGGCTCTGGCCGACCATGAATTGCAGCTCGGTGCGGAACAGGCCGATGCCGGCGCTGCCGGTGTCTTCAATATGCGGCAGGTCGATCGCGAGACCCGCATTGATCATCAGCTCGACCTTCTGGCCGTCTTTGGTGACGCAGGGCAGGTCGCGCAGCGCCAGATACTGCGCCTGGCGGCGGGCGCGGAAGCGCACGCGCTCTGCGAAGGCCGCTTCGACCTCCTGCGACGGGCGCACATAGATCATGCCGGAGGTGCCGTCGACGATGACGGCGTCGCCGGGATCGGCGATGCCAGGCGCGTTCGGCACTTCGCCGACCGCGGGAATGCCGAGCGCGCGCGCCACGATCGAGACGTGGGAATTGGCGGTGCCTTCCTCCAATATGATGCCGCGCAGGCGCTTGCGGTCATAGTCGAGCAGCGCCGCCGGGCCCATCGCGCGCGCGATGACGATGGCATTGTCGGGCAATTGTTCGCGTGACGGCGCGTGATCCTGGCCGACCAGCTGGCGCATCAGGCGATAGCCGAGATCCTCGAGATCATGCAGCCGGTCGCGCAAATAGGGATCGGTCGAGCGCAGCATGCGCGCGCGGGTATCGGATTGCACACGCTCGACGGCGGCCTCCGCCGTGAGGCCGGTGGCGACCGCCTCGTGCAGCTTGTGCGACCAGCCCTGGTCGTTGGCGAACATGCGGTAGGCTTCCAGCACCTCGCGATGCTCGCCGCCTTCCGCGACGTCGCCGCGCTCCAGCATGCGGTCGAGATCGGCGCGCAACTTGGCGAGCGCGGTGTCGAGTCGCTTGATTTCCTTCGGCAGGTCCTCGGCGATGTAGTCCTTGATGACGACGCGCGGCTCGTGCAGCACGACATGGCCGAGCGCGATGCCTTCCGACAGGATGGCGCCGACCTTTTGCGCCGAATGGCGCGCGGCGGGCTCATGGCCCGGCTGGGCCAGCGCGGACAGCTCTCCGGAGGCGATCAGCTCCGCCAGCACCATCGCGGTGGTCTGAAGCGCCTCGAGCTCCTCCTCGACATAGTTGCGCTTGGCGCGGTTCTGCACCACCAGCACGCCGAGGGTGTTGCCGGCCCGCAGGATCGGGACGCCGAGGAAGGAGTGGTAGATCTCTTCGCCGGTCTCCGGGCGGAACGAGAAGGCCGGATGGCTCTGCGCATCGCTCAGGTTGAGAGGCGTTGCCTCGCTGGCGACCAGGCCGACAAGACCCTCATGGGCGCTGAGCACGGTGTGGTGCACCGCCTCGCGATTGAGGCCTTCGGTGGCATAGAGCTCGAGCGTGTTGTCGACGCGCAGCACATAGACCGAGCACACCTCGGCCACCATGTTGGCGGCGATCAGCACCACGATCTTGTCCAGCCGCTCCTGGGCCGAGACCTGCTCCGCCATGGTTTCGCGGAGCCGTCTCAACAAGACGCGGGGACCTCCCGACGCGCTCCGCATGGACCGTCAATCTCCTCCGTCTGCCGGGGCCGAAAGGGCCCGCGGCGGCTCGCCCAGAAATCCAGAAAAACAACAAATTTGCTCGTCCGGCGCCAGCCCCGGCGGTTGCCTGGGCCGAATCAGCACCGCCTCAACTGGGGCACAGTTTCCGGCAGCCCACCCTGTTCGCCGTATAGCGAATTGGGGTTTGTTTTGCCAAGCAAAACGCCTGCCAAACGCGAAAGTGTGGACACTTCGTGTTTGCTGCGACCGCTAAGAGAAAATTAGCCTAAGCCTGATCGAGGCCGTAGAGCGTGTGCAGGGTGCGCACCGCAAGCTCGGTATAGGCTGTGTCGATCAGGACCGAGAATTTGATCTCGGAGGTTGTAATGGCCCGGATGTTGATATTCCGTCCTGCGAGGGCCGAGAACGCTTGGGCGGCAACGCCGGCATGGCTGCGCATGCCGCTGCCGATCACCGAGATCTTGGCGACGTCGGTCGCGGTGTCGAGCCGGGCATAATTGATCTGGCCCTTGGCCGCGGTGATCGTCTCCTTGGCCCTGGTGTAGTCGGCGGCCGGAACCGTGAAGGTGAGGTCGGTGGTCTTGCCGTCCTCGGAGACGTTCTGCACGATCATGTCGACGTTGATGTTGGCCTCCGCGAGCGGGCCGAAGATCGACGCCGCCACGCCGGGCTTGTCCTCGATCTGGCGTACCGAGATCTGGGCCTCGTCCTTCGAAAAGGCGATGCCGGTGACGACGTGGCTTTCCATGATCTCCTCCTCGCTGCAGATCAGCGTGCCGGGCGGCTGGTTGGCATGCGGATCGATATCCTCGGGCTTGTCGAAGCTCGAGCGGACGAAAATCGGCATGTTGTGGACCATACCGAGTTCCACGGAGCGGACCTGGAGCACCTTGGCGCCCTGGGAGGCCAGCTCCAGCATGTCTTCGAACGCGATCTTGTCGAGCCTCTTGGCCTTCGGCACGATTCGCGGATCGGTGGTGTAGACACCGTCGACGTCGGTGTAGATGTCGCAGCGGTCCGCCTTGACGGCGGCGGCGATTGCCACGGCCGAGGTGTCGGAGCCGCCGCGGCCGAGCGTGGTGATGCGGTTGGTCTCCGGGTAGATGCCCTGGAAGCCGGCAATTACGGCGACTTCCTTGCGCTCCCTGAAGCGCTTGATGATCTCGCTGCCGTCGATGCCCTCGATCCGGGCCGAAGCATGGGCGTCGCTGGTCGTGATCGGGATTTGCCAGCCCTGCCAGGAACGGGCCTGGATACCCATGCCCTGAAGCACGATGGCAAGCAGGCCGGAGGTCACCTGTTCGCCCGAGGCGACCACGGCGTCGTATTCGCGCGCGTCGTGCATCGGCGAGGCCTCGGTGCACCAGGCCACCAGCTCGTTGGTTTTACCGGACATCGCCGAGACGACCACGGCCACTTCATGTCCGGCGTCGACCTCACGCTTCACATGGCGTGCGACGTTGCGGATACGTTCGATGTTGGCGACGGATGTGCCGCCGAATTTCATCACGAGGCGGCTCATGACGACGCGTGCATTCCTTCATAAGGATCAGTATGGTGGCCCGCACTGGACGGGCCTCGCGGACACCGACCGCGCGTATACATAGCGGCGGGGCCGGGGGCAAGCGGGTTCCTGCGGGGCAGGGTGCGGGGTAGTGGGTTAACCGAGAATCATGGCGCGCTATATCGACGAGATCCTGCAGCCTGGCGAGAAGGTGCTGTATTCGACCAATGCGCACTGGATCTTCTATTTTCCGGCGATCCTGGCCTGGATCGTGGCGCTGGTCCTGTTCGTCCTGTCCCGGCAAACCATCGTCGAGGGGCTTGTCCTGCTCTGTCTCGTCGCGGCCGGCGTGGTGGCTCTGGCGGCGCTGTACTGGACCGTGAAGGGCTGGTTCCATCGCTTTACCACCGAGACCGACGTGACCAATTTGCGGGTCGTGCACAAGACCGGCTTCATCAAGCGCCGCACTTTCGAGATGGCGCTGGACAAGGTCGAGAGCGTCGATGTGAATCAGACCATTCTTGGACGTATTCTCAACTATGGCGACGTGACCATCAACGGCGTGGGGGAAGGTCGCGAAACCATCCGGACCATCGCCTCGCCGCTCGCCTTCCGCAGTTCGATCACCACGCGGTAGGACCGCGCGTAACCATGAGCATGCAGCAAGATACTTCCGCAACCGCAACCACCCCGCCGGGCTCGACCGTCGACGCCGCCGAGATCGCGAAATTCTCAAAACTTTCGGCCGAGTGGTGGGACCCCAACGGCAAGATGGCGCCGCTGCACCGGATCAACCCGCTGCGGCTCGGCTACATCCGCGACGCCGCCTGCCGCAAGTTCGAGCGCAACGTGCGCAGCCTCAACTGCCTCGGCGGTCTGCGCGTGCTCGATATCGGCTGCGGCGCCGGCCTGCTCTGCGAGCCGCTGTCGCGCTTGGGTGCGCAGGTCATCGGCGTCGATCCGTCGGTCAGCAACATCGCGGCCGCGAAGCTGCATGCCGACAAGGCGCATCTTGCGATCGACTATCGCTGCACCACGGTTGAGGAGATCGACCCGCGCGAGCGCTTCGACATCGTGCTGGCGATGGAGGTGGTCGAGCACGTCGTCGACGTCGGCGTTTTCCTGAAGCGCTGCGCGGCGATGCTGAAGCCGAACGGCCTGATGGTGGTCTCGACGCTGAACAGGAACTGGAAGAGTTTTGCGCTCGCCATCGTCGGCGCCGAATACGTCCTGCGCTGGCTGCCGCGCGGCACCCACGAGTGGAACAAGTTCGTCACCCCCGACGAGCTGACGAAATACCTGCTCGACAACCGCCTGGTCATTACCGAGCAGACCGGCGTCGTCTACAGCCCCTTCGCCGACAGATGGACCCTCTCGTCAGACATGGACGTGAACTACATGGTGGTGGCGGAAGGCATGGTGTGAGGCCGCGCCGCTCGTGGCGGCCTAGCTGTCTCCGCAAATATAGGTGTCGTCCCAGCGGAGGCCGGGACCCATACCCTCAGGAAGAAGTTGCGGCGCGAAGCAGGCAACCACGAATCTTCGCCAAATCACTCCCTGTGGTTATGGGTCCCGGCCTTCGCCGGGACGACACTGAGTTTGTGGCGATAGCATCGCTCCCATGACGTTCGTGTGGTTGACCCATTGAACAGCTAGCGGCAGGTTGGCCGCGATCTCTGGCCCCCCGCACCCCATCCCCCATGTTCACCATCGCCAGCCTCTGGATTCCCTTTACCGTCATTGCCGCGCTCGGCCAGGTCGCGCGCAATGCGATGCAGCGATCGCTGACGAAGCCGCTGGGGACCTGGGGCGCAACCAATATCCGCTTCCTGTTCGGCTTTCCGTTCTCGCTGCTGTTTCTCACGGTGGTGCTGGTCGCGACCGGCGATCATCTCGGCATGCCGTCCGGCGTGTTCTGGCCGTGGCTCCTGCTCGGCGCCCTCAGCCAGATCGTCGCGACCGGCCTGATGCTGCTCGCCATGAACGACCGTTCCTTCGTGGTGACGACGGCCTATTTGAAAACCGAGGCGATCCAGACCGCCATCTTCGGCTTCGTCTTTCTCGGCGATCATCTGACATGGCTCAAGGTGCTTGCGATCGTGATCGCGACCATCGGCGTCGTCATCACCGCGCTGCGTCCCGGTGGCGAGAAGAGCTTTGCCGAATTGAAGCCGACCATCACCGGCCTCGTCGCGGCGGCAGCGTTCGCGTTGTCAGCGGTCGGTTTCCGCGGCGCCATCATCAACGTGCCTGATGTCTCGTTCGTGACGGCGGCATCGTTCACCCTGGTGCTCGGCCTGTTCGTGCAGACGCTGATCCTGACGATCTACCTGCTCTGGCGCGCGCCAAAAGTGCTTCAGGGCATCCTCTCGATGTGGCGACCCTCGATGCTGGCCGGCTTCACCGGCGCCTTCGCCTCGCAGTTCTGGTTCCTCGCCTTTGCGCTGACGGCCGCCGCCAATGTCCGCACGCTCGCCTTGATCGAGGTACTGTTTGCGCAAGGCGTGGCCTATTACTCGTTCAAGCAGCCGATCGCGCCGCGCGAGATCATTGGCATCGCGCTGATCGTGCTCGGCGTGGCGGTGCTGGTGGGAGCCTAATTCCGATCTTCCGGCAGCGTCGGCAGCGGCGACACCTCGATGCCTTCGTCGATCAGCGACTTGGCCTCGTCGGGTGAGGCCTCGCCGTAGATCGGACGGTGCTCCTTGTCGCCGTAATGCATCGCGCGGGCTTCGGTGGCGAATCGCTCACCGACATTGTCGGCGTTCTTCACGATGTGATCGCGCAGCTCTTTGAGCTTGGCACGCAGCTCGCGCTCCTGCGCCATCAACAGCGAGGTCGGTGCGGATTGCGCAGCCTCGGGCGCGGGCGCGGGCGTCGTGGCGGTGGGCTCAGCCGGCGGCGTGGCGCGTCCGCGGCCCTTCTTGCCGACGACGCGCGGCGCCATGATCGCCTTTTCGACCTTGGCCGAGCCGCAGATCGGGCAGGTCACGAGCTTGCGCTTCACCTGAGAATCGTACGCGGCCGAGCTCTGGAACCAACTCTCGAAGTCGTGGCTCCGGTCGCAGCGGAGCGCGTAGCGGATCATGCCGATCCCCGCACCAGGTGCAGATGGTCCGGCCCCGCCTTGGGGTCGGCAACGCCGAAGCGGCGGCCGTGCTGGAGCGAGGGGATCGCGCGGCGCGCGGTCTCGACCTTGGCCGGGTCGATTTTTGCCATGATGATGCCGGCCTCGACGTCGCCCTCGGCGAGGATCTCGCCCCAGGGATCGATGATCAGCGAATGGCCATAGGTCTCGCGCTTGTTCTCATGCAGGCCTGCCTGCGCCGCGGCGAAGATGAAGCACCCGGTCTCGATCGCGCGCGCACGCAACAGCACGTGCCAATGCGCCTCGCCGGTCTTGCGGGTGAAGGCCGAGGGCACCGTGATGAAGTACGCGCCGCTTTCGGCCAGCGCGCGGTAGAGCGCGGGGAAGCGCACGTCATAACAGATCGTCAGGCCGACCCGGCCCCAGGGCAGGTCGGAGATAACGGCCGTCTCGCCCGGCTGGTAATTGGCGGATTCGCGATAGCTCTCGCCGTCCGGCAGCTCGATGTCGAACATGTGGATCTTGTCGTAGCTCGCGAGCACGTTGCCCTCGGGCCCGATCAGGAAGGAGCGGTTGACCGCTTTTTCGTCCGAAAAGCGCAGCGCCAGCGAGCCGACATGGATGTGGATCTTCAGTTCGGCCGCGAGCGCCCGGTAGGCCCTCAGCGAGTTATCGTCGTCTTGGCTCTGAAGGTGCTCGAACAGTGCCTTGCGGTTGAGCTGCATCATGTTGCTGACTTCGGGCGTCTGCACGTAGTCGGCGCCATTGGCCGCAGCCTGGCGGATCAGCCGGGTGGCCTGCGCGAGGCTCGGCTCGGGCATCAGGCCGGTGCGCATCTGCACCATCGCCGCCGTGAAGGTCCTGGTGTCGCTCATGACTCCGCCTTGACGCTTTCGAGCATGGCGTCGAGCTTGCCTTCGCGATCGAGCGAGTAGAGCTCGTCGCAGCCTCCGACATGGGTTCCGCCGATCCAGATCTGCGGGAAGGTCGAGCCCTCGCCGGCCCGATCGTACATCTCCTGGCGCCAGGACGGGTTCTTGGCGATATCGAACTCCGTGAAGGTCGCTTTCTTGCGGGTCAGCAGCGACCTGGCGGCGGAACAATAGCCGCAGCCCGGCCTCGTGTAGATCTCGACAGCAGCGGTCATCTTGTCTGGCGCTCTCATGTCATGAATTCATTGAATTATATGGGACTTCACCGGCTCTCGACAACCCGGGCAAACACCAGCACGTCCACTTGCGCCGCCTTGGCCCGGAGCAGGGCCCGCGCACAGGCACCCAGTGTCGCACCGGACGTCAGGACGTCGTCGATGAGAACAATGCGCCGACCCTGAACCTCCGCCTGACGGTCGGGGGATACCTGGAATGCGCCCTGCACATTGGTGGCGCGCTGGGCTCGCGACAGGCCGATCTGCTGCTCGGTCGCGCGTACCCGGCGCAGCACCTCAGCCTTCGCTTTCACCCCGCTTTGCCGCTCGATGATCCGCGCCAGCGCCCCGGATTGGTTGTAACGGCGGCGCCAGGCCCTTCGCCAATGCAGGGGAACGGGCACCAACATGTCGGCCTCGGCGAGCAACTCGCCGCCCGCGCGCGCCATCCAGCGGCCCATGGCAGGCGCCAGATCCGTGCGGTCCTGGTATTTCAGCGCATGCACCAGGGTGCGCGCGACGTCGTCATAACGCACCGCAGCGCGCGCACGCTGGTAGGCGGGCGGGCTCGCGATCGCCTCCATCGACAGCATGTCGGGGCCGGGATCGTACACAAAAGGAATGCCGAGCCGCGGGCAGTAGGGCCGTTCGATGAACGACAGCCGCGCCCAGCACGCCGCGCACACGCCCTCGCCGTCAACCGGGTCGCGGCAGGACACGCATAGCGTCGGCAGCGCGATGTCGAGCGCAAGCCGTGCCGCACGTGACAGCACGTGCCGGCCAGCCGTCCATGCGGCACGCAAGGGGGCGGCGATGGAACGAGAAGGGGCGGCGTCGGATGCCATGGCCGAAAGCTAGCGCCCCACGCACCGGATTGCCAGAACCGTCGCGATCGGCGTAACCAGCCGCATGGCTCAAGATCCGCAAACCCCGCCCGCTTTGTTCGATCGTGCTTTGCTGCATGCGCGACAGCGCCGCGCGCAGGCGCAAGGTGCCGTGAGCTTCCTGCTGGATCGGGTCGCCGAGGACATGTCCGACCGGCTGGCCGCGGTGATGCGGGAGTTTCATACAGCGGTCGATCTCTGGACGCCCGGCGAGGGTCTGGCGGTGCTGCGCGCGCGACTGCCCTCGATCGAGCGCATTAATCTCGATGCGTCGGGTGCGGAGAAGCTGCCCTTTGCGCCCGAAAGCCTCGACCTCGTGCTCTCGGCGCTGGCGCTGCAATTCGTCAACGATCTGCCGGGGGTATTTGCGCAAATCCGTCGCGCGCTGAGGCCGGACGGGCTGCTGCTGGCGGCGATGATCGGCGGCGACAGCCTGACCGAGCTGCGCCAGGCTTTTGCCGCCGCCGAGGCCGAATGCGAGGGCGGCGTGTCGCCGCGCGTCGCACCGTTTGCCGATCTGCGCGACGTTGGCGCGCTGTTGCAGCGGGCAGGGTTTGCGCTGCCGGTCACCGATGTCGACCGCGTCGTGGTGCGCTACGCCAACGCGTTCGCGCTGATGCAGGATATCAGGCGCATGGGCGCCGCCAATGTACTGATCGAGCGGCGGCGCACGCCCAGCCGGCGGTCGACGCTGCTGCGGATGGCGGAAATTTACGCGGAACGCTTTGCCGATGCCGACGGCCGCATCCGTGCGACATTCGATATCATCTGGCTCTCCGGCTGGGCCCCGCATGCGAGCCAGCAGCAGCCGCTCAAGCCCGGCTCAGCGAAGGCGAGCCTGGCGGAGGCGGTGAAGAAGGCGGGGAAAGAGTAATCCTCATGGTGAGGAGGCGCGTCAGCGCCGTCTCGAACCATGCAGGCCCGGCTCTCATCCGCAGCCATCCTTCGAGACGACCGCTGCGCGGTCTCCTCAGGATGAGGTCTGAGCTCACATCAGCAGATCAATCAAATGCGGGATCAGCGGAATGTCCGCGGGCGGCATGGGATAGTCGCGCAGCTTGTTGGCGCGGACCCAGGCGAGGGTCTGGCCTTCGCGTGGCATGACCTGTCCCTCCCAGCGCCGGCAGATGTAGAGCGGCATCAGGAGGTGAAAGGTCTCGTAGCCGTAGCTTGCGAATGTCAGCGGCGCCAGGCAGGGCTCCGCGACGGTGATGCCCAGCTCCTCGTGGAGTTCGCGGATCAGGCTCTGTTCCGGCCGCTCGCCGGGCTCACACTTGCCGCCGGGAAATTCCCAGAGGCCGGCCAGCGTCTTGCCCTCGGGGCGCTGCGCGATCAGGACGCGGTTGTCGGCGTCGACCAGCGCGCAGGCCACCACCAGCGTCAGTTTGAGATCAGCCATGCCTGGAATGTCGCTCGCTGAAGGTCATTCGCAACAGTTCGTTAACCCTGTTAAGGCCCGTATTTCCGAGGTCTCCATAAGTCATATTTAATCCACGGTTCCTAGAGTGGAAACGCCGAAATCAATCCGGGCCAGATCCATGCGCGCTGAGTGTCGTACCATCTTCCGCCGGTTCCTCCGCGACCGGCGCGGCAATGTGGCGGTGATCTTCGCAATCTGCTGCGTGCCTCTGATCACGTTCGTCGGCAGTGCGATCGACTACTCCCGCGCGACGCAGGTCCGGGCGAAACTTCAGGGCGCGGCCGACGCGGCCAGCGTCGGTGCCATCGCCAAAGCCTCGCCGGGGTTTGCCGCCGCGGGCTCGATGACCACGGACGGCTCGATCGCGGTCGGCGTCACCGACGCCCAGAAAATCTTCGATGCCAATCGCGCCAACTTGACCGGCTATACGCTCAACAGCGTCACCCAGACCGTCGTCAAGACCGGCTCGACCATCAACTCGACCGTCTCGTTCACCGCCTCCATCAACACCATGTTTCTCGGCTTGATGGGCAAGACCACGCTGACCATGAGCGGCACGTCGGCGTCGACGGTCAATATGCCGCTCTATGTCGACTTCTATCTCCTGCTGGACAATTCTCCGTCGATGGGTGTCGCAGCGACACCGACCGACATCACGAATTTGCAGGCGAAGACGGGTGGATGTGCATTTGCCTGTCACGACACCACCAAGGCGGCCGGCACAAGCAACTACGACATCGCCAAAGCAAATGGCATCACGACCCGAATTGACGTGGTGCGCCAGGCGAGCGCGAACTTGATGGACACGGCCCAGAGCACGCAGACCTACGCGAACCAGTTCAGAATGGCGATCTACGATTTCGGCGCTTCCTCGGCGACGATCGGATTGAGAAATCTGTTCGCGCTCTCGTCGAGCCTGACCTCCGCCAAGACGGCGGCGGGAAACATCGACCTGATGGCGGTTGCCGGTCAGAATGACGTGTACACTATCGACAAGGATACTCCCCTCACCACTATTTTTCCCGCAATCAATAGCGCAATCGCCTCGCCTGGCGCAGGTACGTCCGCGTCACCGCTGAAATATCTGTTTTTTGTATCCGATGGGGTCGCTGACGAAGCCAACTCGGGCACGACGATGTGTAGTGTCTCGTCTTCTTCGTATCCTCTCGCGTCATCGAACCGCTGTCAGTCGCCGATCAATCCGGCGCTCTGCACGACCATCAAGAACCGGGGCATCAAGATCGCGGTGCTGTACACGACATACCAACCGCCTACTGACGGCTGGTACAACACATGGATATCGCCCTTTAATTCCGGGCCGTGGGGGCCGTCTCCGAACAGCAAGATCGCGCAGAACATGGAGAGCTGCGCTTCGCCGGGATTCTATTTCGAGGTTAGCCCCACCCAGGGCATTTCGGCCGCGATGAACGCGCTGTTCAAGAAGGCGGTTGCCGACGCGCGGATTGCGGGGTGAGGCAGCCGTAGACTCTACGACCTGTAATCCCCGTTGATCGCGACATACTCCTTGGTGAGGTCGCAGGTCAGCACGCGGTCACGGCCCTTGCCGAGGCCGAGCGAGACCTTGATCGCGATCTCCGGCGCCTTCATCGCTTCCGACACCTGCGCCTCGTCATAGGACGGATCGCGTGCGCCGTTCTTGGCGACGCGGATGCCGTTGAAGGAGATCGAGAGCTTGTCGCGGTCGGCCGGCTCGCCGGCCTTGCCGACCGCCATCACCACGCGGCCCCAATTGGCGTCCTCGCCGGCGATAGCGGTCTTCACCAGCGGCGAGTTCGCGATCGACATAGCGATCTTGCGCGCCGAGGCCTTGGTCTTGGCTCCCTCGACGGTGATCTCGACCAGCTTGCGCGCGCCTTCGCCGTCGCGGGCCACCTGCTCGGAAAGATTGGCGAGCACCTCGTTGAAGGCCTTGACGAAGGCTTTCAGGCGCGGGTCGCTGGCCCGGCTGATCTTCGGCGCGCCGTGTTCTGCAGCAGCACCGGTGGCAAAGGCCAGCAGCGTGTCCGAGGTCGAGGTGTCGCCGTCGATCGTGACCGCATTGAACGTGTCTTCGACGCCACTCTTGAGCAGCGCCTGCAGCGCGGCAGGCGCGATCGGTGCGTCGGTGAAGATGAAGGACAGCATCGTCGCCATATCGGGCGCGATCATGCCGGCGCCCTTGGCCATGCCGTTGATCGTGACCTTGGCCTTGCCGAGCTTCACGGTCGCTGTCGCGACCTTCGGGAAGGTGTCGGTGGTCATGATCGCCTTGGCGGCGGCGAGATAATCGCCGGCCTCGGCGGTTTCCGCGAGCCGACCAAGCACGCCGTCGAACTTGGTCGCGTCCAGCGGCTCGCCGATCACGCCGGTCGAGGCCAGGAAGATTTCTCCCTCGGTGCAGCCGACGGCCTTGGCCGCGATCCTGGCGGTCAGTGCGGTGGAGCTGCGACCGGTCTTGCCGGTAAAGGCATTGGCGTTGCCGGAATTGACCACCAGCGCGCGCGCCTTGCCGCCCTTGAGCTTGGCGCGGCACCATTCCACCGGCGCGGAGGGGCATTTCGACTTGGTGAAGACGCCTGCGACCGCGGTGCCCTTGTCCATCACCGCCAGCAGCACGTCGGTGCGGTTCTTGTAGCGAATGCCGGCCTCGGCCGTCGCGAGACGGACCCCCGCGATCACGGGCATGTTCGGAACGTTCTTCGGGGCCAGGGGAGAGACGGAGGAGGACATCGCGGGCGCCTTGATGGGATCTGGATATGCAGATGCCCGGCGCGGGGGCCGGGCATCACAAAGGCTTAGATACTCTTCACGTCACCGAAGTGACAGCGAATTCTTACTTCTTCGCGGGCGGAGCCATCTTGCTGTCGGACGGCTTCGCATCGGCAGGCTTGGCATCGGCAGGCTTGGCCGCATCAGCCGGCTTGGCGTCCTTGGCCGCATCCGCCGGCTGGTCCAGCCGCTCGACCTTGGCTTCCGCGCGCAGCTTGGCGACATAGTCGGCCTGGGCCTTGCGGGTGACATACTGCTCGATCTGCGCCTTGACCTGCTCGAAATCAGGTGCCTTGCGGCTGCGCTTTTCCTCGACCTTGATGACGTGCCAGCCGAACTGCGACTTCACGGGGTCGGAGATCTTGCCCGGCTCGAGCGCGAAGGCGATTGCCGAGAATTCCGGCACCATCTGCTCCTTGGTGAAGAAGCCGAGGTCGCCGCCGTCGGCCGAGCCGGGATCCTTGGACTTCTTCTTGGCGAGTTCGGCGAAATCGGCCCCCTTGTCGAGCTCGGCCTTCACCGCCTTGGCCTCGTCCTCGGTCTCGACCAGGATGTGGCGGGCGTGCACTTCCTGCTCGCCGGTGATCTGCTTGGAGGCCTCCTCATAGACCTTCTTCATGGCATCCGGGGTGGTGGCGGCCTTGCCCTCGCCGGCGAGCAGGCTGTCCATCAGCAGGCGGTTGCGGGCGAACGCCAGACGCTTCTTGAACTCCTCGCCGTCGGCGAGCTTCTTGTCCTCAGCGGCCTTGCCGACGATCTTCATGTCGATCAGGAAGGACAGGACGTTCTCGTCCTTGGTCGCCGGGTCCATCTGGGCGAGGCTCGGCCCGAGTTCCTCCTCGGCCATGGCGACGTCGCTCTTCTTGATTTCAGCGCCATTGACCTTCGCCAGCACCGGATCGTCGGCAGCCCGGCCGGGACCCGCGATCAGCGCCAGCGCAAGGCAGCCCACGAGGGCGGTGGCGAGGCCGAAGCGCAGGCCGGTTTTGGTTACCGGGAACGAGGTGGTCATGGAAAATCCTTTTGTTGAAGCAGGGGGCTGCTCGAGCGGGGCGGACACTCGCCCAATTCAGGGGGCCTTGGCAACGCGAAAAGTCTGTCAAAATGATGAATTAGCCGCAATGCACCCGCCGTTGACAAGGCCCTGACCGGGCCATATCTCTGCCCGGTCGCGTCCATGCGATGGCGTTTATTTTGCTGCGTTTTTGGCCGTTGAACCCAGACTTGCCCAACTCCCACCCATATGGCGGATGGACCCCCCGCAATCCGGGCTCCGGCGCCCAGCAGGCGTCACGGTGAGTTGATAGGCAGGCGGGTGACAACCTCTTGGCTGCAACGCGAACGCGGTTGAATCGCGAACACAGGAACTAAGCATGATCGGCGCGCTCGCCCGCAAGTTTTTCGGCTCCGCCAACGACCGGCGGGTGAAGGGATATCAGTCCCGCGTCAACGCGATCAACGCGCTGGAGCCCGAGGTCTCGAAACTCTCCGACGAGGCCCTCAAGGCCCGCACCGCCGAGTTCAGGAAGCAGCTCGCCGAGGGCAAGACGCTGGACGACCTCCTGGTCCCCGCTTTCGCCACGGTCCGCGAAGCCGCCAAGCGCACGCTCGGCCAGCGCCATTTCGATGTCCAGCTGATCGGCGGCATGGTGCTGCACGAGGGCGACATCGCCGAGATGAAGACCGGCGAAGGCAAGACCCTGGTTGCAACGCTCGCGGTCTATCTCAACGCGCTCGCCGGCAAGGGCGTCCACGTCGTCACCGTCAACGACTACCTCGCCCGCCGCGACTCCGACTGGATGGGCCAGATCTACGGCTTCCTCGGCTTGACCACCGGCGTGATCGTGCACGGCCTCGACGATTCCGAGCGCAAGATGGCCTATGCCTGCGACATCACCTACGGCACCAACAACGAATACGGCTTCGACTATCTGCGCGACAACATGAAGTACCGGCTCGAGGACATGGTCCAGCGGCCGCACTTCTATGCGATCGTCGACGAAGTCGACTCCATCCTGATCGACGAAGCGCGCACGCCGCTGATCATCTCCGGCCCGCTCGACGACCGCTCCGACTTCTACAACACCATCGACGGCTTCCTGCCCAAGCTCGACAAGTCCGACTACGACGTCGACGAGAAGCAGCGCACGGTGACGCTGACCGAAGCCGGCATGGAGAAGATCGAAACGCTGCTGCGCGATGCCGGACAGCTCAAGGGCGAGTCGCTCTACGACGTCGAGAACGTCTCCGTCGTGCACCACATCAACCAGGCGCTGCGCGCCCACACGCTGTTCACGCGCGACAAGGACTACATCGTCCGCGACGACGAGGTCGTCATCATCGACGAGTTCACCGGCCGCATGATGCAGGGCCGCCGCTATTCCGAAGGCCTGCATCAGGCGCTGGAAGCCAAGGAGCACGTGCAGGTCCAGCCCGAAAACCAGACGCTGGCCTCGATCACCTTCCAGAACTATTTCCGGATGTACGAAAAGCTCGCCGGCATGACCGGCACGGCGCTGACCGAAGCCGACGAATTGTTCGACATCTACAAGCTCGAGGTCGTGGAGATCCCGACCAATTTGCCGGTCGCCCGTCTCGACGAGGACGACGAGGTCTATCGCACCCAGAACGAGAAATACGCCGCGATCCTGGCCGAGATCGAGCGCGCCAATGCGCGGCTGCAGCCCGTGCTGGTCGGCACCGCCTCGATCGAAAAATCGGAAGTGATCGCCGAATATCTCAAGAAGCACGGCTATCGGCAGATCGATTTCGGCAACGAAAATTCGATGCAGAAGCTGTACGCCGCGGCCCGCGCCGGCAAACCGGCAAAGCTGTTCGCGGTGCTGAACGCGCGCTTCCACGAGCAGGAAGCCTACATCGTCGCGGAAGCCGGCGTCCCCGGCGCGATCACGATCGCGACCAACATGGCCGGCCGCGGCACCGACATCAAGCTCGGCGGCTCGCTGGAAATGCGCATCCAGCAGGAGGCCGCTTCGATCGAGGACCAGGCCGAGAAGGCCTTGAAGATCGAGCAGATCAAGGCCGACATCGAGCACTTCCGCGAGATCGTGCTGAAGGCCGAGGAAGAGGTCGAGATCGAGCCGGCGAAGGGTTCGAAGCCGGCCAAGACCGTGAAGAAGCCCGGTGGCCTCTACATCATGGGCTCCGAACGCCACGAATCCCGCCGCATCGACAACCAGCTCCGCGGCCGTTCCGGCCGTCAGGGCGACCCCGGCCGCTCCAAATTCTTCCTGTCGCTGGAAGACGATCTGATGCGCATCTTCGGCTCGGATCGCCTCGACAGCATGCTGCAGCGTCTCGGCCTGCAGGAGGGCGAGGCGATCATCCATCCCTGGATCAACAAGGCGCTCGAAAAGGCGCAGCAGAAGGTCGAGGCCCGCAACTTCGACATCCGCAAGAACCTGCTCAAGTTCGACAACGTCCAGAACGACCAGCGCAAGGTGATCTTCGACCAGCGCGTCGACCTGATGAAGGACGACAGCGTCGCCGAGACCGTCGCCGACATGCGCCACGCCTTCATCGACGACCTCGTCGCCAAGCACGTGCCCGAGCATGCCTATGCCGAGCAGTGGGACGTCGCGGGCCTGAAGGAAGAGCTCAAGCGCGTGCTCGATCTCGACCTGCCGGTCGAGGACTGGGCCAAGGAAGAGGGCATCGCCGACGAGGAGCTGCTCACGCGCATCGAGACCCGGGCCGACGAGCACATGGCGGCCAAGGTCGGGCAATGGGGCCCCGACGTGATGCGTTACGTCGAGAAGACCATTCTGCTGCAGACGCTCGACCATCTCTGGCGCGAGCATCTGATCATGCTCGACCATCTGCGCCAGGTCATCGGCCTGCGCGGCTACGGCCAGCGCGATCCGTTGCAGGAGTACAAGACCGAAGCGTTCAACCTCTTCCAGGAGATGAGCGCGCATCTGCGCGAGGCCGTCACGGCGCAGCTGATGCGGGTCGAGATCGTGCCGCCGGAGCAGGAAGCCCCGGTGCTGCCACCGATGGAAGCGCACAAGTTCGACCCGAACACCGGCGAGGATGAAATGGCGCTCGCCAGCGTCACACTCGGGGCGCAGGCCACCGACGCCGCGTTGCGCGATCCCAAGAACCCGGCAAGCTGGGGCAAGATCGGCCGCAACGAGGATTGCCCCTGCGGCTCAGGCAAGAAGTACAAGCACTGCCACGGGCGGTATGCCTAAGGCTTGAATGTGAGGCGCCGACGTCGGCGCCTCACTCTCCGCTGTCCTCGCCCGGTTTAGCCGGGCGACCCAGTACGCCGCGGCTTCTCGGTTCAAATCACGTCAGTCTCTGGAATACTGGATCGCCCGATTAAATCGGGCGATGACAGCGAGTATGTGGCGCGCAGCTCCATCTCCATCGTCGGGACGACCGTGTCGAGGGAGCTAGCTAAACGCACCACTCAATTCGAGCTGTCGATCAAGCTCTCCAGCAGCCGCTTTAATTCGCTCGTCGACTTGTCGCCGTAGCTCTCCAGGATGTGCTCCTCCTGGTCGACCGCGAGCGAGTTGAGCTTCTTGCTCAGCACCTTGCCGCGATCGGAGATGAACATCAGGACCTTGCGGCGATCGTTCGGGTCCTGCACGCGGTAGACCAGCGTGTCGGAGACCATGCGGTCGATCATCTTGGTCAGCGTCGGATGGTTGAGCAGCACGGCATCCGCGAGCTCGCCCATCGAATGGCCGTTGCCATCCGACAGGACTTTCAGGATGCGCCACTGCTCGACGGGCACGCCTTCCTTGCTCAACCGCAGTTCGAGCTGCCGGTTGATCTCCCGGTTGGCTTGCGCGAGCAGGTAGGCGAGGTGTTCGGTGATCGGGGTGTTCGGTTTTGCCACGGCTAAGACTTTGTCTTGACCCAAATGAGTGAATGTCTTGCAATCGATGCTGCATCTATATGCACTTCAATTCTTGAATATTCAATATTTTCAAAATAGGATATTGCCCAACAATAGGGCGGGTGCCGCGGCCGCCTCTCGAATGAGCTTTCAAGTCTGGTCTCAGACAGGAGTTGGCGTGCGCGCGACGGTAAACTTCCCGGCTCACGGCGGTCCGGCGTTACCGCCGTCCTTGCTGTTCAGGAATCTGTCGTCCGCGGCAGCGGATTTCGACCTGTCGCCGACTGACGCGCATTTCATGAAGCGCCGCGGCGCACACAACAAGCTCCGCATCGGGGGCTTCATGTGCTGCACCGGCTCGCCCGGCGTTTGGGGCCCGTGCGCGACAAGCAGCGCGCAGCTCGCGGTCGCCGAGATCAACAAGCGCGGCGGCATTCTCGGGCGCGAAATCGAGCTTTCGATCTATGACGCGGGCGGCCCGCTCGACGGGATTCTGAGCCGCGCCGAGCAGGCGATCGCGTCCGATGAGATCGACCTCATCGTCGGACTGCATACCAGCGCGGTGCGCGTGGCGCTGCGCAAGGTCACCACGCGCCACCGCATCCCCTACATCTACACGCCCGTCTACGAGGGCGGCGAGCAGACGCCGGGTGTCATGGCGATCGGCGAGACGCCGCGCTGGCAGAGCCGCCCCTCGATCCACTGGCTCGCCGACGTCAAGAAGGCGGCGCGCTGGTACCTGATCGGCAGCGACTATGTCTGGCCATGGCAGTCGCACCGCGCGGTGAAGCGCTACATCAAGGAGGCCGGCGGCCATGTCGTCGGCGAAGAGTTCGTTCCCCTCGGCGAAGACAACCACGAGCCGCATCTGGAGCGCATCCGTGCCGCGAGGCCGGACGTCGTCCTGATCTCGTTGATCGGCACCGACAGCATCACGTTCAATCGCGCGTTCGGCGAATGCGGCCTCGGCGCCACGACGCTGCGGCTGGCCGGGGCGATGGACGAGACCGTGCTGCTCGGAATCGGCGCCGACAATAGCGAGAACCTGTTCTGCGCCTCCGGCTATTTCCCCGGCATCGGATCGCGGGCCAACGACGACTTCCAGAGCCGCTATCGCGCGATGTTCGGACCGAACGGCCCCCCGATCGGGTCGCTCGGTCAATCCAGCTATGAGGGACTGCGCTTCCTTGAGGCCGTAGCGAACAAGGCGGGCACGTTGGCGATGGGGCCGATGCTCGCGGCCGGCCGCAACATCGTCTATGGCGGCGCGCGCGGCCCCGTCACGGTCAGCAACGGTCACACCAGGATGCAAATGTATCTCGCCGCGGCGGATGGCCTCGATTTCAAGCTGATCAAACCGATCTGATGCCGGTGCAGTGACGCGCACAGGCGGAAATCCAAAATAATACTTGAAAAGGAAAATATTTCCGTCTGTAATATCGAGGCGAAGCCGCCCGAGCGGCGCCATGCCGGCGCAGGACGGCTTCCGTCCAATGCCAGGGATCAAGAAACTTCAGGAGAGCGCCGTGACAGTTGTCCTTCCCACGCCAGCCCAATTGCGCAGCGTCGCCGACCAGTGCGGCCTTGCGTTGTCCGATGACGATGTCGCCTCGTTCCGCGGCCTGATGCAGGGCTCGATCGAAGCCTACAATCTCGTCGGAGCCATGCCCGACGAGGTGCCCGAGGTCAAATATCCGCGCACGCCGGGCTATCGGCCCTCCCCGGAAGAGAACCCGCGCAACGCCTGGTATCGCAAGTCGACCGTGAAGGGTGCGGCGAGCGGCAAGCTCAAGGGCAAGACGGTCGCACTGAAAGACAACATCATGCTCGCCGGCGTGCCCATGATGAACGGCTCGGCGACGCTCGAAGGCTACGTCCCCGATTTCGACGCCACCATCGTCACCCGCATGCTCGATGCCGGCGCCGAGATCGCTGGAAAAGTCCATTGCGAATCCTTCTGCATGTCCGGCGGCAGCCACACCAACGCGGTCGGCGCCGTCCACAATCCGCACAAGATGGGCTATTCGGCCGGCGGCTCGTCGTCAGGCTCAGGCGTCGTCGTCGCGCTCGGCGAGGTCGACATGGCGATCGGCGGCGACCAGGGTGGTTCGATCCGCATGCCGTCCTCGTTCTGCGGCACCTATGGCATGAAGCCGACCTGGGGCCTCGTGCCCTACACCGGCATCATGCCGATCGAGGTGTTCGTCGATCACACCGGCCCGATGACGGCGACCGTCGCCGACAACGCGCTGCTGCTGGAGGTGCTGGCCGGCGATGACGGCTACGATCCCCGCATCAAGGCGCCAGAGGTCGAGGAGTACACCAAGGCGCTCGGCCAGGGCGTCAAGGGCATGAAGATCGGCATCCTCAAGGAAGGCTTTGAGCAGGCGACGGCCGAAGCCGCCGTGAACGAGAGCGTGCGAGAGGCCGCAAAGCGTTTTAGGGATCTCGGCGCCACGGTCGAGACCGTTTCGATCCCGATGCATCTCATGGGTCCCGCGATCTGGACGCCGATCGGCACCGAGGGCATGACCCAGACCATGATGTATGGCGACGGTTATGGCCTGTCCCGCTCGGATCTCTATTCGACCACGTTGATGGACTTCCATCGCGGCTGGCGCCGGCAGGCGGATTCCCTGTCCGAGACCACAAAGCTGTTCCTGCTGCTCGGCACCTACATCAACAACACTTTTGGTCCGCGCTATTACGGCAAGGCGCTCAACATCTCGCGACGCCTGACCGCGGCCTACGACAAGGCCTTCAAAGACTACGATTTGCTGCTGCTGCCGACCACGCCGATGAAGGCGACGAAGCTGCCGGAGCCCACGGCCAGCCGCGAGGACTATGTCGCACGTGCGCTGGAGATGATCTCCAACACTGCGCCGTTCGACATCACCCATCATCCCGCGATGTCGCTGCCCTGCGGCATGGTCGACGGTCTGCCCGTCGGCCTGATGCTGGTCGGCCGCATGTTCGAGGAATCCACCATCTACCGCGCCGCCCACGCCTTCGAGCAGATCGGCGACTGGAAGAAGATGTGAGCGAGGCATTGATGCGGGCCAACGGAACAGGGAAGCGTTTCCGCGCGACGTGGATACCGGTTCGCGCCAGGAAAACGTGTCAAGACAACAAGCCTGAGCCCCGTTCCGATTCCATCGGAACGGGAAAGGCTCCGGCGCATGGCTAACGCGTTCGTCGCGGCGTTCGAGATCCTGAGCTTCGGCGCGATCATCGTTCTGATCGTGCTGGGTCTCGGCATCATCGCCAGCATGATGGGCATCTTCAACTTCGCGCAGGGCGAGTTCGTCCTGCTCGGGGCCTACATCACTTATCTTGCCTACGCCAAGGGCCTGCCGATCTGGGCCGGCATGGTCGCCGCGCCCTTCCTCGTCGGCGCACTCGGCTTCGTGCTGGAGGCGCTGATCATCCGACGCTTCTACGCAGCCCCCATCGTCGCCATGCTCGGCACCTATGCGCTCGGCCTGATCATCCGCGAAT
Source organism: Bradyrhizobium sp. URHA0013 (assembly GCF_000518345.1). Taxonomy (NCBI): domain Bacteria; kingdom Pseudomonadati; phylum Pseudomonadota; class Alphaproteobacteria; order Hyphomicrobiales; family Nitrobacteraceae; genus Bradyrhizobium; species Bradyrhizobium sp. URHA0013. Next base: position 67,328 of record NZ_JADK01000011.1, on the reverse strand, counting down.
CCGTGCGCGGCCTGATCGGCGGCTTCTATCTCACCGTGCCGGAGCCGATCGGCGGCTCGATCGACATCGGCGCCATGCATATCTCGGCCTGGCGCTTCACCATCATCGTCATCACGGCGCTGGTGATGGGCGGCTGCTATCTGCTGCTGGCGCGCACCAGCTTCGGCCTGCGCGTGCGCGCCACGCTGGAAAACCCGTCGCTGGCACGCGCCTCCGGAATCTCCACGCCGCTGATCTACGGCGCCACCTTTGCGTTCGGCGCGGCGCTTGCCGGCCTTGCCGGCGCGCTGATCGTCCCCGTGTTCAGCCTGTTCGCCGATCTCGGCCTGCGCTTCCTGATCCAGGGCTTTGTCGCGGTCATGGTCGGCGGCGTCGGCTCCTTCATCGGGCCGGTCGCGGGCGCCGGCGTCATCGGCACGCTCAGTGCCGCGCTGCCCTGGGTGATGGCGCCCGTCGTGGCCGATGTCCTCGTCTTCGTTCTCGCCATCGTCTTCATCAAATTCCGGCCGCAGGGCCTCATTGCTGGAAAAGGGGTTTAGTCACATGTCCGATCGTACTCAGCTCTCCCGTCGTCGCTTCCTCTCGAATTTCGCCTTTGCCTCTGGCGCGGTCGCAACCGGCGTCGGCAGCTGGGTGATCCCGGCGCCCTGGGCCAATGCGGTCGAAGCCCCGATCAAGGTCGGTATCGCCACCGACCTCACGGGGCCGATCGCCTATGCCGGCAATGCCGACGCCAACGTCGCCAAGATGGTGATCAAGGAGATCAACGCCGGCGGCGGTCTGCTCGGCCGCCCGCTCGAGCTCTACATCGAGGACACCGCCTCGAACGAATCCGTCGCGGTCGGCAACGTCCGCAAGCTGATCCAGCGCGACAAGGTCGACATGGTGCTCGGCGGCATCACCTCGTCGATGCGCAACGCGATCAAGGACCCGATCGTCGCGCGCGGCAAGACGCTCTACATCTATCCGCAGCTCTACGAGGGCAAGGAGTGCACGCCCTATCTGTTCTGCACCGGGCCGACGCCCGCGCAGCAGTGCGACGAGTTCATTCCCTGGCTGATCAAGAACGGCGGCAAGAAGTTCGCGCTGCCGAGCGCCAACTACGTCTGGCCGCACACGCTCAACGTCTATGCCCGCAAGGTGATCGAGGCCAATGGCGGCGAGGTGGTGTTCGAGGAATATTATCCGCTCGACCAGGTCGACTTCTCCTCGACCGTCAACCGCATCATCTCCAACAAGGTCGACGTCGTCTTCAACACCGTCATCCCGCCGGGCGTCGGCCCGTTCTTCAAGCAGCTTTATGAAGCCGGCTTCCTCAAGAACGGCGGACGGCTGGCTTGCGTCTACTATGACGAGAACACGCTCAACATCAATCAGGCCGCCGAGATCGAGGGTCTCGCCAGCTGTCTCGACTATTTCAAGGTGCTGACCAAGGAGAACCCGTTCGACGCAAAAATCCAGGCCGCCTACGAGAAGGATTTCCCGGGCAACTTCCTGTTCGCCGCCGGCAGCGCCGCCACCGGCACCTATCGCGGGCTGAAGCTGTGGGAAGCCGCCGTCAAGGAAGCCGGCAAGATCGACCGCGAGTCGGTCGCGGTTACACTCGACCACGCCAAGATCGCCGAGGGCCCGGGTGGACCGGCCGAGATGGTCCCGGGCAAGCGGCACTGCAAGATGAAGATGTACACCGCGGTCGCCAAGGGCGGGAATTACGAGATCGTCGGACGCAGCGACGGGCTCGTCGACCCCAAGGAGTGTTAAGCCGGAATGCTGAAGTCGATGGGCGCAGTGAAACAGGCGATCCCCGCCGAGATCGGCGGGGAGGCGGACGTCGCCATGACTGAGCACGGACCAACGAAGCAAGCCGCTTCGGGCCGAAAGGTCTTGCCGATCGTGGAGGGCGTCGTGCTCGCCGCGGCGCTGCTCGCGCCGCTGCTGCTGCAGGACTACCTCACGGTGTTCGCGACGCGGGTGATCATCCTCGCGCTGTTCGCGCTGTCGTTCGATTTGGTGTGGGGCTATGCCGGCATCATGAGCTTCGGCCAGGCGCTGTTTTTCGGCTCGGCCGGCTATGGCGTGGCGCTGCTCGCGCGCGACCTCAACATCACCAACATCTTCCTGGTGCTGCCTGCGGGCACCATCATCGGCCTCACCTTTGCGCTGCTGCTGGGCGGCTTCCTGCTGCTGGGACGGCATCCCTCCAGCGTGATCTTCGTCTCGCTGGGCACGCTGACCGGATCCTACGCCGCCGACCGGCTCGCGCGCGGCTGGTACTATCTCGGTGGCCAGAACGGCATTCCCTCGATCTCGTCGATGACGCTCGGCAGCTACGAGTTCTCGGAAGGGCCGCCGTTCTATTATCTCGTGCTTGGCCTTCTTGTGGTGGTCTATCTGCTTTGCCGTTTTCTGGTGCGCTCGCAATTCGGGTTGGCGCTTGCGGGATTGCGCGAGAACGAGCAGCGCATCGCCTTCTTCGGCTACAAGACGCAGCACCTGAAGGCGATCATCTTCGCGATCGGCGGCGCGGTGGCGGGTCTTGCCGGCAGTCTTTACGCCTTCCACGAAGGTTTCGTCTGGCCCAACATGGTCGGCGTCGTGGTCTCGACGCAAGTCGTGCTCTATGTGCTGTTCGGCGGCTCCGGCACGCTGATCGGCGCCGTCATCGGTGCCGTCATCGTCGAGGGCGTCAGCTTCTGGCTCTCGGACAATTACCGCGAGGTCTGGCCGATCATCCTTGGCGTGCTGCTCCTGCTCGTGATCCTGTTCCGGCCGCTCGGCCTGATCAGTTTCGTGCTCGGCGAGCGCGAGCGGGTCGGCAGCTTTGGTGGGAAATCCAGGAAGACCGGGAAGGAGAAGCGCGATGCCGCTCCTTGAAGCCACCGGCGTCAAGAAGATCTTCGGGAAGCTCACCGCGCTCGATGGCGCCGCGCTGACCGTCGGCGAGAACGAGTTTCACGGCCTGATCGGCCCGAACGGCTCCGGCAAGAGCACGCTGATGAAGTGCATTGCCGGCGCCGAGGTGCCGACGCAGGGCAAGGTGAGTTTCATCAACACCGACATCACCGCGTTCACGCCGACCGAACGTGCCCGCGCCGGCATGAGCCTGAAATTCCAGATCACCAGTGTGCTGCCGACGCTGACGCTCTATGACAACATCCTGCTCGCGCTGCAGGCGCAGTCCTCGCTGTTCGATCTCGTGTTCTCGCGCACGCGCGGGCTCCTGCACGATCAGGTCATGACCATGCTGACGCAATTTCGCCTTGCCGGCCGCGCTTTCGATGCGGCCGCGGCGCTGTCGCACGGCCAGCAGCAATGGCTGGAGATCGCGATGGCGCTTGCCTGCAAGCCGAAGCTTCTGCTGCTGGACGAGCCCACCGGCGGCATGAGCCTGGAGGAGCGCCGCGTCACCGGCGAACTGTTGCAGCCGATCAAAAAGCATTGCTCGCTCGTCATCGTCGAGCACGACCTCGATTTCATCCGCGACATCTGCGATCGCCTCACCGTGCTCGACCAGGGGAAGGTGCTGGCATCCGGCACGGTGTCGGAGATCCAGGCCAACAAGGCCGTCCAGGAGATCTATTTGCGCCGTGCCTGAATTTTTGAACATCAAGCATCTCGACGCCGGCTATGGCCGCAGCCAGGTCCTGTTCGACGTCAATCTCGGCATTCCCTGGCGCGGCGGTGTCGCCGTGCTGGGCCGCAACGGCGCCGGCAAGACCACGCTGATGAAGACCATCGTCGGCGAGCTGCCGGCGTGGAAGGGCGAGGTCGCCTTCGACGGGCGCGACATCAGCCGCCGCGCGACCCAGGAGCGCGTGCGCGCCGGCATCGGCTACGTGCCGCAGGAGCATTCGGTGTTCGCGCGCCTGTCGGTGCGCGACAATCTCGCGGTCGGCTCGCTCGCGAGCAGAAAAGCCGACGCGGTCGACCACGTGCTGACCATATTCCCAAAGCTCGGCCAGCGCCTCGACCAGCCCGCCGGCACGCTGTCTGGCGGCGAGCGCAAGATGCTCGCCATCGGCCGCGCCATGCTGGGCGATCCAAAACTGCTTCTGCTCGACGAGCCGACCGAAGGCGTCTGGATCGGCGTGATCGAGGAGATCACCGAGCGCCTGATCGAACTCGCGAAAACCATCGCCGTCATCATCGTCGAGCAGCACCTCGACCTCGCGCTCCGCGTCGCCGACTACGCCTACGTGCTCGACCGCGGCCGCGTCGCACTGCAAGGCGAGGCAGGCGAGGTGAGGGGCAATCCGGAGCTGCTGCGGTATCTGGCGCCGTAGGAGAGCGCGCGTGAAGCGCGTCGCTCTCACACCGAACTCGGCTGTCATGCCTCGCGGAGGCGGGGCATCCCGTACGCCGCAGCTTCTCGATCGATAAGGGGTGCCTGGAATACTGGATTCCCCGCCATCGCGGGGAATGACGGCGTCAGGCTGGGATGGATCGGAGAGATTAAGCGGAGCGCCCGCTTACTTCACCGCCCCAAACCGGCTGTCGAACGAGTTCGACTGCACGACCGGCGCGGCGCCCATGATCTGGGTCGCTTCACCCGCGCCATCCGACACCGACGGCTTCAGCGTCGGGCGCGTCGCCGCGAGGCGGGTATCGGGCTTCGCAGGTTCGGCGGGCTTGGTTGCGGCAACAGCCGGCTTCGGCGCATCCTTCGCTGCATCCTTGGACGTGTCGCGACCCGGTACGAACCGGGTCACCGCGGCCTTCAGCCGGGACGCTGCGGTCGGCGGTGTCGTGGTCGTCGCGGCCGGAGCGACGGATGCCGTGGCCTGCGGCGGAGGCGTGGTTGCCGTGGCGTCGGCGTTGCCCATGCCCATCTTGCGGCCGAGGTTGGAGAAGAAGCCGGATTTCTCAGGCGCAGCTGCGGTGGCGACGCGGGCGTTGGCGGCGGGCGTGCTGACGGCGACGACCGGCTCTTCCTGCGGCGAGGGCGCGGCTGCATCGAGATTCGGCTTCGGCGGATTGACGTGTCCAGGGATCGTGCCGGGCGCCTTCGCCATCGCCAGCATCTGCAAGGTGGTGCCTTCGGCGCCCTCCGACAGGCCGGTCGAGCCTTCCGGAATCTTCGCGGCGAAGATCTTGTTCATGCCGCCGTCGATACCGGTGTTCATGCGCGCAACGGGCGTACCGCGCGAAACCAGCTTGTTGTACTCAGCCTGGTCGCGCGCATCCTTCTCGCGCACGGCGCTGACGATCTCCTCGGGGACCACATAGGCCGGACATTTCGCGGACGCGTCGAACACCGGATCGCGCTTGGCGTCAGGCGCCTTCGCCGCGTCGAACACGTACTTCTTCTCGCAGAAATCGACCTTCGGCTCCTGCCGCGTCACCTCGAAATGATCATAGCCTTCCTTGATCATCTTCCAGAACGGCATGTTCGGATTGTTCCGGTGCTTGGCCATGTTCACCGGCGTCATCTTGAACGGATAGGCCTGCAGCTGGAACGCCTTCTGGCCGCCGAAGAAGGATTCGCGCCCGAGCGAATAGATCTCGGCGATCTGCTCGTCCGTCATCGCGTAGCAGCCGCGCGACGAACAATCGCCATGCACCATCAGCTGCGAGCCGCTGCGGCCCAAAGCCTTGTCGAACGCGTTCGGATAGCCCGTGTTGAACGACAGATAATACGCCGACTGCGGATTCATCTGGCCCGGATTGATCGAGTAGAATCCTTCCGGCGCCTGGCGGTCGCCTTCGCGGACCTTCGGGCCGAGGTCGCCCGACCAGCGACAGATCGGATAGGTCTTGAGCAGCGCGAACTGGCCGTTGCGGGTCTGCTTCCAGACCTCGAGCTCGGCCTCCTGCTTGAACAGGCGCACCAGGATAGGTGATTGCAGATCCATGTTCTTCTCGACCATCGCGGCGAGAAGCTTTGGCGGCACCGGCTGGTTGGCCTTGGCATTGGTCGCAAGCGAAACCTGGTCGGTATCGCAGCCGGCCAGCACGAAGCTGGCGGCAAGCGCCACCGAAACCAGAAACGCGCGAGCAAGCGAACGAGAAATCAAGATGGACCCCACACCGTCCAGGGCAGCGCGCGCAAACCCCAATGTTGAAGCATGATCCGACCGGAGACCGGGACCCGTCGCGACGGGCTTTTTCGCAATCACGCTCCAGCGCTTATGCCCTGAAGCCATTGATTAAAATTCTAACCTCTGGGTCATGTGGTCGCAACCCGAACGGGGATCACGAGCCCGTTGGCCCAAAGGCGTGGTCAACGAAGACTTAAACTGGGCCGTAACTTGGGCCTCGCGGCCAAACCGGTACAGAGATCGCTGATTTGGGCAAAAAAAGGGTTAACGCGGGGTTACCGGACGCCTGCGGGGCTCGGCCGGCCTCAAATCCAGCGTCGTCCTGGCGAAAGCAGCCTGGACGACGGCGGAGGGTAACGCGTCCAACGGGTCCCAAACCGCCCGAATCAGCCCAGTTTCCGGCCGATATCGAGGAATTTCTGCCGCCGATGCTTGCGAATGGCGTCACCGTCGAGGCCCCGGAGTTCGTCGAAGGCCTTGGCGATGGCATCGCCCGTGGTGGCGATCATGGCGGCGGGGTCGCGATGGGCGCCGCCGACCGGCTCCTTCAGGATGCTGTCGATCACGCCGAAGCGGAGCATGTCCTGTGCCGTGATCTTCATGTTGTTGGCTGCTTCCTGCGCCTTGGAGCCGTCGCGCCAGAGGATCGAGGACGCGGCCTCGGGCGAGATCACGCTGTAGATCGCGTGCTCCAGCATCAGGACCTTGTTGGCGGTGGTGATGGCGATGGCGCCGCCCGACATGCCCTCGCCGGTGATGATGGCGACGTTCGGCACGGTCAGCGCCATGCAGGCATCGGTCGAGCGCGCGATCGCCTCGGCCTGGCCGCGCTCTTCCGCACCGATGCCGGGATAGGCGCCGGCGGAATCGGCGAGCGACAGCACCGGCAGGCCGAACCGCTCGGCCATCTCCATCAGCCGCACGCATTTGCGATAGCCTTCGGGCCGCGCCATGCCGAAATTATGCTTGATGCGGCTCTCGGTGGAATCGCCCTTTTCCTGGCCCATCACGCAGATGGCCTCGCCACGGAAGCGGCCGAAGCCGGCCACCAGCGCCTCGTCCTCGCCGAACTTGCGGTCGCCGGCGAGCGGGGTGAACTCGGTGATCAGGCCCTTGATGAAGTCGTTGAAATGCGGCCGCTGCGGATGCCGCGCGACCAGCGTCTTCTGCCACGGCGTCAGGTTCAGATAGAGGTCGGCCATCGCCTGCGCCGCCTTGTCCTCGATCCGCCCAATCTCCTCGGCGATGTCGCTGCCGGAGGCCGCAAGCGTCCGCAATTCATCGAGCTTGGAATCGAGCTCGGCGACGGGCTTTTCGAAATCGAGATAGCTGCGCATCTGGTCTGGCATCAACTCAATATAGGGAGAACGGGGCGAGGCGGCGAAGCGGATTCGATGTCGTGGAAAGAAATGTAGGTCCGTCAATGAGTTGGCTTGTGTGTTCGCAACCAGCGCAGGCCAATCATCGTGAGGCCCCGGCTCTTTCTGCGGAGATGTGGCCGAAGTCAAGGCGGTTTCGGCCTTGGCCTGTAGCGGGGCGACGCGCAGACCTACTTCTCCGCCAGCGGGTGCAGGTCGCGGACCAGGCTCTTCAGCCGCTCCTCGACCACGTGGGTGTAGATCTGGGTGGTCGAGATGTCGGTATGGCCGAGCAGCGTCTGCACGATGCGCAAATCGGCCCCGTTGTGCAGCAGGTGGCTGGCGAAGGCGTGGCGCAGCACGTGGGGGGAGACCAGCCGGGCCTGCAGGCCCGAAGCGACCGCGAGCTCCTTCAAGTCGCGGGCAAAGTGCTGCCGCGTCAGATGCCCGCTCTCGCCGAAGGAGGGGAACAACCATTTCGAGGCCGCCACGCTGTTCTTCTTGTCGGACTTGTTGTTGTCCTTGGCGGCCTCCGTCGCCGCGAGATAATCGGCCATGGCCTGGCGCGAGGCCTCGTTGAGCGGCACCAGCCGTTCCTTGTTGCCCTTGCCGCGCACCACGATCATGCGGGCGTCGCGCTTCGCGGCCGTGCGCGGCAGCGCCACCAGCTCGGAGACGCGCAAGCCGGTGGCGTAGAGCACCTCGAGCAGACAATAGAGTCTGAGGGCGCGCAGCCGTTTCGAGGGCGAGGCATCCTCTGCCTCGCTCAATTCCTTGGCGCGGCGGAGCATGCGGTCGACATCCCCTATCGACAGCACCTTCGGAAGGCCGCGGCCGCGCTTGGGGCCGGACAGGATCGCCGCGGGATCGTCGGTTCTGATGCGTTCGTTCAGGAGGAAGCGATAGAGATGCCGCATCGCTGACAGCCGCCGCGCGACGCTGGTGGACTTGAAGCCGCGCGTGTCGAGATCGGCGAGATAGTCGCGCAGCGTCTGTGTCTCCGCGTCCGCGAATGCATGGCCGACACGGCCGAGAAACTCGGAGAAGTCGGTGAGGTCGCGGCGATAGGCATCGAGCGTATTGGCACCGGCGCCCTGTTCCGCCGCGAGCATGTCGAGGAACAGGCCGGTGAGTTTTGTGTCCGAGGGCTTTGCACGCATGCCCCGGAGGCTACCTCCTATTTCTTGAGAAACTTATCCGGCGGGATCGTCACCGTCATTTCCCGCGGCTTGGGATTGACGAAGTTCGCCAGCGCGAAGACCACGCCATAGACGATGCCGGCGATCACGGCGACGACCGTCAGGAAGCGGAACAGGCTGGGCATCGGCAGGATCTCGGAGAGGGTCTCGGTCAGGCGGCTTGGCGGGCAAATTAACCAATGAAATCATCCAACACGTTCGCCGTTTCGTGGCAAGAGTCCTCTGGCGAGGCCCCCTTTGGGGTCGTATAGGTGGCCAAAGGATGCCGCCTTTGGCGGCAGATCGAGCGAGACCCATTCGAGCGAGACAAATGCCCGACGCCGCGTTGCCGATCCAAGCTTCGCCCGAGGCCGACATCCTGTCGGCGCTGGGGACGCGCTCGATCGTGCTCGTCGGCATGATGGGGGTGGGCAAATCCACCATCGGCCGCCGCATGGCTCTCAGGCTCAAGCTGCCCTTCGTCGATGCCGACACCGAGATCGAGGCCGCGGCCGGCATGACCATACCGGAAATCTTCGAGCGCCACGGCGAGCCGCATTTCCGTGACGGCGAGGCCCGCGTGATCGCGCGTCTGCTCGACGGCGGCCCCATCGTGCTGGCGACCGGCGGCGGCGCCTTCATGCGCGAGGAGACGCGGAGCCGTATCGCGGCAAAGGCGATCTCGATCTGGCTCAAGGCCGATCATGACGTCATCATGCGCCGCGTGCGCCGGCGCGCCGACCGTCCGCTGCTCCAGACCGCCGATCCCGAAGGAACGGTGACGCGCCTGCTCACCGAGCGCGAGCCGGTCTACGGCCATGCCGATCTCACCATCGCCTCGCGCGACGTGCCGCACGACAAGATCGTTGAGGAGACCATCGAGACGCTACGCGCGCATCTTTGCGGCGAACGGGCGTCCCCGCCATCAGCCGACGTCGCGAGTGCCGCACGATGACCGCGCCTTTGAAACATTCCGATCCCGTCAACGTCGAGGTCGCGCTGGAGAATCGCGCCTATGACATCGTCATCGGCCGCGGCGTGCTGGCTTCGCTCGGCGAACGCGTCGCGCGCCTGCGCCCCGGCGTGCGCACCGCGATCGTGACGGATCGCACCGTCGCGAAATACTGGCTCGAGCCCGCCGAGGCTTCGCTCGCAGCCAGCGGCATTGCGACATCGCGCATCGTCGTCGAGGAAGGCGAGATCTCGAAGACCTATGCCGGTCTCGAAAAGGTCAGCGAAGCCCTGATCGCCGCGAAAATCGAGCGCAACGATCTCGTCATCGCGCTCGGCGGCGGCGTGGTTGGCGATCTCGCCGGCTTTGCAGCGGCGATCCTGCGCCGCGGCGTCGATTTCGTGCAGGTGCCGACCTCGCTGCTGGCGCAGGTCGATTCCTCCGTCGGCGGCAAGACCGGCATCAACTCGCCGCAGGGCAAGAATCTGCTCGGCGCCTTCCACCAGCCGGTGCTGGTGATTGCCGACACCGCCGTGCTCGACACGCTGTCGCCCCGGCAATTCCGCGCCGGCTACGCCGAGGTCGCCAAATACGGCGTGCTCGGCGACGAGGCCTTCTTCGCCTGGCTCGAGAAGAACCATTCCGACATCTCCAAAGGCGGTTCGGCGCGCGAGCATGCGATCGCGACCTCCTGCCGCGCCAAGGCCGGCGTGGTCTCGCGCGACGAGCGCGAGACCGGGGAGCGCGCGCTGCTCAATCTCGGCCATACGTTCGGCCATGCGCTGGAAGCCGCGACCGGCTTCTCCGACCGCCTGTTTCACGGCGAGGGCGTTTCGATCGGCATGACGCTGGCGGCGCAGTTTTCGGCGAAGCTCGGCATGATCGGCGAAGCGGATGCCGCGCGCGTCGAGCGTCACCTCGTTGAGGCAGGCCTGCCGACGCGCTTGCAGGACATCGCGGGCTTCGCGCAGGAGGGGCTTGCCGATGCCGACGCGCTGATGGCGCTGATGGCGCAGGACAAGAAGGTCGTGCGCGGCAAGCTCACCTTCATCCTGCTGGAGGCTGTGGGACGCGCCGTCGTCGCGAAGAACGTCGAACCGGCTCCGGTGCGCGACTTCCTCAAGGACAAGCTCGCCCACAAGGCGTGACACGCGGTTGAACGGCGCTAAAGCGTTTTCGAGCGAAGTGGGTACCGGTTCGCGTCAAGAAAACGCGTCAAAACAAGAAACCAGAGTGGTTCATGGATTGGCTCGGATTCACCATCGTCATTCTCTGCCTGCTCGTCTCCGGCTTCTTCGCCGCGAGCGAGACGGCGCTGACCGGCGCTTCGCGCGCCAGCATGCTGCGGCTCTCCAAGCAGGGTAATCGCGACGCCGACGTGGTCTCGCAGCTGCTCGACATGCGCGAGCGCCTGATCGGCGCGCTGCTGCTCGGCAACAACATCGCCAATATCAGTGCATCCGCCCTGGCCACCAGCATCTTCACGGCTTGGTTCGGCGACGTCGGCGTGCTCTATGCCACCGGCTTGATGACCGCGCTGGTCGTGATCTTCGCCGAGGTGCTGCCCAAGACCATTGCGATCAACGCGCCTGATCGCATGGCGCTGGCGGTGGCACGCCCGATGCGGCTGACGATGTACGTGCTGGGGCCGCTGCTGCGGATCGTGGAAGTCATCGTGCGGCTGTTGATGCGCCTGTTTGGCCTTGCCGGCGAGCACCAGGCGATCCTGTCGCCGACCGAGCGCCTGCGGGGTGCGGTCGACCTGCTGCACCATGAGGGCAAGTTCGAGAAGCACGACCGCGACATGCTCGGCGGGCTGCTCGATCTGCGCGAGCTCCAGGTCTCCGACGTCATGATCCATCGCACCGAGATGACGATGATCAACGCCGACCTGCCGCCGGAGGATCTGGTGCGCGAGGTGCTGGCGGCCGAATACACCCGCATTCCGCTGTGGCGCGAGAAGCCGGAAAACATCATCGGCGTGCTCCACGCCAAGGATTTGCTGCGCGCGATTCGCGTGGCCGACGGCGAGACCTCGCGCATCGACGTCTCCACCATCGCGCTGCCGCCGTGGTTCGTGCCCGAGATGCGGCCCGTCTCCGAGCAACTCAAGGCGTTCCGCCGCCGCAAGACCCATTTCGCCCTGGTCGTCGACGAGTACGGCGAAGTTGAAGGTCTCGTGACGCTGGAGGACATTCTGGAAGAGATCGTCGGCGACATCTCCGACGAGCATGACGTCGTGGTCGCGGGCGTGCGCGCCCAGCCGGACGGCTCGGTCGTCGTCGACGGCTCGGTGCCGATCCGCGACCTCAACCGCGCCATGGACTGGCACCTGCCTGACGAAGAGGCAACGACTGTCGCCGGCCTCGTCATTCACGAGGCGCGCTCGATTCCCGACCGCGGCCAGAGTTTCACCTTTCACGGCTTCCGCTTCCGCGTCCTCCGCCGCGAACGCAACCGCATCACCGCACTCCGTATTTCACCGGTGCCGCGCGAGACGGAGATGGAGGAAGCCAAGCGCCGGCGGGCCGGGACGTCGTTTTGACGCGGTAGCTGTCATCGTCCGCGAAGGCGGACGATCCAGTACGCCGCAGCGGCTCGATTCTAGCCGCGTCGCCTCGGAGTACTGGATGCCCGCCTTCGCGGGCATGACAGCCGTATCGGCGAGCTAGCTCCCGCCTTCTCCCGGCGCTTGCGCGTGGATCGCCAGTGCGTGCACGCTGCCGGAGAGTTCCGCGGCGAGCGCCGAATTTATCATGCGGTGCCGATCAACCCGGCTCTTCCCTTTGAAGGCGGAAGACACAATATAAACGCGGAAGTGCGTCTCGCCGCTCGGCCGATGGCCGGCGTGGCCCTCATGCAAATGTGACTCGTCGACGACTTGCAGGCTCTCCGGCGTGAAAGCTTCCTGCAACTTGTTGCTGATAGTGTCTCTGATGGCCATCTGGGTCACTACGGTGCGAGATCGCTCTCCGTATTGCATAGGCCGCCTCTGGCGGTCGTTCAAGGACGCCTCAGCATAGTTTCGGCTATGCTTTTCAGCTAATTGCAATGTCAAGACTTGAAGGTTTTTGCATTGCGTAGTCAAAGTCAGCCATGCCGATCGATTCATCAAAGTTCTTCGACTCCATCCGGATCAAGCCGAAAGGCAAGCAGCCGGAAGTGAAGCCGCGCGACGCCGTGGTCAATTGCGAATGGACCGGGTGTCAGAACAAGGGCGCGCATCGTGCGCCCAAGGGTCGCGACAATCAGCGTGAGTACTGGCACTTCTGCCTGAATCATGTGCGCGAGTACAACCAGAACTACAATTTCTTCTCCGGCATGAATGCCGACGCTGTCGCGCGCTATCAGAAAGATGCGCTGACCGGTCATCGTCCGACCTGGAAGATGGGCGCCAATGGCGGCGTCAAGAAAGGCGCCGAGGCCGAGATCGACGGTGCCTTCGATCCGTTCAGCATGTTCCAGGAGCTCAACGGCCGCACCGGCTGGCGCGCCGGCCCGCAGGCCGCGCCCAAGGCCGAGACGCGCAAGATCATGAACGCCGAGCGCAAGGCGCTCCAGGTGATGGGCCTCGGCCCCGAGTCCACCCTCGCCGACGTCAAGTCCAAGTACAAGGCGCTGGTGAAGCAGCACCACCCCGACGCCAACGGCGGCGACCGCTCCACCGAGGACCGCCTGATCGAGATCATCAAGGCGTATAATTATCTGAAGACCGTGGTGCGCGAGGCCTGAGGCCGCGCCACTGTCTTCCCTTCTCCCCTTGTGGGAGAAGGTGGCGCGAAGCGCCGGATGAGGGGTTGCTTCCTCAAATTCCAATGCAAGGGATTGTGCGGGGAGAGAACCCCTCACCCGTCTCGCCGCTGCGCGGCGAGCCACCCTCTCCCACAAGGGGAGAGGGAAAGAACGCCGTTCCATCCAGGTTACGTTTCATCACGCCTCCGGCATCGCCCCCACATATGACGAGCTCGGCCGGATCAGCCGCCCCGTCCGCTGCTGCTCGCGCGCATGCGCGGTCCAGCCGGCGGCGCGCGCCACCGCGAAGATCGGCGTGAAGGCCTGCCTCGGGATCGCCAGCGCATCGAGCAGGATCGCGGTGAAGAACTCGACATTGGTCTCCAGCGGCCGGTCCGGATTCTTCTTGCGCAGCGCGCTGCGGATGTAGGCCTCCACCTCGCCGGCAAAGGGCAGGTCGGCGCCGTCCGAGGCCAGCGCCTCGATCGCGGTCTTGAGCACGTCGGCGCGCGGATCGCGCACGCGATAGACGCGATGACCAAAACCCATCATCCGCTCGCCGCGGGCGAGTGCCGCGTCCACCCAGGGCTGGATGCGCTCGCGCGAGCCGATGGCGTCGAGCATTTCCAGCACCGGCTCCGGCGCGCCGCCATGCAGCGGACCCGTCAGCGCGCAATAGCCGGCGGTGACGGCGGCGAATAGATCAGCCTGCGTCGAGGCCACCACGCGCGCGGTGAAGGTCGAGGCGTTCATGCCGTGGTCGCTGGCGGTGACGAGATAGGCGTCCAGCGCCGTGACCTCGCGTGGTTCGGGCGCGCGTCCGTGCAGCATGCGAAGCGTATCGGCGGCGTGGCTCGCGTTCGGATCGGGCGCCACGGGATCGAGACCCCTAGCGCGGCGGACGAGCGCGCCCGCAATTACCGGGAATGCGCCTACGATCGTCGCCTCATGGGCTAGGTCGTGCTCGGCGCGAAGTCCCGCGACCGCCGCGCGAAACCCGTCGACGACGCCCATGCCGCGCGTTGCCGGCAGCAGTTCATCCAGCCGCGCGAAGGCGCGCTCGCGTGCCGCGCCGAGGCTCGCGCGCACATTGGCTTCGCTCAGCGTGGTCGTGCTGGCGCCGTTCCAGAGCCGGGCGGTGACGCCCTCAAAGCTCGACTGACTCGCCAATCGGCCGACATGCTCGCCGGCGATGATCAACTCGCCGCGCTCGCCGTCGACATGGCTCAGCACGGTTTCGGCCGCGGGAACGCCGTCCAGCCCGATCTGGCTCTTGGTGAGGTGGATGTTCATGGCCCAAATCTCCTTTGCACCAGCCAAAGGTCGGGCCTCTCGACAGATTGATCAATCTTGATTATATAAATCCATATGAAAAATTCCGAGGGGCTTTACCTCTCCGCCCGGGAAGCCGCCGCCGAGCTCGCGATCTCGCCGGCCACGCTCTACGCCTATGTCAGCCGCGGCCTGGTCCGCTCCGAGCCGACGCCGGACTCGCGCAAGAACCGCTATCGCGCCGAGGACGTCCGGGCGCTGAAGGAGCGCCGGGTGCCGTCGCCGGAGCCGCGCGGCCTGCGCAGTTTCGATGCCGATCTGCCGGTCATGGACACGGAGATCTCCACCATCACCGAGGACGGCGCGATCTATCGCGGTGTCAATTGCGTCGATCTCGCCGAAAACGACACGCTGGAGCACACGGCCACGCTTTTGTGGGATGTCTCCGGCGTCGATCCGTTCGCGCCGGATAATCAGCCTGCGATGTCCGATGAGATGCGCCTGATCGCGCAGGCCGCGCGTCGCGCCGCGCCGATCGATCGCGCCATTGCCGTGCTGGCGCTCGCGTCGAGCGCCGATCCGCGCGCCTTCACCCGCGCGCACGATGGACGTGCCATGGTCGGTGCGCGCATCGTCCGGCTCCTGGTCGCGACCATGCTCAACACGGAGCCGTCCGCCGAGCCGCTGCATCAGCAGATCGCGAGGGCCTGGGCGCCCGACAACAAGCACGCGGCCGATCTCATGCGTCGCGCGCTGGTTCTGCTCGCCGAGCATGAGTTGAACGCGTCCACCTTCACCGCGCGCTGCGCGGCCTCCACCGGCCTCAATCTTTATGATTCCGTCATCGCCGGCCTCGCCGCGCTGAAGGGACCGAAGCACGGCGGCGCCGGCGTGCTCGCCTCGCAGCTCGTCAAGGCGCTGGTGGATCGTGACGTCGAGCCAATGGTCCGCGAACGCGTCGCGCTCGGCGAACGCTTTGCCGGCTTCGGTCACGGCGTCTACAAGCGGGGCGATCGGCGCGCGCAGTCGCTCCTGAATGCCCTGGCCCGCGCCGGCGCGCCGCGCAAATTCACCAAGGAGGTGCCGGAGCGGATCGCGGAGGCGACCGGCGAGCTCGTCAACATCGACTACGCGCTCGCGGTGCTCGTGCACGCGCTGCGCTTGCCCGCAGGCAGCGAGCTCGCTTTGTTCGCGATGGCCCGCAGCGTCGGCTGGATCGCTCATGCGAGCGAGCAGCTACAGCACGGCAAGCTGATCAGGCCGCGGGCAAGGTATGTCGGGCCTGCGCCGGGGCGGAGGGCGGGGGTTGCGGATTCCAAAGGATGATCAAAAAACCTCATGGTGAGGAGCGCGGAACGCGCGTCTCGAACCATGCAGGCCCCGCTGTCGCCCGCGGCCATCCTTCGAGACGCCGGTCGTTGGCAGGCCCTCAGGATGAGGGTGGTGTGCTTGGATCGATCACCCTCGCGGCTTCGCCACCGCGACGCCGCCGCCATTCCGGCGGCGATAGATCCAGACCGCCAGGCCCAGAACGATCGCGACGCCGATCACGGTCAGGATCCAGATGTGCTTGCCGACATGTCCATGGTGGTGCAGCCCGGCATATTCGTGCAGCACTGAGACCGCCAAAACACCCGGCAGCACATGCGCCGGCGCCCAGACCAGGATCGCCGGGATGTTGATGGCATAGAAGCGGGCCGGGGGCATGCCCAGCGCGCCCGCGGTGACCGGGACGAAGGCACGGATCGGCGGCACGAAGCGGGCGAAGAACACCGCCCAGGTGCCGAAGCGGTGGAAGAAATTCTCGCTCTGCTCGACCACGCGCGGATAATTGGTCAACGGCCAGGTGTTGAGGATCTCCCGTTGCTGCCGGTGGCCGATCCAGTAGGCCGAACCGTCGCCGAGCACTGCGCCGAGGGCTGCCGCCAGCAACACCCATTGCAGCCTAAGCTCGCCGCCCGGGACCAGGGCGCTTAGCGCCAGGATGATGGTCGAGCCGGGGATCACAGACCCCACCACCGGAACCGCCTCCAGCAGGGCCGCCAGGAACAGGGTCAGATAGGCCAGCCACGCATGGGCCGAGACGAATGAAATGAGGGGATCGAGAAAGGACGTCACGTCGTCTCTGTGGTGGGATTGGGCCTCGGGGTTCGGGCCCTGCATTCGGACCCTACATAAGTAACAAGCGGCGGTAAAAGTGCCACCCGCGTGGGCAGGACCGCGCCCTTGGCATAAATTCAGGCGTGATTCGCAGGGCAGCCTTCCAAAAATCGCGTTCCTTGCCTATCTAAATGAAAAGACAGCGGAACTTTGATTGAGGGGCGGGCTTCTGCCCGCACGTTGTCTCTGATAGGTTCGCGATCGCACCCAGCCGCAGCCAACGTGCAATAACTGGTCTCGGGATCGCCCGGGACCTCGGAGGATTGATGACGACCGCCGCGATGTCCAAAGTTGAGGAAGTTTCCGGTTTGCCCGACATGAAGGTGTCGGTGCGCCAGGTGTTCGGGATCGACAGCGATCTCGAAGTCCCCGCTTATTCCGAAGTCGATCCTCACGTCCCCGAAGTCGATTCCGATTACCGCTTCGATCGCGCCACCACGCTCGCCATTCTCGCCGGCTTCGCGCACAACCGCCGCGTCATGGTCACGGGCTACCACGGCACCGGCAAATCCACCCATATCGAACAGGTCGCCGCGCGACTGAACTGGCCCTGCGTGCGCGTCAACCTCGACAGCCACATCAGCCGTATCGACCTCGTCGGCAAGGACTCGATCGTGGTCCGCGACGGCAAGCAGGTCACTGAATTCCGCGACGGCATCCTGCCCTGGGCGCTCCAGCACAACGTCGCGCTGGTGTTCGACGAATACGACGCCGGCCGCCCGGACGTGATGTTCGTGATCCAGCGCGTGCTGGAAGTCTCCGGCCGACTGACGCTGCTCGACCAGAACAAGGTGATCAAGCCGCACCCGGCATTCCGCATGTTCTCGACCGCAAACACCGTCGGCCTCGGCGACACCTCGGGCCTCTATCACGGCACCCAGCAGATCAACCAGGGCCAGATGGACCGCTGGTCGATCGTCACCACGCTGAACTATCTCAGCCATGACGAGGAAGTGGAGATCGTGCTGGCCAAGGCCAAGCACTATCGCACCACGGAGGGCCGCGACATCGTCAACAAGATGGTTCGCCTCGCCGATCTCACCCGCAACGCCTTCGCCAATGGCGATCTGTCGACGGTGATGAGCCCGCGCACGGTGATCACCTGGGCCGAGAACGCCGACATCTTCAGCGACATTGGTTTTGCGTTCCGGGTCACCTTCCTCAACAAATGCGACGAGCTCGAACGTCCTCTCGTCGCCGAGTTCTACCAGCGCTGCTTCAATGCGGAGCTGCCGGAATCGGCGGTGAACGTGGCGCTCAGCTGATCTCTCTCGGTGTGTCGTCCCGGCCGAGTGCGCAATTGCGCACGGGGGCCGGGACCCATGCCGCGAGGTCTCTCGGTGAAGCGACGCTGATAGTTTTCCCTGACGCAATAACCGTCGGTGGCTATGGATCCCGGCCTTCGCCGGGACGACGGTGAGATCGAGATGAGCACCACCTCCAACTCCAAGTTCCGCAACACCAAGGAAGCCCCGACCGAGCCGTTCAAGCGCTCGGTGGCCTCCTGCCTGAAGGCGATCGCCAAGGCGCCCGAGCTCGATGTCAGCTTCGCCGCCGAGCGTCCCGGGCTCGCGCCGGGCAAGGCGCGGCTGCCCGAACCCGCGCGAAAGATGACCAGGCGTGATGCCGCGATCGTGCGCGGCCACGCCGATTCCATCGCGCTCAAGCTCGCCTGTCATGATCCAAAGGTGCATCGCAAGCTGATGCCGGGCAATCCGCAGGCGCGCGGCGTGTTCGAGGCGGTGGAGCAGGCCCGTGTCGAGGCGATCGGCGCGCGGCGCATGGCGGGCGTTGCGAAAAACCTCACCGCGATGCTCGACGACCATTTCCATCGCGGCAAGTTCGACGAGATCACCGATCGCGCCGACGCGCCGCTCGCCGACGCGCTGGCGATGCTGGTGCGCGAACGCCTGACCGGCATGGCGCCGCCCACGGCCGCCAAGAAGATGGTCGATCTCTGGCGTCCCATCCTGGAAGACAAGATCGGCAGGCGGCTCGACCGGCTCGATACCGTGGTCGAGGACCAGACCAGGTTCGGCGATGCCGTGCATGATCTGCTGACGGCGCTCGAAATCGGCGACGAGCGCAGCGCCGACAGCGAAGACAATGACGAGAACGACGAGAACCAGGACGGCGACAACGATCAGTCCGGCGCCGAGGGCTCGCCCGATTCCGACGCTGCGCAGGAGATGAGCGCCGACCAGGCGCAGGCCTCGAGCGAGGAGATGAGCGAGAGCGCGATGGAAAGCGCGCAGGCCTCGACCTCCGACACCTTCGACGACGGCGAGCTCGGCGACGACGAGACGCCGGGTGAGGCGACGCGGCCGAATTCGCACGGCAAGAACGAGCCGCGCGGGCCGGAATATCATGCCTTCGCGCCGAAGTTCGACGAGGTGATCGCCGCCGAGGACCTCTGCGACCATGACGAGCTGGAGCGGCTTCGCGCCTATCTCGACAAGCAGCTCGCGCATCTGCAGGGCATCGTCGCCCGTCTCGCCAACCGCCTCCAGAGGCGCTTGATGGCGCAGCAGAACCGCGCCTGGGAGTTCGATCTCGAAGAGGGCATTCTCGATCCGGCGCGGCTGTCGCGCGTGGTGACCGATCCCTATCACCCGCTGTCCTTCATGCACGAGAAGGAGGCGACGTTCCGCGACACCGTGGTGACGCTGCTCTTAGACAATTCCGGCTCGATGCGCGGGCGCCCGATCACGGTCGCGGCGACCTGCGCCGACATCCTCGCCCGCACGCTGGAGCGCTGCGGCGTCAAGGTCGAGATTCTCGGCTTCACCACGCGTGCCTGGAAGGGCGGGCAATCGCGCGAGGCGTGGCTTGCCGCCGGCAAGCCGGCCAGTCCGGGCCGTCTCAACGATCTCCGCCACATCATCTACAAGTCGGCGGACGCCCCGTGGCGCCGTGCGCGAAAAAATCTCGGCCTGATGATGCGCGAGGGGCTGTTGAAGGAGAACATCGACGGCGAGGCGCTCGACTGGGCGCACAAGCGCCTGCTCGGCCGGCCCGAGCAGCGCAAGATCCTGATGATGATCTCGGACGGTGCGCCGGTCGACGATTCCACGCTGTCGGTCAATCCCGGCAACTACCTCGAGCGGCACCTGCGCCACATCATCGAGGAGATCGAGACCCGCTCGCCGGTCGAGCTGATCGCGATCGGCATCGGCCACGACGTGACGCGCTATTATCGCCGCGCGGTGACGATCGTGGACGCCGAAGAGCTCGGCGGCGCCATCACTGAAAAGCTCGCCGAACTGTTCAGCGAGACCAACACCGCGCCCACGCAACCGGCCGGTCGCCCGCGGCGCAAACTGCATTCGTGAGCAATCATCGATCCCGCCGCAGCTTTATCGGCCACGCGGCGGCGGGATTTTCCACTTTCGCACTGTCTCGCCTGGCGCAGGCGCAGCCTGCGCCGAAGCCGGCGCTGATCGAGCACGCCGTCGCCGCGCCCGTCGGCATCGAGGTCAACGCGCGGCCGATCCCCAATTTCGAGCCGCGCGACCGCGCGCGCACGCGGTTCGGTTCGCTGGACTATCGCGGCGGCCTGGTGCTGACCTCGCCGCATCGCGGCTTCGGCGGCCTGTCCGGCTTCCGCTTTCTCGACAGCAAAGGCGAGCGCTTCCTCGCGGTCTCCGACCAGGGCACCTGGTTCACCGGTCGCATCCGCTATTCCGGGCGGAGCATGACGGGTCTCGACGACGTCGTGGCCGCGCCGGTGCTCAATGCGGAGGGGCGGCCGATCACGGAGAAGCGGCTGTGGTACGACACCGAGGCGCTCGCGCGCGACGGCGACCTCGTCTATGTCGGGCTCGAGCGCGTCAACCAGATCATGCGGTTCGATTTTGCGAAGGGCGGCACGCGCGCCCGCGGCGAGGTGCTGCCGACGCCGCCCGCGGTGCGAAAGCTGCCCTATAACAAGGGGCTCGAGGCGCTGGTGTTTGTCCCCAGGGACATACCAAAGGGGCAGCCGCTCGCGGGGACCTTGATCGCGCTGTCGGAAGGCGGCTTCGATGCCGACGGCAATCTGATCGGCTTCTTGATCGGCGGCCCGACGCCGGGCCAGTTCAGCATTCGCCGCACCGACCAGCAGCTCATCAGCGACGCCGTGCTGCTGCCCTCGGGCGATCTCCTGATCCTCGAACGCAAATTTTCCTGGTTCACCGGCGTCGATATCCGCATCCGCGCGATCCCCCTGAAATCGATCGCGCCGGGCGCATTGGTCGACGGCCCCGTGCTGTTCAAGGCCGATCTCGGCCATGAGATCGACAACATGGAAGGCATCGACGCCCACGTCACGGCCGACGGCGAGACCGTGCTGACGCTGGTGTCCGACGACAATTTCTCGATGCTCCAGCGCACGCTGCTGCTGCAGTTCGCGCTGGTGGAGTAGGGCGGCGCGGCCGCAATGCATGACGCTACGGGCGGCCATTCCCCCGGCGCGGCTGGCAATCCGCGTTTCCCTCACTACACTCCCCTGCATCGCCCTCCCTCCCTTTCGGAACTCCCCCGCATGAGCGCCCTGTTTTCTCCGATCAAGCTGCGCGGCCTGAATTTGAAGAACCGCGTCGTGGTGTCGCCGATGTGCCAATATTCGGCCGAGGACGGCGTTCCCACCGACTGGCACTTCACCCACATCAACAATCTCAGCCTGTCGGGCGCGGCGATGTTCTGCATCGAGGCGACCCACGTCGAGGCGATCGGCCGCATCACGCCGGGCTGCCTCGGGCTCTACAGCGATGCCGCCGAGGCCGCGCTGAAGCAGATCCTCGCCTCGGTGCGGAAACATTCTTCCACCGCCGTCGCGATGCAGCTCGCGCATGCCGGCCGCAAAGCTTCGAGCGCGCGGCCCTGGGACGGCGGCCAGCTGATCCCGCAGGACCAGGGCGGCTGGCAGACCGTGGCGCCGTCGGCGCTGCCGCACAAGGAGGGCGAGGCCGCGCCGCTGGCGCTCGATGCCGCAGGCCTCAAGCGCATCCGCGACGCCTTCGTGGAGTCGGCGAAGCGCGCCGATCGCATCGGCATCGACGCCATCGAGCTGCACGGCGCGCACGGCTATCTGCTGCATCAGTTCCTGTCGCCGATCTCGAACAAGCGCACCGACGAATATGGCGGTTCGCTCGAGAACCGCATGCGCTTCCCGCTGGAGGTCTACGACGCGGTGCGCGCGGTGTTCCCGCACGACAAGCCGGTCGGCATGCGGGTGTCGTCGACCGACTGGGTCGAGGGCGGCTGGGACCTGGCGCAGACGATTGAATTCGCCAAGGCGCTGAAGGCGCGCGGTGTCGACTGGATCGATGCCTCCTCCGGCGGCGTCTCGCCGCTGCAGAAGATCGCGCTCGGCCCCGGCTATCAGGTGCAGTTTGCAGAGGCCATCAAGCGCGAGACGGGTTTGCCCACCATCGCCGTCGGCCTGATCACGGAGCCGAAGCAGGCCGAAGAGATCGTCGCATCCGGAAAGGCCGACATGATCGCGCTCGCCCGCGGCTTGCTCTACGACCCGCGTTGGGCCTGGCACGCCGCAGCCGAACTCGGCGGCGAGGTCGAAGCGCCGCCGCAATATTGGCGCTCGCAGCCCTCGACCCAGAAGGCGCTGTTCGGCAAGACGACGTTCGGGGCGCGGTGAGGGGTGCCTGATTGTGGTGCGAGAGCCGAGCCACAAACTCGTCATTGCGAGGAGCCCTTGCGACGAAGCAATCCAGACTGCGTCCGCTGAAAGAGCCTGGATTGCTTCGCTGCGCTCGCAATGAGGGTCGGGGAGGCATGCGCCCACGCAAAGGTCGCCGCGCTGTGCGTCCTTTGGTCCTGAACCACCCCCCGCCTCACGCATCCGTAAACCCTCTCAGCTTCCACCCCCGCCAAATCTGGCCTAACCTCGCGCGCGTCCAACTCCTCGCGGAGGCCCGCCATGCGGTTTGGTGTTCGAAAGGCTGCCCACGTCATCGAGCGCGTGGGGCTTGCGATGGCGGGCGCGGCGTGCGGGCTGTTCGTCGGCGCTTATGTGGGATCTGCGATTCCCGCGCTCACCACCGAGGGCTTCCTGCTGCTGATGATGGTGCTGGGCTTCGTCGGCTTCTATCTCGGCATCGACACGCCGCAGCTGCCCTTCGACGAGGCCCACGGCGACATCGACGCCGCGGAACTGTTGAGCGCCGCCGGCACGCTCTGCGCCACGCTCACCGCGCTCGCCTCCGTCGCCATCATCGTGCTCCGCCTCGAGCCGCATATCGCCTGGAGCTGGTTCGCCTTGTTCGGCTGGATCGCCGGCGTCGCGATGCAGATCGTCGCGGGCGCGAAGGCGCGGATGCGGACGTAGGGAGACCGTCTCAAAACACCACGCCCACCTTCGTGCCGCGCTTCCATGCCACGCGGCAGCGCTTCTTGGTGTTGACGTGCAGCAGCTCGAACCGATCGGGAATCTTCACCTGGCCGCCGAGATCGACGCAGGCCCCGCCGGGCGAATAATCGATCAGCGTGCAGGGGATCACCGGCGCGCGCGGGTCGGTGATGATCTTGGCCTGGCGGGACACCAGGCCTGCGGGTTTGACGCGGGCATGTCGGCGCGGATGCATTGGCACTCTCCTCCAATTTCCGCGGATGGCGCGGGTGGTCTGGGCACCATGATGAACGAGAGGTGATTCGATCCGGCTAAAGCGGGGGCGATAATTTTAATGAATATTGGTGGTAGCCTGGTGGGGTGGGGCGGGGCCTGCTTCGCAGGCACGACAGGGATGGTGTCGTGCGACGCCGCCTCAACCATCGTCATTGCGAGCGCAGCGAAGCAATCCAGACTGACTCTGCGGAAAGATTCTGGATTGCTTCGCTGCGCTCGCAATGACGAGGCGAGTCACCCCACCACGATCTCCCCCGCCTCGGCCGCCATGCCCACATGGGGCGGCACCGGCATCGGCACCGTCACATAATCTTTCGGCAAATTCACCGGCCGATAATCCGGCTCCACCGCCATCCGCTTCACCACGCTCTCATGCACATGCGCGCCTTCGGGGATGGGGCGCGGTTCGCAATCGGGGATGTAGAAACCCCATAACACCTTGCGCTCCGGCCATTCCTTGTAGGTCGCGCTCTTCGGCAGATACTCCAGCACGCGCCACACCGCCGTCATCGAATTGTGCAGCTCGCCCGTCTTGCCGGTGTAAGCCGGCGGCACGTATTGGAACGGCGAGTTCGTGCGCTGGATCCCCCAGGCGAGCTGGTTCACCGTGCGCGGGTTGAAGTTCAGCCCGGCCTTGGTCGCCTCCTCGATCATCCAGAGCAGCGGATATTTGGACTCGCCGCTCTCGGCTTCCGGATAACCGCCGCCGACGTCGCAATGCACGCCGGCGAACCACACCTGCAGGATATCCTGCGGCTCCTTCTTCTCGTCGGGCACATAGCGGTTGCGCCAATAATCCTGCGGCTCCTCATAGGCCTTGAGGCGGAACATGCGGCGCTGCTCGTCGATCGCGATCGCCTGGCGAAAGATGTTGACGCTCGGATTGCGCAGCGTGAAGGCGAGCTCCTCCAGGCTGAAGACGAGGAAGAAGACGTCGCGCCGCGGCACGATCACGCTCGCCACCGTGTCCCAGACGCCGATGAAGTGGATGGTCGGCCAGCGCGTCGAGGTGATCCGCGCGAACTGCGCGGCGAGGTCGAATTGGTCTTTCGGCAGCGGTCCCTGTTCGTCGACAGCGATGTCCTTGAGGTCCTCGATATCGTTGCCGCGCCCGGTGCCGGAATATTGCTTGTAGGCGACGAGGCCACTGCCCGCGAGGTTGGCCTGCTCCGGCGAGATCAGGCCGATCTTGTGGATCAGCCCCGCCAGCACCCGCACGGTATAGGCGCCGCGCGAAAAACCGAACAGGTAGATCCTGTCGCCCGGCGCGTAGTGCTGGACCAGGAAGCAATAGGCCGACAGCGTGTTGTCATCGAGCCCGTAGCCGGTGGCAAGCCCCAGCACCAGATTGACGTTGGCTTTCCAGCGGTGCCACGTCGACGGCTCCGTCACGGTGCCGACCCCGGGATCGTAGAACACCAACTGCCGCGGCTTCGTCTTGGCGGTCTTGCGCAGGCAACGATAGAGCTTCAGGACGTTGGAGATGTTTTCAGAAATCTCGTTGCCGGTGCCGTCACAGCAGATGACGAGGTTCTTCGGCTCGGATGTGTGGTCGGCGTTGCGCTCGTGATCCACAGGATGCCCCTCCCGCTGATGCTACCCGGACGAGTATAGCGGAAAAGGGCGGGGAGAGGGAGATGGTGCTTCTTCCCCTCTCCCCTTGTGGGAGAGGGTGGATCAATCGCACTCCGCGCGATTGAGACGGGTGAGGGGTCTCTCTCCGCGCGCGAATCTCTCGCGTCGGAGCTCCGCGGAGACAGACCCCTCATCCGGCGCCATAGCCGATGCGAAGCATCGGCGTTTTCAAGAACGGCGGCCGAAGACCGCCTACGCCACCTTCTCCCGCAAGGGGAGAAGGGAAAACAGCGCCCGCTACTTCTTCTTCTGACCGATCTCCGGCTGCCACGCCGCATCCTTGCGGCTCGGCGCTGCGGCGCTGGTCTTGATCTTGTCCTTCTTCGGCTTCTTGGTCTCGCGGTTGCTGCGTTGCTGTCCCTTGGCCATGACGTCGTCTCCTCCTGGGTTTCGAGTTCGTCCGCGTGCGAGATCGGCGCTGCAATGGTCGCTGGCGGGGCTGTAAGATGCGTCCGCCGAGCCATTGAAGATCGCCGCCGCGCACACGAGGCGCGAAAGATGCAGCGCAACATCGACGCGCGGCAATTGCGTGAGCTGCGCTGACGTGGTCCAGCGTACGCCCGCGCCCTGCCGATTGCGAGGACTAAAACGCCGCGCGCGAGCGCCGCGATTGCGCCTTAAGTCCCGGCCCGCGCTGACATAATGCTGGCTATTGCCGCGCAAGAAGCGCATGCTTCGCCACAGCTGGCGTCGGTTCGGGGCCCCTTCTTTGCGAAAGGCAGGCGCGCATGACCATCCGCTCGCGGCGAGAAACCATCACCTTCAAGCATCCATTCCACATCCGCGGCCTCGATCGCGAATTGCCGGCCGGCGCCTATGAGGTCATCACCGACGAGGAGATGATCGAGGGCCTGTCCTTCGCGTCCTATCGCCGCGTCGCCACCATGATCACGGTGCCCTCCGAAGGCGTGCGCGGTGCGACGGAGATGCTGTCGATCGGCTCGGTCGACCTGGCGGATGCCCAACGTATCGACGCGAGTGCCTGAAATGACTGACATCCCGGTCGATCTCGACAGCCACCGCGGCATGGCCGCCCAGAAGGCAACCGATCTGCGCCGCGCGCTGGCCGATGTCGAGGCCCAGGTCAGGGAGCTGCGCGAGCGCGAGGCCGATCTCGAAAACCGCATGATGTCGGTGCCGGCCGCGTCCTGGCCGGAGGCTGCCGTGAAGGCCCGCCATCTGCTCAACCTCTATGCCGCGGGCCTGCCCGCCGAGGACACCCGCCACCGCGCGCTGGTGACCGCGCTGTTCGACGATTTCGCAAGACTCAACGGCGACGGCTGAAGGCAAGCCACTCAGGCGTCGTCCTGGCCGAGTGCGCTATTGCGCACGGAGCCGGGACCCATAACCACATTGTTGTGCACCCTCGTGCCACAGCCCGCTTCGATAACGCCGACCGGCGTCCCCCGTGCGCGATCGTGCACAAGGCCGGCACGACGCGCGGACGCAAAAGGAGTACCCCATGACGCTCACCAGCAGCCGCTTCATCGCCCACGACCAGGACCGCGGCATCGTCCAGTTCTCGATGCAGGACGGCAGTAAGGAGATCGCCTGCGCGATCTCGACCTCCGCCATGGACGACCTCGAGCGCGGCCCGCGCGCCCGGCCGAGCGAGCGCGAAGAGCAGTTCACGCGCCTGCGCGAGCGCATCGAAGCCTGCACCGGACGCAAATATCAGGCGACGGAGTTCGAGGGGACGCCGCCGGGCATCGTGCTGCGGAGCATTGATTTTCGGGGGTAGGGGGAGCGAGGACGCCTACTTCGGCGGTTCCTGGGGTTTGCCCTGGAATTGAATGTTGCACTTCTTTGCGATCGAGGCCTGCTCGACCGCGATCAACTGTCCCTTCATTTGCGCAAGTTCGGCCGCAGCCTGTTTGTCGCCGCCGACCAGGAACGCCGCGGGCCAGAACACAACGACAGCAACGCCCGTTACGACCTGATCCTTTGTGCGCTGGCTGTCTTGAACGCCGGAGAGGGTCGCAGCTCTAGCCGATACCGATTGCGCCTCAAGCGCGAGCTGCTGGCAATTGTACTGTTGATACTGCACCGGTGAGACGTAAGCCGCCGATATGTCAGATGAAGACGACGCGCAGCCAGCAAGTGCGGCCGCAAGGACCGCTACGCCCAAATTACGCATTAGAAGAATCCCCCCGGAAAGTTGCACAAAAGCGCAACCAGTGCGGGAGATCAATAAGACCTTGGCTTAGCTAGTAACACTACGGGGTGGCTCGTTGCGCGGCGGCAACTGTGGATCGACAATTCTGAGTCTTGGATCGTCGCCACCTCGCATGAGCGTCCGGTTCTCTCTGCAGGACGGCGCGAAACGAGCTCGCCT
Organism: Bradyrhizobium sp. URHA0013; assembly: GCF_000518345.1. Lineage (NCBI taxonomy): Bacteria > Pseudomonadati > Pseudomonadota > Alphaproteobacteria > Hyphomicrobiales > Nitrobacteraceae > Bradyrhizobium > Bradyrhizobium sp. URHA0013. The sequence goes on along the minus strand of NZ_JADK01000011.1, from coordinate 40,046 downwards.
GCGCGAACTCGACCTCCGCCGGGGACAGGGTCCTTCTCGATCAACCGCTGATTGCGTTGGTCCGGCAGTATCCCTAAGCTATCTGCTTCTGATTCAATCCATATTGCAGGCAAATGACAAGAGACAGCGGCGGTTACGATGAAGGTTATTCGTCGAGTGATTGCTTTTGGGGGACGTCCCCCGGCTCTTTAGTGAAATCGTTTCTCGAAGAGCATCGGGATTTACGTGGAATTCGCGTACTCGACTTAGGTTGCGGGGAAGGGAAGAACGCCGCCGCATTTGCTCAATGCGGCGCAAGCGTAACAGCAGTCGATTGCTCCGCGAAGGCTATAGAAAATGGTCGGCGCTCGTTTCCAGACCCGCGAATTGAATGGCTCGTCTTAGACGGAGGGGCTTATCTTACTAGGGATGAATTATTTGATGTGGTTGTGCTCTATGGCTTAGCGCACTGCCTTAGTTCGTCTGAAGAGATATCCTCACTGATCCAAACGGCGCTGCTGAGGACACGGCTTGGCGGGTATCACTTCCTTGTTTCATTCAATGATGGGCCCCATGATTTATCTGCCCATCCGAACTTTTCGCCAACCCTACTGGCTCATTCGTTTTATGTGGAGCAATACGGAGGCCACACGGTCTTGGCTGAGTCTGACTCGATCATTCACGAGACGCATCCCAATAACAACATCCCGCATTTTCACAGTCTTACTCGCTTAGTAGTGAAGAAGGTTCGATGACCTGTCCCCCCGATCTTCGAAGACTATACCGCGATAGGCGCGTCGTCCCGTTCGTCGGCGCAGGAGCGTCAATGTCAGTTACCTGGGACGGAGGAACCAAGAGGGGGCCGTCTTGGGAAGCGATGGTGGACCAAGCAGCGAAGTTGATTGGCTGTAATGACGAGAATTTGCTGCGGATGCGGGGAAGTGACCTCCAAATCTTGGAGTACTTCAAGATTTTGAACCGCGAACTCGCACCGCTAACGAATTGGCTTTCGCTACAATTCGCTGAAGCGACGGATGCAGACATTCTTGCTTCGCCGGTGCATTCAGAGTTGGTCCAACTGGATCGTTGCAGCCTCTATTATACAACAAATTACGACGATTTTATCGAACGAGCTCTAAAGAAGAGCGGACGAAACACGCACATCGTATCGGGCGAACACACGATTGCGCATGATCGGTCCGTGATCGAAGTCGTCAAATTTCACGGCGACTTCAATAATCCTCAACAGATGGTGGTCTCCGAATCGCAATACATGGAGCGGATGCGGTTGGAAAGTCCAATGGACTTCAAGTTACGGGGCGACATACTCGGTAGAGCCGTTTTGTTTATCGGATACAGCTTCCGCGATCCGAATGTGAATTACTTGTTTCACATCGTGAATCGCTTATTTTCCGATCTGCCGAACTCTTCGAGCGGGCGAAGAGCATACATAGTTCTGCCAGAGCCGTCGGAATTCGAGCGGCGCCTATTCAATGAGCGCAACATCGATGTCATACCCGTTGGGGCGGAAGATATTTCAAAGAACGTCGCTGAAGTGCTTCATGAGATGAGAATCTAGTGATGAGCTCCTCTCCCATACAAATCGCGTATTGCTCCTGGAGCGATTACAAGAAGGAGGAATGGGCACTAGCGAAGGACACGATCGAGCTTGAGTATACCGGCAAGACGCTGGGCGAGCTCTTCGATGTTCGCTTTAGGAAGATCGCAACAACGGAGCCGCTATTATGCGATCTTGAGTCTATGGTGAAGTTCAAAGTTGAATCTGCGTATCGACAGATTCAGATACCCTGCATTGTTGAGCATGCAGGGCTCGTTCTGGAAGGCTTCGGGGATAAGTCGTTTCCGGGTGGGCTTACTCAGCCGATGTGGGACTCTCTTGCTCCCGAACAGTTTGTGGCGGCTTGTTCGACGCTCACGACTAGAGCTATTGCGCGAGCTGTAGTCGGCTATTGTGATGGTCTAAACGTCCACACCTTTGTCGGCGAGACCCAAGGCGCTTTGAGTAATTCTCCAAGAGGAACTAGAGAGTTCTACTGGGACACCATTTTTTGTCCTGACGGCTTTGGCGGTCGGACCTATGCGGAGATCGTGAAGGACGACCATTCAGGTCTTGGGGAAAAACTCGTCGTATCGCAATCAATTAAGGCCCTCAAGGCATTCATGACGTATCGCTTGGCCGCTGAACCGTCTTTGTTTCCAGCGCTATGAACGCATTTGCGGCAATAGTTCGTCTAGCGTTCGCCGAAAGGCTTCCATCCCAAAAGAGTTGTAGATGTAGGCGTTTGCTCGGCGCCCCAGACTTGAGATCTCCCCCTCTACTGGGGCGTCGTATACCTTAAGAAAATCGCGATAGCTGAATTTCAGCGTTCCTGCCTCTCTGGCGCGATACATGTCGAACGCGAGATCCGGTGGAGTCTGCACAAAGAGTAGTCCGATCCCGCCAGCGCACTTTCTTTCTAAGTGCTCGAAGGTGTCGAGATTTCGAATTCCATCGACAATCGTACGATTGCCACCTTCGTGCGCGATTTGGCTCGCTATAGCGTCAGCCAACTTCTTAGTGCCGCCTTCCGCGCTGATGAATTTGTATGCTCGAGTTTGAAATTCCTCTCGTCCAATCTCCCCGATTGGAGGTGATTCCATTAGCGCGCGAACCAACTCCCCAGTCTTGATCAAAGAGCAGTGTAAGCGTTGGCTGAGGTAATTGGCGGTCTCCGACTTCCCCGATCCAATTCGGCCAGCGACAACTAAGATGCGGTCGCTCGCGAAGCGAGAGTTACTTACGATTTCGAGTCTTGCTCGCGTGAAGAGAGTGGACGGATAAAAGCGTCGCAAACATAGCTGCGACCAATATTCGAAATCGGTTATGTCTACCTTGTCCTTTGAAAGATCGATCCATCCCAAGCCTTTGATCGATGAATCGCCCTTCTGCAGCTTCTTGGCTGTGTTCCAATCGGGAAGCCATGCACGGTAAACAACGGCAACGTGCCGCCTTCCGACCTCCGAAGAGTCGTCGTTCAGAACTCCCAAACACTCTAGTGGAACGCTCTGAAAGAGATCGATAGTAGGCTTATCTGTAAGACTTGCCTCAGCCGAGACCTTGCGTTTCCGTCTGGTTCGGTCTGGCAAAAAAAGTTCTTCCGCGAGCTCTCTGCGTCCGCAAGCTGACAAACCAAAGTCGGCTCGCGAAAGCATATCGAGATCAGCGGCGCTAACGTGGCCACCGAAGCCAATGCACTTCGATCCTCTTAGAAATTCGGCTGCTCGGCTGAGATAGGATCGCTTGAAGAACAGCAAGCGCTGACCACATTGAACCAAGACGTACGTTATGAATTGCTTCGCGTCGTTGTTGACCTCAGCCTCAGCTCGCCCGAGATAGGTGGTAGTTTTTTCGCTAAGAAGCTGCCCCAGTATCAAGGGTGTATCGGTGTCTATACCCTGAAAGGTCAGGACATCGCGATATGCAGGCTCTGGAACGCACAGAACTTCTTCTCGCGGCGTATTTAGTACACGGCGCTCGGCTACGTATTCAGACTGAACTTCGCCGGGCGCAATGTCCGGTTCACTTACTGGTGCTCCTAGCGAAGCGCGAAGGGTAAAGCGCCCGCGGCCGGTTCGAACAAATCGTGAGTCAGTCTTTCTGTGTAGGATGTCCATGCTAAGCCGAGCCTGCATGGATTTCTGGGGTGTGCGACCCATTGTGTGGTCGCCAAAGAGTCCTTGCTCGACTCCTCGATCAACAATCTCACCAGCGCTAAGTGGGACACGAGACTTGCTCAACACAATCTCCGCGACACGAAGAAAGGTTTGTCGTTCACCTTCGACGCGCTCGTCGGTCTGATTCTGCACGGCAACCGTTTGTTTTTGGTAACTATGCATTAGGATGACGTGCTTCCGCTCGGCGAGTGCTCTCTCAAAGCTACCTCGATCTAGGCCGCGCGCGAAGGACGATACGGCCGTCGTTGAGAGGCTCCCAAAAAGTCGTGGCAATTGATGATCTTAGCGTAGCCTACTCCAAGCGAAGCGGCGACATAGACATTTGCACCGCAAAAACAAAAACGGCCGGATCTTCCGATCCGGCCGTCCCGCAAAACTCTCTCCGGCTAAGCCTACGTCCCGCGACGCAAGCCCTCGCCCAATCCTAAAATTCTTAGCTGGCCTTCTTCGCCGGCGCGGGCGTCGGGCCGACCTTCTTCTGGATGGCGCGCTTCAGCTCGAGGGCGCGCGGCGACAGCAGGTCGGCCTTGACCTTGAGCAAATAGGGATCGAGGCCGCCATTGTGGTCGACGCTCTTGATCGCGTTGGTGGAGACGCGCAGGCGCACGTTGCGGCCCAGCGCTTCGCTGATGAAGGTCACGTTGACCAGGTTCGGCAGGAAGCGGCGCTTGGTCTTGATGTTGGAGTGGCTGACCGTGTGGCCGACCTGGGGGCCCTTGGCCGTCAATTCGCAGCGGCGAGACATGGTAAAATCCTCAATCTTTCCCAACGATGTGCGGCCGCCATTCGGGGCGCCACGGGCAAATTCTCTGTCCTTGCAGGGAGCGGGCGGACGTATAGGGGGGAAGGGGCGGGACGTCAAGGTTTTGGGGCGGCTGGGACGCCAGTTTCGCGCCCGGCACTCGGTGTCATCGCCCGGCTCGTCCGGGCGATCCAGTACTCCGCGCCGGTGCGGCTGACCAGAGGGGCCGCGGCGTACTGGATGCCCCGGTCAAGCCGGGGCATGACAGCGGTGGAGGTGGCGGGGTGAGGTGCGCGCTTCTGACCCGTCTGGATCACCAAAACGGCAATGATTATCGCGTCTTACCATCACATAAAGGGCGTATTCGCGCCCGAAGAGTCCGGTGGAGTTCCGGCGCGGATAGGCCCGGACGCATTGCTTGGCGCGGTTTTTGGCTTAAGTAACAACCGTTCGCGCCCCGATTGGATTGTTTCGTGCTCACAACGCTTGCGCCAAGTCTGCGTCCAAATGAGCTGCGCCCAAAAGAGCTGCGCTCAGCGGAGCGGCGCGCAAGGAATCCGCGCGCAAATAATCCGCGCTCTGCCGGACGCTGGGTCATGGCGGCCCTTGGCGGGCTGGTTTTGGCGTGGGCGGCGGAGCCCGCGGCGGCGCAGGGCAAGCTCGAGGCGCAATACGAGGCGACGCTGGCGGGCATTCCGGTCGGCAAGGGCGCCTGGAACATCGACATCCAGGACGATGTGTTCGCGGCCGCGGCCTCCGGCGGCACCTCGGGGCTGCTGAAATCGTTCGCGGGCGGGTCGGGCACCGGGGCCTCGCAAGGCCGCGTGGTCAACGGCGCGCTGGTCGCGACCGGCTACCAGGCCTCCACCACCACCTCGAAGAAGACCGAAGAGATCCGCATCACGCTCGACAAGGGCAATGTGAAGGATTTTGCCATCGTGCCGGAGCCTCCGGTCGATCCCGACCGCATCGTCGTCACCGATGCGCATCGCCGCGGCGTCTGGGACCCGATGACGGCCTCGCTGGTGCGCGTCTCCGGCACCGGCGACGTGCTGTCAGCGGACGCCTGCCACGGCAGCGCCGCCGTGTTCGACGGCCGCATGCGCTACGAGCTCAAGCTCGATTTCAAGCGCATGGAAAACGTGAAGGCGGAGAAAGGCTATCACGGCCAGGTCGTGGTCTGCTCGCTGTATTTCGTGCCCATCGCCGGCTACATCCCCGACCGTCCCGTGATCAAATATCTCGCCGCCCAGCGCAACATCGAGGTCGCGTTCGCGCCGATCGCCGGCACGCGCATCCTGGTCCCGTTCTGGCTGAAAGTGCCGACCCCGCTCGGGCCGGCCATGCTGGAAGCGACGTCCTTCGTCACCAGCGCTCAGCCGCCCAAGGTCGCGAAGACGCAGTAAGCCTGCTCCCCGCGTTGACCCCCTTTTAGCAAAAATAAACGCAAGCGATTTCAATGACATGCCTACTGTGCATGGGGTTGTTTTCGCACTTTTGTTTGGAGGGGGGCGAGAGCGGGGAATCCATTTGACTCCTCCCCGATTCTGATTCGACTCCGCGCCGTCCCCAGCTTTAACGAATCCGCCATCGAAAGGTCGCTTGTGCGGCGGGGCAAAACTCCATCTAGTGCGAACCCATAAGCCTCCCGCGACATGTTGCGTGAACGGAACAGGACTCACGGGGGAGTCTGCGATTCGGCCGCGATTCGTTCTCAACTCGTTCCGAAGCTTAAAGCCAACGGGAAAAGCGTCGCAAAGTGAGACAGTTGCGCGAGGTTCGGGGAGAATGCTCCCACACTCTCGGTGTCATCGCCCGGCTTGACCGGGCGATCCAGTACACCGAGGCGTCTGTGATTGAGCCGAGAAGCCGCGGCGTACTGGATGCCCCGGTCAAGCCGGGGCATGACAGCGGAGAAGCCGAAGCCGGGTGACTTCCAGGCGCTTCGCGCCACCGCCCCAAAACAGCACTGACATTCGCCCCAATCGCCATTACCTAATCCCCCAGATGCCTTTTTCCTCCTCCCCTTTCGCTTCCGAGCGACTCCCCGGCGCCGGCGTCACTGCGGTGCTTGGTCCCACCAACACCGGCAAGACCCATCTCGCCATCGAGCGGATGCTCGCGCATCCCTCCGGCATGATCGGGCTGCCGCTGCGCCTGCTCGCGCGCGAGGTCTACAACAAGATCGCCGCGCGGGTTGGCCCCGATGCCGTCGCGCTCGTGACCGGCGAGGAGAAGATCAAGCCGAAAGCGCCGCGCTACTGGGTCTCCACCGTCGAGGCGATGCCGCGGGATCTCGACGTCTCGTTTCTTGCTGTGGACGAGGTGCAGATCGCATCCGATCTGGAGCGCGGCCACGTCTTCACCGATCGCATCCTCAACCGCCGTGGCCGCGACGAGACGCTGCTGCTCGGCGCTGCCACGATGCGCCCGATCATCGAGCGGCTGCTGCCGGGCGTCTCCATGATCACGCGGCCGCGCCTGTCGCAGCTGGAATTCGCCGGCGACCGCAAGATCACGCGGCAGCCGCGCCGCACCGCCATCGTCGCCTTCTCGGCCGACGAGGTCTACGCCATCGCCGAGCTGATCCGCCGCCAGCATGGCGGCGCCGCCGTGGTGCTGGGCTCGCTCTCGCCGCGCACCCGCAACGCGCAGGTCGCGATGTTCCAGGACGGCGAGGTCGACTACCTCGTCGCCACCGACGCCGTCGGCATGGGCCTCAATCTCGACGTCGACCACGTCGCCTTTGCCTCCGACCGCAAGTTCGACGGCTACCAGTTCCGCCGCCTGACGCCGTCCGAATTCGGCCAGATCGCCGGCCGCGCCGGCCGCGCCACCCGCAACGGCACCTTCGGCACCACCGGCCGCTGCGCTCCGTTCGAGCCCGAGCTCGTCAATGCGCTGCAGAACCACACCTTCGATCCCGTGAAGGTTTTGCAATGGCGCAATTCGAAGCTGGATTTTGCTTCCCTCGGCGCGCTCCAGGTCTCCCTGAACCTGGCCCCCGGCCATGAGGCGCTGACGCGCGCGCCCATCGCCGAGGACATGCGCGTGCTCGACCACGCTGCCCGCGACGCCGAGGTGCGCGATGTCGCGCATGGCAAGGACGCGGTGGAACGGCTGTGGGAGGCCTGCCAGGTCCCGGATTATCGAAAGCTGTCGCCGGCCGCCCATGCCGAGCTGGTCACCACGCTCTACGGCTTCCTGATGCGGAAGGGATGCATCCCCGACGCCTGGTTCAGGACCCAGATCGACCAGGCCGACCGCGTCGACGGCGATATCGACACGCTGTCGGCCCGGATTGCGCAGATTCGCACCTGGACCTTCGTCGCCAACCGTCCCGACTGGCTGAAAGACCCCGAACGCTGGCAGGGGATCGCCCGCGAGGTCGAAAATAAATTATCGGATGCGCTCCATGAACGCTTGACTGAGCGTTTCGTTGATCGCCGGACCAGTGTATTGATGCGCCGCCTGCGGGAGAACACGAGCTTGAATACGGAAATCGGCAAGACCGGCGAAGTCATCGTCGAAGGCCATGTCATCGGCCGCCTCGATGGCTTCACCTTTGCACCGGATGCGGCGGAAGCCGGCTCCGATGCGAAAGCGTTGCAGGCTGCAGCGCAGGCCGTGCTCGCCGGCGAGATCAACGCGCGCGCCGAAAAACTGGGCAATGCGCCGGACGAGCAGTTCGTGCTGACCTCGGAAGGCATCATCCGCTGGACCGGCGATGCCGTGGCGCGGCTGTCTGCCGCAGAGGACGCGCTGCATCCGCGCATCCGCATCATCTCCGACGAACGCCTCACGGGCGGCCCCCGCGACAAGGTGCAGGCCCGGCTCGAGCTCTGGCTCAAGACGCATATCGAAAAGCTGCTTGGGCCGCTGTTCGAGCTCAGCAAGGCCGAGGACGTCACCGGCATCGCCCGCGGTATCGCCTATCAGCTCGTCGAGGCGCTCGGCGTGCTGGAGCGCCCGAAGATCGCCAACGAGCTGAAGGACCTCGACCAGCCCTCGCGCGCGACCTTGCGCAAATACGGCGTCCGCTTCGGCGCCTATCACCTCTATTTCCCCGGTCTGCTCAAGCCGGCCGGGCGTGCGCTGGCCGCGCTGCTCTGGGCGCTGAAGCAGGACAATGTCGATCCCTCTGCGCTGTCGGGCGCGCAGCATCTGGCAAGCTCCGGCCGCACCTCGTTCCCGGTCGACAAGCAGCTGCCGCGCGACGCCTATCGCGTGCTCGGCTACAAGCAGGCCGGCGAGCGCGCCGTGCGCGTCGATATCCTCGAGCGCCTGGCCGACCTGATCCGTCCGGCGCTGGCCTGGCGCGAGAACGCGTCCGGCGAAAAGCCCGCCGGTGCGTTCGACGGCCGCAGCTTCGTGGTGACGCAGGCGATGACCTCGCTCACCGGTTCGGCCGGCGAGGATTTTGCGTCGGTGCTGCGTGCGCTCGGCTATCGCATGGACAAGCGTCCGCCGCTGCCGGCGAAGCCCGTTGCGGCTGTTGCCGAGACCCCTGTTGCTGAAGCCTCCAGCGAAGAGACGCCCGCAACCGAAGCGCCGGTCGAGGACGCCGCCGCGCCCGCGGACACCGCGATCGAAGCCGCCGCCGAGCCTGTGACCGTCGAAGACGCGCCCGGCATGGAGCAGCACGACGAGCCCGCGCCTGAAGAGCCGGCGCTTGAGGCTTCCGTCACGCCGGAAGACGCTCCCGGCATCGCGCCACCTGCGGAAGAGGCTGCGGCAGCCGTTGAAGCTGCTGAAACCCCTCCCGCTGAAACCGCGTCTGCCGAAACCGCGCCTGCAGAGACTGCTGCAACCGAAGCCGCTGCGTCGGCCGATGCGGCAGCACCCGTGGAGGCCGCGGCGACGCCCGCCGAGCCCGAGCTCATCGAGGTCTGGCGTCCCGCCGGCCGTCACGACGATCGCAAACCGCGCCACGAGCGCCATCGCAACCCGCGTCACCAGCCGCGTCCGCAGGCGGCTGCTGAAGCCGGCGCCGCGCCTGCCGAAGGCGAAGCCCAGCCTGTCGCCGACGGCGAGAAGCGCGGTGAGCGTCATCGCCATGGTGGCGGTCATCGTCGCGATTCCGGTCGCGATGGCGGCAGGGACTTCCGCAAGCCGCGCGAAGGTGGCGCCGAAGCCGCGCCGCGTCCTGAGGACAAGAACCGCCGGTTCGAGAGCAAGAATGGCGGCAACAAGGACCGCGACAACAAGGATCGCAACAAAGGCAAGTTCGGCGGCGATCGCGACAAGGGCCGCGACAACCGTGGCCGCGACCGCGACAAGGGCCGCGACCGCCAGGGCGGGCCGTCGCTGCGTCCCTACGCATCGAGCGCCACCCCGCGCGAGCGCGATCGCCCGGTCGATCCGAACTCGCCCTTCGCAAAACTCGCTGCGCTGAAGGAGCAGCTGTCAGGGCGTAAGGAGTGAGCCCACGACCGAGCGGCAGCGCATCGACAAATGGCTATGGCACGCGCGGGTGGTGAAGGCGCGCACCTCCGCTGCCGAGCTTGTCGAGTCCGGCCATGTTCGCGTCAACGGCGCACGCGAGAAATCGCCGGGGCATGCGATCAAGATCGGCGACGTGCTCACCGTCGCGCTCGATCGCACCGTGCGCGTCTTGAAAGTCATCGCCTTCAACGAGCGCCGCGGCGATGCCGCCTCGGCCCGTGTGCTCTACGAAGAGCTCAGCGAAGGCCATCCGAATTCTCAGCGCAATTAATTGCGCTTTGAATTCATTTCTTGGTCGATCAAGCGCATAAAGCCGTCATGATCGGCCGTTCCTGAGCTTGCGGCGCCGGGCCATCCGCGCTACGCAAGCCGCGACTTTTAAAAGAGCTTTTCGGAGCGTTGGATGACTTACGTCGTCACTGAAGCGTGCATCAAGTGCAAGTACACCGACTGCGTCGAGGTCTGCCCGGTCGACTGTTTCTACGAGGGCGAGAACATGCTCGTCATCCATCCTGACGAGTGCATCGACTGCGGCGTGTGCGAGCCCGAATGCCCCGCCGATGCCATCAAGCCGGACACGGAACCGGGCCTGGAAAAGTGGCTCACGGTCAACGCCGACTACGCCAAGAGCTGGCCGAACATCACCCAGAAGAAAGAATCACCTGCCGACGCCAAGGATTTCGACGGCATGGAGGGCAAGTTCGACAAGTATTTCTCCTCGAACCCCGGCTCCGGCGACTAATTCGGGTCAAACTTAACCCTATTAGCGGCGTTATCGCTGAAAACCAGCCCTTAAGACCCCTAAATCATTGATTTTTGCGGGAAATGTGCTATATTGGGCACATTGAGCCGAACCCTGGTTAGCCCGTCGGCCCCGTTGGGTTCCCGTGAAACCAAATGTCGAACAGGGGCGTGGCAGTTTCCGCGCGCAGGCTGTGTCACAGAAAACGCGTAAAAAGAGTACTTCAGCGAAGGCTTCCCATAAGGACGCCAAGAAAGTCGCCGCGGCCAGCCGTAGCGCATCCAAGGGTCGGACCGCGACGAAGGCGCCGGCTGCAAAGTCCTCGAAGAACAAAAGAAGCGCAATGCCTAACAAGACTGCCAAGCCGGCCGCGAAAGCGACCGTTGCCAAGCCTGTTGCCGCCAAGCCTGCCGCCAAGCCCGCTGTTGCAAAGACGCCCGCTGCCAAGGCTCCCGCTGCCAAGCCCGCCGCGCCGAAGGCTCCTGTTGCTGCTGCTCCCGCCAAGGCCCCTGTCGCTGCCGCCAAGCCGGCCGTGAAGCCCGCGGCTGTCGCGCCGAAGGTCGAAGAAAAGAAGGTCGTGACCCAGCGTCAGGGCTTCAAGGCCAACGAATTCGTCGTCTATCCCGCTCACGGTGTCGGCCAGATTCTGGCCATCGAGGAGCAGGAGATCGCCGGCGCGAAGCTCGAGCTGTTCGTCATCAACTTCATCAAGGACAAGATGACGTTGCGCGTGCCGACCGCCAAGGTCGCCAATGTGGGCATGCGCAAGCTGTCGGACCCCGCGCTGGTGAAGCGTGCGCTCGAGACTCTCAAGGGCCGTGCCCGCGTCAAGCGTACCATGTGGTCGCGCCGCGCCCAGGAATATGAAGCGAAGATCAATTCGGGCGACATCGTCGCGATCGCGGAAGTCGTGCGCGACCTCTATCGTTCCGAGTCGCAGCCGGAGCAGTCCTACAGCGAACGCCAGCTCTATGAAGCCGCGCTCGACCGTCTCTCCCGCGAGATTGCGGTGGTGCAGCACTCGACCGAGACCGAAGCGGTCAAGGAGATCGAGGCCCAGCTCGCCAAGAGCCCGCGCCGCACCGGCGCCAAGTCCGAAGCCGCCGAAGGCGAAGGCGATGCGGACGCCGAGGGCGACAGCGACGAGACCGATGGCGGCGCCACGGTCGCCGACGAGGCCGCGTAAGCGTCTCGCGCATTCATCGCAACAAATCAAAAGCCCGGCCGTTTGGCCGGGCTTTTTGTTTCGGAGGGACGGTCAGCGGGCCGAATTGCTTCTGAGCCTATGCGGTCCTGAACGGCATCAAACCCGCGACGCGCTTCCCGAAGCGCCGCGCCCGGTCTCGTGGCCGTCTCCGCCCGCGTCAGTCGCAACTGTCGACCACCAGGCGCCTAACGCATCGATCAACGGCACCAATGTGTGGCCGGCGGCGGTCAGATCGTACTCGACCCTCAACGGGTATCCGCCGAATTCCGTGCGGGTCACGATACCGGCGTCCTCCAGTTTGCGAAGCTCGAGGGCGAGCATCCTGTGCGAGATGGTCGGATTGTCCCGACGCAAGTCGCTGAACCGTTTGGTGCCCTGCTTCAAATAGTAGATCAGAAGCGTAGGCCACCGGCCGCTCAGGATCTGCATCACTTCCTCGATGGGACATCTCGAAACGAGGTCTTTCATCGGCGGACTCCAGGTTACAAAAATGTTCGCAATTTACTTGATGGAGCGAGCGACTAGGGTTCGGGACCGCTGCGCAGCGTGATCATCAGAAATCACGGAGAATAGATCGATGGATCCAATCCTACTCTACGGCTTCCCGATGGGAAGCTCCATGGGACTCGTTGCAACTCTTGAATGGCTTGGTAGGCCATATCGCCTGTGTCGCGTCGACATGCTGGGCGAGATGCTGAGCCCGTCATACGCCAGGATCAATCCGCGACACGAGACGCCTGCACTCATCACGGAGCAGGGTGATGTACTGACGGAAACCATGGCAATCGCAGCTTGGCTCGAAGCCAGGGATACCGAACGGCGCATCAGCTTTGATCCGGTGTCGCCGAAAGCCGATCGCATGCATCAGCTGATGGCGTTCGTGAATACCGGCTTTACCGGCGCGTTCGCGCCGCTTTGGGTCGCAATGGAAGGCGCGGCGATGGACGACGCCATGCGCTCGGCCTTGCGGGAGTTCGGAAGGAGAAAGGTGATCGAACGCCACGACAAGCTCGAAGGCATGATCGAGCCGGCAAGATTCCTGCTGGCCGACCGGCCGACCCTCGCGGACGCCCTGCTGGCAGGTGTGGCGCGGTGGCTCGACTTCCACGCCGTCGCGGAGAGGAGCCGCTGGCCAAAACTGGCGGCGCTGCGCCAACAACTCGAGGCCGATCCCGGGGTCATCTATGCCACCGCCGTGGAGAGCGGGAGCAATGATCCGGGAGCAGGATACTGTGCGGGCCATATCGCGCTGGCCGACGTCATCGCGCGATATGGCAAGCAAGCCTAACCAGTGGAGAGGAGGAGCGGCTTCGATTCGCTCCTCCTCACTTCACCGGTCGCTTCTCGAGCTTCCTTGCCAGCGTGCGCCGGTGCATCCCGAGCCGCCTCGCCGCCTCCGAGATGTTGAAGTCGGTCTCGATCAACGTCTGGTGGATGCGTTCCCATTCCAGCGTTTTGATCGATGTCGGCCGGGCGTCGAGTGCGACCTCGGCATTGCCTGCAGCCTTGTTGAAGGCGGCCTCGATGTCGTCGGTGTTCGACGGCTTGGCCAGATAGTGGCATGCGCCGAGCTTGATGGCCTCGACCGCGGTGGAGATGCTGGCAAAGCCCGTCAGCACCACGATCAACATCTCCGGATCGTGGGTGTGCAAGAGCTCGACGCAGACCAGCCCCGAAGCGCCGCCGAGCTTGAGGTCGACGACGGCATAGCCGAACGATCGCTCCTCCAGGACCTTCCGCACCTCCTCGATCGAGGCGGCGAGCACGACCTCGTAGTCGCGGCGCTCGAACGAACGCTTCAGGGTGCGCGCGAAGCCGGCATCGTCCTCGACGATGATGAGCGAACGATCAGGCGTCAAAGCTGCCTCCGATCGCCAGCGTTGCGAGCGGCAGCGTGAGGCGCACCGTGGCGCCGCGCTTCCTGTGGTTCTCGGCGGTCACGCTGCCCCCTAGCTTGCGCACCACGTTCACCACCAGGAACAGGCCGAGCCCGCCGCCGGCGCGGCCCTTGCTCGACTGATAAGGTTTTCCGATTTGTGCCAGCATCTCCGGCGCAAAGCCGGGGCCGCGATCGCTGATCGACAGCACGAGATGATCGCCCTCGCGCCCGGCAACGAGCTCGACCCAGTCGCGCGAGACCTCGTAGGCGTTGTCGAGCACGTTGAAGATCACCTGCTTCAGCGCGACGTCCGAGACGATCGCAACGTCTTCGCCGAAGGTGTTGACGAAATACAGCGTGCGCGCCGAGCGCGCGTCGCGCCACTCCTCCACCAGCGCGGTGACGAAAGCCGCAACCGTCGTCGGCGACGATCCTTCGCCGCGGGCCTCGCCCGCCGAGACCAGGATGCCCGTCACGATCGACTTGCAGCGTTGCAGCGAGGTCTCCATCTCCGCGAGGTCCTCGGCCAGCTCCTGATCGGCGGCGAGGTCGGGCATGCGGCGCCAGTCGCCGAGGATGACCGAGAGCGAGGCGAGCGGCGTGCCGAGCTCGTGCGCCGCGCCGGAGGCGAGCAGGCCCATGCGCACGATATGATCCTGCTCGGCGGCATGCTGGCGTAGCGCCGCCAGATGCGCGTCGCGCTCGCGCAAATTCCTGTTGATGCGGGTGACGAACACCACCAGCAGCACGGCGTTGAGCACGAAGCCCAGCAGCATGCCGGCAACCGTGAGCGTGTAGGTCTCGCTCAGCGGGTTCGGCGGCAGATCGAGCGGCCGGTAGGCGACGGTCAGCCAGACGAAGCTCGCGCAGGTCAGCGCGACCAGCGACCAGGTCGAGCGGCCATCGAGCAGCACCGCGCCCAGCGTCACCTGAAGCAGGAACAGCGAGGTGAAGGGATTGGTGGCGCCGCCGCTGAGGTAAAGCTGCGCGGTCAGCGCGGCGACGTCCAGCATGAGGGCGACCAGCAGCTCGTTGTTGGTGATCGCGGCGCGATGGCGCACCCAGACCAGGCTGGAGATGTTGAGAAATATCAGGGCGCCGATCACCGCGCCCATCCGGGTGAGGGGCAGGGGAATGCCGAGCCAGACATGCACGCCGCCGATGGTCACGATCTGGCCGACCACTGCGGTCCAGCGTAGCTGGATCAGCAGCGCCATGTTCTTGCGGTTGGTCTCGTCGTCGGTCGGCGCAGCGCCGATCAGCACGCTGCGCGCATCCGCCTGCGATTGCAGCGTGACGGCGCCCTGCGTTCTTCCGCCGTCAGGTGGGCTCGACGATCGTTCCAGCATCTGATCCCGTCCTGCGGGCGCCGGCATCGGAGCCGTCGGCCGCTTCGTGGACGAAGCCGCTCCAGGGCTTCTTGCGGCGGAACAGCCCGCCGCCGAATGTGACGATAAGTCTGCTGGCCAGCATGAAAGCCAGGGCAGACCACGTCAGCGCGTAGATCAGGTGGTTATTGGGAAAGCTGATCACGGTCAATCCGCCGATTGGGCTGCTGCCGGATTGTGATCGAGCGTCGGCATCGATGAAAAAGGGCGCGACGTGGTCGAGGCCGCGTGCCGCCGCAATCGCGGCGACATCCCGCGAGTACCAACGATTGTGCTCCGGCACGTTGGTCCTGAGGAATCCGCCTTTTGGCTCCGTCACGCGCAACAGGCCGGTGATCTCGACCTGGCCGTCCGGATTGCCGTCCCGGCGCGTCGAGGCGTCGCGCCGGTCGGTCGGCACGAAGCCGCGGTTGACCAGGACCAGCGTGCCGTCGCTACGCTGAAGCGGCGTCAGCACCCAATAGCCCGGGCCTTCTTCGGTGACGGCCTGAACCAGCGTCTCGCGGTCATGCAGGAAGCGGCCGGTGACGCTGACGTGCCTGTACTCGTCGTTTGCGGCGGAGACGGTCGGCCATGCCGCCGGCGAGGGGATCGGTTGGGCCGGGGCATGAACGCGCTGCTCGACGCGATCGATCAGCGCCAGCTTCCAGGCGCGGCGCTCGATCTGCCAGACGCCGAGCGCGATCAGAAGCGCAAAAGCCGTGAGCGAGAGGACCGTGAGCCACAAGGACGGGCGCGCGGCGTCGCCGCGCACCTCGTTTGCCTTGCTCGTCATGGTCCGGGTCTTGCTCACTTCAGAGCCTCGCTCATTTCATCCCGGTCATCTGGTGGATCGGCATCATGTTGCTGTTGAGGTGGTTCATCACCCACAGCGAACCCGACAGGGCGATCACCACCATGACGATGGTGAAGATCAGCGCCATCATGCTCCAGCCGTTCTCGGACGTCGTGTTCATGTGCAGGAAGTAGATCATGTGCACGACGATCTGCACGACCGCGAAGGCCATGATCACGAGCGCGGTGATCTGCTTGCTCGGAAGCGCGCCGCTCATCACCAGCCAGAACGGGATCGCGGTGAGCACGACCGAGAGCACGAAGCCGAGCATATAAGTTGAGAACGAGCCGTGCGCGTTGGCGTGGCTGTCGCCGTGGTGATCGCCCGCATGGGCGGCGTGAGTATCGGTGTTCATCGCAGAACTCCCAGCAAATAGACGAAGGTGAAGACACCGATCCAGACCACGTCCAGGAAGTGCCAGAACATCGACAGGCACATCAGGCGGCGGCGGTTGGCCTCGATCAGGCCGAACTTCCAGACCTGCACCATCAGGGTCACCAACCAGATCAGGCCGCAGGAGACATGCAGGCCGTGGGTGCCGACCAGGGTGAAGAAGGCGGACAGGAAGGCGCTGCGCTGCGGCGTCGCGCCCTCATGGATCATGTGGGCGAACTCGGACAGCTCGATGCCGATGAAGGCGGCGCCGAACAGGCCGGTGATCGCCAGCCAGATCTGGGTCTGCGCGATCTTGTTCTGCTGCATCGTCAGCATGGCGAAGCCATACGTGATCGAGGACAGCAGCAGCATCGAGGTGTTCACCGCGACCAGCGGCAGCTCGAACAAATCTTTCGGCGCGGGACCAGCGGCGTAATTGCCGCCGAGCACGCCGAAGGTGGCGAACAGGATCGCGAAGATGAGACAGTCGCTCATCAGATAGATCCAGAAGCCGAGCGAGGTGCTGTAACCTTCCGGATGCGGCTGTTCGTCGGCGAGGTAGAACACCGGCTCGCCGGTTTGCGTGGGATTGACAGCGACAGTCATTTACTTGGCTCCGGCGAGCAGTTTGGTGCGCGCGTCTTCGGCCCGGATGACGTCCTCGGCCGGAATGTCGAAATCGCGGTGATAGTTGAAGGTGTGACCGATGCCGACGGCGAGCATCGCGATGAAGCTCGCGGCCGCCAGCCACCAGATGTACCAGATCAGGCCGAATCCCATCGCGGTAGCGAAGCCGGCGAGGATGATGCCGGTGCCGGTGCTGCTGGGCATGTGGATCGGCTTGAAGCCGGTGAGCGGGCGCTGATAGCCGCGCTTCTTCATGTCCCACCACGCGTCATTGTCGTGAACGACGGGAGTGAAAGCGAAGTTGTAGGCCGGCGGCGGCGAGGAGGTCGCCCATTCCAGCGTGCGCGCATCCCAGGGATCGCCGGTGACGTCCTTGAGCTGCTCGCGCCTGAGGAAGCTGACCGCGAATTGCATCAGCATCGAGAGGATGCCGAGGAAGACCAGGAAGGCGCCGATGCCTGCGACGATGAACCAGATCTGCAGGCTTTGGTCGTCGAACACACGGAGCCGGCGGGTCACGCCCATCAGGCCGAGCACATAGAGCGGCATGAAGGCGAGGTAGAAGCCCGTGACCCAGAACCAGAACGACAGCTTGCCCCAGAACGGATCGAGCTTGAAGCCGAACGCCTTCGGGAACCAGTAGCCGATACCGGCGAACGCGCCGAACACCACGCCGCCGATGATCACGTTGTGGAAGTGGGCGATCAGGAACAGGCTATTGTGCAGGACGAAGTCGGCCGGCGGCACCGCGAGCAGCACGCCGGTCATGCCGCCGAGCACGAAGGTCAGCATGAACGCGATCGTCCACATCATCGGCAGCTCGAAGCGGATGCGGCCGCGATACATCGTGAACAGCCAGTTGAACATCTTCGCGCCCGTCGGGATCGAGATGATCATCGTGGTGATGCCGAAGAAGGAGTTGACGCTGGCGCCCGACCCCATCGTGAAGAAGTGGTGCAGCCAGACCAGGTAGGACAGGATGGTGATGACCACCGTGGCGTAGACCATCGAGGTGTAGCCGAACAGCCGCTTGCCCGAGAAGGTCGAGGTCACTTCCGAGAAGATGCCGAAGGCGGGGAGAACCAGGATGTAGACCTCGGGATGACCCCAGATCCAGATCAGGTTCACGTACATCATCGGGCTGCCGCCGAAATCGTTGGTGAAGAAGTTGGTGCCGACGTAGCGGTCGAGCGAGAGCAGCGCGAGCACGACGGTCAGAACCGGGAAGGAAGCGACGATCAGTACGTTGGTGCAGAGCGCGGTCCAGGTGAACACCGGCATCCGCATCATGGTCATGCCGGGGCATCGCAGCTTGACGATGGTGCAGATCAGGTTGATGCCGGACAATGTCGTTCCGACGCCCGCGACCTGTAAGCCCCATATGTAATAGTCGACGCCGACATCCGGACTGTAGCCGATGTTCGACAGCGGCGGATAAGCCAGCCAGCCGGTGCGGGCGAATTCGCCGATGAACAGCGAAGCCATAACCAGCACCGCGCCGCCGACCGTCATCCAGAAGCTGAAATTGTTCAGGAACGGGAACGACACGTCGCGCGCGCCGATCTGGAGCGGCACGACGAAGTTCATCAGGCCGGTGACCAGCGGCATCGCCACGAAGAAGATCATGATCACGCCGTGGGCGGTGAAGACCTGGTCGTAGTGATGGGAGTTGAGATAACCCTCGGAGCCACCGAAGGCGAGCGCCTGCTGCAACCGCATCATCAGCGCGTCGGCGAAGCCGCGCAGCAGCATCACGATGCCGAGGATCATGTACATGATGCCGATGCGCTTGTGGTCGACGCTGGTGAACCATTCGCTCCAGAGATAACCCCAGACGCGGAAATAGGTCAGGCCGGCAAGCATGATGAGGCCGCCGGTCGCCACCACGGCAAAGGTGCCGACGACGATCGGCTCGTGCAGCGGCAGCGATTCGAAGGTGAGCCGGCCGAAGATGAGCTTGAGAAGATCAGGAGACATGCGGGATCTCTTTACGAATCTGACTTCGGACGTTGTCCGAGGAAGAAGGACGAGGACTTCAGCGGCGTGAAACTCGGCCGCTTCAGGCCGGCGCCGAGCAGCGGCGCGGTGTCGACAGGTGCCGTGATGGAGGCGGTGGTCCTGCCCTGCGGCGCATCGGGCGTGCAGGTGCCGGCGACGAAGGTCGGCTCCGGGCCAAGCGCCGTGCCGCGGCGGGCGTACTTGTCGTAGGCCAGCGGCAGGGTGTTGTTCAGGCCCTCATGGCCGAGGCCGCCCTTGGCGTCGATCGCCATCATCTCGCTCTGGCACATCTTGCCGGTCTCGACGCACATGTTGAGGATCAGGCGGTAGAGATCGGAATCGACGGTGCCGTAGCGCCGCACCGGCTCGTTCTGGCTGGGCTTTTCGAGCTGGAGATACTCGGCGCGGCCGAGCGAGCCGCCGCCGGACTTGGCGCTGGCGATCCAGGCGTCAAAGCCCTTGTCATCGAGACCCTGGAAGTTGAAGTGCATGCCGGAGAAGCCGGCGCCGCTGTAGTTCGCGGAAAAGCCCCGGTAGGTGCCGGCGTGGTTCACGACGGCGTGGAGCTTGGTCTCCATGCCCGGCATCGCGTAGATCTGGCCGGCCAGCGCGGGGATGTAGAACGAGTTCATCACCGAGGACGCTGTGATGCGGAAGTTGATGGGGCGATCGACGGGAGCTGCCAGATCGTTGACGGTGGCGATGCCGTAGTCCGGATAGATAAAGAGCCACTTCCAGTCGAGTGCGACGACGTCGACCTCGAGCGGGGCTTTGGATTGGTCCACGGCGCGGTCGGCATGGATGCGGCCGAGCGTGCGATAGGGGTCGAGCAGATGCGTGCCCATCCAGGTCAGCGCGCCCAGGCAAACGATGATCAAGAGCGGCGCCGACCAGATCACCAGCTCGAGGCTGGTCGAGTGGTCCCATTCCGGCTCGTAGCGGGCGTCGGTGTTGGACTGGCGGTAGCGCCAGGCGAACAGCACCGTCAGCGCCATCACGGGGACGACAATCAGGAGCATCAGGACGGTGGAGATGATGACGAGGTCGCGCTGTTGCGCTGCGATATCGCCGGCCGGCGCCAGCACGACGTAGTTGCAGCCGCTGAGTGCAACCGCCAGGGGTAGCAGCGCCAGGATCTTGAAACGGGACACGGGCCGAGCCTTATGAGAATGAGTTTCTTTTGCGTGGCCAAGGGGTAGCTGCGGCGCAGCAATCCGGACATTGGACAATTTGTCCAATGTTGCAGTGCGGGATGTTGCGCCAGACAGGGCTAGATTGCCTGGCGCCTCGCCGGGCGGTCGGCTTTGGTTTTCAGGACGTTAAGGGCGCGCGAATGGCGACGGCACAGACCCCCGCAATGGCAGACCACTCGGGCGAGCACGGCCACGACCAGGCCAGTCCCGGCGAGATCGCTATCGGCGTCATCATCGGCCGCACCTCGGAATTCTTCGACTTTTTCGTCTTTGCGATCGCCTCGGTGATCGTCTTCCCGCGCCTGGTGTTTCCGTTCACGAGCGAACTGACCGGCACCCTCTATTCCTTCATGGTTTTCGCGCTGGCCTTCATGGCCCGGCCGATCGGCACCGTCATTTTCATGACGGTCGACCGCGGGTACGGCAAGACGGCCAAGCTGATCTCGGCGCTGTTCCTGCTCGGCACCGCCACCGTCGCGATCGCGTTCCTGCCCGGCTATCACGAGATCGGCGCTGCCGCGATCTGGCTGCTGGCGCTGGCGCGCATCGCACAGGGTCTGGCCTGGGGCGGCGCCTGGGACGGCATGGCCTCGCTGCTGGCTCTGAACGCGCCGCCTTCGCAGCGCGGCTGGTACGCGATGGTGCCGCAGCTTGGCGCGCCGCTCGGTCTGATCGTGGCGAGCGGCCTGTTCGCCTATTTCGCCGGGAATCTCTCGGCCGACGACTTCTTCGATTGGGGCTGGCGCTATCCGTTCTTCGTCGCCTTTGCCATCAACGTCGTGGCGCTGTTCGCGCGCCTGCGCATGGTGACGACGGAAGAATATGCCTCGCTATTCGAGACCCGCGAATTGCAGCCCTCGCGCATCTCCGAGACGGTGGCGCGCGAAGGCCAGAACATCATGCTCGGTGCGTTCGCGCCGCTGGCAAGCTTCGCGCTGTTCCACATGGTTACGGTGTTTCCGCTGTCCTGGGTGTTCCTGTTCACGCGCGAAAGCCCGGTGCGCTTCCTGATCATCGAGATCGTCGCCGCCGTGTTCGGCGTCGGCGCGATCGTGCTCTCCGGCGTCATCGCCGACCGCGTCGGCCGCAAGTCGCTGCTGATGGGATCGGCGATTGCGATTGCGATCTACAGCGGCTTTGCCCCGCAGCTGCTCGATGCCGGCGCGTTCGGCGAGACCATCTACATGGTGATCGGCTTCATCCTGCTCGGTCTGTCGTTCGGCCAGTCGTCGGGTGCGATCGCATCGAACTTCAAGCAAGCGTATCGCTACACGGCCTCGGCGCTGACCTCCGACATGGCCTGGCTGTTCGGCGCCGGCTTTGCACCGTTGGTCGCTCTGCTGCTTGCCACCAATCTCGGCGTCATCGCCTCGGGTGCGTACCTGCTGTCAGGGGCGTTCTGGACCTTGCTTGCGCTCTGGCTCAGCGGCCAGCGCGAGGCCGGCGATATGGATGCGGGGCGCTGATCGGGCGGAGCTTGTAGGGTGGGCAAAGGCGTGTAAGCGCCGTGCCCACCACCTTTCAACAATCCTGACCGGGAATGGTGGGCACGCTTCGCTTTGCCCACCCTACGGCAGTTTAGTGTAGGTCAATCCGCCACGACCTTCACACGATCGCGCACCTTCACCTGCGCGTTGCGATCGAGCCCGTTGAGGACGCGGAAGCGCTCGGCGGGGTGATCGACGCCGGCCATGCGGTGGGAGAGCGATTCCACGGTGTCGCCGGGCTGCACGGTGATGACCTTGATGCGCAGCGGGCGCGCGGCCTGGATCTCGTCGAGCGTCAGCCGGCGGAATGAACCGACGGTCTCGCGCGCATTGCGCTCGCTCTCGGTCGATTTCTGCCGGGCCGCGAAGATGAAGCGGTAGACGTCGCTGCCGAAGCGCAACGCATAGACCTTGAACTGCCACTGGTCACCCTTCGCGGTCGCGGACGCAGCCGGAAAACCGTTGATGGTGATGTCCTCGGTGGAGGCCTTCTCGACGCCCTCCATCCAGCCGGAATTCAGGTAATCGCCGAGCGACTGTTCGGCCGGCACCCGCACGACGTCGAACCGCATCGCCTGCGAGCCGCCGTCGCGCACGCCGATCACGGCCTGCGCGGTGTTGTCGAGCGTGAAATTGTCCGGCGCCTGGAAGGTGAAGCCGAGCTTCGGATGCAGGAAGCGCCGGCCGCGGACAAAACCTTCGCTGGGGTCTTCGCCGTAGACGAGATTGTCGATCGCGGCGAGATAGGTCTCGCGGTCGCGCTCGCCGCCCTCTGGCGCTGCGTATTGCCGCGCGATGGTCTGCGCGTTCTGCACGCGCTCGGGCGTTGCCGGATGCGACGAGGTGAAATCCTGCGCGCGCGGATCGAGCGAAGTCTTGCCGACCTTCAGCTCGGCATTGCGCTCCATCGCCGAGAGAAAGCGTGCGGCACCATAAGGGTCGAAATGGGCCTTGGCGGAAATGCCGACGCCGACCCCGTCGGCCTCGAACTCCTGATTGCGCGAAAAGCTCGCCATCGTCAGCTTGGTCTTGGCGAGCGCGAGCGCGGTGAGATCGGGATCGTTGCTCATGTCGGTGACGACGCGGGTGACGATCGCCGCCTGGCGGGCCTGGTCCTCACGCATCGCGGCGTGCTTGGACAGCACATGCGCCATCTCGTGGCTGAGCACGGAGGACAATTCCGACGTATCGCTCGCCAGCGCAAGAAGGCCGCGTGTGACATAGAGCTGACCGTTCGGCAGCGCGAAGGCGTTCACCGCGCCGGAATTGAGGATCGTGACCCGGTAACCCTGATCGGGGCGGTCGGACGCCGCGACCAACCGGTCGACGGTCTTGGTGACGAGCGATTCGAGCCTGGGGTCGTCGTAGGTGCCGCCATAGCTCGCCAGGATGCGCTCGTGCTCCTTCTCGGTGGCGGGGGTCTGCGCGACGGCCGGCTTCGGCTTGGGCATCGCGACGGTCGGCGGGGCCGCCGCGGTCTGGAACCGGCCCATATCGCCGCAGCCGGCGAGGGCTGAACCCAGCACGAGGCATAGCGCAGCCGGCGCTGCCCGCAGGCGGCGGCGTTCACCTCGTCCGTGCCGTCCTAGCACCCCATTCACGTCGCTTAACCCGTGCCTGGCCCCTTTTAGGGCCTTACCCCTGTCGGCTCGTTTGCGCCCAGCAACTCGATCTGTCCCACGAGGCGTACATCGATACGCGGCCCCGTATTCCCCTCAGCCCAGCCCCGGACACGAATACGTTTATTTTCCAGAGACTTAAGGACGATCCCGGCGCCTTCGAACGCGGGTACCATGCGCTTTGAAATAGTCACGGCGAAGCCGCGTGTCCAGTTCCGTCCGAAGTTGAGGTAGGTCATTGCCCCAGCTTGCCGGACCGACAGGACTTTGCCCTCGACCACCACAAAACGCCCGATCCCCGCCAAAATATCGTCCGGACTTTCCGCGTTTTTTATGGCCGACGGGTCAGCCCAGCTGCCCTTTTTTTGGCGCCTCGCCTCGGCCTCCGCCGCCATCAGGGCGGCCGCGCAGTTCTTATCGGCGATCTCGGCGGAGACGATGGCGTCGCCCTGGGCGAGGAGCGTTGCCTGCACGGAGATGTCGCTCTCGCCGACAAAGACCAGCGCGCCTTGGCGGCCATAGCGATCGGGCGTGTCGTCAGCGCTGCGCAAAATCAAAATAACGTCGCGCCCGGCGAGCAGCGAGGTCAGCGCCTGCTTCGTGGTCGCGGTCGGCTCGATGCCGGTCAAGCGGATTTCCCGGCCGTCATCGAGACGCAGACTGCGCGCATCGATCGCGGCGACGCGGCCTTCGCCCTGGGACTCGAACTGGCACGGGCTCGCGAATGCGCTCTGACCCGCGAAGAGAAGGATTGCGATCAGGTGAAGCCGTTGGGTCACGTTGCCCGGTGAGGTTGCGTTACGCGCCAGTTTTAACTCAAGCGCGGCGTGTCGCGAAGAGCCTTCCTCACACGCGGTCATTGCGAGCGCAGCGAAGCAATCCAGAATCTTTCCATGGAGGGACTCTGGATTGCTTCGCTGCGCTCGCAATGACGGACAAACGTTTATCCTGACCGAGCCATTCCGTTTTGCGGAAAACGCGCGATACAAGCGCGACCTGCGTCGCAGCTCGCGCTTGCTGCGCTCTTGTGCATGCGGCATGATTGCGGCAACAGCTTTAGGCAACAGCTTTAACCAAGAGCAATAACCAAGCCGCCATCAGAGTACGGCGCGATAAGGGAGATCTTTTCCATGAAGCATGTTTTGTCGGGCATTTTCGCTGCTGCGCTGGCGCTGAGTGCAAGCGCCGTGCAGGCCCAGGACAAGCCGTCACTGAAGATCGGCGGTATCCTCGACATGTCGAGCCTCTATGCTGACATCACCGGCCCCGGCAGCGAGACCGCGGCCAAGATGGCCGTGGAGGACTTTGGCGGCGAGGTGCTCGGCCGCAAGATCCAGGTGCTGGCTGCCGACCATCAGAACAAGGCCGATCTCTCCGCCAACATCGCTCGCGACATGCTCGACAATCAGGGCGTCGAGATGATCTACGACGTCGCGGCCTCCGCGACCGCGCTTGCCGCCGGCGAGATCGCGAAAGCGCGTAACAAGATCATCATGTTCAACGGCCCGGGCTCGATCCGCCTGACCAACGAGGCCTGCGGTCCCTACACCATCCACTACGTGTTCGACACCTACGGTCAGGCCAATGTGACCGGCCTTGCGGCCGTGAAGTCCGGCCTCGACACCTGGTACTTCCTCACCGCCGACTACGCCTTCGGCCAGGATCTGGAGAAGGACACCAGCGCCGTCGTGACCAAGACCGGCGGTAAGGTGCTTGGCAGCGTGCGCCATCCGCTCAACACGTCGGATTTCTCGTCGTTCCTGCTCCAGGCCCAAGCCTCGAAGGCAAAGGTGATCGGGCTTGCGAACGCCGGCGGCGACACCGTCAACGCCATCAAGCAGGCGGCCGAGTTCGGCATCACCAAGGGCGGCCAGAAGGTCTCGCCGCTGCTCGCCTTCGTGACCGACATCGACTCGATCGGGCTCGAGACCGCGCAGGGCCTGTTGCTTGCGGAAGCCTTCTACTGGGATCTCAACGACGACACCCGCGCGTTCTCGAAGCGCTTCCAGGAGCGCATGAAGCGGCCGCCGACCTCGGCGCAAGCGGGCGTCTATTCCTCCGTGACTCACTATCTGAAGGCCGTGAAGTCGGCCGGCACGACCGACGCTGCAACAGTCATGAAAGTGATGAAGGAGACGCCGATCAACGACTTCTTCGCCAAGAACGGCAAGATCCGCGAGGACGGCCGCATGTTGCACGACATGTACCTGTTCGAGGTCAAGAAGCCGTCGGAATCCAAGGGCCGCTGGGACGACTACAAGCTGCTCGCCACCGTGCCCGGCAGCGAAGCGTTCCAGTCCCTGGAGCAGTCGCGCTGCCCGTTGGTGAAGAAATAAACCTCGTCATTGCGAGGAGCGAGGCGACGAAGCAATCCAGGCTGTCTCCGCGGAAACATTTCTGGATTGCTTCGCTTCGCTCGCAATGACGAGCGTCGATAGACCGAAGCAAACAACAGCAAGGGAGACGTCCCATGAACGACATGGTCCTGCAGAAGCTCGAAGGCGGGCTGCTCACCATCACCATGAACCGGCCCGAGCGGAAGAACGCGCTCAACCCGGACATGGTCGCCGGGCTGGTCGTGGCGGCACGGCGCGCGGCTGATGATCCGGAGGTGCGTGCGGTCTTGTTCAAGGGCGCGGGCGGCAGCTTCTGCGTCGGCGGCGACGTCAAGTCGATGGCCGAGGGCCGGGCGCCGCTGCCGTTCGAAGTGAAGATGGCGAACCTGCGCCGCGGCATGGAGGTGTCGCGCATCCTGCACCAGATGCCAAAACCCGTGGTGGCGCAGCTCGACGGCGCTGCCGCCGGCGCGGGTCTGTCGATGGCGCTGTCGTGCGACCTCCGCGTCGCCTCCGAATCCTGCAAGATCACCACCGCGTTCGCAAAGGTCGGCTTCTCCGGCGATTACGGCGGCACCTATTTCCTCACCCAGCTGCTCGGCAGCGCGCGGGCGCGCGAGCTCTATTTGACCTCGCCGGTGCTTTCCGCGAGGGAAGCGCATGCGATCGGCATGGTGACGAAGGTCGTCCCCGACGCCGAGATCGACGCGGCCGCGCACGAGCTCGCACTGTCGCTGGCGCAAGGGCCCTCGATCGCGCTCGGCTTCATCAAGCGCAACATCAACAATGCCGAGCATCTGGCGCTGGAGGATTGCTTCGACGGCGAGGCGATCCACCACACCCGCTGCAGCGACACCGAGGATCACAAGGAGGCCGCCAAGGCGTTCGTCGAGAAGCGCAAGCCGACCTTCAAGGGCGCATGACGATGGCGCCCTATATGCGGTTGCGGCAGATCTGCCTGGTCGCGCCGCAGCTCGCGCCCGTAATCACCGATATCGCTGATATCATGGGCCTCGCTGTCTGCTACCGCGACGGCAATGTCGCAAAGTACGGCCTGGAGAACGCGCTGCTGCCGGTCGGCACGATCCTGCTGGAGGTGGTCGCGCCGTTCAAGGACGGCACCACGGCCGGCCGCTTCATCGAGAAGAGCGGCGGGCGCGGCGGCTACATGGCGATCTTCTGCTGTAACGATCCCGACGAGCGCGGTCGTAACGCCAACGCGCTGGGCGTGCGCACCGCCAACGTCATCGACCACGCGCCCTATCACGGCGTGCAGCTCCATCCCCGCGACTGCCGCGCCGCCTTCATCGAGTTCAACCACACCGAAGGCAGCGACGACATTTTGGGACCCTATCCACCGGCCGGCCCCAATTGGCAAAAATTCATCCGCAAGGACGTGACGCAGGCGTTGACGAGCGTGGAAATGCAGAGCCCGGATCCGCAAGGGCTGGCCGAGCATTGGGGCAAGATCATCGGCGTTGCGCCGAGCGGCGATGCTGAACTGAAGTTGCCCAACGCGACCTTCCGCTTCGTGGAGGGCGCCAGCGAAATCATGAGCGCGCTGGAGTTTCGGGTCGCTGATGTTGCCGGTGTGTTGCACGCCGCGAGGGCGAAGGGACATGCCGTGGCGGGCAACGAGTTCTTGCTCGGTGGGGTGACGTTCCGCGTCAGTTGAGTGCTTGGTAGTGATCCGTCACCCTGAGGTGCTCGCCTCTTGCGCGAGCCTCGAAGGGCGACGGCCACCAGCGGGGCCGCTCATCCTTCGAGGCTCCCAGCGCGATGCTAGGCATCGCGCTACTCGCACCTCAGGATGACGGATTGAGAGAGGGCGTGCGGCGCGACCCTGCCGCAATCACCTGCCCTTGAAATTCGCCGTCCGCCGCTCTTCCGTGGCTTTCACGCCTTCCTTGAAGTCTTCCGTCGCGCGCAGGCGGGTCTGCTCCTCGAGCTCGTGATTGGTCGCCGCCATGACGCGGTCGGCCAACCCGGCGCGCATCGTGGCGCGGGTGGAGACGAGGCCGAGCGGGGAGCATTCGGCGATTTCGCTGGCGAGCTTCAGTGCCGCCGCCTTGACCTGGTCCTGCGGCACCAGTTCGTTGGCGAGGCCCCATTTGAAGGCTTCCTCGCCGGTGACGCGGCGGCTGGTGTAGAACATCAGTTCGGCGTTGTTCTTGCCGATCAGCTCGGGCAGCGTCACGGTCAGGCCGAAGCCGGGATGGAAGCCGAGCTTGGTAAAGTTCGCGGAGAAGCGCGCTTCGGGGCAGGTGACCCGGAAGTCCGCCGAGACCGCGAGGCCCAATCCGCCACCGATGGCGGCGCCCTGCACGGCCGCGACGATCGGCTTCTTGGCGCGGAAGATGCGCACGGCCTGGATATAGAGATGGTTGATCGCCCCGAGGCTGTCGGCCGGATCGCCCTTTGCCGTCTTGTCGGCTTCGCGTGCCTCTTGCGCCTGCCGTGCCGGATCCTGGAAATTCGCGCCGGCGCAAAACGCTTTGCCCTGCGCCGACAGCACCGAGGCGCGAATCTCGATGTCGCGATCGAACTCGTCGAGCGCGTCCGCGATCTGGTTGATCAGCGAAATGTCGAAGAAGTTGAGCGGCGGGCGGCGGATTTCGATGGTGCCGACGTGACCAACTTTCTCGACGCCGATATCTTTGTAAGTGCTCATGATGTCCTCGAATGATTAGCGCAAACCAAGCCCGCGGGCGATGATGCCGCGCAGCACCTCGGTGGTGCCGCCCTGGATGGTGAGTTTCGGCGCGGTTTTGATGGCGAAGTCGAGCTGCCGCTCCAGCGTCTCGCGGTTGGTCGCGGTCTCCTCGACGAAGGCGGCGAGATCGCGCACGCGGTGCGGCAGCTGCTGTTCCCACACGGTGCCGATGTCCTTGACGATGGAGGCTTCAACGACCGGCTCCTTGCCGGCTTGCAGCATGCCCGCGACCGAGACCGACATGCGCCGCATGGTGTGGAGCTGCGCCACCAGCCGGCCGATGCCTTCGGCACTGCGGGTATCAGGATTGGGGCCGACAGCGCGAACCAGCTCGGTCAGCACGTAATAGGTCTCCAGGAAACGCTCGGGGCCCGAACGCTCATAAGCGAGCTCGCTGGTGGCCTGCTTCCAGGCGCCGTCGACTTCGCCGAGTACATGATCGTCGGGCACGAAGAAATCCGTGAAGACGACCTCGTTGAACTCGTACTGGCCGGTGATCTGGCCGATCGGGTTCACCTGGATGCCGGGCTGCTTCATCTTGACCAGGAACTGGGTCAGGCCGTGACGCCGGTTTTCGTTGGTCGGCTGCGACGTCCGGAAGATCGCGATCATGTAGTCGGCGATATGCGCCGACGAGGTCCAGATCTTGGTGCCGTTGATGAGATAGCCGCCGTCGGTCTTGGTCGCGCGCGTCTTCGCGGCGAACAGGTCCGAGCCGGAGTTCGGCTCGCTCATGCCGATCGCGAAGCAGATCTCGCCGCGGCAAATACGCGGCAGGATGTCCATCTTGATGTGCTCCGGGGCGTACTTGATCAGAACCGGCCCGCTCTGGCGGTCGGCGACGAAGAACCGCCGCGTCGGCGCGTTGGCGACGCGCATCTCCTCGGTCACCACGTAACGTTCGAGGAACGAGCGCTCCTGGCCCCCATATTTTTTCGGCCATGTCATGCCGAGCCAACCCTTGGCGCCGACCCGGCGAGAAAATTCCGGCGCGTCGGTGTCTTCACGGTTGGGCTTGTGCGGATCGAAGGTGCCGGCGGCGATTTCCTCCGCGAGGAAGGCGCGCACTTCCTTGCGCAATTGCTCGCATTTCTCGGGCAGGCGGATCGGATCGAAACGGAGGGCAGCAGTCATTGTTGTCTCGTCCCTGATCAGCGCGAAGCCACGAGCGGCCACAATTCGTCGGCTCCGCGGTTGGCAATGAGCTTGCCGAGCTCGACGGCCCAGTGGCTTTCCGAACCGAAATCATCGCGCCAGGCCAATGCCCGCAGCGAATAGCGGTGCAGGATGTGCTCCAAGGTGAAGCCGATCGCGCCATGAACCTGATGCGCGATGGCGCCGCCCTTTTCCGCGGCTTCCGCGCAGCGGATTTTTGCCGAGGCGGCTTCGAGGTAGACCGCGTCGTCGAACGACTTTGCGTTGGCGATAGCATCGGCGGCCGAGGTCGCCGCGGCAAGGGCAGCAGCCGACTCGCCGGCGAGGCGGGCGAGATTGTGCTGCACCGCCTGGAATTTCGAGATCTTCTTTTCGAACGCGACGCGCTCGTTGGAATAGCGCACGGAGATGTCGAGCATCGATTCCAGCGCGCCCGCGATCTGAAGGCTGCGCGCGACGCCGCCCATCAGCATCATTGTGGTCTGGTCAAAGCCGCTCGGGGCGGGCTTGACGGTGACGGGCTGCACCTTGTCGAGCGTGACGGTGTCGCTGTGGTCGTAGCCGACATTGAGCCCGGTCTCGATCCGGCCCTTGCTCGCATCGACCAGCGCGATCGAGGCGCCGTCCTTGCCGTGGACCAGCACTGCGAAGTGCTTTGCCGCCTTTGCGAAGGGCACGCCGCGGGCGCGGCCGGAGAGCGCACCATCGGCATCGCGCGTGATCCGATCCTTCGGGGATGCCGGCAGCACGGTCATCTCGCCCTCGGGGGAGGCGATCTTCGCCTGCGCCAGCAGCCAGCCGGCGAGCATGGTCTCGGCCAGGGGAACCGCGACTGCGAAACGGCCGGCCGCGTTCAGCAGCGCAAAGCCGTCGGCAAGGCTCGCGCCGGAGCCGCCGAGATCGTCCGGCACCCAGGCCAACGGCAGGCCGGCTTCGCTCAGCGCCTGCCACAGCGGCGCCTGCCATGAATCCTTCTTGTCGTTGTTGACGGTCTGCGGATCGGCGAGATCGGCGAAGATTTTCTCCGCGGTCTCGACGACGATATTGTCACTCTCCGCCACAGCGTTCCCCGTGTTTTGCCATTGGCGCTTCCCGCCCCGTGGGCGGACGCGCAGGTTCTTCTTGCGCCCGATGATCCAAAAAAGCCATGGCCCTGACAAGCGCTGATCGCAGGTCAACCTGCGGCGCGGGCATGGGCGATGAGCTAATTCCGCTTAGCGGAGTTTGCTCGATTTGCAGGGCGCGGCAAACTCGCTAAACAGAATGTCGATACTCAATCAAGGGGAAGGAAATCCGGATGGCAAAGGACAGTTTGTGCGCAATCGTGACGGGGTCCGCCTCCGGCCTGGGTGCTGCGACCGCGGAAATTCTCGCACGGAGCGGAGCGCGGCTCGTCATCAACTATTCCTCGAGCCAGAAGGAAGCGGAGGCGACCGCTGAGCTGTGCCGCAAAGCGGGCTCACCGGAAGTTCTGGTCGCGCAGGGCGACGTCTCCAAGGATGACGATTGCCGCAAGATCGTTGCGGCAGCTGGCGCCTGGGGCCGGCTCGACGTGCTCGTCAACAATGCCGGCACCACCAAGCATGTCGCTCATGCCGATCTCGATGGATTGTCGGCGGAAGATTTCCAGCGCCTGTACGGCGTCAACACCATCGGCCCGTTCCAGATGGTGCGCGCGGCGCGCAGCCTGCTCGAGGCGGGCGCCAAGGCCTCTGGGCGGCCGTCCGCCGTGGTCAACATCTCCTCCGTCGCCGGCATCAGCGGCGTCGGATCGTCGATCGCATACGCCGCGAGCAAGGGCGCGCTCAACACGATGACGCTGTCGCTGTCGCGCGCGCTGGCGCCGCTGATCCGTGTCAACACGGTATGCCCGGGCTATATCGATACGCCCTGGTTCACCAAAGGCCGTGGCGAGGCGGGCGCCAAGCAAGTGCGCGACAGCGTCGTGGCCAAGGTGCCGCTGAAGGTCGCATCATCGGCGGAAGACATCGCGCAACTCGTCTGCTTCCTGGCGATGCCGGCCTCCAGCAACATGACCGGCGAGGTCGTGCGCATGGATGCGGGCATGCATTTGGTGACGTGAAGTCGTCATTGCGAGCGAAGCGAAGCAATCCAGACTGCCTCCAAGGCAACAATCTGGATTGCTTCGTCGCAAGAGCTCCTCGCAATGACGATGTGGGGGCCGTGTGCCTTTCCCCAGACGCCTTAGCGCGTCACCCCTTGATCACGCCGCTCGCCACCAGCCGGTGCCAGATGAACAGCACCACCACGGCGCCGATGGTGGCCATGATGAATCCCGCGCCCTGGTCGGGACTGTAGTGCCCGATGGCCTGGCCGATGAAGGTCGCGAGAAACGCGCCGGCGATGCCGAGGATGGTGGTGAGGATGAAGCCGCTCGGATTGTTCGGTCCCGGCGCCAGCCAACGCGCGATGAGGCCGGCGACGAAGCCGACGACGATGATCCACAACAAGCCACCCATGCTCATGTCCGTGCTTCCCTCGTTTGACTAAACTAAATCAGACTCTGCCCGCGATCTCATGCTCGGTCGGCAGCCGTCCGTCCGGCGTCAGATGATCGACCACCTGCGGCAGATACTGGCTGAGGCCGGAGAGCAGCTCGTCACGAGACAGGCCGCTTTGGGCGGACAGGCTCTCGATCTGGTCGGCGCCGAGCGCATTGGCGAGATCGCCTGGTGCGATCGCCTTGTTCTCGCCCTTGCCGACCCAGGTATTGGCAGCGTCGCCATGACCGCTCTGCTGCAGCTGGTTGAGGAGATCGCCGAGCCCGCCGCTGAGCACGCTGCCGGCCGCGCCGCCCGCGAGCAGGCCGCCAAGGCCGCCCTTCAACAGGTCACCGAGACCATTCACCGACGGGGGGAGATGTGTCGGCGTCGGTGCCGGGGACGGCTGCGGCGCGCTGCCGCTCTGGTTGCCGCTCAAATGCTTGAATGCCTTCCAGGCGAGCAGGCCAAGGAGGGCCATGGTCATGGGCGACATGCCGCCGCTGGATGAGGATTGTGAACTCGGCGTGCTTGGGCCGCGCGGGCCGTTCTGCATGCCGTTGAGGACGTCGAGCAAACCCATGGCGTTCTCCTTTGGCGCTTTCTTGCCGGTAACAAGCCCCGTTCGAAAACATATGAGGCTGTCATGACGGTTACAAGGCGATTGCGCCGCAACTGCGGGAATGGGCAGCAGGCACAGCCTCTGCTATCGAGGGCAGATCGTTAAAGGGGGCAAGCCGAGGTGATGGCGGATCGACCGATCGTGGTGGCCGGCGCAGGCGCCATCGGATGTTTCGTCGGCGGCACCTTGGCGGCTGCCGGCCGCCGCGTCGCGTTCCTGGTGCGGCCGCGGGTGAAGACCGAGATCGAGCGGTTCGGCCTGGTTCTGACCGACTTCGACGGCTCCGAGACGAAGCTCGACCCGGGCCAACTCGCGCTGTCGGAAGATCCCGCGATCTTCCACAGTGCCGGCATCGTGCTGGTCACGGTGAAGAGCGCCGACACGGCCGGTGTCGCCGACCAGATCGCGCAGCATGCGCCGCAGGACGCCGTCATCGTCTCGCTGCAAAACGGCGTCGGTAATGTCGCGGTGCTGCGCGAGCGCATGGGCGACCGCCGCGTGCTCGCCGGCATGGTGCCTTTCAACGTAGTCGGGATGGGCGAGGGGCGCTTCCACCGCTCGACCTCCGGCGACATTCATGTCGGCGAAGACGATGCGAACACGGCAGCAGCGCTGTCGGTGCCGGGGCTCGCCATGCGTGCGAGCCGCGACATCACCGGCGTGCAATGGGGCAAGCTGATCATCAATTTGAACAACGCGCTCAGCGCCTTGTCCGACATGCCGCTCGCCGCGCAATTGGCGAACCGCGACTGGCGAAGGCTGTTCGCCGACCAGATGGCGGAGGGGCTGGCTGCGATGAGGGCCGCGGGCATTACACCGGTCTCGGCGACGCCGATCCCGTCATCCTGGACGCCCAGCTTGCTGAGACTGCCTGATCCGATTTTCAAGCTGATCCTGGGACGGACCATGAAGATCGCTCCCGAGGCGCGTTCCTCGATGTGGCAGGATTTGAAGCAGGGCCGCAAGACCGAGATCGACTATCTCCAGGGCGCGATCATCGCGCTCGCCGAGCAAAACAATGTCGACGTGCCGCTGTCGCGCCGCATTGTTGCGCTGATCAAAGAGGCTGAGGCCGCGGGCAAGGGCTCATCGCGGCTGACGCCGCAGCAGGTTCGCGGATAACGCATGAGTTCAGGCTGCGCGACGGGAGGAGCAACGATGAAACGTCGTCTGACGATCGGATTCGCGTTGGCCGTGCTCTGCGCCGCGTCCTCGGTCGCGGAGGCCCGGCCGCCGACGGTCATGAACTCTCCCGGCTATGACAGGCGATTGCAGGAGAGCAGGTCGCAATTGGGCAGTTCTCCGACGACAACGGCGCCTGCGAATGCGCCCGTTGCGTCTCCCAAGCGCAGCAAGAAGAAGCACACGAACTGAGGCGCGGCTTTGGGTGTGAGTTGGACGGCTGAGACCACATCTTCAGTCGTCGTCCCGGCCTAGCGCGCAATTGCGCGCGGGGGGCCGGGACCCATAACCACCGAATTGCATTTGGCGAAGACTCGCGGTTCCCAGTCTCGCCCCACAACTACCCCTTGGGGTAATGGGTTCCGGCCCCCCGCGCGCAATTGCGCGCTAGGCCGGGACGACCAGCGGAGTTTGTAGCTGCTGCCGAGACTCAGCCCTTCTTAGCGGGCTTGCTCGGCGTCGGGCTGAACAGCTTCTTGATGTCGTTCAAACCATCCGACAGCCGCGGCCATTCGCAGGAGAACGAGCCCTTGGTGCAGGGCGCGCCCTTCGGCCGCGGCCGCGCGTCGCCGATGGCGGCCTGCTGGACTTTCGGCCGCTCGACCGGCACCGGCACGCGCTCGACCTCGGTTCGCAACGCGACCCGCTGGAGCTGCTGCACCTGTTGTTCC
Organism: Bradyrhizobium sp. URHA0013; assembly: GCF_000518345.1. NCBI lineage: Bacteria > Pseudomonadati > Pseudomonadota > Alphaproteobacteria > Hyphomicrobiales > Nitrobacteraceae > Bradyrhizobium > Bradyrhizobium sp. URHA0013. The sequence goes on along the minus strand of NZ_JADK01000011.1, from coordinate 5,615 downwards.
TGCTGCTCGCGCTGCTGGCGCGCGGTGGCCTGCGCGGCTTCATTGCTGCGGCGCTGATTGGCGAGATAGACGGTGTAGGCTTCGTCGATCTTCTTCTGCTCCTCCGGCGTCGGATTGGGGCCGGCGATATCGAAGGTGCGGTCCTGGAGGAAATCGTAATAGGAATAGCCGCCGCCTGCCTTGCGCCGGCCGGCGAATTTGGCGTTGCAGTCGGCAAGCGCAGCCGTCTTCTCGGATTTGGTCGTGGCTTTTTCGGCGGCGTCGGCGCAGGCCTCGAAGTCAACAGGCGCGCGCTTCCACCATTGTGCCTGGGCATGCGACGGCGCCAGCAGGAAAAATCCTGCTGCGGCAACCACAAGCGCCGCACGACGCGATGCAACTACGTCCGACATTCTACGAGAGCATTCCTTGCAAAACTCAACCCGAACTGAGTCGGGCTGATTTTTGCCCCTTTATGGCCTGCTTGTCACCCATGGAACCCGGGAATTTCATGACTGCGATGCTGACATTTTTTGCTTGACGTGGCGCAGGAGTCACAGCGTCACTTCATCCTGCGGTCGCCTTGTAGGCGACGCCAAGAAAACGAAGTGGAAACGCCTGATGCTGCTGCCCCTGTCCGATGTGCCGCGCTGGTACGCCGAGCGCAAACCGCAAGGCACGATCGCCGTCCGTCACGGGCAGGATACGCTGACATGGGATGCGCTCGAGCGCGGCGCCAACCGGCGCGCGCGGGCGTTCATGGCCAAGGGCGTCAAGCCCGGCGACTTCGTCGCGATCGGTTTGCCGAACGGCAATGCGTTCTTCGAGACCTCGTTTGCGGTGTGGAAATGCGGAGCGACGCCGACCTCGCTGTCATGGCGGCTGCCGCGTGGCGAAGCCGCCGCGGTGCTCGACATCCTGAAGCCGGCGCTGGTGGTCGGCGGCGAAGTCGACTGGAACGCGCCGAACCGACTGCCCGCGGATTTCGTGCCGGAAGGCTTTTCGGACGAGCCGCTCACCGCACCGGTGGCGCGCTATTGGAAAGCCATGACCAGCGGCGGATCGACCGGCCGCCCGAAGGTGATCCTCGATCACCAGCCGGCGGTGACCGACACCATCGCCGCGCCGCCGCTCAACATCCCCTTCGGGGTCTCGCTGCTCAATCCCGGTCCGCTCTACCACAACGCGCCGTTCATCGTGTCGCACTACGCGCTGTTCACCGGCGGCCAGCTCACCGGGCTTACCAGGTTCGACGCCGAGGAGACGCTGCGGCAAATCGCGCAAGAGCGCGTGCAATGGGTCAATTTCGTGCCGACCATGATGCACCGGATCTGGGCGCTGCCGGAGAGCGTGCGCAACGCCTACGACGTCTCGAGCCTTCAGACCGTGTTTCATATGGCTGCACCCATGCCGCCCTGGCTGAAGGAAAACTGGATCGCCTGGCTCGGACCTGACAGGGTCTGGGAGCTCTATGGCGGCACCGAACGCCAAGGCTCCTGCGTCATATCAGGCACGGAATGGCTGACGCATAAAGGCTCGGTCGGCAAGATCGGCGAGACGGCGAAGCTGCGTGTCATCGGCGAGGACGGCAACGACGTCGCGCCGGGCGAGACGGGCGAGATCTATTTCCTCAACAATGACGGCCAGGACGCCACCTATCACTATCTCGGCGCGGAGCCGAAGCGCCGCGCGGACAGCTGGGAATCGCTCGGCGACATCGGCCGGCTGGATGCGGAAGGCTACCTCTATCTCGGTGATCGCCTTGCCGACATGGTGTTGCGCGGTGGCGCCAACATCTATCCGGCCGAGATCGAGGCGGCGGTCTCCGAGAGTCCCGGTGTGCGCTCCTGCGTGGTGGTGGGATTGCCCGATCCGGAATTGGGCCAGCGCGTGCACGCCATCATCGAGCCGGAGGGCGATACGGATGGTCAGGCCATCGCCGACGGCATGGCGGACTTTTTGAAGGACAGGCTCAGCCGCTACAAACATCCCGAGAGTTTTGAGATCGTCAGCGTCCCGCCGCGCGATGATTCCGGTAAAGTTCGCCGCACGCTGTTGCGCGACGAGCGCGCGGCGTGGATGAAGGAGGGGCGCGCCTTCCGGATTTGGCCGGCGAAGGCGCGGGCGCACGCCGAGTAAGACAATTACGGAAGGATTTCTGGACATGACCATCACCATCGCTGCGAACAGCGTGCCGAAGCCGCCGGCCGAGATCATCGAGGGCTTTCGCGGTGCGCCGACCTCGGTCATTTCAGACAATCTCGCCCGGCTGCCCGGCGCGGTGGGGCTGAAGCCCTATCATCGCGGCGCCAAGCTGGTGGGCACGGCCTTCACGGTCCGCACCCGTCCTGGCGACAATCTCGCCATCCATCGCGCGCTCGAGCTGGTCGGTCCGGGCGACGTCATCGTGGTCGACGGCGGTGGCGACGAGACGCGCGCGCTGGTCGGCGAGATCATGAAGAATATCGCGCAATGGCGCAAAGCCGAAGGCTATGTCATCGACGGCGCGATCCGCGACGTCGCGGCGTTCGCGGCCGATGACTTTCCCTGCTACGCCCGCGCCGTGATCCACCGCGGCCCCTACAAGAACGGCCCCGGCGAGATCAACGTGCCTGTTTCGATCGGTGGCAGCGTGATCTCGCCCGGCGACATCGTCGTCGGCGACGAGGACGGCGTGGTGTCGTTTGCCGCCGCCGGTGCCGCGGCGCTGCTGGACGCCGTGCGCGCCCAGGTCGCGCGCGAGGAGGAGACGCTGAAGGCGATCCGCGAGGGCCGTTATCAGGGCTCGTATGGCAAATCCTGATCAGAGAAAAAGAAGGGGAGGATGGCGTGAGCCAGAAAGAGGAATTCCACAATCTCGACGATACCGGCGCCGGGCTGTTTCGCGAGCTCGCGGCAGGGGTGACCACGCGCATTTTTTCGGGCGAGCAGGCGATGCTGTCGGTGGTGACCCTGGCGCCGCATGCGCAAGGCACGCTGCACCATCATCCCGAGGAGCAATGGGGCGTGCTGCTCGACGGCTCCGCCATCCGTGTCCAGGGCGATGAGGAGATTGCCGTGAAGAAGGGCGATTTCTGGCGCACGCCCGGCAACGTGCCGCACACGATGCGCGCCGGCCCCGACGGCGCTCGCGTGCTGGACATCTTCAGTCCGCCGCGGCCAGAATACAGAAAAGCGGGATCCGGTTTCGGAACGACCTAAAGCGCCAAGAGCAAAAGCCGGGCGCGAGAAAACAGGGGAGGGATACCATGACGATCACACGACGGACGCTGCTCGCAGCGCCGGCTATTCTCGCGATGACGCCGGCGTTGGCGCAGGCTTCAAAAATCACGCTGGTGGTGCCGTTTCCGCCGGGCGGATCGACCGATGCGATGGCGCGGCTGCTCCAGAGCCATCTGCAAACCAAGCTCAACCGCATCGTCATCGTCGAGAACAAGTCGGGCGCCGCCGGCGCGCTCGGTGCGGCGCAGGTCGCCAAGAGCCCGCCTGACGGCTCGACGTTCCTGGTCACCTTCGATTCCCACGCGGTGATCCCCTCCATCCTCGACAAGCCGCCCGTTGATGTCGAGCGCGAGCTGATGCCGGTGTTGCTGGTCGGCACCGCGCCTTACGTGATCGCCGCCGGCGCGGGCCGTCCCTACAAGAGCTTTGCCGACGTGGTGGCGGCCTGCAAGGCGACGCCCGGCGCGGTGAAATATGCCTCCGTCGGCATCGGCACGCTCGGCCATCTCGCCATGACCGTGCTCGGCAACAAGGCCGGCGTCGAGATCATGCACGTGCCCTATCGCGGCGGCGGCCCCGCGATGAACGACGTGCTCGGCGGCCATGTCGACCTGATCGCGGGATCGGCGGCGCTGGTCGCAGCCCAGCTCGGCACCAACATGCTGCGCCCTATCCTGCAGCTCGGCCGCGAGCGGCTGCCCGGCCTGCCGGATACGCCGACCGCGATCGAGGCCGGCTTCCCGGATTTCGAGACGCTGGCCTGGTGGGGCATCTTCGCGCCCACGGGCACGCCGCCGGACATCGTCGCAGCCCTCGCGACGGCGTCCAAGGAGATCCTGAGCGAGCCCGCGACCGCCGCCCAGCTCAAGGAAACGCAGCAGATGACGCTGCTGCTCGAGGATGGTCCCGCCTTCAAGACTTTCTTCGACAAGCAGGTCGCCACTTGGGGCAAAGTGGTGAAGGACAACAATATCCGGGCGTGAGGCTGTCCGGCTGGCGTTTGCATTGATCGAGGTGAGGGCTTCCGATCCCGCCTCCGCTTTGATATGAAGCCCCGGTAACCCGCTCTGCGGGTTCCGCGGTCCCGTAGCTCAGCCGGATAGAGCGACGGTTTCCTAAACCGTAGGTCGGATGTTCGAGTCATCCCGGGATCGCCAGCGTCTAAATGCGCAAAACCCCTAAAATTGCAGTGTTTTGTGCTGTACGCGCTCCGTTCCTAGGCCGAAAGGCACCTGAAAATGCCGCTACGGCCCACTACGCTCAGTACCATGGATTACAACGGGTTACGCATAGTGCCCTCTGCTCCGTGCAACACGGATGCAACACGGAAGGCGTTCTGTTCGCGGTTCGTTTAGTGTGTCGAGCCGGTCGGGTGCACCGCTAATCGGCTTGACTTGACGATCGTTGACCTAGTCTAAATAGCGACTCCTGTTGCGGCTTCCCAAGCTGCATACGAGGGTTCGATTCCCTTCGCCCGCTCCAATCCTTCATACTCCTGTAAAATAAGGTGTTTTGGCGTTTCACGCCGCGCCTTTTCGTGCGTCTTCGAAAAAGTCATACAACGCTCGTACAAATGGCAATTGAATCCTTGAATGACTGACGCGGGCATTAGCTAGCTGCGGAGCGGGTTGTCTCAGTAAAATGCGGGGCAGCCGTCGGCCGACGAATCCGACGCAATTGTCGCGGACCTGAAAGTCAAGCTGGAGGAAGTCTCGGCCTCTCATGTGCGGTCAGTCTCAAAGCTTGAGGCGTCCCAGCATAAGGTCATTTCGCTCGAAGCCGAGCTCCGCGGTCTTAATCAGGTCGCGGAACGTCGCGAGAAGGAACTTGAGCTGGCCTTCCGCGTCCTCCAGCGGCCGTCTATGCGAGAAGGCAGTGAACTCCTTCCCAATTTGTCTGAGCAAGATCAGGGCGCCATTGCGACGTCTCCCCTGGTCGATACAGATGCCAATGAGGCCAATGCTCTGAACACCGATCCCGTGCCGGCGGCCGGTCAAGTGGACTGGGGTAAGCCGACCTCGGCCTCAGTCGAGTTGCTCAAGTCGGTCGACAAGCCTCTCCCTTCGGTGGAAATACTCACGCAGCTGCCTATGAACCGCCCCGGGTTTGCCGGAGGCCATTTGGTTTAAGTTATGCCGCCATCGCGGGTTGTTCCAGCATGGCGTAGTAGCGTTGCTCGGCTTCGGCTGGCGGTATGTTGCCGATGGGTTCCAGGAGCCGCCGGTTGTTGAACCAGTCGACCCATTCCAGCGTCGCGAACTCAACTGCCTCGAAGCTGCGCCATGGCCCGCGCCGATGGATCACCTCGGCCTTGTAGAGGCCGTTGATGGTTTCGGCGAGAGCATTGTCATAGGAATCTCCGACGCTCCCGACAGAGGGCTCCACGCCGGCTTCGGCCAGGCGCTCGGTGTATT
>NZ_JADK01000010.1:0-161957 GCF_000518345.1 Bradyrhizobium sp. URHA0013 | reverse complement strand
GACTTGCCCGCGTTCCCTGACAACAACCCGTCGAGTTCTGCTGCCCATCGTCCCAGCTTCGGCCGCGGCTGGACAACACGCTCGTACTCGAATGAGGTCTCTCCCGATCTCAGCACCTTCCGGACTGTGTTCCGCGACACCTTCAGGTCACGGGCGATCTCCTTGATCGTCTTGCCCTTGATGAAGTGCTCGCGCCGTATCCGGGCGATTGTCTCCACGATCAGCATCCCCGACCACCTGCTTCATGACGAAGCAGGCAGCGCAACAGACCAACCTGTAGGGGGTCAATTTTGGACGCCGATCCCCCGGCTTAGGGGGTCAATATTGCAGGCCGAATGACACCTCGAGGCCATTCAACCACGGAGGGCCCCGCATAATCCGGAAAATAGAGCTCAGCAATCCGGAAGGTCCGCACGAAGGTTCTCATCACCTGCTACATGCAGCTCTGGTCGTGGTCTAAGGCAGGTCTTCCTAACTGGAGCCGACAGGACGTGAGTGCGCAAAAAAGTCCCAACAGGATTGTGATCAGATCTTGTGAAGGAGACCACAACGTGCGCGGTCGGACCCTCATATCAAAGAGCTTCGACTGCAGAGACAATTTCCGCTCTCACACCGCGCTCCACTTCGGAAGGAATGCTACTCGATTTGGCAACCTTCATTTAACCATTGGGCACAAGCGATGAAGACTTCAAATGCCGTTCAGTTTCTTACGCCGGCTGCAGGCTCCCTTTCGTTTCGGTCGTTGTCCGCCGACGAGATTGAGGGACTGCTTCGTCTCTTTTATCTCGGCTTTCCCTTTGATGAGAGGCGTGCGCGCTTCGGAGGCGCGGTGTCGGACGGATCGATAGCCCGCTACTGCCGTGAGCTACCCCGTAGGGAAGTTGTCGTGATCGGCTGCCTGGCGCCGGATGGCCTGGTCGCTGTCGCTGAGCTCCACCCACACGGCGATTGCATGGAGCTAGCACTCGCTGGTCGGGACACAATCGACGCGATCACGATCTATGGCCACGTCCTCCAGCTCGCGGCCTTTGAAGCGGGAAGGCGCGGTTGCCGCAACCTTGTCATGAACGTGGAGCTCGCTCGACCGGAGGGATTAGATCTGCTCCGTGGCATGGGGCACATGTGCGTCCAGGATGAGACTGCGACTGTCCAGCTCGGCGATTACGCACGTCTCCACGCACTCTCGCTCGCGCAGCACTAACCATGCAAGCAGAAGAGCAGGTCGTGGGCTTCCTCGGAGCTCTGCCTGGGCGTGTGTCTTGTATGGATGCTATACGAGATAGAGGAGCGGCGGGGAAGGCGCCGCCAGCAGGCTGAGTGGATCCGCAGCGCCACAAGAATTGTAGTGCCGCGCTAAGCCGGTGGACCTTGAGCCCCGCATAGATATGCGTAGAGGGACAATGCTCCACACCAGTATCAATGTTCCCTGCCAAATTATGACAGGTGCACGCATGCGCTGCCCGGCTTGGGCCTAAGCTCCGCGCCGGACGCGCGACATACTTCCTGCGGGCGCAGCGCCGTTGACGTCCATCTCGTCCAAGAGCGCCTTGGCCTCCCTGAGATCCGGGGTGTCGAGACCCTCCGTGAACTGACAATAGGTTTGCCGGAGAAGCTCGCGTCCTTCGCGGCGGCGTTCCCGTGTCTGCCACAGACGGGCATAATTAGTGGCGGCGCGGAGCTTGAATGCGAGCGCGCCTTGTCGATCGGCTGTTTCTATCGCCTGCAACAGCCGCCGCGCGGCCTCCGGTACCGCTTCGCCGCCGCGAGTTGCGAGACACGCACCCAGCAGACGATGCGCCTCCGCCTCAAAGAGGCGGTTGCGACTTGTCGTGATGACCTCGATGGCCTCCTGAACAACTTGCTCGGCACGATCCACCTCGCCAGCCTTGAGAAGGGCCTCCGCGAACACCAGGAGTTCATAATCGTAGTAAAAGCGTCGGACCGACTGCCGCGTGGCTTCGACGGCATCCTCCATGCGCTCTAGGCCTTCCGTTATCTGGCCAGATTGAAACGTCGTCCAGCCAAGCAGTAGGGGGCACACAACGAAGATGTTGCTTCCTTGCTCGCGGCCAATGCGTATTGTCAGTTCGGCGTATTCGCGGCAGGGCTCTGCGGCGCGAAGCATTTGGCGAAGTGCTGCAGACCACCAAGCCGCATGAGCTAGGCTAGGAGGATGGCCTAGCCGATTGCCGAGTTCGAGCGCGGCAGCGGACATTTGTATCGCCTGGTTCGCAAAGCCGGTGACCCAGAGGGTGATAGCGCTGTGCGCGTAGGCGCAAACGCCGGTATCGTGACCGCCATAGTCGTAAGCGTGCGCGTGATGACGCTCGGGATCGTAGAGCGCAATGCCCCGCTCGGTGTCGGCGAGCGTGATTGCATTGAGGCCCAACACGTGGGAGTTTGCCCAACGCGAGTGATATGCCTCCAGCATCAGATCCCGATCAACGAGCCGCTCGGCCACCTCGACGAGCTCGTTAGCCATCCCAAGCGCTTGCTCAGTGTGCCCTGTAATCAGACTTGTGTACCAATTTCCCCACATCGCCCGGAAAAGCTTTTTGTCGTCGCCCAGTCCCCGACCAAGCGTGACCGCTCGGGCGTAATGATCAACGATTTCGTGCCCCGCAGAACGAAAACCCCGTGCACTGACCAGTGCAGTGCCGAGCCCGAGCCGGATGTCGAGCTCTTGCTGCCAGCGCTCCGCCGAGTCAGGCATCTCCTCCAGAAGCCGCAAAGCGTTGGAAAAATGCTTCAGTGCCTCGCTGCCGGCTGAACGGCGCAAAGCCAGCTCACCGGCGCGCTGCCAATAAACCGCCGCCTCCTGACCCAAACCTGCTTCGGTTCGGTGGCGCGCGACCACCTCGGGCTGCTTCTCGACGATCTCGGGAAACATCTCCTCGATCGCCTGCGCAATTCGTGCGTGTAGGCTCCGGCGCCGGTCCCGAAGCAGAGTGCTGTAAGCTGCGTCCTGCAACAGGCCGTGCTTGAACATAAAGCTCGACTGCGGCAGCTCGCCTCGCTGAAAGATGAGGCCAGCCTCGACCAACCGGCCGAGCGTCTCCGTGATCTCCACCTCGGAGCGCTCAGCTACCTTGGCAGCGAGCTCGTAGGAAAACTCCCGGCCGATCGTCGCGCCGATCTGCGCGATCTCCTTGGCCGCGGGTCCGATCCGATCAAGCCTGGCCATTAGTGAAGCGTGTAGCGTAGATGGCACGGAAAGTGACGGCCGCGTCGTCGACGATCCCCGTCGAGGTGGACTCGCATCCACAACCGTCTTGGTCACTTCCTCCAGGAACAGCGGCACGCCGTCACCGCGTTCGACGATTTCGCCGATCAGGTCGTTCGGCAACGATTTCGTCTTCAAGGCGAGCAGTCGAACCAGAGCCTCGCTGTCAAATCGGTTCAGACGGTTGAGCGTCAGCACGGTAACGTGCGGCTGGTCTGCCCATAGTGGCGCGAAGTCTGGGCGAAAGGTTGCAATCAGCAAGACCGGCATGCGCTCGATTCGACGGATGAAGATGTCGAGCAGATCGCGTGTGGTCGGATCAATCCAATGCAGGTCTTCAAAGATCATCAACACTGGCTTTTTTCGTGCTAACGCGGTGAGCTGCCGGTTCAGCACTTCGAAAGTTTCTTCCCTTCTGCGTCGCGGATTCGGCTCGACTGCCTCATAGCGTGCGGTAGGCAGCAAGAGGAGATCAGCGACAAGCGCGACGTCCTGCTCGGGCGCGGAGGTTTCAGCCATTAATGCTTCTAGTTTGTCCAATCTGATCGCGGGCGTGTCTTCCCGTCCAAATCCAGCCGCACGCTCGAGCATATTGATGATGGGGAATAGAGCGCTGTCTTGATGATGAGGTGAGCAGAAATAATGCAGCTCGGTGTATTGTTCCGCACCAATCAGATCCCTAATTGCGACCGTCAGGCGTGACTTGCCGATGCCAGCCTCTCCTGAGAATAGGATCACGCGTCCTTCGCCAGCTCTGGTCTGCGCCCAACGTCGCAGCAATAGCTCCGTTTCCTCTTGGCGGCCGACGAGTGGAGTTTCGGCGGAGCGCAGCGCCTCGAAACGGCTTTTGAAGCGGTTTTCGCCTAGCACACGCCAAGCGCGCTGAGGCTCGGTGAACCCTTTTAGGTTCTTGAACCCTAAGTCCTCGAGCGCGAACACCGATCCAATCTGCTTCCTGGTGCTGTCCGCTATCACGCCCGTGTTGGGTTCGGCCAATGCAAGCAAGCGGGCCGCCAGATTGGGCACCTCGCCCAAAACCTCTGTCTCATTTCCTGATCCGATCAGGTCACCCACAACCACCAAGCCGGTGGCAATGCCAACCCTGATCTGAAGCGGCTCGGGGCGGCCGAGACGCCCAATGCCTTCGATCAAGGCCAAGCTTGCCCGCACGGCCTGCTCAGGATCGTCTTCATGAGCGTTCGGGTAACCAAAATAGATCAGAACACCATCGCCAACTCTGCGGGACACGAAGCCGCCGAACCCGGGTACAATTTCTGCAACGCGCTTGTGGTAAGTGCTGATGACTTCGCCAAAATCTTCAACATCGAGATTCACGGACAGAGCCGTTGAGCCGACAAGGTCGCAGAACATCACTGTGATGTGGCTGCGCTCCGCAGGGGCCGCGCGGGGGTGGATCGGCGCAAGTTCTGGACTTCGAAATACGTCGCCAACGAGTGTTGCACCGCACTTTCCACAAAAGTTCGAGCCCAGCGCTTCACTGTTGCCGCAAGAGCCGCAACTGAGCATCAACGCCGATCCACACTGGCTGCAGAACTTGGCAAGTTCTGAGACGTCTGCGCGACAGCTAGGGCACTCCATACCGCACCTTACCGGTTGGATCGATCATGGTAGCACGGTCCTCATTCGACGCCCATCCGGCTGCCGGATGGGCGCGCCGACGATCCGACGTCCAAGTTGGCAGATGAATTCGAGGCATTATTGTCATCATAAAATCATGACATAGACAATCAGGGCCGGATCGACCCGGCTGCCGACGCCACGGTTGCGAGGACGAGCGCCGGGTGTCGGTGGAAATTGCACTTGTATTTCCAGCAGTGGTGCCTGTTGAATGGGTGTCCCGAGCAACGCGATTTGGCCACCGTGGTCATGACAGTCGCTCGAACAAATTCGAAGGCGGACCGGCCATTTCGGCGGGTCTACTTGGGGATTGGAGGCGTAAGCGATGAAGTCGAGCGCGTTGTTTCCGTTTATTCTCCTGATCGCGGCTGGTTGTACGGTGCAGGCCGCAGAGGTGTCCTACCAGAATGACCCAACCCAACCGCCGGTCAGTCATTTCCGGGGCACATGCGAGATCGATTCCGATGGGACCAAGTTCGCAGCGAGAGCCTGCTACACGACGTATTATCCCGGCGATCAAGGCTTTGGGAACGAGTACAGCCCCCCGGTTTGCATGAAAAAGCCGCTCAGGAAACGCGAAAAGGAAGTCCTGGCGAAGATATACAGCCGGGCCCCGGACTACCTGCAGGCAAAGCTGTGTCGGCTGACGCAGTTGTTTGTAACTCAATCCAAATGGTGGGGCCCCGTTGGGTGGGGCTTTTGGGAGGGGCCGGATCGGCCGCCGGGGACTGGCGTCTACCTCGCGATCGCCTCTCGCGAGTTGAGAAGCAAAAAATCGATTGCGGAGCTTGAGAACGAAACCGTCAACCAGCTTCTTGGAATTCGGGATGCTGGCGGGGGCCGCAGAGCGCCTGTGACGCGGTTGCAAGGTGTGGTTGCCGATCCGGTTCTAACCATCCTGTCGGAGGTTGCGCACGAAATGGGGCACGTTTTGCTAGCCGATGCCAATGCGGATGGTGAAGACGCTGCTCATCCGCGACGAAGGGTCAGCGGTCCTCCCCGGAGCGCGTGCTTCGAGGATGCGTTCCTGGGGACTTCGTGGAATGCGGACATATTCCACAAGAATATGCGACGATGGGCCGACTTTGGCTTCCAGAACAACAACGTACAAAAAAATCCGGACAGTGCATTCAACGTCGAGGGCGTCAGAGCCGCCGTTCGGACACGCAACTTCGGCGTTGCAAGCGATGCGATCAGAAATGTCTATCGGAACAATGAGTTCGTAAGCTTACAGGCGAAAGTTGCCCCTGAGGAAGACCTCGCGGAGATGTACAGGTACAAGGTGTTGGTGGATGCAAGTCCAAGGGGGCCGGTCCTTCGTTTGGACGGTAAATCCATCGATGTGCAAAGCTGGCTCAAATCCGACATTCTCGCCAAGAAGGTGCAGTGCTTGCGCGATCTCGGATTCCTGACGGCCCAGCCTTGACCGGATACGGGGGCCCCAACCAACTCAGGAGGTGGAGTCCTGAGTGCGACCGCTTGTACGCTCGATCAGACGGCGGGCTTCTTCCCAAGCGAACGTCTTGGCAAGCTGGTAGGACACCTTAAGCGGAACCACGCCGCCGTCGAGATGACCGATCATAGCGCGAAGCATCGCTTGCGCGTCCATGCGCTTCTGATCGACTTGACCGCATGGAAGCCAAGCCGCGAAGCGATCGAGCGCACAGGGCGCGAGGCCGCGGCCAGCCGCGGTCTTCAGGATGACGTCGTACGTCCTGTCCTTGTAGAACAGTGCCTTGGCGATCCCAATCAGCGCGGATGCGACGTCCAGTTGCACGATCCCCGACCTCAGCGCACTGTTCACTGTGGCGCGAACGTTCACCATGGCCTCAGTGAGCATAAGGTATTCGACCTCCGCGGGCCCGTGAAGAACCGCGATTTCTTCGTCATCGGTTAATTCCCCCGTGCGAAATTGTCGATACACGTCTCCGACTCCAATCATCCCGAACTCGGCCAGTTCGGCGGCCCGCAGCGCACCGATGCTACCGGCGCCGTAAACGTGGATTCCCTGCGACATCGCCCAGAGAATCTCCTTGTGCCAGACGGTCGGCACCGTTTCGAAATAGCCATCTACCACGCCGATCAGGTCTGGTCGCCGCAGAGCGCTCAGATACAGATCGCCGCGCAGCACTGGTGGCCGCCATTCGATTCCAGGGATGGTGGGGCGCTCACCTGGCGGCAGTGACGGACCCGCGAAGATGATGGCACTCATGCACTGCCGCCGCGGACGCGACGCGCCCGAACACCTGGAACATAGCGGGGGTGGGTGCAATCCCACTCGAGGCCAGGGATTACCAACCTGACGACGGGGATTCCAAGATCCGGACGCGTGAGATCGACGACGATCGCCCGTTCAATGCCAATTGCACGTAATCGCGTCAGTTCCCATCGCAGATCGGCCGCCACATCGTCGGAGTAGAAGTCGGGGGTGTCAGCAAAAGATCGGGCCTCCGCCGCCTGCGAGGCAGCATCGAGCAGGGCTGCGCCAAGCTTGTCCTTGGCCGATTCGGTGTAGTCTAGGAGATCGTCCCTGATTCCGGCGATATACGTCAGCCGGGTTTGCGCGGCCTCGGTCATGGCCCGAGCCAACGCGATGGCGCGATTGGGATGGCAGCCCGTTCCGCGAAATCGTCTCAATCCACCCGAGGGATCGCCGATCGTTGCCGGAATGTCGCAAATGAATGTGGCAATGCCAATGTCGGATGTGACATCCCAAAGCCGCGGCGCCATTCGCGCTTGTTCGTACAGGTCGAGCAGGCTGCGGCAGTCCTCGTCAGTGATTGAGGCGATGTCGACGCGGCAGTTGGAGCGGACGCGCATGTCCTGCGCATGCCACAGGGCAACGGCGTCTCGTTCGACCAACTCGCAAATGGCCGCGCTGATCGCTTCGGAAAGATGGTTGCCGGACGCCAATCCATTGGTGCCGGACAGAAAGTGCTCGCCGCTGTGGGAGCTCGGGAGTGTGTAGTCGGTATGCACGACCTCCCAAGGCACCCAACAGGGCTCACGGCAAAGCAAATCATATCCCTCGATCCAGGCGATCTCGGTTCGATCAGAAAGCGCAATGCCGGTTCCAGCAAGCGAGAGGGGAGACGTTACGCGATTCTCAGTTGAGAGCCGCTGAAAAGTCGAGAGCCGCGTGCGTTCCGTAAGTTCTTCGCCATGAAACAGCTCGATGGCTTCCATCATGGCAGAGGCGAATGCCTGAGCGAGTACAAGACCCTTGCCCTGCGATACCGACACTGAGCGCGAGTTCGGACGAACGGCGACCGTGACCGGAATTCCGATTCGATCCAATCCCGTCACATTGCCGAGACGAGTCACCCCGATCTGCCGCGCCATCGCCTTGGCACGCGCCAAGGTTGCTTCTGGCGCGACTGTCCGATGGGTGCCACGTATGAAAGACTTGAGAACCGGGCCATGGAGACTGTTGGCAAGGCTGGCAACGTCCGGCCGGTGCACGGGCAATGACGATCTCTAGTGAAGAGAAGCGTGAAGCGGCAACAACTGCATCATTTGCCGGTTCCCTTGTTCGCTGCTCGCGAGTCCCTGGGCTTCTCGCCTTTGGCGCCCCCACCCCCGCTCGCGACGATCATCGCGTCGACCGGGATGGACACGGAGCGCCGGTCAGCGCCCTCATCCCGCAAAAGCATCTTTAAATACGCCGCCTCGGGCGTATCGCTCAACTCCAATTGCTCAAACGGCCGGCCATCCTGTGAGATGTATAATTTTTCCCCCTGGATCACGACCCGAACTTCGCCGGGCTGTGAGGCCGATTGGCTCGAAGGCCTGGGAGCAGAGCCGGGCGGGCCAAGCTGCGGCCTGTCTGCCCGGGCGTCGCCAGCAAGCGCTCCAAAGCCCAGCAGGAGCGCTCCCCAGCCGGGTAAGTGAGACCAGAACTTTCTTAGCTTTGCGCGCGACATGTGACCTCCTCACACAGGCAGGACATGAATGTTCAATAAAACACAGCACGGCATCACGGTGTCAAGCGTCTGTGCGGACCGTCGATATGCAGAGGGTCACTAAATCGGCGCTCGCCGAAAGGATAATACCCCACTTCGAACTTCGGCCGCCTGGATCGCTCAGCGCCGCAATCTGCACCCAGCCAAAGGATCCTGGGTTGCTTCTGATGCCGCGCTGGTCTTTCCTTCAGAACTGCTTTTCGGAATTGGGAGGCAAGAAAATGAGATTAGGTCTTTGGCTTCGCAACGCGATATTCGTGGCTTGCTTTGCACTCGCGACGGTGACCCCATCGTTTGCACAAAAGTCGGCTGACACGCTGCGCATCACTTGGCGCGACGCGATTCCTGACGTCGATCCCTACTACAATTCCCAGCGCACCGGCATGGTCGTCGCATTCCAGGCATTCGACTGCCTCGTGTATCGCGATCCGATAAGCATGGAGATCAAGCCGGCGCTGGCGATTTCTTGGCAGCAGGTGGATCTGACCACCATCGACTTCTCTTTGCGCCAAGGCGTCACGTTCCAGAACGGAGATCCATTTTCCGCCGATGATGTGGTGTACACGTTTAACACAATCATTCGCGACAAACGGGTGGCGATTCCCGCCTACTACTCATCGTTCGCTGCGGCCGAGAAGCTCGATCACTTTCGAGTACGCATCAAGCTGACCGGCGTGTCGCCGGCCGTGATGGAATACCTCGCGATGGTGACGCCGATCTGGCCAAAGGCCTATCGCGAGAAGCTCGGTCCCGATGGCTTCTCTCGCGCCCCCATCGGCACTGGCCCTTATAAGATCACCAGAGTGGACGGCACCACCCAGATCGAGATGGAGCGATATGAGGGTCACTACGCTGGCAGCCCTAAAGGACGACCCGCGATCCGCTACATCAAAATTCACCAGGTGCCTGACGCCACGACCGAGATGACGGAGCTGCTAGGTGGCAAGGCCGATTGGATCTGGGGCTATAATGCCGATCAATTCGCCAACCTCGCGAAAGTGCCCAATCTTGAGGCGATGCGGTTCGGCACCATGCGGGTCCATTTCATGACTATCGACGCGGCTGGCCGAACGGGTGCAGACAATCCGCTGACCAAGCTGAAAGTGCGACAGGCGATACTCACCGCAATCGACCGCCAGACCATGGCCAAACAACTGATCCAGGGCGACTCGCAGGTGATCGATACACCATGTTATCCTAGCCAGTTTGGTTGCGACGTATCGGCAGCCGTCAAATATCCTTATGATCCGGAAAAGGCGAAGCAGCTTCTTGCTGAAGCCGGCTACCCCAATGGCTTCGAAACCGAGATCATTTCCTACAATACGCCGCAGATAAACGCCGCTCTGCAGAACTACCTCAAAGCTGTCGGCATCAACCTGCGCATCCAGCAACTACAGATCGGCGCCGTGATTAGAAAGGCGGAGGCCGGCGAGGCGCCGCTGTATTGTGGCAGTTGGGGCAGCAACTCCATCAATGACGTCTCCGCATTCATACCTTACTTCCTTGGCGGAGGCTTGGACGACTACGCGCGCGACCCCGATGTGCAGGAGCTCGTCAAAGCGGCAGGAAACACTCTGGATCCCGACGTGCGCCGTCAAGCCTATAGTCAGGCTATCCGGCTCGCTACGGAACGGGCTGAGTTCGTACCGCTGTTCAGCGCCGTCCGCTACGTCGCTTTTTCAAAGCAGTTGACCTTCCAGGGTTTCCCGGACGATCTACCACGCTTCTATCTCTCAAGCTGGAAGTAAGCCTACAGAGCGTCTCTCGATTGCGATCGACTAGCTGCTAGCCGCCAAAAGACATTCGATGAGACGACCATCCTTGCGGATGTTGTCCGGGACAACGGTGCGGCATTCCGAAAGCGCCTTCGGGCAGCGGGGGTGGAAGCGGCAGCCCAAAGGGATGTCGGTGGGATCAGGGTAGGCGTCGCCAAGACCCACGTCGAGGATGCCTAGCGCCGGCTCCGGAGTCAGTACAGAAGCAAGCAGGGCTTGCGTATATGGGTGCATAGGTCGCCGGAACAAATCCTGCGTCGGCGCGTGCTCGACAAACCGCCCGAGGTACATCACTGCCACTTCGGTCGCAATATGTTCGACCACCGCCAAATTATGACTGATAAACAGATAGGTCAGCCCGAGCTCGCGCCGCAAGTCCGAGAGCAGGTTTAGGATTTGCGCCTGCACTGACACGTCCAGCGCGCTGGTCGGCTCATCGCAAACCACGATGCGCGGATGCAGCACCAGCGCACGGGCGATAGCAACGCGCTGCCGCTGGCCACCGGAGAGTTGGCCAGGGAGTCTGTCGGCCATCTCGGTGGAGATTCCAACCCGCGCCAACATCTCCATAATCCTATCGGTTTGCTGCGGCTTCGTGAGGTCGCCTTGCGATGCCAGTGGCAGGCCGACGATATCCCGCACGCGCTGGCGCGGGTTGAGCGATGCAAATGGGTCCTGAAAAACCGGCTGGATCAAGCGGGCGCGTTCGCGTCGGTCCATGTGCGCAAGGCTGCGGCCATCCACCAGAGCCTCGCCCGAGCTAGGCGGCAACAGCCCCAAAATCAGTCGGGCGAGCGTTGACTTGCCGCAGCCGGATTCACCTACGATGCCGAGGACATTCCCTGCGGCCAGAGAGAAAGTCACTCCATCCACGGCGTGCACCGCGCTACGCACGCGCCCAGCAGCGCTACGTTGCTGGAACTCGCGGTACACATTCCGCACCTCGATGGCGTGCGTCATGGTGAAGCGTCCATCTTCCAGTCAGGCGGCAGCCGGCAGCGATAGAAGTGGTTCTCGCCTGCATCATGCAAGTGCACGGGCTCAGCGCATTCGCGCGCGGCCATCGGGCAGCGCTCCCGGAAGCCGCAACCAAGGAAACCGCGCCCGATGTGAGGGACGCCCCCCGGAATGCTGCCCAAGGGCTCCCCTGGCTTGGTCATGCCGGGCACCGGAATGCAATTCAGCAGACCCCGCGTGTAGGGATGCGTTGGCGCTTTGATGATCTGTTCCACTGGCCCGCTCTCGACCACTTCGCCTGCATACATTACGGAGACATGCTCCGCCATTCGTGCCACGATGCCGAAATCATGTGTGATCAGCAGCAGGGCTAAGCCCATTTCCTGCTGCAGCTTCCTGAGGAGGCGCAGGACTTGTGATTGGACTGTCACATCCAGAGCCGTAGTAGGCTCGTCGGCGATCAGAACTTCCGGATCGCACATCAGCGCCGTAGCGATCATCATGCGTTGGCGCAGACCACCGGAGAGCTGGTGCGGATATTGGGCGAGGCGCATGCCCGGCGCGGTGATCCCGACGCGGGCCAGCAACTCGGCTGCTCTGTCCAGAGCCTGCCGCCGGGAGGCCCGTCGATGGCGTTCCAACACCTCTGCCATTTGCGAACCGATCGTGTAGGCCGGGTTCAGGCTTGTCATCGGCTCTTGGAAGATCATCGCGATCTTGTCCCCGCGCAGCCAAGCCATCTGTCGCTCCGACATAGCCAGCAGATCATGCTCGTGAAAGCGGATGTGGTCGGCGCTGCGGACGGCGCTCCGCGGCAACAGGTTCATCACCGACAGCGCCGAAATGGACTTGCCGCAGCCAGATTCGCCAACCAGGCAATGCGTTTCGCCCCGGCGGAGCGTGAGTGAGACGCCACGAACTGCTTCCATTCGGGGGAACGACACCCGCAGATTGGCGATGCTGAGTACGGGCGCCATCACCAGCCCCTATGCCGTAAGTCGGTGCGCAGCATGTCGCGCAGCCCGTCACCCAGTAGATTGATCCCGAGCACCAGTATGAAAAGCGCAACGCCCGGTGTTACAATCACCCACGGACTGAAGAACATGTACTCCTTCGCCTCAGCAATCATTAGTCCCCAACTCGGCAGAGGTTGCGGAACACCGAGTCCGAGGAACGACAACGCTGCTTCGAGCAGGATCGCGAGGGCCATCTCCAGCGTTGCCACCACCACCAGATGGCTGGCGATATTGGGTAGCACCTCCCGGACGAGAACATGCGCGCGCGAGGCGCCGGCCGCCTGAGCGGCGGCGATGTAGTCGAGATTTCGCACCTGCATCGTCGTGGTGCGCGCCACGACCGCGAACCGTTCCCACAGCAGCAACCCGAGTGTGAGGATCACCACAGTCAGGGAGCTGCCGACCAAAGCCACCACGGTGAGCGCCACCAGGATCAGGGGGATCGAAAGGCGGCAGGTGATCAGGAACATCACGAGGGCATCGACCCGACCGCCATAGAACCCACCGACGATACCAATCGTGACGCCAATGAGGCCCGACGTGATCACGGTCAGCACGCCGATCAGAAGGGAGATGCGCGTGCCGTAGATTAGGCGCGACAGGTAATCGCGTCCAATCTGGTCGGTGCCCAGCAGATGCGCAGCATGGCTGCCCTCCATCCACACCGGAGGAACGAGACGCAAGTTCAAATCTTGTGCGAACGGATCGTATGGGGTCAAATAGGGCGCGAATATCGCCACCACGAATGCAGTGATCACGATCGAGGCACCGAGCAGCGTCGCGAGCCGGCCGAATGCAGGCAGTCGGCGGCGCCTCCACAGGGGCTGCGTGTCGTCAGCCGTTTTCATATTCGTAGCCTTGGGTCGAGCAGCGCGTTCATCATGTCCGCCAGCAGTGCCAGCGCGATGTAGATGACGGCCAGGAACAGCACCACGGCCTGAACCACGGGAAAGTCGTTCTTGGTGATTGATTCCCAAGCAAGATAGCCAACGCCTGGGACCGCAAAGACGGATTCCGTCACAACGGAGCCTCCAAGCATGAAGCCGAGTTGCACGGCCGTAATCGAAACAACGGGCATGGCGGCGTTGCGCAAAGCATGCTTGAGAACGATCGTCGGCCTGCTCAGACCCTTGGCACGCGCGGTGCGAATGTAATCCGCGCAGAGTGCCTCGATCATACCCGATCGAGTTAGACGCATCAGCGCTGGGATGGCCGAGAAGGCCAGCACGAATCCCGGCATGATGTAGCCCTTCCAAGTGTCGATACCCGATATTGGCAGCCACTGCAGATTCAAACCGAACAGGACGATGAGGAGCAGACCGAGCCAGAAGCCCGGCACTGCCTGCCCTAGGAGCGCAATTAGCATGATACCCCGGTCGACCGCTGACCCCTCGCGCATCGCAGCGATAATGCCGAGTGGCAGGGCTATGAGCATGGCGATGATCAGGCCGGTCAAGCCAAGAGCCAGGGTCACCGGAAGCCGCTCGCGTATCAGCCCCGAGACTGGGACGTGGAATAGGTAAGAGCGGCCGAGATCGCCTTCGGCGACATGGCCGGCCCAATCGAAAAACTGCACCACGAGCGGCCGGTCGAGTCCGTAATTTTTCGTGATGATCGCAATATCCGCAGCGGTGGCGTTTGGACCTGCGATCGAGGCCGCGAGATCGCCGGAGAGATGCGTCAGCATGAAGCTGATGACCAGTACGGTCAGGCAAACCAGCGCGGACAACCACAATCTGCGGAAGATGAACGACAGCATGGTCGACAAGTAGAACACCAGATGCACAAGGGCAAGTTTGAGGTGTAGGCAGACCTCCAGTCCTTTTGAGCCAACCGGCAGCCGCGGCAGAGCAGAGACTGCGTTGAGGTACGAACTGGCTGGAGCTCTGCCGCAGCGCCCGTTCGCTCGGAGATTCGACTTTCATCGTGCGATCGAAGTCGACGTTCATACGTCCCGGGAGACATTCTTCCGCAAGCACTAACTGCATGACTTTGCTGAGAGCCGCTCGTCGTACGTCCCCGCAGCGTGGCGCTTGGCTTCGGCGGGGTCGAGGTGAAGTATCTGGTTGCTGTACCCAATATCCACTCAGCTTCGCCCGGTGAGCACATTTCAGTCGCGCGGCTGCACCAGCACTTACGATGCCGCTTTGATGGCGGCGTGCGCACTCGCCGATACGCGAAATAGTCCGTCATTATCCGCCCGGCAGCCCCGCGGAATCGTTGGCTGACGGGCACGTGATCTACAGCATCCAGTGCTTGAATGGTCCCTGACATAGCAGGGTCGGCGTGCGACTCGACGCACTCCCCCAGGATCAGCCGTGGTCGCGCGTCGGTTTGCGCCTGGTCTGCTCAAGATGCGGCGCGGCAGGATCTGTGCATATCGTCCCGAAGGGGCATGACAGTAGCGGGCAAGTCAGGCCAAGCATAGGCGCTTGAGGTTTTGATTCCAGCGATGAAGCACGTCACGGAACGCCCTTTTGCCAATCCAGAGGCTGCAGCCCGCCAGCTCGTTCAGCTGGCTTCGGGCATTGGGGCAGTACAGGACGGCAGAATCCTTATCGAGAAGATCAACTACCCCTTCCTCTACACGCTCAAGGGAAGCGGCGCGGAGTTCGGCGCCGGCATCAAGTCTGCAGTCGAGCGCGGCTGGTTCGATCTGCACGAAAGCGGCACCTATGTGCGGCTGCTGACGCCGGGCAAGGATTTGCTGGCGAAGGCATGACGTGGTCCGCTTTCGACGAGTCGATCGTGCTGCCAAACCGCGGCAAGTTAGTGACGCTGCTTGACGCCGACGAGTACATCAGTGCTTTGCCGAAGAGGAGCATCAGGCGCCGGAGTGGCAAGCCGCGATGGACCGTTGATTTTGGTCGCGGAAGGTGGAACCCGACCATGTTTGCCCGCATCGGTATCATGCGGGCGTTGAACGGGCACTAGAACCACACTGAGGCTGACGCAAGCTGAACAGGGTCAATGATCACGGCTGCCCCTGAGGGTCACCAACCTATCGCATGCTGCACAACGCGAAGCACCGTAGCTGTGCTTCGTGTATAGCGGCCATCGTTCCAGCGATAATCCACTGCATATGCCGCAATCGCAGCAAAGATGATTGCAAATCCGATCTTGCCCATATCCAACTGCGCTCGCCCGCGCTCCAGATAAACTTCGGGATCAAATTGCTACGCAAGAATGTCGTCTGACGAAAAATTTCGATGCGCGCGGAAGTCTATTTTCACGGAAAAGCCGCAGCGTGGTTCCAGCCCCACTGCGGCATTCCCGGTCAACTTGAAATTTGTTGGTATTTAAATCGCGCCGGTGTTCTCACAGTAGAACACCCCGTTCCGAAAATGGACTCCGGATAACTACCGGATTCCGGTTTTGTACGCATTGTCGATATAGGGCTAACGTGGCATCGCATGGCTTCCAGCCCCCAATGCTCCCGGCAGCCGATCCAATTGCGGATTAGAGCGCCGGGAGTGCTAGGCCGGCCCGCATGACCGGCAGCCCTTAACCCCGCAGTTGAAGGCCAAAGTTTTCCGCCACACGCTTCACTGATGAAATGTATCTATCCAACGCACTCGCAATCTGTACCGCGCCGGCGCCTTCGCGCGACAGCGCGAGCAGAAGTTGCACCTCTGCATCGGTCCATTCTTTGGGTTTGTCGTTTCTCTTCATCCACGCGATGCTTGATGGATCATCGGATTGGTTTCAGATAGGAAGAAAGCCCGCCAGGTGCGTTATCTAGCGGGCTTCCGGCCGAAGGTCGCAGCGAGTTCACCATTGCGACCGACGAATATGAACGCAACTAGGTTTACAGTTTGTTAGCGGCGACTGCGTAGCTTGTTGCTTGGGATGGGGCCGTGGGGGACATACGCGGCCTTGTGCTCGGGGTGAGAGCCCGCCAGCTAGCCAGCCTCGGCGGCGCTCTCCCTCCGCATGGATGGTTCAGGTTGATCACTAATGCGGTTTGTGATTTAGATCATATTTCCCTTGCCCGACGGCCCGGTATGATCGGTTCACCGGGGCTGGCTCCATATTTCACTTAGATCTTTCCACCCGGATTTTTGACCGCGCGGGGCCGCAGCAGGATCTCTCTGCTGCGGCCTTTGCCGGGGCGACCATGGAATTCCCAAAGATCGATCGCGACACGCTTCGCCTGATCAAAGCGTTCAAAGAGATCAAGAGTCGCGGCACGCGCCGCGCAATTCTCCTGCTTCTTGAGCAGCTAGCCCACAAGGACGGCGGAGCCTCAAACGCCAACCGGAAGGGCCATTAGGCCGTTAGAGGCAGCCTGTGACTCGAAGCCGTCCATCTTCAAATGTGAACTCCGTAAGACTACAGTCTACGAACTGTCATTGCTGCGGTGCACCAACTATGCTTGCTTTTTAGGCATCCTCACCTTCATAAGACACCGTGATCAATTGGATCGGAGATCTCCTCCGGGACTGATCGACCAAGGACCATTTAACATGACCGATTTTTCCAACATTCAGCAGCATCTTACCGCTATTACAACCGCCCAGACCGATTTCGCGAAATCGTCGTTCGAGGCCAGCAAGGCCTATTTCGAGAAGCTTGCAGCCGTGAAGTCCCCCGACAAGTTCACCGAATTGACAACCGAATACGCCAAGTCTGCACAAGAGACGTTCTTCGCTGAAGCGACCAAGATCGGCGAGCTTTACAGGACTTTTGCGCAGGAAGCCTTCAAGCCGATCACCTCAAGCTTTCTGCCCAAGTGACCGCATCGCTCGGCCACTCCGACGCATTGAAGAAGCAGCGATAAGCTGCATCAGGCCCCGGCGGCCAACGACGGTGCTTGGATTACTAACGCAAGTAAGGATTTCGCGCCGTAGCACTTCGATTGTGACACGCTTTGTCCGCGAAATCTGTGCGCTGCAAGATGCGCGAAGGCCGTCAGCTCGAAACCATATGGCAGGTCCCACGAAGCGATCCTGAAACAGAACGGCACTAGCCTTCATCAGGTGGATAGGGGACCTCACGTCATGTGGACGATCATCAACGCACTCTATGAAGAGTACTGCCAGGCTCGCCTCGACGAGATGCTGCGGATCGATGCTGTAAAATAGGCGCTGACTCCGCGCCGTGATGGGCTGAGCGCGAGTTTTGGCTCAGCCGCGATAGAACAAATTGGAGGGCAACATGGCGGCATTGACTACCCGTATTTTTCCCAAGGCGTCGGTCGAGACGATTGCTGACTTCGAGGCGTTCTTATCGGTATCTCTATTCTGTTTTGGCGGCTTGCTCGTGTCTGTGAGCATTATTGTTGCCGACAAGTACATGCCGGGCGAGTGGTTCTGACCGAATCGTCCTGACGAAGGCGAACCCCGATGGTGCGTACGATCGTACTTGCCGCATTCTTATTGATGTCGGCTTGCTATGTTGCCGCCGCTCAGCAGATTACGGCCGACCAGTATGCCGACCTGCAGAAGGATTTCGCCGAGGCATACAATCGCAAAGACGTCGATGCCATGGCTGCAGCTTTTACCAACGACGCTATTCGGGTGACGCCAAGCGGTATCTTCGTAGGCCGAGAAGCGATTCGCCGTAACCTGCAGGATGTCGTCAACTTGGACCTGCACGACTACTCGGTCGAGCGCAACGTGTCGCGGTCTTTCGGCAACTTCGTGTTCAATGCTGGCGAGTGGCAGGCCAAGCTCGGCGACCAACCTCTACACGGCTACTATACCGCAATCGTGGTCCGAGACGGTAGCGTGGCGAAGATCATGGAAGAGACCGTGACCATTGCTGCTCCTGGGCAGTGATGAAGCCTTATCATGAGGCGGAGATCGGCGTGCTGCGCTGGTTGGCATTGTTCTTCTAGCTGTGCAAACTTGCGGCTCAGTTCACGCCGAACGCCGGATCGCGCTCCTGATAGGCAACTCCGCCTATAAGAGCGTTCCTCCGCTCGCGAACCCGGTGAACGACGGCACTCTTGTCGGATGCCGCAGTCATCCCACCGCGGCGGCGGGGGTCTCATAATTGCGCCTGGTGGGGTTGGCATGAGCACGCAGATGATGCTCGGGCGCCAATGATCCTGGTCCCTAGCAGCGCTTTGCGTCATCGTCACGATGAACACTGGTCCCGTCTCACTGACGACGCGAAGTCTTCAACTTTCACCGGTCGTAGCCCATGCTCAACGTCACGGGCAAGCCGAAGGGCCGCTCCCAGGCAGCCTCGTCGTCTTGAGGAGTTCGCCCGTATGGTTAGTATGGGGGCGACTTCCTTCAAAGTGAAACTAGTACCTGCGCATTCCATGCAATGCCGAAAGGTTATCGGAATGTTCTGGGACCGGCTGCTAGCAGCCCAATCGTCTCTGCGCCGCTGACATGCTCTCACGCCGCCCCCTGGTCGCGGCGCCCAATACGTACGCAAGATAGTCATCGGCGGCGAGACCGCGTCCGACGGCCGGCAGGTAATCTGGGATGGCATTTCGATCGGCAACGCGATACAGACGAGTGCTTCGATATTGTCTGCGTTCATCGATGTGATATTTTTAGGAGCTCGATCCTTTTGGGGATCGTATGCTGCGTCGCGTTCGCCAGTTTTGTGGGTCCGCTATGGGCGAAATTCGCAACTTCCGATCCGGGAACAACGGTGACCCCCCTTCACACGGCGTCGGGCCTCGCCGTCTGGCAGCGATCATTGTCGGTGACATCGCTTCCTACAGCCGCCTGATGCAGGCCGACGAAGAGGGCACGCACGTCCGCGTCAAGCGGATCGAGCGGGATCTGATCCAGCCCAGCATCGTTGAGCACCATGGGAGCCTGGTGAAGACGACGGGCGATGGCTTCATCGCGATTTTCGACAGTCCGGTCGAGGCCGTGCGATGCAGCATCGTCATCCAGCAGAACCTGATCGGGCGCAACGCCTCGCTTCCGAAGGATACGCGGATCGAGTACCGGATTGGCGTCAATCTGGGCGACGTCATCGTTGAGTCGGACGATATCTACGGCGACGGCGTCAACATCGCCTCACGTATCGAGGGCATCGCCGAGCCTGGTCAGGTCTACATCTCGGGCGCGATCTACGAGCAGATCAAGCACAAGGTGGTGTGCGGCTACGAGTCACTCGGGGACCGGAAGGTCAAGAACATCACCGATCCCGTGCGCGTCTATCGCGTGCTGCCGGATGCAGATGCAGTCGGCAAGACCAAGGGCCGGCGCGAGAATATCTTGATCTTCCTCCTGAGCCTCACGCTGCTGGTCATTGCCACCGGCGTGCTGTGGTACCTGCTGACGCAGGCGCCGGGCAAGGTGAGCGAGCATGCCGCCCTGCCCGCCGCTTCTCCTAACGCTTCTCCTAACGCTTCTCCTGCCGCATCGCCAAGCCCGCAGCCGCCGCCGCGCGAGGGCGTCGCGCAAAGGCCGCAGCCTTCTCCCTCCTCGGCTTCGTCGCCTCCCTCGCCCGCTCCGCTGCCAAGTCCATCGACAGTTCCCGTCCGCGAACCCGAGATGGTCGCCGTTCGCGGCGGCAGCTTTACGATGGGAAGCAACGACGACCCGACCGAGCGTCCTGTCCATCAGGTGACTGTCAAGCCGTTCTCGATCGGCAAATATCCGGTGACCGTGCAGGAATGGAACGATTGCGCCGCTGCAAAGGCGTGCGGCTTCACGGCCATCGGCAAGGACGATGCGCCGGTCAGCAATGTGAGCTGGACCGACGCGCAGCAATATGCGGCCTATCTCGCCCAGGCGACGAAGAAGACTTATCGGCTTCCGAGCGAAGCCGAATGGGAATATGCCGCGCGGGGCGGAACGCAGACCAAATATTGGTGGGGCGACAAGCTCCAGCCGGGCATGGCCGGTTGCAAGGATTGCGGTGATCTCGCGGTCGAGCAGCCGGCGAAGGTCGGCAGCTTCAGGCCGAATCCGTTCGGGCTCCACGACATGGGCGGCGGTGTCGATCAGTGGGTCGAGGACTGCTGGCACAAGACCTATCAGGGCGCGCCCGGCGACGGCTCGGCATGGAGCAGCGGGGACTGCAGCGCTCATGTCCTGCGCTCGGGCTCCTGGAAGAACGATTCGAGATATGTGCGGCCGCCCAACCGCGATGGCTACGACACCAATGTTCGTTATCCGACGCACGGATTCCGCGTGGCGCTCAGTCCTTGAGTGTAGGAGTTGGTTTGATGCAGGTCCTTCGTTGCGTCGCGCTGGCGGCGGCGCTCGCATTGCTCCCGGCGGCAGCCTTCTCGCAAGGCAAGGCAGCTCCCAAGGACGCAAAGCTGTATTTCATCACCC
This sequence comes from Bradyrhizobium sp. URHA0013, assembly GCF_000518345.1. Classification (NCBI taxonomy): domain Bacteria; kingdom Pseudomonadati; phylum Pseudomonadota; class Alphaproteobacteria; order Hyphomicrobiales; family Nitrobacteraceae; genus Bradyrhizobium; species Bradyrhizobium sp. URHA0013. Next base: position 141,128 of record NZ_JADK01000010.1, on the reverse strand, counting down.
CGCACGACGGGCAGAAGGTCCGCGGCGGATTCTGGATCCGGTTCGGCTTGCGCAACATGGGAGTGACCCATGCCGGCGACGAGTATCAGAACGCCGGACATCATCATTTGCTGATTGACGTCAACGACCCCATCGATCCCAAGGAGCCGATCCTCCAGGACAAGTCGCATCTGCATTTCGGGGCGGGACAAACCGAAACGCTGCTCGAACTTCCGCCCGGGACGCACACGCTTCAGCTCGTGCTAGGCGATGCCAAGCATTATCCGTTCGAGCCGCCCATTGTTTCGGAGAAGATCACGATACGGGTCAGGCAGCCCGTGACGGCGAAGTAAATCGCAAGCAGGGTCAGGTGTCATTCCACCATTGCCGCCACTGGCCGCCGCTGCTGCGATGCGTATACTTTTAAGGAGATCAGCTTCGAGCGACAGGACTGGCAATGAACCGCACCCTTGGTGCTTTTCGGCCTGGCAGTCACCCCGATCATGGCGATATTGGCGTGGTTCGCTTTAAGAGCTTTGAACCTTTTTCGCGATGCCAGCGTCTTATAATTGAAGCTTCCCTAAGCTTCACTCCCACCAGAAAGCCCCGCTTCCCCCCGCGGGGTTTTCGCTTTTGCGCGCTGCATCAACGCACCAAGCTTTCCAAGCGGCACCGCGAGCAAGCTTGGTTCGTTCTACGGCTTACTAGCCGCACCAACACCACTCCTGTTCTTGAAACGTCTTACCCAAATAACGGTCTGTCGCATACGTCATTGTCATCGGCGGTGTACGCATCGTGAAAAGAGCGCTCTTGGCCAAGCGTCGCAGAAGCTGATCGACCTGGAGCTTCCACGCTTTCCAGCGGACCTATCGATTTAGATCCGAGACGCTCGCTGAAACCAGGCTTGGGCCGCCACTAATGACAATCGGCCAAGCGCCAATCTCTAGGTGCAAACCAACTCGTATATTCATTTGCCGATGTGAGCGAGTTCACACGCGCTCCGCGCGTCCGGGCGTATTCAACTTTAGGGGACAAAGGATAGATGAAACCACCACATCGACAACACCGTCGGAGGTATCATGCTTCACTATTCATCCCAGACAGCAGAGCTTCTCAGAGAACACTATCACCCGCACTCGACCACAAAACCGGAGCACGTCAGGGTCACTCCGTCACCGGTTTTGGACAAACATGCCTATGCTAGGGCGTTGGCCGAAGGCTTGCGAGCCTCTACGAAGTTTGGACGCGTGGATGTGCTTGGACCGCGAGCGCTCCGGGAGCCCGTCAGCGGCGTCTATTCGTTGGCGCAATGGCAATCGGGATTCAAGCTCCAGAATGACCGCGGTACATGCTGGGCTTTTGCGGGTGCCGCGGCTTTGGAGGCGGCATATCGACGCAAGTATGGTCTGCTCATCGATGTATCCGAAGAATACATCTTTCATATGGGCAAAGCGTTTGCTTTGAACCGAGACAGCGCGGGGGCGGCAGCGCGGCCGGTAGAGAACAACTCCAGTCTGACTGGATTCCAGGGCAGCGGCGATATCGCGGAGAAGATCTCAGAGAACGCCGCGCCTCCAGAGGATGCGGCTCCATACTTACAAAATCAGCAGACGTTGTTGAACATCTTACCCGTGTTGGGATTTGCCGGCATGGAAGCACTGGCGAGCCAAGAGGACTACGACGCCGTTGAATTCTGTGAACAACACATTCCGCTCCTGGCGCGGGTGAACGCTCGCTACAGAGCGGCGGGTTGGGGGTCTCTTGGCAACAACCCGAGCATCATCGCGCTGGAGAATACCATCCTCGCGGACCGCGAAGTAATCTGCGATGTCTTCCACAAGACCCCGAACATCGGAGGTCACGTGCTTTTGCTGATCGGCTTCGATCGCAATCGACAGGTGTTCTTCGCTAAGAACCACTGAATGCAAGGTTTGCCGCCCAGGCGCTCCGCAAGTCCCATGAACTCGGCTGGAAGGTGCAGCACGTCCTGCTGTCAGGCGTCAGCAGCATATCCACGGTCCTGCGTCCCGCGGGGTTTGATGCTTCGACCGGTGCCGTCACGGCGCTCTGGCTGAAATCGCCGGAAGATTCGATATGGGACGGCGATGACGGCATGAATGAATATCGAGCGTTCATGAAGGAGTGGGCGCCGAATGAAGCCATCGAGAGTTCGGTCTTCGAGTACTCAACCGCCCAGATGATCGTCGAGATATTAAAGAACTGCGGCGACGACCTCTCGCGCGAAAATCTCATCAATCAGGCAACCAACGTTCGCGGCCTGCAACTGTCGATGTTCCTACCCGGCGTAACCATCAACATTTCCCCCTCGGCCCGGGTCGGATGGAAGAAAGCCAGGATGGCACGCTTCGACGGTTCGCGATGGCTGTTGCTCGACGAGATCGATGGGAACTGACAGCTCAGCGTCGCGGCTCGGTGGCAAGAGAAGAAGTCCACGTCGCGCATCGTCCGCATTCGGACAGCCAAGGGAGAACAGATGAGTAAGATCGTCATTTGCGGCGGCGGCCCCATTGGATTGTGCGCGGCAATGATGCTCGGACGCGACGGTCACCGCGTCACAGTCCTGGAGGCCGACCCGGCAGATCATCCAGAGACTCCTATCGGTGGTTGGAATTCTTGGAACCGCCCCGGCGTTGCCCAATTCAGGCAGCCCCATAGTCTCCATTCGCGTTTCCGGATGATCAGTGACGTTGAATTGCCCGGGCTCACGGATGGCTTGCTTCGCGCTGGTTGCGTCTGGGTGGACAATCTCGATAGTGAGTCTCTCCCCCCGACCATAACGGACAGGGCACCGCGTCCCGGCGATGAAGCCATGCGCTGCGTTGCAGGACGCAGGCCGGTCATTGAATGGGTGGTCGCTGCGCTGGCACAAAACGCACCAAACGTGACCATCCGCCGGGCTGCTAAGGTTCAAAGCTTGATTACCGGCGCATCGGCCATCTCCGGTGTGCCGCACGTCGCCGGGGTGAGCACAACGTCCGGGGAGCGCATTGTCGCCGATCTGGTCGTCGACGCCATGGGACGGCGGAGCCCGGCCCGGCGAATGGATCATCGACGCGGGTGGCCAGAGCCCAACCGAGGAGGCGCAGGACTGCAACTTCGTCTACTTTACGCGATATTTCTCAAGCTCCCAGCGACCTCGCAGGACGGAACGTACCCTTACGCCGATGGGGCAGTTCTCCATTTTGACGCTGCATGGTGACAACGATACGTGGTCAATCACCTTGTTCACCTCAGCGAAGAACAAGGGGATGCGAGCCCTGCGCGATGCGACCACTTTTCATCGTGTCGTGTCGGCGTGCCCGCAGCAGGCTCACTGACTTGATGGAGAGCCGATCTCACCTGTTCACGTGTTGGCAGGCGTCCTTGATCGATACCGCCGATTTGCCATCGACAGTCGCCCCGTCATGACGGGGTTTGCGACCGTTGGCGACGCATGGGCGTGTACCAATCCATCCGCAGGACGGGGTCTGAGCGTCGGTCTTCTGCACGCACAGGTGCTGCGCGATTTGGTGCGCCGAAACCTCTTCGAACCCGCGGCGCTCGCCGGAGATTATGACGCTAAGACTGAGCTTGAAGTCGCCCCGTTCTATCGGAGTCAGATCGTTGCCGACCGCGCGCGGATCGCAGAGATGAACGCACTGGAGGACGGCACAGTGGTACCGCCATCAAATCCAATCATGGCAAAACTCCTTGTTGCCGCGACGTACGACGCAGAGGTGTTCCGCGGCGTGCTTGAGATCGCAATGTGCGTCGCCCTGCCCCAAGATGTCATCGCCCGGCCTTATATAGCCGCGAAAATAGCCGAATGGGACGGTTGCTCTCTGCCGCCTGACTGCTCCGTCATCGATCGGGATCGCATGAGGAGCCTGTTGAGCGGCTGATCGTTTAGATTCTGGGCGGCCCACATGCAAGCGATCGGTAGAGCATCGGATCGCCCGCTGCGGTTGGACTAGGCGTACTGAAGAAGCGCAGCGCGGCCCGACGCACCTCCAGTACGCAGGGCTTCTACCCGTGGTTCTAGCCTCATCAACGAGGATTTGGGGCTGTAGACGGCTGCGGTATCGCATTACGTCTTGAAGGCGGTCCTGGCTGCCCGGTAGGGGTCGGCGAAGCGCAGCGCCTTGCACCGAAGAACTGCTGCGCAGGCCAGGCCCAGGCACGGTGCCTCAGCAGCGAGAAGCGTGGTCGGCCTCTGAAAGTGCGCGCCGACAGGCCATGAGTGTTCACCAACCTGGCAATGCGCCTGCTGCCAGAGGGCGGCTTGGCGTTAGCGTCTATTATCCAGACAGAGTTGAGTGAACATCGATCGAGGAAGGCCTGATCCGCGTTCTGGAGGATCGTTGCGCTCTTTCTCGGGCTATCGTCCCTACAACCCAAGTCGAGAGGAACCTACGCCGGCGTTTCGGTGGCCTCGTCGAAGCACGTCATATCGGATGAGATGACCCGCACGTACATGAGCGCGCCTGACGGGCCGTCTTTGCGGCATGGTCCGAATCCAGAGCGGGACTTTCGAGCCTCGGTTAGCAAGTTTATTTCAGGTCACCAACTGAGAGAATCCGACATTCTGGTCGACTTTTGTGGCCGCACCGAACATTGGCCGTCGAAGCCCGGTTCTCCTCATTTCTGGCCGATCACCATCGATTGCCCGGCTACAAGCGGTTCGATGCGCGTTTCACTGAATCCCGCCTCGCGCATCCAATCGGCGCACTCCGACCCACCGTAACCGAACCCAGCGTTGGTCCACAGCAACATGTTCAGGCTTGATAACAATCCACCCGCGGCGGTGCGTCGCTCATCGTCAATCAGCATGTCGTAAACAACCACCGCACCGCCTTTTGGGATCACCTGATAGGCCTTTTGTAAGAGCATTTTTTTTGTAGCCAGGTCCCAATTGTGCAGGACACGGCCGAACACCAGCATATCCGCGGCTGGAAGATCGTCACGGAAGAAGCTCCCCGGGTAGAAACGCAGGCGTTCAGAAAGCTCGTTATCGCAGACATAATCTGCGAAAGCCTTCGAAAGCTCGGGTAAATCGAAGCCGCCACCTGTGATGTGGGGATGAAAATGAGCGACCTGCACTGGAAGACACCCTTGTGCTGTACCGATATCCATCAGCGTCCGGTGGTTCGACCAGGGAAACTTTTCCGCGATGACTTTCGCCGCCGTCAGACTGCCTGCTGTCATCGCGTCTACAAACGTCCGAAAGCGTGCCGGCTCACCATAAATCGTCGCGAAATGCTCCGCGGACGTGCTGCCAATCTGAGGCTCACCGGTTCGCAATGCATCACCTAGCTTCGACCACATCTGGTATTCACGGGCATTGAACTGGTTGAACATACCGCCAAGATATGAGGGCTTATTCCGATCGAGATAGAGGCTGGCTTCCATGGTATTGGCGTATCGTCCAGCGGTATCCCGCTCCAGCAACCCGAGTGCGACCAGCGCGTCGAAGAAATCGCATGCTGAGCGGCTATGGACACCGACCATCCGCGCGAGATCTGCAGCCGCTCGCGGCTGCCCACCAAGCGCTGTGAACACGTCCAGTTCAACCGCGCAAAGCAAAACTTTGGCACATCGATAGCCGGTACCCAGTGAAAACAACCGATCGGGGGTGATGTCGCTATGCAGCATGACGTTCTGCCTCCGGCCAGATCAGGGCTTTGCCTTGACATCGCCGGCACGCGCGATGGCCGCGACCTTGGCGCGTTCATTTTCAATGATCTCCCCGAATTCCGCGGCCGTGTTGGTGCGAGCGATCAGCCCGCCGCTGGCTAGGCGAGCACCAATCGCCGGATCAGCACCAACCGCGCGAATGTCAGCGCCGATCCGCTCGGCCAGATCCTTCGGCATCCCCTGTGGGCTAAAGAATCCGAGGAAACCCTCCAACGATAGATCGGGGAAGCCAGCTTCAGCCGTGGTCTGAGCTTCGGCAAGCAATGGGCTTCTCTCTCGGTTGGTGACCGCGATGACTTTGATGTTTCCGCTGCCGACCATACCAAGTTGGCTTGCCAGGGCGGAAACGTAGAAGTGAATTCTGCCCTCAGCCAAGTCCTGCAGCGCTGGTGCGATCTCCCGATAAGAGACGTGGGTTAGATCGAGATTGGTGCGTTTGAAAAAACTTGGCACGACGTAGTCGAGGGCACCGGGAGTAGCGCCCCAGTTGAGCTTACCCGGTTGCGCCCGAGCGAGCGCTATGAAGCCCGCAAGTGTATCGATCTTCAATGATGCCGGAATCGACACTGCGATCGAGACATCGGCGCCCGAGGATATCGGAATGAGATCGCGCACGGGATCATAGGGCAAATGAGCATGATTGAACGCGTTGGTCGTGACTGGACCACCATTGGTATAGAGAAGGGTGTGATTGTCACGCATCCCGATGACGGACGTGACCGCCAGGATTCCGTCCGCTCCCGGCTTGTTCTCGACAATGACCGGTTTGCCCCAACGCAGCGCCAGTCGCTCAGCGTAAAGACGCGCCGAAAGGTCGCCGCCTGTACCCGCGGGGAACGAAGTGATGATCTTCACGCCGCGCTCGGGCCAGACCTCTGCCACCGATGGTGCCGGCGCAATGTCGACGCTTTCAAAACAGACCAAAACGCTCAATGTCCTTGCCAGTGTCGAGTGCATAATCAACCCCTCCTCGGCACGTTTTGATGCGCACCCTTCTTTGAGGAAGTTGCGCGGTAACTGCTGGACTGTACCCCGCGTAGCCCTTAAGCTCCTTGGTTCAGAAACTTAATTGTCCTGAATCCGCTGGCAGAATGGCGGCCTCGATGGATCAAGATCAGGTCAGCTTCGGACCCTTCCATTTCGATCTGAGCGACAGCAAACTGAGCTTTCAGGGCGCGCCGATTGCCCTAAGTAGCCGCGCGTTGAATATTCTGCGTGTCCTCGCGTTGGCGAAGGGCAACGTTGTGTCCAAGGATCGACTCCTTGACGCGGTATGGCCTGGCCTGGCCGTGGAGGAGAACAATATCCAGGTCCACATTTCCGCATTGAGAAAAGAACTGGACAGGCGAACCGATGGCGAGAGTTTTATCATTACTATGCCGGGCCGGGGTTATCGCCTCGTCGGACTAGAGCGCCCACCAGAAACCGACCAATCCGAAATGGGCGGCCCTGCAGGGCTCGTCATACCGGGCGCGTCTATCGCGGTCTTACCGTTTCAGAACATGAGTGGCGATCCCGAACAAGAATATTTTGCGGATGGCATCGTTGAAGACATCATCACGGGCCTGTCACGCATCAAGTGGCTGTTCGTGATCGCCCGCAATTCCAGTTTTGTTCATAAGGGAAAAGCTGTTGACCTAAAGCAGATCGGGCACGATCTGGGCGTCCGTTACCTTGTTGAAGGAAGCGTGCGAAAGGCCGGGGATCGGGTACGGATTACGGTTCAACTGATAGATGCGAAGACGGGCAATGCGCGCGGCGACCGGCTGACACGTGACTGAGGCAGGAGGTCGGTTTTCGGGAACAACCTGTCGGAGGCGTCATGTCTGCTCTGCAGGGTCTACATCGCGAGATAGCGCCTTCGAATATCATCATTTCCTGAAAGGCCTGCCGTGCTTTCACGATGTACGACTTTGCCCTTATCGATGACGAGGGCCTCCTGTGCAATCCGCAGGCAGAAATGCATGTTCTGTTCAGCCAGCAAAATCGTGGCGCCACCCGCGCCCAATTCTCGCAAGACCCTGCTGATGTCGGCGACAATGATCGGCGCCAGCCCTTCGCTAGGCTCGTCAAGCAGCAGGACCAGCGGGTTTCCCATCAGCGCACGAGCGATCACCAGCAGCTGTTGCTCGCCACCGGAAAGGCGGCCTGCCTGGCGGGATCGAAGCCTTGTAAGAAGCGGGAACGTTTCCCAGATCCGCGGCAGCGTCCAGTCACGCCGGCCGCCAGGGCCGCTCTTGGCCGCGATCTGGAGGTTGTCCTCCACACTGTGCTCGGGGAATACTTGCCGGTCTTCCGGCACATAAGCCATACCCAGCTGCGCGCGCGCGTGAGGCGGTGCGTGCGTGATGTCGCGGCCAGCGAAGAAGATGCGGCCGCTGCGCACCGGGACAATGCCAGCGAGCGCCTTCATTGTCGTGCTCTTGCCCGCGCCATTTCGGCCGAGCAGCGCTAGTGTACACTTTTCCTGGAGCGCAGCATCGACACCGAATAGGATCTGGCTCGCGTCGTAGAACACGCTTACGCCCTCCGCACGCAAGAGCTCGGTCAAGTCGCGTTCTCCTCTGCCCCAAGATAGGCGTCGATGACAGCCTGGTTGTTGCGGATCTGGTCTGGGGTGCCCTCGGCCAGCACCTTGCCGTAGCAGAGCACGCGAATGCTGCTGGCAACCTTGAAGACGATATCCATGTCGTGCTCGATGAAAATAAGTGTGAGCTTTCGGCGTTCCCAAAGAGCGCGAACGCGCTCAATCATGCGCCAGCGTTCGTCCGGGCCCATGCCAGCCGTAGGTTCATCGAGCAACAGCACTTTGGGCTCCAACGCGAGCGCAATAGCGATATCAAGCAGCTTCTGATCGCCATGCGAGAGGATGTTCGCCTCGACATCGGCAACATCGGTCAACCCGACGAACTCCATCACATCGTCCGCACGCTCGCGCATGCCAGGGGACGGAAAGCGATGAGACAGGCTGGCCCAGCGGCCGGCGTGGGCCGTGACCGCAGCCATCAAGTTCGCGCGCACAGTCATGGTCGGAAAACAACTCGCGACTTGGAAGGCACGCCCAATGCCCCGCCGCATGCGTTCCGTTTTGGAGAGCTGGAGAATGTCCTCACGGTCAAGCAGCACCTCGCCAGAATCGGCGATGAACGCGCCACTGATCAGGTTGAAGAAGGTGGTCTTGCCGGCCCCGTTTGGTCCGATAATTGCTGATAAGCTGCCGGAGGGAAAGGCAAGCGACACGTCGTCGATCGCGCGTACGCCGCCGAATGACTTGGTGAGATGATTGATCTCAACGTTCATCGCGCGCGCTTGCTCCAGACGAGGTGGATGAAATCGAGTACGCCTCGGCGCAGGCCAAGCGCGAATGCGAGGATCACGACGCCCAGGACAAGTCCGTGATACTCCGTGAAACGCTGCACCAAGTCATTCAGCGCGAGCAGGATCATCGCGCCCAGCACGGGCCCGAGAAAGCTGTTGATGCCTCCCAGCATGACCGCAAAAATGGCCTGGCCCGAGTTGGGCCAATCGGCCAGCTCGGGATAGGCGCCTGACACGAACAGGGCTGCCAGCACGCCTCCCATCCCGGCGAAGCCGCCCGCGATCGTGAACGCCAGCAGCCGGGCGCGCCACAGGACGATGCCGACAAAGCTAGCGCGTTCCGCATTGTCGCGGATCATGCGCAACGTATTCCCAAACGGACTCATCGAGACATGGCGGAGCGCCAACAATCCGAGTACGGCTACGATGGCGCAGAACTGGTATAGATGAAGCTGCGAACCCAGGTCGAAACCAAAGATGTGACGGCGAGGAATACCACCGCGCAACCCCTGATCACCTCCGGTCAGGCTCTGCCATGAGACAATAACGCTGAAGAAGAGCATCTGCACCGCGAGGGTGATGAAAGCGAAATAGTCCGTGCTTAGTCGGACGCAGATTGCGCCAACCACGAGAGCGGCGATGGTCGTCAGAGCCACCGCGAATAGCGCCGCGACGGGCAGAGACAATTCCGTCAACTGCATCGTGAGGCCAAATGCATAGGCGCCGAAGCCATAGAACATCCCGTGGCCGAATGAGACCATTCCTGTGGTGCCGACCAGCAGATTGAGCGACGTCGCGAACAGCGCCATCGCGCTGAGACGGATAATGAAGTCCTCGAAGGCCGGGCTACGGTGCAAGATTGGGATCGCGAGCAGCAAGATAAGCACGATCGCGGCGAACAGGGCATCGCGCGAGGCAGGATTGCGCTTCATAGGGGGCGGCCGAACAGTCCCTGCGGGCGCAGGACCAAGATACCAATCATGACGATGTAGATAAGCCCATCTGTGAAGCCGGGGAAGCCGATCGTGCCGAAGCCTCGAACGAGCCCGATGACGAGCGCCGCTACCATCGCGCCTGCGATCGAGCCCATACCGCCGATCACAGTGACGATGAATCCCTCGATCAGGATCGAAAAGCCCATGCCGGGCGAAAGCGAGCGAACGGGACCCGCGAGCGCGCCTGCGAGGCCAGCGAGCCCGCCGCCGATCGCAAAGACGATCGCGAACAGCACCGTCGTATTGACCCCCAGCGCCGAGACCATCTGCGGATTGACCGCCGCGGCCCGAACTGTCTTGCCGAGGCGCGTTCTGGACAGCCCGAGGCTGAGCACGATGGCGATCAGCGCAGCTATTCCGATCAGCACGGCGTAAAACGGAGGCACGACGCCGCCTGCAATGAACAGCGGCGGGACCTGAAAGGCAGCCGGCATTCCCATGGCGCGGAACTCGGGCCCCCAGACAATCTTGACGATGTCGTCGAAGATCAGCACCACCGCGTAGCACACCAGAAGCTGCATAAGCACGTTGCTGCCGTAGACCCTGCTCATCAGCACGCGTTCGAAGAGCACGCCGAACAAGGCCATGGCCACCGCGCCCGCCAACACGGCGAGCGCGTAACTATCCGTCGCGGCGTATGCGCTGTAAGCTACATAGCCGCCCAGCATGTAGAAGGTGCCGTGGGCGAAGTTGACGATCTTGAGAACGCCGAAGATCAGCGTCAAGCCGGCAGCCACCAGGAACAACAGCATGCCCACGATCAGGCCGCTGGTGGCCTGCGTCACCACACAGGCGGGGGTCGTAAAACATGCGCCGAGCGCGTTGAAGTCCATCGATCGTCAGCTGTAATTCTGCTGCTTCTTCCACTCCGTCTCAAGTTCGATAATCTTGCCCCAATCGGCGGGTTTGATGTCGGTGATGAACGGATCCTTCGGAATGGTCTGTCCCCACCCGATCGCATAGCCGATTGTCGTGTGATCGTCCCGCATGGTAATGGTGCCGTCCGCGCCAAAAGGCGAATTGATCTTCAGTCCCGTCAGGGCAGCCGCTATCACCTTGCCGTCCAAAGAATTGGCCTTCTTGATGGCTGCCTCATAGAAGTGCATGGCGACCGAATTCTGCCAGGACCAATTAGTCGGCCGTTCGTTCCACCTTTTGAAGTACGCCTGACCCCATTCCTTGTTCGCCGGCGTATCCGGGAATGTCTCAAGATAACGCGTGGCCGACTGGATGCCCGCGGGCAGATTCTTGATCGCGGCCAGCACTGGATAGTCGACGTTCGGAGTTGCGACGGTCATCTGCCCGAACAGAGCATAGACATTCCCCTGGTTCACGAACGCCGAGAGATCGCCGGCATAAAGCAGCGTGAACAGCGCCTGCGGCTTGGCCTGGATAAGTTTGGTAATCACTTCGGTGAAGTCCGGCTGGCCGAGCTTGGGCCAGGCCTCGGTTACGACCTCGACATCCGGTTTGAACTTCTTGAAGAACTGCAGATACTGCGCCGTCGTGTCGCGCCCATAGGCGTAGTCCGGTGAGCAAGTCGCCCATTTGTTGATTTTCTTGGCATTGGCGAAGTCGGCGAGGTAGAGGCTGCCGGCGACAGCATCGTGCACGCCCTGACGCGCCACGCGAAATGCGGTGGGCACCCGGATCTTCGGATCAGCGGTGAGCGATGACGTCTCGCTGTTGGTGTGAATGCAGGCCACATTGAGGTCCCGCATAACCTCCTGCACCGCGAATGAGGCGGACGACGCTTCCGCATCGACCAGCAGCTCGCAGCCTGCAGTGTTCACCAGTTCACGTGCGACGCGCGCGGCTTCCTGCGGCTGGCCTTTGGAATCCCGGAATACGAACTCGATTTGCCGGCCCAGGAAGCCGCCAGCGGCATTGATGCGATCTTGCTCGATGAGGAGCGAGTTGCGCGAAGAGGTGCCGAGCAGCGCGATGGGTCCCGATAGGATGCTTTGCATGCCTATGCGGAGAGTATTTGCCTGTGCCCTGGCTACCCATGGGGCGGCCACCAAAGTAGCCGTGCCACCGGCCAAAAGCGTGCGACGCGTGACGGGTCCGCTCATCGAACTGCACCTCCCTGTGATCCGGCTGTTGAATCAACCAGTCGTGTTGTGCCCGACTGTAGATCAGCGAGGCCATGCTGATCAAGCGACATAAAGATGGAGCGAGGCCGGAGCCTCGGTAATGGGCATTGTACCTTCCGGTAGAGTTGGGCGCCGCCTTGCTGCTCAATATACGTCACGGGATCTTACCGCGATGCGCTGGTGCCGCGCTATCCACCTTGCCCATTCCGCTCATCGCATGGACTTTCGCGAAGCGGATCCGCTTCGGGAATGAACACTCACAACATAGCGATCGCAAGATGAGCGCTCGGCGCCTGTCGCTCGAGGTGTTTAGCGCGAAGGAAGGACGTCTACTCGCGGTCCCTCACGTCGAGCTCATCCAGCGCCGGTCATTTCCCTTCCAACCTTAACTGCGGACAGATGGCGACCCGGGAGAACTCAGACGCAAATGATATGTGACGCAGCTCCGCTCACCAGGAGCGATCTACGGCAGTACGCGGGTCATTTCGAGCCGACGAGCGAGATGTACGGACGGCTCGCTCGCACAAGACGGACGCCCCTTGCCAGCCTTCGGGAACGAGCGCATCCTGCTATGTTACTTCATAATAACAAAAGGAGGAAACATGACATACGACCTTTCGCGGCGCTCCTTGCTCGCCCTCGGCGCAGGATTAGGCGCATCGACCGTGCTGGGCAGTAACGCTTTTGCGCGAGCACCCAAGCTTGGGACGCAGCCAGCTTATTTCTATCGCTTCGGTCTCGGAGACGCCGAAGTGACGGTCGTTTCTGACGGTCCGCTGCCACTCGGTCCTCCGAAAGGGACCTTCATCGGCGTGCCTGATGAAGAAGTGAAGAAGATGCTGAGCGACAATTTCCTCTCACCGGAAAATGTGGTGCTGGAGCAGAATTCGCCGATCGTGAATATGGGTGACAGGCTAGTTCTATTCGACACTGGCATGGGAACGTCTAAGGCCTTCGGACCGACCACCGGCCGTCAGCAGAAGAGTATGGCAGAGGCTGGCATTAAACCAGCCGACATCGACGCCGTGGTCTTATCACATGCGCACATCGATCATATCGGCGGCATTGTGGACGCGGACGGTAAGCCATTATTCCCTAACGCACAGTACTACATAGCTCAGAGCGATTTCGATTTCTGGACCGATGAAGGCAAGCTTGGCAGTCCATTGAAGGACTTTGTCGTTCATGCACGCAAGAACTTACTTCCGATACGAGATCGCCTTGTGTTCTTCAAGGACGGTCAGGAATTCCTTCCCGGCGTGCAGGCCATGGCAGCTCCTGGCCACACCGTAGGTCACACAATCTTCATGGTCTCGTCGGCAGGGAAATCGTTCGCCTTCCTCGGTGATCTTACTCACCATCCGATACTGCTGCTTGAAAAACCGCGGATGCAGTTCTCGTACGACACCGATCCGCAGCAGGCAGCTGAAAGCCGGGTCAAACTGCTAGATATGATTGCTGCAAACAAGATTCCTGTGATGTCCTATCATTTTGCCTGGCCAGGTTACGGCCATATCGCCAAGACATCGGAGGGCTTCCACTATTACCCCGAAGCGATGAGCTTGAATCTCTGAACTCCGAGCGCAGACAAAAGAGACGACCTCCAAAGCAAACTCTAGCCCCGGACTTGACGGGGCATTTTTGCGCCTTGTCTCTGACGAGAACGGTATCGGACTGCGATGTGGCCTTCGAGCCAGACTCGGACGTGTTAGTCAAACCCACGACGCACGATAATGGTCCTCGCAGATATGCTGGAGCTCAACCTGCGCAGGCTTGTGCTCCGCACATCCCGACTTAGGAGAACACCGGCTTAGGCGTCAATCTTGTAGGATTTTCCACCTGCAGCTGGCGGCTTTCTGGGGCGCGCTTCGGCCGTGAGGGGCGGTGGCCTCGGAAGGATAGGTGCTTGCAGCTCCGCTAGGCACGATTCAGGTTAACGACCGAACCATCGCCGAGGAAGACGAGCCGAACTCATTGCAAACGACTATAACAGAGCGAAACCTTCGTAGCCGCGGGTGACGACCTTCTGACAGATCTCGCGATAACGGACCAAGCCACCTGCATATGGCATGAATACCTGCGGCTTGCCTGGAATATTCGCCCCGAGGTACCAGGAATGCTTTGCCTGCGGCAGTAGTGTTCGTGCAGCCGCCTCGTTGACTTCGCTTACCCATTTCTCGACGGCGTCGGCCCGTGCCTCGATCCGCTCCAGCCCGTTAGTCCGCATATGAGCGATGCAATCGGTGATCCAATCGACATGTTGCTCTATGGCTACGGGCATGTTGCACAGAACCGATGGACTGCCGGGCCCCGTGATGGTGAAGAGGTTTGGAAAACCAGCGACCTGCAAACCTAGATAATTGCGTGGTCCTGCCTCCCAGACATGCTTGAGTGCGATCCCGCCCCGCCCGCGGATATCCATCTTGAGCAGCGGTCCCGTCAACGCATCGAACCCTGTCGCAAAAACTATGATGTCTAGGGGGTACTCGGCCTGATCCGTGCGAATTCCAATCTCGGAGATCTGCCGGATTGGCGCAGCTTTGACGTCCACCAGCGTGACATTCTGCCGATTGTAGGTCTCAAAATAGTCGGTATCGATCGGCGGGCGCTTGGCCGCATACGGATGATCAATGTCAGCGAGGACCGCCGCGGTCTTGGGATCCTTCACAATCGAGCGGATCTTCCTTTTTATGAAATCGGCAGCGGTGTCGTTTGCTTCCTTAGAAACGAGCATGTCCTCAAAGGATGCGCGGAACTGCAGCCCGCCACGCTCCCAGGCCTCGTCATAAATTCTCTCGCGCTCCTCTGGCGGCGTGTCGACCGCTTTGCGTTCCGCAACCTTGAAGCCCATGCCATTGTAGGTTTGATGCGTAGTCGCGCGTATTTCGCTGGCGCTGTTTTTGACATATTGCTTGAAGTCCGCCGTCAATGGGACGTTGCGTGCTGGTACTGAATAGTTCGCGGTACGCTGAAATACGGTCAGATGCTTGGCTTGATCGGCGATCACCGGCGCCGCCTGGATGGCGGTCGATCCGGTGCCGATCATCCCCACTCGCTTGCCCGCAAACTCGACGCCTTCGTGCGGCCACTGCCCTGTATGATACCACTCACCCTTGAAGGTCTTCAGTCCCAGAATGTCGGGCACGTTGGCAGTGGAGAGGCAGCCGACCGCGGTAATGAGAAACTTCGCGATGAAGGTCTCGCCCGTTTCTGCACGGATGTGCCAGCGATTCGTCGCTTCATCGTAATGCGCCGACGCAACCCGGGTACCAAATTGAATGTCGCGTTTCAGGTCGAGCTTGTCGGCAACGAAATTCAGATAACGCAGAATTTCTGCTTGGCCCGGATAGCGTTCGGACCACTCCCATTGTCGCATCAAATCCAGGGAAAACGTATACCAATAGACATGGCTTTCAGAGTCGCACCGAGCTCCAGGGTAGCGATTCCAGAACCACGTGCCCCCAACACCCTGGGCCGCTTCTACGGCCTTGACTTTCAAGCCAAGGTTATCCCGAAGCCGAAACAGCTGGTAGAGACCCGCAAAGCCCGCACCAACAACCAGCGCGTCTAGCTCAACCGGTTCATTCGACATTTCCGCACTCGCTCATTACGCCGCCCCACAAACATAAGGGTAGGTATACGTCAGCGCCGTAAAGTGCGCTGCGTCAAAGTGAATTGGATTATTATAACCGTCCCGGTCGGTGCGCTCAACTCGCCTTCTCTGCTCAATGCACCTCACTGCCGGGCGTCGCCTTCAAATCTGGAATGCACTCCTTCAAAGACCGAGCCGGTCCAGAAGCAATCAAGGTCGATTTGCGGAGACCCCATTTCTCGGACCTGCCGTCTCGACGTACCATGAGAGGAGTTGCAGCGGCCGCTAGATTCAATTTTTCGGTCTGTATCGAATCGGAGCGACCGCGACCTTGGCCGCAGACATGCGTAATAGCCATGTCGCGCACGAGGTCCTCCATGTCGGCGAAGCCATCTGGATAGCTCACCAGAATCTTGAGGACCGCCCCTGGAAGTTCACACCCCCTCCCGGCGCTTGAGCGCAACGGGTTGAAGGAAGGGACGAAGCCGCTCAAACGACGCCGGCGCAAGACCGGCCAGCAGGCGGTTTCGAACCCGAACCGTACGCTCGCGGTTGGCACGGCTCAGCGCACTGTCCAGCGCTATTCGATGGAGCTGTTCCTCGAGACGTGTCCCGACCGATCCTTGTTCAGCCGGCATCAGGGGTTGTTCCCGGCCAATCTACTCCCTCTTCGATCGGGAGCCAGCGGCACCCGGCAATCGGGCGAAGACCGGAGAGGGCGTCTCCAACTCCTCGAACGAATGAACTCTAACAGCAGCCCCATCTGTTCGCTCGGGCGCCATGGCCTGTTGATTTCGGTCATCGAGACCAACACCGACGTTGCTTACGCGCCCTTAGCGAGCGCAGGACCGGCGACAGCCGATGTCAGCTTCTCGGCCCGAAGCTGGGCCTCAGATGGTGTCCCGCTCAAGGTCCGGTTTGGACCAAAGAGAGACGTGCCCATGCTGATAGAACGGGAAATTCCAAGTCGCGCCAAATGTGGTAATCCTCATCGCGCGGCGCCCCTCAAGGGTGCCAAACAAAATCAAATCGCCGGACCGAAAAATAAAACACAATCAACGCTCTCCAAGATTGTCGCCTCAGTTCAACCCTGTACGGCAGTTTGGCGATTTCGGTCTGCAGGGCTACCTCTGCAACCCATTCATTTTGCTGCCGCACGAGGGCCGCGTAGCTTTCGAGCGAGCACTCGACTACTTCGAATTTCGTCTTGCCGGTCTGACTGACGTGAAGTGCACGTGGCCAGGTCGAAGCTCTGCCGATTGCTAATCCCCGTCTCATGCTAACCGCTCGGGAGCAGCGAGGGCCGAACGGATTCGTCACTGCAGGAGCGCTACATGCTTGTGACCAAGTACAAGCGGCTGAAAACGGGACATTGCACCGCTCGGCGAACTCGGTGCTGCACGAAGCTGGCGCAATCCGCGAGTGCGACGATCACGGCTGGAAAGGACAGTACTGACCCTCACGCCCGCGAGCGCGCGTTCGAGATCGCTTATGAGGTACTGCCGGGTGGACTCGTGAGGCGGCTGCTGCCGCGCTTGCCGACGTGCTATGATGCGACCGGCCATAGATGTCCCGAGCGCCTGGAAGACTAACGCTCTCAGGCGGTCTTCCGGTGCGACCTGGCCGTCGGCTTCTTGGCTACCGCTTCCTTCGCCTGTCTCTTCTCAGCGATGGGCATCAGCATCTCCTTTTGCCCGGCGGCAGCGTTGCGAGCCTTCTTGGCGGCCGTTGTCGCCTTAGCCGACGTGCCCTCGTCCCGGACCTTCTGCAGCAGCGTGCCGGCCGAGCCGTGATCGATTTCGATCCGAGAGAAGGCCTGGAATGGGATGCTGTGGCCTGAACCGTGCTTGAGCTGCCCATCTATTGCGACACCGATGTCCGATCGAGGCGTCCTCCGACGCTCCCCAGCAGTTACATTCCACTTCAAACGGTAATGGCCTTTTCCAATGGAAGCGTGACGTAGAATGCTGCGCCGCGCAGGCGGTTCTCGGCCCAGATTTTCCCGCCATAGGTCTGTATGATCGTACGCGCGATCGGCAATCCCAGCCCAGTCCCCTGGGCCTTAGTCGTAAAGAACGCTTCGAAAATCGTGGTCAGTTTGTCCACCGGAATGCCCCGGCCTGAGTCTGTCACGGCCAATCTGGCGGTCCCCGAATCTGCATCCTTGAAGGTGCGGATCTTCAGCTTGCCTGGTTTTGGATCGCACCCGTCCATGGCATCAAGGGCATTCATCGCAGGGTTTCAGTATCACCTGCTGCATATGGATCGGATCAGCTCTTACTGGCAATCCATCGGTTGCACAGTCGGTGGTAAAAATGATCTCCCGCCGCACAGCCTCGGGCCCCACGATACCGGCGACATCGCGCACCGCTTCGTTGAGGTCGAACGCCTGCAGATCGGAAGCCCTTTTGTTGTCCTGTAGGTTTTTCAAGCCGAAGATGATCTCGCTGGCGCGCTGATCGTCTCGAACAATTTCGGCAAGAATTTCGCCAATCTGCCTGAGGTCGGGCGGGTCAGCCTTCAACAATGTCTGCGCCGCCTCCGTATTGCTCAGGATGGCTCCAAGGGGCTGGTTCAGCTCATGGGCAATGGATGATGATAGTGCGCCAGCAGTAGCAATCCGGTTTAGGCGAACGACCTCCCGGCGGCGACTGCCAGCCTCCAGCTCCGCAACATGTCGGCGCCGGCGCTCGAAGAGCAGCCACGAAATGATGCCCGCTTGTAGCAGCAGGAGTGACGACCCGGCGATCATATGGGGCCGATATTGCTCCAATAGGCCGGGAACACGAAAAAAACCTCGCTTCCGGCAAGCAGGTTGCTTTCACTGATGTCCCAACGCTGAAGCTCCTTCCAGTCATATCGCGGCATTCCCGGTCCGACCACTACCTTGCCGATCGCGGCGGGCGATTCGCCGTCCAAGATGCGAATGCCGGCACCAACCGCCTGCCGGCTGACGTCTGAGATGAGGGTAATCGGTCCGCCGACTATTGCTTGACCGAAGAACATGTCGATATGGCTGAACACCGGCGCGTTTGCCGCCGCGTGAAGACGGGCCATTGCCCTGCTCTCCTCATGCGCAACTCCCGCAGCGTCCACCGAAAGAATCCCGAAGAAGATGGCGCTGTGCGGAGGAAGATAGGCCGCACGTTTGAGCATCTCCTCGAACGACAGTTCGTTTGAGTTGCTTACCGGCCGGGCAGCGATAAACATCCTCATCTGGCAGATAAGCAACGTCCTGTTTGCCGAAGCGCCCCGAAGCCTTCGCACCCGATGTCATCGGCTTAGGCAACGTCACCGTGATGCCAGATTGCTCGCACGCCAGGATTTCTTCGCCCTTGAAGTAGCCGCGATCGGCGACAACATCGAGCGTGTCGGCCTCAAGGATGGCTTTGGCCTGCTGTGCTATGTTTGCAAGTTGTGACCGGTCTGAGCCACTTGTTGTCACCTCGTGCGCGACGATCAGATGGTTTTCTGTATCGACCGCCGTCTGCACGTTGTAGCCGACGATGCCGGAACCACGGCCGCTCGTGGCCATCGAAGGGCTGTCAGGATCCGTGAACGATATCTGCTGATCGGGCGACGCCAGAACCTGTTTTTCAATAACTGCGAATTTCGCCATTTCAACGGTCAGATTTTCGAGCCGTTCTTTGATCCGCGTCTTTTTAATTCCAGCGTTTCCGACGACTCCTGCCGGTCGGCGGTATCGAGCTGAGCGAGCGCAACACTCTCTTCCAATTGCGTGCGCCGCCGCTCGACTTTGCCGCGCGTGAAGTTCTTGTCGCGATTATTGACAGCTTTGAATTTGCTGCCGTCGATGGCGACGCTGGCTGCCGCGAGCAACCCCATCTTGCGGCACACCTCGACGAAGCGCGCGCAGACTTTTTTGATGCCGGGACCATTGTCCTTGCGGAAATCGGCAATCGTTTTGTGATCGGGCGCAAGCCTGGCGAGCAGCCACATCACTTCGACGTTGCGGCCAGCTTCATGCTCAAGCCGGCGGCTCGAATGGACACGGTTGAGATAACCGTAAATGTAGAGCCCTAAGAGCGCGGCCGGATGATACGACAGCCTACCTGTGCCGGCAGGCTCAACGCCACCGAACCCAAGTTCAGCCAGATCGAGGGCTGCAACGAAGGCGTCGATCACGCGAACCGGATTGTCATCTGCAACCCAGTGTCCAGGCATTCCGGCAACAAAGTAGATTGCCCGCGATCAGCTCCTTGAACGAAACGAGCCATGCCAGCCCCCGCCGATTCAGTGCGGGAATCATAACAGGCACGGCGTTTTCACACAGCCAGGGTCACAAGCGGTCCTCCACCGGCTGCGAGTGGCAGGTCATCAATGAGCCAAACACAGACATGGCCAGAGGCGGATCGCACTTGGACCGCGGCTCAAGCCTTGCGCGCAATCAGTTCGCACGGAGCAATGATGCCCTTTGAGATACATGCAGTCATACTGCGTATTTGATCTTGCCGTCTCTCACCCATCGTGTGCAGACCCAGAGATGCAGCAACGCCGGCGGCGAGCGAGCGGGCTTTTTGGTCGGCAAAATAAGCAAGCGCGAAGTCCTTTCGGCTGCGTTCCGACAGGATTGCGAAGCCCGCTCGCTCCAACGCACGCTTGTAGCGCTCGAGAGAGCCTACGGCGCTCGACTCGCTTGTGGTGGCCCATGGCACAGGAAACAGCAACTCGCCTTCGGCTTTTCGCATGACGTCATAGATTGCGAAAAGCGCCCCTGGTTGCAAAACACGCGCTATTTCAAGACAGAGATTTTCCTTGTCTTCGATGTTCATGCCGACATGAAGCATGTAGGCCTTGCTGAAGGTCGAATCGTGAAACGGCATCGCAACGCAGCGTATGTGCATTTTCGATGACGACGGCCGCAGGCCCGCCCTCGGTGATGAAAGCTTTCTCGGCAAACCAAACAGAACATAGGCAAAATAGGCGCCAGCGAACCCGCGCCAAATCGACCCGGAAGAAAATCAATCTCGAATGCCATCAGCACGAGACCACTGGCCGCGAGCACCTCAATTGCGAGATCGACAATTTGCACCGCATTGATAGTTCCGGCGTCGGCGATACCATACCACGCTAGCAAGACAGCGAAGAATGCAAAAAGCTTCCAACCACGTTGACCTCCGAGTTTTGCTGCGCGACCTAAGGTAGAGATCATCAGTAAAACTATCGCTTCTGAGCATAGTTTGGCTTAGGTTGCGACGGTGGCTCAAAGCTTAAGGATCGTCGGCGAGCTAGCTGTCCGCTTCAGCGGGCCAGTTCGCACGACCCGCGTTAACCCTGTCGTTGATCTTCTCCCGTAGCTGTTCTCCCTCGTTCACCTCTGCCGCTAAACGGCCCTATTGGACGGTTGCAATCGTTCTCCATTCTGGAGCTCACCTTCAAGAGGATTTGAGCCAAGTTTCTCGTTCGGAGAGCGTGAAATCAGATGAGAGTGGCACTCTTACTCGTTGGCCTCGGTACCCTCGCCGCGATGGAGCTCGAAGGAGCGCCACGCATGAAGGAGCCTGTGAAGGTGACGCCTGTTCAGGAAACGACCGGCATGCGCCCCTCTCGCGATACACTGATGAAGGCTGACCGGCTCGAAATTCCGCAATTCAAGGCGCGGCCGCAGCCGCTTTCCTCGAGCGAACTGGTGCATCCACCGGACCACATCGCGTTCATCGCGCAAGCACCTTCGAAGATCATCGAGCAGCAGAAGCTCAGCGCAAACACAAAATCAGCGATCATGCTCCCCAGACCTCGGCCCCGGTACGGAACTTCCAAGGCAATCATTGGCGCCAGTCGCGCAAAACCTGTCGCTGAGGCCAAGCCGTGCCCGTCAGTTGCCTTCGATGGCCTTTTCAAAGCATTGAACCTGCAGATGCGATGTCAGACCTAGCACAATGATTGCTTTGCGTCGGAGCCGACGGCAACCCGCGGCTCCCGCGCATGTGTCAGAGCAAACACGCCGGCCCGAGGCAGTCCGACCGCCGGCCTGTGAATACGCCGCGTTGGCTGCCTGTACGCATGTTCAAGTTGACCGATGTGCGGCAGATCACGCCTGACATCTGGGTGCATCCGACCAAGGAGCGCCAAATCGCTACCATGATAAGTGCGCCATTGAATTGAGGACTGCTACGCCGATGTTTTCGCGATCCGCGGCTCGCTTGAGCCGATCAGGCGGCTTGTCACTGGTGGCGCTTCTTCGCACCTGCCTCTTAGATGATATGGCTGGCATCCGGCTCTTCAATTCCCCCGTTTATGTCCGGCGACTGTTGCAGGCGCACGGCTCACCGGCCCCACTCGCTCCAAGCCCGGTCCGGGTGGTTCTCGCAGACAAAATCTAAGCCGAAGCAGATGGGACAGTTGGGACCAATTATGACAAAAAAGCGCGCGGGCCTTGCTCCAAAGATCGCAAGCATACCGCGCGCCTCGGTTAGCGGCGCTCATTTCGCCGGCTTCTTGCCACCCGCCTTCATCTCGCGATAGCGGGCAGCGCCACTTTCGCGGATGGTCTGCGGGCTACTCCAACGCCATGGCGTCATCAGGCACGTCGCGGGTGATCACCGAGCCCAAGCCGATATAGGCGCCGCTGCCGATTGTTACAGGTGCGACCAGCGAGGAATTGGTGCCGAAGAAGGCGCCCTGCCCGATGATCGTCTTGTGCTTCTTGAAGGCGTCGTAGTTGCAGGTAATGGTGCCGGCGCCGATGTTGGATTCAGCGGCCGGCGCGTCCCTGAGCAGATAGGCCTCTCGAAGCTTGAAAGGGAGATGCCATCGGATCTGCAAACCGGTGCCGTCAGGGCCGAGGGCTCAAGCGAGCACTGGCACATAATCCAAGCCGGTATCGCCGCGCGTGGACCGGGTGAGAGATGGCCATCGCCGCAAGCCCGCTTCAGCAGCCAAAAGCATGACGCCCGCTGGATGACACCTCGTCATGAGACTAACGGCGCATGGGCGATCCACATCAGCTCCATCATCGAGGATCAGGAATACTCCTCGATCCGCCCGCTGATCGACTGGCTGAACTACAACGGCTACACCGTCGTCACCAAGGCGTCCAAGGCGTCCATCGACGCCTCCGGCCGCCGCAAGGTCAAGGGCAACATGGACATCGAGCTTGCCGTGGATGCCATGGAACTCCCGAGCACATCGATCGGATGGTGCTGTTCTCGGGCGACGGCGACTTCCGTTCCCTGGTCGAGGCCGTCCAGCGCCGCGGCGTGCGGGTCACCGCGATCTCCACCATCGCCAGCCAGCCGTCGATGATCGCCGACGAGCTGCGCCGCCAGGCCGACGTCTTCACCGATCTCGTCGAGCTCCGGTCCAAGCTCGGCCGCGACCCTTCCGAACGCCCCACCCCGCGTGATCGCGGCGAGCGCGAGCGGCGCGGTCATCTGCAAAGATTCTCACCGGAACCAAAGAGAAATGATCCTCGAGAGTAACCTGTAGCAACTGGATTGCATCCGAGATCGTCGCTGTATTTCTAAGCGCTACGCAAGGTCCGCCGCCATAGGATCAAAACGGTCGTTTACCACCTCAACCTCCCGGCATTGTACGTGATCCGTTGAGAGCCTGATCTGATTCTACCCCCGTCAGGATGCGATAGATTACGGATCTGTGCGCCTTGAGAGAGGCAACGATGGTGGGCAATTCCTCGCGGCCGCAGGACTCGCACATTGGAACGACGAAGAGCTGACTCAATCTCAGTTACCGCAACCTCAACGCGCAGTCTCCGCAACTCCTTCATTGCCGCGCTGATTTCTTCCTCCGACAAGCGCGGTGAAGTGAGGCGACGAACATAGCCGTACCCCAAGGTAGTCCTCTTCAAAGCTCGACGGAACGCGCTGCCTTGAGATGCGAGAGGGATAGCGCTGTTAACCTTGCCGAGTTAGGATAATCCAACGGCTATATTGCTTCCGCCGGTTCGTTCTTGCACAGTAGAGATAGGGGCCGGCACAGCCCTTCGATTGCGATCTATTTTTTTATTGCTGGGAGAATATCAATGAGCGCTTCAGCTCAGACGCCAAATGATTGCCAGTTGAACTCTATTGAGGCGATTGAAGAACGCTTGGCGATGATTGCCAATATGCAGCGACGTCTCAAAAGTGCACTCGCTCGGACTGAGCCTGGACGCGAGCAGTTGCAGTGAAGATATTCTAAAGCCGGTTTAGCTCAGTGGTAGAGCGCCGTCCCTGTATGGCGGAGGTCGGAGGTTCGATTCCTCTCAATCGGCACCACCATTTCCCCAACGCTCGCACGCGTTGATTGCGTTCGTCGTTTCTCGGCATTCTTGCTCCCATGAATCCAGGGAAGATGAGCGACGTTAGCGTTTTGCGCCTTCACCAAAACATCGGACAGCAATACTAAGAATCTACGGGACGTCGCCGCAATGCTGCGAGCTCTCGTCCGCTACCTTCGCAAATGCTTAAGCGAACGAAGTGGCTTTGCCGATTATGCACCGAGCCGTTCCACAGCTCGGTTGGATTCTGGTCAGCTTTCGTCTCCGCTGCTTCGGATGATGCGCCTTAGCGGTCTCCTAATTTCTATTGGTCTTGGAGCCGCTCCGTATCTCGCGTCTGCGCTGCATCATGTCCCTGCGAAGCTGCCCACGGTTATGTTCCGGAGGCGCTGCAGTGTTGCCGCGAGTGGTGCCGGAATTCGCGATTGCGCCGGCCAAGCTGCTTAGCGTTGGATACTGGAACACACGGACGACGGACATCTGCAGTCCCAGTTCCGCGCGGATCTTCTCCACCACGCGGACCATCATGAGCGAATTGGCGCCCAACTCGAAGAAATTATCGTCAATCCCGATCTCGTTCACGCCCAACAGCTCCTGGAAGATGGCTGCAAGCTTGCGCTCTACCTCGGTCGCTGGCGGATTAAATCGCGTCGTGGTCTCGCGACGTGCACCATCGGGTGCAGGTAACGCCTGGCGGTCCAGCTTGCCGTTGGGGGTCAGCGGCAGCGCTTCCAGCGGCACGAACGCCGTGGGAATCATGTACTCCGGCAATGCGCTGCGCAAATGCTGTCGAAGGTCGGGCAAGCGATTGCCTCCAGAAGCGCCCCGGAGCGCCGGCCGATTTGCGTACGCGGACACGTCAACGTCGGCAGGAGCTTTGTCCGTTACCGCAATGCCCGCCATCGCCCCGACTGCCTCCATCCGTTGCGAGGGCCTAAAAACGGCATCGAAACATCCCGGCCCCGCGGCGGACCATTCGATGGCCACCTCATAGCTTTTATCGAGCATGCGCACGTCCTCGGGATCGACTCCCGATGTTGGACCCACGGCGATCTCACCCAGGCGAATGGTGGGAGAGCGCAACTGCACAGCGCGCAGCGCCGCCAGGGGCGCCGCGACCCGCGCGTTGGGGATGCCGGTGATACGCAGTGAGGTCGTCCGGGACCGTACCATTGTCCTCAAGCTCTCCAGCGTGCAAGGCTCGGGAGCTTTCTCGATGTCCGCGACTATCGACCGCCGCGGGGATCCGCCGCGCTTGCTGATCACCACGTCATAGCGGAAGCGAGTCATCTCGCTCGGCTCGCGGCCGAGTTTGAGTTCGACCTGTACTTCCTCGATATCAGCAAGCCGCAGTGGAAGAGATAAGAACAGATGCGGATCCAGCACCAGTTCCGGCTCCTCTTCGAGCCGCTTCCGCAGCCGGGCCTGAAGTTCGCCTGCCGGAACGTCGGACGCGGCCTTCTGCAATTCGATCTCGCAGAGCATTACCTCCAGCAGCGCGCGATGACGCACATCGCCGACAAAGATTGCGCCGCCTGGAGCCAGCTTCTCGAGGGCGGCCGCCAGCACGTCCATGAGATACGCCACGCTCGGGAAATATTGGGCGACTGAATTGATGACGATCGTGTCGAAGGGACCGCCCTCGACGGCAGCCAGCGCGTCGGCGGCGCGTTGCTCCAAGACTACGCCGGCAAGACCTCGCCGCGTGGCCTCGGCCTTCACTCGCGCCAGGGCTGCCTCGGATAGGTCGATGCCATGATAGAGTTCGCAGTTCGGCGCGACGCGGAAGAGGATCATGCCGGTTCCACAGCCGACTTCCAGCACCCTGCGGGGCAGCAGTTGCTGGATCCGCTCTGTCGTACACGCGATCCACTCGCGCATCTGTGCTTCAGGGATGGAATCGCCGGTATAACTGCTCCTCCACCCGGCGGTCTCGGAGTCGCCGCCATGCTGATAGGTCTCGTCCCAAATTGCCCCCCAGTGATCAATCGTTGGAGCGCTGCCACGATTGGGCGAGACGATGTAAGCGACGAGCTGCTGCACACCTGTCGCGTCCGGTCTGGCCACGACCGCACTCTGCTGCACCGAGGGATGGCGGTTCAATGCAGCCTCGATCTCGCCCGGCTCGATCCGGTGACCCCGGATCTTGACCTGATGGTCGAGACGTCCGAGGTGTGCAAGCGTTCCGTCGGGCAGCCACATTCCGAGATCGCCGGTTCGGTAGAGACGAGCTCCGGAATCGCCAAAGGGATCAGGGACGAAGCGTTCTTCGGTCAGCTCCGGTTGTTCCAGATAGCCCCGCGCCAAGCCGGCGCCTCCAATCAGGATTTCACCGGGGACGCCAACTGGCAGCGGTCGCAGAGCTCGATCGACGACGTGAACCTTGGTATTCGCAATTGGGCTTCCGATCGTGATCGCGTCATCTGCGCCCCCTACGGCACTGGTGGTTGACCAGATGCATGTCTCCGTGGGGCCGTACATATTGCGGATTTCACCCTGATAGCGTCGCCGCAATCGCTCAACCAATGTCTGCGGCAGGGGCTCGCCGCCCAGAAGCAGCATGCGCAGCGAGCCTAACGCATCGAGCGAGGCATCGTCGGACACCAGCATGCCCAACAGCGACGGGGTGGCCTGGAGATGAGAAATACTGTGGCGGCGGATCTGCGAAGCGACATCCTGATCGGGCTCGGTGGAGACCGGAGCAAGGGATGGATTGGCCAAGCGGCGCAATTCGTCCAGATAGGGAAGACTGGCCAACACATCGTCGGCCGAAACGCCGAAATCGATCAGGCAGGCGATCTCGTCGACACCGGACTGCTTCAGCTTATCGATCGCCGCCAGGCACGAGCTCGGTGATCCAAACAGGCCCGCGGTCGTGAAGTATCGCTCGAACGCGTGCTCCATAATGACGTCGAGTTCCTCGGCGTCCAGATTCGTGAGGCTCATCTGCGGCGCGGCCGATGCTTGCCGTTCATCGCCCTTGGCGAATGCGGTCATCTCCCATCGCATCTTGGAGATGAGGTCGGTCGAAGTCTTGAGGTATTCCAGGAACGGTCCTCGCACCTTGCTGCGGACTTCTGCCGCGTCGGGGCCCACGAAGGTGTGCAGCATGAGGGTGACCGCCCCTGTCCCGTCGTGGCCGGCGTCGGTCCAGGCCTTGCGATAGACCGCGATATTCGCGACGAGCTCCTCGGGCTTCATCACCAGCAGGTTTGTTAGCACGTTGGCGCCTAGCCGTCCGGCCAGCGCGAAAGTGTCCGGATGCGAGCTTGCGGTCACCCACAATTTGGGCTCACGCTGCACCGGGGCTGGAAACGTCTTTATCTCTACTGGCTGGCCATCGCCGCCAATGGCCTTGATCGCCTCACCGCGCCAAAGCGCCTTCACGGTCTCGATGCCACTCGCCATCAGGTCGCGGCGGTTCTTGTAGTTCTCCGGCTGCAGTACGAAGTCGCGGGCGTGCCATCCGGAAGCGAAGCTCAGTCCGACGCGACCGTTGGAGAGGTTGTCGACGACCGACCATTCCTCCGCGACGCGTATAGGGTTGTGCAGCGGTAGCACCACGCTTCCGGCCCGGATCCCGATGCGCCGGGTAACGGCTGCGACTGCTGCGCCGGTCAGCGCCGCATTTGGATACAGGCCGCCGAAGGGATGGAAGTGCCGCTCGGGCGTCCACACGGCAGAAAAACCGTGATCATCGGCATATTTAGCGCCCTCCAGCAGCAGCCGGTATTTGCCGCCGGCCCCCTCGGCCGCATCAGCGGCGAAGTAGAACAGGCTGAAATCGATCGGCCTGTTGGTACGCGCGTCGGCGCGCGCGAGCCGTTCGGTTTCATGCTGGATGACCACCGTAAAGCCGCGCGCCAGCGTCCAGAACAGCTCCAATACCGAAATGTCGAACGAGATGCTGGTCGTCGCGAGCCACACGCCCGGCTCCGTCCCCAACGCCTGGTCCATGGCTTCGAAGAAGTTGGTGACGTTGCGGTGCTCGAGCATCACCCCCTTCGGACGTCCGGTGGAACCCGACGTGAAGATGACATAGGCGAGATTTTCGCCCGACATCGCCACGTATGGTCGACCCGCTTCGCTGGCCTCTCCGCCCGCATCAATGCACAGCGCGCGGGTTTGAGGCGGCAGCGCGCCCGCCAGGTCCGTGGTGGTTACCACCACGCCGGCTCGAGAGTCCTCGAGCATGAGCGCGATCCGCTCAGCAGGGTAAGAAGGATCCATCGGCACATAGGCTGCACCGGCCTTGAGAATGCCAAGCAAACCGATCATCATTTCGGCTGACCGCTCGACATGGATGCCGACCATCTGGTCCGGCATCGCACCGCCGGCGATCAGCGCCCGGGCGACGTGGTTGGCACGCCGATCGAGTTCGCGGTAAGTGAGCGAGCGAGACCCGTCAACCAGCGCCACCTTGTCAGGTGTGCGATCGACCTGCGCTTCGAAGGCCTCATGCACACAGTGCGGCCCCGGCAGCGGTCTGTCGGTATCGTTCCAGATCTGGAGTATCGAACCGGCGTCCTGCGATGGCAGGCTTGGTAGATCGCCGAGCTTGGCCTCCGGCTGGTCGGCAATCGCGACAAGGATCGCCTGCAACAGATCGGCGATGCGCTCGACGGAGGCCGGCGCAAAACAGCTCGTGTCGAATGACAATTTGAAGGTCAATCGAGGGCCGTCATAGGCCATCACGTTGAACGGAAAATTGGTCTGGTCGTGCAGTGTGAAGTCGCGCCGCTGCCATTCCTGACCGAATGACTTGAAGCGCGCATCGTCGGTTTGCGAATTGAAGACGATGATCGAATCAAAAAGCGATTGTCCGCGAGGCACCTCGCTGAAGCGAAGAATATTGACGAGCTGCGTGTGTTCGTAACCGCGCAACTCGAGACGCTGTTCGCGCAGTTGGCGGCATAATTCCAGCACCGGCAACTCGGAGGGTAGTTTGACCCTGACCGGAACGGTATTGATGAACAGCCCGATAACACGATTTGCGCCCTCGATCGACGACCGCCGGCCGGCCCTGGTCAGTCCATAGACGACATCATCTTGGGCCGAAAACGCCGAAAGCACGAGCGACCAGGCGACTTCGACGAGAGCAGACGTCTGCAATGAGGCCCGCGCGGAGAGATCATGCAGTTTCTCAGTGTCGGCCAGCGATAGCGCAAATTCCAGGGTGGCATGACCGGCGGCGGGGGGCGCGTCGGAAGCGGCAATCCGTAGCGTTTCGAGATTGGTCGGAGTGCGAAAGCCGGCCAGGAGGTTTCGCCAATACCCTTCAGCGGCCACTGCATTCGCTTCCAGGTGCCGCTGGAGCCAGGCGATGTGCTCGCGATAGGACGGACGTTCCTCAAACAACGGCTGCGCGCCGTGCACCAGCGCTGCGTAAACGTCGAACACCTCCTTCACGACGAAGGCGTAGCAGGAGTCCAAGATCGCGTGCGAGTAGGTGAAGACGAGTCGAAGGCGATCGGAGGCGAGATGCAGCACCGTCACACGCCAGAGCGGCTCAACTTCGAGGGCGAAGGCACGCAATCTATCCTCGGCCAGGAAAATGCGCAGCGCCTCCTCCTGCTGCTCGGCCACTATCCCCGACAAGTCGCGCGCCTCAAAAGGCACCGCAATTTCGCTTACGACTTCCTGCAGCGGAACTTCCAGGCCTTGCCACCGGAAACGAGTACGCAGGATCGGGTGTTGTTTCGCCACCATGGCCCAGGCATCGGCGAGGACATTGGTGTCGATCGGCTCGTTGAGCCATATCTCGAGCTGTTCGACATCCACGCCCGGGGTCCGTGCCTCGAGATGGTGAAACAGCATACCCTGCTGGAGTGGCGAGAGCGGATAACTGTCCTGCAGCATAGCACTCCCAAAAAGTCAGCGCTGGATCCGCGAATATGAGCGGGCTCCAATCCCAGCGAAGTATATTAATTTCAAAAATCGATTTTAAATCGGACGCAACACATCTGTTACAGTCAACACGGCCGGAAGCAATCAAAAAAAACTTGATCTGCATCTGGTTTTCACGCCGAGGCAGAATAGTTTGAGTTTACCTTATTGCCTTTACCTTATTGCCTTTACCTTATTGCCAATGTTTGCAAAAATAGCTAGGTATCTGATCGCGTCCCGTGGACGAAGAACGACAAATGCATAACAATTGCAGCCCAGCACATTAGTGGAACCCTGATCGAGCTATTTCTTATCCGGCTCGCCGGCGTCGCGGGGCACATCGCCCAATTAAACAGCATTCGTATTTCGACCTTCAAATCATTCAGCGCTCGGCCGCTGATCTAGGCCTCCTCGGAGCGAGCCCAGTGCATGACCAAGTGACGTCGATTGGCGCCACAAGCGGCAGCGAAACGCCTTCCATCGCAGTCATCGGCATGGCCGGACGTTTCCCCGGCGCATCGAGCGTGGCAAAGTTCTGGGAGAATATCCGCGAGAGCCGTGAAACCGTCCGCGTCTTCACCGAGCAAGAGTTGCTTGCTGTTGGCGAACGCCCAGAAGTGTTGCGCGACCCGTCCTATGTGAAGGCGTGTGGCTACCTAGACGGCATTGATCAATTCGATGCTGCATTTTTCGGCATCTCCCCCCGCGACGCCGCCGTGTTCGACCCGCAGCACCGCCTGTTTCTCGAATGCTCATCGGAGGCTTTCGAGGATGCAGGCTATGTCGGCGCGAAGGTCGACGGCCCGGTCGCCGTCTTTGCAGCGTCAGGCGCGAGCGAATACTTCACCTACAACCTCGCGACCAATGAAGAAGTCCTGCGCTCGATTGGCGCCTGGCTACTGCGTCATACCGGTAACGATCCGAACTTCCTCGCAACGCGCGTATCCTACGAGCTTGACCTCGTCGGCCCGAGCATGAATGTGCAGACGGCCTGCTCGTCTTCGCTCGTTGCGGTTCATCTCGCCTGCCAGAGTCTGCTCAATGGCGAGTGCGACATGGCGCTGGCCGGCGCCTCAACTATTTACCCCGAGCAGCGAGGCTATCTGTACCGGCCGGGAGAAATCCTGTCTCCCGACGGGCACTGTCGTCCATTCGATGCCCAGGCCGGCGGAACGGTGATGGCATCCGCCGTCGGTTGTGTTGTTCTCAAACGGCTCTCGGACGCCCTGCGCGACGGCGACTGCATCCGTGCAGTGATCCGCGGCTCGGCCATCAACAACGATGGCTCCGACAAGGTGGGGTACCTCGCGCCTAGTATCAGTGGGCAGGCTCGGGTCATTTCCGAGGCACTGGACCTGGCCGGCGTCGCGCCCGAAGAGGTGTCCTATATCGAAGCGCACGGCACCGGCACGCTGATCGGCGACCCCATCGAAATCGCGGCGCTAGTCGAGGCCTTCGGGCCCGACGTTCAACACCAGTCGTGCGCGATCGGTTCGGTAAAATCGAACATCGGCCACGCCGGCGAGGCCGCGGGCATGTGCAGCCTGATCAAGACCATTTGCGCGCTCGAGCACCGCGAGTTGCCGGCGACGCTGCACTATCAAACGCCAAATCCGCAGGCCGACTTTTCCGCCTCGCCATTCTTCGTCAACGCCAGCCTGCGGCCGTGGCCGGTGGCCTCTAGCAAGACGCGGATCGCGGGTGTCACGAGCCTCGGCGCCGGCGGCACCAACGCCCACCTGATCCTGGAAGAAGCCCCGCGCCGGGTTTTGCAGACGCGTCAGGAGACAGAACCGCAATTGCTTCTGCTGTCGTCACGAACCAGCGCTGCGCTAGAGGTGGCGACACGGAATCTGGCCGACCATCTACGGACGAATCCGAGACAGCCGCTCGATGAGGTTGCATTCACACTGATGGCCGGTCGCGAGGCCTTTGAGGTTCGCCGCTCCTTGGTGGCGAGCGATGCAGCATCGGCAGCGGCCCAATTGGAAACCCGCGATCCGCGGCGCATCCTCACGGGCACGGCCATGCGCGAGCGTACATCCACAGTATTCCTCTTCCCCGGCGGTGGAGCGCAATACGCCGGCATGAGCGCGGAGCTCTATGAGAAGGAGCCGGTTTTCCGCGAGGCATTGGACGCCTGCATCGCCGTCGTCCAGCCCCGAATCCCGCTCGATCTGCGCAGATTGATGTTCCCATCGCCCGATGCAGTGACCGAGGCGCACAGGCAGCTCGAGGCCCCCTCCTTGGCGCTTCCTGCACTGTTCGCAGTCGAGTACGCCTTGGCGATGCTGCTGCGATCGTGGGGGCTAGTCCCCGACGCGTTGATCGGGCACAGCGCCGGCGAGTACGCCGCCGCCTGCGTGTCGGGCGTTCTCTCGATGCCGGATGCGATGTCGCTGGTTGCGTTGCGCGGCAAGTTGTTCGAAACGCTCCCCCGCGGCGCCATGCTGTCGGTCGCGTTATCCGAGGAGCAGATGCAGCCGCGACTTGGAAGCGAGCTCTCGCTTGCCGCCGTGAACGGACCTTCGCTTTGCGTCGCATCAGGCCCTGTCGACGCAATCGAGCGGCTCGAAGCCGAGCTCGCTGCGGAGCAGATCGACCACACTCGCATTCACATCAATGTCGCCGCGCATTCGTCGATGCTTGAGCCCATCCTGCGGGAATTCGAGCGATTCTGCCGACCCATTCGGTTTCAGAAGCCAACGATCCCCTTCGTATCCAACCTGACCGGAACCTGGATCACCGACCCCGAAGCGATGGACCCGGCCTACTGGGTCCGTCATCTTCGAAATACCGTGCGGTTCGACCAAGGCGCCCGGACCGTACTGGAGAGTGGTCGCCGAGCGCTGCTGGAAGTCGGACCTGGCCGTACGCTCGCAAGCCTCTACAGGCAGCAACCCGGCAAAGCCGCCGTGGTGACCACCTCGCTGCGTCATCCCAGCGAAGCGGCGTCTGACGTCGTCTTCCTAAAGGAGGCGGTAGGCCGACTTTGGGTCGCTGGCATCGAGCTGGATCCCTCCAGCTTCTTCGCGCAGAACTCACAACGCCGCGTGCCGCTGCCAACCTATCCCTTCGAAAGGCAACGATACTGGATCGACAAGGGCGTGCAGGCCACGACCACCACCTCGCTGACACGGCAGCCTGATCTAGGTCGATGGTTCTCGGCTCCCGCGTTCGTGCGCGCGGCGCCCTCTGGACAGCTTTCTGAAGAAGAGCTTCGCAAGCCGTGGCTGGTTATCGCCGACGCTTCACCGCTGGCCGCCGCAATCGTCAAACGCCTACGCGCGACCGGCGCACGGATTGCCACGGTCACGGCTGCGCCCCAGTTTGCAGAGCGCGGTGCGCTGAACTTCACGATCGATCCGACCCGCGCCGCGGATTATTCCAGGCTAATGGAGGGGCTGCGAAGGCAGGACGCCCTGCCGGCACATATCATCCACCTCTGGGCGCTCGCTCCGAGGCCGAGGCGGTTCTTCGGCTCGTCCGATGACGCCGACCTTGCTGCCTGGGACGTCGGTGCGGTTCAGAATTTCTACAGTTTGCTGTTTCTGGCGCAGGCCTTGACATTCGAGGTCGATCAGGTTCGGCTGACCGCGATCGGCACCGCGATCGAGGCGCTTCCCGGCGAGAGCGAGCTACACCCCGAGAAGTCCGCCTTGATGGGCGTCTGCCGCGTGTTGCCGCGCGAGATGCCCGGCACGTCATGCTCGGTCCTCGACGTGGTCGTGCCGACAGCCAAATCCGCCGCGGAAGCGCTCCTGGCAGATCGCCTGCTCGGCGAGCTCTGCAGCAGCAAGCGCGATCCGCTTGTGGTCCTGCGCGAGGGCGGGCGATGGGTGCAGCGTTTCGATCCGCTGGCGCTGGATCCCGCGCCACAGATGCGCTCCTGGCTGCAGCCCGGCGGGGTTTACCTCGTCACTGGCGGACTGGGCGGCATCGGTCTCGAACTGATGCAGCATCTGGCACTGCACGCCAAGGCCCGTCTCGTGTGCGTTGGCAGGTCGGCGATGCCCCAGGAATCGACATGGGATCGCTGGCTCCAGGACCACGGCGCAGACGACAGCACGTCGCGGAAAATCGAGAAGGTTCGGGCGTTGCGGGCACTTGGTGCCGAAGTGATGCTGGCTGCTGCCGACGTCACCGACCGCGACGCCGTGGCTGATGTGGTAGCCGAGGCAACGCGACGCTTCGGCCGCATCAACGGTGTCTTCCATTGTGCCGGCGTGCTCAAAGATCAGTTGATCGCACTTCGCGCACCCGAGACTCAATCGGCGGTGCTCTCGGTCAAGGCCAAGGGTACCCTGGTTCTGCAATCGCTGTTCCGCGACGGCGAACTGGATATCCTGGTCAATTTCTCTTCGGTCAGCTCGATCCTCGGACTGGCCGGACAGGTCGACTATACTGCCGCCAATGCCGTTCTGGACGCAGTTGCCAAGGCCCGCACGGCGCGGGGCAGTCGGACCCGCACCGTCAGCATCAATTGGAATGCCTGGAAAGAGGTGGGCATGCTCGCGACCTTGGTCCGTGAGCATCAGCGCACGACCGCTGGCGAAATCCCCGGCGCGAGCTCCCTTCTTGGCGACTGCGTGCATGACGATATCAAGCAGACAGTGTTTCGTTCCGTGCTGCATCCCAGAACACATTGGCCGTTGGGCGAACATGTCGTCAGGAATGGCCAAGCGGTCATTCCTGGCACGGGCTTCCTGGAACTTGCTCGCGCAGCTCTTGCGTACCGGCCCGAAAATCGGGCGGTCGAAATTCGCGATCTCACCTTTCTCCAGCCTTTAGCCGTCGGTCACGACGAGGCGCGCGCGATCAACATCAAACTAAATCGCGAAAGTGACCATGGTCTCGCGATCTACGGTGAGTCCGACGATCAGCTCTATGCCACGGCGCGTATCGCCTATGTCGATTCGCCAGCAGTTCCAGGGCAATCCGTGTCAGCCATTCGCGGACGCTGCCGCGAACGTGGCGAGGTGGTCAACAACCGGCTGGTCCAGAACTTCATGGATTTTGGCCCGCGTTGGGCCAATCTCCGGGCGATCAATCTCGGCGAGGGCGAAGCGCTCATCGATCTCGCGTTGCCGGCTGCCCTCGCCTCCGATCTCGCGACCTATGCGCTGCATCCGGCGCTGCTCGACATGGCGACGGGTGCGGCCCAACAGCTAATCCCGGGGTTTGCAGGCCAAGACGATTTCTACGTTCCATTCTCTTATGGCCATGTGCTGGTGCGGCGACCGGTGCCAGCAACGTTCTCCAGCCATGTGCGTTTGCGCGCCGCGGACGACAAAAGCGCAATATTCGATGTCACCCTGCTCGACGAAGACGGCGACGAATTGGTCTCGATCGAACGGTTCATGATGCGCCGGGTCGACGCGTTTGCTGCCAACCCGGCTTCTCCCAGACTGCCGCGGCCGGATGGTCGCGAGACCGCCGAGGAAAGCTTTCTGCGCGAGGGCATGACCACTGCGGAAGGCCTCGAAGCGCTGGACCGTATTATGGCCTGCGATGTCTCGCCGCAAATTGTGGCTTCCACTCTCGACCTTAGCCTCTGGCTGGACCGTCTAAACCAAGGCAGCCGCGGCACACCTGCGGAGGAGGTCAATTGGTCGATTGGAACACCGGGCCTCGTGCGGCCTGGCGGCGATGCCGGCTTCAGAGCGCCCCGGGATGCAATCGAGCGCGACCTCGCGGCCATCTGGCAGGACATGCTCGGCATTCAGAAGGTCTCGATCGACGATGACTTCTTCGAACTGGGCGGGCAGTCGCTGATCGCGATGCGCCTCTTCAATCGGATTCGCAAGGAGCATGGAGTCGAACTGCCGCTCTCCGTGCTCTTCCAGGCGCCCACCATTGCTGCCACCGCGGCGCTGTTGCGAGAAGCCAAGGGCCTCACCGAGATCGATCTATCGACAGATCTCGTCGGGGAGCTCCCGCAATTGAAAGCCCAAGACTTGCCATCGTCTCAAGGCGTGTCGCGGGCTATTGATCATGTGGCTAGCGCGAAGCTTCCGGCGAAGCCTCGATCATTGGTTGAGATCGCGCGCGGCGGCGATCGGCCGCCATTGTTTTGCGTTCATGGCGCCGGGGGTAACGTCCTCAACTTTCGCGACCTCTCCTGGGGACTGCACCATGACCAGCCGTTCTTCGCACTGCAGGCCCGCGGTGTCGATGGCAAGAGCAGCCCGCATACCTCGATCGAGGAGATGGCTCGAGCCTATATTGCGGAGATCCGCGCGTTTCGTCCGCACGGTCCCTATTTGCTGGCCGGCTACTCGGGTGGCGGTGTCGTGGCTTTCGAGATGACGCAACAACTGGCTGCCTTGGGTGAAGAGGTCCCACTCCTCGTTTTGTTTGACACGTTTCACCCTCAGATGCCGATCCGCACGGTTTCTCTGGACCGGATGCTCCTCCGTTTGCGCGAGGAAGGCCTCGGCTACATCAAAGAGATTGTCGGCAAACGACGCGAGCGAGCCCATATGGCGCGCGAGCAATCGCAAATCAGGAGGCATGTCCGCGCAAACGAACCCGTGCCGCACGCGCTGCGGGATCGCCAGCTCACCGACAATTTCGGCCAGGCCGCCGCGCGCTACATGCCCCGGCCGTGGCACGGAAAGGCGATCCTCTTCCGGGCCGAGAGCGTCCCTTATATCTACGGCGGCGGAGGGCCCTACTACGGGTGGGAGAGCGTGATCACAGGCGGATTGAAGATGGTCATGATCCCCGGCAATCATGACACACTGTTGCTTGGAGCCAACGCGAAGGTCTTGCTGGGCCCCTTGAACGCGGCACTCGACGAGGCGAACTCGCGGAAACCTTATCAGGCTGTAGAGAGTGGGCGCGCGGGGCTCTGATCCGCTGCCGGCCCGGGCCCAACCCTTCATTTTTTATCGGGCGAAGCGAACGGGTTTTCACAATCAAGCGCATTGGCGTAGTCGCGCCGGCAGGAATGAGTTTTGACCAGGCGCTTGAGCGTGGCAAGAACCGGCGTACCTTTGCCGTGGCGAAAAGCTGCATAAGCCGGACAGACGTCCTTTTGCATCAGGGCCCGGCAAGCTGCCATATCTCGGCCCGCGACCGCACTCGCCAGCTGGCCGTAAGAGACGGCAAATTGCCATGCCAACGCTTGCAGGTGCCGCCCTGTCTCCGGCGACAATGTTGCCGGGATCACCGCGCCATCAGGACTGCCGCCGAACAGGATCGCATAGTTCACCAGGGCAATGAAGTAGCGCCCCAAATCGCTCATGTGCACATTGTCGGAGAACAGCAATTGAACACGCGCGGCCGGCGAAATGCCGCCAACACCTGGCACGTTGCCCTCCCACAGCGCGGCAACCAGCTCGGCGAGCGCGCTGCCGCCGGGCAGCACGCGAACGCGCGGCACATCGCCGCGCGGCGGCAGGTGGAGGTTCGCACGGCTGGCGATGCATTCCCACATCGGCGCGACCGCTCGCTCGTAGTCGATCCAGAGCCGCGGCGCCTCCGGATTTATGGGAAGCCAGGAATGATAAAGGAACACCTCGGCGTCGGGATGGCCTGCCAAAAGGTGTTTCGCCATGTGGGTCAAATAGAAAGCGGTGCGTTCCTTGCGCGCGATGGCCGGCAGGTCGTGACGCTCGGCGACGATGAGGACATCGTAGGTGTCGCCGGGTGCCAGGCGCCGGGGTTGGCGCAACTCCTCGGCGACATCCAAGCCGGTACCTTCGCGGTTTTGACCGGAACGATAACCCGGCCAGTCGGACGCCGAAGGCAGGTCGCCTCTTGTCCGCTGGCGCAGCAGCGAATAACCCAGGATCTGCGTTTCAAAATCCAGTTGGTGGCCCAATGAGCCCGCAATCTGCGCGACGACCTCTGGAACCCCCTCGACCAGACTGTGGCCTGAGTAGAAGGCGCGGACGTGATCCTTGCGTGGCCATGACGATACGCCGGCTAGGTCAGTTAGCTCGCACACTGCTCGTCCTCGACATTAGTCGCCCAGAAAGCGGAAAATGAGAGCCGTGGCTAAACAGGGACGGCGCCTGCTTTGCGGCGGCCGGATATCCAATCACGCATCGGCCGTTCAAATCCCCTGAACATTCCAACTGACAACACGCAGATCACCGCCAAGAGACCAACGACATAGACACCGCCAGGCGCCTCGTCGTGGCCCCGCCAGACGAAGGTGAAGAATGCCATCAACACGAACGCATGGAGCATATAGATCGAATACGACGCGTCTCCAAGCGTGCGGACAAATCTGCAATTGAGGACGTGCTCGGGTACTGCGGCCTCTCCGGAGGCCGTCAAATACACCGACGCGAAGAACGCCGCGATGATGAAATAGTCGTTGGCATGTAGCACCATCAAGACGCCCGCTGCTACTAGCGAAAGCGCGCCAAGCAAAACTCCATGCCTCAGCTTGCCGTAAACTCCCGCGATAACGATGCCGGCCGTAAACGTTGGCAGACCCCGGACTGGGCTGTAGTTCTCATCCCAGTAAGGGGCATTCATGAAGCCCCTGGCCCACAACACTTCCAGCGTCACGAACCCAGCCAAAGCAATAGCAACCAATGACAGCATTCCAAATCTGCGGCCGCACAACATCAGGAGCGGAAACAGCAGGTACATGGCAAACTCGACGCTAATTGACCATGCGGGGTAATTGAACTGAAGCGGCGCGTTCAGCGGCCAGGATTGCACGAGAAATATCTGCGCCGGAAGGAGCGACAAGCTGTATTTCTCGGGGTTCGGCGCCGTCTTGTGCGTGGCCGCGATCACCGCGACGGCTGCGAAAAAAAGCCCCAGTGTGACCAGATGCAGCGGGTAGATCCGCGCAAATCTGCGCCTCATGAAGGTAATGAGACCGGGCCACGTATTGACTGATCCGGCGTAGCCGTGAGCAATCACAAACCCGGACAGCACGAAGAAGAAGTCCACGAAGAGATTGAACTTCTCCACTACAGGGAAGAGTTCCCCGCGCTCATGGTCGTGAAGTGCGACATGATAGACCACGACCGCAACCGCGGCCACGAAACGATAGAAATCGAGTGCCACAAAATGTTGGCTCGTACGTGACAAATGAGTATTCCCTGCTCAAACAACCTGATCCTAGACTGGATTTGGCGAGTAAATCAATTTGTGATAAGTCTCGTCCTTATTTCGGTATATTTAAGGTGCAACATGCAAATTCCCTGGCGACTGAAGAAGCCATTCAGAACTGCACAATCCTACTTTCCGATCCTCAAAGAGGCCAAAGACCAGTTCTATTATTCTTACCGGAAGGTAAGGAGCGTTCCCAGCGAACCGTTTTTCGCAGCTATTCGCTTGTTCAAGGACAGGCTTGATGGGTCTTACATCGACGTCGGAGGGAACCTGGGCCAGTCGATCGATAACATCCGGCTCTACGCACCAAACGCAAGGGTTGTCTCATTTGAGCCAAATCCGGCTCTCGCATCGAGACTTGCAAAGCGCTTTCGCAGCGATCCCGATGTGACTATTCGCCCGATCGGGTTGTCCGACAAGCCGGGCAATTTTCAACTGCACGTGCCATCCTATCGCGGCTTTGTCTATGACGGCCTGGGCTCTCTGGACTACCAAGAGGCCCATTCCTGGATTAATTCGGACACCGTCTATTTTTTTGATCCGGCAAAACTTGTCGTCGACTCCCACGCCTGCTCGGTCGAAACTCTCGATGCGCAGAAACTAGCCGATCCAATCTTCATCAAAATCGATGTGCAAGGCTTTGAGTTTCAAGTGGTAAAGGGCGGCGTCGAGACGCTCGGACAACACGAACCAATACTTCTTATCGAGGACTTTAGCGCCAAACCCGACCTCATCGAGTTGACGGCGTCTCTCGGCTACAAACCGTATACTTTTGAGTCCGGCCGCCTTTTGCCTGGCGCCTCGGAGACCGTCAGCTTCCTTTTCACCCCGAAGCGGATGTCCGCTATCACGGGGGGACATGGGACCCGAACGTACAGTTGAAGCAACCCTTCAAGCATTGCGCAGTTCGACGGAAGGCATTCCATCAGTATCATCGCCAATTTCGACCAACTGCGGGACGAAGGCTAGGGTATCCTCTACCAAGCTCCCAGAGCGGTACCAGATGCACCCTTCTCCGTTACGGATGGATGGACGGCGTGACACGCCGGCCGGCGCCGAGTATCACATCACGCTAGGCGGGCCTCGACGAGGTTTGCCTGCCGCCACGATTTTGGGGGCGGGCCGCGGCCCGGTACGGATCGAGTTTAACGGAGTGCGGACAATCGGCTATCTGTGAGACCAGTGGCCTGAGGAGGTTCGGCTTTGGTCACGGACACCGAGCAGCCCCGGCAGATGATCAACTTGGTCGCGAGCCGCTTGTCGCGATTGGCATCAATTTTCCTTTGAGCCGCTGACCACTCCGGAGACCTTGGCTCTAGGCTAGCGAGCAACGCGTCCTCTTCCGCGGTCGGATCCTTCTTCGGCGTGGCGGCTGCAACATGAGGGCCCCGCTGGCGCACCTCCGGCAGGTTCGGATCTCGGCCAGTTCCGTCCCATGCGATCCGACCGGCCGGCTGTGGACCGCTCGCACACCCAGATAGCGTCATGCCCAATAACGCCAAGCAGAAGGCTCCACAGATCAGACTGTTCGCCTGCACAAAGACCACCATGAAATCCATTCCTTGGAAAAGGGCTCGGTATATCGAGCAACGACATTAGTTCAGGAGGTCTTGGCGCGGCTTTGAGGCACCCGCGGGGCGCCGCAGTGACAGAGATTTGTCCCGACGGTATCCACGGGCCGCTTGATGAGGCGAATTGAAGCAATAGACTGCTTTCGCAACGTCAAAGCTGCAAACCGAACTGGGTGGCGAAACTTTTGCCGCTCAGATCAGCAATCCCAAGTGCCACCGGGCGGAGCCCAGGCCAGTCAGTCGGAACGGGAGCGGATAGAGCCCTCGCGTCGCCTCACTGTCTTCGAGCAGCAGCGTGCAACGGCGCTCGTCCCGCGCCTTCTCATGCAAAGCAGCTGTCGCGGGCAAAGCCGTGCTGGGCCCATCCGGTAGGTTTGCCCGGTGCCGCATTTCGTCAGTCGCGACACGTCCGACGATCGGGAAAGCAGCGGCATGGCGCGTCCAGACCGGCTCGGCCTGCCGGATTAACTCCGTGCCGACGCCCTGCAACGAGCAAAGTTCGTCGCCGTGCGCTTTGACGGTCGCGGTGATGGCGCCGCTGCGCAGTGCGTAGGTATCGCTATCATGCCGCAGCTGTAAAGCTCCTCAACATCAAAGCGTCGTAGAGCACTAAGTGGCCTGCCCTAGACATTTGGGTTCGTTCTGCCAAACCAGTTCACGATGAGCGCACCTCGATATCCCCTATCCCCCTCACCCTACGAGTTCGGCGCTCGGCGTCCATCAAACTGCGCGGCGCAGAACGTCGCCTGCCTTCAGGCCCAGTCACGCGGCACGAATCCCGCTTCTCGAGCCAACACCCAAGACCATAGAGTCCGCCAAGCGAAACCAAGCATCCTAGAAATCCAAATCGGTCGACGATGGCAGTTGCCACAAGCTGTGATGCCTTGAAATAAAGGACAAGAGCAACAACCATCAACACCTTGAACCAGCTGCTCATGTCGGAGCCTCCTCACGGTTTTTTGGCGCATTCACCAAAAAATTGTCCAGAGAATGCTGATGTAGCTCATTCAGGGCTCGCTTTCGACGGGAGAATGCGCGGCGCTCGTAGCGTTCTAACTTGGCAAGCTGCTCGCAGAGGTCAGTTCGTAGATCACATCCGCTGAGTACAAATGAATCGTACAATTTGGCACGCACTCCACGTATGCGCAGGAGATCCAAAGAGGCCTCTGCTGCTTCATAAGCCTCGGTTGTGATACTCTGTAGCCCCACAGCTTCACACATTGCCATTGCAAGCTCATCTCGCGCGATCTTCAATTCAGGATCATAACGTATCGAAGCTGCGAGCCCATGACGAATGGCATTGCGGCGACTAACACTTCGGCCTTGGGCTGTCCGTGGGCCGGTGCTCCTCGTTGCGTTGCGCCGATTTGCCTGTCTTCGTTTCTCTGTTGTCATTGTCGAGCAGATTTCCTGGTGAAGGCACTCTCAATAACTTTTGAATCCTTGCCTTCAGACATCATCTCGAAAACATTAGAGAATAGTAGTAGTTGCTGGAGAATGGCGTAGCGGCGCGCTTCATAACCAGCGAGACGCCGGTCCGACGCCTCGATGTGAGGTGCATTCTCAGTGATGGACTGAGCAAGATTTGGCTGCGACTCGCTCGATGTGACTTGAGCTACGATCTCGCCCTTTTCGATAGCACGCTGCCTGAGGAATTCCGACCTCGTAGAACCTCTCGTTGCGGCAACAACGCGCCCCGCGATAATTTCGGCTCTAATTTTCCGCTCGCGCTGAATGTCCCAAATAAGGTCCCTTAGGTCTTTCAGAAGTATCCAATGGATCTCATTGTTGGGCCCAACCGCGTTAATCAGTCCCGCAAGCAAGGCGTCGTAATCTTCGCGTCGCTCAGAACTTAAAAGGGGCTGATCCTCGAAAAGAAACTCAATCGCCTTTGGCACGTTGCGGTCAGAAAGTGATTTGATACTCGCACGCATTTTGGAGCCTCTGGATGGCCTGCCGTATATATTGCTGGCACAAACGCGGGTTCAGATCAAGAACGGAACCAGAACAGTCATTGTCCCCAGCTAGCAGGGTAACCGATGGGGTTTCCGGAGGGATTTGTTTCTCCACCGCCGTTTTCACGAATATGAACCAATGCCGAGTATTGCGCTCGCCGATACACAGCGCTGGCGGAGGTAATAGTGCCGGCACTCGCCTATAGGCCTCCACGATCGTGTCGAGATCGAAGGGCGAAGTATCTCCGACGGCGGCCTCCGTTCGTAAACGAGGTGAGACTGCTCAGCGCGAGTTCGTTTGTGCCGCTTCTTTGGCATTTGTGTCAGCAATAGCGAATGCTGGGCGGGATTGCTGCGCTTCCTTCGAGCGCGCTGAGATGGCCGACTGGGCTTTTCTTACGTCAATGGCTATGCGAGCCCGAGGTACACGCAAGTGATAACGCCCAACCGGCGGTGTTATACGCAGGGCAAATGCCGGTTCATCCTTCCCTATTCGGATCTAACCCGAACTGCTCTTTTGTCCTGCTGACCGTGCTAGGCATCCGGCTAGGCGCGCAGCAAACCTACCGACTCGCGAGAAGATACAAACCGTTGACGCAAGTCACGGCATGGCCGAACGGCTGGTTGTCCTGGCGCCTTAGTGCCTCGACGAGATTTCCGTCATGAGCCCCGTGCGTAAGGAGCCCAATTGCTCTGTCAACGTTTGGGAGTGCGCAGGCGCACTCCCTCGCCTTCACCATTCGCATTGATAAACGTGATCCCGGCTGCTTCAAGAGCTAATTGCAGCTTGTTTATAGCGTCGTCGGAAACGCTGCGCCTTTGTCTCTCATAGTCCACAATAGTAGAGAGTCCGACACCTGCCAACGAAGCAAGCTGCGGCTGGGTCATATCTAGCAGCGCCCTAGCGCTGCGGCACTGAGAAGGCGACATCGACTTCAACATTTTATGTTGACATCCTCTCCGCTAATTCGTATCAACATAAAATGTTGATTTGATCCAGAGGAGAAATTGCCGTGTTTCTTACTAGAACGCCTCAACTATTTACCGCAGACCGGCGCACCTTTATCGGCGGATCCGACGCCCGGATCATCATGGGCGACAACCAAGACAATCTGATCCGCCTCTGGCAGGAGAAGCGGGGCGAGGTGGATCCCGAAGACCTCAGTGGAGAGCTGGTCGTCCAACTCGGCAGCATCACAGAGGACCTCAACCGGACTTGGTACGAGCGCGCCAGCGGCCACACGGTCGTAGACGTCCAGAAGAAGGTCTGTCACCCGATCCACAAATGGATGGGTGCAACGCTGGATGGCCGCATTGAAGCGACCGGAGCGGTGTTCGAAGCCAAGTTCATGCTGCCTTGGAATTTCTCCGAAGAGGCGGCGGCCGAGAAACACATGGCTCAGCTGCAGCACAACATGTGGGTCGTTGCCGCCCGCTCAGCGGTGCTCTCGATCATCACCGGTGGCGGCAAATGGGTGGAGATAACCGTTCATGCCGACCCGCTGTATCAGCACCTCCTTTTAACCGCTGAGAAGACGTTTTGGCGGTGTGTACAGACCGGCAATCCGCCCATCTTATTCAACACCGATACGCCCCGGCCACGATTGGCAGCAATTAAAATCGTTGACATGGCGGCTTCCAATTCTTGGGCCGAGCTTGCTGCTTGCTATCTCCGCACCCGGGAAGCGCACGGAGAACATGAAATGGCCAAGGCTGAGCTGAAGAAACTAGTTCCAGAAGACGCCAAGGAGGCTGTTGGACATGGCATCAGGGCCAAGCGCTCGAAATCAGGGGCAGTCAGCTTCGAGGCATTCCAGATGGGGGGCGCCAATGCAGTCCAGTGATCACATCGGAGCAATCGCCGCCGCCTTGGCCAAAGCACAAGCCGAGCTCACCAACCCGGAGAAGACGCTCACCGCAACGATCCGCTCGCCTTTTCCTCGGGAAGATGACCGAACCTTCCGTTATGCCTCGCTTGCCTCCGGCCTTGATATCGTCCGCAAGGCCCTGAGCCGACAAGAGATCGCCACCATTCAGACCACCCGGATTGAGCAGGCCACGGGGCAAATCCACCTCACCAGCCTGCTCGCCCATGCCTCGGGAGAATGGATTTCCTCTGACCTACCGTTCTGCGCCTCCAAGGAGGTCGAGGCGCCGCACCGGATGGGGGCGGCGCTGACCTATGCTCGCCGCTATGCCCTGTTTGCCTTGGTCGGCATCGCCGGAGAGGACGATTTGGACGCGCCTGACATTCTCACGGGACCGCTAGCCGCCACGGAGCCACGACCGAAGGGAAAGCCGTCCAAGGACCTT
Organism: Bradyrhizobium sp. URHA0013; assembly: GCF_000518345.1. Classification (NCBI taxonomy): domain Bacteria; kingdom Pseudomonadati; phylum Pseudomonadota; class Alphaproteobacteria; order Hyphomicrobiales; family Nitrobacteraceae; genus Bradyrhizobium; species Bradyrhizobium sp. URHA0013. The sequence goes on along the minus strand of NZ_JADK01000010.1, from coordinate 96,406 downwards.
ATGAGCCGAGCCCCGGTCTTGCCGCCTCAGGCCTCTGCCGAGCTCCTGGAGCGCCTCTTGGGAGAGCTAGCCCTCCGGGAGGACAGCGACGGGCTGCTCGCTTGGGCTAAGGCTAGCCTGCCACTCAAGAACACTCTTCTGGAGGTGGACGCCCATATTCTTGAAGCCGCCTACCAGAAGCGACTCGAGGAAAATGCTCTTGTCAGATCACAAGGAGCAGACGAGCCACCGTCCTCCATGGATGACGTAATTGCTTCCGCCCAAGTCTACGGAACGACATCCGATGGTCCAGCAGCCGGTACCCATCTCCAAGAACACGCCGGCCTGGCTTTCCCAAAAGAGCTGGCCCGGCGCCGAAGCAAGGAGCACCTCGCTTTTATCCGCAGCCGGGGTTGTCTTGTCTGCCAAAAGTCACCAGCAGACGCCCACCACCTGAAGTTCGCGCAGCCGCGGACACTAGGGCGCAAGGTAAGCGACGAATTCACCGTACCGCTGTGCCGACCTCACCATCAATCGCTTCACCGGAACGGCGACGAGCGAGCCTGGTGGGCAAACCTGCGGATTTCTCCCTTACAGATTGCCAAGGAACTTTGGGATGGGAGCCCGGTACACATGGCGAAAGGAGCAGATGCCTCTTCACCTATTGAACCGTCCGTTCTACAGGTGCGCCGGCAATGAATGGTCACATCGATCGGGCATCAGCGGCAATTCCTCCCCCTGCTGCCACAAGAGTTTGAGGCGCTCTGCCCTCCACCACAGCTTTTGCCAGGAGAGCACATTGCCGACTACCGAGCGCTTCAGGCAGCAATTGCTGCGGATCTCAGCTCCGGCTCCCTATCGAGTGGCTTCTCGCGATCGACTGTCAATCGGCGTTCGAGTGGGACCCCCTATCGGCATCCAAGAGGGCCCCCTTTGATCGGCGTGCTCTGCTGGTAGCGCTCGGGTCGTCGGAGCTGGTCGGGGTTGCGGAGACGGCGCGAGCGCGGGTTGTTTGAACATCGTCGCGGCTTTTGAACCGCCAGCTATCGTTGCCGGTCTCGACGATGTCGCAGTGATGGGTCAGCCGGTCGAGCAGCGCGGTGGTCATCTTGGCATCGCCGAACACGCTCGGCCATTCGCCGAATGCGAGATTGGTGGTCACGATGACGGAGGCGCGCTCATAGAGCCGGCTGACGAGGTGGAACAGGAGCTGGCCGCCGGATTGGGCGAACGGTAGATAACCGAGTTCGTCGAGGACGATGAAGTCCATCCGGGTCAAATGCTCGGCGATCCGACCTTGCCGTCCATTGCGGGTCTCGATCTCCAGACGGTTGACGAGGTCGACCACGTTGTAGAAGCGGCCGCGGGCACCGGATCGGATGCAGCTTCTGGCGATGGCAATGGCCAGGTGGGTTTTGCCTGTACCGGTGCCGCCAACCAGCACGACGTTGCGTTGTTGGGCGATGAAGCCGCCGCCGGCGAGATCATTGACCAGCGTCTGGTTGATGGGTGTGCCTTCGAACTGGAAGTCCTCGAGATCCTTGGCCAGCGGCAGCTTGGCGATGGTGAGCTGGTACTTAATCGAGCGGGCCTGCTTCTCGTTGATCTCGGCGTTGAGCAGGTCGCCGACAATGCGCTGGGGTTCGTGCTGGCGTTTGACAGCGGTCGCCATGATCTCGTCGAAGGCGGCCTTCATGCCGTAGAGCTTGAGTTCGCCCATAAGATCGAAGATTTGGGTTCGTTCCATCAGATGGTCCTCCGGAGGTTGTCGTAGCGGGCACAATCGGCGATCGGTGCATGGCGGAGCGTCAGTGCGGCCGGCGTCATGATGTTGGCCGGTGGAGCGGGTTCGCGTTGCCGGGCCAGGCTATTGAGAACGACATCGGCGGAATGGACGCTATGACTGAGCGCTTCCGCGCAGGCCGCTTCCACCGCGGGCAGACCGTCAGTCAGCACCGCGTTGAGGATGTCGACCATCTGCCGATTGCCATCGTCGGTGCTGGCAAGCTTGCGCCGGATCCGCTCGATCGCGGCCGGCAGTACCCAGTCTTTGAAGGGAGCACCGTTGCGCAAGGCGCCGGGTTTGCGGGCGAGCACCGGCACATAATGCCAAGGGTCGTAGACGGTATCGCCGCGGCCAAAGGATCGCGGGTGCTCGGCAACGATGCGCCCATCCTGACGGATCACGATGCGATCGGCATAGGCTTGAACCTCGACCGGACGCCCGACCGCGCTGGCTGCAACCGAGTACTTGTTGTTGTCGAAGCGCACGAGACAAGTCTTCGAGACCGATGTCGTCACCGCATGGAAGCCGTCGAAGCGGCCGGCATAGGGAACGAGTTTGGGGCGTTCGGCTTCGAACACATCCCAGATCGTCTGATCGATCAGCTCCGGATGGCGATGAGCCTTGGCATAGACGATGCATTTGTCGAGCAGCCAGGCGTTTAACTCGTCGAGGTTTTTGAACCGCAGCCGGGGCGTGAAGAAGCGTTCCCTGACCAGCCCGACCTGGTTCTCGACTTGCCCCTTCTCCCAGCCCGATGCAGGCGTGCAGGCGACCGGATCGACCAGATAGTGGCTGCACATCTGCAGGAAGCGGCGATTGTAGAGACGGCCTTTACCAACGAAGATCGTCTCAACGGCGGTGTTCATGTTGTGTAGATGCCGCGGGTGCAGGTACCTTTGAACAGGGCGAACGCCCGGTCATGGGCGTCGAACACCATCTCCTGCGTCTCCCGCGGATAGACCCGCACGAACAGCATGCGGCTGTGACAGAGCCGGACATGGGCGGCCTTCACCATCACCGTCACGCCATTGAGCAGGACGACCTCGTGGCTCCAGTCGAACTGGTAGGCTTCGCCTGGGGCAAAACTCAGCGGCACATACGCCGACGCTGTCGAGGTGCCGCGTTCCTTGCTCCACCGTCGTATCGACGAACCGCATCATAGCCGCCGGCATAACCGAGGCCGCGAAGCTCTTCGAATAGCCGGATCAGCGTCAGCCCTTCCCGCGCCGCCTTGCTCTCATTCCCTGCCAGCAACCGGTCAAGCTCGGCACTCCAGGGACCCATCTTCGGGAGCGGCTGCGTCTCGCGCTCATACCGGAACTCCGTCGCTTGAGAACGAATGACCTTGCGAACCACCTTCCGCGATACGCCAAGTTCTCGGCAGATCGCCTTGATCGGACGACCATCAACAAAGTAGGCGCGACGGATCTTACCAATCGTCTCCACCACCAGCATCCCAACCTCGGCTTCCATGACTCGATGGAAGCCACTGTGGACCCTTATCCCGGGGTCCCGATTGGATGCCGATCACCCCGAAAACGGGGTCCTTATTCCATGCCGAAACACAGCTTTGAAGCGCCGCGCGCGATATCGTCGACAGCAAGACGCCATAGCATATCACGTTCCCGTTGCTGATGACATGGCGGCGCTCGTTCGGTCCCGAGCCGATCAGCCCTCAAAGCGAGCAATCCGGCTTTGCGCGGGTCGTCCTTGCCGCTGAGGTCGAGCCGGCAGTTGCTGCCACAGCGACGAGCGGGCAGATCGTGATCGTCGTTAGCTGTGATCGTCGGGTGATTGTCGAGACGGCCGTCGACGCGGCCGCCTTGGCGCGGGTGCTGCAGGTTCTGGAGCGTCGATGATCCCGGTCTCTTCGAGCGCACGCATCTGGATTGCGACCGGCTACACTGACATGCGCAAGGGCATGCAGGGTTTGTCATTATTGGTGCAGGAAAGCCTTGGTCGTGATCCGTTCGCCGGAGATGTCATCATGTTCCGCGGACGCGGCGGTTCGCTGATCGAGGCCTTGTGGCACGATGGAAGTGGATTGTCGCTCTACGCGAAGCGGTTGGACCGTGGCCGTTTTGTCTGGCCGGCGACGGTGGGCGGTGTGGTGGGGCTGTGCGCGGCGCAGATGCGTTATCTGCTGGAGGCGATCGAGTGGCGCATCCGCAGCACACGTGGCGGTCGAAGCCCCGCGACGGCTCAGGGTGATTCACTTGAATGCTTGCTCAGGTGCCCGATGGAGCTATCTTCATACGAAGCACATCGAGCATCGAATGGGGCTCGACGACATCCTTGGGATCCTCAGTTCGCTTGAAATGCAGATTGGATTGCAGCCGGGCATTCGACACCAAGCCCGCCCATCGGCGAGGTGACCCACCGAGTTGAAGAAAATAGACGCTTGGGAACTAGTATCGCCTCTAGCAATTTGAAGGAGAACAGCAGGAAGCTCGAGATGGGCAACGACCGCTATCCGATCATAAAACTCTGGACACCTGAAGACGAGCGGCAGTTGCGCGAAATGATCGGTCGCGGCTGCCGACCCAACGAAGTTGCGGCAGCCCTGGATCGAACACAGAAGGCAATTCGTAATCGCGCCAACCTGCTGGGGCTGATGTTTGGTCGCATCAGAAACGACGCTCCACGATCACGCTTCGAACGCTGAGGGTTGACTGGTAAGGTGAATGTGGCCCGCGGTTCTCACAGTCATCCGACGGATCATCTGCTGAGTCGGGCGCCAGCTGGTCCCCTGTTTTGGGTGCTGAGGACGATAATCGGTATGACCTCGACCAGAGGAAAATCCGAATGTCAGACAGAAGTGCGAAACAAGCGGCACATGCCTACCCTCCCAGCGACTTGTTCGATCTCGCCTTTCCCCTCGCGTTCGGTGCTGTAGCCGTTTTAACTACAACTGTTTGGTTGGGGGCGATCGGTGGATCGCTTGGCAGCCAGTTCGCTTCCTGGTCGCCTGCATTTTTGATTAAGATGGTCGGCAACATTCGCGAAAGGAAGCGTCATCTGATCACGTCGCTCTACGACGACTGGAGTCACCTGCTTTGAATTGCGAGTCGATACACTGCGACCCACACAGCTTTAGCGGCTGGCCTGAAAGGCAGCGCGCGTAGGCTGTTCGGCAAGCTCGACTTGCCTAGCCTACCCTGCGGCCTATTGATTGGCCTCAGTCATCTCGAGTGGAGCGGACAATTGCGCACCGACCATTGGCTGAGGAAAACGATCTAGGAACTTATCGTGCTCAGGGGCACGTCCCGAGCGATTGTGGTCGCCTGCTCGGATGTCGCAGCTGACGCCAGATCGGCATGGCCGCATGGCTGATGCCGCAGAGAAGATCGTGGGCGGCATCGCCCGGGCGAATAGGCCTTGGCCGCTCCTTGCAGCCTACAGATTCGACAGGTAAGCCGCGTATGCACGCTTCAGCCCGTCGTGAAGCGACGTCGGGGCGCGCCAGCCGAGTTTTGCGATCCGGCTGACATCGAGTAGCTTGCGCGGCGTGCCGTCGGGACGCGAGCTGTCGAAACTGATCTCGCCGCTGTAACCGATGATTTCGGCGACGACCCGCGCAAACTCGGCGATGGTGATGTCCTTGCCGGTGCCGATGTTGACCAGCTCGGAACTCGAATAGGTCTTCATGAGGTGCACGCAGGCATCCGCCATGTCGTCGACATAAAGGAACTCGCGCCGCGGCGTGCCGGTGCCCCACACTATGACACGCTTCGCGCCCGAAATCTTGGCCTCGTGGAAGCGGCGGATCAGGGCCGCGACCACGTGGCTCATTTCGGGGTGATAATTGTCGCCGGGGCCGTAGAGATTGGTCGGCATCACGCTGATGAAGTCGCACCCGTACTGGCTGCGGTAGGCCTCAGCCATCTTGATCCCGGCGATTTTTGCAATTGCATAAGGCTCGTTGGTCGGCTCCAGCGGGCCGGTCAGCACGGAGTCCTCGCGCAAGGGCTGCGCCGCCAATTTCGGGTAGATGCAGGACGAGCCCAAAAACATCAGCTTGTCGGCGCCGTTCTGATGCGCGGCCTGGATCACGTTGGCCGCGATCGCGATGTTGTCGTAGATGAATTCGGCGCGCAGCGTGTTGTTGGCGGCGATGCCGCCCACCTTTGCCGCGGCGAGGAAGATCACCTGAGGCCGCGTCTTCGCGAACCACTCGAACACCGCGGCCTGGTTGCACAGATCGACCTCGCGCCGGTCCACGGTGACGGGCTTGACACCCTCCCGCGCCAGCCGACGCGCAATCGCGCTGCCGACCATGCCACGATGGCCGGCGACGTAGACGGTCTTGCCGGTCAACTCAAACGGTGCGTTTGCCACTCGCCGCGTCCCGTTTTGCGTCCAACAGATCGCTCGCCATCATCTCCGCGACGAGCGCTGCAAAGCTCCGCTTCGGTTTCCAGCCGAGCACCTCGCGCGCCTTGCTGGCATCGCCGACGAGGAGATCGACCTCGGTGGGGCGGAAATAGGTCGGATCGATCTTCACGACCGTCTTGCCGGTCTTGGTGTCGACGCCGGTCTCCTCGACGCCCTCGCCGCGCCATGCGATGCGGCGGCCGACCTGCGCGAACGACAGCTCGACCATCTCGCGCACCGAGTGCATCTCGCCGGTGGCGAGCACGAAATCGTCGGGTTTGTCGGCTTGCAGGATCTTGTGCATGCCCTCGACGTAGTCGCGCGCGTGGCCCCAGTCGCGCTTGGCTTCGAGATTGCCGAGATAGAGCGTCTGTTCGAGGCCGACCTCGATGCGGGCGACAGCGCGCGTGATCTTCCGGGTGACGAAGGTTTCGCCGCGGATCGGGCTCTCGTGATTGAAAAGGATGCCGTTGCTCGCGAACATGCCATAGGCTTCGCGGTAGTTCACCGTGATCCAGTAGCCGTAGAGTTTTGCGACGCCGTAAGGCGAGCGCGGATAGAACGGCGTGGTCTCCTTCTGCGGGATCTCCTGGACGAGGCCGTAAAGCTCGGAGGTTGAGGCTTGGTAGAACCGCGTCTCTTTCTCCATGCCGAGGATGCGGACCGCTTCCAGCAGGCGAAGCACGCCGATGCCGTCGGCATTGGCGGTGTATTCCGGGCTCTCGAAGCTGACGGCGACGTGGCTCTGGGCAGCGAGATTGTAGATCTCGGTCGGCCGGATCTGCTGAACCAGACGGATCAGATTGGTCGAATCCGTCATGTCACCGTAGTGCATCAGGAAGGGGACGCTCCCGACATGTGGATCCTGGTAGAGATGATCGACCCGCGCGGTGTTGAACGACGACGAACGCCGCTTGATGCCGTGCACGATATAGCCGAGCGACAGCAGATATTCGGCCAGATAGGCCCCGTCCTGGCCGGTCACGCCGGTGATGAGAGCGATCCGCTCGCGCATGGTCGAAGGCTCATATTGTATTCAACAGGTCCGGCGAACCCACGGCCTAGACTTACCATCTGGGAAAGCACGCCGCGGGAAAACCTATCCCTTATTGTAGCTATCGGCCGTTCCGGTCAATCCCGGAGCAGGCTCGCGTCCCGCCTCTAAATGGGTTGTCTTCCCACAGCGGGCCGCCAGCACTGTGCCAGGCTCGACGCAACACGCATCAATGCCCAGGCCTTCGCCAAACCCGTACCCGCGACCGCCAGCTGTGCCCACAAGGGTACACGCAGAAGGATCAGCTCTCCATTCGGACCGAAGTCACGACTGCCTTTCGCCTGCGACGCTCTGCGATTGGTCACCCAAACTCCAGCAGAATCGCAACTGCGCGACAGTAAGGCGTAGAAAGGCAAATGTGCTGACACTTCCATTCGAGAAACAAACATGCGACAAGGTCATTGACGGTCCCAAAGGGCCGCTCACACCTGGCCAAACAAGTACGAGCGTCTTGCACGAGCACAGCCAGGCTTCGGAGCACAGGGTTAATGAGTCTGATCTACACACACAGATCCATCTTTGACCCAACGCGCCACGGCAAATATCGGGAGCAGCGGATTTGACGTGAGGCGGCAAGATCGGCATGGGATCCGATCTATTAGATCGGATCCCAGCTAAGCTCATCGGAATAGCCCTGCCGGTTTAGCCAAGCCATCAGTTTTTGACGTCTCCGGCCACATTTCTTCCCCTATCATGTCGACTCTGCCCAGCTAAAGTGACCCCAAAGAGCGTATTCCTTCCGACCTTATCCAATTTTTCAGGGGGCTATCGATTGACTCATCGTCGCTCAAAACCGCATCTAGTCTGATTATGGCGGAAACGCAGTTACCATTGACGATACTACATGCTGCCGAGACCATCCGTGGCGGTATCGCGACATACTTCAATGAACTTCACCCGCTCCAACGCAAGACGTTCAAGCAGGTCCACTACGTCGTTCCGCGCGACCACCGCAGCGAGCTTGTCGAGATTGAGGACGGCTACATCTCGCTGTTTAGTCGTACCGGCAGAAATTTCGCGAGTCTGTTCCGGCTGGCGCGCCAGACCGTCGCCGAAGTGCGCCGGTTAAAGCCGGACATCGTACACATACACTCAACGTTCGCCGGCCTAGTTCTGCGACCGATCCTGATGTCCATGCCCTCGGGGCCTAAGATCGTCTACTGCCCGCACGGCTGGGCGTTTTCTAGGCAGACGTCCCACGTCAGCACCATTTCCACTGAATTGCTGGAGCGCATGCTGGCGCTCGGGACCGATCGCATCATCTGCGTTTCGCATGACGAATATCGTGCGGCCCAGCGCGCCGGCATCTCCGATAAGCGCCTAAGCCTCGTAGTTAACGGCCTTTCAATGATCCGGAAAAAGGCGCCTCCACCGAATGCGAGGTGGGATTCCGACAAGCTGAAGGTCCTGTTCGTCGGACGTCTCGATCGACAGAAGGGCTATGATCTACTCATTCGCGCAGCAGAAATGCTGGGTAATGTGGCGGACATTCGCATGATTGGGTCGCCCGTCGTCAACTCAAAAGAGCAAATTCAACCTCCCAACAACGTTAGAATGATGGGTTGGCTCGACCGCAAGGAAATCGAAGTCCAGCTTGATCTGGCTGATCTCACGGTTATTCCCTCCCGCTGGGAAGCGTTTGGCTTCGTGGCGCTCGAGGCGATGCGCGCTAAAAAGGCAATTGTTGCCTTCCGCGCCGGTGCTCTGCCTGAAATAGTTGATGATGGCGTCACTGGGATTATTTGTCGGTCCATCAGTGCCGACGCTTTACGTGATGGTCTTACCAAAGCAGGACAGGTTGATCTGTCGGAAATGGGGATCAAAGGTTTTGCGCGGTTCACCGACTATTTTTCAATTGAAAGAACACACGCAGCGCTCATCGAGGTGTACCTCGAAGCTCTAAATAAGGCCCAATCGTGACGTTTTTTGTTGCCCATTGGCAACAAGGTTCCGAGAAGAGCCAGTGTTCCTCATTGTGTAATAGCTACGTGGAATAGCTGCTGGTATCTGTGGCTATACTGCGTAGCAACCTGAGTGATCCCCTTGCGCCCAACGTCTGCCTCCAAGCACCTCTCGTTCCTCTTCGCGTCCACGATGCTATCGCTGAGCTTGGCCGGCTGCGGTTTCATCCCGCAGGACGCTCCGAATGCGATTTCGGTCGGAGGCAATGCAACTCTCAGAACAGCGCCGACGGGTCCGGTTCCGTATGTGCTAGTGCCGATCAACCCGGACGTTATGCGGGCAACCAATGGTGTAACGGACCAGTATGGCGGGAGCTTCGCCAAACTGCGAGGCGGAAATTACAAGGACGTCACGATCGCCGTTGGTGACCTCGTGCAGGTTACGGTGTACGAGGCCCAGTCGGGCGGCCTATTCATTCCGAAGGAAGCAAGCGTCCGGCCCGGCAATTTTGTCGATATTCCGAAACAACAGGTCGACCAGTCTGGCAACATCACGATCCCCTATGCCGGCTCGGTCAAAGTGGCCGGCCTTACGGCGCGCGCGGTGTCGGACATCATTCGCGAGCGTATCAAAAACCGCGCGATTGATCCGCAGGTAGTCGTTGCTGTCGCCGAGCAGCGCGGCAACCAGATCAGCGTACTGGGCGAGGTCAACACGCCGTTGCGCTTTCCCGTCGACCCTGGTGGCATCAGGGTGACTGGCGCGGTAGCCCGCGCCGGCGGGCCGAAATATCCGTCTTATGAGACCAAGGTGACCATCAAGCGTGGCGGCCAGGTTCTCACGGAATCGATGAGCGGGTTGGTGCGCAGGCCGAACGATGATGTGCAGCTCGCGCCGGGCGACGTCGTCTATCTTTCACGGGAACCGCGCGTGTTCATGACCTTCGGCTCGACACCTTCGCCGGGTTCGATCGGGGGCACCAACAACAGGCGCTTCACCTTCGAGAACGACACAATGACTCTTGCCGAGGCGCTCGCGAAGTCCGGCGGCCTCGATCCTGCGCGCGCTAATTTAATGGCCGTCTATGTGTTCCGTTTCGAGCCACGTAGGCTGCTCGACTCTTCCGGATACGATACCACGATGTTCCCCGGAGACGTTATCCCAACGATCTACTGGTTCGACTGGAGCAAGCCTGATGGGCTTTTCCTCGCCGATACATTCCAGGTTCGCGATCATGACCAGATTATAGTCTCGGAATCTCCGGAAACGGAGATTCTCAAATTCCTCAACCTGACAAACTCGGCGACAAATACAGCTGTTAACATCAACGCGTTGAAATGAATTCGGTGTCGCACCTGCCTGAAAGGGCGCGACGCTGATTACACCCAAAACGTTTGACGTCGGGCGCGTTGGAACACTGCGTGGCAAAATCTTCACGAATAGAAGCACACGCTTCGCGCTGCAGCACGTTGACTATTGCGAGATGGCGGTTGATAACGATTTGCGCGGGCCGTCGAGGTCAAATGCGATCCGCAGTTATGTTCGGAAGAAATCAGCGCTTAGCATGAGAGTTGCGATCGTACACGACTGGCTGATGGTGCAAGGAGGCGCCGAGCAGGTTCTTCGCGAGATTATCAAACTCTTCCCTCGAGCAGACCTGTTTACGCTCGTGTGTCATCTGCCGGAGGATCGCAGGGAATTCCTATCAGGTCTCGTTCCTCGCACAAGCTTCATCCAGAATTTGCCTTTCTCAAAAACGAAGTATCGCAGTTATCTCGCCTTCTTTCCAATCGCTATCGAGCAATTCGATCTGGCCGAATACGACCTTGTGATCTCTTCCTCTTACGCGGCGGCCAAGGGAGTCATCACGGGACCAAACCAACTTCACGTCTCCTACGTCCACAGCCCTGTACGCTTCGCCTGGGACTTGCAGGCGGAGTATCTGCGCGAGAGCCGTCTGGACTCCGGCCTCAGGAGCATCATCGCCCGGACTATCCTGCACTACATCCGGATGTGGGACGTGCGCACGGCGCACGGGGTAGATACTTTCGTTGCGAACTCACAATTCGTTGCACGCCGGATCATGAAGACTTACGGCCGCAAGTCAGAGGTGATCCACCCGCCGGTCGACACCGAGTATTTCAGACCGGGACCGGGCGATCGCTCGGACTTCTATCTAACGGCATCGCGTATGGTGCCCTACAAGCGTATTCCCCTGATCGTCGAAGCGTTCGCAAGCATGCCGGACAAGCGGCTGATCGTGATCGGCGACGGGCCGGAGATTTCTACCGCAAGAGCAGTCGCGGGATCGAACGTCACGATCATGGGATATCAACCCAAGAACGTGCTGCTCGATCATATGCAACGCGCCCGCGCCTTCGTCTTCGCAGCCGAGGAGGATTTCGGCATCATTCCGGTCGAGGCACAGGCGTGCGGAACCCCGGTCATCGCCTACGGCCGGGGGGGCTCGCTTGAGACCGTGCGCGGCGACAAGGGCCCGGGCCGGACCGGCATCCATTTCCACGAGCAGACGATGCAGTCTGTGAAGGACGCCATCCGCGAATTCGAATCGCTTTCACCGGCCATCACCGCGGACGATTGCAGACAGAACGCATTGAAATTTTCCCGCGAACTGTTCTCCCAGCGCTTTCGCGACACGGTCGATACCGCCGCCAGAGAGCATGGCGTCAACTGGGGCTGGGGCGCATCGATCAAGGGCTGATCGCCAGGCGCGGGTTGCCGCTTCCAGTGCGGCGGGAAATCGGAATGGCGTTGCACGGAGTCTTTGCCTGAATTCCGGCAAAGATGATCTGCCGGGATTTGGCCATATTGGAATGACTAACCCGGCCATGATCGGCACAAAGTCCGGCGCGCCGCACCGAGTAGATGCTTCAGAATGACGAACCTTATCTTGCGAAGTTGGACACTGGGTCTTCGATTCCTCCTGGCGCTTTATATTGCCAAGTATCTCGGATTCGAAGCAACCGGCGTCTATGGCCTCACCGTGGGTGTCGTCGGGGTCGTGCCGGCTCTGATCGGATGGGGCCTGAACTATTTCGTCGCCCGGGAAGTGGTCGGCCTCCGTCCCGCGGATGCCGTCCCGCTGGTCAAGGACCGGCTTCTCGTCACCACCATCTCACTCGCGCTGTTCTCGTTCGCCGCGCTGCTGACGGCATGGATCCTCGGCATCCAGATCACCAGGCTGCACCTCATCATCGTGGTCCTGACGTGGCTGGAAACCTACGCGCTCGACCTGCACCTGCCTCTGATCGGCCTGGAGCTGTCCAATCAAGCCAACATGCTCGTATTCGTGCGATCCGCAATCTGGATACCTCCAATCGTCGCACTCGGGTTCCTGTTTCCGAAATTCCAGAACGTCGAGATCATCCTGGATGCCTGGATCGTTGCCGATATTTGCGCCCTCGGGACTCTCCTATTCATCGGCAGGCACTGGCACATTCGAAGGTCGCTCGGCCACGCCATCAATGTCGAATGGATCCGTTCACGGCTGCGCCGCTCCTGGTACATCTATCTGAGCGATCTCGGCATCGTAGGATTCATGTATGCCGACCGCTACATCGTGAGCTACTTCCTAGGCCTCACCGCGACCGGCATCTACACTTTCTTCTGGTCGCTGACGAACGCGCTTCAGACTCTGGTTGCGACCGCCGTGGTGCAGGTCGCACTTCCCGCGCTCGTGAAATCGTTTCCGGTCGGTAACCACAGCGCATGGCGTGCCGAGTTGCGCCGACAATTCGTAAAGACGATCGGCCTCTCGGTTAGCCTCTCCGTCATGATATTTTTGTTCGGCGAGGTGCTGCTGCGCTATCTCGCGATGACCGGGCTCGCCGAGCACAGGGGTCTATTCCTGCTGATGCTGGCGACGTCGGTCCTGCGGTCGTGTTCGGATCTGGCCAATGTCGGCATCACCAGCACCGGCCGCGACCGGTCTTATGCCGCGATCAACATCCTGGGCGTTCTGCTGTCCGTCGCATCCTGCGTGCTGGGTGTGGTGCTGTTCGGCTTGATCGGGATCGGAATAGCGTCGCTCGCCACCGCGATCGTTCTCCTCGGCATCCGGCTCGCATTGCTGGCGGCCGCTGTGCGCGCAAGCGCGTCAGTCACTGCAAATTAGAGTTTCTTTCGACGGTCGCCAAAGTCTGCTATGATTGAGCCATGAATATTCACCATAGTGGCGGCACCACTCCAAGGCCAGGATCAGCCGGTTTTTGCGATATGAGAGCCTCCTCCAACGCGACTGCGCAGGTCGACATGCCGAGCCGGGACCGATCATGAGTCACGAAAGCATCCTTCAGAAGATCGCCGCCGATTTCAACCACTACGCCCGGCGGGAAAGCCCCTACTACACCGACGCGTCCAGGCTGAGCACCAAGCTACTGATCGCGGCCAAGATGACGCTGCTCACGCCTGGTTTCCAGTTTGTGATGGCGCGCCGCGTGCAAGAGATGCTGGCCGGAATTCCGATTCTGGGCAGCACGCTGAGGCGCATAGCCTGGTGGCTTAGCTGCCTTGTGTTCGGCTCGGAGCTAGGCATCGCCTGCGAGATCGGCGGCGGCCTCTACATTCCGCATCCCTACGGGATCGTCGTCGGAAAGTGCACAATCGGACGCAACGTCACGATCCTGCAAAACGTGACCATCGGCTTCAAGAGTCGGAGCGAACTCGGCGCATGCGAGATCGGCGATGGCGCGTACCTCGCTGCGGGCAGCGTCGTCCTCGGCGCAATCAAGGTCGGAGAAGGCGCTACGATCGGCGCCAATGCCGTCGTTACGGGCGACGTCCCGCCGAACGCGGTGGCCGTCGGCGTACCAGCGCGCCTCGTCAAGACCGACAAGAGCGAACCGGCAGCGAACGCCAACTCGGCCACGCCCGCCAAGGTTGCACTTTAGACATACCGGGCGTCCAGGGCCACGTATGGCTGACACCGCGGGCGCTGTACTTCGCCGGAACTTCCAGGCCCGCCGCGGGCAAGCAGCAGAGCAGGAGATGAAATGGGCGGAAAGCCTCGGGAAGTGTGTTTCAACGGCCGTTTTTTGTCACAGGAAGTTACTGGCGTTCAACGGTATGGACACGAACTGCTCTATGCACTCGACCGGATCATTCCAACCCGCCCGAATATCCGCATCACGCTCGTCTGTCCGAGGCTCGACCGCGCGCCGCCGACTCTCACCAATATCGCCGTCGAGCAGCGTGGCAATCTTCAGGGGCACGCCTGGGAGCAGCTCGAGTTGCCATGGCTGTCGCGCGGCAAGGTGCTGTTCTGTCCGGGCAACACCGCGCCGGCCATCTCGTTGCTAGACGGACAGAGCGTGATCGTTACCGTCCACGATCTCTCCTATCTCTATTTCCCCGAGGCCTACAGCTCGGCCTTTCGCAGGGTTTATGGCTTCCTGGTGCCTCTGGCGTTCCAGCGCGCGCGCGGCGTCATCACCGTGTCGGTCTCGGAGCGCGACTCGATCGTCAGCCGTTACCCCCACGTCGCGCCGCGGCTTACGGCGATCCAGAACGGCGGACTGCCGAACGACATCGCCTCCGACACCGCAAACGTGCAGCGCGAGGACAATCACATCCTCTATGTCGGCAGCCTCAGCAAGCGCAAGAATTTCCCGCGCATGCTGGAGGTAGCCCGCTCGCTCGCGAGCAAGAAAGACTACAAGTTCACCTTCGTGGGCGGGACGGCGGGCGGCTTGCTGGAATCGAACAGCGGCGTGCCGCAAGCCGTCCAGTCGCTGATCACCTTCGCCGGCCAGGTCAACGACACCGAGAAGCTCATGCAGTTCTATCGGCGCGCGACCGTCTTCATGTTTCCCTCAATGTACGAGGCTTCGCCGCTGCCTCCGATCGAAGCGATGGCCTGCGGCTGCCCGGTCGTTGCCGGCGACATTCCCTCGTTGCGCGAGCGCTGCGGCGATGCGGCCCTCTACTGTGATCCGAACCAGACCACGAGCATCGAGGCCCAGGTCGAGACGCTGATAGCGAACAAAGCGATGCAGGCCGAGCTGGCTGCGAAGGGACGCAGCAGAGCGAGCGAGTTCAGCTGGAACAACTGCGCCGCGAAGGTGCTCGACGTGATCGAGGCCGCCTGACCTCGCGCGCGAGGCCTCGCCTCGCGCCTGCTGTCAGGGCGCGACGGCGATACGCACGTCGGCCGATGGCACGCCTTCGATGTCGATAATCACCGGCGTCGCGCCGATCCGAACGTTGCTGTCCTGCGCCGCATTCCCGTCGCCGCACAGGGGCGCGCTCTTCACCGCGGCCTTTGCCCCGACGACGGTCGCCGCGGCCTGAACGGCATCTCGCGAAGTCCAGGCAACCAGCCGGATGCCGCTCTGCGTCTTGATCTGGAGGATGAACACATCGGCGAAGGGGCGTTGAAGCTTTGCGCCAACCGCAGCCTCCTTCGCCAGCTTGCTTGCCTCGATCACGGCGCAAGCCGCCATCTTGGGCTGGTAGTTGTGATCATAAAGACCGAAGTTCGATTCGAGGTCGGTCGGATTGTCGACCTGATCCTTCAATTCATACGCCCACACGCCCATCAACCAAGGAGTCGCAGCCGACCACAGGATGAACTGCGCCAGATTGTCGGCCACGACCTTCTGCGTGATCGCGCATGGTTTCTGGGCCGTGGGCCAACCAACCTCCGTCACATAGACAGGGAATTGCTGGCCTCCTCGTTTCGACTTGAGGATGTCCTGAAGCTGCGACAGACGATCAATGGCTTCGCGCGCTGTCCTGTTCGTGACCACGCGGTCGCAATGATTGTACATGTGAACCGAAAGGCCGCTCGCACCGTCGAGCACGCCCATGTCCACGATCGACTGTGTCCACTTCCAGTCGTTGTCGATGCCCACGGCTCCCACTAGCACGGTTGCGTCAGGTGCGATCTTGCGGATGGCCTTCACTGACGCTCGTGCCAGCGGCGCATAATTGGCTGCGGCCCGCGGATCGCTGGGATCGCCGGGCCCATCCAGCCAAGGGCGCCCCCGAACCGCATTCATGTTCCACTCGTTCCAGATCTCGTAAATCGGATTGAGATCCCGCGTTCCGGCGACCGCCTTCGCGGTGAAATTCGCGAACGCCGCACGGCCGGTGTCCGTCAGTGGGGGATTGCCGTCGGGAACCGACGGATTTGGATGGCCGAGGATCAGCGTCGGTCGCGCCTTAGTCATCTCGATGAAGCTGAATAGCTTCGCAGGCTGGCGGCCCGGTCCCGATGGGGGAGCGTAGAAGACGCTCCAGCCGAGATCGTCGCGGTAAGAGGCAAAATGTCCCGCACTGATCAACAACGCTGCCTTATCCGCGGCATAGCCGTGTTCACCGCCGATGCCGAAATGCACGCCGATGCCGACGATGAGCGGCTCCGGCCGCTGCGGGAGGGATGCACCCTCGAAGGTCAGGGTCTTGACCTCATCGGCAGCGACCAGCGGCTGAGATCCGCCACAGCAGCCTACCACGGCGAGAAGCGTGATAAGGCGCAGGCTTCTAGGAATCATCATATAACTCGTCCCATGAATATTGCCCCGCGATGCCCCCATATTAGACGAGCATGGCGGCGAAATGAGCAATTTGCGACCTCAAATAGCGGGGAGCGTGCGAAAGGCACGTTCTCAAATGGGAAATTTGAAGGCGAAACTGTGTAGCACGCGCCATGCCATCAGCCCCCTGCCGCGCGGGGCGCAACCCACACTTTTGGGGTTCTTTTCGCCGGACCAATATTGTACCACAAAGGTAGCCCCGGCGAGAGACCATCGTGCGTTGCATCGACAGCCCTAATTCAAAGGATCGCCGACGACTCAGATCAACCATCTCGAGCCGGTCCGAATGGACGCTCGTCGCTGCTCACTGTGCCGCTGATCGTACGCCGATTGGTTGTACCGGGGCCGCCAAGCGTCCAGCGTCACGCTACGTACAAATGCAAATGCTTTTTATTGCAGCCAGTACGTCAGGTGCCGGTCGTACTGTCGCCGGGGTCCATCGTGAGCCCCTGGTGCGTGCATGCGGCATGCGCCAAGATTCAGTAATGTCCATCGCCTGAGGTCGCCTTGAAGAAGATTTGCGTATTCGACACGTCCTACGTCACCGATAATCTCGGTGACCAAATCATCATGGAAGCGGTCATGAAACATCTCAGGCAGATGTTTCCCGAAGGCTTTTTCACGGGCATACCGAGCCACGACTATCCCTCCAAATCGTCCTTTGCCTCGCTGAAGGCGTCGGAGAATGCCTTCGTCGGCGGGACCAACATGATGAGCAGCCACTGGCTGTGGTATCATCAATGGAAGCTGCGGCTGACCGACCTCCGGAAGGCGGGCAGCCCGGTCCTGATGGGCGTCGGCTGGCACAAATACCAGTCGGATCCCGACTGGGTTACCTCGACGATCTACCAGACGCTGCTGCACAAGACGCTGCCGCACTCCCTTCGCGACCGCTACAGCTACGAGAAGCTGAAGAAGGCAGGCATACCGAACGTCATCTACACCGGCTGCCCCACGATGTGGGATCTCGACGAGAACCACCTGTCACGCATCGCCGTGCGCAAGGCGCCGAACGTCTTCTTCACCCTGACCGGCTATCTGAAGAATCCGGACAGCGACCGCGAGTTCGTCAGGCGCCTGGGAGAGCAATACGACAAGCTGTTTTTCTGGCCGCAGATGTATGAAGACCTCGCCTATCTCCGCAACATCTCGACGACGCCTGTCACCATCGTCGAACCTAGCGTAGCCGCCGCGCGCGCGACGCTGACCAACGGGGACGTCGACTATATCGGCATGCGGCTGCATTGCGGCGTGCTCGCGCTGCAATCTGGCACGCGCTCGCTGATCGTCGAGGTCGACAACCGCGCCACGGAGATCGCACGGGACACCAAGCTTCCGACGGTGAAACGCGGCGATTTCGACTTCATCAAGGAGTGGATCAGCAAGCCCGCGCCGGTCCGGCTCGACATCCCGATCGACGGCATCAAGTCCTGGAAGAGCCAGTTCGCCGACACGAACGAAACCCAAGCCAGGCAGCTTCAATGCGCATCCTGATCATCTCGGCTCTGTTTCCGCCCCATGTGCAAGGGGGCGCGGAGCTCAGCGCCGGTAATTTGGCCCGGTGGCTCGTTGCCCAGGGCCACGAGGTCGGCGTTCTGACGACGTCACCGAATCCGGACGATGAGCTGAGCGGAGCGCAGGTCGGCGACGTCACCATCTGGCGAACGACCATGCCGCGGTCCTACACGGTGTTCGATGCCGCGCAACGATCCGGATGGCAGAAGCCGGTATGGCACCTCCAGGATCACTTCGATCCGCGCAACAAGACGATCGTTGCCAACGTGCTGGACGCGTTCAAACCCGATGTCGCCAACATCCACATCATTCAGGGCATCGGGTACAATGCGATCCTCGAGCTCGCCAAAAGAGATATCCCGACCGTCTTCATGCTGCACGATCTGAGCCTTGCCTGCGTCAAGATGGCCATGTTCGTGAACGGCAGCGAATGCCGCGGCCTGTGCCGGGCCTGCTCGTTTTCGGCAAGGGTCAAGATGGGGTTCATCCGGAAGATGCGGCGGGTCGGCTTCGTCTCTCCGTCGGCGGCCAACCTCGCCAAGCTGTCAGGCCTCTTGCCGATCCGCAATTATCCGACCGCCCACATTCTCAATCCCAACAAATATCCGACCCCGACGGTCCGACATGAAACCTCGAAAACCGTCCGGCTGCTCTATGTTGGCCGGCTGCACGAGACCAAGGGCGTCGATGTCGCGCTCGATGCGCTGGAGCCGCTCGCGGATCAACACGACTTCACCTTTACGGTGGTCGGAACCGGGCCCGATGCCGAGAGCCTGAAGAAGCGTTGTGTTAACCACAAATGGGTGACGTTCACCGGGCATGTATCGATGGAAGAGGTCGCTAACCGGATGGTCGGCAGCGATATGCTTCTCGTTCCCTCGATCTGGCAGGAGAATTCACCCGGCGTCGTCATTCAGGCCCTCGGCGAGTCGCTGCCCGTGATGGGCAGCAACAAGGGAGGAATTCCCGAACTGGTGGTCGATGGGCTCAACGGTATTTTGGTCCCTCCAGGCGACGTCGAGGCCTGGCGCGCCGCCCTGAAGCGCATTCTCCAAAACCCGGCACAACTCGCGGCTCTTCGGGACAATGCCAGGCGCGGGGCGCACGAATTCGAGCAGGACACGCTTGGCAACAAGCTCGTCAACTTCTTCGAGACCGTCAGACAGGGCCCAGCTGGCGTGGCGTTGCCCATGAATACGGAGGTCGGAGTGACGAATGGATAGCAGGCATCCGGAAATTTCTGACAGATACACCACGACCGAATATCTGGCCGACAATCCGGACTGGCACGAAGAGGATGCGCCATGGAAGGCGGCGCACATCGCAAAGATACTCGACAATAACCATGTCCAGCCGAAATCGATCTGCGACGTCGGTTGCGGCACCGGCGCGATCATTGAGATCGTGTCGAAGCGCTACCCGCAGGCGGTTGCCGAGGGCTTCGAGATTTCGCCGCATGCCCACGCAATGAGCACGAAGCGGAAATCCGCGAACCTGTCGTTTACTATGGCCGACGCCTTCCAGAGCGGGCGTACGTTTGATCTGTGCATGGCGATCGACGTCATTGAGCACGTCGAAAATCCGTTCGCCTTCCTCAGAGCGATGAAAAAAGTGGCACAGTGGCACGTGCTTCACATTCCGCTCGACATGAACGCGCTTTCGGTCGGCCGCGGCTGGGTGCTGCCGGAAGCGCGCCGAAGCCTTGGTCACATTCACTATTTTTCGCGCGAGAGCGCGATTGCCCTGCTGAAAGAGTCGGGGCTCGAAATTGTTGATGACTTCTATACGGCGTGGGCGATCGACCAATCCTACAAGACCTGGAAGAAGCGCCTCGCCGCCTGGCCACGTCGCATCGCTTTCACAATGGCACCCGATGCAACGGTACGATTCGTCGGCGGATGGTCATTGATGGTGCTTGCCCGCGCCTAGGTTCCTGCAACGGAACGTTGTCGCGAGAAAAACATCGCAACGCTAACAATTTTACTTTTTCCCAACACTCAATCCTCGCTGTCGCCTGTCAGCATCTCTCCAAACTTGAAATGGGGACTTGCGACTATGACGACTGCCAATCAAACGATTCTCTCTGCTGCATCGTTCATTGACTCGATCGGCATCAATACGCACGCTGGCTATTCGTGGGGTGCTTATAAAAACGCCAGCCTCGTAATCGACGATCTGAAATATCTCGGGGTTACGACCGTCAGAGATTCATTTGCTACGGATCCGAGCGCAGTGCCCGTTATGAATGCACTCTCCGCCGCGGGTGTGAAGTTCGATTTCGTTACATCGTCAGATCTGCCTGCGACAGGTAGCACCGGCCTGACGCAATATGTCGCATCTATCGACGCGTTCCTCGCGGCCCACCCTGGCAGCATCGTTGCCTTGGAAGGGCTTAACGAGGCGAACATCCAATCCTTCAGCTATCACGGAAGCTCGTCGCTCTCGGCGGCTGCCCAGTTCCAGGCCGACCTCTATACTGCGATCCGGAGTGATGCCCATCTCGGCAGCGTCTCCGTCTATAATATGACTCTCGGCCTGAACGACAACGCCGCCTACGCGTCGCTGGGGAACCTCGCGAAGTACGCCGACTACTCGAATGCGCACGCTTATGTCGCGACCAGCACCCCAAACCAGTATGGCCTAAACTACTCATTAAATGCCGCTTCGACGAGCGCCGTCGGAAAGGCGTCCGTCATCACCGAAACCGGTTACACCACGCTGGCCAGCGCGAGCGGACTGGGCGTCGATCAGACAGTTCAGGCGAAATCAATTCTGAACCTGCTGGTGGATTCGTACAGCGACGGCGTCAAGATGACGTATCTATACGAGCTGTTCGACCGCGACTCCAGTTCCTCGAACACCGACTCGGAAGCGCATTTCGGCCTGTTCAATTCTGACGGCACGCCGAAGCTCGCTGCGACCGCACTTCACAATCTGACAAGCATTCTCGCTGACGACGGAAAGGGCGGGCGCACGCCCACCGCGTCGCTGAACTACACCCTCGGCAACATGCCCACGACCGGCAACAGCATGGTGCTAGGCAAGAGCAACGGCGCCTACGACCTCGTCGTCTGGGCCGAACCGACGCTGTGGAACGATACGACTGACAAGGAAGTGGCAAATCCCACCAAGTCGGTCGCAGTGCATCTCGGCGCGGTTCATCAGATTGTCGTCATCTACGACCCTTTGACCGGGACCGTTCCGATCGCCACCTATCACAATGTCCAGGACTTCACCGTTCCGGTCAGCGATCATCCGCTCGTTATCGAGATCGACCCGCCGTCGTCCT
Source organism: Bradyrhizobium sp. URHA0013 (assembly GCF_000518345.1). Taxonomy (NCBI): domain Bacteria; kingdom Pseudomonadati; phylum Pseudomonadota; class Alphaproteobacteria; order Hyphomicrobiales; family Nitrobacteraceae; genus Bradyrhizobium; species Bradyrhizobium sp. URHA0013. Next base: position 74,951 of record NZ_JADK01000010.1, on the reverse strand, counting down.
CTGCGATTCCGCCTGCCGCGGTCACGGCGGTGACCGACACCGCCGCGGACATCGTCGCGCAGCTGTCGGATCTGAACGCCGCCGGAACCGTCACGAGCATCACGCTAACGGACACCCACGTGCTGACCGTCGCGTCGGAAGCGACGATGAAGTACATCATTGCCCATTACGGCTCGGTGCTGTCGACGATCAAGGGCGGCTACTCCTTCGCCGTCACGGTCGACGGCGGGAGCTGGAAGCTGACAACCAACTATGATTCGACCGGCAAGCAGACTTCGACGGACGAATCCGCCTACTCCAATGGCGTGATCGCCTACGAGCTCGTTACCAACGCAGACGGGTCCACCGCCACAACGAACTTTTCCAACGGCCTCAAGACGCAGACGATCGTCAATAATGCCGATCATTCCAAGGACACGTATATCTACGCGACCAGCGGAAAATTGACAGAGATCGATCATCGCGACCCGAATGGAAAGCTTACTGCAGTAACAAAGATCGCAGCGGACGGTACTACGACGGCCGACCAGTACACCACCGCGGGCAAGCTCACGTCCGAGACGATCACGCACACCGACGGATCGTCGAACACGACGCTCTACACTTCCGCCGGGGCGAAGTCCTACGTCTTCGTCACCAACGCGGATCAGTCCCATGACAACTACTCTTATGGGATCACCGGCCAGACCTACACGTCGCAGCTTCAGCATATCGACACCTCGGGCAACGTGACCGGCGTCTGGCGCTACCATAGCAATGGCAGCCTGGACTACACCCAGTCGACCGCCGGCGACGGTAGTGTGACATCGACCCAGTACAATGCGGCCGGCGTGAAAACTGCACAGAGCATCACCCATCCCGGTGGTGCGAAAGAATTTACCTCCTACAACATCACCGGCCAGTCCTACACGACGGAGCACAGCAGCTACGACGCCTCGGGCAAGCTCGCCCTGTTCGAGCGCTTCCATGCTGACGGCAGCTACGCGCTCAAGGTCACCACCACGAACGGCATCACGACCACCGATCAGTACGACGCCAAGGGCGCTCTGACGAGCGAGATCGTCACCTCCGCCAACGGCGCCTCGACGACATCGACCTACGCCAGCGGCACCAAAGCGCAGATGGCGGTCACCAACACCGACGCGACGCGCGACGTCTACCTCTACAATGTGGCCGGCCAATCCTACACGACCCAGCACAAGCACTACGACGCGAGTGGAAAGCTGACGGAAATCATCCAGCAGCACGCTGACGGCACGCTCGACTATACCCAAACCACCGTGGCCGACGGCATGCGAACGGGTGTCTATTACAATGCAAGCGGCGTAAAGAGCTCGGAGAACATCGTCCACGCGGATGGGACGCGTGAGTCCTACACGTTCAACATCAAGGGTCAGGCCTATACCACTGAGCACTCAGTCTACGACGCGTCCGGTCTATTAACGACTTTCGAGCGTGAGCGCGCCGACGGCACCGACTTCTCCAAGGTCACCAAGAGCGCGGACGGCACCTCGATCACGGATCAGTACGACGCGTCGGGCCACGTCACCAGCGAGACCGTCACTCGCGGGGACGGTTCATCTTCAGTGTCGACGTTCAGCGCCGGCGCACTGACCAAGAAGGCCATGACGAATGCCGACCACAGCCAGGACTACTATGTGTACGGAGTCACCGGGCAGACCTATGCCAACCAAGTCACGCACGTCGACGCCAGCGGCAAGACTACCTCGATCCTCCGCACCCACTCCGACGGGACCCTCGACTTCAAGGAGACTTTTGCCACCGACGGCAGTACGAACTCGCTGCACTACGACGCGCAAGGACACGTGACGTCGCAGGTGCTGGTGGGAACCGGTGGAGCCCGGGACGTCTACAACTTCAACTTCGGCTCCCAAGGCACCACCCAGCATGTATCGTACAACTCGTCCGGCAGCGTCCTGCAAACCGACGTGACGGCGGCGGACGCCACGCATCAGGTCATGGCCTTCAAGCCCGGCCAGACCCTGGAGGGCGGTAACGGCAACGACCAGTTCGTATTCTCCACGGCTTCGACGAAAATGGTCTTCGACCACGGCAACGACAAGGTCGCCAATTTCCATGCGGGCTCGGCCTCGGGTTACGACGTAATCGAGATTTCGAAGGCTCTCGTCGCTGACTACAGCCACCTCCAATTCGAACAGAGCGGGCAGGATACGGTAATTCACATCAACGGATCGGACTCGATAACGCTGGCTCACGTCACAGCGAGTCAGCTCAGCCACAACAACTTCCTCTTCGCCTAGCGGACGACCAAACGTCCGCTTGTCGGCAGCGACGGGGTCGTGCGATAACCTCATCGCACTCCCTTTCGAGTCACCGACGAGCCGTGGTTCCGGACCGCTGGCGGTGGAGCGACGGGTCTCGTTCCATGGGCTCTCGGATTTCAGGGCGGATCTGGCTGTTTTGCGGATTTTCATCAACGGGCGATTTCTGTCGCAATCGCTCAGCGGCGTTCAGCGCTATGCCGCCGAAATGGTCAGATCGATCGATGAACTCGCGGGAACGCCCGCGATCCCACCATCAATATCGCGCGCGGATTGGACCTTGCTGGTGCCGCCAAACGCGATCTCGCGCCTCGCCTTGCGCAGCATCGAGGTGGCTCGGGTCGGAACGCGGTCCGGGCATGCCTGGGACCAGGTCGACCTCGCACGGGCGGCGCGAGGTGGCCCGCTGATCAGCCTTGCCAATTCCGGCCCCCTGCTTCACCGGGACCAGCGCGTGGTGCTCCACGATGCGCAGGTCTTCAAACATCCCGAGTTCTTCGGCTGGAAGTACGCTTTCGCGCATAGGCAATTGGGGCAGCTGCTGGCGCGCCGCAGCCGAATCTTCACTGTCTCGGAATTTTCGCGCGGCGAGCTCGCTGGCTCTCTGGGCCTGTCTAAACAGGACATTGGTGTGTGCCCGAACAGCGCCGAACATCTGGCGCGCGTCCAGCCCGATCCCACGGTCTTGGAACGCTTCCAGCTCGAGGCCGGCCGCTACTTCCTGGCCGTCGGGTCGCTGAAGAAAAACAAGAATGTTCAGGTCGCGATCGAGGCGATGCGGGTACTGAACCGCTCCGACTATCCCCTGATTGTCGTCGGCAGCGAGAACGACCGTGTCTTCAACCGCGGAGAGACGCAGACGGCCCCTGTCGCGAACGTCATTTTTGCGGGAAGGCTTCCGGACGAAGGCCTGGCGGCGCTGTACCAGCACGCGACCGCCTTCGTCTTTCCCAGCCTGTACGAGGGTTTTGGCGTGCCACCGCTCGAGGCCATGCTATTCGGATGCCCCGTCATTGCGGCCGATATCTCGCCGGTTCACGAGACGTGCGCCGACGCCGTGCGCTACTTCAATCCTACGGATGTGCAGGGATTGGCCGCGCTTCTCACCGAACGTATCGCCATCGGCCCGATCACCGAAGCCGAACGAGCCGCGCAGCAGGCTAGGCTATCGATCTATTCCTGGCGGAAATCCGCGCTCGCTTTGCTCTGCTCGTTCGATTGAGCGTTGGAATTCAATTGAGCCGGATAGCAGCGGTGATCGATGCTCAAGCCCTGCTCTTTCACATAATGGAGAAATACGGCGCGAGGCTCGGTTGGATGTTCGCATGTCCGGTCGAGAAGCGCGATCCGCATTTGGGCCGATGATGATTTGTAGATCAGCGCCGCGCTCGGATATAGCCGCGCGCGAAAGATGTCGTCGAAATCGGTAACCGCCGCCGGCCGCAGCGGCTCGGGAATCGTCTGACCCACGCGCAGCACCATCGGCGCACGGATGAGCTGTATCCATGCCTCATGCGGCGCAAAGCGATAGGACTGCGCCAGATAGGACCAGGCCTTCGGGCCCACCCCGCCCTGGCGGATCTCGGCCCAGTACAGCCCCAGCCACGCGAAGCCGTCGGAGGGCGAACACGTCAGCAATTCCTTGCCGAGATTGGCAACGGCCCCGACGTCCTGGTCCAGATGGGAGAGATCGGCCTTCTCGATCGAGGAGGTCGCCACGCGGAGCTGGATCATCAGTGCGCTGCGCCGCCGCTTCACGTCGCACAGGCTCGTCTCGCCGGCGGGAAGAGGCGAGGCCATCTGCCGCAGGCCGTCGGTATCGTAGGTCTCGCCACGGGCGAGGCGCTCGGCGACCAGTCGAAGGCTAGGCTGGAAGATGATGCTTCCAGCCAGGGCGATCCATCCGACGCCGAGAGCGGCCAGTATCAGCCTGAAGACGAGGAGGATGCGTCCCGGCCACGGGGCCGATCGGTCCGCCGCTTCAGCTCGCCTCGACATAGTAATCAGAGTAGTGGCGGCCCTTATACGACTCGATCCGCTTCAACACCTTGGGATTGGCGCGATTGAGGAGAACGCCGACGATCTTGCTGCTAAAGCCCTCGATCTCGGCGACGGCCTCCTGCACGGCTGACCTGCGCGTCTTGCCCCATTCCACGACGTAGACAAGGGAATCGACGAGATGCCCGACCGCCTTCGCATCGGTGACGGGCAGGATCGGCGGCAGGTCGATGAAGATGTACGCGTATTTCTGGCGCAGCGCGCCGAGCAGCGTCGCCATCTCCCGGGACGCCATGATGTCGGACGAATTCGTCAATCGTGAGCGCACCACGGCCGGCAGCAACGAAAGGTTGGTCTTCTTGCTGACGCTCACATAGCGCTCGAAATTGGCGGAATCCGACAACGCCTCGAGCAGGCCATAGGTCGCCTCGGGAGCCAGCTTCTTCGTCAGAGACTGCGTGTGCAGATCGCCGTCGATCAGCAGAGTCTTGTGGCCGGCCATGGCGACCAGATGCGCCAGGTTCGCCGCGACCGTGGTCTTGCCCTCCTTCGGCAGCGAGGACACGATGCCGACGACGTTCATTTCCTTGGTCAGGCGGGCGACATCGATCGCCGTCTTGGCGCTGCGCAGCGACTCGGCAAATCGGGAGAATGGATGGTCGACCGCGTAGACACTGGCTCGCGTCGCCGACCACGGTTGGTCCCTGCCGTCTCCGACGTCGGGAAGCGTTCCGAGGCAGCGCAACCCGATTTCGTTTTCAATCTCGGTCGGCGTCCGGATCACCTGGCTCAGCATTTCCCGCGCGCAGGCTCCGCCGAGACCGAAGCACAGGCCGGCGATGATGCCTCCCAGCAAGACCAGAGCCGTCTTCGGCGAACTCTTCTTGTCCGGCGTGACAGCGGTCGCGATCACACGCGATTCCGAGATCGGAAAGCTCTCGTTCTGTGTGGCTTCCTGGAGTTTCTGGAGGAAGTTGTTGTAGAGGGTGCGGTAGGTGTCGGCCGCGCTTTCGAGATTGCGCAGCTTGACCTGGGCCTGTGCCGTACTGCCCGACTCGGTCACCAGTCCCTTCAGGCCGCTCTCCAGAGACACTTCACGGCTTTTTGCGATCTCGTAATCGCTTCGATAAGCGTCGGCGATGCGGTTGACCTCGTCCCGGATCGAGGTCTTGAGGTCCTGCATCTTGCTCGCGATATTCTGTGTCGCCTGGTGATCCTTGCCGTACTTGTTCGACCAGTCCGCGTATTGCGCCTGGAGATCGAGAAACTGGGCGCGCAGCCGCGTGATCACCGGATTGTTCAACGCATCCGTCACCGTCGGCTGCGCCAGATCCTGCGTCGTCACCTGCTTGATACGGTCGAGCCGGGCCTTTGCTTCGGCCGTCGCTGCGCGCGCCTGGATCAGCTGGGTGTTGACGTCGGCGAGCTGCTGCTCGTTCACCAGACCGCGGCTGGTGCCTACGATGCCGTTCTCCGCCTTGAAAGTCTGAACCGCGCGATCCGAGGTGATCGCCTGAGCTTGAAGCTCGGCGCTTCTGTTCTGAAGCCATTCACTTGCGCGCTTGGTCGACTGGTACTTGGCCTCGAGCGAACCGACCACATACTCGTCGGAGATGGCATTCGCGACCTGAGCCGCTTTGTCAGCAGCCAACGACCGAAACGACAGATTGAGGACGTAAGTTTGCCCGACGCGCTCAACCTTCAGATTCTTCTTCAGTTCGAGAACGGCCGTTTGCTCCAGTTGCTCCTTCGACGGCGGCCCGTTGGACGAAAACAGCCTTGAGACCGTGCCGACGACAGTCGCCAGGATGCCGGTTGGCGGCCCGACGAATTCCGGATCCTTGGTCAAATTGAGTTTGTTGACGACGCCGCGGATCAGGTTTTCGGAGGTGATGATCTCGACCTGGCTCTCGACGAAGCCGGGGTCGATCAGCGTGGCATTGGCGGCATCGCTCGCCTTGTTCAGAAGCTGGGCCTGGCGGGTGTCCATCAGGATGCTGGCCGTCGCCGTGTACATCGGCGATGCGGTCAGCAGATAGAGGATCACCACGGCGACCGCACCGATGATCGTGTAGGTGATCAGAGGCCACTGACGACGGACGATGTCGAGCAGGCGCTCAAATGTCAAAAACGCCTCGTTCAGAGGCGCCCGAAAACCGGAACTCGGCTCAAACGCAGTCCTAGGCTGATACATCAGGTGAAACCCAAGAGGTCATTGCGGCAATGGGACTTCGGTGAATGGATTTGCAAGTTCGGTACCAAATTCGCCTTCGAAAAGTGCGGCTCCTCCGGACACTGACGGTCCGGCTCTTCCGATGGTCCCAAGTTGCACTCCGTTGGAAGTCTGGACGGACGTATACCCCGTCAACACGTCAGAATCGCGTAAGGTGTCGACGAAAGTTGAGATTTTGCGTGCATAGGCCGGCTCGGCAGCACCGCAATGAAGCGCGGCGCGCCCGATTGCCTTGCCTATGACGTAGTGGCGGGCCGCTGGAGCCTTGATGAGCAGATCCTTCATCACTCTGATCAGCTCGGGATCGGTCGCCAGATATCCCGTGACCCTCGCTTCCAGCTTGGTATCATCACTCTGGGCATAGTCCAGCACGCGAGACGTGTCTTGAGCAAAGAGCTCAAGCTCCAGTGACGGCGTGCGCTCCATGAGCGGCAGGCATCCCCTGCCGGCGAAAGCTGGACTGAACCAAGTCAATTGGGCAGCGATCACGATGAGCGCCCATTTGCAGCCACTTCCAAAGCGTCTCGGTTCGGGCAGGGTATGTACCGACATCCAGGTTCGCCTCAAGCAGCGGTGCAGACCGTAGACTGCAACACTATGGCAAATCTTTGTGCGGTGCAAAAACTAACGGTGGGGCGGCCCAAATCACCCCACCGTTGGGTAAATCGCGCCTTGGTTTAATCGAGAGCGGCGGACTTCTGGGCGGCGCCCTGCGGGCTCCTGCCATTGACCGCAACCCAGAACTTCGGGTTCACCGTCGATTCGATCGAGACCCAGGCATAGCTGGTCTCGTTCCACGGCCGGACCGTCTGCGACAGATTGTCGAGCACATAGTCGCCGTCTTTTACGCGCGCCACCAGAACCAGGTGACCGCCCTCCGGCGCAAACACCACGGCGAGGCGCAATGCCGACGACGGCCAGCCCATCGCCAGGAGTTCATGGCGCTTGGTTACCGCATAGTCGTTACAATCTCCGGCGGCAGGCCCGATGGTCCAGCGCGCCACGAGTGGTTCGTTGGACTTCACCGTGGGCGCGATCGACCGGTTGACGCGCGAATTGACCTCTTCGAGGGCGGCGAGCGCTTCGACACGCGACAGCGTGGGTTCCTCACCCGAGCGCGCCTCGCATTCCGTCGGATAGTTCATGCAGAACTTGACGAACTGGAGCGGCGCCAGAACATTGCGGGCTTCCGCCACAAGAGTGGCGGGAGAGCGGCTCTCCCGCTCGACAGATGCGGCCAGCGAAGCCGTGGAACCCAAGACAAGAATCGATAGAGCGACGAGCGATTTCATAGCTAACCTCAGCGATTGCCGACCATTCGCAGTAGACTAGCAAGCAGCCTTCACGCTTCGGTTCCGGATTTCGCTAAAATTTGATCGAAACCGTCTTTTCAGTTGGTCGGGCTCACCGGCGAGAGCGCGACCGCAGGTGCGGCCGCTGCGGCAGCGAAGACGTTGTTAACGCTCGACGATGCCGGGGAGAACGACTGAGAACTCGGGCTCGACCCGGTCACCCCGCCCGATGATTGGGTCGGCGTACCTCCCCTTCCGCCGCCCGCGGTCGATTCACCGGTGGGGTCGGAGGCAGCGGCAACATTGGTCGGGATGTCGCCGGTAATGCTCGTAAACGAGGTCAACAGCTCGCTGCTACCGCTTTTCAAGGCGGCGGCCTGAATATCCATGGCGGTCGCGGGCTGGGACACCACGCAGATCGCGGCCGCGGTGCCCAGCCCCGCGCCGATGGCGCTGTTCTGCTCGGGCGTGGCGGCTTCTGCGAGCGATTGAATACCTTCGAGGGTCTCCGGCCGAATGCTGACCAGATCCCGGATTGCCGAGGACAGCGCGCCGCCACCATCTGCGAAATTGGCGAGCAGAGCGGCCGGTGCTTCCAGAAAGCTGATAGCTTTTTCCGCCGTAATTTGTGCGGACGCAGGGGCACAAGCGCCACTGTAGGCTGTGGCGGCAAAGCCTGCGTCAGGCAAACCCAGAAGTACGGCAGCAAAAACGAAATAATGTGAGCGCATCTTCAATCACCTGTTTCCCTACTCATACATCGAGTTCGTCGCTGATGGTAGATTTACCTAAGAATTGGTGAATCCCAATCCGGCGCGCGACGCGCCAGTCCGCGCGTCGACGTGGAGATCGATTGAGCCAGCCCGCAACCCAGAACGCAGGCAAATAGCAGTCCAAATCCAGGAATTTGGAGCGAAAAATCCACGAACGAGTGCAAGGAGCCTAAAAAGAAGGCTCCCGCAGCGATCACCGGAATATGCCGATCCCGTTTGCGGCGGAGCGCCGCGGTGATCAGGCTTGCAAAAAAGAAGACGGCCACTGCAAAAACAGCGGTGGCCGCCGGCAATCCGAGGTCCAGCACGAGCTCAAGCGGTGTGCTGTGGACACGGTCCCAGATGCCCTGGCTTCCCAGCGAAGCGGGCCGGAACGGCGGAAACGCCGCGTCGAAATTGCCGGCTCCAAAGCCGAGCACCGTGTGTCCCCGGATCATGTCGAGGACGGTTTTGTAGACCTCGTAGCGCTGGCCATCGACCAGGCCGATCTGGGATATGCGCCCCATTGCCAGACTGCCGACGAGGGCCAGCACGATGATCCCGGCCACCAGGCTGTTTCGCACCGAGGTCCACAGCAACCACCCGCCGCGATTGAGCGGTGCCAGATAGAGCACGATTGCGCAGACCATGCTGAGAACGGTGATCAGGATTCCCGCCCTCGAGCCGGTCATTCCCACCGCCACGAGACAGATGCCGCAACCAACGGCCTGCGTCGCCGGTCGGTCGAGAAACCTGACGCGCGCGGAATCGGCATCGTCCGATTTGTGGAGGATTGAGCGCACCATCATGATCAAGAGAATCAACCCACCGCTGCCCCAGAACGTCGCGGCCGTATTTCGGTTCACGAATGTTCCGGTGGCATATTCGAGATAAAACTCCTTTTGCCGCCAGAGCAGCGTGTCAGGCAGCAACAATTGCGAAAGAATCCCGTACAACGCGTAACAAACGCTCGCATAAGCCACCAGCTTCAGCAATTTATGTGCCTGCCACCCATCGATTCCGAGCAGATAGGCGCGGCTCAACCCCAGCACGAACACGAGATAATATCCGAAGCTCAACAAGGGGCTGGATCGTGTCAGCGAAATGCGGCCCGGCACGTCGATGCCTGCGAGATCACGCGCGTTGCCCCATGCCGGATCCTGCAAATTGGCGAGGATATTGGGCGCGACCTGAATCCACACGATCACCGCAATCGCCGCAATTGCAGCCAGAATGGGCACCATAAACCACAAATCAGCCTTGCAGCCGTGATCCACCCGCGCTGTCAGCAAGCTCGCGGAAAGAACAGCCGTCCAGATGCAGACCCAGGCCAGATCGACCGAACCGAGCGGCAGAGGCGCGAGCACGAAAACCGCCGATGCCATTCCAATGGATATCTTTCCGAGGTAGTCCCGCAAAACTCGTTGCCTTCGATTGCTCAAAAAAAGGGCCGATTGGGAAAGTACGACGCTGTTGGTACAGCCGACAGGTGGATGCTATCTTACGATTGAATACGCGAACATGAGAGATCGACAACCCACGATGACGCTTGAAGCGACGGCAGGCCCCGGCAGAAGCCGCATGGAAGCCATCCGCGAGCAGAACACCGTGAGCTTTCCGATCGAGGCGATCGCGCTCTGTTTGTATTTCGGCCGCGACGCATTTGCAGGCGCGTTCCGCTACTACGCGACCATCACGCATCTCAGCGCGCTGTGGTTCATCCCGGACCTCGTGGCGTTCCTCTGCGTGGCGACCTTTGCGTACCGCTATGCGATCAAGCAGGCAAACGCCCTTGCAATATTCACGCTGCTCTACATCGTCTTCTCGTTGTATGTCGGATACGTCTTTCTCAACGACTACAGAGGAGGCCTGTCCTCCCTCAAGATGATCGCCCCGGTCTTCGTCGGGTTTTGCTTTTGTCAACGAGAGGTCAAGGACTATCGCTTTCTACTGGGCTTCGTTCACAGTCTTTTTTACATCTCGCTCATCGGACTTGTCTGGTCCTCGTACGTTCGCTTCCCCTGGGTGGGATACGAATTCGATACGTTTGGTGCATCCAGAACCGCCTCCAAACTCTGGTTCGTCGAGGGCGCGACGCGCCTACAGGGCTTTGCGGCGGACAGCACGATGGCCAGCTATTTCATCGTGATCTCCTATGTCATGACTTCGCCCCGGCGCGGTCTCATCTGGTGTGCCTTCTGGGCGCCGGTCGCGTTCTGGGCGACCAATAACGTTGCAACGAGCAAGACCGCGGCCGGCACGCTCGCTCTGTACTTTGCAGCAATGATGTTCGTACGCCTCTTCCACGAACGCTATCGCTTTAGTGCGCTACGCGGCCTAGCTCTGTGGTCGTTCTTGTGCATCTTCATTCCCATTATTTTGATGATCCTGTTCGCCGGCATCAATTTGGCGAGCTTATCCAAGAGCCTGTACAGCCTGCAGGATCGAATCGACAACAGCTGGCAGTTGCCGTTCGTCTACATGGCTAAGCTGATGCCGACCGGCTTCATCACTGGGTGTGGATTGGGCTGCTTCAACTATCCGCAGCAATTGTTCTCGGACAAGATCTTCTATTATGTGCCCGTCGACAACTTCTATATCGGCACCTATCTGATGATTGGGCCGATCTTCGTTGTCTTCATGATCTTCGTCGTTCTTGCCGTCGCGCGCACAACGGATATCTACAAGCTGACCCTCGTCTTCGTAATGAACGTCTATACCATAACGATTTTGAGTTACGGTCCTGCCAGCGCCCTGCTAATGATTGGACTGGCGTTTAGTGAAGTTTTCACCCGACCTTCACGACAACCTTCGCGCCTGCTCTTTCCGGCGCCAAGGAAAGCCCTGGCCGCTCCCGTCCCATCGCGCTGATTGGCGAATATCTTGCATCTCCCATTTCGGCAGACAATTAGGTGACGGAAAGCCCTGATCTAGTGGACACCATCCACGACAAGAAGTTTGAACCCTCCATTCAGGGCCTGCGCGGGATTGCCGCGCTCAGCGTGCTGTTCGTGCATCTGTACGACATGCCGATGAATGCGGGCTTTCTGCCGGCGGTTCCTGCGTGGTTCGACTTTACCATCCTGACGGGCGGCCGCGGCGTCGAACTGTTCTTCATCATCAGCGGCTATCTGATTCCAGCGAGCTTGGTGCGTCACGGGCGCTTGTCGAAGTTCTTCTACGAACGCTGCATGCGCATCTTGCCGGTGTTCGTCGCCTTCCATCTCGTCATCTTCACAATTGGGCCGATCGTTGGCTATAAGTTCTTCAAAGGGATCGATCTCCTCAGCTATGTCGGCCTTTTCTTGGCTAATTTGCTCTTCCTGCCCGACATTCTACAGCTGCCGACTGCCCAGCAGAACGCCTGGACGCTGACCTATGAATGGCTGTTCTATTTCTGGTTTGCTGCAACCTTCTATTTTATTTCGATCAGGCGAGTGTGGGCCGTCTCGGCGCTTCTCGTGCTTGGGGGACTCGTTGCCATCGCAGCTTTTCCCATCGCAGCGTACTTTCTGGTCGGGATCGCAATTCGGTATTTCGATCTTCGCATCGCGTTGCCGGGGCTACGAGGCGTCGTGGCAGGGCTAGGCTGCCTGTTCCTGATGTATGTCTGCCTCGAATACATCAATCCATTCCTTGGACTCGCTCCCGGATTCCTGCTGTTCGCCATGGCGCGCTCGCCTGGATCCGGAATCGTCACTCCGCTCGGGCGTCCGGTCGCGCAGTATGTAGGGAAAATCAGCTACAGCCTCTATCTGGCGCACCCATTCGCGCTCTATCCACTCCAAGTCGCAGGAGCAAAATTGGCAGGCGGGGGCTATCCGCTATGGCCGGTCTGGTTGTCGTTCATATTCCTCGGGTTGATCGCGAGCCTTGTCATTTCTTGGTTCACATATGAACTCATCGAGGTTCGCTTGCGCCGCCTGCTCGAAGGTGGGTTTCGCGATGGAAAGCGCAAAGCTGGCGAGATCCAAAACCTAACTTGATCCTGGGCAGTGGAGCGGACTTTTCGTAGCGCGTTGCGACGGGCCTGGACAGTTTCAGCTTTGAGCGAACTTCTTGCTCGGCTAGCGGACTGGGGGAGCGCTGAGGATGGTGGCATCAACGATGCCGGCGCTCGAAGTCAGGATTAGTTGCAAGCTTCGAAGCATTTCGCCAAACGCTTTGAGCGGATGACATCGGCCGGGTCGCTTCCCCACGATCACGTTTTCAACGAACATGCGGTTGTCTGGCCCATCAATGGTCCGATCGACCGACGATTACGATCCCGTGCACAGCGCTCAGGATGCGCGCATCCATGACAATCGAGACCTTCTCCCAGACTAAACCGGCTTGTTAGCTGGCGGTGAGAGAGAGAGCACGCTTTGCATCCAGGAAGCTCGCATCAGCGGCGCCTCGATCAAGCGATGAAAGACCACGGCTCCCAGCTGGCATGCCGTCACGATCACCACGAAGTACAGGACGCGCGGAGCCGCCATTGATTTGTCGAGTTGGACCGCAAGCTTTACGAGTAGCGAGATCAACGGGTAGTGGATCAGGTAGAGGGCATACGAAGACGCCCCAGCTTCTTCAAGCAGTGCTACACGCCTATTTAAGCGTGGGATCGAGCACAACCCGTAAATGATTCCCGTAGCACCCAAGCCCAACAAGAGCAGCCTGAGGTTAGTGAGGTGGGACTGCGAACTCTCTACGTAAAAGGTTACAGAGAAGACGAGTATTCCAGCTGCAAGAAAAAAGGGGCCGCCGGCCGAATATCCGCGGACATAGAGCCATGCCACGCTCATGCCCGCCAGAAATAATATATGATTGAGACTGAAGATGAAATCGATGAGCCAACCTTTGCCTTCAAAAGCGGCAAGTGGTAGGGCGACAAGGCCCCAGGTCAGCAAAAGCGGAAAGCCGATTTTTCGGTTCCATACGAATAGGGCAAACAGCGCATAAAAGATGATTTCATGACGAAGCGTCCACTCCGTGGCGAGGACTACCTCTTGTTGGGCCGGAGAAATGAGAAACGCTGCGAGAATGTCTGTAACTGTCGGCACTTTCGTCGAGAAACCTAACAGCGACAATATGACGAGGGGGACGAGCACAACCCAAAGTGCAGGATACAAACGGCGGAAGCGCTTTGCCGCGAACCGGAAGATCGCGGTGCTATTGCGCTCAGCATCTTGGTGATGCGCCAGATAGACAACGAAGCCACTCAAGACGAAGAAAAGCTGAACTCCAGCATGGCCAGCTTTGAAAAGCGGCAACGTGCCGGCTCCGAAATATTTCGGCATCAACATCGTTATCTCGCAGTGATAAGCGACGACGAGCAGCGCTGCTATACCTCGGACCCAGTTGAGTTGGAGTAGTTGTTCTCGCCGCGGCACCGAAGCGCCTCCTCTTAGGAATTTGAATAAGCCGGTACACGAGTCGAGCTCGACGTGAATAAGGATCGCTCAAGGTAGCGAGACTTACGCCCTACGATCTTGGCCAACGGGAGCTGCATCTTGCGGCGAACACCTATAGCGGCCGCACCGGCTCCTCAAGAGCGACAGCAGATACGCTATCACCTGCCTCGATGCGCTTGATCAGCCGCCGGCCAAAAGTGACCGCGGGCGCCTCAACTATTCGGTAAACGATAGACGCGACACCAATGGTCCCGAGGAAGGTCGCGATAATGAAAACATGAACCGGATATTCAAAGACACCATTGCCCCACCCGGTGAGAAGCCTTTCCTGAACGATAGGACCGAACAGGTAAACCGAATAGCTGATCGTACCGAGATAGACGAAAACAGGCGAGGTGATGCGGACATAGCGGTAGAGCAGATAGAACAGCGCGATCGCCAGATAATAGGTCGCCGTGTATTTGTACCAGGTTTCCTGGAAGCCCATGTCCTTGTTGTAGGCGAGGATCGACACAATCGGAATCACGACCACCAGGGCTACAGTCAGAACCACCAGCGGCCTCCGCCACCGAACCCTGTCCTCCGAGTGATACCTGATCGCAAGCCCCCAAAACATGACCGACAGTGCCAGCGGCAATGCCACCGGCACTTTTCGTTCAACGAAATAGCGAAGCAACCCGAGGAACAGGGCGAAAGCCAGGGATGCCAAGCCCACGCCAGTTACCGTCCTGGTGTCGTCGAGGCCTTTCATCGCGAACAGCAGCGCGCAGATAAAATAAAAGATCAGCTCGACCTGAAGTGTCCAGTAGAGATCAATGACGTTCGGCACACCGACGAATTGCTGAAGCATCGACACGTTTACGAGCACAACGGTCGGCGAGATCGGCTTGTCATGCAGCACGAAGAGAAAGAGAACGCCAAGGCTGAGCGAGACCCAATAAGCGGGATATAGGCGAAACAGTCTGCTGATTGCGAATGACAGAATCGGCTTTGTGCGGAACTTGAAAATCGAGAACGGAATGACAAAGCCCGATACGGCAAAAAAAACGGTTACCCCGACTTTTCCAAGATCAATATAGTGCGTGAAGAATCCGAACAGGTATTGTTCGAACTCATTCGATACCAGATTCCGCTTGGTCGCATATTCGGCGATGTGGAAGTAGATCACCGCAAGAGCTGCCAGACCTCGGATTGAGTCGATATGTTTCAGCCGATTCAAAGTGTGCAACCTTGGTTACATTGCGCCTTGCACGTATTGTTAGACGTACGGATTTGTGTTGCAAGCGCGAACGGAATTTCGTGAGAAAAATCTTGATCGTGCCATTTGCTTTCTTGAATTGCCGCCGAGATGTGCATCAAGTGCTCGACCGGAAATGGACGTCATGAGCGACCGATCGCACCCAATCAGGGAGGCGTTCGGAAAACCGCAACCGGTCTCGGTCAAAGCCGCTCTGGGGCTTCCAGGTGGCAGGCAGGCACGATTATTGGTCATGCCGCAGATTGATTTGGCCACATTAAAAATGTTGACCCACCGCGCCGAGTAATCATGCCGCCCGTAGTTCTTCAACGACACAGCCTGCGCAGGAGGACCAAAAAGGCCAGCATGGTTCTGGCTAGCAGGTGCCGCTGTTAACACTGCGCGATTGACAGGGGCGAGGTTTCCCAAAAGTACAGCCGCAGGGCAGTGCCGGTATTATCATACACCTAGCAAATGTTGACCACGTTCACGTCACGGAATGGACATTGGTCGGGCAACTGATTAATCTGGCGTCATTTCCTAGCAGCCCCTCATTTAGGATTAATATTCGAAGCATCGGTAACAGGTTTGTGTATGGAGCAATTGACATGACGCACATTGACCTCAACAGAGCATCATTTCGTGCATTTAGCGGTCAGAACAAAGCGCCGCGGTCGGCGGATGTTGCTCAGGTAGCTGCCAAATTGTCAGTTAACAGGGCGCTAGCATCGGCCGTCTACTACATACTAGTTATTCCGTTCGCGATCGTGATCTGCGCGATTGTCGCATTTGCCGTACTTCCCCTGCACTCGGACTCTCGTTGGGATGACAGCTACGATTAGACAGCATCTAAATTCCGACTGATGGCTGCTCCAGGCAATCGCGGCGCAATCGTCTGGCCTCGGTGGTCGACGGCTTGCTCGTGAAGGCAGAGGACCAATCGAAAATTGCCTAGAGAGGCAAAACACAAAAATTCAGTGGCTCAATAAGCCTCCTGATGGATCAGCGCAAGCGCGGTCTTCAGGATGATCCTGATATCGAGCCAGATGCTCCAGTTGCTCACGTACCAAACATCGTACTCGACCCGCTTTTCCATCAGATCGATGGTGGGCGTCTCGCCGCGAAAGCCGTTGACCTGGGCCCAACCGGTCAGGCCCGGCTTCATGTGATGACGGTAGACATAATTGCTGATGAGCTGATCGTAATAATTATCGTGCGCCAGCGCATGCGGGCGCGGCCCGACCAGCGACATCTCGCCACGAAGCACATTCCAGAGCTGCGGCAGCTCGTCGATGCTGGTCCGCCGCAGCACGCGGCCGACGCGCGTCACGCGCGCATCGCTCTTTGTTGCCTGAGTGACGCTGTTACCGTTCTCCGCCACCGTCATAGAGCGGAACTTCCAGATCTCGAACTGCTTGCCGTTGAAGCCGCGCCGCGACTGCTTGAAGATGACCTTGCCCATTGAATCGAGCTTGATCGTGATCGCCGACAAAACCAGCAGCGGCGCCAGCAACAGGAGCGCCAACGAAGCCAGGCCGATGTCGAGGCAGCGCTTCTGCGCCCTCTCGAATGCGTTCAAAGGTGCGCGCTGGATCTCGATCGCGACCGTGCCGCTGACGGGCTGGAACGGACGCGAGACCAGATCGGCAATCGGAAAGTCCGGCAGAAGACGGATCGGCTGCGGAACCACGCGCAGGTGCTGAGTCAGCTTCTGGAGAAGAGGCATTTCGTCCCAGTCGACGACCAGGAGATATTCTTCCACATTCGCCGTCCGTGCCTGACGGACGATATCGCGAATCTCGCGATCCCAGCCGGTGCCCTCTTCAGAAGGCTCGAGCACGAAGTGCCGCACGACGTTGAAGCCGTGCTTGCGCAGATCCTTGAAGCGACTCGATGTGAAATCGAGGGGTTTGAGGCTCAGGAGGACCACTTTCCGGTCGACCAGCCGACCCTTGGCATAGCTTGACGTGAGCGCCAGGCGCCACAGCACGCGGAGACCGCCCAAAGCAATGCCGCCGGTCGCGGCAAACAACAGGGTGGTCCCGCGCGACAGATCCGCGGACGATTTGAGCAGGAAAGCCTCGACCGCGAGAATGGTCAACGAGATCAGCCAGACCGCCAGAGCCTTGCGCAGCTGCCAGATCGTGCTCAAGAGGCGATGATGATCGTAGACACCCTGGAAGTACGCGATGGTCACGAACACCGCGCCGACGACGAGACCTGCTCCGACGGACGAATCCTGTTCGGTCACGAGGACCCGATAAAGACCGCTCGCCACGAAATAGCTGAGCAGCACCCCGACGAAGTCACCGGCGATCAAGGCTACCTGCAGGGGTCTCTGGAGAGCACCGCGTCGGTTCGATATAGCCGAATAATAATTTTCCGAACCGTAAGTTGCTACAGCCATCCGAAACCTCGCTGCCCCGTCACGCATCGCAATGGTGGTTGCGAGCAAGTCGATCGACCGTCGACGTGAGACAAGGTATATCTTAACTAAACAAAGCGACATTGCGGCAGTGCAGCGAAAAAATCAAATCGATTTTTATGCAACGCGACGCCCTAATAGTGGGATGCTCAAAGTCCTGTCACACACGTGACAATTATGCGGGCATGTCACCGCGTTTGTTAACAAATCGCGGCATATTCGCGCAGAATTGCGCGCGCATTTGAACGGCTGTTCAACCATGCCGCTTAAGCCGGTATTAGGCCGCGGCCATTAACACTCGTGACCAATTCAAGGAGTTGTGTCGTGAGTACCGTTGCCGTTTTCAGTCTGTTGATCGGATCGTTGCTGGGAGGCCGATTCCGAGTCTTCATCCTGCCGCCCGCCATCGTTCTCGGTGGGGCCATCCTCGGTGCGGGCTCGGCCTGGCGGGGATATGATTCGACTCACACCGTTGTTACGATTCTCGTCTTTGCGGTGGTGCTCCAGCTTGGTTATGTCTGCGGCGCGGTTCTGCTCCGCGTGCGGGCGGCCGCCTATCGCAGCAAGGCCGCGCCGTCGTTCGACAGCCAAAGCTTCGGCTAATTCGGCGGGAGAGCGCCGGGATCGACGATTCGCGAGGACCCCCGGATGATCGATCGGGGGCACGAATGAGCATTCACGAGCAGAGGTAGAGAAAAAGCGGCCCGTGGCGGCCCGATTTCGTCGATAATGTATTGACATCTCGGGCGAAGGTCTCTGAAGAGTTGCACCCCATGCCCACGATCGCGCCTCCAAATTCGCCCCGGCCGAAACTACCGAACGGCGTGCGCATCTATGCGATCAGCGACATCCACGGCTGCGCGCATCTGCTCGAACAGATGTTCGCCGTCATCGACGCGGACATGGCGAACAGCCGGCCGTATCGCGCGATCGAGGTGTTCCTCGGCGACTATATCGATCGCGGTCCGGACTCCCGCCACACCCTCGATCTCCTGATCAGGCGCAGCCGCCACCGCAACACCGTCTTTCTCAAGGGCAATCACGAGGCCTATGTCACCTCGGTACTGGAAGACCCCTCGCGCGCCCCTGAATGGTTTCAGATCGGCGGACTCCAGACCTTGATGTCATATGGCGTGTCGGCCGCGCCAGGCCTCAGCAAGGACGAGCAGTCCGATCTCGTGCGCGAGCTCGCATCCGCGATGCCGCCGGAGCACGTCAATTTCCTGCGCCAGTTGCGACCGACATTCACATGCGGGGACTTCTTCTTCGTCCATGCAGGGGTGCGTCCGGGAATTCCGCTCTCCGAACAACGCGAGGCGGACCTGCTGTGGATCAGGGACGAATTCCTCCAGAGCAAGCGGCGCTTCGGCAAATACGTTGTGCACGGTCACACGCCGGTGCGGCAGGCCGAGCTGCTCGAGAACCGTGCCAACATCGATACCGGGGCCTATGCCACGGGAAATCTGACGCTGCTGTCCATCCAGGGCAACAGCATGCTCGCGATCTAGCCGCAACGGCTCGCCGTGGCGCTATGCGCTGCGCCGAACCTTAGTTGGTGGAGCTTGCCGGAGTCCGGCACTCCGGAAAGCGGCTCAGCATCGCCGCCTTCAGGAACCTGAAATGAGCAATCGAGGCGCCGAGCTCCTTGAGCCGTCGCTGGCCGTTCAAAATCTCCTTGTCGAACAGATCCTGATGGTGATTGTCGAGCGCCTCACGTTCGAGATATTCGTCATCGCCATTGCCGAAGGTCACGGCGGCACGCGCCAGCACGTCTTCCACCCGGCGGTTCAGGCCCGACTGTTCCCGCTCCGCCGCGTGCAGGGCGTCCTCGATCGCGATCATGATCGCTTCGATGCGCGTGTGATCGGTCTCGGCGTCACGCTCGGGCGAGCGCGCGCGGAACGTCTGCTCCCCCCCGAAACGGTCCTTCAGGAAGTTATGGGTGCGGGCCCGCAGGAAGAGTTGAAACATGCGTGCATTTTCCGGTTCGAGGCGCCAGACCAGAAAATGGGTCCGGGATGGTTAATAAAGGTTCAATCCTCCGCGACTCTCTGCCCGGCTTTGCGCCATCCAGGCCTTCCAGGCGCCCTCGTGCTTCTCGTAGAGCTCGAGCCGCCGCCGCTCGCCGGCATCCGACCACAAATCACGGCCGTGGAAGGCTTCGTGCACGCCTCCCTGGCCGAGCACCTGCCCGCTGTCGAGCCGCTCGAACTCGAACGTCTCCTCGGGCGTCAGGCCGATCAGGACCCGCCGACCTCCCGCATCGACGAAATATCGCCGGGGTGCATTGTTCGTTGTCGGGCCAGTCATGGTCGGGCCAGTCATGGCGTCCCCCGCGATTTCATCATGATCCACGCCCCCCGCCGCGGCGCCCGCCGCAAGTGGATCGCACGCTGATGTAAATCCTCAGTGTGCACGCCACGCCTTTGCGACAGTCTCATCTTCGAGTTGTGTCGAGATCATGGTGAGCGCCGCTGATTTTCTCGTCATGCCAGCGATTTTTTGGGCAGCATCGTGCATGCGAAGCGAGCGGCCGCGCGCCTCAACCGAAAAACCAGAGGAACAATTTCACCAGCAATAGCGTGATGAAATACACCCAGCCCGCCATCGCGATCAGCGCAACGATGAAAAACGCGCCCTCAAATGCCCGCTCTCTGATCTTGGAGAGAGGAAGTGCCGCTCGCGCCTTCTGAAGCATCTCGGTCTTTGCTCGTGGTTGTTTACGCGCGACCGTAGCCGAACGAATTCGACGATCTCGTGACGAGCCGCCTGAGAAAAGCGCGATGCGCTCATCGGGACCGTTGTCGGATGCATGCGTCACGATTGGATCGTTTCTCGATGGAAGCCATTGCGATCACCGCCATGCGATGATTCAATTCATCGTTGATTCCGCGACGTGCCGTCATGATGACGATTCCAAGTCGCGCGCAAGTGATCACGGCGATATGATGTCTCCCGTTGGCGCGAAGTCCGCCACCCGTGGGACCGGTTCGCATCCACCGCGCCATTCATTGTCAGTCGAGGTGACCGGCAGGGGCTTCGCGCACTTATGAACGGCGTGGTCCTGGCAGGGCGAAGGGTTCCCGGCTCGACGCCGCCACCGCCATGGTTTTCGAAACAGATTCCGTCTGTCGTTGATGAGCCGATGATCCATCGGCGCTGCTCGCGGTATCGGGTATCCTCATCATCACGGCGTCGCAGAACCGGCCGCCGCTCGGCGACCGCTCTCCGATCGATGCGCGCATCAGCAAAACTCCGTGATTATACGGAACGTCAACCGGCCAATTCATCGCGGTAAGGTTGAACGGTTAGCTTAACCGGCGTTGTTTGTTGCGAACGCCGCAGGATCGCATATCCATCTTCGCACTGGGCTTCCCAGACCCGGCCCCACCCAGGCACACCCGTCGAGCGCACGTGGGTCCGCTTGGCGGCTTTGTCTTTGTGTCGACGAGAGGATGATTTCGGTTATGGCGCGCAGGCCCTGGTCGTTCAAGGAAGACCGCCGGCTGATGGAGTTGGCCAAGTCTTCAACTTCGCTGGAAGAAGCGGCGAAACTTCTCGGGCGCTCACCCGATGCCGTCAAGCGCATGGCCCTGCGCCTCGGCCTGTCGCTGAAGTCCAAGAGCTCCAAGAAGAGCTAACTGACCCTGCGCGACGCATCATGGACGGGCGCGTCTGCCTCATCGACCGAGGAACGGAAGACGCCGATCGACGCAGCCCGAACGCCTTCAGCGCTCTCGATCTCTCCGCTTCTGGATGTTAAGCTATCCGGCGACAAAGGTTGAATGTCGTCCCTTTCCGGCGGAAGATCGTCCCGCGATTGGTTTCGATACCGCTCGGTCGTTGTTGGAGGATGCATCATGTTGTCCCGCGCACTCGCCGTAGCTTTGCTCCTGGCTTTGCCTTCAGTGGCGTCGGCGCAAGTCCCCGTACGGTTAGGATTTCCGAATGGCGCGCCATGGTGTGCCTTTGGTTTCGATTGCAGATTCATGAATTACCGGGAATGCACGGACTGGATCTATGATCCCGCGCGAAACTGCCTCAAGAATCCCCACTTCGCAGCTCACTACCCGACCAATGTCGACAAGGGCTGGTCCTACAATCGGCGTTGAACGTCGATTTCCGCGGACACTTCGGGGCGCCCCGTGAACCTCGGTTCATGCCATCGAAAGTTTTTGAACCTTAACGATGTTCTTGGCTTTCGAGAGCGACGATCCGGCCGAACGGCTATGCTGGCGGCATGCGCCGCAACCATCTCATCGCAGCCGCGGCAATCTGCCTCGTGCTGATCATCTATGCCACGGTCGCCAAGCTCGCGGGCAGGCCAGCGCTCGCGGGCCATGCGGAAGCCTATTGGGTCGTGGTGATCGAGCGCTTCAGCGCCTACGGCCTCTTGGGCTTCCTTCTGTCTTTCCTGCTGCCGGGATGGCTCAAACTGGCGTGCGCCTTCGTGGTCGCCGTCGCAATCGGGCCCGAGGTCTTGCAGGCGGTGACGCCGGATCGAGATCCCCATTTGATCGACGTCTTGCAAAAGGTCGCAGGCGGCACCGTCGGCGTCCTTCTGGCTCAAACCATTCTGACTTTCCTGCCGAGACCACCGTCATAAAGGGCGTTGAGACTGGAATGAACCGCCATCGCTTATGAGCTTTTTGCTTCGAAAAAACTACCGGTCACTGCCGAATGGACGCGCTTACGCCACTCCGCGCCCGAGGCTCGCCGGCTCTGCGGCGACTGCTCCTGAAATCTGCCGATGCCCGTCGCGCAACGCTGCGACCGCATCATCGAGGTCGAATTCGGCTTCGCGAATGGCCTCGAAGAACCGGGCCATCAGGGCGGGGTTCAGCTTGACGCGGGTGTTCCCGTCGCGGCTCTTGCGGCGATCGAGCGACAGATGCAGCGCCTGCATCCTGGCCTCGACGGCGCTGCATCCCCCGAGTCTTCCTAGTTCGTCGTATGTCATCCAGATTTGAGGCATGTCCCTGTCCGTCTTTTGCTATGAGGCTCAGGCTAGATTTCATATCTGAAGGCTCGGTTTCCACGTGCCGTCTCTAAGTGCTTTCGTGACAACAGCGTCAATGCAAAGCTAAAAGGCAGATAGCGGAAATCCCCGAAAAAGTGCGCACTATTTGCCGCAAGCAGTTGCTTGGATCATTGTTGATTTTGCTTTAGGCTGCCTCCAGCGAAACAGCTTAGAGGCGACATGAACGACCGACCGACTGTCCTCGTTACGGGAGGCGCGGGCTATATCGGCTCGCATGCCTGCCGCGCACTGACCGCGGCCGGCTATCAGCCCGTCGTTTATGACAATCTGTCGACAGGTCATCGCGGCTTCGTCGCCGGCTCGCTGGTAACAGGCGATCTGCTCGACGGCGCCACGCTGGCGCGCGCCTTCGCTGAGCACAACATCACGGCGGTCATGCATTTCGCGGCGGCGAGCCTCGTCGGCGAGTCCATGACCGACCCGCAAAAGTACTACATCAACAATGTGCAGGGCACGCTGTCGCTCTTGCAGGCGATGCGCAATGCGGGTTGCCATCGTATCGTCTTCTCCTCGACCGGCGCCGTCTACGGCAATGCCGATTCCAAGGAACTGCCGGAAGACTTCCCCTGCGCGCCGATCAACCCCTATGGCGCATCTAAGTGGATGATCGAGCGCATGCTGGCCGATTACCGCGCCGCTTACGGCTTCGGCGCGTTCTGCCTGCGCTATTTCAACGCCAGCGGCGCCGATCCTGCCGGCGGCATTGGCGAATTGCGTGACAACGAAACCCATCTCATTCCGCGCGCCATGATGGCGTTACAGGGCCATGTGGATTTTGCCGTGTTCGGTGAGGACTACGACACGCCCGACGGCACCGCGATCCGCGACTACATCCATGTCACCGACCTCGCCGCGGCGCATGTCGCGGCGCTGAAACTGCTGGAACAAGGGCATGCCGGCGGCAGCTTCAATCTGGGCACCGGCTCCGGCTTTTCGGTGCGGGAAATCCTGACTGCCATCAGGCAGGAGACCGGGCGCGAGGTGCCCCACACCGTCAAACCGCGCCGCTCCGGCGATCCCACCTATCTGGTTGCCGATCCCTCCGCAGCGCGAAAAGTGCTGAATTTCGTGCCGCGACATTCGGATCTACCGACCGTGATCCGCACCGCCTGGGCCTGGCACCAGAGGGCTCATCCGCTTAAGCAGTCCTGACAACATCGTCGAGGTCGATCTGGCCTTATGGTCTATTCCGTTCTGAGCCAAGCGATCCCGGCGCAAACGGATGGCGCGAGCGCGAACGGCCGTCGAGCCCCTTGGGCAGCTTGTCGGCATTGAGCTTCACGACCGCACCTCTGGCGTCAGCGGCCGGCACCTCGTCCTGGCTGTAGATCAGCGTCGCCTCGAAGGTCACATCGGGGGCCTGCTCGGCCGTACCGGAACAGGTCGCCATCGCGCCGCTGCACACGCCCGAGAGCTTGACCTCGACCTCGTCGAGCCCGAACACGGTCGGCGGACCCTCGGCATGTCGCCGCGTGGTCAGAACCGCCGTGAAGCGCTGCTCGTCGATTCGGTAAGAGCCGCCATAAGTGAAGAAGCTATCGCTGCCGGAGATTCGTCCCTCCGCCAGATGCACGACGCCCGTGCCCTGACCGCGCGGGGTCCTGAACCAGGCCGCATATTTGCCGTCTCTCAGCATGAAAATATCCGCGGTAAAACTCAGGACGCATTTGCAACCAATACTAGGGCGCGACAATGATCCGCGCGGAGAGCATTCCGCCACGGTTAACACCCTGGAAAGCGAGCCAGTCAAATTGCTACCGACGCGCAGCGACGTGGGCAGCGCAGGCTCCTCCGCGCAGCGGGCAAGAAAGCTGGACCTCGTTGCATACCGCGCTAAAAACGATCGGCGTGCCGACCTCGTTTGGCAGCTTGCATACAACCGCTATCAACTCAGCCTTCGTGACAGCTAGCCTTCCTGTCGCGCTGGGAGGAAGTGGTCGAGATCGCCGCCGGTCAGCAGGCGACGCCGTATCAGAAGACCGAGGCCACGCTCGCGCCCATTACAGGTATAGAGAGTGCAGCGGAGGGCCACCCGGTCGAGGCCGTCCCAGCCGAATGAAATTATCCATCCGGCCAACAGCTTGCCGGCGCACTGTTTTCTCCGGTCGCCGGTTTGAACCTCTTCCTGATAGAGTGCACCAATATCTGAGAGTGATTCCGGTCACACTTGCCTGGGCGTTTCGCTGCTAAGCATCGGCCCTGGACGGGGACCGGGCAAATATCGGTCGAACTGGATGAGATTTCCCATGAAAAGCCTGATCGGCGCTGTTGTCGGCGCGTGCTGTCTTGCTGCCCCCGCTTTGGCGGAGACCCCGGCCGCCATCGTCGAGGACGTGCAAGGCAAGGTCGACGGTGTTGCGTTCATGGATTATGTGGCGCCGGGCAAGATCATCAAGCTGGGACCCAAGGCAACCATTACGCTCAGCTATCTCAAATCGTGCCAGCGCGAGACCATCAGCGAAGGCGTCGTCATGGTCGGCACGGAGCAGAGCACCGTGCAACTCGGCGAGGTCAAGCGGGAAACGGTGCCCTGCGATACCAACGCGGCAAAACTGTCGGAGCGCGAGGCGAACCAGAGTGCCGCGACGACCTTCCGCACCATGCGGTCGGACGCCAAGGGCAGCGCTCCGGCCAAGCTGCCGACGCTCTACGGCATCGCGCCGTTGGTGCAGGCCAAGAGCGGCAGCACCCTGGTGATCGAACGCACTGATGGCAAGGAGCCCACAATCAGCGTGCCGCTCAAGAGCGAGACGATGGTCGGCGGCAAGTTCTATGACTTCGCCAAGGCCGGGAAGTCGCTGACGCCGGGCGGCAGCTATCTCGCCATCCTCGGCACCAAGCGTTACGCCTTCCAGGTCGATCCCAGCGCCACGTCGTCGCCGACGCCGATCGTCGGACGCCTGCTGCGGCTCGAATAGGCAGCTAGCGACGGGGCGATGCGGCGGATCGGCAGACGGGACATCGTTGCAGCGATCCTGATTGCGCTTCTTGCAGGCGCCATCGTGACGTCTCCGCCGTTGCAGACGCTGCAGGGCCTGTCGCTCGACATTCTCACGGCACTGCGCGGCAAGCTCGTCGGCGACCACCGCGATCCCGCGACATCACCGGTCGTCGTCGTGGCCATCGACGGCGAGACCTACGACACTCTGCCGTTCAAGGGATCGCCAACGCAGACCTGGACGCGCGAGATCGGCCGGGTTCTCGGCAGCATCGACGACGGCGGCGCCAAGGTCATCGGCTTCGATGTCATCTTCCCGAGCTCGATCGAGCAGTCGGAGATTCCCTTCGGCGACGCCTCGCTGGGCAGCCGCATGAGAGGCTTCGATCGGGACTATCTCATCGCCCTGCGGAAGCTGTCCGACAGCGGCAAGCTGGTGCTCGGCGAGATCTTGAGCAACGACCATCAGGAAAGGCCCGACCGCGCGCAGCAATTGGCGGTGAGAAACAATATCCGCGCCCTCAACGTCCATACCGACACCGACGACGTGATCCGGCGGATGCCGCTGAGCTTCTCGATCGACGGCAAGCCGGTCCCCGCGATGGCGGTCGAGCTCGCCGCGCGCGCGCTCGCTGTAAAGCCCGAGATTGCACCGTCCGGAACGACCGAATTGTCCGGTTATGCAATTCCGAGCGCGGTACCGAATACACTGGCGCTCAATTTTCGAGGACTTGGCCGCGACATTCCGACTTTCTCCTTCGCCGATCTGCGAGCCTGCGTCGAAAAAGGCGACCGCGATTTCTTCCGCCGCGCCTTCGGCGGCAAAGTCGTGCTGCTCGGCACCGCTCTGAATTTCGATGATCGCAAGCTCACCTCGATGCGACTGTCCGGCGGCTATGACGGAACGCCCGGGCCACGATGCGCCCAGCCCGCTCCGGCAAGCATCGCACAAAAGGCCCGCAGCGACATCGCCGGTGTCTTCGTGCATGCCAACGCGGTGCGAAATCTGATCGAACGCGATGCGGTGACCGAGCTCGGCTTTCCGCTGCGGAGCATTCTCACCGTCGTGTTCGCAGCGATCGTGGCCTGCGCGGCCTGCGTGCTTGCACCGGGTGGCGCACTGATCGCATGGCTCGGCCTCACCGCGGTATACGCCGCCGTGGCCGTCAGTTCATTCGTCTATGCCTTGGCGCTGCCGCTGACGGAGCCGGCACTCGCAAGCCTTGCCGCGCTCGCGATGATGATCGGCTACCGTTTCGTGCTGGCCGATCGTGACGAGCGTTTCCTGCGCAAGAGCTTTGCGTTCTATCTCGCCCCCGAAGTGATCGACACCATGGTTGCCTCCGGCAAGATGCCGGCGCTCGGCGGCGAAATGCGCAACGTCACCATGTTCTTCTCCGACCTGAGCGGCTTCTCCTCCATCGCCGAGACGATGACGCCGGGCGAGCTGGTGACGCTGATGAACGAATATCTGTCGGCCATGACCGACATCATCGAGAGCCATGGCGGCTATGTCGACAAATATATCGGCGATTCCATCGTCGCCATGTTCGGTGCGCCCGCCGACGATCCCGCGCATGCGCGCCACGCGGTCCATGCCGCACTGAAATGTCACGCAAAGCTGGCAGAGCTCAACGCCGGCAGCGCCGCTTTCGCCGGCCGCGGCCTGTCGCACCGCATCGGGCTCAACAGCGGCGAGGCCGTGGTCGGCAATATCGGCTCCCGCCGCCGCTTCAACTACACCGTGATGAGCGACACCGTGAACGTCGCTTCGCGGCTCGAAGGCGCCAACAAATACTACGGCACCGCAATCATGGCCTCGGAATCGACGATGGCGCAGACCGGCGACGGCTTCGCCTGGAGGGAACTCGATGCGATCCGGGTGCTGGGGCGCGGCGAGGCGATCAGGGTATTCGAGCCGCTCGCGGACAGAGGCGCGGAGAGCGCCGGGCAGAAAAAAATCGCCGCGGCTTACGCGGAGGGGCTCGCCTGCTGGCGGGCGCGGGAGTTTGCGAAAGCGGCTGGTGCATTCGGGCGAATGGCGGAAATGGATCCGGCGTCAGCGCTTTTTGGCAAGCGCGCAACTGCGCTCGCTACAAATCCACCAAGGTCGGACTGGACGCCGGTGAACATCCTAGAAGGAAAGTAGCGCGGCGTCGCACCGCTTTTCGGGTCCACTCCACGCTAAAACGGTAGCCCCACATAATTCTCCGCGAGCAGGCGCTGTGCCGTCTCGGACGAGAGGAGATATTCCAGTTCAGTCCGCTGGAGCCGGTCCTCGTATTCGAGCCGGTCGGGAAAGCGATGCAGCAGCATCGTCATCCACCACGAGAAGCGTTGCGCCTTCCAGATCCGCGCCAGCGCCTTGGCGGAGTAGCCCTGGAGCCCGGAATCATCGTCGTTCTGATAGTGCGCGAGCATGGCGTGGTAGAGATAATAGATGTCGGAGGCGGCGCTGTTCAGCCCGCGCGCGCCGGTCGGCGGCACGATGTGGGCGGCATCGCCGGCGAGAAACAGGCGGCCGTAGCTCATCGGCTCGGCGACGAAGCTGCGCAAGGGCGCGATGCTCTTCTCGATGGACGGTCCCGTGACCAGGCGGCCGCCGACCTCGTCCGGCAAACGACGCTTCAGCTCGGCCCAGAACGCATCGTCGCTCCAGTCCTCCACCTTGTCGGTGAGCGGCACCTGGACGTAGTAGCGGCTCAGCACTTGCGACCGCAGGGAACACAGCGCAAAGCCACGCTCGTGCTTCACGTAAATCAGCTCCGGCGACACCGGTTTCGTGCGCGACAGCACGCCGAGCCAGCCGAACGGATAGATCTTCTCGTATTCCCGCAGCACGTCCTTCGGGATCGACTTGCGGCTGACGCCGTGAAAGCCGTCGGCGCCGACGATATAGTCGCAATCAACTCGGACGGTCTCGCTGTTCGAACGATAGGTCACGTAAGGCCGGTCCGAGGTCAGCTCATGCGGCGTCACGTCCTCGGCATTGTGCACAACGTTGCCGCCGAGGCGGTCGCGCGCCTCGTAGAGGTCGCGCGTCAGCTCGGTCTGGCCGTAGACCAGCACCGAATTGCCGCCGGAATGCTTATGGAGGTCTATCTGGGAGAGCACGCCGTCATGGGCGATCTCGAATCCCTTGTGGATCTCGCCCTCGCGGTCCATCCGCTCGCCGCACTGAGCCTCGCGCATGAGCCTGGCGAAGCCGTGCTCAAGCACGCCGGCACGGATCCGGGCAAGCACGTGGTCGCGGCTGGATTTTTCCAGCACGACCGTGTCGATGCCCTTGAGATGCAGGAGCTGGGACAACAGCAGCCCGGACGGCCCGCCGCCGATGATACAGACCTGAACTTTCATATTGCGTCCTCCTCTGCACTTTCTTGCAGATTCAGCGCCGCTGACCGATGGAGGCTTTCGTCTTTGTCTTGTACTATTCGAACATGAGAAGCGCAGTCCCCACCCCGGCGATCCGGGTCTACAATTTGTTCGGCGAGTCCGGCGATCTGCCCGATGTCGTGCATTGCGAGACGATAGCGTCGCGCTCGGTGCTGCACGATTGGACGCTGGCCGTGCACCGCCATGCCCGGCTGCACCAGGTGCTGCTGATCGACCGCGGCGGCGGCGAAGCCACGCTCGACGGGCGCGTGGTGCAGCTGAAGCCGATGCAGATCGTCAACGTGCCTGTCGGCCACGTCCATGGCTTCCGGTTCGTGCCTGACACCCAGGGCTGGGTGCTGACCATCGCCGCGGAAATATTGGACGAAGCGCTGCTCGCCTCCGAAGGACTGCGCGGTGCCTTGTCGCGCTCGGCCGTGATACGTGGCACGCCGCAGATCCGGACCACCATGAAGCAGATCTTTGCCGAACACGCCGCGCGCGATTTCGGCCGGGCGCATGTGCTGCGCGCACTGTCGGCGGCCATGATCGGGCTGGTGGCCCGCGCGCTCACCGGCGAGAGCGGTGGCAACGGCACGGCTGAAAGCGGACTATTCCGCCGCTTCGAGGCGCTGCTGGAACAGCATCATCTGGAACGCTGGAGCGTTGCGGACTATGCGGGCGCGCTGTCGATCACGCCGACCCATCTCAACCGGGTGACGCGGTCAGCAACCGGCGACACCGCCTCGCACCTGATCCTCAACCGGCTGATCCGCGAAGCGCGGCGCAACCTCGTCTACACCAACTTGCCGGTCTCAACGATCGCCTATGCGCTGGGCTTTGAGGACCCCGCCTATTTCAGCCGGGTCTATGCCGCCGCCACGGGCGTGTCACCGCGCGCCTTTCGCGCGCAGCTCCACGGCGAGGAGACCTGAGACGATCACACGTCGAAGAACACCGTCTCTTCCGGCCCCTGCAAATTGATCGTGAAGGAGTACACGATCTTGCCGGCGCGTTCGCTGCGCTTTGCGATCAGAGTCGAGCGCCGGACCGGCTGCTCGATCAGGTTGAGCACGGGGTCGGCGGCGTTGGCGGCCTCTTCGTCCGAGAAATAGAGGCGCGTGTTCAGACCGATGTTGATACCGCGCGTGACGATCCAGACATTGATGTGCGGAGCGCCTTTGCGGCCCGTCTTATCGATGATCGCGCCCGGCTTGATGGTCTCGAAGGTGACGAGACCACTCTCGAAGTCAGAGCCCGCGCGGCCCCAGCCACGAAATCCCTCGTCAAGCGCGCCGGTCGACCGGTCGGCCGAATGGTTGTAGCGGCCGGCCGCGTTGGCCTGCCAGATCTCCAGCAGCACGTCGCGCAGCGGCGTGCCGCTGCCGTCGATCACCTTGCCATCCAGCGTGATGCGTTCGCCTTGCGTGTTTGGCGTCACCAGCACGTTGGAGAAATTCTTCTCGAAAATGTCGAAGCCGGCCATGGCCGGGATCAACCCGATATGCACGTAGGGCCCGGCCGTCTGCGAGGCGGTTTCCTTGAGGTAGTTGAGCGGCTGCGGCATGGACCTAGTTCCCTGCGGTGCGATTTTCAAAGTAAGTGGAGCGCTGGCCGCGCAAGACGATGTCGAAGCGGTAGGCGAGCGAGTCGAACGGAACCGATGCGTTGAGGTCGAGCGGCGCGACGAGGCGCTCCAGCGCATCCTTGTCCGGGATCGTCGTCAGGATCGGGCAGACCGGGATCAGGGGATCGCCCTCAAAGTACATCTGGGTGATCAGACGCTGTGCAAAGCCCGAGCCGAACACCGAAAAGTGGATGTGAGCGGGACGCCAGCTGTTGACGTAGTTGCGCCAGGGATAGGGTCCCGGCTTCACCGTCCGGAAATAATAGTAGCCAGTGTCGTCGGTCAGCGCGCGACCGCAACCGCCGAAATTCGGATCGATCGGCGCCAGATAGGTGTCCTTCTTGTGCCGGTAGCGGCCGCCGGCATTGGCTTGCCAGAACTCGACCAGCGTATTCGGCACGCCGCGGCCGGTCTCGTCCAGCACGCGGCCGTGGACGATGATGCGCTCGCCGACGGGATCACCGTCCTTGGCGTAGTTGCGGATCAAATCATTGTCGAGCGCGCCGAGGTCGTTGTGACCGAACACCGGCCCCGTAATCTCCGAGACCGAGTTCTCAAGCGACAGCAGCGCCTGGCGCGGCGAACGTAGCACCGATGATTTGTAGCCCGGCGCGTGCGCGGGCGGATGCATGGAACGGTCGCGCTGGAAGAAGCCGCCGTCCCCGAGCGGCGGCGTGAACGGCTCGGGGTGGTTGAGGCGGGGATCCCGCAAGGCTGGCGCCTGGGCATGCATCGGCGTTGTCTCTCCCTGTGGCGCTCCCGTTGGGGCGCACGGCTTATCGGGAGATGATGGCGCCGGCTATTCTCAAGATAAATAGATCGATTATAATAAATTCCATGAGCAAAATCGATCATTTGGCGCTTGATGGCCACGCGCTGGAGCTGTTCCTGGCGGTGCTGGAGGAAGGTTCGGTGACGGCGGCCGCAACGCGGCTTGGCCTGACGCAATCCGCGGTCAGCCACGCCCTCAACAAGCTGCGGCAGATCGTCGGCGATCCGCTGTTTGCCAAATCCGGCCGCGGCATTGTGGCCACGGCGCACGCCCAGGCGCTCGCGGCAAAGGCGCGAGCGCTGATCGACGAGATGCGGAGCTTTGCCGGCGGCGTCACGTTCGAGCCGGCGATCGCGCAGCTTTCGCTGACAATCGCCGCGAACGACTTCCAGCGCGACCTGCTGCTGCCGCGGTTCTTCGATCATGTCGCCGCGCAAGTGACGAGCTTGAACCTGCGCGTGATCCCCTCGCAGTCGCCCTCACCGGCGATGCTGCGGGAAAACCGCTGCGATCTGCTG
Organism: Bradyrhizobium sp. URHA0013; assembly: GCF_000518345.1. Taxonomy (NCBI): domain Bacteria; kingdom Pseudomonadati; phylum Pseudomonadota; class Alphaproteobacteria; order Hyphomicrobiales; family Nitrobacteraceae; genus Bradyrhizobium; species Bradyrhizobium sp. URHA0013. The sequence continues at coordinate 43,047 of NZ_JADK01000010.1, read as the reverse complement.
ATCACGCCGCTGCCGCCATCCGGCGTGGACATCGTGCAGAAGCGCCTGTTGCAAGACCATTACGTTTGTTACTACGATCCCAAAGCGCGTGCCGCGCCGGCAACGCGCGGCGCCTATCTCGCGGCGCGTCACATCACCGTGGTCTACACTGACAACGAGCGACTCGACTTCGATCGCCGGCTTGCAGCCAACGGTTTCCACCGCGACATCGCGATCTCCGTGCCGAGCTTCTCCGGCGTGCCGTCCTTCCTGCGTGGCTCGCAGATGCTGGCGAGCATGCCGAGCCTGCTGGCGCCCGGCGTGATGCACGGCTTCGCGCAGGTACGGATTCCGCTGGCCTCGCGCACGCGAATCCTGGCCGAGCTGCCGATGTTCATGGTCTGGCACCAGCGCTATCAGAAGGACCCGGCGCATCGCTGGATCAGAAGCCAGCTCGAGACCGTGGCGGCGACGGCCTCGCACCCCTGAACACGCGGGCTGCGGCGCTTAAGCCACACCCAAGTCCGGAAACGACTCTTCGAATGCGGTAGCCGGTCGAGTTCAACCGAACGGTTGATGCACGTTGTGTGATTCCGCGCCACGGTCGCGCAACTGGTGCGACGAGGTGAATATAATGAAGCAGAATCTTGCGGCGCTCATGCTCGGCACGACCGCGGCATGGACGGTCACCAGCGCCACCGCCGGAGAAATCGAAGACGTCAATGCGCGCCTCGAGGTGCTGGAAAGGCAGAACGCCGCAATCCGCAAGGAAAATGCCGCGTTGCGCGCGAACCAGCAGTTGCGCGAAGAAAATGCGCGGCTGAAATCGCAAGGCGAACGCGCAACGAGCGAACCTGCCAGGACCGGGGCCCGATCACACCAGGACAATTCCGCGTTCCGGGCGGTCACTGCTGTTTCGCAACAGGCCAGAAATCCGTTGCAGGCGTATGCCGCAGACCTACCGGTCAAGGCGCAACTGCTTGCCGGTCCGGGACAGTTCAGGGCCTGGATCGAAGGCGGCGCCATCTTCAGCGGCGGGGATCCGATATCAGACACTTACGGTCTCACCGGACAGTTCGACCTGACGCCAAAGGTCGGATGGGAAACGGCTACTGGCTTCGATTATCGCTTCGCCGGATCTCCCTGGCACATCAGCGGCCAGTTCCGCTACGGCGAGGGAGGCAAGAGCACCGGCCTGGACTCACTGACGCAAACAATCGTCGTTGGCGCTGCGAGCCAGACAGGCACGGAAATCTTCGCCAATACTTACAAGGAAACCCGCTGGCTCGCCGATCTCGCGGTGGGACGCGACATCGCCGGCAGCGGACCGAGCACGCTTCAGCTGAAGGGCGGCCTTCGCGTTGCCGAATTCGTCACCCGGAGCTCAAGCTCGGACGTCCAGGCCGCGACCAGCACTGGTGTTGCGTTGCCTGGCTTTCCGGCGATCACCAGCTTTTCCACAACGCTCTCGACGTTGCGCGATACGCGCGCGAACTTCCTCGGCGCGGGACCACTCATCGGTGTCGAGGGCTCGGTCCCATTTGGCGGCAAATGGTCGTTCGATTATGCCGGCGACGCCGCCCTGCTACTCGGCCGGCAGCAGTCGGCGACCAGTTCGTCGGCCCTGTTCTCGGTAACGCCGTCGGTCCTTTCTCCCCTCTTTCCAGTCGCGAATACGCTCTCGACGAGCAACGATCGGTTGTTTGCCGGGGTACTCAGCGCCGACATTCAGGTTGGCGTCTCCTATTGGATGACCCAGAACCTGAAACTCGGCGCAGGCTATCGGCTCGATGCGTTCATCAATGTGTTCAACCAGGCAGGCTCCTCCAACTCCGGTCTGACGCCCGACCGCTACACGCACGGTCCCCGCGTCACGCTCACGGGAGCGTTCGACGCCATGTAAGCCACCCGGACCGTCCGCAGACCGGTTCGCGAACGGGCTCTCGGAGCGATTTCGGGCCGCCCTCGCGCAGCCGGATGCTCGGCGGTGGCCTGCCCTTCGCCAAATCCACTGGTTGCGCACGGGGAGCCACGCTAGAATTCCACCCATGACAGTGACCGACATTGCGAGCCGGACCTACAATCACAGCTGGCGGCTGGATCCCATCATCCGCAGCCTGCTTGATACCGACTTCTACAAGCTATTGATGTTGCAAATGATTCGGGAATCCTACCCGAATCAGCAGGTGACATTCTCGGTCATCAACCGATCGCGCCATGTCCGGCTCGCCGAAATCATCGACGAGGGCGAACTGCGCGCCCAGCTCGACCACGCCCGCACCATCCGCTTCTCCAAAAAAGAGCTGATCTGGCTTGCCGGTAATACTTTCTACGGCAAGACCCACATGTTCTCGGCGGACTTCATCCGCTGGCTCGCCGAATTCCGGCTGCCCGAATACGAGCTGCGCAAGGTCGAAGGCCAGTACGAGCTGCACTTCCACGGGCCGTGGAGCCATACCACGATGTGGGAGATTCCTGCGCTCGCCATCCTCAACGAATTGCGCTCGCGGGCAGCGATGAAGGGCCGCGGCCGCTTCGAGCTCGACGTGCTCTATGCCCGGGCCAAGGCCAAGCTGTGGACCAAGGTGGAACGCCTGCGCAAGCTCGATGGCTTGCGGCTCTCCGATTTCGGCACCCGTCGCCGCCATGGCTTCCTCTGGCAGCGCTGGTGCGTGGAGGCCGTGAAGGAAGGCCTGGGCCCGTCCTTCATCGGCACTTCCAACGTGCTGCTCGCGATGGACAATGATCTCGAAGCCATCGGCACCAACGCCCATGAACTGCCGATGGTCGCGGCGGCGCTGGCCAAGGACGACGAGGAGTTGCGCTGGGCGCCCTATCGCATCCTCGACCAGTGGCGCCAGACCTATGGCGGCAACCTCCTGATCGCGCTGCCCGACGCTTTCGGCACCAAGGCTTTTCTGCGCGATGCGCCGGAATGGGTCGCCGACTGGACCGGCTTCCGTCCCGACAGCGCGCCGCCGATCCAGGCCGGTGAGGAGATCATCAAATGGTGGGAGCAGAAGGGCCGCAATCCCAGGGACAAGCTGCTGGTGTTCTCCGACGCGATGGACGTGGGCTCGATCGAGGAGACCTACCACCACTTCACCGGCCGGGTGCGGCTCTCCTTCGGCTGGGGCACCAATCTCACCAATGATTTCGTCGGCTGCACGCCGGACGGCTCGTTCAACCTCGATCCAATCTCGCTGGTCTGCAAGGTGTCGTCGGTCGACGGACATCCGGCCGTCAAGCTCTCCGACAATCCCGAGAAGGCGACCGGCCTGCCCTCGGAGATCGAGCGCTATTTGCGCGTCTTCGGCGACGCCGGCCGCGTGCGCAAGCCGGTGCTGGTCTAGCGGCAGCATTCTCTCTCCATCAGGTAAACCACTTGAGGCGAATGCGCGACATCGGCTCGCGATGCCGCGTCGGTTCCGGTTCGGCGGCATTTGCGACGATCTGCAAGCATCCACTTCACAACGCCTTCACCTTGCGACGCGGTCTCCTGGCATTTTCAAGTCGAGTTAAGCACCTTTGGCGCGTAATCCGCGTTATGAGCGGATCGCTCCGCTGGGGTCGTTGAGCGACTTGGGGAACGCAAAGTGTTTCGCAGAACAGCGCCATCAACGAAGGGACGCAACTTCCTTCACGTCATCAAGCTCGTCTCGCCATTCGTCACGGTCGTCCTGCTGCAGGCGGCGATCGCCGGATTCAGCCTGGAGGTGATGTCCTCGGTTCGCGCCTATGTCGCGGGCGAAGCGCTATGGTCCCGCTCGCAGAAGAACGCCGTCTATTTCCTCAATCTCTATCTGCATTCGGGCGACGCCAGCCAGTTTGCGCAATATCAGACCTCGCTGGCCGTTCCCATCGGCGACGAGTTCGCGCGCTGGGCGCTCGAGCGCGATCTGGTCGACGTCGAGGCCGCCCGCATCGGCTTCCTGCAAGGCGGCAACCATCCCGATGACGTGCCGGGACTGATCTGGCTGTTTCGCTACTTCAAACAGGTCAGCTTTCTCAAGGAAGCGATCCGCGAGTGGGCTGCCACAGACCCCATGCTGCTGGAGCTCAGCGTTTTCGGCGAGGTCATCCGGTCAGAGCTGAAGAACGGGCCCGTCCAGGACAGCAAGCGCCTGCAATTATTGTCGTCGCGGCTGTCGGAGCTCAACACCCAGTTCACGGTGCACGCCAAGCGGTTCTCCACCGTTCTCGGCGAAGGCTCGCGCGCTATCAAGATGACGCTGACTGGCGTCAATATCGTCACAGCCATGACGCTGATCCTGCTCCTGATCTGGCACACGCGGCGATTGGTGCTGCAACGACAGGCGTTCGAGGATGCCTTGCATGCCGAGAAGGAGCGCCTGGCCTGGCAGGCGTCGCACGACTGGCTGACCGGCTTGTCCAACCGCCGCGCGTTCGAGGCCCGCCTGCAAAGCGAGTTGGACGGCACCGCGGCGAGTTCGCTGGGCCTGATCCTGCTCGATCTCGATCAGTTCAAGGACGTCAACGACAGCTGCGGTCACCTCGCCGGCGACCGCCTGCTCCGCCAGATTTCGCGCCTCCTGCAGCAGGAGCGGCGGCCGCATGACCTGGTGGCCCGGCTCGGCGGTGACGAATTCTGCCTAATCCTTCCGCAATGCACGCCGTACGACGCCGTCGATATCGCCGAACGGCTGCGCCGGGCGCTCGAGCTATCCGTCTTCGCCTGGGACGATCATTGCTTTGCAGTGACGGCCAGCATCGGCGTTACCTGCATCAGCGACGGCAACACCACGCTCGAGGACGCGATGCGGCGCGCGGATGCCGCCTGCTATCGCGCCAAGGAGAACGGACGCAACCGTGTTCAGGTCGACAACGGGACGACGGACGTCATCGTCGTCACCTCTCGGCAACGCAAGTCCGCCAGCGCATAGCAGCGCTCAGCACTTTATCGTATGGGCAGAATCCCGAGCCCCGCGAGATGCGCATCCAGAAATTGTTCGACCTGCTGGCGCAGCATTTGCGGCGGTACGGCCACCATACGCTCTTCGAGGCCGAGCGAGATGATCCCGTGCACGGCGGAAAACAGGGTGCGTGACAGCAGCGCGATCTGCACGTCGTCTGCATTGGGAAGCAGCCGCACCAGGGGCGCATGCATCAGCGCGAAGGCGTCCATCACCATCTGAAGGATGTCATCGGGGTAAGGGCGGTCGTCCTCCATCCGATGCTCGAACAGCGAGCGCAGCAGATTGGCGTTCGTCGCGAAGAATTCGAGGTAGGTCGCGGCCAGCCCGTGGAGCTGGCGAACGGGATCCTCGGCCGGAACCTGGCCCAACCGCAACGTCAGCGCCTTAACGGTCTCCCGATTCACGGTCAGGATCACCCCGTCGAAGTCGCCGAACTCGTTATAGACGCTGCCAACCGAGCAGCTGGCGGTGTCCGCGACTTCCCGGACTTTCAACGATTTCAATCCCTTAGCTGCAATAATGCCGCGAGCGATCTCCACGATCTGCTGCCGCCGGCGAGACCTTTTTCGATCTCGCAACGATTCATCTTGAACATTGTTCATTTTCAGGATACTCATTTGAACAATGTTCAAGTTAACCCGGAGACCTGCAAAATGCAAACCCTCGCTGTTGATATCGCTTCCACCTTCGTCGATGACGCCACAGCTCTCGTGACCGGATTTGGCCGCGCCCTCCTGCGGTTCGCGACGGGGCCGATCGATCGTATCGCAAATGCCTGCGACATCGCCGGTGTCCTGACTGAGCGCCGCGCGACCTTCCGGATGTGGCGGGCCAACCGTGGCCGTGCCCGTCATGAGGGCCGCCGCATTAGCCTGCTCGGCCGCCTCTCGCCCTTTCGCCGCCTCGCCCACCTCACCTGAGGCGAGCGCAGCCGGCACGTTCGGGTCGCCCCGAATGCAATATCAAACCGCAAGGAAAGACTTACCATGTCCCGACATTCGAGCCGATGCCGCGGCCTTCGACGATGCGGTCAGGTTTCCCTCAGCGCCCTGAGCAATATCCTGGCAGGCGCAGCCTGTCTGGATAAGGCCGCAACCGAACCATTGCGAACCAAACCACGCCACGCGGAGACCAACAGGATCGGAAGGTAAGCGCGCAGAGCAGGCCGGGGCGACTGTCGTCAACCCACAATAGCCCGTCGCATATCCTCTGGACCCAAAGTCCATCCGACAATGAAACTTCAGGCAGCCTTTCCAAAACAGGACTAGTCATGATCAGGGATTTGATGTCGTCACGCCGCTTCGCGCCGCTGTTCTGGGCGCAATTCTTCTCGGCGCTGAACGACAACGTGCTCAAGAACGCACTCGTCATCATCCTGCTTTACAGTGCCGCGACCGGCCACGGCGGTGCACTGGTGACGGTCGCAGGCGCCGTCTTCATCTTCCCCTATTTCATTCTGTCCGGGCTCGGCGGCCAGCTCGCCGACAAATACGTCAAATCCGTCGTCGCAAGGCGACTCAAATTCGCCGAGATCTTTGCCGCTGGCTTTGCCGCGGCCGGCTTCTTCCTGCACTCGGTGCCGCTGCTGTTCGCAGCACTCGCACTGTTCGGCGTCATCGCTGCGCTGTTCGGTCCCGTGAAATACGCGATGCTGCCGGACCAGCTCGAGCTCGGCGAGCTCGCGACCGGCAACGCGCTGGTCGAAGGCGCGACCTTCATGGCCATCCTGCTCGGCACCGTTGCCGGCGGCCAGTTCGTGGCCGGCTCCGCGCATATGGGCTGGGTCGCATCGGCCGTGGTCGTGCTGGCCCTGCTGTCCTGGGCCTTCGCCTCCCGCATTCCCGCGACGACGCCGTCTGCACCCGATCTGCCGGTCAACGGCAATCCGTGGACCTCGACGCTCGGCCTGCTAAAGACGCTGCACGCCGATCACCGGCTGTGGGACGGCACCGTGATCGTCTCCTGGTTCTGGCTGGTGGGCGCCATCGTGCTCTCACTGCTGCCGGCACTGGTCAAGGAGGTCATCGGCGGCACCGAGGGCGTGGTGACGTTGTGTCTCGCAATCTTCGCAATCGGCATCGCCATCGGCTCGCTGTTCGCCGCGAATCTGAGCCACGTTCGCCCGAACCTCGCGCTGGTGCCGATCGGCGCCATCATGATGGGGTTTGCCGGCATCGACCTCGCTTGGGCGATCGGCGTGACCGCCAAGGGCCAAGACATCACCGCCGCCGACTTCGCGACCTCGTTCGCGGGCCTGCGCATGCTCCTCGACTTCGTCGCTTTCGCATTCGGCGGCGGCCTGTTCGTCGTTCCGTCCTTCGCCGCCGTCCAGGCCTGGTCCGCCCCCTCCGAGCGCGCCCGCATCATCGCCGGCGGCAACGTGCTACAGGCCGCCTTCATGGTGGCCGGCTCGCTGTTCGTCGCGCTGCTGCAGGCCGGCGGATTGCACATCGGCTGGATCTTCTTCGGCCTCGGCGTCGCCAGCTTCGGCGCGGTCTGGTTCGTGCTGACGAAGTGGGGCAAGGAAGGCGTGCGTGACTTCGGCGGGCTGCTGTTCCGCGCGCTGTTCCGCACCGAGGTCCGCGGGCTGGAGAACCTGCCGCCTGCTGGCACGCGCATGCTGATCGCGCCCAACCATGTCAGCCTGATCGACGGGCCGCTGCTGCACGCCGTGCTGCCGATCGACGCGAGCTTCGCGGTCGATACCGGCATCGCCAAGGCCTGGTGGGCCAAGCCGTTCCTGCGGGTAGTCAAGCACTACACCATGGACCCCAGCAAGCCGCTGGCCGCGCGCGACCTCATCAAGCTCGTCGCCGCCGGAGAGCCGGTGGTGATCTTTCCGGAGGGACGCATTACCGTCTCCGGCTCGCTCATGAAGGTCTATGACGGCACCGCGATGATTGCGGACAAGGCCGACGCAGTCGTCGTCCCGGTCCGCATCGAAGGCGCCCAGCGCTCGCATCTCAGCTATCTCAACGGCAGCCAGATCAAGCGCTCGTGGTTTCCGCGGGTGACCGTCACCATCCTGCCGCCGGTCAAGCTTCCGGTCGATCCATCGCTCAAGGGCAAGACGCGCCGCAACGCCGCGGGCGCAGCACTTCAGGACGTGATGATCGACGCCATGGTGAAAAACGCCATGCTCGATCACACCCTGTTCGAGGCGCTCGGACACGCTTACCGCGATCGCGACACCGGCAAGGTCATCATCGAGGACGCGCTCGGCACCAAGCTGACCTATCGCAAGCTGATCCTGGGCGCGCAGGTCTTGAGCCGGAAGCTGGAGAACGGCACCGTCATTGGTGAGAATGTCGGCGTGCTGCTGCCGAACTCCGCAGGCGTCGCCGTCGTTTTCATGGCGCTGCAAAATATCGGCCGGGTGCCCGCGATGCTCAACTTCTCGGCCGGCCCGGTCAACGTGCTTGCCGCCATGAAAGCCGCACAGGTCAAGACCGTGCTGACGTCCAAGGCCTTCATCGAGAAGGGCAAGCTCGACAAGCTGATGGCGGCAATCTCCGCGGAAGTTCGCGTCGTCTATCTCGAGGATGTCCGCGCCTCGATCGGCACGGCCGACAAGATCAAGGGTCTGCTCGCCGGCACCGCGCCGCGCGTCATCCGCCAGGCGACCGATCCGGCCGTCGTGCTGTTCACGTCGGGCTCGGAAGGCACGCCCAAGGGCGTTGTGCTCTCCCACCGCAACATCCTTGCCAACGCCGCACAGGCGCTGGCGCGGGTCGATGCCAATGCCAACGACAAGGTGTTCAACGTGCTGCCGGTGTTCCACTCGTTCGGGCTGACCGGCGGAATGATGATGCCGCTGCTCGCGGGCATTCCGATCTACATGTACCCCTCGCCGCTGCACTACCGGATCGTGCCCGAGCTGATCTACCAGACCGGCGCCACCATCCTGTTCGGCACCGACACGTTCCTCACCGGCTACGCCCGCTCGGCGCACGCCTATGACTTCCGCACCCTGCGTCTGGTGATCGCCGGCGCCGAGGCGGTCAAGGATCGCACCCGGCAGGTGTTCATGGAACGCTACGGCATCCGCATCCTCGAAGGCTATGGCGTCACCGAGACCGCGCCGGTGCTGGCGATGAACACGCCCATGGCCAATCGCCCCGGAACGGTCGGCCGCCTGTCGCCGCTGATGGAAAGCCGCCTCGACCCGGTCCCCGGCATCGAGGAAGGCGGCCGCCTGTCGGTGCGCGGCCCGAACGTGATGCTCGGATACTTGCGGGCCGAAAGTCCCGGCGTGCTCGAACCGCTCGCCGAGGGCTGGCACGACACCGGCGACATCGTGGCGATCGACGCTGCCGGCTTCATCACCATCAAGGGCCGCGCCAAGCGCTTTGCCAAGATCGCCGGCGAAATGGTCTCGCTGTCGGCGGTCGAGAACATCGCGACGACCCTGTGGCCGCAGGCCGCATCGGTCGCGGTTTCGATCCCGGATCCGCGCAAGGGCGAGCGTATCGTGCTGCTGACGACGGAAAAGGGTGCCGAGCGCAGTGCAATGCAGGGCCAGGCCAAGGCCATCGGTGCATCCGAGTTGACCGTTCCCGCGGCGATCATGGTGGTGGACAAGGTGCCACTGCTCGGCACCGGCAAGACCGACTACGTCACCGCAACGACAATGGCTCGCGAGCAGGCGTCTGGACCAGAGCGCGAGGTGGCATAAGCGAGATGCACGAGGCGCCTCAATCAGGCGACGCGCGATGCCCAGGAGTGGTTCTGCTTCACGGCATCGCGCGAACCTCGGCATCCATGAAAAGTCTTGAACGGGCGCTCCGGGCAAGCGGCTTCGCAACGCTCAACATCGACTATGCCAGCCGCCGCAAGCCGATCACCGCGTTCGCGGACGATATCCATCCAGAGGTTGCCCGCTTCGCCGAACGTGACGCGCCGCTGCATTTCGTCGCGCATTCGATGGGCGGTCTGGTGACGCGCGCCTATATCGCAAAATACCGTCCGGACCGGCTTGCCGGCGTGGTGATGCTGGGCACGCCGAACGGCGGCAGCGAGGTCGCCGATCTCCTCAGCCGATATCGCCTCTACAGCGCATTCTACGGCCCAGCCGGACTCGAGCTCACCACCACGTCTACGCCCCGGCCCGACGCCCTTCCCCCCGTGGACTATCCCGTCGGCGTGATCGCGGGAAACCGCTTCATCGATCCCGTCGCAGGTCTTTTCGTTCTGCCGAAGCCGAATGACGGACGGGTCTCGGTGCAAAGCACGATGGTTGCCGGCATGACCGACCATATCGTCGTGAAGGCGTCCCATACCGGACTTCCGCGTCACGCCGCCGCGATAGAACAGACGATCGCTTTCCTGCGCGACGGCCGCTTCCGACCGTCTGAATCTCAGGAGCCTGCTTCACTGCGCCGCTCCTGCGCGTAACGCACCAGTGCTGCGAAGCGATAGATGCCGTGCACGAACTTGCCGTAGGGCATGGTGATGAAAAGCGCGAAAACTGCGCCCAAATGCAGCGACAGCAGCGGGCCCATGGCGGCGGTGTCCCGCAAGAGCAGAAGCAGCATGCCGGTGAACCCGGTCAGGAACAGCATGGCGATAAAGCCGACATCCATGCCGTAGCGCTGCTCGTCGAGCAGCGCCGGATCGCGCCGCATCTTGGCGACGAACAGGCCGATCGGCCCGATGATCAGGCCGATGCCACCGAGCGTGCCGAGCACCACCGGCAGATCCCACCACGGATACGGCGCCTCGCGGCCGAGCAGATAGTGATACAGCGTTGCGACCGACGTCGCGGCGAAGCAGAGCAGGAAGCCGTAGAATGTAAGGTGATGGAAAAGCTTGCGCCGGTCGGTCGGCTTGTCATCCTCATTGTAGCAGCCGACGCCGCCACCGTGGAGATAGCGCAGCTCACCAGCGTCGCGTATCGCCTGAAAGATCGAGCGACCGTCCGCACGGCCGCCGATCGGCGGACCGATATCTCGCCAGAAGGCACGCACGCTCATCACCAGCGCGAAGATCGCATAAAGGAAGGCAGCGCTGAACAACGCCGCCATCGCGTTGTGCGGCATCAACTTGTAGAACGCGCCGGGGCCGGTGTGCACGCCAAACAGCACGCTGCGGTCGTTCAGGGCAGCGAAGCCGAGGATGAAGGCGGCCATGCTGAGCGCGGCGACGATGCTGATGACGAGACCGTTACGCGCGAAGGCACCGGACAGCGCGTGCGGCCAGGCATAGGCCGCGTAGGATTCTGCGCGCGCGATCGCCAGCGTCTGCGGGACGTTGACGTTGAATTCGTGCGGCGGCGAGAACTGGCAGTCGACGTAGCAGGCGCCGCAGCCATGGCAGAGATTGGCGAGATAATTGAGGTCGCCATCAGAGAAGGCGCGCCGCATCTCCATGGCGGGAAACACCGCGCAAAGACCCTCGCAGTAACGGCAGGAATTGCAGACCGTCATCAAGCGGTCGGCTTCGTCCAAAATTCTGGTTCCGTGCATGGCTTTACTTCGTCAGACCTTTGCCCTCGAGCCATTTCTGAATCAGGGCCGCGACCTCGAGGTTGTTCTTGTCCATCATCACCATATGCGAATTGCCTTTGATGCCGGCCTGTGGGAGATCGACGATGTCGACACTGCCCCCGGCTGCCTTGATGGCGTCCGCAAAGGCGATGCCATTGGCGCGGATCTTGGGCCAGCGCGAATCGCGCTCGATATAGTCGCCGTAGATGATGAGGGTCGGGATGTTCTTCAGCACATCCGCCTTGGCGGGATCGCCGATGCCGGCCGGCTCGATCGCAATCAGCGCCTTGACCTTGTCGGGACGGGCTTGCGCGACCTTGAAGCCGAAGGTGCCGGCTTGGCTGTGGAACAGAAGCACCGAGGGGCCGACGCGATCGATCTCGGCGATATAGGCGGCGATGGTCGCATCGTCGGTCGTGGTCCAGCGCGGTACGTTCTGCTTGACGAAATTCTCGTAACCCTCGACGGGGAACTGGTTGCCCGGCAACAATTTTCGCTTGGCGGGATCGGGATCGTATGAGTTCGGTCCATCGCCGATGCGGAAACGCTCGAACGGATTGGCCGTGGTCAGGAAGACCGGCTCGCCTTTGAAGATATCGGGGTATTGCGCCCAGCCCGCGCGTCCGCGCTCTACCGCGTCGGAATTATAGACCGCCCACCCCTTGCGCAGAAAATAATTCAGCCAGCCTTCGCGTCCGTCCGGCGTGGTCTCGTAGGTGACGCCGGTCAATCCCCCGCCGTGCCACATCAGCAAGGGATAGGCACCCTTCTCGTTGGCGGGCAGGAAATACTGCACGTACATCTGCTCGACCTGATACGTGCCGTTGGGATCGACCTTGGCCGGCACGCCGCCGGGCGCGAACACGACCTCCCTCACCGCCTTGCCCGAGATTTCGACAAGACGCCCCCCGACATGGAATGAACCCATGTCTCGCAGCGTGATCGGCTCAGCCGCGTGGGCGTGGCCGATGATCAGCAGCGCCGCAATCGCGGCAGTGGCAATGCGTGACATGGTTTCTCCCTCTGCCTTTTCTTCGCCCTAGTTCTTGGCGTGGCGCGCCGCTTCCCGCCCTGCAATCCGTCCGAACACGCTGCCGATGGTCATGCCCATGCCGGCGGCATAGCCCTTGCCGAGCACGTTGCCGGCCATGATCTCGCCGGCCGCGAACATGTTCGCCGACGGCTTGCCGTCGGCCATCAGCATCCGCGCTTCCCTGGTCACGCGCGTGCCGAGATAGGTGAAGGTGATGCCGGGCCGCACCGGATAGGCAAGATAGGGCGGCGTCTCGATCCGCCGCGCCCAATGCGTCTTCTGCGGCGTGATGCCTTCGGTGCGGCAATCGTCCAGAATGGTGTGGTCGAAGGTGCCGGGCTGCACCGCGGCGTTGAATTCGGTGATGGTCTTTTTCAGTGTGGCCGGATCGAGCTCGAGCTTGCCGGCGAGCTCAGCCACGGTCTGCCCGGCGATCGGAGGAAACAGCGTCGGCATGAAGCTGGTGACAACGGTCGAGTCGAAGATGATGTAGGCGATCTGGTCGGGCTGCGCGGCCACCAGCCGACCCCAGATCGCGTAGCGCTTCGGCCAAATGTCCTCGCCCTCGTCGTAAAAGCGCTGCGCGTGCTTGTTGACGACGATGCCGAACACGACCGAATCGTGCCTTGTGATGATGCCACCGTCGAATTTCGGCGCGCGGGCGTCGATCGCGACCGCATGGCATTGGGTGGGATCGCCGACCTCCTGCACGCCCTTGGCGAGCAGCACCTTCAGGATCGAGCCGCGGTTATAGGGCGTGCCGCGGATCAGGAAATTGTCGGCGGCGTCGCCCCAATATTGCTTCAGCCATTCGATGTTGGCCTCGAACCCGCCGGCGGCGGCGACCAGCGACGTCGCGCGTATCTCGGTGTCACCCTTGATCGGCCGCTTGAGGCGAGCGGCGAGAAACATGCCGTCCTCGATCACGAGGTCGGTGACCTCGGCGTCGTATTCGACTTTGACGCCGAGCTTCTCGGCGGTGAGATAAAGTGCGTTCAGCATCGCGCGACCGCCGCCGAGAAAAAAGGAGTTGGTGCGGCCGAGGCTCAGCGTGCCGCCGAGCGAGGGCTGCCAGCGCACGCCCTGCTCCACGATCCAGCTCAAGATGTCCTTGGATTCGCGGATCATGTGACGGGCGAGCACCTCGTCGGTCTGCCCGCCGGTGACGCGCAGGAGATCCTCCCAAAACTCCTCCTCGGTGTAGGGGCCGGTGAGGATTTCGGTTGCCTCGTCATGGGCGCAACGCATGTTGCGGGTGTGGCGCGTGTTGCCGCCGCGATAGAATTTTGGCGCGCCTTCGAGCACCAGCACCGATGCCCCACTGCGTCGCGCGCTGATCGCCGCACACAGCGCTGCATTGCCGCCGCCGATCACCAGCACATCGTATTTGCTGATCATGCCGTCTGCCCGATGCGACGAAGTTGGAGACATTCTGCCCCGCCGGCGGCCCGGTCAATCCGGCTTGCCATTGCGCACCTTTGTATACAAAGATATACAGAAATCCAGCAAGCGCCATCGCTGCATGGGCAGGATGCGCGAGCCCACGGGGACGCATGGCAAGACGCCCGACAAAGGCAGGCGGCTCGATCGCGCGCGGCGGCGGCGTGGCGCTCGGCGAAGCCGTGTTCCGCTCGCTCTGCGAGGCGCTGCAGGCCGGCAGCTACCGTGCGGGCGACCGCCTGCGCGAGGAAGAGGTCGCCCAGCGGCTGAAGGTCAGCCGCACCCCGGTGCGGGAAGCTCTCGGGCGGCTTGCCGCACGCGGGTTCGTCGAACCTGCCGGCGGCCGCGGCCTGATCGTACGCAACCTCGACATCTCTGAGGTGCTCGAACTCTACGCCATGCGCGAGATCATGGAGGGTGCCGCTGCCCGACTTGCGGCCGAGCACGCCTCGACGCTCGAAATCGATGCACTGAGGGATATCGAGCAGGCCTTTGTCGAAGCATCCGCGACCGACGCGGCCGAGATGGCGAGGCTGAATCGCGCGTTTCATGAGGCGATCTGCCGCTCTGCGCGCAACCGCTATCTCGACAACGCATCAGGCGAATTGCAGGACTGGATCGCCCTGCTCGGTCCGACCACGTTCACCGTATCGGGCCGCCCCTCGGCCAGCCACGGCGAGCACCGGGCCATCATCGACGCCATCGCGGCTCGCGACGGCGGTAAAGCGGAGCAGCTCGCGCGCGCACACATCCGCGAAGCGCTGCGCTGTCGGCTGAAGCTGTTGCAAAAGCAGTAGCAGAGCGCGGCGCTCAGGCGACCAGTTCTGCGGCAATCGCCTTCAACACGTCCCGCACATCGCCTGGACTGAGCCGCACCTGCAGTCCGCGCTGACCGCCATTGACGTACACATAGTCATGTGCGAGCGCGCTCTGCTCGATCAAGGTGCGCACGGGCTTCCGCTGCCCGAACGGGCTGATGCCGCCAACCTTGTAGCCGGTGAGGCGCTCAGCCTCCGGCGGCTTCATCATCTGCGCCGACTTGCCGCTGAAAGCGGCGGCGAGCTTCTTCATCGAGACTTCCTGGTCGGATGGGACGATCACGCAGACCGGCTTGCCGTCGATCAGCGCCATCAGCGTCTTCAACACGCGGGCGGGGTCTTCGCCAAGCGCAGCAGCCGCCTGGAGGCCGATGCTCTCGGCATCGGGATCGTAGTCGTAAGCGTGGACGGTGAAGGCAACGTTGGCGGCTGTGAGCGCGCGTGTGGCTGGGGTGGCTTTGGACATGGACGATGTTTACCACCGCCGCTGCGAGGAGCGAAGGGACAGGTACGGCGCAGTCCTTCCTCGAGTCGTCCTGGCGAAAGCCAGGACCCATTACCTCAGGGAGGCGTTTTGGGAAGACTCTTAGTGCGCCAGGACGACGCCGGGGTGTTGGATGATCCCCGCGCCGCCTAACGACCGCCGCTGTCCTACTCCGCCGCGTCGCGCATTTCGGCGCGCTCGGCCCTGGCCGCGCAGAACTTGAACTCCGGGATCTTGCCGAACGGATCGAGCGCCGGATTGGTCAACAAATTCGCCGCCGCCTCTGCGTAGCAGAACGGCATGAAGACCATATTCTCGGGAACGTCGCGGTCGGAGCGGACCTTGACCTCGACCGCGCCGCGGCGGGTCTCGAGCCGGATGAAATCGCCCGGCGCAAGCTTTTTCCTGTGCATGTCCTTTGGCGACATGAAGGCGACCGCCTCGGGCTCGATCTGGTCGAGCACCTGCGCGCGGCGGGTCATGGAGCCGGTGTGCCAGTGCTCCAGCACGCGGCCGGTCGAGAGCACCATCGGATATTCGGCGTCGGGAATCTCGTCCGGCGGGATGACGTGAGCCGGCACGATCTTGCCGCGGCCGCTCGCGGTCGGGAAGCCCGTGGTGAAGATGATCTCGTTGCCGGGCATGTCGGGACCATCGACGGGATAGGTGACGGCGCCCTCGCGGACCAGCCGCTCCCAGGTGATGTTCTTCAACGACGGCATCAGCTCTGCCATCTCGGTGAAGACATCGCCGGGACCGGCATAATTCCACGGCAAGCCCATGCGCTTGCCGATCTCCTGGATGATCCAGAGATCCTGCCGCGCATCGCCGGGCGGCTTGATCACCTGGCGCGCGAGCTGTACGCGGCGGTCGGTGTTGGTGAAGGAGCCTTCCTTTTCGGCAAACGCCGAGGCCGGCAGGATAACGTCGGCGTGGAATGCGGTCTCGGTGACGAAGAGATCCTGCACCACGAGATGATCGAGCATGGCGAGCGCCTGGCGCGCATGCTGGAGATCGGGGTCGGACATGGCGGGGTTCTCGCCCTCGATATACATGCCCGTGATCTCGCCGGCGTGGATCGCGTTCATGATCTCGACCACAGTCAGGCCGCGCACGGGATCGAGATCCTGGCCCCACAGCTTCTCGAAGGCACCGCGCATGTCGTCGCGGCCGACCGGCTGATAGTCCGGCAGGAACATCGGGATCAGGCCGGCATCGGAAGCGCCCTGCACGTTGTTCTGGCCACGCAGCGGATGCAGGCCGGTGCCGGGGCGGCCGACCTGGCCGGTGATCAGCGCCAGCGCAATCAGGCAGCGCGCATTGTCGGTGCCGTGGACGTGCTGGCTGATGCCCATGCCCCAGAAGATGATCGACGACTTCGCCCGCGCATAGGTTCGCGCGACCTCACGCAGGGTCTGCGCCGGGACGCCGCAGATCGGCTCCATCTTCTCCGGGGTGAACTCCTTGATCTTCTCCTTGAGGTCCTCGAACCCCTCGGTGTAGCCGGCGATGTACTGATCGTCGGTCAGCCCTTCGGTGATGATCGTGTGGATCATCGCGTTCAGCATGGCGACGTCGGAGCCCGGCTTGAACTGCAGATGATTGGTCGCATGGCGCGACAGCGTCTGCCGGCGTGGGTCCATGACGAACAGCTTGGCGCCGTTCTGCTTGACCGCATTCTTGATGAAGGTCGCGGCGACCGGATGATTGACGGTCGGGTTGGCGCCGATCACGATAATGACCTCGGCGTCCATCGCAGCCGAGAACGGCGCCGACACGGCACCAGAGCTCAGGCCTTCGAACAGCGCCGCGACCGACGAGGCGTGGCACAGACGGGTGCAATGGTCGACGTTGTTGGAGCCGAAGCCGGTGCGCACCAGCTTCTGGAACAGATAGGCCTCCTCGTTCGAGCCCTTCGCCGAGCCGAAGCCGGCAAGCGCCTTCACGCCCTTCTCGTCGCGGATCTTGACGAGGCCCTTGGCCGCGATGTCGAGCGCTTCTTCCCAGCTCGCTTCGCGGAAATGCGTGAAGGGATTGGCCGGATCGACCTGGTCGTTGGAATCCTTCTTCGCGTTCGGCAGCCGCACCAGCGGCTTGGTCAGTCGATGCGGATGGTGGATGTAGTCGAAGCCGAAGCGGCCCTTGACGCAAAGGCGGTTGTGATTGGCCGGGCCATCGCGGCCCTCGGCATAGATCACCTTCTCGTCCTTGACCTCATAGGTCACCTGGCAGCCGACGCCGCAGAACGGGCAGAGCGAATCCACCTTCTTGTCGGCATAGACGACACGGGTCTGCGCCTCGTCGAGCATCACGGCCGGCATCAGCGCTCCGGTCGGACAGGCTTGCACGCATTCGCCGCAGGCGACGCAGGTGGACTCGCCCATGGGATCGTCGAAATCGAACACGATTTTCGAACCATGACTGCGATAGGCCATGCCGATGACGTCGTTGACCTGGACCTCGCGGCAGGCGCGCACGCACAGGCCGCACTGGATGCAGGCGTCGAGATTGACGCGCATCGCCGGATGGCTGGCGTCGGTCGCCCAACGCTCTGCGGCGGGGAAGCGGCTCTCGGTGACCCCTGTGGTTTCGGCCCAGTGCCAGAATTTGGACTCCGGATCGTGCGAGGTCTCGCGCGCCGGCTGATCGGCGACCAGCAGCTCCATGACCATTTTTTGCGCGGAAACAGCGCGCGCGCTCTCGGTCTTCACCTTCATGCCGACCGATGGCGTGCGCTTGCAGGACGCCGCGAGCACACGCTCGCCCTCGATCTCGACCATGCAGGCGCGGCAATTGCCGTCGGGGCGATAGTCGGGCGCGGGCGAATAGCACAGATGCGGAATCTCGCGGCCCTGACGTTTTGCAACTTGCCAGATCGTCTCGCCTGCATTGGCCTCGACCTGCTTGCCGTCGAGCTCGAACGTAATCTTCGTCATTCGGCCGCTTCCTTGAACTCGTCAGGGAAATATTTGATCACAGTGGACAGCGGATTCGATGCCGCCTGTCCAAGCCCGCAGATCGAGGCATCGCGCATCGCCTGGCTCAATTCGTCCAGGAGAGCGCGGTTCCAGACCGGTTGCTGCATCAGCAGTGCGGCCTTCTGGGTTCCGACGCGACACGGCGTGCACTGGCCGCAGCTCTCGTCCTCGAAGAACTTCATCAGGTTCAACGCGGCCGCGCGCACGCTGTCCTTCTGCGACAGGATCACGATCGCGGCAGAGCCGATGAAGCAGCCGTATTTTTCCAGCGTGCCGAAATCGAGCGGGATGTCGTCCATCGCCGCCGGCAGGATGCCGCCGGACGCACCACCCGGCAGGTACGCATAGAACTGATGGCCGTCGGCCATGCCGCCGCAATATTCCTCGATCAGCTCGCGCACGGTGATGCCAGCAGGCGCGAGCTTCATGCCGGGATTCTTGACGCGGCCCGAGACCGAGAAGCTGCGCAGGCCGTGACGCTCATGGCGACCGTGGCCCTTCCACCAGTCGGCACCCTTCTCGACGATGTCACGCACCCACCACAAGGTCTCGATGTTGTTGATCAACGTCGGCAGCCCGAACAGGCCGACCTGGAATGGATAAGGCGGCTTGTGCCTGGGCAGGCCGCGCTTGCCCTCGATGCTTTCGAGCAGCGAGGATTCCTCGCCGCAGATATAGGCGCCCGCGCCGCGGCGCATGTGCAGCGTCGGACCGCCCGGCGGCAGCTTTGCGATCTCGCGTTCGAGGATTTCGCGCGAGGCTGGATATTCGTCGCGGAGGTAAATGTAGATATCCGAGGCCTGCACCACATGCGCGCCGATCAGCATGCCCTCGAGGAAGCGGTGCGGATCGCTCTCGAGATAGACGCGATCCTTGAACGTGCCGGGCTCGCCCTCATCGCCGTTGATCGCCATCAGCCGCGGGCCGGGTTCACCAAGCACCGCACGCCATTTGCGGCCCGTGGGGAATCCAGCGCCGCCGAGACCGCGCAACGAGGCGTCATCGAGTGCCTTCAGCAGGTCGTCCGTCGCTAGCTCGCCCGAGCGCAGGCGATTGAGCAGCTTGTAGCCGCCGCCGGCGACATAGGCGGCATAGCCGACATATTCGGGCAGATGCGCGTGGGTGTCGCCAGCCTTCGCCGCCGCCGTGACACTGGCGACCGTCGCATGCTCAACAAAGTTGTGTCCGACTTCCGCGGCCGGCGCCGTGTCGCAGCGACCGACGCAGGGCGCACGCACCACGCGGATGCCGGGACCGGACGCGTCCTGCAAATCGGCGAGCAGCTTCTCCCCGCCGAGCATCGCGCAGGTCAGCGAATCGCAGACGCGGATCGTCAGCGGCGCGATATCGGGCTCGCCTTCCTTCACCACGTCGAAATGCGCATAGAAGGTTGCGGTCTCGAACACCTCGGCGAACGCGAGCTTCATCTCGTCGGCGAGCGCGGCGAGGTGCGCGGCCGAGATCTGGCGATACTTGTCCTGGATCAGATGCAGATATTCGATCAACAGGTCGCGCCGCCGCGGCCGGTCGCCGAGCAGCTCCTCGATCTCGTGCGCTGCAGCAGGATCGACCTGCCTCCCCTTGGGCGTGGACTTGGCGCGCTTCCGTCCCTGGCCGGGATGTTCGAACTCGCGAACCTTGTGAACGTCTTCGTTGCTGCTCATGGAGACGTCGCGTTCTCTTTAAATGCGTGATCAGTCTAGGCCGGATCGCCAAAGCGATCAGCCTTCGTTTCCCGATTCGATCAGCGGAACACCGGTTCTGGGTCCCGCCGACCAAGCCAAATTCGAAGCAACTCTAGTCTCTGGTATGCCAGATGCAAGACAATTTAGAGCGTCTCTAGAATGATTTAGGAGGCAGGCGGTCGCCCGCCATGCCCCTTTACGCGTGCGCCAGACGGAACCCGATCTCAGGTCTTGCTCATGCACTCTTCGATGTAGAACCAGCGGTCATCGCCGGCGAGGCCCTTGGCCTTCACGTCGGCGCGGCAGGCTTTCAGCTTCGGCTTGTTGGCAGCCCATTTCGCCTTCATGTCTTTCAGCTTTTGCATGGTGAGTTTCATCTTGCCAGGCTTGGCTTCGGTCGTTGCAGCAGGCGCCGCCGGTGTCGTTGTCGTCTGCGCGGATGCGGCATGAAGGCCAGCGACGAGCAACACGGCCGCAAGGCCAATTCGAAGGCAAGTTCGGGTGCGAATCATTTCAATCCCCCTAAGTCCCATTCTTGATGATGTCTGAAGGCCAACGAAGCGGAACGCCTGATGAGCATCCCGCTTCTGTTTCAACGGCGGATCAGAAGATTTTGACCGCGCTCTCCAACGTCTTCCAGACACCCCAAAGCAGGGGGACGCCGACGAAGGCCCAGAACAGCGCCGCCTTGGCGTCAAGCCCGCCAAATCCGATGCCGTAGGAGCCGTGCGGCCCCGCGGCGGCGGCGTTGGC
This sequence comes from Bradyrhizobium sp. URHA0013, assembly GCF_000518345.1. Classification (NCBI taxonomy): domain Bacteria; kingdom Pseudomonadati; phylum Pseudomonadota; class Alphaproteobacteria; order Hyphomicrobiales; family Nitrobacteraceae; genus Bradyrhizobium; species Bradyrhizobium sp. URHA0013. The sequence goes on along the minus strand of NZ_JADK01000010.1, from coordinate 22,455 downwards.
GCTTGCCGCCTGCAACTTGGCGACATCAGCCTCCTTCATGTGCCATTTCGAATCGACCGGCTTGATTAGGTAGTTGCAAATCAGGCCCGCGATCAGCATGGCGCACAGGATGTACATGGTGGTGTTGTAGAGCTGGTCGCGCGGCACGCCTGCCGCGAGTTGGAACTCGCGGATGTAGTTGACGACGACGGGGCCGATAATGCCCGCGGTGGACCACGCCGTCAGCAGCCGGCCATGGATGGCGCCGACGAACTGGGTTCCGAACATGTCGGCGAGGTAGGCCGGCACGGTGGCGAAGCCGCCGCCATACATCGACAGGATGATGCCGAAGCCAAGCACGAACAGCAGCTTCGAACCCATCGCCGCAAAAGTCGGCGCCAGCGCGTAGAGCACGATGCCGAGGATGAAGAACGTATAGTAAGTATTCTTGCGCCCGATCTTGTCCGACAGCGATGCCCAGAAGAAGCGGCCGCCGATGTTGAACAGCGACAGCAATCCGGCGAAGCCCGCGGCGATCGCGGCAATCTGCGCCTTCTGTCCCGCATCAAGCGCATTGAAGCCGACGCTAGGCAGGCCGATCAATTTGCCGGCGAAGATCTCCTGGAGCATCGGTGAGGCCATGCCGATCACGCCGATGCCGGCCGACACGTTCAGGCACAGCACCCACCAGATCAGCCAGAACTGCGGCGTCTTGTGCGCATCATTGAGATGGACGTTGGCCTTCGAGATCATCGCGTTGGCCTTCGACGGCGCGGTCCAGCCCTCGGGCTGCCAGCCGGGCGGCGGCAAACGATAGCGGAACGCGCCGATCATCATGAACACGAAGTAGATGATGCCCATCGTGACGAAGGTCTCCCAGACGCCGACCGAGGTCGGGGTCTTGAAGTAGTTCATCAACAGGTTAGCCAGCGGCGCGCCGATCATGGCGCCGCCGCCAAAACCCATGATGGCCATGCCGGTCGCCATGCCGCGGCGGTCCGGGAACCACTTCACCAGCGTCGACACCGGCGAGATATAGCCAAGGCCGAGACCGATGCCGCCGATCACGCCCGAACCCAGCCACAACAACCAGAGCTGATGGGTGTAAACCCCGATCGCACCGAGGAAGAGGCCGCCGCACCAGCACAGCGCCGAGACGAAGCCGGCCTTGCGCGGGCCCACGCGCTCCAGCCAGCCGCCCCAGACCGCAGCCGCGATACCGAGCAGCACGAAAAAGAGCGTGTACATCCATCCCATGCTGGCGACCTTCCAGTCGCAGCTGGTCGTGAACAGCTCCTGAAACAGCGACATCTCTGCGCACGCCTTCGGCGCGGTCACTCCGATCGCGCGCGACAGCGGCAGCCAAAACACCGAGAAGCCGTAGGCCATGCCGATGCAGAGATGGATGCACAGGGCGGCCGGTGGCACCAGCCAGCGATTGAACCCCGCGGTCGCGATGGTCCGCTCGCGATCCAGAAAACCTGCGCCGGCACCCGAAAGTGTTCCAGCGCTCTCGATGGTAGACATGCATTCCTCCCCTGAAGCCGCCCTTCTGAACGGCCTGCCACGACGGTCCTGTTCCTCAGCCTGCAGCGCAGCCTTTGTCCCTGCTGCTCCGCACAATGATCGACGCGCGCCAGGATCGTCACGCGCATCCGAGACGTTAAACCCCTAACCTCGGGGGCTATGCCCGACGCCACGGCCGGGCTTCTTTCGATGGCCCATTTGCTCCGCACATCGCAGGCAAGACTCGACCTCCGCGTCTCGGCGGAGGAACTCAATTGGGGCAGAAGTGGTGATCGATGTCGATAGACAAAAGGTAGGTATCAACCGAGTGACCGCCGGCTAAGTGGGCGGCGCACCATTGAAATTTTCTATCGATCGATTGGCCTTCTCAATCAAGAACACGATACGCGCGTCGTTGCGCTCGGTGATCTCCACCGTGTCGCCGGTCTCTCGGATCAGGTTCGGAATGTCAATCACCGACAGGGGATCGGTGCAGTACACTTCGAGCTGATCGCCCGGCTGCAACGGCTTCAGCGCTTTGCGCGTCTTCAGGGCGGGCAGCGGGCATTTCAATCCGGTGAGATCGAGCGTCGTTCTGGTCATCGGCGCAACATGGCGCGAGGGGTCGATGGCGTCAACGCTTGGACAGCGCCAACATAGCACTCAGACTCAGAGCAAATCGGCATAGGACAAGAAACCCACGCTCTGCCCCGGCTCGACACGCGTAACCTCCTCATCGAGCTCGATGAGGCCGTCGGTGTCGACCAGAGAGGATAACAGCCCCGCGCCCTCGCGTGGAAACTTGATTGCCTCGAGTGCGCCGTCCTGCATGCGCCGCAAGGAGGCGCGAACATACTCGCGACGACCCGCCTTCTTCTTGTAGGTGAACGCCGCGCGCACCGGGATCGGCAACGGCGGCGCCTGCAGGCTGCCCGCAAGCGCCAGCACCGTCGGCCGCACCACATGCACGAAGGTGACGAAACTCGCGACGGGATTGCCCGGCAATCCGATCAGCGGCGTGCCCTCGATGATGCCCATCGCCACGGGCCGTCCCGGCTTGATCGCCATCCGCCACAACACCAGCGAGCCGATGCTCTCGACTGCCGCCTTGACGTGATCCTCTTCCCCGGTCGATACGCCGCCGGTGGTGAGAATCAGATCGTGCGTGCCGGCGACTTGCTTGAGGCCATTCGCAAGCGAGATACGTTCGTCGCGCAAAATGCCGAGATCGCTGACGTCGCAGCCGAGCCGGCGCAGCATCGCCATCAGCATGAAGCGGTTGGAGTCGAACAGCTGCGAGGCCGCGCGCGGCTCGCCGGGCGAGGCCAGTTCGTCACCGGTCGAGAACACCGCGACACGGATGCGCCTGACGACGTCGAGCCTGACCAGGCCGAACGCCGCCGCGAGCGCGACATGCTGCGGCAGCAAGCGCTGGCCTGCGCGCAGCGCAATGTGGCCTTGGGGAATGTCCTCTCCCGCAGGGCGGACATTCGTACCCGGCTTCAGCCCCGGCGGCAGCACAATTCGGCCGGCATCGTCGACGCGGACGTCTTCCTGCATGAAGACGGTTTCGGCATCCGGCGGCATCGGCGCGCCGGTGAAGATGCGCGCGGTGCGGCCGGCCTTGATCGGCGCCAGTGCCAGACCGCCGGCCTGGATGCGGCCGTCGAGCGGGAGTGCCCGCTCGGCGCTATCAGGAAGATCTGCGTTGCGCACGGCGTAGCCGTCAACAGCGGAATTGGTGAAGGGCGGCAACGGCAGCGGCGCCGCGATATCTCGAGCCAGCACGCGCCCATCGGCATCGATGAGCGCCACGGCTTCGAGATCGACAATCGCGTTGACGCGCGTCGTGATGAGACCAACGGCCTCGTCGACCGACATCATCGGTCCGCCGAAGGCAAAACAATCGTCCGACAGTTGCGCCATGGTGCCTCGTCAGCGCATCGCGGCGCTTTTCGCGACCGCTTCCTCGACCGGCATCGCCGCGCGCAGCAGCAATTCCGCGGCCGCGGCGATATCGTCGAGATGGACGGTCGGCAGTCGGGTTTCAATGGCGACATCGGCCGCGATCCCGAAAATTCCGGGATCATCGGGAAACAGCAACGGCTTGTCGTTGGCGGCGCGATGCACCTCGATCTTGCGATGCGGCTCGCGCTTGAAACCCTCGACAACGACGAGATCGACGGCCGACAATTTGCTCAACAGTTCCGGCAGACGCGGCTCCGCCGCTCCGCGCAATTCGTGCATCAGCGCCCAGCGATTTGACGAAGCAACCAGCACCTCGGCCGCGCCGGCCTCGCGATGGCGCCAGGAATCCTTGCCGGGCACGTCGACGTCGAACTGGTGATGCGCATGCTTGATGACAGAGACGCGCAAGCCAAGCGCATGGAAATGCGGGATCAGCCGCGTCAACAACGTGGTCTTGCCCGCACCGCTCCAGCCTGCAAGGCCGATGACTTTCATTCCAGCTCCGTCTCCGCGAGCGACCCGGTCCTTGATGGAACCACCCTCTCCTCCGTCATTGCGAGCGCAGCGAAGCAATCCAGGAATGCATCCACGGCGGCAGCCTTGATTGCTTCGCTTCGCTCGCAATGACGAATAGGCGGCATTTCGTTCTCTCGCTAGCATGCTTATATCGGCTTGACCCGAATGTCATGCTAACGTCGCGGCCATGATGAAAATCGACAAAGCCCCAACGCCCCTGATCGTCCCTGACACGGACGACCCGCGTCTCACCGAGAGCGTGACCGGGACCGACCAGTCCGGCGCCAGGATCGAGATCAAGGTGCCGGTGGAGCGCCCCCTGACGCTCTACCTGAATTCGCAGGAGATCGTCACCATGATGACGATCGGCGACTATCCGGAGTATCTGGCGCTGGGCTATTTGCTCAACCAGAATATGCTGAAGTATAATGACGCGGTCACCGAGGTCGAATACGACGACGACCTGCAGGTGGTGGTGGTGCGCACCGAGCACCACACCAATTTCGAAGCCAAGCTGAAGAAGCGCACGCAGACATCGGGCTGCGCGCAGGGCACCGCCTTCGGCGATCTGCTGGAGGCGGTCGAGAGCGTCGCGTTGCCGAAGGCGGAGCTGCGTACCTCCTGGCTCTACCAGATGACCCAGACCATCAACACCATGCCCTCGCTCTATCTGGAGGCCGGCGCGATCCACGGCTGCGTGCTGTGCAGAGAGGGCGAGCCGCTCTGCTACACCGAGGATGTCGGCCGTCACAACGCCGTCGACAAGATCGCAGGCTGGATGTACCGCCACGGCGTCGATGCATCCGACAAGATCCTTTATACCACCGGACGGCTCACCTCCGAGATGGTGATCAAGACTGTCCGCATGGGAATTCCGATTTTGGTGTCGCGCTCCGGCTTCACCGCCTGGGGCGTCGATCTCGCCCGGCAGGTGGGCTTGACCCTGGTCGGCCGCGCACGCGGCAAACGGTTCATCGCGTTGTCGGGGGCAGAGCGCATCGTCTACGACCAGAACCTCGCTTATGTCGAGGAGGAATCGGCCAAGCACAAGCGCAAGGGTGAAAGTGGTGACGATTAGCTTTCCGACCACGCAAGGCGTGCTGCTCGCCGGCGGCCTCGCGCGGCGCATGGGCGGCGGCGACAAGCCGATGCGCACCATCGCCGGCCGCACCATCCTGGAACGCGTAATCGCACGCCTGAAGCCGCAATGCAGCGGCCTGATCCTCAATGCCAACGGCGATCCCGACCGCTTCGCTCCGTTCGGTTTGCAGGTCGTTGCCGACGACGTGCCCGGCTTTCCCGGTCCGCTCGCCGGCATCCTTGCCGCGCTCGACTGGACCGCGGCGAACCGGCCTGAGGTGGAATGGGTGCTCAGTGCCGCCGGCGACTGTCCGTTCCTGCCGCGAAATTTGATCGCGCGCTTGCATGAAGAACGCATCGCGGCGAATGCCGAGCTCGCCGTTGCGGCGTCAGGTGGCCAGTCGCATCCGGTGATCGGCTTGTGGCGGGTTGGCTTGCGCGACGAACTGCGTCACGCGCTGGTGGTCGAGGATCTCCGCAAGATTGACCGCTGGACCGCACGCTATCCGCTCGCGACGGTGACGTGGCCGACGGAGCCGCTCGATCCGTTCTTCAATGCCAACACGGTCGAGGATATCGCGGAAGCCGAGCGGCTGGCCGCACTGGATGCGGCGTCCTAACCAAGCTCTACGCCGGCCGGAATCCGGCCCGCTCCAGCGCGGCGCGCGCTTCGTCCGAACCGAGTGCGGCGAGAAAGGCCTGTACCGCAGGACGCTGCTTGCGCGCCGTCACCAACGCGAAGTCATAATGTTCCTCCGCGAGCGGAATGAAACCGAGGCCGACCGCATGGGCGACCGGCGCAATGGTCACGCCCCAGTCGACGCGGTGCTGTGCGACCGCCGCGGCCACCGCGTTGTGCGAGCGTGGCTGGTTCCAGTAGCCTTCCGGGCGCGCGCCACCGAGCAACCGCTCGATCAGGATGCGCGTGCCGGCGCCCTGGTTGCGGTTGACCATGATGCAGGAGGAATCAGCGAGCGCCGCGACGACGGCGTCCTTCGCGCTGTGGCCTTCGAAACGCTTGTCGCCCTTGCGAAACACGATGCCCTGCATCCGCCGCCAGCCTGGCACGAGCTCGAGCCCTTCGACGAGGTAAGGCGTATTGTAAGTCTCGCTCTTGTCGTCGAACAGATGGATCGGCGCCAGATCGCATTCGCCGCGCCGTGCCGCCGCAAGTCCGCCGAGACTGCCGACCGCGATCGAGCGCACGGTCAGGCCGGCATGCGCAAGTTGCGCCGTGACGAGATCGAGGCCGGTGCAATGGCTGCCGACGATCACGAGATCGGGCACCCGCACATGCGGCGTGAAAAGCGTCACTTCGGCTTCGCTCCCGGCCGGCATCTGGTCGGCGAGCGCGTCGATGCGCAGAAAGCCGTCGGCCTGCGCGAACGACGTGATCGCACCGGACCCCTTGCCGGAGGGATAGGCGATCAAGCCGTCCTTGCCATCTACCAGCGAGACCATGACGAATTCGGTGCGGCCGAGCTCGGAAGCAATGCGCACTGGCACGGTCGCGTTGACCCTGGCATCGGAGCGCGGCGGCAGTCCGGCCATTTTGCGCAGCACCGGCACGATCATGTCGTGAAAGGTGAACATCGCCGAGGTCGGAAAACCCGGCAGGATCACGACCGGCTTGCCGTCGCACACCGCAAGGCACAGCGGCTTGCCGGGCTTGAGCGCAATGCCATGCGCGATGATGCCGGGCTGGCCGAGCCGGCCGATAATGCGATGAGAGAGATCGCCTGCGCCTTTCGACGTGCCGCCGGAGAGCACCAGCAAGTCGGCGTCCGCCAGCGCACGCCGCATGGCGGCTTCGAGCTGAGCGTCGTCGTCGGGAATGGCGCCGAGGAAAACCGCCTCACCGCCGTTCTCGTCGATCGCAGCAGTGACGATCGCGCCATTGGTATCGTAGATCGCAGCGGGCGCGAGCACCTCGCCGGGCTGAACCAGTTCGTCGCCGGTGGAGATCACGGCAACACGAGGTTTGCGCATGACGCTCACCTCGGCAATGCCGCAAGCCGCCAGCATGCCGACCTCGCGCGAGCCGATAATTGTGCCGGTGCGTAGCAGCGCCTCTCCGCGCGCGATATCGGATCCTGCGTAGGATATGAATTGCCCGGGCGAGGCCGCGCGACGGACGTCGATCGCACCCGATCCCGCCGGCTGGGTATGCTCGACCATGACCACGGCATCGGCACCGCGCGGCAGCGGACCGCCGGTGGCAATCGGCGTTGCCGTTCCCGCCGCCACTTGCAGCGCCGGGACGGTGCCGCAGTGAATAGTCTCGCCATTCAACCCGAGGCGAACCGGCGCGCCTTCGCCGGCTGTCGCAAGGTCCGCCGAGCGCAGCGCAAAGCCGTCGACATTGGAACGGTCGAACGGCGGCACGTCGATCGGCGCAGTGATGTCTTCAGCGAGCGACGCACCGAGCGCAGCACCGAGTTTGCGCGTTTCGCTTAAAAGAGCGCGCGGGAACAGCGCGGCCTCGAAGCGAGCCAGGGCCTCCTCGCGGGAAAGGATTTTGAGGAACTGTTCCTGTTCGAGCGCGCTGCGGACTTGCGATTGCGGGATCATGGTCATGCTGAACCCATATCATTCCCACATCAGATAGGCATCGACAGGCGCGCCCGCTGCAAATCCCTCGTGACTGGCGGGAACAAGCAGCCATGCATCCGCGCGGGCGATTGCCTGGAGCGGCCATTCTCCTACCGCAAGCGGCACCCACGCATGATGTTCCTCGGCCAGCAGGACCATTTCGGCGATGCCGACGCTGGATGCAATTTTTCGCGCGAGCGGCAAGGCAATCCGTCGGCGCGGCAGCCGCGCGGACAGCCGGTCGACGAGGGGCAGCACGAGCGCGAGCCAGACCGCAAGCGCATGATCCGGCGATCCGGGCAAGGCGACGACAGGAATGGCTCCGAGCCGCCCGATCGCGGCGGTGCGTCCGGGCTGGAGCGCAAGACCATGGGCGATCACATCACCACGCTGGGCCAGCGCCGTAACCGCTGCATCCTTGCGACCGACACCGCTGCCGCCGATCGTCAGCAGGAGATCGCAGGTGGGCGCCCCGAACGCCTCCGCGATCGATCCCGCGTCTCGCGCGCCGGCCTCGCTCGTTTGCACATCCAGTCCTGCGGCGCGTGCGATGTCCGCGATCAAATGCATGGTCACCGTTGCACCTGATCCATTGACAATGCGCAGTCGCGGGCGGCGCACGCTCAGCCGGTCCAGTCCGGCGGCACGCGCGAGCAACAGAGCGGCAGGACCAAGCGGATTCCCCTCTGCCGCGGCAGGCGTTCGTCCGTCGATGTCGCTTCCAGCGCGCCTGGCGCCCTGCCCCGGCACGCCCTCCGCCAACACCTGGGCGAGCAGACCAGACACCTCGACCGCGTCAGCATCGAGCACACAGTCGCATCCCGCCGGCATTGCGTCGCCGGCTTCGACCCAGGCCGGCGCTGTTGCGAGAGGCAGCGGTGAATAGGAGGACGCGCCGACCAGATCATTGGCGCATAACGCCCAGCCGTCCGCGGCGGCGAGGTCACAAGACGGCCGGGCCGCGAGCAGCGGATTGCCCGCCGCGATGCAGCCGGCCGCTTCAATCAGCTGCAACTCCATCGGCGCGAGCGGATCAAGCCCTGTCAGCAACGCGGCGAGCGCGGTGTCGAGCGGCGTCAGCGATGGCGGCAGGCGCTGGGTCATGCGCCATGATGGATCATGCATCGCCCGGTTTGGCAACCGCTCGCGATACGAACGTCAGCCGCCCGACTTGTCCGCATTGGGGAAGAACAGCTGCTGTCCGTCGACCTTGTATCCGGCGATCGCCGCCTGTCCGTCGGGCGAGATCAGCCAGTCGACGAAGTCCTGCCCCAACTCCTTCTTCACGTTCGGAAACTTCAAAGGGTTCACCAGCATCACGCCGTACTGATTGAGCAGCCGCTTGTCGCCTTCGACGACGATGTCGAGATCGCCGCGCTCCCGAAAAGCGATCCAGCTGCCGCGGTCGGACAGCACATAGGCGTTCGCCACGCGCGCTGCATCGAGGGCGGAAGCCATGTCCTGCTTGGCCTCGCGGTACCAGGCACCCTGGGTGCGGGCGATGTCGATGCCGGCGACGATCCAGAGCGCGAGCTCCGCGGCATGCGTGCCCGAGCGGTCGCCGCGCGTCATGAACGGCGCGCCCTTGGCCTCGATCGCCTTCAGCGCGGTCGCGATGTCCTTGCCCTTGACGCCGGCGGGATCGCTCTTCGGCCCGATCAGCACATAGTCGTTGTACATCACGTCGAAGCGCTTCGCGGCAAAACCGTCGGCCACGAATTTCTCCTCCTGCGGCCGCGCATGCATCAGCACGACGTCGACTTCGCCCCTTCGCGCCCCCTCGAGCACCTCGTCGGCGCGCCGCGCGATCACGGTCACGTCGATGCCGGTCTTGTCACGGAAGATCGGCAGCAGGTAATCGAGCAGGCCGGACTCCTGCGTCGCTGTGGTCGTGGCCAGCACGATCTCGCGTTCCTCCGCGAATGACGCCGCAACGCCTGCGGCAAGGCCGCAGAGAAGCGCGAGTGCAACGGAGAGGCGGCGGACGGCCATGTTCGGGTTCCCACTGGCTATGACGCGCTCATGATGATGATCGATTGCGCCGCACTCGTGACGCGTTTGCTCGTTGCAGCGTCGGATGCGGACAACAACAGATAGAGCGCGGGTCAAACCACTACCGGCGACAGACTTTACCCTTCGCGTCGGGCGCCGACGACTCGGGAAATCTCGGCAACGCGCGGAGCGGCACGCCAATTGCTGTTGCGCGCGACAGCCGCAAGATCCGTTCCGCGCGAGCGATTCAGGATCGTTCACCAAAGCAGAGATCGCGCGTGGGATGTGTTGCAAAGCAGCGAGATGATCGGGCATGGTCGTGGCGGACAAAACTGGAAATGCAGAATTCCACCTGCGTCGAACTCCAAAAAGAAGCAAGAATTTGCATAGGAATGCAGGATGGAATTCCTGACGACCAGCGAAGCCGCCGACTATCTTCGGCTCGGCGAACGCAAGCTTTACGAACTCGTCACCACCGGCGCGATCCCATGCACCAAGGTGACCGGAAAGTGGCTCTTCCCGCGGCACGAGCTCGACCTCTGGGTGCTGTCCGGACTGGCGCGCCCGGCCGGCATGCTGATTGCGGAGCCGCCGCCGGTCGTCGGCGGCAGCCAGGACGAGCTGCTGGATTGGGGTCTGCGCGAATCCGGCTCGGGCCTGGGATCGATGAGCGAGGGCAGCGCGCGCGGGCTCGAGCGCTTGCAGCGCGACGAGGTGATGGCCGTGGCGATGCACTTCCACAGCCTCGATACCGACGGCAATCTCGCCGCCGACGCCAATGCAACCGTCCTGCGCGACGCTCCGGACCTGCATGATGCATTGCTGGTCGCGTTCGTGCGTCGCGAGCAGGGTCTCGTGCTGCCGCCGGGCAATCCCAAGCGGCTGCGCGGCCTTTCCGACGTGCTCGCGCTCGGGGCCAAGGTGGCGATGCGCCAACAAGGCACGGGCGCGCAGATGCTGCTCGACGTGCTGCTCAAGCGCGCCGGCGCCTCGACGCGCGATTTGCGCCGGATCAAGACGCCCGCCCTGACCGGGCCGGATCTCGCCGAGATCGTCCGCGCGGGACAAGCCGATTGCGGAATCGCGACGCGTGCGTCGGCGCGCTCGGCCGGCCTCGATTTCGTGCCGCTGGTCTGGGAGAATTTCGATCTCGCGATGCGGCAGCGCAGCTATTTCCGCCCCGCCATGCAGGGCCTGATTCGGTTCCTCAGCGAAAAGCGGTTGCTCCAGCGCGCCGGGGAGCTGACCGGCTACGATCCCTCGCCGGCCGGACAAATCCGCTTCGCCGCCTGACGTTGACGCCCGCCCCCAAATAGTTGCAAAAGAAACCAATTCAGCCGGGCCATACCCGGAGGGCACACCGGCCAATGCGCCGGATCAGGGGAGGACAAGCATGAAGCCAACAAGATTTGGACTGCCGGTTGCTGCCGGCTTTGCAGCAACGTTCCTGGCAGCGCTGATGCCGGGCGCTGCGATGGCGCAGGTGTCCGACGACGTCGTCAAGATCGGCGTGCTCACCGACATGAACGGTCCGGCCTCGGCGCCGACCGGCCAGGGCTCGGTGACGGCGGCGCAGATGGCGATCGACGATTTCGGCGGCACCGTGCTCGGCAAGCCGATCAGCATCGTCGTCGGCGACCACCAGCTCAAGGCCGACATCGGCGGCGCGATTGCGCGGCGCTGGTATGACGTCGACCAGGTCGATCTGATCGTCGACGTGCCGGTCTCCGCGGTCGGGCTCGCGGTGCAGAACATGGCCAACGAGAAGAAGCGGCTGTTCATCACCCACTCCACCGGCACCGCGGATTTCCACGGCAAATTCTGCTCGCCCTATGCGATCCAGTGGGTGTTCGACACCCGCGCGCTCGCGGTCGGCACCGCGGACGCCGTGGTCAAGCGCGGCGGCGACAGCTGGTTCTTCATCACCGACGACTATGCCTTCGGCCATTCGCTGGAGCGCGACGCTTCGGCGGTGGTGACCGCCAATGGCGGCAAGGTGCTGGGCTCGGTGAAGCCACCCTTGGCAACGCCCGACCTCTCCTCGTTCGTGCTGCAGGCGCAGTCCTCCAAGGCCAAGATCATCGGCATCGCGGCGGGTCCGCCCAACAACATGAACGAGATCAAGACCGGCTCCGAGTTCGGCGTGTTCAAGGGCGGCCAGCAGATGGCGGCGCTGCTGGCGCTGATCACCGACATCCACGGCCTCGGCCTGCAGGCAGCGCAAGGGCTGTTGCTGACGACCTCGTTCTATTGGGACCTGGACGACAAGACCCGCGAATGGTCGAAGCGCTACTTCGCCAAGATGAACAAGATGCCGTCGATGTGGCAGGCCGGCGTCTATTCGAGCGTGATGCACTATCTCAACGCCATCAAGGAGACCGGCACCGACGATCCGCTCAAGGTCGCAGCCAAGATGCGGGAAAAGCCGATCGAGGATTTCTTCGCCCGCAACGGCAAACTGCGCGAGGACAATCTGATGGTGCACGACCTCTGGCTGGTGCAGGTGAAGACGCCGGAGGAGAGCAAATATCCGTGGGACTATTACAAGATCCTCACGACGATCTCGGGCGACAAGGCGTTCGGCCCGCCGGACCCGGCATGCGCGATGGTGAAGAAGTGATGGGCGACGCAAGCTAGCCGCCACGTCATGGCCGGGCCTGTCCCGGCCATCCACGATCTTTCATGCTGCGCCAAGAACGTGGATGCCCGGGACAAGCCCGGGCATGACGATTGTGGGTACAGCCGCGCCCTACTTCACCACCCCGATCTCGCGAAAATACTTCATCACGCCGGGGTGGATCAGCTCCGGCTTCGGCGCGGCGGCGACCGTGTTTGCGGCCGTGGTCTCGCAGGCCTGCGCGAGCTGCTTGCAGAATGGCGGCTCGACACCGTGAAGCGTCTTCGCCAGGCGATAGGCGATATCGTCGGGCAGATCTTCGCGCGTCAGGACAAAACTCCAGGACCCCAGCGAGGCGATTGGCTCGGACTGGTTCGGATAGCTGCCGGCCGGCACGGTGAGCGGCTTGAGGAACGCGCGCTTGGCGCGGATGCGGGCGATCTCCTCGGCACTGGGCGCGATGAAGCGCGCGCCTGACGCGCTCGAGGCCACCGCTGCAAAGCCGGGCCAGCCGATGCCGGCGCCCCACAGTGCTGCGACGCGGCCATCCTCGACCATCGCGGGGCCGTCGCCGGCGCGGTCGAGGTAGATCGCCTTGAAGTCCTCGTCCTGCTTCAACCCGAGACCATCGAGCACATAGCGGGCCAGGATCGGCAGGCCGGAGCCCTTGGCGCCGAACGCGACGGGCTGACCGACCAGATCGCGGATGGTCTTGTACGGACTGTCCGCGCGCACCACGAACATGCCGGGATTGGAATAGATCGCCGTGAGGATCTTCAACCTTACCGGCGCGCGGCCGATGCCGGCGAAGGCCTCATAGGCCGGCTCGCCCGCGACCAGAGCGAGATCGAGCTCGCCCTTCTCCAAGAGCGGAATGTTCTCGTTGCTGCCCTTGGTGTTGCGCGGGGCGATGATCACTTGCGGATCGGCCGCGTTCATCGCTTGGGCAAAGGCGTTGCCATAGAGCGGAAAGCCGCCGCCAGGCGTCGCGGTGCCCAAGCTGATCGTCAGGCTGGGTGTCGTGGTCGGAATGGCGTTGCCTCCGGTTTGAGCGGCGGCGGGGCTTGAAAGCAGCGCCGCGCCGAGAAGGAAAAGAAAAGCGAATCTCATGGTCGGTCCCGGCGGGGGCGCGTCAACATCGACTTGCGGCGATGTAGGCAGCGCCCCGATTTTGTGAAAGCATGCAGTCCAACGACAATAGAACAATGGGAGGCGTCATGTTGCGAATTTTGCGTAACAGTGTTTTCGGGCTGGTTTTCCTTTCAACGCTGTTGGGCGCCGCACCTCCCGCCTCCGCCGCTTATCCCGACCGCCCCGTGCACTGGATCATCGGCTTCTCCGCCGGCGGCCCGGTCGACATCGTGGCGCGGATCATGGCGCAGTGGCTGTCGGACCGCTTCGGCCAGCAATTCATCGTCGAGAACAAGGCCGGCTCCGGCGGCAACATCGCGGCGGGCGCCGCGATCGCCTCGCCGCCGGACGGCTACACGCTGCTGTTCGTCGCGCCCAACAACGCGATCTCGACCTCGCTGTACAAGAAGCTGCCGTTCGACTTCCTGCGCGACACCGTGCCGGTCGCGAGCATCATGCAGCTCACCAACATGCTGGTCGTCTCCAACGCGTTTCCGGCGAAGACGGTTCAGGAGTTCATCGATTACTGCAAGGCCAATCCAGGCAAGATCTCCTTTGCCTCGTCCGGCAACGGCACCTCGGTGCACATGTCGGCGGAGCTGTTCAAGGTGATGACCAAGTGCGACATGGTGCACGTGCCCTATCGGGGATCTGCGATCGCCTTCCCCGACATCATCTCCAACAAGGTGCAGCTGATCTTCGACAACCTTCCCTCCGCGATGGAGCAGGCCAAGGGCGGCAATGTCCGCGCGCTCGGCGTCACCTCGCCGCAGCGCTGGCCGAGCGTGCCCGACGTGCCCGCCATCGCCGAGACCTTGCCCGGATTCGAATCGGTCGGCTTCTACGGCATCTCCGCGCCGAAGGGCACGCCGCAGGACGTGATCGAAATCCTCAACAAGGCCGTCAACGAGGCGCTGAAGGACCCGAAGCTGGTCGCGCGCCTCACCGAGACCGGCGGCATCCCCAAGCCGATGACGCCGGCCGAGTTCGGCAAGCTGGTCACCGACGAGACCGAGAAGTGGCGCAAGGTGGTGGAGTTCGCCGGGGTGTCGGTGGACTAGCGCCGGGGAACTGCCGCCAGCCTGCAGCGCGCCAACGCGACATCGGAGGGGATCGGAAGACCCCTCCCAACAAAATTTGCGAAAACAACCCCATGCACAGTAGAAAGATCTAGCGATCACAAGGGGTTACAGAATCGAAAACCGAACCACCTGGCGCGATTGCCAGAGGGCGGGGGCGAAGGCTCGGCGAGGTGGCCTTGCGCCGGCGGGCAAAACAGGACTATAATGGCATCATCGCAAATTTCGGTTATTCGAAAATCCCAAGCCTTGCCGCACCGGCGTTTCCATCCGCCCGAGCCAGCATTGCACCCCCGCCTCCGTCCCTGTAAACGAACCGCGCACCGTTGCCGGCAGCAGCTTTCGCGGCCGTCTCGCGGCGGGGCCTGTAGCTCAATGGTTAGAGCCGGCCGCTCATAACGGTCTGGTTGCAGGTTCGAGTCCTGCCGGGCCCACCATAGCACTATTTCGCTTTTGATATTTCATATTAATTTGCTCCATTTGTCCCACCGGCGGGTTTCCGTCCCCTTAGTGAGACACTTTTCTGCTTTCGATGTTCGTCCAATCGAGTGAACGCGTTGTCGATCAGGATGCGCTTCCTGGCTCCGCGGATGTAGATCTCAGCGGTCTCTAATTTCGACCAGCCGAATAGAGCACAGAGCTCTGGCGCGGTTGCGCCGCTCTCCGCCATGGCTAGGGCACTGGCCTTCCGTAACCCGTGTGAACTACACCTTGGCAGTCCCGCAGCGTCGCACCACTCTCTCATTTTGTTGCCAAAGCCGGCGATGGTGAACGGGCGACCGTGGTCATTCACCAAATAACTGAGATCACCTGTCGGAGTTTGATCAAGTGCAGTTCTCAGCTCTCTGGTAAATCGGGCAACGATCAATTTGCGTGTTTTCTCCTTGTTGCGCCCCTTCCAAGACACAAACTCAAGATACTCGCCAGATTCATGTTGACGCCCAATCCGGCACGCATCGGAACGTCGAGCCCCTATGTTCAGCATAATCTCGAGCGCCAAACGCGCCTTCGTTCCCATCGTATGATGCAATCGGTAAGTGCTGATCTCAGATGACGTCCAGGTGTGAAATCCTGCCGTCTCATTTATCTTCTTGACTCCGATGGCCGGATTTGGCTTCGCAAAGCGCTTCTCTATGGCTCAACCGAAGAGCGAGCGGAGATATTTGACGAGCTTGTCAGCAGCACCCGGAGTAGATGAACGCTTATCACGACTACGTTCTACCTCCTTTCGAAGGGCAGCGAACGGTACCCCAGCCGACCAGCGCCGCAGCCCGGTTGATTGTTGGGCGGACTTTTTCAGTGGGCAGTCGGTGCTTGAGCCCTATCAAACCGCCTGCCAATGGCTCCCAAGCACGTGGCGTAACCGAAAACTCTCGCCAAATCGTCTCATATCGCTTGGCGGTGGCAACCCGGAATCCCAGCAGCGCAGGCCCGATCAACAGCAGCCACCATGACGCAGCTTTGTGGTTCGGCGTTGCGGTTCAAGACGGGGCCATTTGGCCCTGGTCGCATCGAGCATTGTCGAGAGCGCCGGGTGCCAGCCGGCTGCCAAACAGGCGGAGAAGGTTCGACCCCAGCTCCTCTCCCTCCGCCAACCACCCGGCAGGAGCCACACGCTGCACCTATTGGAAGGGATGATTTTGCAGCTGTACGAAGATACAGAGGAGAAGAAGACCGTGATCGCCCAGCAGTCTGCGGAAAAATCTGCTTCAGAGATACAACCAGTTGTCGCTGCGACTGCTCCAGCGGTTGCCGAGCAGCCCCCCGAGACAAAATCACAGGATCAGCCGCAATCCGGCGAGAGCTTACAGGCTGCACCCGCTGAAGGTCAGACATGAAGAAGACTAGCACCGCACCTCCAACTCCTTCGGTGGAGCATTGACCTTGCCCCCAGGTTTTATCCAGTTCTGAGTTCGTCCTTGCCCGCTGGATTTGCCGTGTTGGGCGGTGGGAGCGACGGGAGCTGGCGCGGAGCCTTCGGCATAGCGCAGCGCCAGATCCCGGCGCGGGTGACAGGTCATGGCGAACCCGGACGGGGTTCTCCATCCGGGCTGCGAGTGGGGTCGCGTATCGTTGTAGTCGGCCCGCCAGCATCCAAGCGCGACGCGGGCTTGGGCCAATGACGTGAACAGCGTCTCGTTCAAAAACTCATCCCGCAGCCGACCGTTGAAGCTCTCGATGAAGGCGTTCTGCATGGGTTTGCCCGGCGCGATGTAGTGCCACGCGACACGGCTCTGGTCGGCCCATGCGAGAATGGCGTTGCTGGTGAGCTCGCTGCCGTTGTCGCTGACCACCATGCTGGGCTTGCCACGCTCGATCATCAGCCGGTCGAGTTCCCGCGCCACGCGGGTGCCGGAGAGCGAGGTGTCGGCCACCAGCGCCAGGCACTCGCGGGTACAATCATCGACGACGGTCAGGATGCGGAAGCGGCGGCCGCAGGTCAGTTGGTCCGACACAAAATCGAGCGACCACCGGTCGTTCGGCATCATCGGAACAGCATCGGCGCCCGGGTCCCGATCGCCCGCTTGCGGCCACCACGGCGACGCACCGTTAGCTTCTCTTCTCGATAGAGCCGGAAGAGCTTTTTGTGGTTGATCAAATATCCCTCCCGCCTGAGCAGAACATGCAGCCGCCGAGAGCCGAAGCGGCGCCGCTCCTGGGCCATCGCCCGCATGCGCTGGCGAAGGCCGGCATCGTCAGCCTGGGTCGTCCGATATCTCATGGTCATGCGGCAGCAGCCGATGGCTTTACACGCCCGCCGTTCGCTCATCCTATGGGCATCCACCAGATGAGCGACAGCTTTCCGCTTCCCGGCGGGCGTCACCACTTCTTTCCCGGGAGATCTTTCAGCGCCGCATTGTCCAACATGGCGTCTGCCAGAAGCCGCTTCAGCTTCGTGTTCTCGTCTTCCAGCGACCGCAGTCGCTTGGCCTCCGAGACGTCCATTCCGCCGAACCTGGCCTTCCATTTGTAGATGCTGGCATCGCTGACACCATGCTTGCGGCAGAGATCGGCGACCGGAACCCCGGCTTCGTGCTCCTTCAAAATCCCGATGATCTGTTCTTCCGTAAATCGCTTGCGCTTCATGCTCTGGTCCTCGTCTTGGGCCAGAACGAACTTCAAACTGGATTAAGCCCGAGGGGCAAGGTCAGCATCTGCCGACTATCTTCCGACGAATTCGTAGCGGTGACTACCGCGTCCCCCCCTTTCAACGAGACTTCGTCTGGGAGGAAAAGCAAGTACTAGAGCTGCTCGAGAGCGTCTATCGAGGCTTTCCAATCGGCAGCATCTTGCTTTGGCGCGTAGATAAGCCGGTCTTCAAGAGCGTCAAGAAGACCATGGTTGGCTTAGGGAAGTCTTGTACTCTGCATATCGACGCATCGCTTCCGCTTCGGTCATTTCCTTGTTCTTTACAGATAGCACCAACGAGTCCGTGAATTGGACGTAGGCGTTACCCATAGACGAACAGTCGTTCGAAGGGATGCAATCTGCATTGCGTGCCTGCTTGCCGCACTCGGCCATGCTAAGGAACGACGAAGTCTGGGTACTGCACTTGTGTGCCCTCCTCATTGCGGCCCATCATTGCGCTGTAGCCAACAATGTCCGATGCAAGAACGGCAGCGAGCCGTCTTACAAGTTTTTGCACAGATCCGCCTGGGGTTACGTCTGGGCGGTTGTCTCCGATGACCATGTGATGCCCCGCTCACGCTAGAACACACGCAATAGTGGCACATATCCGGAGTTGAGGGGTAGGCGGGGGCTCCTGGCCGACGGCGGCCGCTATGAGGGACTGGCGACGACCAAGACGGCCTTCTGGAGGAGGCCGGCTGGCTCTGGCAGCATACGGTGATGGCATGAGCAACATCATCTAGCTGCCGATGCCTGGCCGATCACCGAGGATGAACCGCAGCGCTCCGCGGTAAGGCCTTCTGCGACCTGGAAACGCCGATCAGCCGTTGCGTTATGATGGGCAGGATCACCGCGCAATTGATCTCGGAAGCGGACGACGGCACGCGGCCAGAGCTGTGCTTTGCCGTGTTGCACCTGTCCAGAATGCTGGACGAGCTGGAGCACAACTATCGGGTCGCTTGGCATGGGGAGCCCCTGCGCGCCTGATCCGATGGTGCTCTCCGAACCGACAAGCCAAATTAGACCGCCGGGCACGCAATACCTTGTCCCGGCGGCTTGATATCCGTCCAGCCCCGGGACGGGATTAACAAAAATCCCGGATACCCATGAGTATGAGCGTGGAGTGTAAAGGTTCAATTCGCCTTCGAAAATCGAGGCCCGCCGGTTCACGCTGGCGGGCCCACTCGTCAGATGTCAAAGCGCGGGCTAGCCGTCTTGGCAGGGAATCCCGAAGTTGTCGCAAGCGAGAGCGAATGACTCTTTTGCCTTTGTATTCTCGAAGCAGAAGCGAGTGCCGACCTCCGCCTGATCGCTCCACCAGTCGAGGCTACTGCCCTTCGCGATGCGGGAGGCTTCGCCGCGTAAAAGGTCCAGTTGTCTTCCCGCAGCACGAACGATCAGGCAATTTTTCTCTTTGGACATAAGACCTTCTCCAATGGCGCAAGACGCCGAAGTCATTGGTACACAAGTACGGCCGCAAGACTGATCACGCTAAGCGCCGTGGACACAAAGGCCGCAGCAGGGGGCTGCTGCGGCCTTGTTGTCAAAAAATTTCCGGGTGAAATAGGTCTAAGTAAAATATTGAGCCAGCCCGGTGGAGCCATGATTGCGGGCGATCGATCAGCGGCAATATGACCTAAATCACAGATCACGAGTCATTAATCTGAACCTTGTGCTGAGGGAGAGCGCCGCCGGGGCTGGCTAGCTGGCGGGCTCTCACCCCGAGCACAAGGCCGCGTATGTCCCCCGCGGCCCCGTCCCAACCAGCACGCTACGCAGCCGCCGCTACAAAGTGTAAACCTCGTTATATTCATACTCCTCGGTCGCAATGGTGAACTCACTGCGACTTTCGGCTGGAAGCCCCGCTAGCTAACGTGCCTGGCGGGGCTTCTTCCTTTTCGAAATCAATCTGTCGGAATACAGCGCGGCCACCGACTAAAAGGGCCACAGCTCTTTCGATGCTGCAGCCCGCCGGGTTTAAAAAAAACTAGGTGAAATATGGACCAGCCCCGGCATCAGCGATGCTACGCCTCCGTGTTCTCGGAGCAACGTAAATCGTTGTTTCATTAACCGAAATCGGCTGACTGTTGCAGAATGGATGGCAGCTCCTCTGACATGGACAGCAGGGCTGGCTGACATGTCGCGTGGGGGTCCACAGCGCTAATTTCGGTTTTTCTTTGCGATGACTCCGGTCAGTTGAATTTAGGACACATTCACAGAACTTAATGCGGGAGAGCCGTAGCGGCTTAGCGCTCTTGCCAGCCCCGGAGTGCTACGTTGAATGCAATCGCTGCCCGCGTTTAAGCGAGCGGCTGCTTTCAGCCCAGAGGCCGCCTCGGTAGGCGGCCTCTTTCACTCATCCCTTTTCAGTTTGCGCCGGCTCCAATTCCACCTCTCTTCCCTTTGGATTAAGTTTCGGGGACATCATGCCGGTTCAGCGCTCGCAATGACGCCGATCCGAGCGAACAAGAAAGCGAGCCCGGCGTGACATACGAAGATAAGGGAGTAAGCTGAGCGCGTTCTCACATTCCTTTTTGAAATTGAGATTGCAAATGAAGAAATTGCTATGCGCAACAACAGTGTTGTTCTTCGGGCTTTCATGCACGACCAGTCTCCAAGCTCAAACCAGCACGGCTGGTTCGACCAAATCTGCGGCGAAAACCGCTGGCGCAACCAAAGCTAAATCAATGCCGAGGGCGGGCGCGGGGTGCACATCTCGGGCCGCGCAGATGTCTGGAAAGACCTGCTAGAGATGTTCGAGCCGTATGGCCGGAAGAAATGCCGGCCTTCTGCTTGCGGAGGTCCTTTGAGCACGGTTGGACCGCACTCAGGTTGACGTCTCTTTTGAGTCACAGGCTGACTTCCGCACCGACTTGTGGCTGGCCCGTGTCGAGTGTGAGCTCGTGTGCCTGTACTAACGACCAAGGCCGCGACCGAGAGGGTGGCTCCTCCTCCCTTGCTGCGAAGGCACCGCTACGAACAACGAGGACGACTTCGCGACGGCATCCCATCACCACCACGCACGCGGGCGAAAGTAGTCCTGCGCTAGTGTGACTTGGGTCGCTTAAGGACGCCTGACTTCTTCGTTGAGTGGCAGCGCGAGAGGATCGCTTCAACTGTTTGCAGCGTTCGCCCGAATTCAGACCGCAAATGTCGCATATGCGCGGCATCCCTCGGCTCTGATAGAAATGAGATTTTCACGAGGAAGCGTTCAAGATGGCAGTGAGAGGAAGATTGTGGGAGTGCTTCGATCGCAATACCCTGATCTGTTCTCGTATCTCAATAAGATCGAGCGGATCGTCGGTCGGTTCATTCGTCACAAGGAAGCTCGCGGTATCCGCAGTAAAAGCGCGCCGGCACACCGTGTCGACCTCGCAGTCGCAAAGCCGGACGCAGGCAATGTCCGATGCCAAGCTACCGTATTCGAGGCCGACGGCAATCGAACCCGAGAGTTAAGCTTGATCGTAGCTCTGGAAGTTAATTCTGGAACCTGACCCCATAGGGCTTTCCTTGGCACTCTGTTTGCTCAGTCAAGACCAAAGCCCACTTCCCTTGGAGTGGCTGTTTCAGGTTGAGGCAAACGATGCAAGAAGTGTCCCGTTCCGGTATCACCGGGGAACTGCAGCTCAGCGCGCTCATAGCCGATCTGTGGTGGCGCGTTGATCTTATGAATTCCGATATCCTCGAAGAGGAAGCCAAGGCAGGCGTGTTCGACGTGCGGAAGCCAACCTATCCGCTTCTTGCGCTAAATCTCCGCGCGCGGCGCGACAACCTCCTGTCGACCATCTATGCTCTTGAGCGGCGTGCGAAGCCTGGGCAGGTGGCGGCGTAATCACCTGACCGAGGGCGGCATTGCTAGCCTTGCGGGTCGCCGATGTCGAATGCGCCCAGACGATACTCATCGCCTATCGACTGCTCGTCCGCCATCTGCGTGATCAGGGTGAACGTCGCGTTGGGAAAGCGCGTCCACACTTCAATGTCGTCTGACGTGACGGTTAGATAGCCAAAAAAGCACCTATAGCGGCCGGGCTCGGTCACGCGATCGACCTTGTCCCAGTTGATCTTGTTGATGCACATCTCTCTCGATCAAGGAAGCACGCTCACCCCGGGCGAGCGGGGCTCGACCTGCCCATGCCTAGCGCGCTCGACCAGTTCACGAGCGCAATGACAAGCTTAGTCGCGACTGGTTTCCGCCGGGTTACTGCTACGCAATCGGGCGAGCGAGGTAGCTTAGCTCCACTGGTTCTCTGGAATCGGGCGGCGGCTTGAGCTCTTAAAGGTCGGCTTCAGCGTTAGTTCCTCTTGGACGGTTTGAACGGCCCCTTCTGCATCGATGCCCGAAACCGTTTGGGGGCGGCGACCCGCCGCCACCATGTTCATCCGGCAACGTTCGTCCCGCTTTCTATTGTTCCTCAGCTGCTTCACTCAGACGCCGTAAGCGCGACCAATCTGCTTTGTCATTACGATCGCAGCTGAACCGCCCCGGGTTTGCCGGAGGCTCCAACTCCTGAGAGGATGGAGCCACGACGAGCAAGACGACGAACAAGTTTTCACCCGAGGTCCGGGCCCGAGCGGTTCGGATGGTTCTGGATCACGCCGGCGAGCACCCTTCGCGCTGGGCGGCGGTGACATCGATTGCGGCCAAGATCGGCTGCACGCCGCAGACGCTGCATGACTGGGTCAAGAAGGCGGAGATCGACAGTGGGCAGCGGGCCGGCGTTCCGACCGACAGGGCCGAGAAGCTGAAGGCCCTGGAACGGGAGAACCGCGAGCTTCGGCAGGCCAACGAGATCCTGCGCAAGGCGAGCGCTTATTTTGCGATGGCGGAGCTCGACCGCCGGTCCAAGCCATGATCGCCTTCATCGA
>NZ_JADK01000009.1:0-294162 GCF_000518345.1 Bradyrhizobium sp. URHA0013 | reverse complement strand
CCCGCGTTCCCTGACAACAACCCGTCGAGTTCTGCTGCCCATCGTCCCAGCTTCGGCCGCGGCTGGACAACACGCTCGTACTCGAATGAGGTCTCTCCCGATCTCAGCACCTTCCGGACTGTGTTCCGCGACACCTTCAGGTCACGGGCGATCTCCTTGATCGTCTTGCCCTTGATGAAGTGCTCGCGCCGTATCCGGGCGATTGTCTCCACGATCAGCATCCCCGACCACCTGCTTCATGACGAAGCAGGCAGCGCAACAGACCAACCTGTAGGGGGTCAATTTTGGACGCCGATCCCCCGGCTTAGGGGGTCAATATTGCAGGCCGAATGACAATCAAGGCTCCAGCGGAGCCTGAAGAGCCCGGTTGGGCACAAATCAAGCCGGTTTGGTGCTCAAATCGGAATCGGCAGTTGCCGATCTGGTGTGAAGGGCGGTCATCCTCGACAATCGGGGTCGAGATCGTTAGACGAGCCCGGCGGAACTTTCTCCAGCCAGCGGCCCTGCCCGGAAGCCATGACCAAGCCAGCGCGATACGACCGGATCGCCTTCGTCGCCAGCCCAAGCAGCGAGGCGCAAGCCGCCTTTGGGCAGCTCACCAGGGACTTCGGCAATTGCGATCCGAAGGACGCCGACATCGTGGTCGCGCTCGGCGGCGACGGGCTCATGCTCCAGACGCTGCATCAGCACATGCACACGGGTAAACCGATCTACGGCATGCACCGCGGCACCGTCGGCTTCCTGATGAACGAGTACTCGACGGTCGATCTTCGGGCCCGTCTCGAGGCCGCGCAGGAATCCGAGATCCACCCGCTCCTGATGCGCGCGACCGACGCCAACGACCGCGTTCACCTGCATCACGCCATCAACGAGGTCGCCCTGTTCCGGCAGACCTACCAGGCCGCGCGCCTGCGGATCCTGATCGACGAGCGCGAGCGCATGTCCGAGCTGATCGCCGACGGCATCATGGTGGCAACGCCGGCCGGCTCGACCGCCTACAATCTGTCCGCCCAGGGACCGATCCTGCCGATCAACGCTGCGCTGCTGGCGCTGACACCGATCAGCGCCTTCCGCCCGCGACGCTGGCGCGGCGCGCTGCTACCGAACACGGCTTATGTCGTGATCGAGGTGCTTGAGGGCGACAAGCGCCCCGTGGCGGCGGTCGCCGACCACGACGAGGTGCGCGACGTCCGCCGCGTCGAGGTGCTGTCCGACAGGACCATCTCAATGCGCATGCTGTTCGACCCCGGTCACAGCCTGGAAGAGCGCATTCTGCGCGAACAGTTCGGCTCCTGAGCCGCCTCGCCGGACTGCCGATCGCAACCCTTCATTAACTCCCGGCGAGATATGGTTAACGAAAGTTGACCGCTTCGGCCCGGGCTCCATGTTCCGCATCGATTTCAACAAGCTGCGTTTCCTCGTCTGCGACGACAATCCGCACATGCGCCGCATCCTGCGGACGCTGCTGCATTCCTTTGGCGCGCGTGAAGTCTACGAGGCCGAGGACGGCGCCACGGCGCTGGAAATGTACAGCCATTACGTGCCCGACATCGTCATCACCGACTGGGCGATGCCGATCTTCGACGGGCTCGAGCTGGCGCAGATGATCCGGCAGCCGGAATCCAAGGGCAATCCTTACGCGCCGATCATCATGCTGACCGGCCATTCCGAGAAGCGCCGCGTCACAGTGGCGCGCGATGCCGGCGTGACCGAATTCCTGGCCAAGCCGATCTCGGCCAAGGGGCTCTACCAGCGCATCCTCAACGTGGTCGCCAGTCCCCGACCCTTCATCAAGACCAAGACCTATTTCGGCCCGGACCGGCGCCGCAACATCACCTCCGCCTATATGGGCCCCGAGCGCCGCGTCGGCGAAAAGCACGAGGTGCTGCAGCAGCCCTCGCTGCTCGACAAGGCCCGCTCCTCCATCTAGCGCAACGTCACTCACGATCGAGGCCGATATCATGGCGAAGAACAGCGCAAGAGACATCGAGATCACGGCCTTCGCCACGCATCAAATCATCACGCAGCCCAACCCGCTGCGGTCGGTCCTGCGCCGTGTCGAAGAGAAGGACATGGACGATCCGGTCGGCCGGGCCGAGCAGGCGCTCGCGGGCCTCGCCGGCGAGTTCAAGGACTGGATGGCGACCGAGATCAACCGGCTGTCGGCCGCCTACGTCGCCATCCGGCACGACGGCTTCACCAAGGACAGGCGCGACGAGTTGTTTCGCGCCGCGCACGACATCAAGGGCGATGCCGCGACCTTCGGCTATCCGGCGGCGGCGGGCGTAGCCGAGAGCCTGTGCCGTGTCATCGAGCACGCGCCCGATCTGGAAAAGGTGCCGGCCGAGCTGTTCACGCACCACATCAACGCCATCCTCGCCATCGTGCACGAGAACACCAAGCTCGACAGCATCAGCGTCTCCGCCGAGCTCAGCCGGCGCCTGCGCAAGGTCGCCGACGACTATCTCGCCGACGCCAACCGCGATCGCCCCGAGCATCTCGAGGTGATCCTGGCGCCGAGCATCGCGCCGGCGGGGTAAGGGCTCGCCTCTCTCCTCTCGTCATTGCGAGCGCAGCGAAGCAATCCAGACTGTCCCCGCGGTGGGATTCTGGATTGCTTCGCTGCGCTCGCAATGACGGAGTTTGCGGTTTCGACCTGCCCTATCTCGGATATCGAATTAGGCCGCGATCAAATCGTCATAGACAGGATCAACCATCTCCTCCGCGACCAGCTCGTCGCAGAACAGCCGTGCCTCTTCGCGCGCGGACTCGGTGGCGAAGCGGCGCAGCAGGACCATCAGCGGCTCGGTCGCGCCGCGGTCGGTCTCGCAATGGGTGAGCACGCGCTCGACCATGCGGCGGCGCAGCCGCGCCGCATTGTCGTCGCTGTCGACGAAGCCTTGCTCGTGGCAGGCATCGAGCGCGACCTGGAAGGCTGCAAACGTCGCCTCGGGAAGCCCTGCGCGGCGGAGCAGCGCGTGCAGGCTATTGCCGCCGCGATCGTGCAGCAGCGCGGACACGCGCGCCAGCGGCAGCTCGGCGAGCTCAGCCAGTGCCGCATCGAACAGGTCGAGATTGCTCGACAGCAGCGCGCGCAGAATGAGACCCGCGGTGAGCTGGCCGGTGATGCGCAGGTGCCGAACAAGACCTTCCATGTCTTCGCCGCGTGAGCGCGCCGCGATATTCATGGTGGAGCGGTCGCGCGCCTCGGTCGCGATCCGCTCGGCGCGGTCGGCACTCAGCCAGTTCCGGGCCACGACGAATTGAGCCAGCGTCTCCGAGAGTTTTGCCACCAGCGCAGCGCGCGTGGCGGACGGCAGATCCTCCAGCACCAGCATCGCCTCGCGGATCGCGGCGAGATGGCCGTGACGCTCGACGATGCGATCCCAGGAGAATGGCGCAAGCTCGGCATGAGGATTTTCGATCAGCTCGAGCGCTGCCGCCGCGCAGCCGACTTCGGCAATGGCGGCGCAGACCGATACCGGCAGCGCGATGCGGCGCGCGACCGCGCACTGCACCTCGTCGTTGCCGGTCGCGACGATGTCGACGAGATCGGCGTCGATCAGCAGCGGAGAATGTTCGAGCACGGGCAGCGCGACGGTCGGCTGGTCCGCCGACAGCGCCCGCACGATCGACGCCGGCGCCTCGGTGCTGCGCGCAAACGCCTCGGCCATCGCCTGCCGCACCAGCGGCGAGGGATCGTCGAGCAGCATCAGAAGCGCGCCTTCAGCGGCAATACGGTCGTCATGGGAAAGGTCTGAGATCAGCCAGGCCCGGGCCAGCGCCCGCGTCGCCTCGGCCCGCTCGCCAGCGGGCGCCGTCCTGATCCAATTGATGAACTGCCGAACAATCATGGTGCTTCCGGCTTACGCAACGAAGACGAAGCGGTGACGGCTTGTCACCTGCAACACAAAATAAACCACGACGCTTAACAAAGCGTTCACCATAACTGGCTGGTTTTATTGACGTTTTGTTAAGGGAACAAAGGCGGCCCGTTCACGCGCGGGGACCTGCGCAGCAGCGTTCACGCTGCGACGTGTCCGAGACACGGGCGTGCGTATTAGCTTGAGAACGTTCCGCTGCGATCGCTGAAGAGATCAAGCGGCTGCGGCGGCCGGACGTCGGGCGTCGCCGATGCGGCCGAGGTCGCTGGTGCGACCGTGGTCGCGGGTGCGACCGAGGTGAGCGAGGCATTGTTGCCCCACAATTTCTGCACGGTCGTCGAAACCGGCTGGGTGGTGTCGCCGGGCTGATAGATCGAGCGAAACACCGGCGTGCCCGGTGCATTGTCCGCGACCGTCATTGGCGCTGTCGCGCTGACCGGCGTCACCGCGCGTGTGTTCGGAAAGGTCTGGAGATACGCGGCATTGTCGATCAGCGGCGCGGCAGGTTGTACGCCATTGGCGCTCGCGACCTGCGTGGTCGACGGCGTGCCGCCATACATCGCCATCGCGCTGCGGGTGGTTTTCGAATTTGCCGCGCCGGCGTAGCGCGCATCCAGCACCGAATAGACCTCCGAGACGCTGCGCGCGCGGCCGTCCTTGGCGTAGAAGATCGAGCGATTGGCGGACGCAGCGTTAGGAAACAACCGCGCACCGACCGCTTGCGGATTGTCCTCGGCGTTGGCGATCAGCTTCGCGGCGCCGCCGACGCCCATGAAATGCGCCATGTAGAGTTCGCTGTCGGACGGCCTGCGGCCGAGCAGGCCGGTGAGCTTGAAGCTGTTCGACTGCGTCAGCGCGGCCGCCATACTGGAGGCGGCCTCCGGATCGTCACGCAGCTTCATGATCGACCGCTTCATCGCGGGATCATCGACGGTGTAGGTGCCTGACGACGTCCTGGTGATGGCGTCGGAATAATTGCCATAGCCGAGCTGGGTGCCCGCTTCCTTCACCGTGCCGAGCCAGGTCTGGTCGATGAACTGGTAGAGCCCGTGCGCCGATGACGTCGTCGCCCCCGCCGTGGGATCGAAATCAGATTCCATCTTGGCGGTGGTCAGCATGTATTGAAAGCTGACGCCAGCGACGTTCGAGGCCTGCTTGATCGCACCGGCGACGCGTGCCCGCGACGGATCGAGAACCGCCGTCTGAGAGGCACTGGAATTGTCGACCGACATGATGAAGTGCCCGCACCGCACGGCGTTGAGTGCGCCGGCAATTCAGCGCCCTGTCGTCTCACCGTGGGACAGGTATGGTTAATGCGGGGTTAATTGGGATCGCCAGCTCCGCCCTGCGCGTGACGGCAGGACTACTTCTTGTACACCGCGTCCGGATCGAACAGCCTGTCCGCATCGACGAAGACGAGCCTGGCGCCGCCGTCTTGGGCCTCGACCTTGCGGTAGAAGCAGGACCGGCGGCCGGTGTGACACGCCGCGCCGATCTGCTCGACGCGGAGCCAGATTGCATCCTGATCGCAATCGGTGCGGATCTCGGCCACGCGCTGGGTCTGACCCGAGGTCTCACCTTTTCGCCACAAGGCCTTGCGCGAGCGGCTGAAGTACCAGGCCTCGCCGGTCGCAATGGTCTTGCGCAGCGCCTCGTCGTTCATGTGCGCGACCATCAGCACGTCGCCGGTGGCGACGTCGGTCGCGACGACGGTCACGAGCCCAGCCGCGTCGAACCTGGGAAGGAAGGCGAGACTTTCCTCGGTTTCATGGGAGTGAGCGGACACAGTGCCCTCGCCGGTCTATTCGCGAGGTCAGCGCTGCAGGCCTCGCACCAGGGACAGAAAACGAGCCTGCTCCGCCGGATTGTCGCGGAACATGCCGGTGAAGCGGCTGGTGAAGGTGGAGGCGCCATGCTTGGCGACGCCGCGCACCGACATGCAGGTATGCTCGGCCTCGATCAGCACGGCAACGCCGCGCGGCTTGAGGATCTCGTCGATCGCCGCCGCGATCTGCGCGGTCATGTGCTCCTGGGTCTGGAGCCGGCGGGCGAAGATGTCGGTGAGGCGCGCAAGCTTCGACAGGCCGACCACGCGTTCCACCGGCGTATAGGCGATGTGCGCCTTGCCGTAGAACGGCATCATGTGATGCTCGCATTGCGAGGTGAACTCGATGTCGCGCACAAGGACGAAATCATCATAGCCGGCGGTCTCGCCGAAGGTGCGATCGAGCACCTCGGCCGGGCATTGGTGGTAGCCCTGATAGAGTTCGTCGAAAGCCTCGACCACGCGGCGCGGCGTGTCGAGCAGTCCCTCGCGGTTGATGTTCTCGCCGATATAGGCGAGCAGTGTCTTCACCGCCTGCTCGGCTTCGGCGCGCGCCGGGCGCGGCTGGTCGGCGCGTACGGCGGCGGCGAGGAATTCGGAAGGATCAAGCTCCGCCGGACGGCCATCGGGCTGCCGGTCGGAGGGCTTGTTGGGGCGGATGGATTTGATGGTAGCGTCCATGTCTACTCCGTTCGACGGCCTTGCGGCCGGAGTGTCACCGGCAGACGGGGCGGCGAGCCGCCGGACGCCTGAGAGAACAGTTTCGGCGAAAAGGTCTTCGAATTAACGCCGGCAGCACCGTTCTGGATCACACCAGTGCTGCAGCGCTGGACTGTTTTTCCGCCAGTTCCGACCCTATATAGGGCCGTGGACGGCGCACGCCAAGGCCGATCCTGCTGGACTCCATCACATGCTGAACGACATTTATAACAAGCGGATCATCGAACTGGCCGGGAATATTCCGCGGCTCGGACGGTTGTCGAATCCCGATGCCACCGCCACCGCCCACTCCAAGCTGTGCGGCTCGACCGTCAAGATCGACCTCAAGATGGAGGGCGACAAGGTCACCGACTTCGCCCACGACGTGAAGGCCTGCGCGCTGGGACAAGCTTCTTCATCCATCATGGCAAGTCAGATCGTCGGATCGACTGCGAGCGAACTCCGTGAGTTACGCGAAACTGTTCGCAAGATGCTGAAGGAGAACGGCGCGCCTCCTGAAGGCAAATGGGCAGAGATCAAGTTCCTCGAGCCGGTCCGCGACTACAAGGCGCGTCACGCCTCGACGCTCCTGACCTTCGATGCCGTGGTCGATGCCATCGGCCAGATCGAGGCGAAAGCGAAGCAGCCGGCTGCGGCGCAAGGCTGATTCCGGCGGCTGCTTCAGGCGCGTGGCTAGGCCCGGAAACGAGATCAGAAATTCGAGGCTACTTCTGCGATGCCGCGACCGGCGTGGCTACGCCGCCCGTCGGCACCAGGGCTTCCGCCGTCTTGGTCGACTTGGCGGGCTGCTCCGGTTCCGCACCGAACCTTGCCTGGGTCTTCGGTGCAAGCTCCGCCATTGCCGGCGCGGAGATGTCGACATGCGGCAGCACGTCGGCCACGAGATCCGTCGTCACGAGATTTGTGAGCTTGAGCTCGCCTGCATCGAGTTCGTGCAAATCTTCCCAGGGCGGGACGCTGAGCGCGAGCGACAGCAGGTCGCCGGCACCGCCCATGTCGAACGTGTATTTGACGAGCCGGCCGATGTCGCGCTCCACGATCATCAAATCCTGCGCGCTGTAGCTCGCTGCCTTGGCATCGTCGGCGCGATCGCCCATCCAGATCTGGTGGACCCGGACATGGGCCGCTTCCGGCACGTAGCGCTTCTTGCCGGCCAGCAACAGGAACACGCACATCGATTCGCAATAGGCCTCAGGCGCGACCGCCGGACGGACCGACTGCCCGCCGCGGTTCTGAAGGCTGATGCCGACCGTGGTCAGAAGTCCGAGATTGCGGAAGCGCCGGCCGAGCGTGATCGCGTCGTTGACGGAACCACCGCTGGAATCGAGCACCACGGTGGCGCCACCGAGCTGGCGTCCGCGGGAAAACTCTTCGAAGTCCCTCGGCGTATCGGCGGTGATGATGCCGACCGCGCTGACCCACCCGCGGCAATTCGGCTCGCAGGCGACCCAATTGAACTTCATCGGCAGCTTGCGTTCTTCGAGGGCAGCGCCGGCCCGGGCCGACGACCCGAGCGTCGCGACGGCGCCAGCCAACACGACTCCACAAGCAGCGGTTCCCACCAGCAACCAGCCGCGAAGTTTGAGCGCCTTCAGAAGTTTCAAACTGGTCCCTTCCCCAAGTCCCAAGCTTTAGCCCAAGCCTTACGGCCAGCCGACTCAGCCAAGCCCCGTTCTGACGTTCCAATGAGTCTCACATGAACGTCACAAAAATGGTATCCGGGGGAATACAGCTCGTCCATAGGCACTTGCTGCACTGCTCCCAAAAAGCATGCAAAATATGACGCACAAACAAGAGGTTACAGTTCCCTGCGTCGGAACCGCGCAGAACCTCGCCCACGATCTCAGCAAAGCGCCCATGAAGCAATCAACTTGCGAGCACTGTTTCAATCCCGTCGTGGGCGCGCGCCGGCTTCCACGCAGATTCGGCCGCGCGCTGATCTGGCTCTACCGCCACACGCTCTCGCCGCTGGTTGGCTACAATTGCCGGCACCTGCCGACCTGCTCGGTCTATGGCGACGAGGCGATCGAAAGATTCGGGCTGTGGGCCGGCGGCTGGATGACGCTGGCGCGCCTGCTCCGTTGCAACCCGTTCGGCACCTCGGGAATCGACAACGTGCCCCTCACCACACCGCAAGCCTCGTGCTGGTATCTGCCTTGGCGCTACGGCCGCTGGCGCGGCGTCAACGCACCCTGAGCATGATGCGGCGCCTCACCCGTCGCTGCCTTGAGTGGAACCGAAACTCTTTCCTCGCATTGAGGTGATGCTCCTGCGGGAGGAACAACAATGCGCTGGAAAATCAGCCGTCATTTTCACTTCAGGTCTGGACGGGATTCGCGGGCTGGTTCGCGAGGCCACGATCCCAGAACCCTCGACATGCTCGCTATCATCGGCCTGCTTGTGCTTGTCGTCGGCTCGGGCTGGTATCTAGCGACGAGCACTGCCACGCCGCCCAGTACGACGGCGTTCATCGTGCCGAGCCAGAGCGTGCACTGGTAATCAGCGGGACCAGAAAAAGCGTCCGGGCGGCGGCGGGACCGGCTCGGGCGGACGTGGCCGCTTCGGACGCGGCGGTTTCGGCGGCGGCTCGGCGGACGAGGTGGTCTCCGCGCCCGGCGCCGTCTCGCTTCCCGGCACCTTCACCGACAGCAGCAAGTTCGACTCGTGCATCCGCCAGCGGTAACCGACGCCGAAGTCGATCGGCTGGGCGCGCGTGAACAATGCGGCGTAGCGCTCCTGATAGCGGCCGGGAAATTCGCCGATGGGTCCGAGATAGCGGCCGAACGGGAAGAACCGCCATTGCCGCGAATTGTAGCTCGAAAGCGGAATGCCGGAATCGTCCTGGACGATGGTCGCGCTGTTGGCCAGCAACCAATCGCGCGCGACGGTAAAGTTGCCGGAGTGCAGCAGATAGGACGCACTCTTGATCAGGCTGTTGCCGGGGCCGAGCGTCTCGCAGAACTTCAGGAAGCCTGCCGCGCGTGCACCCGAATTGGAGAGATCGGTCGAGAAATAGTACAGCGTGCGCGCCTCGCCGTCGGGGCCTGCAAAGGTGATGCGGGCGCCGCGCGTCGCGTTCGGCCCTGGATTGTCGTTGCCGACATGCACGCCGCCCTTGTCGTCGAGTGCGACCATCTCGACATTGCGGATGGTCTTGCCGGAGCGGACGAGGAAAACATAGAGGATCGGCAAGGTGCCGTTGACCTGGTTGGTGTGCAGGTCGACCTTCATTTGCTTGGTGATGAAGAAGGAAAAACTCAGGATCGAGCCGAGTGAGCGCTCGACATTGTAGAGCGCGGCGCCGACCGAGCCGCGCGGCAATCGCGTCAGGTCAGCCACCGCACCGACCGGCTCCAGCGCGCCAAGCACGTAAGTGCTGGCCTTGGGATAGAAGGCGTTGGCATAGAGGAAGTCGGGACCGCTGAACAAATAAAACATGGTCGGCCTGGGCGCCGCCAGATTGACGTCGGCCCAGTTGCGGATCTTCGAGAGCTGGCGCTGCTCGAGCTGGGCGAAGGCGCCGTCGAAGAACTTTGCGTGGCGCTGCCAACCCGGGTCCTTGGTGAGCGGCACCAGCGGCGAATCCGCCGAAGGCTGCATGCCCGCGAGGAAGCGCGCGGTGTCGTCGAAGGTCGCCTCGGCGGCACGTGCGGACGAGACGGCCGCAGCCAGCAAGGCGATAGCGACGGCCGCAATTCTCATGGGTCGAAACATGTCTATTCGCAATGTGATGAAGTGCCAGCGGCGACCGGCCGCCTGCGGAAAACAGCATAAATCAACAGGCCCGAGAGCATGACGAGCATCCCCGACAGCGATTGCACGGGCCGCTCGGTCAACAAATAGTACATCATGAAGGCGGTCACGAGCAGGAAAACGAGCGGCGTGAACGGGTATCCCCAGGCACGATAGGGCCGCGGCAAATCGGGATCGGTGATACGCAGCTTGATGACGCCGGCGACCGTGAAGAACGAGCAGAACAAGAGCGCGAACTGGATGAAGTCGAGCACGGCCTCGAAACTGCGGGTGAACAGCAGCAGATTGGCGACGGCGAGCTGAAACAGGATGGCATAGGCCGGCGCGCCGCGGACCGATCTCTGCGAGAACACGCGCAGTGCCGGAATGTCCTCCCCCATCGTCATCATCACGCGCGGGCCGATCCACATCATCGCGCTGATCGATGAGATCAGGCCGAAGCAGATCATCGCGCCTACGATCCGGCCCCCGAGATTACCGAAGATCGCGCTGCCGGCGACGCTGGCGACGTCGAGCTGACCCGCGAGTGCGCCGACCGGGGTCGAATGGAGAAACACCGCATTCAGCGCGACGTACAGCACGAGCACGATCAGCGTGCCCGCGAGCAGCGCGCGCGGCAGGTCCCGCTGCGGCATGTTCATCTCGCCGATGATGTAGGTCGCGGCATTCCAGCCCGAGAACGAATACATCACGAACACGAGCCCGATCGCGAAAGGCGCGCTGACGATGTGCGCGAGATCGCCGGTCTGCGGCGTGAAGGCGATCGGCTGCGGCACGCCGACGATGAAGCCGGCAACCAGGAAGGCAACGATCAGCACGACCTTCAGGATGGTCGAGATCAATTGGAAGGTCGAGGAGTGCCTGACGCCGGTCAGTTGCACGAGCGAGACCAGCCACACCACGGCGATGGCAAGCGGGATCGGCGGCACACCGGGCACGACCGATTTGGCGTATTCGCCGAACGCCATCGCGGCGAGCGCGACGGGTGCTGCAAAACCAACCGTTGCCGACACCCAGCCGGCGAGAAAGCCGAAGGCGGGATGATAGGCACGGCCGAGAAAATTGTATTCGCCGCTCGAGCGCGGAAACATCGCGCCGAGCTCGCTGTAGGAGAATACCCCGCACAGCGCGACGATGCCGCCGACGGTCCACAGCAGGAGGATCGAGAAGCCCGAGGGGATGTCCTTGACCTGGAAGCCGAGGCTGGTGAAGACGCCGACCCCGATCATGTCGGCCACGACGATGGCGGTCGCGACCAGAACGGAGACCCCCGACCCGCTTCCGGTCAGCCGGCCGGTCCAGGGTGCAGTACCCGCATCTGATGCCGTCATCGCCGTCCTCAACCTCAGGCGTCACGCCTCGTGGGAAGCATCGTGCAGCTCGGTCCAGTCAATTCAAGCAGGGTTAACAAGGGTTAAATGAGGCGGGGCCACTTCGGTACTCTAGCACCATTAATCCACGATCCGGGCAATAAAGCTTCGTAAACACCGGGACATCCCGCTCCCGTCCCCCACAATCAGGACACGATTGCGTGGTCCCCTTGAGCGTTCCGGATGTGGGGAAGTTTCTCCGGACACTTAACGTCGCCTAAACGCCCATCGGCTCAATTGCCTTAATGATTGCCGATGGACTTGTGGTCATGACTTGGGGTCATGGGTGAATGGTCGGGGCCGTTCCGAAACCGAGAGCTGACATCCGCGCCGACCGGACCGCGTCCGGCGCGCGCGGTCGTGCGCTTCGGACCGCTCTGATCTCAGTCTTGGTGCCGTTGTCGCTGACCCTGGTTCAATGCGGCAAGGCACCCAATCCGGCAGCGCTCGCGGCGAACTCGCAGGCCAACGTCCAAGGCAACGTCCCAGCCAACGTGCAGGTCGTTGCGAAGACAAACCAGCAAGTCGCAAGCAGCGACTCGTTCGAGGATCGCTTCCCGGCCCCCCTGTTCAGGGAGCGCTTCCCATCCGCGAGCGAGGGTTTTCTGCAACGGCAGATGTCGGACTTCTCACCCAAGCGTGCTGTGCAGCAGCAGCCGGAGCAGGCTCCCTACAAGGTCGCTTCGCTCGCGCCGCAGGCCCCCTATCAGCGTCCGCCGCGCGAGGACCTGACGACGCTCGTCAGCATGAAGTCGTCAGCCTTCCCCTATTTCGGCAACAACCCTGCTTCCGACGCGCCGTTCCTCAACATTTCCAAGGGCGATCGCCGCGGCCACCGTAGCTATTCCGGGCGCGTATTCTGGCAGGACGAGACTTACAACGACAATCGCGTCCTGATGCACGTGCCCGAACATTTCGACGTGCGGAAGCCAGGCGTGATCGTGGTGTTCTTCCACGGTAATGGCGCGACACTCGAGCGCGATGTGCGCGACCGACAGCTGGTGCCGCAGCAGGTCACCGATTCCGGCGCCAATGCCATCCTGCTCGCACCGCAGATGGCGGTCGATGCCGCCGATTCCAGCGCAGGAAAATTCTGGCAGGCCGGCGGCCTCAAGCGCTTCATCGACGAGTCGGCGAACCATCTCGCTCGCCTCACCGGCGATCCCAACAGCGCCCGCGCCTTCGCCAACATGCCGATCGTGATCGTCGGCTACAGCGGCGGCTTCCTGCCGACGGCCTGGAGCCTCGAGGTCGGCGGCATCAGCGACCGTGTCCGCGGCGTCGTGTTGCTCGACGCCGTCTATGGCGAGATGGACAAGTTCGCCTCATGGATCGAGAGCCACCGCTCCGGCTTCTTCGTCAGCTCCTACACCCACTACACCGCGCGGCGCGACCGCGAACTGATGAGCACGCTGCGGCAGAAGGGCATCACCGTCTCCGAAGAGATGGACGGCCCCTTACGTCCGGGCAGCGTGGTGTTCGTCGAAACCGGGGACGGCATTACCCATCGCGACTATGTGACGCGAGCGTGGACGCGGGACCCGCTCAAGGACGTCCTGGTGAAGATGTCGGCGACGCCATCACTCGCGCTCACGCGCGTGGCCTCCACCAATCCATCCGCATCGAGCCGGTAGCGATATTGCGCCCGTCGGCATTTGGCTGCACGGCCCGCAACTCTCTCGAGCCTTGATCAAAATGTGATGTTGATGGCCGACGGTCCCGGTGCCGACCGGATTGCTTCCACTGGCAACAATCATACTTTGCCGGCCAAGTCGTATTTGGGATTCTGCGGGGACATGCTGTGCGTCAGGGACTCTACAAGGTCGACTTCCACACGGTTCACGGCACGGGTTGCGGCGTCGTCTATGTGACCGAGGGCAAGATGCGCGGCGGCAATTCCGCTTTCGCGTTCATCGGCACCTGCACGGGCGAAGGCGACAGCGTCAGAGTCAAGATCTCGACCGAGCGCCACAATGACGACCCTTGCTTCAAGGCGTTGTTCGGTCTTGACCGGATCACGCTGACGCTCGCCGGCCGGGAGGATGGCGACACGGCGGAATTCGAAGGCACCGCACTGCAACTGCCGGGCGTTGCCTTCAGGGCCGTGCTGAGCCGGATCAGCGACTAACCGTCCGGCTCCTGATCCTTCGGGTCTTAGCGGCCTCAGGTTTTTGGCAGCTTCGGAATGCTCTCGGCAAAGCCGTTGAAGCAGGCCAGCCGCTCGTCCTCTTCCTTGAAGAAACGGCAATCGGCGTAGCCCTTGGCCTTCGCCGGCTTCGGCTTCGGCGTCGGCGCAATCACGGCGTCGTAGCAATTGAGCCGGTCCTTGGTGCCGTCGTCGAGATCGAGGCAGGCCTGGAGCCGCGCTGCGATGGATTGCGGCTTGCCCTTCGGCGCCGCAGCCGGCTTAGCCGCAGCCTCCTTGGTCCCTGCCTTGGTGCCCTTGGGCTTGACCTGCACCAACGGCTTGTCCCCGATCATTGGTGGCTTGTCGGCTTGCGCGAAAGCGGAAGCTGAATAGAGCACCGCGGCAACCGCCAGAATCATCCTCATCTCAGTCAACCCTCTTTGGTCCCCATGACCGGCCTTCTAGCCTCCCGGCGCGCGGTTTGCCAAGCACCTTGCGCACACAGACACGCTTCCGTTCAGGCCGGGGCGGCTGTTGCCGGCCGGGGCCGGGTCAGGACCACCAGGATCAATGCCAGCACGACGAAACCGACCGCGACGAAGCCGAGCGTATGCAGGAGCTCGCGGGCGAACAGCAGTCCGCCGACGGCAGAGCCGACCGCCTGGCCGATATAGAGGACGGAGGTGTTGAGTGCGACGGTCGCCGATGCCAGCGACGGTGCGGCCGAGACCAGCCGCACCTGCTGCATCGAATTGGTCGAGGCAAAGCCGAGGCCCCAGATCGCGACCGCACCCGCCATCAACGCGAGCGTGCCGGCGCCGAGCGCCCAGCCGGTGATTCCTGCAAGCAGCAGCCAGGTGAACAGCAGCGAGGTGCGATAGGGTCCCGAGGTGTCGACGATGCGGGTCGCGATGACAACGCCGAGGAAGCCGCAAACGCCATAGAGAGCGAACACCATGCCGATCGCATCGGGCCCTGCGCCGGTCAGCTTGTTGAGCAGCGGCCCCATGAAGGTGAACACCACGAACTGCCCGGACATCTGCAACATCGTGATCGCAAGCAGCAGCAGGATCGTCCTGTTGCCACCGACCGCGCTCCAGGTCTTCAGATCCACCGGCGTGCCCTTCAGGCCCGCCGGCAGTCGCATCAGCAACAGCAGGAGGCTGACGCAGCCGAGCGCGCCGATCCCGCCATAGGCCGCGCGCCAGCCATAGCGGCTGGCGATGAACGTGATCAGCGGCAGGCCGACGGCGGCAGCGAGCGACCAGCCGAGAAAGATGTAGGCAATCGTGCTGCCGCGACGCTCCACCGGCACGATCAACGCCGCCGTACCGGCGGCCTGCGGCGTGTAGAGCGCGCCGACCGCGAGCATCACCAGGCGGATGACGAGGAGGCTTGCATAATCGGGCGCAAAGGCAGAGGCGAGATTGCCAAAAGCGAGCACCGCGAGCGTCGTGGTGAGCAGCGTCCGGCGTTCGATCCGGCTGGTGAGCCAGGCCGTCAGCGGCGAGCCGATGCACAGGATGACAGCCCCGAAGGTGATCAGGAGCGCGGCCGCATGGATGCTGACGTCGAGCCCCGTCGCCAATTCCGGCAGCATGCCCGCCGGTGCCAAGACCGAGCAGCCGGTGACGAGATTGCCGAGCATCAGGGCGGTTGGCGCGAAACGGCCCGCGCGTGCATTTTCCATGCAAACGCATGTAGAGCGGGCTTGCGACCAGTTAAAGGGCGTTGCCCGGAATAGTTCGTGCAGCGCCCCCGCTTTTGCGCGCCGGTTTCTTGGAAATGCCGGATTGCGCAGGCCGAATCGCCTGATATATCGCTCGTTCCCGCTTACCTGCGCTCGTTCGCAGGAGTGAGCCTCAGGAGACACGCCATGACCGACCAGCCCAACGACCAATCCAAGGACCAGTCCAAGGACCAGTCCAAGTCCGAGCAGCCCAAATCCGAATCCGGCTTCCAGTACAGCCTCAGCAATTTGAGACCCGTGACCCCGCCGGAAAAAATCACCCTCACCTTCCCCGACGGCGCCCGGCGCGAATATGCCAAGAGCATCACCGGCCTCGAACTTGCCAAGGGCATTTCGCCGTCGCTGGCCAAGCGCACGGTCGCGATGGCGCTCGACGGCGTGGTCTCCGACCTCGACGATCCCATCGAAGCCGACGCCAGGATCGAGCTGATCAACCGCGACGATCCGCGCGCGCTTGAGCTGATCCGCCATGACTGCGCCCACGTACTTGCCGAAGCCGTGCAGACGCTGTGGCCGGGCACCCAGGTCACCATCGGTCCCGTGATCGAGAACGGCTTCTATTACGATTTCTTCCGCAACGAGCCGTTCACGCCGGAGGACTTTGCCGCGATCGAGAAAAAGATGCGCGAGCTCATCGCGCGCGACAAGCCTTTTACCAAGGAGGTTTGGGATCGCGAAAAGACGAAACAGGTGTTCCGCGACAAGGGCGAAGCGTTCAAGGTCGAGCTGGTCGACGCCATTCCCGGCAACGAGCCGATCAAGATCTATTACCAGGGCGACTGGTTCGATCTCTGCCGCGGCCCGCACATGACCTCGACCGGCAAGGTCGGCAACGCCTTCAAGCTGATGAAAGTGGCCGGCGCCTATTGGCGCGGCGACAGCAACAACCCGATGCTGACCCGCATCTACGGCACGGCGTTCGCCAAGCAGGAGGACCTCGACGCTTATCTGAAGCAGATCGAGGAAGCGGAAAAGCGCGACCATCGCAAGCTCGGCCGCGAGCTCGACCTCTTCCATTTCCAGGAGGAAGGCCCGGGCGTCGTGTTCTGGCACGCCAAGGGCTGGACCATCTTCCAGCAGCTGATCGCCTATATGCGCCGGCGCCTGGCCGGCGACTATAGCGAGGTCAACGCCCCGCAGATCCTCGACAAGTCGCTGTGGGAGACGTCCGGCCATTGGGGCTGGTACCGCGAGAACATGTTCGCGGCGCAGTCGGCCGGCGAGGAGGCCGAGGACAAGCGCTGGTTCGCGCTGAAGCCGATGAACTGCCCGGGCCACGTGCAGATCTTCAAGCATGGCCTGAAGAGCTACCGCGACCTGCCGCTGCGGCTCGCCGAGTTCGGCGTGGTGCACCGCTACGAGCCGTCCGGCGCGATGCATGGATTGATGCGCGTGCGCGGCTTCACCCAGGACGACGCGCACATCTTCTGCATGGAGGATCAGCTCGCCGACGAGTGCCTGAAGATCAACGAGCTGATCCTGTCGACCTACGCCGATTTCGGGTTCACCGGCGATCTCACCGTCAAACTGTCGACCCGGCCGGAAAAACGCGTCGGCACCGACGCGATGTGGGATCACGCCGAGCGCGTGATGGCGACGGTGTTGCGTGAGATCCAGTCGCAGAACAATCACATCAAGACCGAGATCAATCCGGGCGAAGGCGCCTTCTACGGGCCGAAGTTCGAATATGTGCTGCGCGACGCCATCGGCCGCGACTGGCAGTGCGGCACCACGCAGGTCGACTTCAACCTGCCGGAACGGTTCGGTGCGTTCTACATCGACCACGACAGTGGCAAGAAGCCGCCGGTCATGGTGCACCGCGCGATCTGCGGTTCGATGGAGCGCTTCATCGGCATCCTGATCGAGCACTATGCCGGCAACTTCCCGCTCTGGCTGTCGCCGGTGCAGGTGGTGGTCACCACCATCACGTCGGAAGCCGACGAGTATGCCAAGCAGGTGCTGGAGCAGGTCCGGCGTGCGGGACTTCGGGCCGAGATCGACCTGCGCAACGAAAAGATCAACTACAAGGTCCGCGAGCATTCGCTGGCCAAGATTCCGGCACTGCTCGTGGTCGGCAAGAAAGAGGCCGAGACGCAGTCGGTCTCGATCCGCCGGCTCGGCAGCGACGGTCAGCAAGTGACGACGACGGTGGAGGCCATCGCCGCCCTCGTCGACGAGGCGACCCCGCCGGATGTGAAGCGGGCGCGCGGCGCGGCCTGACATCTGAAATCGGTCTAAACTCGCTTTCGGTTGCGGGCGTGCATTCCTATGTGGGGATTGCACGCCCGACGACCAGCCGAAGAGGAAACCGCAGTGCCCGACGCCATCGAACTCCTGAAGACCCGCCGCTCGGTCAAGCCGCGCGAGATGTCCGGGCCCGGCCCCTCCCCGGCCGAGCTCGAGACCATCCTCACCATCGGCGCGCGCGTGCCCGACCATGGCAAGCTCGCGCCCTGGCGCTTCATCATCTTCGAGGGCGATGCGCGCGAGCGCGCCGGCGAGGTGATCGCGAAGGTGTTTGCCCGGAAGAATCCCGGCGCGGCAGCGGCCGATGTCGAGACCGAGCGCAAACGCCTCACGGATGCGCCGCTGGTGATCGGCATCGTCAGCTTCACCAAGCCGCATCCGAAAGTGCCGGCCTTCGAGCAGGAATTGTCGGCCGGCGCCAGCGTCATGAACATTGTCACGGCCGCGACCGCGCTCGGCTACGGCGCCTGCTGGCTGACCGGCTGGTTCTCGTTCGATCGCGACGTGCTGGACGGCCTCGGCCTCAAGCCGGATGAGAAACTTGCCGGCTTCGTCCATATCGGCAAGCCGACCAGGCCGAGCGAGGACCGTCCGCGACCGGTCCTTTCTGAAATCGTGACGCGATTTTAACCGAAGGCGTGTTGACGCCTTCGACGTCTTGCGGCTTTGATCCCGGCAAGGGAGGAAGCCCGGATGAAGCGTCGTGAATTTCTGGTCGGAGCCGCGCTGCTGGCCGGCACGATGGCGCGAAGCCGCGCCGCCGACATCCCCGCGCCGTCGTCCGACGGGCTCGACCGTATCACCGCGTATTTTGACAACGAGGTGACGAGCGGCCGGCTGCCGGGCGTGGTGGTGCTGGTCCAGCAGCACGGCAAGCCGGTCTATCTGAAGACTTTTGGCGTGCGCGACACCAGAACGGGCCTCGCGATGACGTCCGATACGATCTTCGCCATCCACTCGATGACCAAGCCGGTCACGTGCCTCGGCGCGATGATGCTGATCGACCAGGGCAAGCTTGCGCTCACCGACTCCGTGTCGAAATACATTCCCCTCTTTGCCGACACCAAGGTAGGCCTCGAGGTCACCAATCCCGACGGCACGCTGAAGGTGGATCTCGTGGCCCCGGTCCGTCCCGTCAACATCGAGGATCTGCTGCGGCACACTTCGGGCATCAGCTACGACTATATCGGCGGCAAATGGGTCGAGCAGGCCTACAAGGCCGCCAACATCTTCGAAGGTCAATTCGACAACAGGGAGTTCGCCCAACGAATCGCGAGGCTGCCGCTGGCACGGCAACCGGGAACGCTGTGGCGCTACGGTCATTCCACCGACGTGCTCGGCAGCGTCATCGAGATCATCTCGGGCCAGACGCTGTACGCATTCCTCAAGCAGCGCATCTTCGATCCGCTCGGCATGAGCAGCACAAAATTCGCGCTGGCGACCGAGGACGAGCTCGCGCGGATGGCGCGGCCCCTGCCGAACGACAACATCCTGCTCGCCGCCGAGCGCGAGCGCCTCGACCATCCCGAATGGCAGTCCGGCGGCGGCGGGCTGCTCTCGACCATCACCGACTATCAGCGCTTCTCGCAGATGCTGCTCAATGGCGGCGAGTTCGACGGCAAGCGCTATCTCAGTCCTGCGGCCTTCAAGGCCATGACGACCGATCACGTCGGGCCGGGCTCGGGCGTCGGACGCGACTATTTCTATTTTCCGGGCGACGGTTTCGGCTATGGCTATGGCCTTGCGGTGCGGACCGATCCCGGCAACGCCAAACCGCCGCCGCCGGGCTCGCTCGGCGAGTTGAAATGGGACAGTGGCAGCGGCACCTATTTCGGCGTCGATCCCAA
The DNA here is from genome assembly GCF_000518345.1 of Bradyrhizobium sp. URHA0013. Classification (NCBI taxonomy): domain Bacteria; kingdom Pseudomonadati; phylum Pseudomonadota; class Alphaproteobacteria; order Hyphomicrobiales; family Nitrobacteraceae; genus Bradyrhizobium; species Bradyrhizobium sp. URHA0013. The sequence goes on along the minus strand of NZ_JADK01000009.1, from coordinate 274,638 downwards.
GCTCGACATGGTCTACCTGCTGATGCAGCAGACCCAGAACGAGCGCAGCCGCATCACGCCCGCCTTCAAGGCGCTGGTCTATGAGTGTTATCCGTCCGAGTTACGCCGCCCGTGAAGCACGCTGGCTGAAAGCGGCGAGCAGCTTTGCGATCTCGGCGCCGGGCACTTCCATCATCCCCGTCATTTCGAGCGCAGCACAGCAATCCAGAATCTTTCCGCGGCGGCAGACTGGATTGCTTCGCTGCGCTCGCAATGACGGAGTCTGTGGGTGGCAGCGTCGCGCTTCCATTCGCATTCCGGATCGCAGACACACCTTCGCATCCTCGCGGCTTGCTCGCCCGAGCTTTGCTTCGTCGTTTACCCTCAATTGAAAGAGGGCGCAGGGAAGACCGGGTGCCGGCTGGCACCCGCGGTCCACTGTGCGAGATTGTCGTAAGAATATTGCACAGCGGCATACAGGTGAAGCCCAACATCCAGCCTTCCCTGCGCAGTGGCTTTACAGCTTATGTCGCGCTCTCCCCGGGGAGCGATGCACTATTGCCCCCGTCGCCTTGCGGATGGCTGACGCGTGCGCCCGGTTGGGCAACCCACATCACCGCAAGGCTTGGCGCACAGACCCCGGGCGCCAGGACCACACGATTTTGCCGTACGCGGATCACACCCGTCGTGTGCGCGAGGCCTTCACTCACGGTTGCCCGCCCTGCGAAGCCGTTCGCGCCGATGTCACCCACGTCCACCGCCGTCCGGCCCGCGTTCGTGACGATCGCGATACGCCCCTCTTCCTTGGGCCGGGTTACGGCGAGACATACGCCGTTTCCGAATTTCGGTAAAGCGGAATATTTTGAGGTCAGGAATTGACCGACAGCTTGGGTGTTTCGCCTGACGGGCGCCGCAAGGTCTTGTAACCCGGATGAGCCCAGCGCAATCCAGCTCGCGCCGCACCTGTCCCGGGTATCGCTGCGCACACCCTGGCCACGGCAGCGTGTCAAGAGCCATCACCCTGCCAATCGATCGATCACGAGATCGAGCAGCGCGCGCAGGCGAGCGAGGCGCCTGAGATCGCGGTGATAGCCGACATAGGTGTCGCGGCCGGGTGGCGTCGCGCCGATGTCGAGCGCGACCAGCCGGCGGTCGCGGTCGCCGAGGGGACGCGGCAGCACTGCCAGCCCGCCGCCGCTCGCGCAAAGCTCCGCCTGCGCCTGCCTATTATTGCTGCGCGAGGCGATTTGCATATTCGGCAGCGTGCGCTTCAACCAGAGGGCATCGGGCATGTCGGCGAATTCGGCGTTCATGGTCACAACACGGATACCGCTTCCGTCGCCGGCGCGTGGCGGCTTGCTGCCTTTCTTGCCGTAGAGAGCGTAGGGAATATGGAGCAGCTTCCGGGAGATCACTTCAGGCTCGTCGAACGGTTTGATGCGGAAGACGAGATCAGCCTCGCGGCGCGGCAGACTGTAGAGGCGCGCATCGGTCAGAAGCTCGACGGTCACCTTGGGATGGCGCTTGCCGAACGCGGCAATCAGCGGCGAGAGTATCACCGTCCCGAACCAGTCCGACGACGACAGACGCAGCAAGCCATCGAGCTGCGTCTCCGCGCCGGATGCACGCCGCTCCAAGGCGAGCGCCTCCTCTTCAATCCGCTCGGCATGGCGCAGCACAGCTGTGCCCTCGTCGGTCAGCACGAAGCCATCCGCCGTGCGCTGGAACAGCGTTTGTCCGAGCGACTTTTCGAGCGCACGAAGTCTCCGTCCCATCGTCGGCTGGGTCTGGCCGATCTTCCGTGCGGCCGCGCCGAGAGTGCCTTCGCGCGCAACCGCCAGGAAGATGCGCAGATCGCTCCAGTCCACCGGAAGCCTCCTCATACAAAAACGCACGACAATCGTACATTCTCATTCCTTCCCATGCAAAAAATCATGGGCATATTGGAGGCCGACAACGGAGCAAGACGATCATGACGAGACAATCGACGATGCGCGCGGCTGTCCTGGAGACCCACAACGCGCCGCTGCGCCCCTCAACCGTCCCCACGCCCGAGATCGGTCCGCGCGAGGTGCTGGTGCGACTCCGCGCGAGCGGGATCAATCCGCTCGACACCAAGATCCATGCGGGCGCGGCGGCGCATGCGCGCCATCCGCTGCCTGCAATCCTCGGGCTGGATCTCGCCGGCGTGATCGAACAGACCGGTCGTGACGTCTCGCGGTTCAACCGGGGCGACGAGGTCTATGGCATGACGGGAGGCGTCGGCGGTGTGCAGGGATCGCTCGCCGAATTCGCCGCTGTCGACGCCGACCTGCTGGCGTTGAAGCCTGCCAATCTCAGCATGCGGGAGGCAGCCGCCCTGCCCCTCATCTTCATCACGGCCTGGGAAGGACTGATCGACCGCGCGGCGCTGAAGGCCGGACAAAAGGTGTTGATCCATGGCGGCGCAGGCGGCGTTGGGCACATGGCAATCCAGATCGCGCGCGCGTTCGGGGCAGAAATGTTCGCGACCGGCTCGGCATCGCAGCGCGCCACCATCGAAGGCTTTGGCGCGACCTTCATCGATCGCGATACCGCCATCGCGACTTATGTTGCAGAGCATACGGGCGGCCGCGGCTTCGACGTCGTCTACGACACCGTCGGCGGTCAGGTACTCGACGCTTCCTTCGAAGCCGTGCGCCGCTTCGGCCATGTCGTGAGCGCGCTCGGATGGGGCTCGCACGCGCTTGCGCCGCTCTCGTTCCGCTCCGCCACCTATTCCGGCGTGTTCACGCTGCTGCCGCTGCTCTCAGGGGAAGGCCGCGCGCATCACGGAGTGATCATGGCGGAAGCCACGCGCCTGGTTGAGGCCGGCAAGCTCTTGCCGACGCTCGATGCCCGGCACTTCACACTGGAGAACGTCGGCGATGCCTATGCGCTGATCCGCGATCACGCGACGCAGGGCAAGCTCGTTGTGGACATCTGACGGCGCTCGCAGAGAAGTCTAGTCGCCGGATGAAGCGAAGCGCAAGCCGGGCTGCGGAGACCCGCACGCGCTGAGGCGACTAGTCCTCGCTGGACGTCGCCAAGCGGTTGCGCAGATGGGCCTGCGACAACAGAAAGAACAATGCGCGCTCGCCATGATATTTGGCGGACGGCCGGGTGCGCTCGAAGCCATCGGCGAATTTCTTGCCGGATTGGTCGCACACCTGCCACCGCCAGCCGAACCGCTTACGCCTGGTGAGGATCACTTCGAACATGCCGACGAGCTTGGTCCCCTGCTCCTTGCCGGTCTCGCAGACGCACGAGCCTGCTCCGGCCTCCTCCGTTGGAGGGATGCCCGACATATAACGCAGCAGGATGGAAAGCGAATAAAATTGATTATCGGAAATAGGTATCTTGCACCGGCTGTGAGGAAGTCGCGGCGCCGCTGGAATAAGCCGGGGGTGCCGGTGTTTGTCGGTCCTGCCTGGTAGCGCTGACAAAGCTATTCAAATCGCAACACCAAACGGAGCAGCGGAGAGCATCCGCTTTCGCACGTGACGAGGACTGGCGGTAATAAGATATGGGAGATCCGTGCGCTGAATGAGACGTGTTCGCCAGACACGAAGACCAGCGTCAGGCCGCATGCGGTATCACCGCTCAAGCACTACCGCGCGACGACTTCCACTTCGCCGTCGACGCCGTTGACGACGTTGAACCCGCGCTCGTAGACCTTGCCCTCGTTCTTGGCGATGGCGCGGTATTCGCCTTCCGAGAGCACGACGCGCGGGAAGGCGCCGATCGATTCCTTGATGACGTCGCCGCCCGGGGTCAGCACCGACCAGGCGGTGTTGGCGAGCGCCTCGCCGCCCCTGTCGCTGACCAGCTTGAGCGTGATGACGGCGGCGCGGTGGGTGATGGTGACGTCGGTGAGCTTGCTGGCCTGAACGCGGATGTCCGAGCGCACCACCGAATTGGCATCGCCGTAATTCGAGATGATGTAGTAGGTGCCCTCCGGCAGCAGCACGACGTCACCGGCGGCGACGTTCGGCACCAGGGAGGCGCGCTCGCCGGATTCGAACTGGCTGCCCTTGTAAATCGCGAACGAGATCTGGTTCTGCGGAATGCGGCTGGTGCCGACGCGGCCCTCGATGCGCAAGCCGCCGGCGGGCAGCACGAAGGACTCGCGGTCGGTCTCGGCCTTCAGGCTGACGGTGCGCACCGCGCTGACGAGGCCAAAGGCGACATGCACGACGTAATTGCCGGGCGGCAGCACGATGTTCGGCGTGGCATTGCGGTCCTCGCGGATCAGCTTGAAGGTGCCGTTCTCGTCGGGACGATCGGCAAACACGCGCCAGACCAGGCCGCTGGTGATCGGGGGGGTGTCCTTGCCGTATTTCGCCGTCAGTGACAGCACGCCCTGCCCGGGCACGGCCGCGTTGAGCGGCGCGGCGGACGGCACGGTCGTGACCGCGGGCGGCGGCATGCTGGGCGTGGTCGGCTGCAACAGGGTCGGCGGCAGGCTCGGCGGTCCGGCACCCGGGCCGGAGGGCGGCGCCAGACTGACCGCGCCGCCGGGATCGGGCACCGATGCGGGCGGCACCGGCGGTGGACGATCGGAGAAAAGCTGCGCCTGCGCAGCATTTTGGCCAAAGGCATAGAGGCAGGCAGCAAGGATCAGCGCCGGCAGCAGCGATGCGCTGCGCCGCCATCCGATGATGCCGTCACCCCCGAGAGTCATGCCACCTGCTTTTCACCGAAAACGCGGCAAATTCAAGCCTCCGAAACCCCGAGAAATACGGCCCGACACGGCTTTTGGAACCCGGTTGACGCCTGCGTGATTACCCCAGGGGCAACCGCGCCTCGCCATACTCCTGCCCCGTGCCCTTCCCAAACCGGCATAAACCATGCTTCGGCCCGGTTCTGGCGGAGCGCGACTGCGGTGCCTAGTCTGATGGCGGGTCCCGGCGTAGGAGAGTTTCGGTGCTGGACATATTGAAGGGTCGGGGTTCGAACAGCGACAAGGTCGCCGAGAAAGTCGGCCTGGGCAGCATCCGCCGGCCGGTCATCGGCCTTGCGCTTGGCGGCGGCGCGGCGCGCGGCTTCGCTCATATCGGCATTATCCGGACCCTGCTCGCCAACGGAATAGTGCCTGACGTCGTGGTCGGCACCTCGATTGGCGCCGTGGTCGGCGGCCTCTATGCGGCCGGCCGGCTCGATACGCTGGAAGAATGGGGCCGCAGCCTGCAAGGGATGCGCAACATCCTCGGCTATCTCGACATCCGCCTCAACGGCTCCGGCCTGATCGGCGGCGAGAAGCTGGCGACCCGGCTCGAGGCTGCCTGCGGCCAGAGCCAGATCGAGGATCTCCCGGTCAAGTTCGCCGCCGTCGCGACCGAGGTCCGCACCGGCCACGAGATCTGGCTGACGCGCGGCCGCGTGGTCGACGCGATGCGCGCCTCCTATGCGCTGCCCGGCATCTTCTCTCCGGTCCTGATCGGCGATCGCTGGCTGGTCGACGGCGCATTGGTGAACCCGGTGCCGGTCTCGGCCGCGCGCGCGCTCGGCGCAGAAATCGTCATCGCCGCAAATCTTTCCAGCGACATCTTCACCTATTCGACGACGGTCTATTCGCACGGCGCGATACCCGAGCCGGTGATCCCCGCGGCGGAAGAGCAGACGTCAAAGCGGCGCTTCCCGAGATTCTTCTCGCCTGAGAAGACGGTGAAGCGCGAGTTCTTCGGCGGCGGCAGCGCCCGGCCCGGCCTCTCTTCGGTGATGGTCGACGCCTTCAACATCATGCAGGACCGCATCACCCGGGCCCGCCTCGCCGGCGATCCGCCCGATATGCTGATCACACCGCGGATCGGTCAATTCGGCTGGTTCGATTTTCACCGCTCCGAGGACCTCATCGCCCTGGGCACCCGCGCTGCCGAGCGTGCGCTGGAGTCCATCCAGGAGGCAATCCACGAGCTCGCGCCCGCGCCGGAGGGCGCCGCGCCCAAAGCCGACCAGCAGGCCTGATCAGGCGGTCTTGATGTAGTCGCGCAGGGCTTCCTGCTCGGACTCGTATTCCTGCACCCGACGCTTGACGATGTCGCCGATCGAGATCAGGCCGACCACCTTGCCGTTGTCGACCACGGGCAGATGGCGGAACTTGCCGGTGGTCATCATCTCCATGAGCTCGGCGACCGTGTCGGTCTCCTTGCAGGTGACGACCTTGCGGGTCATGACCTGCGAGACCGGCTCCTCCAGTGCGCCGGCGCCGCGTTCGCCGATCACCCGCACGATGTCGCGCTCCGACAGGATGCCTTCCAGCCGGCTCTGGTTCATCACCAGCACCGCGCCGATCTTCTTCTCACCGAGCAATTTAACCGCGACCGCCAGCTTGGCGTCCGGTTCGACGCTCATGATCTGGTGGCCCTTGGTGTTGAGAATCGAACGTACCGTCATTGTCGCCTCCCTGAATCGAAACCGTCCGCTGTTCGCGGTCCGGACTTGTTCTTCGAGTCTTCAACTAACAGTTTCAGCGCCGGTTTCACGCTCAGGCGCTTTGCGAAGCATCGCCGCTAGCGGCCTGTCGCTTCGGAACATTCTTCTCGGGAATGATGGATGAATTCGGGCGGCGCCGCAAGCACCGCTTCAAATACGGTCCGAAATGTCCTGTGATGACGCATCCGCAGCATCGCTTCGCGCGCGCGGCACGGGATCGAACAGCGTGAACAGCAACAGGCCGGCAAGGAAGCCGCCGATATGCGCCTGCCAGGCAACGCTCGTGGTCTCGCTGTCGACGCCGATCGCGCCGACGCCGAAGACGATGTTGACGCCGAACCACACCGCGAGGAAACCGAGCACCCGCCCGTCGCGCAGCGCGCGCGACAGCGGCAGCGCCGGAACTCTTGCGGCGGTATCGGCATCCGATCGGCTGAAAGACAGGAAGCTGCCGCGAACGAAGGCGAAGCGGATCGCCGCCGCCATCGCGCCGGACACCGAGGCCGAGGCGCCGATCATCGGCGCCACCGCGTGCTCATGGGTGACGAGATGGGCGACCGCGCCGGCCGCCGCCGTCACCGCCAGGAACAGGAAGAACCTGATGGCGCCAAAGCGCCGCGCCAGCGCGCTGCCGAACGGCAACAGCCACAGCACGTTGAAGCCGAGATGGGTGAGATTGGCGTGCAGCAGCGAATAAGTGACGAAGGTCCAGACCTTGGCGCCCGCCCCACCGGGAATCTCCAGATTGAGCAGCGAAGAATCGTAGCGCTTCGGGATGAAGCCGAAGACGTCGATGGTCCAGTTCTCGAGCTCCGGCGGCAGCAGCACCCGCAGATGGATCACCGCGAGCAAGAGGATATAGGCCGTCAGCGCGAACGGCAGCGTCAGGATCGGCTCGCGCGGAGCCTCCTCAACGACGGCCGGCACCCCCAGCGAAGCATCTTGCGACGGAGGATCTTGCGGCGGAGAATTTGGCGGGGAATCCAAGGCGGCTTCGCTTTCAGGCGCGTCGGAGCAACAGGCGTAACAACAGGCCTTGGAGATAGTCGCCTTTGCCCGCCCTGCGCAAGTGCACAAAAGGAAAAGGCAGGGCCCTGGGAAAGCCCTGCCTATCCGTGTCGGACTTCCGGTACCCAGAGAGACGGGAGTATCCCCACCCCTCCCCGCGGCCGGTGACCAAACTGTTTGACGCCTGTGTACAGGCCTCGCCGAGAACCTGGAGAAAGCGGCGAAGCTTGCGACCGCGATCACCATAGCAGCGGGGCGGCGCACGGAAAGGGCATAGTTAATTTAACGTTAACGACGCAAAGGCAGCGCCAGGGACGCCGAAAACGCCGCTGCGGCATGGACGCTGCAAAGCCCCTCCTGCACAACAACACAGGGATCGCGGCTGCACTGAAGCGGGACAGGTTTGTCCCGCAAGGTTGCGCCCCGGGGTAAGCGTTCAGTCATGAAACATCCGTCGAGCCGCGAGTTCTCCGCATATTGGAACGAGAAGCGCGGCACTGCGCGGGCGCCAGACCGGGCTGATATCGATCCGGCCGCCGTGCGCGGCCTGCTCGGTGACATCTTCGTGCTGTCCTGCGAGCCCAATCTCGGCTTCCCGTTCCGCGTCGCGGGCACGCGCGTCTGCGCGCTCGCCGGGTGCGACCTCAAGGATTCGAGCTTTGCGGCGCTGTTCAACGAAGCCAGCCGCCGCGAGATCGAAGAGATCACGACCATCGTCGCCGACGAGAGCCTCGGCGCAATCGCCGGCGTCACCGCCACACGCGAGGACGGCAGCAAGGCCTATCTCGAGCTGCTGCTGCTGCCGTTCAACGCCCGCCCGCATACACCAGTGAGCGTGACAGGCGTGCTCGCGCCGTTCGACGACGAATGCGGCGCGCTTGGCCCGTTCGCCCTCACCTCCTGGCGCTATCTGCACCAGCCGGAAAAACTGTTGCCGCGCGCGATCCGCAAGCTGCAGATCGCACGCGGGCTGATGGTGTATGAGGGGCTGCGCTAGCAGTGGACCCTACTCACGGCATCGCCAGATGCCAGGCGCCGTTCAGAAAGCCGTCGCCGGTGACGTCGCCGGGCTTGGTGTCCTTGGCGAAGGTGTAGAGCGGCTTGCCCTTGTAGGCCCACTGCTTCGAGCCGTCGTCGCGCGTGATGACGGTGTAGCCGTCGGCGGCGGCATCGCTCGCCTCGGCCTTCAGCACCGGCCAGTTGGTCGCGCACGGACCATTGCAGGCCGACTTGCCGTCCGCATCCTTGTCGAAAGTATAGAGCGACATGCCCTTGGCGTCGGTGAGCACGTTGCCCTTGTCGGTCTTGCCGGTCTTTGTCGGCGGTGCCGCGAAAGCGGCGGGAATCATCGCCAGCGATATTGCGAGCGTGAGCGCGAGGCGGATCGAGGATGTCGTCATGGTCTCTCCTGTCATGCAATGGGCTTGCATGGGTAGGACGCCGCGCGAGCCGTCGTATTCCTGAGATGGCGGCAAGGATTTTTTTCGCTGCGCGCATCGTCACATCGGAATAAACTGGGATGATGGAGACGGAACGACGGGTCGACATGAGCAAGCTGCATTGGCGTCCCGCGCACGCCTCCGATCTGCCGGCGGTCAGCACGATCGCAGCGCGGATCCATCCTGATCTGCCTGAACGTCCCGAAGTGTTCGCGGAAAAGATGCGGCTCTATCCCGATGGCTGCCGCGTGCTTGCCACGGACGACGGGATCGTCGGCTACGGTCTCGCGCATCCCTGGATGCAGCACCGGATTCCGCCGCTCGACGGCTTGCTCGAGCAATTGCCCGGCGATGCGGACTGCCTCTATTTGCACGACGTCGCGGTGCTGCCCGACTTTCGCGGCGGCGTTGCGCGCGATTATGTGTTGGCGATCGAACAGCTCGCGCGCGCGTCAGGGATCGCGACGCTCGCATTGGTGTCGGTCTACGCCACGCGGCCGCTGTGGGAGCGTCTCGGCTTTCGGCCCGTCAAGGCGGATGCGGAGCTGCGGGCAAAGCTCGCGACCTACGGCGACAGCGCAACCTACATGCTGCGCGACCTCGCTGCGACGTAGCGCCCCTCCCCGGCGACGCCGGAAGGCGGCCGTCAGGCGCGATGCTTCTTTTTCGTCTTCGGCTTCTTTCCGGCGGCGCCCTTCTCAGACCACGACGTGACCGAGGGCTCGGCGTGGCCCGGCTTGTTCTTGTGCTTTTTCTTCTTTGCGAAGGAAGGAGCATCGTCGAATTTCGGTGTGCGCTCGCCGTACGGCTTTTCGTGCGGCTTGCCATGTGGCTTGCCTTGAGGTTTGCCTTGCGGCTTGAACCCGCTCGGCTCGCGCGCGCGGTCGCGATGATCGCTGTCGCCGCTGTCGCGCCGCGGCGCGTGGGACCGCTCTTCCGAAGCCGTTTGCCGCTGCGGCGCATCCGCCATCGGCTCGAGGCGGATATTGTCTTCCTTGTCCGGACGCTTGATCTTCACGGCGAAGGATTCCGCGACCCGCTCGGAAATTTCGAACTCGGTCGTGGTGTCCATGATCTTGATTGCGCCGATATCGTTCTTGTCGATGCCGCCACGACGGCAGATCATCGGCAACAGCCAGCGCGCTTCCGCATTCTTTTTTCGTCCGATGTTGGCCCGGAACCAGACGCTGCCATCCGCCATGCCATGCTTCGACGACGATTTTCCCGCTTTGGGTCGAGCCCTTTCGGGCCGATCGTCGCCACGCGAAGCGCGGACATCGTCGCGCGGTGCGCGCATATCATTGCGGCCGCGATCCTCGCGCGGCCGGCTGCTCCGCTCGCCGGGATCCATAATGTCTTCGGGCGACGGCAGCCGCGCGCGATAGAGCCGTGCGAGTGAAGCGGCAATCTCCTCAGCGGACCGCTCGGCCAATAGGGCCTGCGCCAGCGCCAGATCGTCGGCGGTGGTCTCTTCCGTGAACAGCACGTCCTTCATGCGCTCGTGATCGAGTTTGCGGATCTCATCCGGCTGCGGCGCCGTCCCCCAGACCGCGTCGATTCCCGAAACATTCAGCAGCATTTCCGCTCGCCGCCGCCGCACGGGCGGCACCAGCAGGATGCTCGTCCCCTTGCGGCCCGCGCGGCCGGTGCGGCCGGAGCGATGCTGCATGACCTCGGCATCGTTGGGCAGGTCCGCATGAATGACGAGATCGAGGCTAGGCAGATCGATGCCGCGGGCGGCGACGTCGGTCGCCACGCAGACGCGCGAACGTCCGTCCCGCAGCGACTGCAGCGCCGTGGTCCGCTCGTTCTGCGTCAATTCACCGGACAGAGCGACCACGGAGAAGCCGCGCTCCAGCAGCGCCGCCTGCAAATGCCGGACGCCATCGCGCGTGCTGCAGAACACCAGCGCGCTCGGCGCCTCGTAGAAGCGCAACACGTTGACGACCGCGTGCTCGGCATCGCCGGGCGCGATCCGGATCGCGCGGTACTCGATATCGGCGTGACCGCCTTCGTCGCCGGCGACCTCTATCCGGAACGCCCGCTGCTGATACTGCTTGGCCAGCGCGACGATGCCGCGCGGGAATGTCGCCGAGAACATCAGGGTGCGGCGCGTGTCCGGCGTGGTCTTGAGGATGAACTCCATGTCCTCGCGAAAGCCGAGATTGAGCATCTCGTCGGCCTCGTCGAGCACGACCACCTTCAATTCCGAGATGTCGAGACGGCCGCGGCGCAAATGATCGCACAACCGGCCGGGCGTGCCGACGACGATATGAGCGCCGGCCGCAAGCTCGCGCTGTTCGCGCCTGGGATCCATGCCGCCGACGCAGGAGACGACGCGCCCACTCCCATGCTCGTACAGCCACGCCAGCTCGCGATGGACCTGCAGGGCAAGCTCGCGGGTCGGCGCCACGATCAGGGCGAGCGGTGCACCCGCCCGCTCGAACCGCTCGGCGTCGCCCAGCAGGTCCTTGGCCATCGCCAGCCCATAGGCCAGGGTCTTGCCGGAGCCGGTCTGGGCCGAAACCAAGAGGTCGCGGTCTGCGGCCTCGTCCGTGAGCACGGCGAGCTGAACGGGGGTCGGACGGTCGTAGTTGCGCTCGGCCAAAGCTCGGGCGAGCGGCGCACTCATGGTCGGAAAAGACACGGGATAAACCTTGGTTGGTCCAGGCGCGGAACGTCGAGCCGCGCGACCTGAAGCTGCGTAGGCGGCAAATGGTCCAGCCGCACGCGTGGTGATTTGATTTGGACGCTCTTTACGCCAAGTGCGGGCAAATCACCATGCCTATGACGCATGGCTTTGGTGATGCCGACAATAAGCTTACTGGCCAGCTCGACCCACTACATGCAGCGTTTTCGGGCCGTTTCGCTGCATATAGCGGGATTTTGCGCCGAAGTAGAGGGTTTTCGCGGCCACCCGGCTCACATTGTGCGCCATTGGCCTGCCGGGATGCGCAGATGACCTCTCTCGGTCGAACGGCTTGTGTGGCGACTGCACGCCTTGCGACGAGACCACAGCCGTCGAGACGCAAGTCTTGTCGCCCCAGCGCGTCGCCCCCAAATCGTGCCTCACGAGGAAGCAAAGAAGGGTGACACATGGCCGACGGCATATCGCTTGCCGACAAACTCGCGACTTTTGGGGATTTCTGGTCTCCGCGCACGATCACGACCTTCAACGACTGCGACGTGATGGTGGTGAAGGTGAAGGGAGAGTTCACCTGGCACAAGCACGACGTACCGACGATTTCTTTCTCGTCCTGAAAGGCAGTCTGGACATCGAATTGCGGGATCGCATGGTAACGCTCGGTCCGGGCGAACTCTATGTCGTGCCCAAAAGTGTTGAGCATCGCCCGGTCGCGCGCGAGGAAGTTCATCTCCTGCTGATCGAGCCGACCGGCACGCCGAACACGGGCGACACGGCCACCGCCGCGGCCCGCAAGCTCGCATAGAGAGCGACGCGCGGGCCCTAATCCTTGGAGGTCACCAGCCTGCCGAATCCGCCGGCCAGCCTGGCTCTGGCCCGCGCAACAGTGTCCCTCGCCGCGCGGCCCAAGGCGCGGACCGCGCGCCAGGCTTCGGTCGCCTGCAGCCATGCCCTTACCTCGGTAACCTTCCCATAGGCCCAGGCGAAGGCTGGAATCCTCATCAGCTTGTCACGGGTGAGATGGAACAGGCGCTCGACCAGCACCAGCTTGAGCAGCTCGCCGATGATGAACGTCACCGCCCCAATCACGACCTGGCCGGTCGCCGCGAGATAGGCCGCCACGGGCTTGACCGGCTCCAGGATAATGACGGGCACGGAAAACAGGGCGAGCGAGCAATAAGGCGACAGCGATCTGATCCAGCCGCGCAATCGCTTCAACTGGAGGTGCCGCCCGATCCAGCGCGAGATTGGCCTCGCCACAGCCATGAAGACCGCATCCACCAGGAAGTAGATGGCGGCCAGGATGTAAGTGACGGGTTTCAGGATTCGCTTCACGATGAACTCTCCCGTGAACTGAAAGCCGAAACCCGGGCCTAAGTTTCACCCCGGCGTGAATAACTCGGGGATTTTCGATGGAACTTTTCGTGCACGGCCGCCCGCTCCCGGGTTCAGATCTCCGCATAGACCTCCAAAAGATTGCCGTCGGGATCACGGAAGAACAGCGTCCGATGCCCGAACGACTGGTTCGTCGGCGGCGACAGCAGCGCCACGCCGTGGCGTGCAAGTTCGTCGGCACACGCATCGACTTCGGCCGCGCGGACCTTAAAAGCCAATTGCAGCGAGGCACTGCCCGCCGGCGTCGGTGTGTCAGTCGCGGTCCGGCCCGGTGTAGCGAGAGCCAGCGTGTTGGGGCCCAACCCGTACTCGATCCAGTTCGCCGACAGCTCCCGCAGCAGCGGAAACGCGAGGACGTCCTCATAGAAGCGGCGCATCGCCGCCATGTCGCGCACGAAGACGACGGTGTAGTCGATCGCACGGATGGCGCGGAAGGGCGAGCGGGTGGGCTGGATCGGTTCGGTTGTCATCTCGTCCTTCATTCCAAACGCCGGCCCGTAGTCCGTATGGAGCGTAGCGGAATACGGGGAGCCGCAGGCGAGAATCCCGGATTACGCTGCGCTCCATCCGGGCTACAGGGCTCGCCAGACTTTATCGCAACAAACCGCCACTGTAACGGACCGCATAGAGCGGCACGCCATCCTGCCGCGCGATCGTCTCGACACCGTGGAAACGATCGAGCGCGCCCTCGACCTCGTTCTGATAAATCATGCCTGCCTGCTCGAACAGATGCGGGCCCCAAAACGGATACTCGACGCTGACGTCCAGCAACGCCTGGCGCAGGAATTTGTAGACCGCGAGGAAGGTGTCTCGATCCGTGATCTCCGCGCGGACGCCACCGCTGTAGCTCATCGACCAAATGACGCGCTCATCCCGAGACACGGTCTCCTGCCCGACAAAGAACCCTATTCCGAAATAGATATCGCGATAGGCATAGGGTGCCGCGCGATGCTCGAGCTGCTTTGAGCCTCTGAGCAGCGGAGCGGCCACGGTGGCGTCGTCGTCGAGGCCCGCATAGGTCCGCCGCTTGGCTTCGACCAGAAACGCCGCGAGCTCGTGCGGAATCGATACCATCGCCTACTCCACCAGTTCCGGCCACGGCACGATCGTCGATTTCACCGTCTTCATCGCCATCGCGTCCCTCACCGCCTGCGCGACGCCGTCTTCCGTGAACGGATAGATCGTCTGCATCTTCAGCCAGGGATATTTGTCGCGCGTGCGGTAGAGCATGTCGACGCCGAGCGGCAGATCGTTGCCGGTAAAGCCCCAGGAGCCCAACACATTGAGATCCTTGGTGCAGATGCGGTGCCACGAAGTCTCGATCGAGCCGGCGTCGGTGAACTGGCCCATCTCGACATAGGTGCCGCCGTCGCGCAGCATCTCGATGCCTTCGGGGCCGGCTGAGGGGTGGCCCGAGCAATCCATCACCAGATCGGCGCCGAACCCACCGACGATGTCGCGCACGCGGGCGATGCGTGCCTCGGGCGATTTGATCTCCTCGATGTTCACCGTCGCCTCCGCGCCGAACTCGCGCGCGAGCTTGAGCCGCGGCTCCTCCGGCGCACCGACGCAGATGACACGCCCTGCTCCCATCTCCTGCGCGGCGGCGACCGCGAGAATGCCGATCGGGCCCGAGCCCTGGATCACCACCGTGTCGCCCCAGGAAAAACCGCCGGCGCGGCTCGCGCGATTGAAGGCACGGATGCAGGAGGTCAGCGGCTCCGACAGCGCACCCAGACGCAGCGACATGTCGTCCGGCAATTTGTAGATCTTGGTGCCCGGCAGCATATCGAGATCGACATAGACATATTCGGCCCAGCCGCCCCACATGTGAGGCGCCTTGTCGAAGCCGAGATAGCGGCCGTAATAGACCGGCGTCAGGCACTTGTTGGCGGTCAGGGGATAATGGATGCAGTAATAGCAGCGGCCGCAGGGCATCAGCGGCGGGATCATCACTTTTGATCCGACCTTGAGCGGCTTGCTCATGAAGTCCTCGGTGAATTCGTCGCCGCATTCGACGATGATTCCGCCGAGCTCATGGCCGAGCGTGAACGGCCATGGCAGCGGCCTCGGCCAATGTCCTTTCAGGATGTGCAGGTCCGTGCCGCAGACACCACAGGCCCCGACCTTGATCAGCGCGCCCCTCTTGCCGACCTTCGGCCACGGCACGGTGCGGATGACGGGCTCGCTGCCCGGTCCCGCGTGGGTGCAGACGCGGATTTGGTCCATGGCTGTTTCCTCGATGCCCGCTTGTTATGATTGGTGGTGCAGGCTTGAGGCGAAGCGTATGTGAGATGCGCGGTCGTGCCAAGTCGTGGTTGTTCGTAGCCCGCATGAGCGAAGCGATATGCGGGAAGCAGCGGCCCCGGATGTCGCTTCGCTCATCCGGGCTACGGCGCCGCCGCAACCACCGCCGTCATCCTGAGGTGCGCGCTCTTGCGCGCCTCGAAGGATGACGGTTGAGCTTGTGGCAGCCGTGCATGGCTGGTGCCCAAGCACTCCCAAGTGTCTTGAGCGCTCATCGGCGACCGTGTAGGGACGGCTCACGTCCCACCCAGGTGCCCCCTTGAACCCCCTCCCCCAAAATCCCGTGGTCGCGTCCGGCTCGTTCGCGGCGATGAAGTCGGTGCCCTACCGCCTCCAGTTCATCGCTTACGTGCTGGCGATGATGGCGGACAATATCGAGCATGTGATCAGCTACTGGGTGGTATTCCAGAAATTCCATTCGCCGACGCTGGGGGGCTTTGCAGTGCTGTCGCATTGGCTGCCGTTCCTGCTGTTCTCGGTCGCGGTTGGCGGGCTCGCCGACCGGGTCGATCCGCGCCGCATCATTCAGTGCGGCATGCTGCTATTTATTGCTGCCTCGGCTGGATGGGGTTTCTTCTTCATCACCGACACCATCGAGATGTGGCACGCGATGCTGCTGCTGGTGATCCACGGCTGCGCCGGTGTGCTCTGGCAGACGCCGAACCAATTGCTGCTCTATGATCTCGTCGGCCCCGCCGATCTTCCGAGCGCGGTGCGGCTGAACGCGATGGCGCGCTATCTCGGCATTCTGGTCGGGCCCGCCGTCGGCGGAATCATCATGCTCACGCTCGGCACCTCGCATGGCATCATCTTCAACACGCTGTTCTATCTGCCGATGCTGCTGTGGCTGTTCTGGGCGCCGGTGCGCGACAACAGCGTGGCCGTGCGGCGCTTCGCCGTGCGCGGCCTTGCCGACATCATGCTGACCATCCGCGCCATCGGCACGCAGCCGGTGCTGACGGCGATGACATGGCTTGCCGGCCTCACCTCCTTCATGATCGGCAATGCCTATCACGCCCAGATGCCGGGCTTTGCCGGCGATCTCGGCCATGGCGATCCCGGAATCTCCTACAGCGTGCTGCTCGCGGCCGATGCGGCTGGCGCGCTGCTCGCCGGCATCGCGCTGGAATCCTGGGGGCGGCTCAAGGGCACGCCGCGCACCGCGATCATGCTCGCCATGCTGTGGAGCGTGGCGCTGATCGGCTTCGCCTCGGTGCGGATCTATCCGGTCGCGATCGTGCTGTTGTTCTTTGCAGGCTTCTTCGAGCTGTCGTTCAACACCATGGCGCAGGCGCTGGTGCAGTTGAACGCGCCGTCCGACATTCGCGGCCGCGTCGTCGGCCTCTACAACATGGCGGGGCTCGGGATGCGAGCCTTCAGCGGCATCACGGTCGGACTGTTCGGCGCGGCGATCGGCATTCACTGGTCGCTCGGGCTCTCGGCCGCGGTGCTGCTGGCGCTGCTATGTTTTCTCTATGGGCGCGCGGCGAGGAATACGACCGGTTGACTCCGGCGTCTCCCCACCGCACGCTCGATACAGGGCTTGGGGAGATGACGCGTTGCGCAATCGCTGGGGCATTCTTGCGATCCTGTTCGTCGTTCGCCTCACCATCGCGTTCCAGTTCCAGAGCGTGGCCGCGGTCGCGCCGCTGCTGCAGCAGAGCTTCGGCGTCGGGCTCGCCGATATCGGCATCCTGATCGGACTCTATTTCACACCGGGCATCGTGCTGGCGCTGCCGGGCGGCGCGATCGGCCGGACCCTCGGCGACAAGCCCACCACGATCGTCGCGCTGCTGCTGATGACGTCGGGCAGCCTCGTCATGGCCACCACGGACATCTGGGGCTGGCAGATGGCGGGCCGGCTCGCCTCCGGCGCCGGCGGCGTGTTGCTGACCGTGCAACTCACCAAGATGGGCACCGACTGGTTTTCGGGTAAGGAGATCGCCACCGCGATGGCGATCTTCGTCAACTCCTGGCCGGCCGGCGTTGCGATCTCGCTGCTGGTGCTGCCGGCGATCGGCACGGCTTACGGCGCGGGCGCCGTGTTTCTCGTGGCCGGCGCGCTGACCGCGATCGGCATTGTGCTGATCATTTTCTACCAATCGCCGCCGGGAGCAACCGCCAGCGCGGCCGGCTCAGGGCGGCTTGATCCGCTCGCGCTTCTGGCGGTGATCGTCGCGGGCGCGATCTGGGGCCTCTATAATGTCGGCTTCGCCATGATCTTCTCGTTCGGCCCCTCGCTGCTCGCCGAGCGCGGCTGGAGCATTGCCGCGGCGGGATCGGCGATCAGCCTCGTGATGTGGCTGTCGGTGATCTCAGTGCCGGCAGGCGGCTATCTCGCTGATCGCTTCAAGCGGCCGTTCGTGCTGGCGATCGCGGCCAGCCTGGTGGTGGCCGCCCTGCTGGCCTGGCTGACCCGATCCGACGCCGTGATCACGATCCTGGTCCTGATCGGCCTGATCGGCGGCCTTCCGGCCGGGCCGATCATGAGCCTCACCGCCCGCGTGCTTGCCCTTGAAACCAGGGCGATCGGGATGGGCGTGTTCTACACTCTGTTCTATGCCGCGATGATGCTGGGACCGGCCATTGCCGGCCGGCTCGCCAAATCGGCCGGCACTGCCGCGGTCGCGCTCGACCTCGGCGCGCTGACGGTGCTGGCCTGCCCGCCCCTGATGTGGCTTTTCGAACGCATTGTGTCTGTTCGTCATCGCCGCGCCCGATCCTAACGCGGCATTAACCCTGTGCACCTTAGGGTCGTCCCGGACTCCGCCAGGCGGGGGGTCGGGTTGTGAAAATGGCGTTGGCGCACAAAAAATTTCTTCCGGCCGCCGAGGAACGTCGGCGTTTCCAGCGGGTGAAGGTTCACCTGCTCGGCCGCTACATGCTGCCGGACCGCCGTGAATTCCCCTGCCAGGTGATCAACATGTCGCCGGGCGGGCTGGCGCTGCTGGCCCCCGGCATCGGCAATGTCGGCGACCGCGTGGTCGCCTATCTCGACCATATCGGCCGAGTCGAGGGCAAGATCACCCGCATCATCGACAATGGCTTCGCCATGACGGTCGGTGCCACGCCGCGAAAACGCGACAAGCTTGCGGCACAGCTGACCTGGCTCGCCAACCGCGACATCCTCAATTTGCCGGAAGACCGCCGCCACGATCGTATCGTGCCGCGCAATCCGATCGCGGTGCTGACGCTCGAGGACGGCACCAAGATGACCTGCCGCATCATCGACCTTTCGCTCTCGGGCGCCGCCATCGCCGCCGAGAACCGGCCGCCCCTGAAATCGACGGTTCTGCTCGGCCGGGTGCAGGGCCGCGTGGTCCGAAACCTCGAAGACGGCTTCGCGCTCGAGTTCATGCATTCGCAGCCAATTGAAACTCTCGAAGAGAGCGTTACCGCGCGGTAAAGCGCGAAGGCACCAAAACCCCTGCATTTCCAGTACTGAAGGCGGCCTCCGCGATGCGGACGCCGCCTTTTTCATGGGTCGTGACGGGCCTCGCGCGGGTTAACGCGGAGGCTGCGGGCGCGTGCAAACAACGGTTCCGCCAGCGTTTCCGCGTTAATCGATAAAATTTGAATCAATTGCAGTCATATCGAATTTTATTCAAGTTTGACTCAAGTATAGATCGAATTCGCCGCGTGTTTTACTTGTATTCGTCTCGACTTGACTTGACTGACTTAGCGGCAACTCAAAAGCTGCCTGCGCAATGTGGTCCCAACAAGAAACGGGGGCCGCAATGTTTGATTTCAGGGGACAGGGGAAGGGAATGGCGCTGGCCGTCATGCTCTTCGGAATGAGCGCGGCAGCGCAGGCCGGCGAAGGCCGTCTGCTCTACGCAAGCCTCGGCGACACCACGCGTGCGCCGATCGGCTGGGTCGAGTTCTGTGCGGATAATGCCGCCCAGTGCCAGGGCGCACCGACGCAACCGCGCGACATCGTGATGTCGCAGGCTGCATGGCGCGACCTCGTCAAGGTCAATCGCTGGGTCAACGAGACCGTCAAGCCTTTGACCGACCAGGAGCACTGGGGCGTGATCGAAAAATGGTCGCTGCCGTCGGACGGTTACGGCGACTGTGAAGACTACGTGCTGTTGAAGCGCAAGATGCTGATCGATGCCGGATGGCCGCGCGAGGCCCTGCTCATCACCGTCGTGCGCGACAAGAAGGGCGAAGGACACGCGGTGCTGACGGTGAAGACCGACAAGGGCGAGTTCGTTCTCGACAATCAGAACGAGAACGTCGTTGCCTGGACGGAGACCGGCTACCGCTTCGTCAAGCGCCAGTCGCAGAGCGATCCAAACGTCTGGGTCTCGCTCGGCGACACCAAGCCGGCGGTCTCCACCGCCAGCGCGAGAGATCAGTAGAGACAAGCGAAAGAGATACGCGACCCGGTCACATCCCCACCCCTCCCCGTCCCAGACCGGTTCGCGCGCGGCCAGCCATCCCCCAATGGCTGGCCGCAACTTTTTTGGGGGATGTGCTTCGCTTAGTCCTGCGGCGTCTGCCGCGACCAGGGCACGCGCGCGGCGGTGAAATCGCGCCATGTGCTTTGCAGGGCGGGCTGCACCCCGACCGACGCGCGCGCCTGCCAGCCGGCGATCGCCGCCGCGGCGATGGCGCAGTCGGGCTCGGCATCAAGCCCGTCGAGCAATGATGCCGTGACCGCCATATCGTTGAAGGCGCCAAGCTGCTCCTGCAGGCCGGCCAGCCTGCGCGAGAATTTTCGCGCGGATTTGCGATCTGCGAACAGCGGCAGCAGAAACTCGCTGAGATAGCGCAGCCGCTTGGTCGCGAGCCGCAGGCGGTGCAGACCTTCGGCGGAAAGCGACTTGAAGCGGCGGCCGCGCCTGAGCACCTTCGCATATTGCTCCGACAGAATGCGCTGCGCGAAGTTGACGGCGGGCTCGGCAAGCTGGCCGAGATCCTGCGCGGCGACGTCGTTGCGCCAGCCCCGCGTCTCGATCCAGCTGCCGAGTCCGAGCAGGAACACGGCGCAGCGGCGATCTTCGAGCGCGCCATGCGCCTTGCGATAGGCGTCGGACTGACGCCCGGCCGCAGCCCGGCCCAGCGCATCGAAGCCCGCGACCGACGGACAGGCCTTTGCGGTCGTCGGCAAGGTCTCGATCAGGAACACGTCCCAGTCGCGCGCGGCGGAGAGGTCTTGCGCCAGCCATCTGGCTTCCGACCGCAGCGCATCGAGATTGCTGAGCGCGCCGACCGACCGCATCAGACCCAGCGCAGATCGAAGCCGGCGCAGCGAGACGCGCAGCTGATGGACGCCTTCCGGATTGCGGCCGTCCTCGACCGCCGGCAGCGACTGAAGCAAATGGAGGAAGCAGGAGCGCAGGATTGTCGCGAACGCCTCATCCAGTGTCACCGACGGATCGAGACGAAGTTTTCGCGGACGCCGCGCCGAGGGCGGCTTGTCGGCGGCAAGATCGAAGCCGCGCGCCGATTTGGTGCGGATGGACGGCATTGCGTCGCCGTGCTCCGCAAGCCGCAGCGCGATCTCGTAGATCGCGCTCGCGCTGCCGCTCTTGAGCTCCAGCTCGATCTCGCTCACGGGCAGTGAACGATTGCCGGCCGTCAACTCGCCCCGGTCGAAGGCGATTTCGACCGTGCCTGACGGCAGGTCGATCATCCGCGCATGACGATGGACATCGGCGGTGACGACCGCTTCGAGCGGCTGCGCTTCCAATTGGCCGCGAAGCTTCTCCGGAATGAAGGGCATCGCCAGGGCGGGATCAGGCGCAAGCGATGGTACCCTCACCTCCCACTCGCCCCGGCGGAGCGGATCGTCCGCCGCATCGGTCTTCACGGTCTGCACGAAACGCGCGCCGCTCTGACGAACGCGCAAGCTCAAGCCGTTGCGACGCAACGTCCGCTCCGGCGTGTCGTAATAGACGGACCTGAGATGTTTGCGCGTGCCCTTGTTGCGCGCGTTCGCCGCGATGACGGGCGCAGCGTTGAAATACGCCATGCGATCGGCATCGACCAGAAGCTTGAGCTCGATCTCACCGGCATGCGCGGCAGCGTTCGACGGGTGTGGTTCCGTTGCCGGTTCCGCATCTTGCGATGGCGTCTGATCGATCACGGGCTCCGCGACGAGCTCGGCGGGTTCACGCTGCCTGAAGAAGCCGGCGACGACTTGCGTTCTCTTGTTGTCCTTCGCAACAGGATTCCCATCCCGCGCGCTCGGGTACTTGCGAACCGGCGTTGCGTCTGACTTGAGCATTTACAGGTACATGACAGTTCGATGACAGAGCGTCATCCTATAGCCGGTTCGCCTCGCGAGGAATAGTCACGTGACGTCGCAGCGCCCGACCATCGACCCGGCTTGACCGCAGGAACTAAATTGCCACTGGGCACAGCAAGCGATCGAATCGATTGCGAATCCCGCCCTTCTCGAAACCGAGATGAACGCGTCAGCGAGCTTGACTCATGCCAACCTTCCCGCAATCGGTGACGATGGCGTCGAGCGCGCTGCCCTGTCCCCCCGGCCGTTGCTTCATCGGCTAGCGGCACGGGCAATCACAAGGAGCTGCCATGACGTCGTTCCGTCCCGTCATCGCGTTGTCCAGGGGCCTCGAAGTCCTGCGGGTGATAAATCAGGAACGGCAGTCGACCGTCGGCTCGCTGCACAAGGCGACGGGGCTCAACAAGGCAACCATCGTCCGCATGCTCGAGACGCTGGAGCACGAAGGCTATGTGGTGCGCCGTACCGAGCCCACCAGCTACGCGCCGACGGGACGCGCGCTGCTGCTCAGCGCAGGCTATGACGAGCCGACCTGGATTGGCGGCATCGCCGAACCCATCCTCAATAAATCCCGCAAGCAGATCCACTGGCCGTCAGACATCGCGGTGCTCGATCAGGAGTCCATGGTCATCGCCCACACGACGCGCGTGGATGGCTCGCTGCTGTTCAGCCGCCCGCCGGGTTTTCGCTTTCCCGTCCTCGGCACCTCGATGGGACGCGCCTATCTCGCCTTCTGCGAGCCCGCCGAGCAGGAGCGCATTGCCGCGCGGCTTGCCCTCGGTCCCGAGCCCTGGAACGATCTGGCGCGCAATCCCGACAAGCTCACGAAGGCGCTGCGCACGATCCGCAAAGCCGGTTTCGCGGTGATGGACGACAGTTACAGCCGCAGTATCTTCGGCGGCGCAGTCTGGGCGCTTGGCGTTCCCGTCGCGCTTCAGAACCGGCTGTTCGGCAGCATGAACGTGATGATGCTCCGCGAAGCGGTCAGTCCGGAGGAAGGCATACGCCGCTTCGTACCTTCGATGAAGAAAGTCGCTTCCGCACTTGCGGAGGCGCTCGGGGCCAAGCTTGCCGCGCCGGGTTCTCATGCAGGTCGGCGATGATCATTTCACACAGTGAAACGATATTTTGATTTCTTGACCCTCCTCTTTGCCCGTGTGACACCTCGTTGCGGTGGCTGCCGGCTGCCCAATGACACAGGGAAAAGGGGGAGGCCGAAGTGCGGACATCCGCGAGAATTTGGGCTGCCGCGATTGCATGCCTGACGATAGCCGCTTCTGAAACGGCTTGGGCCGAAGCGTGGCCGACCCGGGCAATCAAGATCGTCGTCTCCACGCCGGCAGGCGGCATCACCGATGCCTTCGCCCGCGCCTATGGCGACTATATCTCGCAGAAGCTTGGCCAGCCGGTCATTGTCGAAAACAAGACCGGAGCCAGCGGCGCGCTGGCGGCACAGTCGGTGAAGGATTCCCCGGCCGACGGTTACACGCTGATGTACACGATCTCGTCCACCCTGCTCGGTAACCGGCTGCTGCTGAAATCGCTGGCCTATGATCCGGACAAGGATTTCACGATCGTCGCGGTGACCCCTTCGGGGCATCTACCGCTGGTGGTCCATTCCGCCACCAATGCAAAGACGATCGAAGAGTTCGTCGCGTACGCACGTGGCAACAAGGTCACGGCCGGCTCGTACGGGATCGGCTCGTTCGCGCATGTTGCGATCGCCGAGCTCAACCGCCAATTCGGTCTCGACATTTCCATCGTGCATTACCGCGGCGAAGCGCCGATGTGGCAGGATCTGGCCGCCGGGGTGATCCAGGCGGCGGTCGGCAGCTATCAGGCTGCGCTTCCGGTGCTCGATACCGGCATCGGCCGCCCGATTGCCGTGCCGACACCGGTGCGCATGAAGAAGCTGCCCGAGACCAAGACATTTGCCGAGCAAGGGGTCACGGGCAATGTCTTCCAGCTCATCAGTTTTACCGCGCTGGTAGCGCCCGCTGCGATGCCGGAAGACCGGATCGACATGCTCGCCAAGCTGATGGTCGAAGGCGGCAAGACCGAGCGCGTGCAGAAGCTGCTCGATGCCTTCGGCGTCGATTCGCCGGCCATGGATCGCGCATCCTCGATTGCGCTCTACGAAAAAGAAGGGCCGGTCTGGCTCGAGTCGATCAAGACTCTCGGATTGGAGCCGCAATAGCCGTCGCCGTGCGCATCCGGGTGCGGACGCGCCTCGTTGAGCTCAGACCCCGAGCACGTCCGCGAGCCGCAACTCGTCGGCGGCGGGATCCTTCAGGAACAGCTCGGCCTCGATCTCGTTCAGATGCGACAACATCTGCGCGCGCGCGGCCTCCCTGTCGCATTTGCGGATCGCGGCGACGATCCCGGCGTGATGATCGGTGCCGCAGGCCGGCGTGTCGTGCCGGCGGTAGAGCAGGATGATCAGCGAGGAGCGCGCAATCAGCTCCTTGAGAAAACCGAGATAGATGCTGTGGCCACTCATCTCGGCGACGAGTCGATGGAAGTCACCGGAGAGGCGGACCGAAGCACGAGCATCGCCACGCAGCTCCGCCTCGCGTTCTTCGGCAAGATGCCGCTGGAGACGCCCGATCCAGGCCGGCGATACCGCGTCAACAGCGTGATCGACGATCATCGGCTCGATCAGGCGGCGCGCCTCGAACACTTCGCGCGCGTCCGCAGGCGTCGGCCGCGCGACGAAGGCGCCGCGGTTCTTCTCGATGTTGACGATGCCCTCATGCGCGAGCTGTTGAAGCGCGGTGCGAACCAACGTTCGGCTTGCGCCGTAGATCTCGCCGATCTCGTCCTCGCCGAGTTTCGTGCCGGGCAGCAGGCGATGCTCGAGGATCGCCGCCGTCACGCCTTCCCGGATGCGGCTGACGCGGTCGCTCGCATCTGGCGCGTCGGATTTCGGTCGGGACTTGGCGGCCATGGGGGTGAGGACTCGATCGTCGAAGATGGCGTCGAATCCTAATCGACCAGCTGTATCCAATCACAGGCGAAACTTTATACAATCTGCGCCTGTTTTGTGTGCACGCAACTGCGAAAGCGGCGAGCCGCCCACGCCCGTGGGATTCGATCTAACGATCTGACTCCGCTGCACTGTTTTGGAATTCGGCCGGCCGAGAACGATTCAAGGGCGATTGGCATGGACCTTGCGGAGAGAGGCGCAGCATCGCCCTCGCCCCGGACACGCCATGGCCACTCCTGCCGCCCTCGAACTGGTCGCCGTCACCAAGCGCTACGACACGACGCTGGCGGTCGACACCGTCAATTTGAAGATCCCGGCCGGCACCTATTGCTGCCTGCTCGGCCCCTCCGGCTGCGGCAAAACCTCGACCTTGCGCATGATCGCCGGTCACGAGGCGGTCAGTGAAGGCGACATCATCCTGGGTCCGCAGAACGTCACCGATCTCGAACCCGCCAAGCGCGGCACGGCGATGATGTTCCAGTCCTACGCGCTGTTTCCGCACCTCACCGTGATCGACAACGTGGCGTTTGCCTTGAAAATGCGCGGCATCGACCGGGCGACGCGGCACAAGCGCGCCGGCGAGTTGCTCGAGCTGGTCGCGATGACGCCCTACGCGGCCCGCCTCCCCGCACAGCTCTCCGGCGGCCAGCAGCAGCGCGTCGCGCTCGCCCGCGCGCTGATCACCGAGCCGCAGATCCTGTTGCTCGACGAGCCGCTCTCTGCGCTCGATCCGTTCCTGCGGGTGAAGATGCGGGGCGAACTGAAGCGGCTGCAGCGCGAGCTTGGCATCAGCTTCGTTCAGGTCACGCACGGCCAGGAAGAGGCGATGGCGCTCGCCGACCACATCGTGGTGATGAACCAAGGCAGGATCGAACAGCAGGGAAGTGCCCGTGACATCTTCCATCACCCCCGCACCGAATTCGTGGCGCGCTTCATCGGCGGTCACAACGTCCTCAGCGACGCAGGCAAACTCATCGCCGTGCGCGCCGATCAGCTCGGCATCGTGCCGATCGCCGACGGCGCGGTCGGCGCGCCGGCGCTGCTGACCCAGACTGAATACCAGGGCTCTTACATCGCCGTCTCGCTCACGCTCGAAGACGGGACCGCCCTGTTCTCCCATCTTCCCGAGGCTGCCTTCGACGTCCACCAGTTCCGGCCGGGCGATCGCGTGCTGGCCACCTGGGATCCCGCCAAGGCGCAACGTCTGCAATAGCGCCGATCAATCACCGGAATGCGCAACAGAGGAGTGAGTGATATGACCGAAACGACCAGGAAGAAGGGCCTTAGCCGCCGCACGCTACTGAAGAGCACCGCGGGTCTCGCCGGCCTTGCCGCCGGCTCCGGCGCCATCACCGGCTTCCCCTACGTGATGTCGGCCGAGCCGAAGGTGCTGCGCTATCTCGGCACCGCCGTGAACGAGGGCGACGAGATCTCCAAGCAGTGCCTGAAGGACACCGGCATCAAGATCGAATACATCACCGCGACCACCGACGACGTCACCAAGCGCGTGATGACCCAGCCGAATTCCTTCGACGTGCTGGACACCGAATATTTCGCACTGAAGAAGATCGTGCCCTCGGGCAACATCCTTGCCCTCGACGCCAGGAAGATCAAGGAATTCGACAACATCACGCCCGTCTTCACCAAGGGCCAGACGCCCGGCGGCAAGAAGATCGGCGGCCAGGGTACCGCACCCTGGAAGGTGCTCTATCTCGAAGGCAAGGACTCCAAGAAGTTCGCGACGTCCGCGACCGAATTCGTCACCCTGATCCCGACCGTCTACAACGCCGACACGCTCGGCATCCGTCCTGATATCATCAAGCGTCCGATCAGCTCGTGGGCCGAGCTGCTCAATCCCGAATTCAAGGGCAAGGCCTCGATCCTCAACATCCCTTCGATCGGCATCATGGATGCCGCGATGGTCGTGGAAGCCACCGGCAAGTACAAATATGCCGACAAGGGCAACATGACCAAGGAAGAGATCGATCTCACCATGAAGGTGATGACCGAGGCCAAGAAGGCCGGTCAGTTCCGCGCCTTCTGGAAAGACTTCAACGAGAGCGTCAACCTGATGGCCTCGGGCGAGACCGTCATCCAGTCGATGTGGTCGCCGGCGGTGACGAAGGTCCGCTCGATGGGGATTGCCTGCACCTTCCAGCCGCTCAAGGAAGGCTATCGCTCCTGGGCCTCGGGCTTCTGCGTTTCCAAGGGCGTCTCGGGTGCAAAGCTCGAATGGGCCTATGAGTTCGTCAACTGGTTCCTGTCCGGCTACGCTGGCGCCTATCTCAACCGCCAGGGCTACTACTCCGCCGTGCTCTCCACCGCGAAGGCTCATATGGAGCCCTACGAGTGGGCCTATTGGATGGAAGGCAAGGCGGCCGAAAAGGACATCAAGGCGCCCGACGGCTCGCTGCTCGAAAAGGCCGGCGCCGTGCGCGACGGCGGCTCCTACGAGGACCGCATGGGTGGCGTCGCATGCTGGAACGCTGTGATGGACGAGAACGACTACATGGTCCGCAAGTGGAACGAGTTCATCGCGGCGTAATCTGATGGACACGTCGGAGGACATTTTGCAACAGGCATCCCCGGACCTGTTCCGGGGATCGGAGACGGCGCGCCGCAGCAAAGCGGTGCGGCTGTCGCCCTCCTTCATCTCCTGGCTTCAGGCCGGGCCGATGATGCTGGTGTTCCTCGCCTTCTTCCTGATCCCGCTCGTCTTCGTCGTCATCGTCTCGTTCTGGGACTACAACGAATATCAGTTGCTGCCGGCTTTCTCGGGCCGCGGCTACACCGACACGTTCGAGGGCTGCATCGCGCAGCTCCCCGATCTCTGCACGATCGCCAAGACTTATCTGAAGACGCTGAAGCTCTGTTTCCTCGTGTGGGTCATCACCCTCTTCATCGGCTTCTGGGTCGCCTACTTCCTCGCCTTCCACGTCAAGTCAAAGACATGGCAGATGGGACTGTCGCTACTCTGTACGATCCCGTTCTGGACCTCCAACGTGATCCGCATGATCGCCTGGATCCCGCTGCTCGGGCGCAATGGCCTTGTCAACTCAGGCTTGGTGAAGACGGGGCTGATCAACCATCCCGTTGAATGGCTGCTGTTCTCCGAATTCTCCGTGGTGCTGGCGCTGGTTCACCTCTTCACGTTCTTCATGGTGGTGCCGATCTTCAACTCGATGGTGCGCATCGACAAATCGCTGATCGAGGCCGCCTATGACGCCGGCGCGACCGGCTTCCAGACGCTCGTCAACGTCATCATCCCGCTCGCCAAGCCCGGCATCGTGATCGGCTCGATCTTCGTCATCACCATCGTGATGGGCGACTTCATCACCATCGGCGTGATGGGCGGCCAGCAGATCGCGGCCGCCGGCAAGATCATCGAGACGCGGGTGAACGCGCTGCAATTCCCGGCCGCCGCCGCGAACGCCGTGATCCTGCTCGTCATCACGTTCCTGATCATCACCATGATGTCGCGCATCGTCGACATCAAGAAGGAGCTCTAGAGCATGAAGGAAGGACGCCCGCGCTCTTTCTACGTGCTTGCGATCTTCTTCGCAGCCTACACGCTGTTTCTCTACGGCCCGATGATCGCGATCTACGTGCTGTCGTTCCAGGGGCCGCAGGGTGGCCTCACCTTCCCGATGAACGGTGTGTCGACTTTCTGGATCGCAAAACTGTTCCAGGGCACCGGCATCGTCGATCTCGGTGCGGCGTTTCGCCGTTCGCTGCTGCTCGGCATTATCGTGATGATCGTCACCGTCGTGCTGTCGGTCGCGGCGGGCATGGCGTTTCGCCGCAAGTTCAAGGCGCAGAGCATTTTGTTTTATTCGGCGATCGCGAGCCTGATCGTGCCCTCGATCATCACCTCGCTCGGCATCTCGCTCGAATTCCGCATCATCGACGACCTGATCAAGGCGCATTGGAACGAGAATTTCGAGACCTCGATGGGCCTGCTCACCTCGGGCCTCGGTGCACATTTGACCTGGACGCTGCCGTTCGGCCTGCTCATCATGTTCGCGATCTTCAACCGCTTCGATCCCAGGCTCGAGGAAGCCGCGCGCGATCTCGGTGCGACGCCGTGGCAGGCCTTCCGTCATGTCGTGCTGCCGATCATCCTGCCTTCGGTGATCGGTATCGGGCTGTTCGGCTTCACCCTCTCCTGGGACGAGCTCGCACGCTCCAGCCAGGCGATCGGTGCAGTGAACACGTTGCCGCTCGATCTCCAGGGCCTCACCACCACCGTGACCAACCCCGACATCTATGCGCTCGGCACCGTGATCTCCGCCGTCTCGTTCACGGTGATCAGCCTTGCGCTCGGCACCATCCACGTGTTGAACAGGCGGCAGGCGGCCAAAGGCTCGGACGCCGGCAAAGGGCTTGTCTGATCTGATGCGACTCCACGTCGTCAACCCCAACACCACGGCGTCGATGACGGCGAAGATCGCCGCCGCGGCGCGCAGCATCGCCCTGCCCGACACATTGATCGACGCGCGCCAGCCGGCGATGGGTCCGGTTTCGATCGAGGGATTTTACGACGAGGCCTTCGCCGTCCCCGGCATGCTCGGCTGCATCCGCGAGGCCGATCGCGACGGCGCGGACGCGCATATCATCGCATGCTTCGACGACACCGGCCTCGACGCCGCGCGCGCCGCGGCAAAGGCACCCGTGATCGGCATTGGCGAGGCCGGCTTCCACATGGCGAGCCTGATCGCCGCGCGCTTCGCCGTGGTGACGACACTCGGTGTCTCCGTCGTGCCGATCGAGCATAATTTGCGAAAATACGGCCTTGCCGAACGCTGCGCCCGCGTCCGCGCCGCCGAGGTGCCGGTGCTCGCGTTGGAGGAGCGCAACACCGACGCGCTCGCAAAAATCTCCATGGAAATCACAGCCACAATCCGCGACGACCGCGCGGAGGCCATCGTGCTCGGTTGCGCGGGCATGGCCGATCTCGCCAATGAACTCGCCGCCACGCACGGCCTGCCCGTGATCGACGGCGTCGCCGCCGCGGTGACCTTGGCGGAATCACTGGTGCGACTCGGACTGAAGACCTCCCGGCTCGGGCCCTATGCGGCGCCGCGCTCGAAGACCTATTCAGGTCCGTTTTCGCCGTTTCAGCCCTGATCTCTGCCCCTGACGGACGTTCGGAGGCCTCAAGGCCTCATGATTGTTGGTTTTTTTGCTCTTAGCCTCTTTTTGGTCCCATTCCTTGCCGAAACGTAACGCTTTCGGGACACCCGGCGGCCTCAGGGTTGCCGGTCTTCGCCACTCACCAAGTTTCAATTTGGGTTTTGTCAGCGATGATCGATCTCGCAGAGGACGCACCGTCCAACCCGCTTCTTCGCCTCGGCGCCCAGCCCATCGCGCTGACCGCCGCCGCCCTGCTCCTGCTGATCGCCGGTGTGACCTCGATCGCGATCTGGCGCGCCTATACCGGCTCAGCCCCCGAGACCGACCGGGTGGTGGCGTCGCGGCAGCTTCAGGCTCGCACCGCCCAAGCCTCCGAGCAGTTGGTCGAGAAGACCAAGGGGCTGGAAGCAACCCAGCAGGAATCGATTGACCAGCTTCAAGTCGTGCAGGACCAGCTTCAGAGTGTGAAGCGCTTGCTCGCATTCCAGCAGGCCGACACCAAGCGTCTGTCCGAGCAGGTCACGACACTCAACGATTCCATCGACGGCCTGCGGCAATCCTTTGCCAGCGCCCGGGCGAGCGAGGCGGAGACTCCCTCGGTTACCCGCAGGAAACCTGCACGGCATCGTGTCCATGCCAATGCACGCAAGCGCTCGCGCGGCTGAGCAGCCGGCCCGCCTAAATTTTTGGACTTGTGAACTGGATCACATTCGCCCTTGTGATTCCAAGCGATGCTCGCCGTTACCGGATGGCGTGAGCCGATTTCAATGTCCGGGGCTGGCAAGGTCGTTGACGGTATATTGCGTCAGCGACCTTGTTTTTTAAGGGTACCGCCGCCTATTCGCAGACATCTACGGGGCGGATGCGCCAGCCCGATGGCGTCATGACGCGCTTGCGCACAACGTAGCAGCCGCTATAGCCACCATCGTCGTAGCCGGTACCATAGTAATAGGGATCGCCGTAATACGGCTGGCCATAGCCATAATAGCTGCCGTAATAACCCGCGCCGGCGATACCCGCCCCGATGGCGACTCCCGGCCAGAAGCCGCCGCCGCGCCAGCCGCCTCCGTGGCCCCAGCCTCCGCCATGGCCCCAACCGCCGCCACCGTGGCCGAAACCGCCCCGCGCCTGGGCCGCCTGTGGGGCCGACAGCGCGACTGCCGCGACGGCGAGCGCCGCCATCATCATCTTGCGTAACATCACTCGATCCTCCGCGTGGAGACGCTCCACGCTTCAAAGCAGGACCAAGCTAATCGGCTTGAGGCGTTCCTGACAGCTTCACTGTCTCACTTCCGCGCGAGCATCAGCAGCCGCGGCAGATGCTCTTGAGCTTCTTGTCGAGCAGCCGGTTCTCCGCGTTGACGGCGGCGTCGGTGGATCCGCCTGCACCGGTCCCGGTGGTGGTTCCGGAGGAGGCATTCGCTCCCGATGACTGCGCCGTACCTAGACTGTTGGTGCCAGGCGCGGGAGCCGGAGAATTGGCGACACCTCCGGCCGATCCTGCGGAGCCGCCGGCGGCTTGCGCAAACGATACGGCCGGCATCGCGGCGAGGGCGAAGATCACGATCACGGTCTTGATTGAACGGGCTGTAGGCAAGCTGGCCATCGAAATTCTCCTTCGCCCGTCAACCGCCGCAGCCAACACCGGTTCCGGAACAAATGCCGTCGCATCAGCTTGAAACCGGGAAGGCGGGCACGATCACGCTCAAGCTGATCTTCTGCTCCGGAAAACAGAAAGGCGCAGTCACGATGAACGATCGCGATGCTTTTGCAGAAGGCGAACGCGCGGCGCGTCAAAACATTCCGGCGGAAGCCAATCCGTACCAAGACGGCAGCGACGAGCATGCTCTATGGTCCGCGGGGCACGAGAAGGTCGCAAGCGCACTAGAAGCGCGCGAGTCCGAAGGAAGCTGAGCTCACCCGATCCGCTTGAGGCCCTTCGTGAAGCGCGGGCCGTTCGCGACGTAGAACTTCGCCGCGCTGCCCATCTTCTGCACCTGTGCGTCGTCGAGCGTGCGGATGACCCGCGCCGGCGAGCCGATGATTAGGGACCGTTCGGGAAATTCCTTGCCCTCGGTGATGACGGAGCCGGCGCCAACGATGCTGTTGCGGCCGATCCTGGCGCCGTTCATCACGATGGAGCCCATGCCGACGAGTGCGCCCTCCTCGATGGTGCAGCCGTGCAGGATGACGTTATGGCCGACCGTACAGTTCCTGCCGATGTGAAGCGGAAAACCGAGATCGGTGTGGCAGGTCGAGCCGTCCTGCACGTTGGCGCCCTCGCCAATCTCGATCCACTCATTGTCGCCGCGCAGCACTGCGCCGAACCAGACACTCGCGCCCGGCTTCAGGCGCACGCGGCCGATGACGGTGGCGGTCTCCGCGATGAAGTAGTTGCCGTCGGCGGGAAGGTCGGGCGCCTGCCCGTCGAGCTCGTAGATCGCCATGAGGGTCTCCTGTCGGGTCAGTCCCAGCCATAGCGAAACGGCAGCCTTGACGCAAAGGGCCGCCGCGCAGGCAGCCCTAAGGCGCGCGCATCAGACCAGAACGCCCGCCGCGCGGAGCGTCATCAGGAAGAAGGTGCCGCTCATCATGCTCCAGAAGCCGGCGATGACGGTCGCCATCATCACGAATTCGACGCGGCGGCTCTCCACCTGCCTGCCGCGCAGGGTGTTGCGCATGATGATGAAAGGCGCCGCGAAGACCAGGAACGGAACCGCCGCGAAGGTCTTCGGCGCCACGCCGTCCTGCAATAGACCGAAGCCGGCGGGCCGCTGTGCGACCGTCTGGTATCCGCTCACGAGCGCTCCCGCGAGCGCGAAACCGATGCCGATCGAGAAGAGTGTATTGAGAGCTTCAGGTGTCATCGGAACGGTCCGCCCTTACGCAACGCCGGAGCCTTCCTGTGACAAAGAGTGCCGGTTAACGCTACATTATCCTTAAGGGAAGGTTAACGCCGCCGGCCATCCCACGCAGGCCTCTCTCCCTTCCTTGCAGCCGGTGAACGCTCCGCGAAATCGCCACCACGTGGCATATTCGCCGCTGATTCGTCGGCCATCGGCCGACTTCCGGCTCATTCGCGCGGCTCATGACGGTGTTTTCGGCAATCTCCCCTCAATCCCCCCGGGCGCGCACCCGGGCCCACGTGGTGCCGATCGTGCTCGGCGGCACTGCCGCGGTGTGCGCCGTCGCGCTCGTCGCTTATTTGTTGTGGCCGACCTGGGGTCCGAGCGGCGCGAACGGCCCGGACAAGCTGCCGGTGAGCGTCGGTGGCACGCTGTTCAACCTTCCGATCACTGCGATCCGCATGAAGATCCAACGCCACTCCGGGCCGCAGGAGCGGATCGATCTCGACTTCCTGTACCCTTCGCTGGAGCCGCCGGGCGCGCCGAAGCACGTCACCGCCGACAGCGTGGATGCGGCGATGCAGCCGATCGACCGCATCTTCCTGTCGATCGCCGCGCATCGCGATGCGCTCTCGCCCGAGCAGCGCACAGCCACGATCTATCCGCGCTATCTCGACCAGGCCGCGGCAATGCCGCAGGACGGGCTGACGATGCGGACGTTCCGCGCCGACACGCCTTACGGCAGCGAGGATCTCTATTCGGCGGCAAGCCCTCCGCTGACCGCGCGCTGCACGCGCGATGGGGCGACGCCCGGCATGTGCCTCGCCGAACGCCGCGTCGGCGGCGCCGACCTCACCTTCCGCTTTCCGCGGAGCTGGCTGTCGCAATGGCGCGATGCGGCGGAAGCGATGGAGAAGCTGACGGCGCAACTCCGCGGCCCAAAGGGCTGAGCGCGACCGCGCGGCCTGGGCCTCCAAAACAAAAACTGCGAAAACAACCCCATGCACAGTAGCCAAGCTCCTGTAATGCTTCGTATTTTTCGAAGTCAACTTCGGGCGTATGATGTCAACATGAGGCGGCTGTGAAGCTGTTGTTCGTCCTTGCGAGCGAAGCAAAGCAATCCAGAATCCCTCCGCAGAAGATTGCTGGATTGCTTCGCTTCGATGGAGGTGTCGATCCAAGCTCCCAGTTTGGAATTTTGAACCACCGGCAACCGGACCCACGCAACAATGGGACGCCGGCTACGTTGCCTTTTCATCTCAATGCACGATGCTGGGCTGGTCCGGCTCACAGACCGAACCCGGCGGGCATCCGCGACCGAGGTTGGATATGATTCTCCGCAGAAGTGACGGTGGTTGGCTAAATGAACCGGAGCGATGGGCGGCAGAGGGTGATGACCTGCGGATGCTCACGGACAAGTCCACCGATTTCTGGCGCGAAACCCATTACGGCTTCAATCGCGA
The DNA here is from genome assembly GCF_000518345.1 of Bradyrhizobium sp. URHA0013. Taxonomy (NCBI): domain Bacteria; kingdom Pseudomonadati; phylum Pseudomonadota; class Alphaproteobacteria; order Hyphomicrobiales; family Nitrobacteraceae; genus Bradyrhizobium; species Bradyrhizobium sp. URHA0013. The sequence goes on along the minus strand of NZ_JADK01000009.1, from coordinate 240,729 downwards.
TAGCGGACATTTCCTGGGCTTTCCGACAGGCGAAGCGTTCACCGCAGATTTGCGTGTTCAGGGCGATTTCCGGGCGCTTTACGATCAGGCGGGCATCATGGTGCGCGTCGACGCGCATCATTGGGTCAAGGCCGGAATCGAACTGTCGGATGGCCGCGCTATGCTCGCGAGCGTGCTGACAAACGGGCAATCAGACTGGGCGACAGCACCCTATGAGCATAATGCCAGCGACTTCTGGGTCCGCGCGACCATCGCCAACGGTGTCCTTCGTCTGCAGGTTTCGGCCGACGGCAAATCCTGGCCCCTGATGCGGCTGGCGGCGTTTCCCAAAGCAAACTCCTACCTTGTGGGACCGATGGCCTGCACACCCGAACGGGCGGGGCTGGAAGTCGTATTCTCGGCGTTTCGTCTGAGACCTCCCCTCGGAAAAGACCTGCACGACCTGAGCTGAGCATCTGCCCTCGCAGATCTATGCCTTCTTGGCCCATGCGAACCCTGGTGCGGTGATCGATGTGAACGACGCAGCAGCAAACCTCCCGCCGGCCGCGCAAGTGCTGGGACGCGAATGGCTCGGCTTCGACGCGAGCGGGCAGGCGCTGATCCGCTTCAAGGCCCAGCAGTCCTTTACCAACAGGCACGGAACAATTCAGGGCGGATTTCTGGCGGCGATGCTGGACTCCGCCACCGGGATTTGCGCGCTGGCGTCACTCACGCCCGAGCTGACGGCGGTCGCCAAGAGCCTCGATACGCGCTTCCTGAGACCTGCGGCGGCCGGAGTCATCACGGCGCGGGCGCAGGTCGTCGAGCGGACGGATCGCGACATGGTCGTGCAGGTCGACCTCGTTGATGCCGAGGGCATCACCGTCGCTGATGCCACGGCGCGGCTGCGTTTTCTTGCAAGGAAGTAAAGGCATGGAGCCGCGGCCGCGCGGCCCCGTTAAGCGAGACGATCGCCGAACTATTCCTGATCGACGAGATCGTCCTCGAGGATCGCCATCTGGAACTGGAACGAGCGATCATCGTCCTCGTCGTCGACGAAGAGCACACCGATGAATTCCTCGCCGATATAGACCTCGGCGGAATCATCCTTCTTCGGCCGCGGCACGACGCGGATCTTGGAATTGCCGAATACGCGTTTCAGATACGCGTCGAGCTTCCTAACTTCCTTGACGTCCACGGCAAGTCTCCAATCGAAATCTGGGTTGGCGGGGTTTTAGGACGAGACGCGACCAACCGCCAGCATGAATTGCCAAAGAATTTTGGGGACAGGGGGCGGAAAATCCGCCCCTTCCGACAAGCTCGATGTCCTCTCTCAGAGACCCATAGCGTTGATCATCTGATCCATGGTGCGCGACGGCTCGGCGCAGCCGGCTTCGCCGACGACCTTGGCGGGCACGCCCGCGACCGTGACGTTGTGTGGCACCGGCTTGACCACGACCGAGCCCGCCGCGATGCGCGCGCAATGACCGATCTCGATATTGCCGAGGATCTTCGCGCCGGCGCCGATCAGCACGCCGTGACGGATTTTCGGATGGCGGTCCTCGTTCTCCTTGCCGGTACCGCCGAGCGTGACGCCGTGCAGGATCGAGACGTCGTCCTCGATAAGTGCCGTCTCACCGCAAACGAAACCGGTGGCATGATCGAGGAAGATGCCGCGGCCGATGCGCGCGGCGGGATTGATGTCGGTCTGGAATACCGCAGACGCCCGGCTCTGCAGATAATACGCAAAATCCTTGCGGCCCTTCAGATAGAGCCAATGCGCGAGGCGGTGGGTCTGGATGGCGTGAAAGCCCTTGAAATAGAGCAAGGGATCGATGAAGCGCGAGGTCGCGGGGTCACGGTCGTAGACGGCGACGAGATCGGCGCGGAAGGCGTTGCCGAGATCGGGATCGTCGCGCAGCGCCTCGTCATAGGTCTGGCGCACGAGATCGCCCGACAGCGCGGAGTGATCGAGCCGGTCGGCGACCCGATGGATCACCGCATCTTCCAGGCGGCTGTGATGCAGCACCGTCGAATAGATGAAGGTCGCAAGCTCCGGCTCGCGGTGGACGATGTCCTCCGCTTCGCCGCGGATCCGATCCCAGATCGGATCGAGCGTTGCGAGCTTTCCTCCCGGATTGACCTGATGCACTGCCATGAGATCTGCTCTTTCGAATTGGCTCGTTTCACTGGTTCTATAACACAGTCTAGGCGACAAAGTCCTGACGGGCTTGCCTGAGAGTGAACAGTGCGTTGCTCCGCGGAAGCATACCAACGCGTTGAATCACAACAGTTTCTTCCGACACCCGGGCGGCAAGGTCGGCTCAAAATGGTCAGGGTTTCGCCAAATTCAAGCCGGGCGGCGTCAAACTATTGGTGAATTCCGCCCCGACGGTGATTGCGGGCATGATCCGAGTGAGGACGGAGCGGATTTGACCATCACCACCGATCATGCGCGCGCGGACGCCGCGGGCTCGCTTTGGCTGCGGCTGGCCGCGGTCGCCCTGCCGCTGCTGATGATCGCGCCGGCGTTCTGGAACGGCTATCCGCTGTTGCAATGGGACACCGGAGGCTATCTGGCGCGCTGGTACGAGGGCTATCTCGTCCCGAGCCGCTCCACGGTGTTCGGCATCTATCTGCACTATGGCGAGAGTTCTGGTTTCTGGATCAACCTCGCGGTCCAGTCGCTGGCGACGCTGTGGCTGTTGCAGCTCACCTTGCGCGTGCTCTCGATGATGCAGACGTTCCGTTTCGTCGCGATCAGCCTGCTCCTGATCCTGTCGACTGCGCTGCCCTGGCTTGCGAGCATGTTGCTCACCGACATTTTTGCAGGCCTGTCGGTGCTGTCGCTATTCCTGCTGGTCATCGGTGGTCAGCGGATCTCGGTGCTTGAAAAAATCTCGCTGTTCGTCTTCACCGCCTTTGCCGCCGCGACCCACAGCGCCACGCTCGGCGTGCTGCTCGGGCTCTGCGTCGCCGGCTGGATGGCGCGGCCGTTGTTGAGGCGCCGGCTTCCAATCGCCGGATTGGCCCAAGCGAGCCTCACCATTCTCGTCGGCGGCCTGATGCTGGTGTCGGCGAACCATGCCTTGTCGGGCAAATGGGCATGGACTCCTGGCGGCACCGGCGTCGCCTTCGGCCGCATGATGCAGGACGGCATCGTTGCGCGTTATCTCAATGACCATTGCCCGCGCGAAAAACTCAAGCTCTGCCCCTATCGCGACCAACTGCCGGCGACCGCCGACGAATTTCTGTGGGGCAAGAGCATGTTCAACACTCTCGGCCGCTTCGAAGGCATGAACGAGGAGATGGGCACCATCGTCGTGGGTTCGCTCGCCGACTATCCGGCGTGGCAGGCCGGCGCGGCGTTGCGGGCGATGGGCCAGCAATTGCTGCATGTAGCGACCGGCGAAGGCACCAATGGCTGGATCCCGCACACCCGCGGCATCATCGAACGCTACATCCCCTCACAGGCCGCGCCGATGCGGGCGGCGCGCCAGCAGAACTGGGCCCTCGACTTCGGCACCATCAACTGGCTGCACGTGCCCGTCGCGCTGGCCTCGATGCTGGCGCTGGTCGCGCTGCTCGGCCACGCGCTCACGCATCGCCGGCTGGACGATCTCACACTGCTGGCGGCAACCGTCGTGCTGGCGCTGCTTGGCAACGCCTTCATCTGCGGCGTGATTTCCGGGCCACACGACCGCTATGGCGCGCGGATGGTGTGGATTGCCACCTTCGTGGTGCTGATGGCGGCGGCAAGGCGTTTAGGCGACGACAATAAAGCGGCGAAATTGGAATGAAGAGTCATCGCGCTTGGTTTCTTGTTCAAGCATGATCTCCGCATCGACGCGTTCTCCGCCCAGGCGACGACGGTCATGTTGGGTGGAGGCCTCAGCCCCGCGCGCCACGACGCCGCGAGATCCTCGGCCTGGCGTAGCGAGCTCGGGAGCAGCGGGCTCGCCGAGTTCGTCGAGATGCTGGCGGACATACTTCGTCAGGACCTCGACCAGCTTGCGATCGTCGACCTCGAGATCCGACGCCATCAGGGTCACCACGCGGACCGGCCAGGATAGCCAGGCGTCCCGCAGCTCGCGGGCCTGGTCGAAGAACGCCTTGTTGGCGGCGGCGCGCTCGACCAGCCGGCCGACGTCCTTCTCGAAGTCGACCGCACGCTGCCGCGCCAGGTCGTTCTCTTTGACGCGCTGGGCCCCGGCGAAGGGCAGCATCTTCCCGTCGGCCGGCTGCTGCTCGAAGTCCCCGTCCGTTGCATCAGGCGCTGGCGGTGCATCCGGGCGGCCGGGGCGTTGCAACGGCGGATGCAACGGCGCCGCCCCTGGCCGCGGCTTTACCGCCCTTCGGCAGGGCCGGCCGGCGCCGGGACTGCGCTAGATTTACGTTGGAGCTACAGCAACCACTTCAGCCAGCACGACTTTTCCGCCGTGGGACCGAACAGCTCCGCTCTCAACCTGGCGGCTCAAAGTGGACTCGTTGACCCCGATCTTCCGGGTCGCCTCGCTGATCGAAATCAGCTCCAACAGGAGGCCGTTGCATCAGATTTGCCCCCCGCAGCTAGCGGCCCTTTTGGGGCCGGGCCACCGGTTTTGCACAGGGCATCCGGGAGGACCCGCGGGCGACTCGACTACAGGCTGTACGCCGTACATAGTTCTGGTTTTGCAATCACCTAGTGACGACGAGGAATTTTTTCATGTCCGACAGCGATCTCGCGCCCGCCAATCAAACGCCCCCAAATCCCGTGATTGGCCGAGTTTTTCTCGACGAGCGAGCACTGAGCTCTGCGCAGCTGCCATTCGGAATATCCTTAATGGCAATATTCGCGATGCTGGTGCTGTTCACGACTCAAGCTTTCTTTGGGTTTCGTTTCAGCAGAGAGACCTTGGAAACCGATAGTGCATTGGTCCGGTTTTTGCTGCCAAACTCCATTTATATAGCTCTTTTTGTCATCGCCATTTTAGGGGCCTACATCGGTTTTCGCCTACTTATCGCTGCTGGCGCAACAACAGCAGTCGTGATCCCGCCGCAAGATTATGCACTATTGGCGCCGTTGGTCGCTGGCGGGAAAGCGGAGTCTATTGATCAATACGTGCGTCTGAGTAGTCTTTCCAAGTTCACTGGTACGTTTACGCAGCTTGGCTTGACCGGTCTCCCCCTCGCGACGATCGCGCTTACTCTGTTCTTTTCGATCTTGGCGCTTGCGCGGCCAGAGAGTTTTTTAGACCTTACGAAACTCACCTTGGGCGCTTTCATTGGATCCTTCGTTCAACGACAGGTCGAACGACGGGCAGATCAACGGGATGGCGCACAGCCTAGCGACCTTAAAGAGCTATGAAGACGTCGCAGATCTTACGGGCGTCTGGAGTCCGATAAGAGCCCTTAGCGGACTCCAGCGGTCCAAATCCTACGGGTGACGGAGATAAACCCTTGATCAGAGAGATCGAGCTAAAGTTTGGCAGCGCGCCAGGCGCGGACAACACTTCATTTCAGGTCACTCCGGTCACTATTTTTGTTGGTCCTAACAATTCAGGCAAAAGCCGGATTCTGACCGAACTCCAAGAGTTTGCGCTCACGCCCAATGGAAAGGTCGAAACTCTTTTACTCGAGCGAATTGAGTTCTCCGGCCTTTCCGCCGAGCGAGCTGCTGCGACCTTGTCCGCGATCAGAAGTGAGCCTAGGGGGAATGAGCAGGTTTATCATGACCACGCCTTTATGGAGAGTGCCCAAGGGGGCGGTCGGTTTTTGGTGCGTTCCGAGCGCCTCATACCTGCCCTGATTGACCCCGCTTCTCACAAAGACGTTCTGATACATTCGCTTCTTCGCCATCTGATCCTAAAACTAGACGGCCCCGGTCGGGTCAATCTGGTCAACCAGCAACCTGCTGGCGATCTGCAACTGCGATCCCTTCACAGTCTAGGAGTGTTGTTTACGAACAAAGTAAAACGGGAAGAGGTTCGCCGGATATTGGAGGAAGCGTTCGGCTCGTATTTCGTCATCGACCCCACGCTCTTGGGCAGCCTACGAATTCGCCTATCTTCCCGCCCCCCCACGGACGATATGGAAGAGCTAAACATTCATGCCGCCGGCGTTGCCTTTCACTCACAGGCGACGCCCATAGATGCCACCAGTGATGGCGTCAAAGCCTTCACGGGCATTACCATGGAGCTGATTGCTGGAGAGCATCCGATCATTCTAGTGGATGAACCAGAGGCTTTTTTGCATCCTGCTCTCGCTGCAAAGCTGGGTCTTGAACTCGCTCGCGCGGCTGTAGCAACTGACAAACGCGTGTTTCTCTCAACGCACAGCCCTCAACTTGTGATGGGATGCATTCAGTCCGGCGTTCCGATCAATATTGTTAGACTCACATATCGATCCGGCGTTGCGACCGCACGCTTATTACCAAGCAATGAGATATTGGAATTGATGAGAAACCCGCTACTGCGATCTACGGGTGTGCTCAATGGTTTGTTCTACGAAAACGTAGTCATTACCGAATCCGATGCAGATCGAGCCTTCTACCAAGAAATCAACGAGCGTTTGCTTCGCTATAAGCCGCACTGGGGCATCCCGAATTGCTTGTTTCTGAATTCACAGAACAAGCACACGGTCCAAACAATAATGCGTCCGCTGCGCCGACTTGGTATCCCGACAGTCGGAATCGTCGACGTGGATTTGCTGCGAGATACCGGAAGCCAATGGGCGGGCCCTCTACGCGGCGCGAACGTTGCTTCAGCACTCGAGCCATCGCTCGCCACACTCCGGACCTCCGTGACTGGAGCGATGGATAAAAGCGGCCGCGACATGAAACGAGATGGCGGGATTTTTATTCTCGACGGCGACAATCTTGCCGCAGCGAAAAGCCTGCTTTCTCAATTGTCCCAGTATGGGCTGTTTGTGGTGCCGAGCGGAGAGCTAGAGTCTTGGTTGAAACATCTCGAAGCAAAAGGACATGGACCCAGCTGGCTGATCAATATGTTCGAAAGAATGGGCGAGGATCCCGCTGCTCCAGATTATGTGCTTCCCGGCGAGAACGATGTATGGGAATTCATGCTCTGCATTAGAGAGTGGCTCATGGATCCGGAGAGACTCGGCATCCCCTCTTAGTTTGTACGACATCAGTGCGGCTGCGGCGGCACCTTTGGAGTCCGATAACAGCCCCTTTTCCAACGTTCCTTCCCGCTTTGAACTGACGTCTCGTCCCTTATCGGACCTTCATATCTCTGCGCATGAAGGAGTGGACGGTTACCCCCGAAGGGAGTGCATGGCGCCTTGCGATGGACATTTCAGGATAGCTGGGCAAGAACCTCGTCGCCCAGACAAGATCATCTCAGCCGCGGCGTGACAGGAAATCGAGCACGCCGGTCTTGTAGACCTTGTCGCCGACCGCGCGCATGTGATCGCGGTTCGGAATGTCGAGCACTTCCGAACCCGGGATGATGGCACCGAGTGCGCTGGCCGAGCCCGCGACGTCGTCGGTGCTGCCGACCGCGATCAGCACGGGCACGTCGATGCGCGCGGCTTCGTCCTTCGTCATGAGATCGCGCGTGCCGCGCAGGCAGGCGGCGAGTGCCTTGCGGTCGGAACGGGTTTGGTCTGCAAAAGCACGAAAAGTGCGTCCGACGGGATCGGACACGTCGTCGAGCGAGGGCGCTTCCAGCGCCTTCGCCACGTTCTCGCCGGGCCCGGTGCCCTCGATCAGGCCGCCGATGCCGATGCCGCCGAGGATTGCCGAACGCAGGCGCTGCGGCGCCTTGAGGGAGAGCCACGCCGTCATTCGTCCGCCCATCGAGTAGCCCATGAGATCGGCCTGCGGGATGGCGAGGTGATCCATCAGCGCGAGCACGTCGCCAGCCATGGTCGGGATCGAGTACTGCGCGGGCTCGTAGAGCTTTGCGCTTTCGCCATGGCCGCGATTGTCGAGCGCTATGACGCGGCGGCCGTTCTTGCGCAGCTCCGAGACCCAGGTCGGATAGACCCAGTTCACGTTCTTGCTGGAGGCAAAGCCGTGCACCAGGATGATCGGATCGCCCTCGCCTTCGTCGAGATAGGCAATTTCAACGGCGCCGTTGTGAAAGCTCGGCATCATCAGTTCCGCAATCTTGAGGGGAAGAGGTATCTTAGGCCGTGACGGCAGCGCTTGCCAGAACGGCTTCGGCGGCGATCCGGGCCTGGCGAAGTCGCCGCGCCCGTCTGCGATCGCACCAGGCCTGAGTCAGGCGCTCCGTCGTCGCCTTGATCGAGGACAACAGGCCGAACAGCGTCAAGGCAGCACCGAACAGCCAGAGAGCAAGATTGAACGCCCCGCCAATCAGCAGCAGCGCGCCGCGGCCGAGCAGCTTCAAGATCGCGCGCGTCTTGCCGCCTTGCGCTTCCGCGAGCCGCACGGCGCGTGCCACGTCCTTGGGACCTTCGGCGATGCGCAAGCTATCCATCGCGCCGCGCGTGCCGGTTTTCTCGACGACGCGCGTGACATCCTTGCCGAGCCGAACCAGCGCGCCAGCCTTCTCGGCGCGGAACGCGGCCTTGATCGCGCTCAAGGTTTGGCCCGGCCGCAGCACCGAGCCGGAGGCAACCGCGTTCTGGAGCATCGGCGTATCGACGATCTCGCGCGCGGACCGGCCGGCCCATGCCGCTAATCCCTCGCCGAGCCGGCCCACCTTGCGCGCGTCCTTCACCAGCGTCAGCCCGGCGCGAACCGGCGCGGCACCGCCGACGGAAACGTAGGTCACGGCCGTGACGGCGAGACCCGCGGCCGCAAGGCCCAACACCAGGCGATCGGTCTCCTCGCCCATGGCGAGGTGCTTGCCCTCGCGGACGACGTCCCGGATGTCGCCGATGACGAAGAGATCGCCGGCCACGGTCCCCGACAGGCTCGCAACATCGTCCGCGTTGCCGGTGACGAGACCGGTGGCAAACCGCTTTGCGACATGCGAGGTGGAATTTTCGGCTTTGACCGCGTCGCTGACACGGCTCAGGAGGTCGTCAGGCAGCGCGATGCTGCGGTCGCGCGCCAGCGCGACAAAACTGTCGGCGAGATCGGCATCGCCCGATGCGAGCGCGGCCTCGATGTTGTCCTGAATCAGGCGGTCGTTGTGCCGCAGCAGCGCGTCGAGCTTGATCTCGGAGAGCGCGGCGGGATCGTCCTGGGCCGCCAGAATCGCGCCAGCCTCGCGGGCATGCGGTGCTACCTGCGCGAGTATGAAGCTACATGCCGCGATACCGGTCAACGCTGTGCTGATTCGCAACCATTTCATGCGGAGAGCCTGGACGGTCCTGAGATCGTTGACGCCTGACGGTTCGTCTTTCGTCGCAATTACGCTCGTCCACAGACATAGTATGCCAAAATTGCGACACAACGTCCCCGACGAAAGAAGGGCTTCTCTCAGGCCGCAAGATTGTGTCGAATTTGCATGAGCAAATGAGCATGGGGCATTGCGGGGCTTTCGGTTCCGCTGGGCTAGCAATCATCCACACCCACCAGTATGGTCCGCGGCGCCTTAATAATGCCGCGTCAGTCGTGATTGTGTCTGCCGCCATTGCCACTCCAGGATGAGTACGATGTCCGACCATGTCGTCCCGCACTTCCACAACGATGCCGGTGTCCCCGTCATCGAAATCGGCTCGCAAGAGTTCATGTGCGTGGGCGCCAACCCTCCGTTCGATCATCCGCACGTCTTCCTCGACCTCGGCAACGACAACGAGATCATCTGCCCCTACTGCTCGACGCTGTACCGTTTCGCCGCCGACCTGAAGGCGGGCGAAGCCCGTCCGCCGGAATGCGTCCTGAAGGACAAGGTCGCCTGATCGCTTCCATCGGTCAGGGGTGGCGCTCTCCCGAACAATTGTCATCGCCGGTGCCGGCATAGGTGGACTGACGGCTGCGCTTGCGCTCGCGGCCCGCGGCTTCCGCATCGTCGTACTGGAAAAGGCCGAGCGGCTCGAGGAAGTCGGCGCCGGTCTGCAACTCTCTCCCAATGCCAGCCGCGTGCTGGTCGAGCTCGGCCTCACCGAGCGCCTCAGGCTGCGTGCCGTGATCCCGGAGGCGGTCTCGATCATGAGTGCGCGGGCCGGCGGCGAACTCTTGCGCATGCCGCTGGGAGAAGCCGCCGCCGCGCGCGCCGGCGCCCCCTATTGGGTGGTGCACCGCGCCGACCTGCAATCCGCACTCGCCGGCGCAGTCTCCGACCATCCCGATATCGATCTGAAACTCGGCGCGACCTTCGAAGACGTCGCGCCTCACGCCAAGGGGCTGACGGTCGTCCATCGCAGCGGCACGATCCGGCGCAGCGATCTCGCGAGTGCGCTGATCGGCGCGGACGGCATCTGGTCGACGGTGCGCCAGCATCTGTTTCCCGAGGTGCAGCCGCGCTTCTCCGGGCTGATTGCCTGGCGCGGCACGCTCGATGCCACGCAGCTGCCGAAGGACTACACCGCGCGCCGGGTCCAGCTCTGGATGGGCCCGAATGCCCATCTCGTCGCCTACCCGATCGCGGGCGGACGCCAGATCAACGTGGTCGCGGTGCTGCCGGGCACCTGGAACAGACCGGGCTGGAGCACGCCCGGCGATCCCCTCGAGGTGATGGACGCCTTCGCCGCGCCACGCTGGCCGCCCGCGGCGCGCATGATGCTCGCCACGGTCGATAGCTGGCGGAAATGGGCGCTGTTCGACGTGCCCGACGACTGCCCCTGGAGCAAAGGCCCGGTCGCGCTGCTCGGCGACGCCGTGCATGCGATGCTGCCGTTTGCGGCGCAGGGCGCCGGCATGGCGATCGAGGACGCCGCGGTGCTCGCGCAGCATTTGAGCCTTGAGATCGCCGAGAGCACCGCGGGCATCACAGCTGCGCTGAGACAATACGGGCGTACGCGCCAGACGCGCGTGCGGCGGGTGCAGCGGACCGCGCGGCAGCAAGGCCGCATCTACCATTTCGGTGGGCCGCTCGCATACGCGCGCGATCTTGCGGTCCGCGCCCTCGGCCCGGAACGTATGCTGGCACGGCAGGACTGGATTTACGGCTGGCGCCCCTGATGCGAGGCGCTGGTTCAGCGCACTGCTCTTGTCGATTTCGGGCCAGGCTTGATCGGGCCAGGATTGGCTGCGGGCGCCGGCGCAGCGGCCGGCTTCTCTTCGGGCGGCGTTTCCCGGCACTTGTTGCGGCGCCAAGCGTCCTCGGCCATCTGCGCCCGCCCGCGGACCGCGACGTAGTCGTTGCGATAGGCAAGCTCCGACACGACGGCGCCGCCCGCGCCGGTCTGTGCCTTGTCCATCAGCCTCTGCAACTCCATGGTGCGGCTAGCGAGCGACTTGCGCTCGCCTTCGAGCTGCTTGCAATCGTACAATTCGTACTTGCCGGGATCGGCAAACGCCGGAGCGACCGTCTCGCTCATGCCGGCGCAGCCGGACTGCGCGAAGCCGGCCGCGAGGAGCGCGGCGGCCACGCAGCACGTGCGCAGGCGATATTGGGTCAAAGCAGACATCGAATCAAAGCTGACATGTCGGATGAATAGTCCCCGTCGATTGAGAATGCCTAAAGCAACAACACATGTCCGGATTGAGGCTTTGCCTTGTGCCGCCGGCTCGCCTAAGGAAGAACCGCCCCTCCGGCCTGCAAACGCCAATTCCAGACGGCCGCAAGGGACTTAAGTGATTGATCTCGTTGGATCAAGCGGGCATGGCGGAATTGGTAGACGCAAGGGACTTAAAATCCCTCGGCGCGCAAGCGCTGTGCCGGTTCGACCCCGGCTGCCCGCACCACGAAAGCTGCGCGGAGGATCCCGCCGCGCGCCGCGACCGCGAGCACTGATACCTCATCAATTCCTGTCTGCTCCTGCACCGCCTGCCAGCCATCTCGAATCATCGCTTGTGCAACGCAGCATCGGGGTTAGACAAGGGCCTCAAATCAGAGGTGAGCTACTTGTCCGACGTCAATGCCGACGATTGGGTGTCCTCGGGACACCGCCCCATGGGTTTTCCCGAATTCGTCATCGTGATCGCGTCGATCATGGCGCTGAATCCGCTTGCCATGGACATGATGCTCCCGGCGCTGCCCAATATCGGCGCGGCCTTCAACATCCCCGTCGCCAATCATCTTCAGCTGGTGCTGTCGACCTTCCTGATCGGCTTTGGCGCGGGCCAGTTCGTCATGGGACCGCTGTCGGATCGCTTCGGCCGCCGCCCGGTGCTGCTCGGCGGGATGGCGGTCTATGCGATGGCGAGCGTGCTGGCGATTGCCGCGCCGTCGTTCGAGACACTGCTGCTGGCGCGCGCACTGCAGGGCTTCGGCACCTCGGCGACGCGCGTGATCGCGACCTCGATCGTGCGCGACTGTTACGTCGGCCGCCGCATGGCGAGCGTGATGTCGCTTGCGATGATGATCTTCATCGCCGTCCCCGTAATCGCCCCCTCGTTCGGACAGGCGGTGCTGCTGGTGACGCAATGGCGCGGCATCTTCGTCGTGCTGATGCTCTATGGCCTGCTCGCGCTCGCATGGTCGGTGCTGCGGCTTCCGGAGACCCTGCCTGAGAGCGAACGCAGGTCGCTCGCGCCGGTCGACGTGCTCACGGCCTACTGGCAGACCGTGACCCATCGCCAAACTCTCGGCTACGCGCTCGCCGCCGGCAGCGTCATGGGTGCGCTGTTCGCTTACGTATTTTCGGCCCAGCAAGTGTTTGTCGGCATCTATCACCTCGGCCATTATTTTCCGCTCGCCTTCGCCGCGATCGCGGCCGGCACCGCCATTGCCGGCTTCCTCAACGCAAGATTCGTCGGAACCCTCGGCATGCGCGTGATCTCGCACGGCGCGCTGACGCTCTACACCGCCGTGGCGGGTGTGATGCTGCTGACGGAAAGCCTCGGCGCGTTGCCGCTTCCCCTGTTCATGGTGCTCTCGGCGCTGATGATGTTCTCGTTCGGCATGATGGTCGCCAATTTCACCGCACTTGCCATGGAGCCGCAGGGCCACATCGCCGGCACGGCGTCCTCGCTCTACGGCTCGATCACCACGCTGATCGGCATCGCCGTCGGCATGGCGATCGGACAAAGCTTCGACGGCACGCTGCTGCCGTTCTCGGTCGGCTTCTTCGTGTCGTCACTCGCCGCGCTCGCGATCGTGCTGGTGGTGGAGAGGGGACGGCTGTTCAAGCCGCATCAGCGCGCCATCGGGTGAGGAACTTCGCGGCGCTCACGATGTTGTACTGCAACAATTTGAAAAGGCGCTTCAATGGAACCGAAACACCGTAAAGACCACGACGCCGCGGAGCGGGCGAAAACGGAACGCACGCCGTCGAACGCCGAAACGACCGCCTTCACCGTGCCATTCGCGAGTGAAGGGCTCGAGCGGGTCCGCGACAGCCACTGTTGAGCAAGACGTCTATTCCGTTGCGCGCCTGCTGGCGCTGAAATCGTCCGCGACGCCCTCGGGTGCCGCGCCGCTTCCACGGGGCGGCACCATCAGCACAACCACTTCCCGCGTGAGACCGGGCCGGCCCCATAGCTGCGCCTGGACCATAAATTCCCGTTTGACGAAGTGCCCGGCACGCCCGGCCACCCCGTCCATCCACCGGCTGCAATCATTCTGATCGCGGAAGCAGAGCGCGGCCCAGCCGCGGTCCAGCGTCGTCTTGCCCGGCAAGCCCCCGGGATATTGATCCTCGAACGGCTGCACGTAGTGCGGGTGGTCCGGGCTGTAGAAGGCCAACGCGAAGGCCAGCGCATCGTCGCCGCTGACGGCGGCGAGCGGCTCGCCTGTCAGTTCGCGCCACTCGCGTGTCAATTCGCTGGCCGCTTCCGCATAGAAATTGCGCCCCTCCTCGTAACCGTGATCGTTGCGGTAGACGGCATGGATCGGCGCGGCGACGAGGACGGCCGTGAGCGCAACGCCGGCCACGATCAAGGTGAGGTTGACGGTGTAAAAGCGCTCGATCGGATAATTTGTGCCGCAGACCACGAGAATGGCGAACAGAAACAATCCCTGCAAAGCCCAGAGCGACGGCAGATCGGTGCCTATCGCGAGCGAGACGAGGACCGGCAGCGCGATCGTGCCGACGGCAACGTAAAAGAGGAGCCGCAGGCCCGGATTCATCGCCGCGAAATCGTCCGGAAACTGCTTCAGCCGCGTGCCAGCGATCAACATCCAGCTGACGGCTGACACACTGATGGCCGCCAACAGCCCCAGAAGGAAGTTCCTGGCCTCACCGAGCGAGCTCACCGCAGTGCCGTTGGCATGGTTCAGCGCGTAGGTGAAGGTCGGTGCCCCCGTCGTGGCGAGCCAATGAACATGCGGTGACAGCGCCGCAAGCCCGACGACGACCGAAATCCAGGGCGAGGCGGACGTGAAATAGGCGCGTCGCGCCGGATGCGCCAGCGCGGCAAACGTGAAGCTCGCGACAAGGAAGATCGAATAATATTTGCCGGCCATGGCCAGCGCCGTCGTGACTCCCACGGCGATCGCCCACGACGCCGAGCGGGTCTCGAATGCGCGCAGGAAGCACCAGGTCGCCAGCGGCCAAACGGCTAGCAGCACCGCATTGGCATTGAAGCGCTGGGCATGGAATTGATAGGCCGGCGTCAGCATCAGGAGCAACAGCACCAGGACGCGCTTGTGCCCCGTCACGAATTGCCGCGCGATCCGGTCGACAAAGACCAGCGCAAGCCCGGCATTGGTCATCGCCATCAATTGCAGCGACCACTCGCTGAGCGGAAAGATGGCGCTCCAGCTCGCGGCAACCCAGCCGGTCAATGGCGGATGCTTGGGGTAGCCCCACGCGAAATGTCGCCCCAGCGTCCAGGCCTCCAGCGTATCGGGGTGCAGACCGCCGCCGGCATAGGCGACCACCAGATAGAGTGTCCAGATCGCGACGAAGCCGGCGATGAGAAGCGGCACGGCCCAGCCCGTCTCGACGCCATCGAGCCAACGCAGGAATGGCCGGCGCCATCGCGCCGGCGCGCGATCGGACCGTTCGGCCATCGCCTGGAATGCAAAATCGATCGGCACTGGAATCAATTGGAGGAAGGAAGGTGATGCGCAAAGACGGCACATCTAGTTCAGGACGGAAACAAATAGCAATGATTGGAAACTGGAAAAGATTGAAAACGTCCGCCTTCTCAGCCGGCGCAAGGTCGACAAAAGACTAAGATCGACAAACGACAACGGCGCCGCTGATGACAGCGGCGCCGCATGATGATTCGGACGAAAGAAAGAGCCTTCGCCCTACTCCGACTTGTCGACGTTCCAGAACAGCGGGGTCGCGGGACCGTCGAGCACGCCGGTCAGCGATTTACGCCAGCCGCTCGGCAGGAGATACTGCCCCAGCGGGATGTAAATCACCTGCTCATAGGCTTCCTTCTGGATGTCAGCGGCGATCTTCTTCTGATCGTCGAGCGAGGCGGCGCGAACGAAGTCGTCCTTGAGCTTTTCGATCTTGGCGTTCTCGGCCCAGCCGAACCAGCCCTTCTTGCCCTGGCCGCCGATCGAGAGATTGGCGATCGGGTTGGAAACGTCGGCCGCGACCCAGTTGGTGAAGAACATGTTCCAGCCGCCCTCCTTCGGAGGCTTCTGGCTGGCGCGGCGGCTCACCACCGTCTGCCAATCGGTCGCTTGCAGGTCGACCTTGAAGCCGGCCTCGCGCAGCAACTGAGCCGCAACGATCGGCTGCGCCTTCAGCGTCGTGACATCGCCGGGGGCCATGATCACGATCGGGGTGCCGTCATAGCCGGACTCGGCGAGCGCCTTTTTGGCTTCTGCCATGCCGTTGCCCTTCACCAGGGTCTCGCCACCGACCTCGGTCGCGAATGGCGTATCGCACACGAAGAAGGCGCCGCAGATCTTCTGATATTTGGCGTTGCCGACCAGCGCGTCGAGAACGTCCTTCTGGTTTATCGCCAGAAAGGCCGCACGGCGCACTTTGACATTATCGAACGGCGGATAAAGGAAGTTCATCCGGCCGAGCGTCTGGAAGCCGAATGTGTTCGAGACCTCGATCGTGATCTCCTTGTTCGCCTCCAGCAGCGGCAGCATGTCGTAAGGCAGATTTTCCACGAAGTCGATGTCGCCCGACTGCAACGCGTTCACCGCGGTCTGCGAGTCCGGCATGGTGATCCACTCGACTCGGTCGACCTTCACCACCTTGCCGCCGGAGGTCCAGCTCGAAGGCTCCTTGCGCGGCACGTAATCAGTGTTCTTGACGTAGACCGCCTTCACGCCTGGCTGGAATTCCGACTGCACGAACTTGAAAGGACCCGAGCCGATCTGCTCGGGGATCTGCTTGTCCGGCGGCGTCTCGGCCAGGCGCTTCGGCATCATGAAGGCAACGCGGGAGGACGGCTTGCCGATCGAGTCGAGCACGAGGCCGTAGGGCTCCTTCAGCTTCAGCGTGATAGTCTTGGCATCGGTCGCCTCGATGCTCGCGGTGAAGTCGAGCAGTTTCTGGCCCATGCCGTCGACCGCGGCCCAGCGCTTGAGCGAGGCAACGCAGTCCTCCGCCGTCACCGGCGCACCGTCATGCCACTTCAGGCCGTCGCGCAGCGTGAACGTGTAGGTGAGCTTGTCGTCGGAGATCTTCCAGTCCGCCATCTGCGGCTGGATCTTGAAGTTCGAATCGGGCGCCAAGAGCGTGTCGTAGATCATGTAGCCATGATCGCGCGTGATGTAGGCGGTGGTGAAGATCGGATCGATGATGCGCAGATCCGAATGCATCACCGCGGTGATGGTCTTGCCGGCCGCAAGCACCGGCGAGGCCAGTGCGGTCGAAAGCGCGACGACCGACAGCGCAAGTTTGGAGGCGAACGCGCGAGGCCCCCGGCGCATCAACTTAAACATAAAAGTTCTCCTGACGTGAAACTGTTCAAAGGCAGGTTATTGATTGAGCATCCGGTTCGTTCTTTAGGCGAACTAACCTCATGCAATGCCTTTATCTTTTCGAGAGTTGCAGACAGTGCCGAGCGCGTCAATCCGGTTTCGCTGCAAGCCCAAGCGGCGCGCGCACGGGCTCCACAACGATCGGTTTGGCTCTACAACGCTCTCCGCCTGTCCTGCCCCGCGCCGATGCAATGCGCGTTCCATGTTCCGAGGCCCAAGAGACATTCGAGAGACATTGAGATGAATCCAGCCAATCTTCCCTTCGATTCCGAAGCGATGCTCCAGGGCCTGCGCGGCTGGGTGGAATGCGAAAGCCCGACCTGGGACGCGAGCGCCGTGAACCGCATGCTCGATATCGCAGCGCGGGAGATGGCGATCATGGGTGCGACGATCGAGCGCATCGCCGGTCGCCAGGGCTTCGGCGGCGTGATCCGCGCACGCTTTCCGCATCCGAAGCAAGGCGAGCCCGGCATCCTGATCGCCGGACACATGGATACCGTCCACCCCACCGGCACCATCGAGAAGCTGAAATGGCGGCGCGAGGGCAGCAAGTGCTACGGACCCGGCATCTACGACATGAAGGGCGGCAATTATCTATCGCTGGAAGCGATCCGCCAACTGGCCCGCGCTTCGTTCACGACGCCGCTGCCGATCACCGTGCTGTTCACGCCCGACGAGGAAGTCGGCACACCCTCCACGCGCGATATCATCGAGGCGGAAGCCGCGCGCAACAAATACGTGCTGGTGCCCGAGCCCGGCCGCGCTGACAATGGCGTCACTACCGGACGTTATGCCATCGCGCGTTTCAATCTCGAGGCGACCGGCCGGCCCAGCCACGCCGGCGCGACCTTGTCGGCGGGCCGCTCTGCTATCCGCGAGATGGCGCGGCAAATCCTCGCCATCGACGCGATGACGGGCGAGGACTGCACGTTCTCCGTCGGAGTCGTGCACGGGGGTCAATGGGTCAATTGCGTTGCCACGACCGCCACCGGCGAAGCGCTCTCGATGGCCAAGCGCCAGGCCGACCTCGATCGCGGCGTCGAGAGGATGCTGGCGCTCTCCGGTACAACCAATGACGTCACCTTCAAGGTGACGCGCGGCGTGACACGTCCGGTCTGGGAGCCCGATGCCGGCACCTTGGCGCTGTATGAAAAGGCGCGCGGGATCGCCAAGTCGCTCGGCGCAGAACTGCCGCATGCGAGCGCCGGCGGCGGCTCCGACGGCAATTTCACCGGCGCAATGGGCATTCCGACTCTCGACGGCCTGGGCGTGCGTGGCGGCAACGGCCACACGCTCGAAGAGTATATCGAGATTGAAAGTCTGGTCGAACGCGGCCGGCTGATGGCGGGGCTGCTCGCGACTCTGGAGTAACGGCGCGAGCCACATCGCCAAGACCGGGCCAGGTCACCGAAACAAGCTGACCGCACTGCAAAAACGGCGGCCCGGATGGCATGGGAATTGCTGAAATGTTAGGCTGGTGGCAGAACCCCAGGCTCCAGCCGCTCTCTCTGATTTGACTCTAATCTGACGGGATCCAACTTGCTCGGATATCTCCTTCGCCGAATTCTCGCCGCCGTGCCCGTGATGGGCGTGGTGGCGCTGTTCGTCTTCCTCCTGCTCCGCCTCACCCCGGGCGATCCCGCCGCGATTCTTGCCGGCGACAACGCTACGCCGGAGCGGCTCGAGCGCATCCGGACCTCGCTCGGCCTCAACGAGCCGCTGATCGTGCAGTTCATCACCTGGCTGAACAAGCTGCTGCATGGCGATCTCGGAACTTCACTCATCTCCAACCTTCCGGTGATGAAGATGATCGGCCAGCGGGTCGAGCCGTCGATCTCGATTGCGCTGTCGACCATCATCCTCGCCGTCATCGTCGCTGTTCCCCTGGGCGTGATCGCGGCCTGGAAGCACGGCACCTGGATCGACCGCTTCGTGATGGGCCTGTCCGTGCTCGGCTTCTCGGTGCCGGTGTTCGTGGTCGGCTACATCCTGATCGAGGTCTTCGCGATCGACCTGCGCTGGGTGCCGGTGCAGGGCTTCCGCAGCATCTCGAACGGTTTTGGCCCGTTCTTCGAGCGCATCATCCTGCCCACCTGCGCACTGTCCTTTATCTACATCGCATTGATCGCGCGCATGACGCGCGCGGCGATGCTCGACGTGCTCGGCGAGGACTACGTCCGCACCGCGCGCGCAAAAGGCATCAACGAAGTCGCCGTGATGATGCGCCATGCGCTGCGCAACGCCGCCGTGCCCGTGATCACCGTGATCGGGACCGGCTTTGCGCTTCTGATCTCCGGGGTCGTCGTCACCGAAAGCGTGTTCAACATCCCCGGCATCGGCCGCCTCACGGTGGATGCGGTGCTGGCGCGCGACTATCCGGTGATCCAGGCGATGATCCTGCTGACGTCGCTGATCTATGTCGTCGTCAATCTCCTGATCGACGTCGCCTACACGCTGCTCGATCCCCGGATCCGGTACTAGGGCTAAGGATAACAACAAGAATGTCTGTCGATACCCTTCCCCAGTCCTCCATCCCGATCACGTCGCCGCTGCGGCCGCGCTTCGGATTCCTGACCTCGACGCCGATCATCGCGGCAGCGACCATCTGTTTGGCGTTGGTCGTGCTGATCTCGATCCTGGCGCCGTTGATCGCGCCGTATGATCCGATCCAGCTTGCGCCCTCGCAGCGGCTGAAGCCCTCTTCGGCGCAATTCCTGCTCGGCACCGACGCCTATGGCCGCGACCTGCTGTCGCGCGTCATGTATGGCGGACGCATTTCGCTTCTGATCGGCATCGGCTCGGCGATCATGTCGATCGTCATTGGGTTGGCGATCGGCCTCGTCTCCGGCTTCTTCAAGCTGGTCGATTCCGTCATGATGCGGATCATGGACGGCCTGATGGCAATGCCGAGCATCCTGCTGGCAATCGCCGTGGTGTCGCTGTCCGGCGCCAGCCTCTGGACCGTGCTGATCGCGATCACGATCCCCGAAGTTCCGCGCGTGGCACGCCTGGTGCGCTCGGTCGTGCTATCGGCGCGCGAAGAACCCTATGTTGAAGCGGCGATCTCGGTCGGCACATCCCTGCCAAAGATCATGTGGCGGCATTTGATGCCGAACACGATCGCACCGCTGATCGTGCAGGGCAGTTACGTCTGCGCCTCCGCGATCCTCACCGAGGCCATCCTCTCCTTCCTCGGCGCCGGCATCTCGCCGGAAACGCCGACCTGGGGCAACATCATGGCCGAGGGCCGTCAGTACTTCCAGCTCAAGCCGACGCTGATCTTCTGGCCGGGCCTGCTGCTCTCGATCGCCATCCTCAGCATCAATTTGATCGGCGACGCCGCCCGCGACGCACTCGATCCGCGCATGAAGCAGCGGGAAGGCAAATGATGACCGATCAAGTGATGACCAGCCCGATCCTCGACATCAACAACCTCGTCGTCTCCGTCGGCAAGAAGCCGAATGCTGCAAACATCATCGAGGGCATCTCGATCCAGGTGCATGAGCGCGAGACGCTGTGCCTCGTCGGCGAAAGCGGCTCGGGCAAGTCCGTGACCTCGCTGACCACGATGGGTCTGCTGCCGAAGGGCACGCTGATTCCGACCGGCGGCAGCGTCAAGCTGGTCGGCGAGGAGATTCTCACCGCGACCGACCGCCGCCTGCGGCAGCTCCGCGCGACGCGGATGGCGATGATCTTCCAGGAGCCGATGACGGCACTCAATCCGGTGATGCCGGTTGGTCGCCAGATCGACGAGGTTCTCCGCGCGCACACCAAACTCGATGCGAAGGCGCGCAAGAAGCGCATCCTCGACATGATGGAGCAGGTGCGCCTGCCCCAGGTCGAGCGCATCTTTGCCTCCTACCCTCACCGACTCTCCGGCGGTCAACGCCAGCGCATCATGATCGCGATGGCGCTCGTGCTCGAACCGAAGCTTCTCATCGCCGACGAGCCGACCACCGCGCTCGACGTCACAACGCAGAAGCAGATTTTGACACTGATCCGCGACCTCCAGCGCGATCACGGCACCGCCGTGCTGTTCATTACCCACGACATGGGCGTGGTCGCCGAAATCGCCGACCGCGTTGCGGTGATGCGGCAGGGCCGATTGGTCGAGACCGGAACGCTGGATTCCATCCTGCGCAATCCGACCATGGAGTACACCCGCAACCTGCTCTCGGCAGTGCCGAGCCTGGTGCCGCGCGCAGCGCGGCCCGAGACCAAGGAACCGGTGGTGCTGGAGGCCAACGAGCTCGGCAAGGTCTATCGCGAGCGCGCGTTCTTCGGTAAAGGCCGCGAAGTCGTCGCCGCCGACAAGGTCACGCTGACGCTGCGCAAGGGCCGCACGCTCGGCATCGTCGGCGAGAGCGGCTCAGGCAAATCTACCGTGGCGCGCTGCATCGTCCGCCTGATCGACCCGACCTCCGGCGGCGTCCGCCTCTCCGGCCGCGAGATCTCGGACATCTCGCGGCGGCTGTTGCAGCCGCATCGCAAGAAGATCCAGATCGTATTCCAGGACCCCTACCGCTCGCTCAATCCGCGCGTCACCATCGGCGAAAGCATTGCGGAAGGCCCGGTCAATTACGGCGTGTCGCATACCGACGCAATGAAGCGTGCCCGCGAATTGCTCGAGCTGGTCGGCCTGCCCGCCGATGCGGTCGCGCGCTATCCGCACCAGTTCTCCGGCGGCCAGCGTCAGCGCATTGCGATCGCCCGCGCGCTCGCGCTCGATCCCGACGTGCTGGTCGCGGACGAGGCGGTCTCCGCCCTCGATGTCTCCGTGCAGGCGCAGGTGCTGGAACTGTTCGACGAGATCCAGAAGCGGCTCGGCATCGCCATCCTGTTCATCACTCACGATCTGCGCGTCGCCGCGCAGATCTGCGATGAGGTCGTGGTGATGCAACACGGCAGCGTCGTCGAGCAGGGCCCGGCCGCCGAAGTGCTGACGCATCCGAAGGAGGCGTACACCAGAGCCTTACTCGAGGCAGCGCCGGGCCGCGGCTGGGATTTCGCGAACTTCCGGCCGGTGTCGGAGGGTGTGGCCGCCAGCACCTAGTCTCTCGCCTCGTCATTGCGAGCGCAGCGAAGCAATCCAGAATCCCTCCGCGGGGACAACCTGGATTGCTTCGCCGCGTTCGCAATGACGGCGGTTGCGACAAGCATTCCCAAAACGGCTTGACGCCATGCATGGCGCGATTGCTTCCCGGCTTGCTCTGGCCGCAAGCACAGGGCTAACGTCGCGCACTTTCAATTGCTGGACTTGAATTGATGACACGTATCGCCGTCGGTGGCTTCCTGCATGAGACCAACACCTTCGCTCCGACGAAGGCGACGTTCGCGGACTTCCAGCACGGCGGCGGCTGGCCGGCGATGACGCAAGGACCTGACGTGCTGAAGGTGATGCGCCGCATCAATGTCGGCCTCGCCGGTTTCGTCGACAGCGCCGAGGCCCTCGGCTGGGAACTCATCCCGACCATCGCTTGCGGCGCCAGCCCCTCGGCGCATGTCACCAGGGACGCCTTCGAGCGTATCGTCAAGACGATGGTCGACGGCATCGCAGCCGCCGGCCCGATCGACGCCGTCTATCTCGATCTGCACGGCGCGATGGTCACGGAACATCTCGACGACGGCGAAGGCGAGATTCTGGCCCGCGTGCGCCGCGTCATCGGCAAGGACGTTCCGCTGGTCGCGAGCCTCGACCTGCACGCCAACGTCACGCCCGAGATGATGGAGCATGCGGACGCGCTGATCGCCTACCGCACCTATCCCCATGTCGACATGGCCGAGACCGGCCGTGCCTCCGCGCGACACCTCGCATTGCTTCTGAAGACAAAGCAGCGTTTCGCAAAGGCCTTCCGGCAATTGCCGTTCCTGATTCCGATCAGCTGGCAGTGCACCAACGACCAGCCGACCAAGGGCATCTACGAAAAGCTTGCCGCGCTGGAGAGCGACGCGGTTCCGACGCTGTCCTTCGCGCCCGGCTTCCCCGCCGCCGATTTCCGTGATTGCGGGCCGAGCGTGTTCGCCTATGGCAAGACCCAAGCCGATGCCGACCGCGCGGCGGATGCGATCGTGAAGCTGATCGAAAGCCACGAGGACGATTTCGACGGCAAGATCTGGTCGCCCGACGACGGCGTCCGCCACGCCATGGAGCTTTCCAAGAGCGCGAGCAAGCCGATCATCATCGCCGACACCCAGGACAATCCCGGCGCCGGCGGCGATTCCGACACCACCGGCATGCTACGCGCGCTGGTACGCAACAAGGCGAGTGCCGCGACCGGCGCGATCTACGATCCGGAATCGGCCAAGGCCGCGCATGCAGCCGGCGTCGGCGCCACCGTGACGCTGTCGCTCGGCGGCAAGTCCGGCATTCCCGGCGACGAGCCATATCGTGAGACCTTCGTCGTCGAAAAACTTTCTGACGGCCGCTTCATCGCGCCCGGTCCCTACTATGGCGGCCGCGAGATGGAGATGGGCCCGTCGGCCTGCCTTCGCATCGGCGACGTCCGCGTCGTCGTCTCCTCGCACAAGGCGCAGCTCGCCGATCAGGCCATGTACCGCTATGTCGGCATCGAGCCGACCGAAGAGAAGATTTTGGTCAACAAGAGTTCGGTGCACTTTCGCGCCGATTTCGAGCCGATCGCAGAAAAGCTGATGATCTGCGCTGCCCCCGGTGCGATGCCGGCTGACACGGCCACGCTGCCATGGACGCGCCTGCGGCCGGGCATCCGCATCAAGCCAAACGGCCCGGTTTTCACTCCCTCCTCACGCTAACTGGACAGAACACATGCCCACGATCGACCGCATCGACGGCTATGCCGACGAACTCACCGCCATCAGGCGCGACCTTCACGCCCATCCGGAAATCGGCTTCGAGGAAGTGCGCACCTCCGGCATCGTCGCCGACAAGCTGAAGAGCTGGGGCATCGAGGTGCATCGCGGTCTCGGTGGCACCGGCGTGATCGGCGTCATCAAGGGCAAGGGTTCGAGCGGCAAGCGCATCGGGCTTCGCGCCGACATGGACGCGCTGCCGATGGAGGAGAACACCAATCTGAAATGGAGCTCCAAAATCCCGGGCCGCTTCCACGGCTGTGGCCATGACGGCCACACCACCATGCTGCTCGGCACCGCGCGCTACCTCGCCGAAACCAAGAACTTCGACGGTACAGTGCACCTGATCTTCCAGCCGGCCGAGGAAGGCCTCGGCGGCGCCCGCGCGATGATCAAGGACGGGCTGTTCGAGAAATTTCCCTGCGACGAGCTCTACGGCCTGCACAACGCGCCCGACCTGAACCATGGCGAGATCGCGATCCTGCCCGGCCCCGCGATGGCCAGCGCCGACTTCTTCGATCTCCGCATCACTGGCTACGGCGCGCATGGCGCGATGCCCGAACGCTCCAAGGACGCTGTGATCATCGCGACCACGCTGGCGCAGGCGATCCAGACCATCGTCAGCCGCAACGTCGAGCCGCTGCAGGCCGCAGTCGTTTCGATCACGCAGATTCACGCCGGTTCCGCGTACAACGTCATCCCCGGCGAGGCGCATCTTTGCGGCACCATCCGCACTTTCTCGAAAGAAGTCCGCACCCTGATCAGCGAACGCATTCGCACGATCTGCGCTGGCATCGCGAGCGCCTATCAGTGCGTGATCGACGTCGACATCCGCGACACGTTCGATGTGCTGGTCAACCAGGTCGAGCAGTCCAAGGTGGTCGAAGACGTCGCGCGCACCATCGTCGACCCCGCCAACGTGATCACCCGCGCCCAGCCGAAGATGGGCAGCGAGGATTTCGCCGACATGCTGCAAACCATTCCGGGCGCCTATTTCTGGGTCGGCCACGACGGCTCGGTGCCCGTGCACAATCCCGGCTTCGTGCTCGACGACAAGATCCTGCCGATCGGTGCCAGCATGTTCGCCCGGATCATCGAGACCCGGATGCCGGTGGGTGCCCATGCATAAAAAGGGTGTCGAAGAGGAAGTCACCTCGCTGCACGATCTCTCCGCGGTCGATCTGATCGCGGGCTATCGCGCCAAGCAGTTCTCGCCAAGCGAGGTGCTGGAAGACGTGCTCGCGCACGTCGCCGCGTGGGAGCCGCACCTCAACGCGCTTTATGCATTCGATCCCGACGGCGCGCGCGAGGCCGCGAAGGCCTCGACCGCACGCTGGTCCGGGGGCGAGCCCTCCGGAGCGCTCGACGGCGTGCCGGTGACGGTGAAGGACAACATCGCGACCAAAGGCGTGCCGGTGCCGCTGGGCGCGGCCAGCGTCAAGCTCGTGCCGGCCGAGAAGGACGCACCACCCGCGGCGCGCCTGCGCGAAGCCGGTGCGATCATCTTCGCCAAGACCACCATGCCCGACTACGGCATGCTGTCCTCGGGGCTGTCCTCTTTCCACGCGCTGGCGCGTAATCCCTGGGACCTCTCCAAAAATCCAGGCGGCTCCAGCGCCGGCGCGGGCGCCGCGGCCGCGGCCGGCTATGGCCCGCTGCATCTCGGGACTGATATCGGCGGCTCGGTCCGCCTGCCTGCGGGCTGGTGTGGCCTCGTCGGACTGAAGCCGAGCTTTGGACGCGTGCCGATCGATCCCGCCTATGTCGGCCGCGTCGCCGGTCCCATGACCCGCACCGTCGACGATTGCGCGCTGATGATGAGCGCGATCGCGAAACCCGATCGGCGCGACGGCACGAGCCTGCCCGCGGAGCCCCTCAACTGGAAGGGGCTGGAGAAATCCCCGCGCAAACTCCGCATCGGATTGATGCTCGATCCCGGCGTTGGCCTGGCGCTGGAGAAACCGGTGCGCGAGGTCGCTGTGAAGGCGGCGAAAGCGTTCGAATCCGCAGGGGCCGTCGTCACCGAAGTCGACGGCATCCTCACGCGCGAGATGCTCGACGGCCTCGACAACTTCTGGCGCGCACGGATGTGGGATGATCTGTCGAAGCTGACGCCCGCCGAACAGGCAAAGGTGCTGCCCTACATTTTCAAATGGGGCGAGTCCGGCGCGAAGCTCTCGGGCGTCGACGTCATCCGTGGTTTCAACCAGACCATGGCAATCCGCGCGGCGGCATCAAAGCTGTTCTGCGAGCTCGACTATGTGATCTCGCCGACCGCGCCGAACGTGAACTATCCGGCGGAGTGGGCCTCGCCGACCAACGATCCCATGAAGCCGTTCGAGCACATCGCCTATACCGTCCCGTGGAATATGTCGGAGAACCCGGCGATCTCCATCAACGGCGGCTTCGACGCCAAGGGTTTTCCCATCGGCGTGCAGATCGTCGGCCGCCGCTTCGACGATATCGGCGTGCTCGGCATGGCCAAGGCTTTTGAGAGCCTGCGCGGGGCGCAGAAGCCCTGGCCGAGCCCGCCGGCGAAGTAGAGCCTGGCCAACAAACGCCCAGTCCGCACAAGACGGACGCTGGCGTTCATGCATGACGTCTCTTAGAGACAGAATTCAGGACAGGGAAGGAAACCACCATGGCGTATGAGACGATCAAATACGATGTCGCCGAGCAGATCCTCACCATCACGCTGAACCGGCCCGACAAGCTCAACGCCTTCAACGCGCAGATGCAAGGAGAGCTGATCGACGCGTTCGACGCAGCCGACAAGGACGACGACGTCCGCGCCATCATCGTCACAGGCGCCGGTCGCGGTTTTTGCGCGGGCGCAGACCTTTCGTCGGGCGCGGATACGTTCGATCGCGACGCCCGGCGCGGGCCAGTGAAGCGCTTTGCCGATGGCAAGGTCGACTACAGCGATTCCCAGGTGCGCGACGGTGGCGGCCAGGTGACATTGCGCATCTTCAAATGCCTCAAGCCTGTGATTGCTGCGGTGAACGGTCCCGCGGTCGGCATCGGCGTCACCATGCAGCTCGCGATGGACATCCGCATCGCCTCCGACGCCGCGCGCTTCGGCTTCGTGTTCTCCCAGCGCGGCATCGTGCCGGAGGCCGCCTCGAGCTGGTTCCTGCCGCGCATCGTCGGCATCTCGCAGGCGCTGGAATGGTGCTATTCGGGCCGCGTCTTCCCGGCGCAGGAAGCCCTCGCCGGACGCCTCGTCAGCAAGGTCGTAGCCCCCGATGATCTGCTGCCGACCGCCCGCGCGCTCGCCAAGGAATTCGCGGCGAAGACGGCACCGGTGTCGGTGGCACTGATCCGCCAGATGATGTGGCGCATGATGGGCGCCGACGATCCGATGGAGGCCCACAAGGTCGACAGCCGTGGCATCTACGCCCGCGGCCGCTCGGACGATGTGAAGGAAGGCGTGGTGTCGTTCCTGGAGAAGCGCCCGGCTCAGTTCAAGAACAAGGTGTCGAGCGACATGCCGGATTATTTCCCGTGGTGGACGGAGCGGGAGTACAAGTAAGGCATCGTAGGGTGGGCAAAGCGAAGCGTGCCCACCATTCTTGTCACGGCTGCCGATAAATGGTGGGCACGGCGCTCACGCGCCTTTGCCCACCCTACGACACCGTCACTCCATCAACAACGCCACGCGCCCGATCGCCTTGCGGTCGAGCAACAGCCGCATCGCCTTCGCAACCTCCTGCAGCGGCAGGCGGTGCGAGACGTTAGGCCGGAGCTTGCACTCTTCGGCCCATTGGAGCAACGCCTTCAGCCTGCTCTCGCCGAGCGCGGGATTTTTCCGTACCGCTTCGCCCGCTCGCACGCCGAGCACGCTGGCACCCTTGATCAGCAGGAGATTGGTTTTCGCCGAGCCGATGCCGCCGGTGAAGCCGATCACCAGCAGCCGTGCGCCCCAGGCGATGCAACGCATCGAATTCTCGAACACTTCGCCGCCGACGGGATCGAACACGACGTCGGCACCGCGACCGTCGGTGATCCGTTTGACGGCATCACGAAACGGCTCGCGGTCGTAGCGCACGAGATGATCGGCGCCCCGCGCCTTGGCGATCGCGAGCTTTTCGTCGCTGGACGCCGTCGCGATCACGGTCGCGCCCAGCATCTTGCCGATCTCGACGGCAGCAAGGCCCACGCCGCCGCCGGCGCCATGCACCAGCAGCACCTCGCCCGGCTCGAGCCGGCCGCGGTCGATCAGCGCGTGATAGGCGGTGCCGTGCCCGGCGAGATAGGTCGCGGCTTCCGCATAGTCGAACGTCGATGGCATCGGTGTGAGCTGCGACGGTGTCACCACGGCTTCATCCGTGAAAGCGCCGTGCCGCATCTTGACGATGACCTTGTCGCCGACGGCGACGCCGCTCGCGCCCGCGCCGACCTCGGTCACGTCGCCGGCTGCCTCCACGCCCGGCGTGAACGGCAGCTCCGGCTTGAGCTGGTATTCGCCGGCCGCCATCAGCACGTCGGGAAAATTCAGGCCGGCGGCACGGATCGCGACGCGCACTTCGTCCGGCTTCAGGTCGCGCGACGGAAACTCTTCAAGCTGCAATTTTTCGGGCGCGCCGAGCGCGCGGCAGACGACAGCCCGCACCATCAGGCCGCGCTCGCCTTGCCGCGCAGCAGCGCCTCGCGGATCAACGGCAGGCGGTCATTGCCGAAATACATGTCGGTCTTGCCGACAAAGATCGTCGGCGAGCCAAAGCCGCCGCGGGCGACGACTTCTTCGGTGTTGGCCTTGAGCTGATCCTTGATCCCCTGCCCCGAAATGCCCGCGAAGAATTTCTGCTCGTCGACGCCCACCTTCCTGCAGAGCTCGGCGAGCACCGCGTCCTGCGAGATGTCCTTGTCCGCGCCCCAATAGGTCTCGAACACCGCCGTGGCGAAAGGCACCGAGTCCTGCCCGAGCCAGATGCAGCCGCGCATCGCTTTCACGCTGTTCACCGGAAATACCGTCGGCGGCATCTTGATCGCGAGACCGGCCGAGCGCGACCAGTCGGCAAGGTCCTTTTTCATGTAGCGCGCCTTCAACGGCACCGGTGTCTCACGCTGCGCATAGACACTTGGGTTGACCGTATTGAAGATGCCGCCCACCAGGATCGGCCGCCAGACGATCTCCGCGCCAACCTCCCTGGCCAGCGGCTGGATGTTGTGGAAGGCGAGATAGGTCCAGGGGCTGGAACAGTCGAAGAAGAATTCGATCATGGCGTTTCCGGTCCGGCGCCGCCGGTTTCAAGGCGACTTTTGTTGTTCTGTACCTCGACGTTAAGACATGGCAGGAAGGGGCGCAATCATAACCCGCCGTGAGGGCCGCCATGCTGTTTCCAACCACGATCGCCGGCTCCTTGCCGAAGCCGGAATGGCTCGCCGAGCCCAACATGCTCTGGGCGCCCTGGAAGTCGCAGGGCGAGGAGCTTGTCCGCGCCAAGCGCGATGCGACGATGCTTGCCGTCAAAGTCCAAGAGGATGCCGGCATCGACATCGTCACCGAGGGCGAGCAGGCCCGGCAGCATTTCGTCCACGGTTTCCTGGAGAAGATCGAGGGCATCGACTTCGCCCACAAGGTCGAGATGGGCATCCGCAAGGATCGCTACAAGGCGATGGTGCCGCAGGTCGTCGCCCCGCTCCGGCTGAAGAGCCGCGTCCACGCCGACGAGGCGCGCGTCGCCCGCGCGCACACGAGGAAGAAGCTCAAGTTCACCCTGCCCGGCCCGATGACCATCATCGACACCATTGCCGATCGCTACTATGGCGACCGCGTCAAGATGGCCTTTGCGTTCGCCGAACTCCTGAACGAGGAAGCCAAGGCGCTGCAGGCCGACGGCGTCGATCTCGTGCAGTTCGACGAGCCCGCGTTCAACGTCTACATGGACGAGGTCAACGACTGGGGCATCAAGGCGCTGGAGCGCGCCGCGCAGGGCCTGACCTGCGCCACCGCCGTGCACATCTGCTACGGCTACGGCATCAAGGCCAACACCGACTGGAAGGAAACGCTCGGCGCGCAATGGCGGCAGTACGAGCAGATCTTTCCCGCGATCGACGCCAGCCCGATCCAGCAGGTCGCGATCGAGTGCCGCAACTCGAAGGTACCGCTCGACCTGCTCGCGCTGCTCAAGTCCAAGATCGTGCAGGCCGGCGTGATCGACGTCGCCAGCGACACGGTCGAGACCGCCGAGGATGTCGTGCAGGTGATCGACGCAGTGTCGAAATTCGTGCCCAAGAGCAACATCATCGCCACCACCAACTGCGGCATGGCGCCGATGCGGCGCGAGATCGCCGAAGCCAAGCTGATGGCGCTCGGGGCCGGTGCCGCGCTGGCACGCGAGAAGCTGGGTTAAGGCTGTGACCGATCCGCTTTCGTTATTGCGACGCTTGCGGCGATCGCGCTGCCGGCGTGCGGTGAGGATCGTTCCGTGCTTCTCAATTGCGAGGCGATGGTGGAGCACGACAGTCGATGAAAACGGTAAGCCGCTGCGCTAGGGGCGTGCGGTCGGATGCAGCACAGGTTGATATCCAGCGATGATCGCGCGCAAGGTGGAAGGCGGCGTCAGCAACAGCGGGTGATCGAGGGCGCTGCTATGCGGGGCGTAGCCCGCGGGTGACCACAGCAGCGTCCTGCCCTGCGCGACGAGGAAGCAATCATCGCCCTGTTGGACCATCGCGCCGTCCGGCAATTCCACGAGCGGCCTCGGCAGCGCATGCAGCCGTTTCTTGCCGCGATCGAGCCGTTCCCGATGCAGTACGGCATCCATCGCCTTGGCGCTGATGCCGCTTGCACTGTTGCCCATCTCCCATGCAACGCGAAAGCGCGTGGCATCATCGCGGCGGCAGAAGAAGCAGGGACGGTGGCCTGCGGCAAAGGCCGTGGCTTCGTCAAGAAAGAACAGCTCGGTCCAGCTCCGTCGCGCCATAACCGGCCGCCGCCAGCCGCGGAATTCACACAGGCAAACGATCCAAGCCGGCGACGACCAGCGCTTTTTCAATAGCGTCTTGGTCGCGGGATCATGGATGATGCCGCGGTTACCGGTGAACAGGCCGCGGTGCGGTGTCGCGATAATCTCGCCGGTCGGCGTGACGCGGTTTTGCAGGGGCATGGTCGCCTCCGCCCGTCATTGCGAGGAGCGAAGCGACGAAGCAATCCAGACTGTTTCCGCGGACACATTTCTGGATTGCTTCGCTGCGCTCGCAATGACGGCGATAATCACGCCGCTCCGTCGCGAAGCGGCGGGTGATAGGACAGCGCGGTGTCCCAGGGGAAGAAGATCCAGGTGTCCTGCGAGACTTCCGTGATGAAGGTATCGACCAGCGGACGTCCCTTCGGCTTGGCGTAGACGGTGGCGAAATGCGCGTCGGGGAGCATCGCGCGCACCAGCTTGCCGGTCTTGCCGGTATCCACGAGGTCGTCGACGATCAAAAGCCCCTTGCCGGTGCCGCCGCCGAGCTTCATCACGTCTTCGGAAATGCCCTTCAGCACTTTGAGGTCGCCCTGCTTGTCGTGGTCGTAGCTGGCGATGCAGACCGTATCGATCACGCGCACGCCAAGCTCGCGCGCCACGATAGCGGCCGGCACAAGGCCGCCGCGGGTGATCGCGATCACCGCATGAAACGGACCAACCTCATTGAGCCGCCAGGTCAGTGCCCGGCAATCTCGGTGGAACTGGTCCCACGAGACCGGAAAGGGGCGGCCCGCCCGTTCCTCCGCACTTAATTCCGGTGCTTCACCAGCCATCGTCGTCTCCTGCTTCGTCTGCCGGCAGCTAGGTTGCTAGCGGGTGATGTTCAATCCCGCCAGCATTTCCTTCACCGCCGCCATTGCGGCTGCGAGCTTGTCCGCATCGCGCGAGCGCACCACCAGATTGGTGTTCGGCTTCTGCTCTTCATCCATGAAGGGATAGCTGCCGATGATGGTGTCGGGATGTTGGGCGGCAATCGCCCGCAGCGGGCTGCCGATGTCACCTTCCCGCGCATTGGCGCGGACCGATTCGGAGAGCATGCGCACGCCCGATTTCAGCTTGGGCGAGACGATGTCCATCATCGCCTGCATGATCGAGGGCACGCCCGCCATCACGATGACATTGCCGATCTTGAACCCGGGGGCGAGGATGGTGGCGCTCTGGATCAGCTCGGCACCATCGGGAATGCGGGCCATGCGCAGGCGGGCCTCGTTGAGGTCCTGCTCGCTCCAGCGCTCGCGGAAACGGGCGACCACCTCCGGATGATGGTCGATCCCGACGCCGAACGCCTTGGCGACGCTATCAGCGGTGATGTCGTCATGGGTCGGCCCGATGCCACCGGTGGTGAAGACATAGGTGTAGCGATGCCGCAGTGCATCCAACGCGGCAATGATGTCGGGCTCGTCGTCGGAGACGACCCGGACCTCCTTCAGGTCGATGCCGATATTGGTCAGGTATTCGGCGATGAAGCCGATGTTCTTGTCCTTGGTCCGGCCGGACAGGATTTCGTCCCCAATGACCAGAATACCCGCCGTGACGATCTCGCTCATACCTCAAGTCCCTCACCTATCGGCCCGACTTTGCCGAGGTAACGCGTTGAAGTCACGCGCTTTTGCTGCCGAAATAAGCAGTCCTCAGCCATTTTTTCAGGCAAGCCGCCGGCCGTCCCCGGCAAATGTCCTCTCCCCATGCTTATCGCGCTGGCCCGGCCCTTGCTACCGCATGAAAGTCATGCACTCTTGCCGCATGGCCAGGACGTTGCGGTCTTCACCAAGGCCTCGCGGCCTGTCGAATGGCGCAACGCCTTGCGAAGACAAGTCGGGATCTATGGCAGTCGCGTTTGATGAAATGAACATTCCCGGTGGGGACCTTCGCCCCGCCTATCAGGAGCTGGCGCGCTGGCTCAAGGAGACGCCTCCCGAGGCGCTCGAATATCGCCGCCAGGAGGCCGAGCTCCTGTTCCGCCGTATCGGCATTACCTTCGCGGTCTACGGGGACTCCGAGTCCACGGAGCGCCTGATCCCCTTCGACGTGATCCCGCGGATCATGTCCGGCAAGGAATGGTCGCTGCTGGAGAAGGGCCTGAAGCAGCGCGTGCGCGCGCTCAACATGTTCCTGCGCGACATCTATCACGGCCGCGACATCCTCCGCGCCGAGATCGTGCCCGACGACCTCATCTTTCAGAACCCGGTCTTCCGCCCGGAGATGAACGGTCAGCAGGTGCCGCACGACGTCTACGTGCACATCGCCGGCATTGACATCGTCCGGGTCGATGCCGAGGACTTCATCGTGCTGGAGGACAATGCACGCACGCCCTCGGGCGTGTCCTACATGCTGGAAAACCGCGAGATCATGATGCGGCTGTTTCCGGACCTGTTCGCCCGCCACAGGGTGGCGCCGGTCGAACGCTATCCGGACGAGCTGCTATCCGCCCTGCGCTCGGTGGCGCCGCAAAGCGCCTCCGGCGAGCCGACCGTCGCGCTGCTCACGCCGGGCGTCTACAACTCGGCCTATTACGAGCACTCCTTCCTCGCTGACAAGCTCGGTATCGAGCTGGTCGAGGGCCGCGACCTCATCGTCAAGAACAACGAAGTGTTCATGCGGACGACCGAGGGCGTGAAACGGGTCGACGTGATCTACCGCCGCGTCGACGACGACTACCTCGATCCCCTCACCTTCCGGCCCGACTCCGCGCTCGGGGTGCCCGGGCTGATGTCGGCCTATGCGGCCGGCAACATCACGCTCGCCAACGCCGTCGGCACCGGCATCGCCGACGACAAGGCGATCTACTCCTACATGCCGGACATCGTAAAATTCTACCTCGGCGAGGAGCCGATCCTGAAGAACGTGCAGACCTGGCGCTGCCGCGAGCCGAAGGACCTCGCCTATGTGCTGGACCATCTGAGCGAACTCGTCGTGAAGGAGGTGCACGGCTCGGGCGGCTACGGCATGCTGATTGGTCCTGCCGCGACCAAGGCGACGATCGAAGCCTTCCGCGAAAAGCTCAAGCGCGAGCCCGAAGGCTTCATTGCGCAGCCGACGCTGGCGCTCTCGACCTGCCCGACCTGCACGGCATCCGGCCTTGCGCCGCGCCACGTCGACCTGCGGCCGTTCGTGCTCACCGGCAGCAAGAGCACCACGATCGTGCCCGGCGGGTTGACACGCGTTGCCCTGAAGGAAGGCTCCCTGGTGGTGAATTCGAGCCAGGGCGGCGGTACCAAAGATACCTGGATCCTGGACGAGTAGAGAGATGCTGTCGCGTACCGCCGAAAACCTCTATTGGCTCGCCCGTTACGTCGAACGGGCCGAGTATCTCGCGCGCACCATCGATGCGACGCTGCGCGTGACCGCGCTTCCCGCCGCCTATATCGGCAAGACCAACGAATGGGACTCGGCGCTTTTGACTGCCGGCGTCGCCGCAAGCTTCTATCAGCAGTACGAAGAAGCCAACGAGCACAACGTCGTCGATTATCTCTCGTTCTCGGCGGACAATCCGTCGTCGATCAGGAATTGCATCGAGGCGGCGCGGCTGAATTCGCGCTCGGTGCGCACAGCGCTGACGAGCGAGATGTGGGACACCATCAACTCGGCCTGGATCGAATTGCAGGAGGTCTGGAGCAGAGGGACCTCCACGCGCGAGGATCTCGCAAAGTTCCTGCGCTTCGTGCAGGAAACCTCGCTGCGCTTCGACGGCTCGGCCTACCGGACCATGTTGCGCAACGACGCGTACTGGTTCTCGCGGATGGGCCTGCATCTCGAACGCGCCGACAACACCGCGCGCATTCTCGACGTGAAATACCATGTGCTGCTGCCCGAGGAGGAGCATGTCGGCGGCCCGCTCGATTTCTACCAGTGGACCTCGATCCTGCGCTCGGTTTCGGCACTGACGGCCTATCACTGGGTCTATCGCGAAACACTGAAGCCCTGGCTGATCGCGGATTTGCTCATCCTCAACGATTCGCTGCCGCGTTCGCTCGCAAGCTGCTACGGCAATCTGGTGCGCAATCTCGATCAGATCGGGGTCGCCTATGGCCGCCAGGGCCCGGCCCAGCGCCATGCCCGCGGCATCCGCAACCGGCTGGAACACAGCAATATGAACGACATTTTCCAGCATGGCGTGCATGAATTCATTCAGGAATTCATCTCGGACAATTCCAGACTGGGCGAAATCATCACGAAGCAGTATTTGATCTGATACTGCTGTCATTCCGGGAACGCCCGCAGGGCTAGCCCGGATCGATGACGCGACAACAACGGTTCACCATGCGCCTGCGAATCCTGCACACCACGACCTATCGCTACGAGCCGCAGGCCACGAGCGTGATCCAGATCCTGCGCATGACGCCCGGCAGCCATGACGGGCAATATGTGGCGGAGTGGCAGATCGACGTGTCGACCGACACCAAGCTCGACACCCACGAGGATGCGTTCGGCAACGTCACCCATGTCCTGTCCTGCGGACCCGTCGGCGACATCAAGATCACCGCCGAGGGCCTGATCGAGACCCACGACACCGGCGGCGTTCTCCGCGGCGCCGATGAGCGCTTTCCGGCCGGCATGTTCTTGCGCGCCACCGACCTCACCACGGTCAATCCGGCGATGCATGCGGTCGCGCGCCAGCTGCGCAGCGAGGCCGAGAGCGACACGCTCGGCTTCCTGCACACGCTGATGACGCAAATCAGCGATCACATGACGTTCGACGAGGACCCGACCAACAGCGGCACGTCGGCGGCGGAAGCGTTCACGCTCAAGCGCGGCGTCTGCCAGGACTACGCGCACATCTTCATCGCCTGCGCCCGCAGCGGCGGCGTGCCGGCGCGCTTCGTCTCCGGCCATTTCCTGCGCTCCGACGGCACGGTGCATCAGGACGCGGGCCATGCCTGGGCGGAGGCCTATGTCGACGGTCTCGGCTGGGTCGGCTTCGATCCCGCCAACAGCATCTGCGCCACCGACGCCCATGTCCGCGTCGCGATCGGGCTCGATTATCTCGGCGCAGCCCCCGTGCGCGGCACCCGCTATGGCGGCGGCGCGGAGACGCTGTCGGTGACGGTCAAGGTCGAGCAGGCCGGCCGCGGCGGCCAGTCGCAATCGCAGTCCCAGCGGCAGAACTGAACCGCGCCAAGCAAGCCCCTCGCCCGCGCACAGCTCCACCCTGCCGCCCCTCGGCAATCGGGGGTTGGAGCGGCCCTTGAAATTGGCTAGTAATTCCGCGCAAACGCGTTCGGGGACTGGAAATGACCTATTGTTGCGGAATTCTGGTTCGGGACGGTCTGGTGATGATCGCCGACACCCGCACCAATGCCGGCCTCGACAACGTCTCGACCTTCCGCAAGCTTCACATCTTCTCCAAGCCCGGCGACCGCATCATGGCGATCGCCAGCGCCGGCAACCTCGCGATCAGCCAATCGGTGCTCTCGACGCTGACCGAGGGCCTCGAAGACCCCAACACGGGTGAGATCGAGACGCTGATGAACGCGCCGACCATGTTCCAGGCCGCGCAGCGCATCGGCCGGGCGATCCGGGCCGTGCACGCGACCGAAGGGCCGGCGCTCAAATCAGAGGACGTGTCGTTCGACGTGTCCTTCCTGTTCGGCGGCCAGATCAACGGCGCGCGCATGCGCCTGTTCATGGTCTACACCGCCGGCAATTTCATCGAATGCACCACCGACACGCCCTATTTGCAGATCGGCGAGCACAAATACGGCAAGCCGGTGCTCGACCGCGCCATGCATTACGACGTCGAACTCTACGAGGCGCTGAAGACCGGGCTGATCTCGATGGATTCGACCATGCGCTCGAATCTCGGCGTCGGCCTGCCGATCGACGTGCTGGTGGTGCGCGCCGACGCCTGCGAGGCCGATCTCAATCACCGCATCGAGGCGGGCGAACCCTATTTCCACGATTTGCGCTCGCGCTGGTCGGCGGCCTTGCGCGCCGCGCATCAGAACATTCCGCGGCCGCCCTACAAGAACGAAAAAGAATCCAAAACCTGACAGCTCAAGAGAAAAGGCAGGAAACGATGAGTGAAGCGAAAAAGATCGCAGTGGTGACGGGCGCCGGCACCGGAGTCGGGCGCGCTGCGTCATTGGCCCTGATGAACACAGGCTTCACCGTGGTGCTGGTCGGGCGCCGGCCCGACATGCTCGAGGAGACGGCCAAGCTCGGCCCCGCGGGGAAAAGCCTCTGCGTCACCGCCGACATGACCAAGCCGGACTCGATTGCCGCGCTGTTTGACAAGGTCAAGGCCACCTACGGCCGGCTCGACGTGCTCTTCAACAATGCCGGCATGGGCGCACCGCCAGTGAACTTCGAAGATCTCAGCCTTGAGCAGTGGCAGGCGGTGGTGAACACCAACCTCACCGGCCCGTTCCTGTGTACCCAGCACGCCTTCCGCATCATGAAGGATCAGACCCCGCGCGGCGGCCGCATCATCAACAACGGCTCGATCTCGGCGCATGCGCCGCGGCCGTTCTCGGCCGCCTATACCTCGACCAAGCACGCCATCACCGGCCTCACCAAGGCCTCCAACCTCGATGGCCGCATGTATGATATCGCGGTCGGCCAGGTCGACATCGGCAACGCCGCAACGCCCATGACCGACCGCATGGTCAACGGCCCGGGCGTGCTGCAGCCCGACGGCACGTCGAAGCAGGAGCCGCGCATGGATGCGAAAGCGGTCGGCGATGCCGTTGCCTACATGGCCGGCCTGCCGCTCGACGCCAACGTGCTGACCATGACCGTCATGGCAACCAAGATGCCGTTCGTGGGACGGGGCTGAATAAAAAACGCGAAAACAACCCCATGCACAGTAGGCGGCATGGGGTCTGCAGCCTCGCTCCGCAAGCGGACGTGAAGTCGGCTAAATCTCCGCACTGCTTCAACAATTGTCATTGCGAGCGCAGCGAAGCAATCCAGACTACCACCGCGGCAAGATTCTGGATTGCTTCGTCGCACCAGCGCAAAATTGCTTCGCAATTTTGTCGCGGGCTCCTCGCAATGACGGGGAGAGAGCGAGCTCCTACTCCAAGCTTTCCACCTGCCGCAGGCTCGGAAACAGCTTCATCCACAGCAGCGCCACCGCGACCGTGCAGACCCCGCCCAGCACGGCTGCGGGCATGGCGCCAAACAATGCGGCGGCGACCCCGCTCTCGAACTGGCCGAGCTGGTTCGAGGCGTTGATGAAGAGGAAGTTCACCGCACCGACCCGGCCGCGCATCTCGTCGGGGGTCGCGAGCTGCACCAGCGAGAAGCGGATCACGACGCTGATCGTATCGGCCGCGCCGAGAACGGCGAGCGCGAGCACCGACAGCCACATCCAGGACGACAAAGCGAACACGATTGTTGCGACGCCGAACACGATCACGGCCTGAAACATGCGCAGGCCCACATGCCGCGAAATCGCGTGACGAGCCAGCACCATTGTCATCAGCAGCGCGCCGACCGCCGGCGCGGCGCGCAGGATCCCGAGCCCCATCGGACCGGTCTGGAGGATGTCGCGGGCATAGATCGGCAGAAGCGCGGTGACGCCGCCGAACAGCACCGCGAACAGATCGAGCGAGATGGTGCCGAGGATCGCCGGATTGCTGCGGATGAAGCGGACGCCGGCGAAGATATTGTCGGCGCCCGCGATATCCTTGGCGATCGCCTGCGGGCGCGGCCGGATGAAGCCGGTCAGGATCATCCCGAAGATCCAGAACAGAACCATCACCGCGTAGGCGAGATGCGGCGCAACCGCGTAGGCAAAACCGCCGAGCGCCGGCCCCGTAATAGTCGCGACCTGCGCCGCTCCGCTGGAGACGGCGGTGGCGCGCTGGAGCGAGCCCTGCGGCGCGATCGCCGGCAGCAGCGCAGCAGTGGTCGGACTTTCGAAGGCCCCGGCAATGCCCAGCACGAAGGTCGCCACGAAAATCTGAACTTCGCTGACCAGGCCGAGATAGGTGATGACGCCGAGATAGAGCGCGGTCGCGGCTTCCACGAGCTGGCAGAGCTGGACCACGCGCTTGCGCTCGTAGCGGTCGGCGGCATGGCCGGCGACGAACACCAACAGCGCCGTGGGCAGGAATTGCACGAGGCCGACCATGCCGAGGTCGAAGGCCGAGCCGGTGAGATCGTAGATCTGCCAGCCGATCGCGACCGCCGCAATCTGGCTGGAGAAACGCGACAGGCTGCGCGAGAGCAGAAAGAACAGGAAGGCGCGATGGGAGAGGAGCGCGCGGGCACTGACCGGCGGGTTTCCCGATATTGGCTGGTCTGGCATCGCCTGTTCGGTCACCCTCGGACTATCCGGCTCCTGATGTCGACGTGCTCCGCGTGGCTGACGCGGACCTGCTTGTCAACAGCGGGACGCTCCGACAATCTCCGGCATTGCGTTTGCAACGCAGGGGTGGCCATAATCATCGGGGTTTGGGGACATCATGCTGCGGCTGCAATCGGCACTCGGCGTTTTCGCATTGCTGTTGATCGCCTTGGTCCTAAGCGAGAACCGCCGCGCGGCCTCGCTGCGCCAGGCGGCGATCGGCCTCGTCGCCACCTTCGTCACCGCGATCGTTCTCCTGAAGGTGCCTGTCGTCGCGCGCGCCTTCGGTGCTATCAACGACGCCGTGGGCGCGATCTCGGCGGCCTCGCGCGCCGGCTCCTCTTTCGTGTTCGGCTATGTCGGCGGCGGTCCCCTGCCCTTCGATCTGAAAGCACCGGGTGCCGATTTCGTCCTGGCATTCCAGGCGCTGCCGATCGTGCTGGTCATGAGCGTGCTGACGACGCTCTTGTTCTATTGGCGCATGCTGCCGCCGGTCGTGCGCGGCATGGCCTGGCTGCTGGAGCGGACGCTCGGCGTCGGCGGCGCAGTCGGGCTCTCGACCGCCGCCAACATCTTTCTCGGCATGGTCGAGGCGCCGCTGTTCGTGCGGCCTTATCTCGCGCAGATGACCCGCAGCGAGTTGTTCCTGGTGATGACCGGCGGCATGGCCGGCATCGCCGGCACGGTGCTGGTGCTGTATGCGACGCTGCTTGCTCCCCTCATTCCCGACGCAGCCGCGCATTTCGTCATCGCGTCGGTGCTGGGCGCGCCGGCCGCGATCCTGGTCAGCCTAATCATGGTGCCGGAGACATCCGACAAGCGCACCGGCGGCGCACTGGAAGATCCCGAGACGGAAGTCTCCGGCACGATGGACGCGATCGTGAAAGGGACCGGCGCGGGGATCGAGCTGCTGATCAACATCGTCGCGATGTTGCTGGTGCTGGTGGCGCTGGTCTATCTCGTCAATGCGATCCTCGGCCTGCTGCCTGATATCGGCGGCGCCGCGATCTCGTTGCAGCGCCTGCTCGGCCTCGTGATGGCGCCGGTGTGCTGGCTGATGGGATTGCCGTGGGACCAGGCGATCACCGCCGGTAGCCTGATGGGCACGAAAACCGTCCTGAACGAGTTGATCGCCTATGTCGACTTCTCGAAGCTGCCGCCCGGCACGCTCGATCCGCGCTCGCGCCTGATCATGCTCTATGCGATGTGCGGCTTCGCCAATTTCGCCAGCCTCGGCATCATGATCGGCGGGCTCGGCGTGATGGCGCCGGAACGGCGCGAGGAAATCAACGCGCTCGGGCTGAAGTCGATCGTGTCGGGGACGCTGACAACGTGTCTGATGGGAGCGGTGGTGGGTGTGCTGGCCTAGGCTCTCTCCGCTCGTCATTGCGAGCGCAGCGAAGCAATCCAGAAATGCATCTTTGGAAACAGTCTGGATTGCTTCGTCGCAAGGGCTCCTCGCAATGACGGCGGAGAGAGTCGAGCGCCTAAGCCTTGGAATCTATAAACACGAACATGAGCCTGGCTTCGCGACGGTTGAGAAACCGCGTTCGGTTCGTTCACGCTGACGGATGCTCTAAACCAAAGCTCCAGCCACGGTGCGAAATGCCATGACCGCGCGATCAATATCCGCATCATCGATATGGCGATGGGTCACACAGCGCAATCGACGCCTGCCCCAGGGCCTCGCCCTCAGGCCCTCCCTCTCCAGAGCCCCCGACCACGCGGCGCTGTCGCGCCCGGAGAGAGAGACATCAATCTGCACGATATTCGTCTGTGGGATTGTCGCGCTGATCTTTGGATGCATCCCGTTCAACGCATCACTCAGGACCCGCGCACGCCGGTGATCCTCCGCCAGACGCGTCCCCATGACCTGAACCGCCTCCAGGCCGGCCGCGGCCAGGACGCCGATCTGACGCTGCGTGCCTCCCAGCATGCGGCGAAACCTGCGGCTGCTGTCGATCACTGCGCGTGGCCCGGCGAGCACGGCACCGGCGGGTGCGCTCAGGCCCTTCGACAAACACAGAGAAACCGTGTCGCAATGTCTGGCAATTTCGGCCGGCGCCGTTTCAAGCGCGACGGCGGCGTTGAACAGCCGCGCGCCGTCGAGATGCACCGGGACACCGCGGGCCGAGGCCATGGCGTGCACGGCCTGCATATGATCCAGCGGCAATACGGCGCCGCTCGCGTTGTTGTGCGAGGTTTCCATTGCGACAAGAGCGGTCCCGAGCTTGAGCCCTTCGCCCTGCAGGGCATCCTCCAGCAAATTCAGATCCATTGCGCCGGCGGTGCCGGCAATTGCGAGATAGAACTGCCCCGTAAACGTCGCCGCCCCTCGTTCCGAGGTGTACATATGGGCATTCGATTCCAGCACGATCTGTTCGCTGCGCTGCGACTGCGCCAGCGTCGCCAGCAGATTGGCCATGGTGCAGCTCGGCACAAACAGGCCGGCATCCTTGCCCAACGCCGCAGCCGCGACGGCCTCCAGCTCCTGCACCGTGGGATCACCGTCCAGCCCGTCATCGCCGAGCGGCGCAGAGACCATGCGGGCATACATCGCCTCGGTCGGCTTGGTGACGGTATCGCTGCGCAGGTCGATGGGTGGCAACCCGGCGCCCGCCGGACTCGTGTCGTGTTGATGTGCCATTGCGAGACCTCTAGAGCGCTTGTCGCATCATTCGTAGACTGCCGGATCGCCGGAATCGGTCGGGTTGGCCAGCGCCCGCTTGAGGGCGGCGCTCATCGGGAATTTCAGGTTGAGGCCATGCGGTGGAATCGGTGAATTGAAATATTTGTCGTAGAGCGCCGCAATCTGCCCGCTCTTCATCAGGTCGATCACGGCATCGTCGACCATCTTCTTGAAAGCAGGATCATCCTTGGGTTGGACGATACCATAGGGCGCCGTCTCCAGACTCTTGCTACCGATCAGGAAGTCATCCGGCGTTCTGGACGAGGCGACCGTGGCATAGGCAAGACCGTCATCGTTGGCGGTGCCGGCCACACGGCCCGTCGATACCAACAAGAAGGTCTCGGCGGTGTCCTTGGCCGGCACTACCGTGATGCTGAGATTTTCCCTGGCATTGATCAGCGTAATCACCTTGAACGTCTGGCCGCCGGCTTGGGCGGCGATGGCCTTGCCGCGAAACGAAGCCGGGTCGTTGACATCGACCCCGCCATCCTTGCGCGCGACGAGGACGACCTGCGCAACGAAGGTGGTGGGAGCAAAGGCAACGAGTTTATGCCGCTCGACATTGTTGGTCGTGTTGCCGCATTCGAGATCGATCGTACCGTTGGCGAGCAGCTGAATACGTGTCGCCGAGGTTATCGGGTTGTAGCGAACCTCGAGCTTGGGGAGCTTGAGGGCCGTCTTGATCGCCTGCACCACCTGCTCACAGATTTCCACGGTGTAACCGATCGGCTTCTGGTTGCCGTCGAGATAGGCGAAGGGCACCGAGGTCTCGGGGTACCCCAATGTGATCGAGCCGCTCTCACGGATCTTGTCGAGCCTGCCCGCACCCTGGGCCATGGCCTCGCTGGAAAGAAGAACAGTAGCGACGGTCGCCGCGGCCAGTGCCTTGATCATCGTCGCTTTCATATGTCCCCTCTTGTCGCAAATGCCGGTGACGCCGTCCACGGTGGGTGAGCAACCCCAGGACAGCTCCGTGCGAACAGCTCCGTGCTCTGGACTATCGTCCAAAAGCCCGATCTGATGAAATTCCAGTTTCATACTCTCCTATACGGATTTGATATGGCCACCAGACGAATGGGCCTGAAGCATGTGGAGGCTTTTCGGGCGGTCTTCGTGACGGGATCGATGACGCAGGCGGCTCAGCGCATGCATACCTCGCAGCCCCAGATCAGCCGCCTGATCGGACAGCTGGAAGCGATCACACAATTCCCGCTGTTCGACCGCAGTGGCGGCCGCCTCCGCCCGACGGTAGATGGATCGCGCTTTTTCCAGGAGGTCGAGAAGACTTTCATCGGCCTGGCGGGACTGGAGGCCAGCGCAGCCAGCATCCGCTCGTTCGGTATGGGTCGGTTAAGTGTTGCGGCGATGCCGCGCCTGGCCGGCGGCCTGCTGACACGCATCGCGGCACGCTTCAAGGCGGACTATCCGCATGTGATGATCTCGATCCGATCCGGCACGGCGAGCGCCGTGCACGACTGGGTCAGTTCCGGGCTTTGCGACACCGGATTGGCAATGCTCTACGGCGAGGTTGCGGGGGTGCATGTCGAGCCGGTGCTCAAGACGCGTTGCGTCGCGATCATGCCGAAGACGCATCGTCTTGCACAGAAGAAGACGCTGCGCCCTGCCGATTTCGCCGACGAGGCCTTCATTTCCTTCGCCACGGGGAGTCCACTCTACGATCGCATCGATACGATCTTCGCGCAGGCGGGCGTCACGCGCCGCATTGTTGCGGAGACCGATCTGGGCGCATCGGTCTGCGCCCTGGTCGCGGCGGGACTTGGCATCAGCATTATCAACCCGATTGCCGCGCATGACGAAAGCTCTGGCGCGGCTCTGACCACGCGCCCCTTCAACCCGGCGGTCCCCGTTACGATCGCACTGCTCTATCCACCTTATGCCGCTCGCGCCCGGTTGATCGATGCCTTCAGCGAATATGCTCGCAAGGTCATGAGCACGGAATTGGGCTATCTCGAGCGGTAGCGGGTCGATCCGCGGCGAGGCTTGTGCGAGGCTGGCGCCCTCGTAGCTCCGATGGAGCGCAGCGCAATCGCGACAATCCTTCCATGTTAATCTCTTCAGGAGATTCGGGTGGAATTGATTCATGAGCGACAGCGTCGGCCAGCGTGCATTTCAAAATTCCCGGCTTCAGAAACGGCAAAAAGCCGACGTAGGGCCGTTGCTCGCGCGCGCCCTCCAGCTGCACAAAGCGGGACTTCTGCGCGAGGCAAAGACGGCCTATCGCGAACTCCTGGAGCTCGCACCCAACCAATTCATCGCGCTTCATTTGCTGGGCGCTTTGGAGGCTGAAGCCAAAAACTATCAGCAAGCGCAAGTTCTGCTGAGCCGAGCGGTGGCCGTGGATCCGCGATCTGCCGAAGCTCATATGAGCCTGGGTGTCGCGCTCAACGGGCTAAAACGTCACAATGAGGCCCGCGAGAGCTATCGAAAGGCCCTCGCCCTCCGCCCCAACTACGCCTTGGCCCTGTCCAATCTCGGTAACGCGAGCGCGGCCCTTGAACTTTACCAGGAAGCGCTCGAGAGCTACGACAAGGCGCTCGCAATCGACGGAAAACTTTCCGAAGCCCATAACGGCCGGGGTTGGGCGCTCTGCCGTCTGCGCGCCTATGACGAGGCTGTCGCAAGCTTAAACCGCGCGTTGTCGATCAAGCCTGACTATGCCTCGGCGCTGTCGAGCCGTGCCGTTGCATTGCGGGAGCTTCAGCGATTCGACGAAGCCATGGCGGATTGCAATCGAGCAATCGCCCTGGCACCTGACGACGCGAATGGATGGCTCTGGCGGGCCAGCATCTTGCTCCTGACCCGGCAAGTTGCCGAAGCATTGTCCGATTGCGAGAAGGCTCTCGCGATCGATCCCGGCTTCTCTCAGGCCCACAGCCTGCTCGGCCAATGTCTCGCGGCACTTGGCCGGGTCGACGAAGCCCTCGCCAGTTTCGACAGAGCTCTCGACATCGAGCCGGATCAGAGCACGATCTCCAGCAAGATATTCACCCTCGACTTTATGGCCGACGCCAGCGTTGCGCAGCATCAGCAAGCGCGACG
Organism: Bradyrhizobium sp. URHA0013; assembly: GCF_000518345.1. Classification (NCBI taxonomy): domain Bacteria; kingdom Pseudomonadati; phylum Pseudomonadota; class Alphaproteobacteria; order Hyphomicrobiales; family Nitrobacteraceae; genus Bradyrhizobium; species Bradyrhizobium sp. URHA0013. The sequence continues at coordinate 196,041 of NZ_JADK01000009.1, read as the reverse complement.
TGTATGGTGGGAGCAGATCGGTGCGAAGATCGCCTCAGCAGCGGCGGGACCACATGACAACAGCCGCGATCCGGATCGCCGTCTGGTGCTGGGTTATGTCTCGTCGGATTTTCACGCACATTCGGCGGCGTTCATTTTCAAGCCGGTCCTGCAGCACCATGATCGGGCACAGTTCGAGATCGTGTGCTACGCTTGTTCACCGAAAACGGATGCGACGACCCGCGAATTTCAGGGGATCGCCGATCGCTGGCGCGACGCCTCGCAATGGTCCGACGATCGCCTCGCCGCCCAGATCCGCGCCGATGGTATCGATATCCTGATCGATCTGTCCGGCCATACCAGCGGAAACCGCCTCAGTGTGTTTGCGCGCAAGCCGGCACCAGTTCAACTGCATGGCTGGGGCCACGGCACCGGCACCGGGCTGCCAACGATCGATTATCTATTCTCGGACCCGGTCGCGATTCCTGCCGCGGTTCGGCATCTGTTTGCGGAGACCGTCGTCGACCTACCGTGCTTTGTGACGCTGGCGCCGCTGCCAGCGGGGATTGCGCGGACGCCGACGCCGGCGATCGCGAACGGCTTCATCACATTCGGTGTCTTCAACCGCATCAGCAAGATTTCGAACGAGGCGGTGGACGTCTGGTCCAGGATTCTCGAGCGGGTGCCGGGTTCGCGACTGCTGATCAAGGATACTGCGCTGGACGCTCAGCTGGTCCGCGACAATCTGCTGGCGCGGTTTGCAGCTGGCCGGTTGCCTGCCGAACGCGTCGATCTGCTCGGAGCCACGTCGCGAGACGAACATCTGGCAGCGTTCAATCGCGTCGATATTGGCCTCGACCCATTCCCGCAGAATGGCGGCGTCAGCACGTGGGAAGCCTTGCAGATGGGCGTGCCGGTAGTGGCGAAGCTCGGTCACAGTCTGCCGAGCCGTGCTGCCGGCTCCATCCTCGCCGCGTTGGGCCTGCCGGACTGGGTCGCGGAAAGCGATGAGGCCTATGTCGAGATCGCAGCGAGCCGTGGGGCACAGATCGGCGACCTCGATAAGTTGCGCCGCGAACTGCCCGGACAGATCAGGGCTGCCGCCGCCGGCAACCCCGTCTCATACGCGCAAGCGGTGGACGACGCCTATCGCGCGATGTGGAAACGCTATTGCAACGACGGCGGCTGATCTCCGCTTCACCTACGCCTTCAACTCCACCGTCCTGAACTCGGCCGGCAGGATCACCTCCAGCAGTTCGACGTCGTCCGAATAGTCCAGGATCATGTGCTTGATCTTCGGCGGCTGGGTCCAGGCGCTGCCTTCTTTCATCAGCGTCTCGCCCTCTCCGTCTATATAGGTCTTTACCCAGCCCTTGAGCACGTACACCATCTGGAATTCGACGTCATGGAAGTGCAGCTTCGACACCTCGTCCGGATTGCAGGGGCCTTGCAGCCGGATCACGTGCGCTTGCGCCAGCCCGTGGCTCGCAGCGGCGATGCCGAGATCGCGATACTTCGCGTAGGTGCGCAAACCGTCGGCCTTGAAGTCTTCCTCGCGATGATGGCTGATCGCGATGCGCTGCTTGGGCCGCGCCGGTTTCTTGACGGATGACTTGGCCGGAGTCGCGCGAGCTTTCGCCTTCACCGCCTTGCGGGCCGTCGATCGTGCGGCGGGTTTGGCCCCGCTTCGCTTCTTCACCGCCGCCTGCGATGCGCTACGCGATTTTGCTTTCTTGGCCATGGCGGTCTCCCCTGTTGTTATAGGGGAGAGGTTAGCACGGAATGCGAAATCGTAGGATGGGTTAGCGTCAGCGTAACCCACCCTACAGCACCACGCTCGCCTTCAATGCAGCCGGAATACGCCGTCGACCGCGCGCAGCTCGGCCGGCTTGATCAGCTTGGAATGCGCGACCGTGACCGAGAACAGCGGACCGTCGAGCTTCTTCTGCCAGAACGCCAGGAAATCCGTCAGCGCCGGAAATTTCGGAAACATGTCGTAGTTCTGCCAGACATAGGTCTGGAGCAACGAGCGATGATCCGGCATCCGGTAGAGAATTTCGGCTGTCGTCAGCCCGTAACCCAGCACCTGTTTCCGGAAGTCGTCGGAAACAACCCCAACTCGCGAGACCATGCCAACCTCCTTTGCAGGAGCGCATATTCAAGGGGTGGCTTTCCGGTACGCCCTACGAGCCACCCGGTGGAGATGCGCTCACATGAGTGAAATGTGACGCAAACTGACAATCCATCTCAAGCCCAAAAGTTTAACAAGCTGTTGAAATTCAATGCGTTAGCAGCAGATGCGGCTCCGTGCTAATACGGGCGCGGAGCGCGATTAACGATGGAAAGAGATTTTGGCAGGCGGCGCTTCCGAGTGCTATTTTTCTGCTACAAGCCCTTGCTCCCGCCAAAATCCTGCCTTATCTCAGCTGTGCCTGTGCTAGCACTCGCGGGCGTAGACTGCTAACAACCCAAAATTCCCAACTTGTGCAAAAGCTTAGGAGAACTGCATGAAATTCCGTCCGCTTCACGACCGCGTCGTGGTCAAGCGCATCGACGCAGAAGAGAAGACCGCTGGCGGCATCATCATTCCCGACACGGCCAAGGAAAAGCCCTCGCAGGGCGAGATCGTCGCCGTGGGCCCGGGTGGCCGCGACGAAGCAGGCAAGCTGATCCCGATCGACCTGAAGGTCGGCGACCGCGTGCTGTTCGGCAAGTGGTCCGGCACTGAGGTCAAGATCGACAACGTCGATCTGCTGATCATGAAGGAAAGCGACATCATGGGCGTCCTCGACGTCCCCGCTTCCAAGAAGAAGGCGGCCTAAGAGCCCCTCTCTCCCCCAGCTAAACCTCTCAAGGAAAAATTCAGATGGCAGCTAAAGAAGTCAAATTCGGCGTCGATGCACGCGACAAGATGCTTCGCGGCGTCGACATCCTCGCCAACGCGGTGAAGGTCACTCTCGGCCCCAAGGGCCGCAACGTCGTCCTCGACAAGTCGTTCGGCGCTCCCCGCATCACCAAGGACGGCGTCACCGTCGCCAAGGAGATCGAGCTCGACGACAAGTTCGAGAACATGGGCGCGCAAATGGTGCGCGAAGTCGCCTCCAAGTCCGCTGACGCGGCCGGCGACGGCACCACCACGGCCACCGTGCTGGCCCAGGCGATCGTGCGCGAAGGCGCCAAGTCGGTTGCCGCCGGCATGAACCCGATGGACCTCAAGCGCGGTATCGACATGGCGGTGGAAGCCGTGGTCGCCGACCTCGTCAAGAACTCCAAGAAGGTCACCTCGAACGAGGAAATCGCCCAGGTCGGCACCATCTCCGCCAACGGCGACGCCGAAATCGGCAAGTTCCTCTCCGACGCCATGAAGAAGGTCGGCAACGAGGGCGTCATCACGGTCGAGGAAGCCAAGTCGCTCGAGACCGAACTCGACGTCGTCGAAGGCATGCAGTTCGACCGTGGCTACATCTCGCCCTACTTCGTCACCAACGCCGACAAGATGCGCGTTGAATTCGACGACGCCTACATCCTGATCAACGAGAAGAAGCTCTCCAACCTGAACGAACTGCTGCCGCTGCTCGAAGCCGTGGTGCAGACCGGCAAGCCGCTGGTCATCGTCGCCGAAGACGTCGAAGGCGAAGCTTTGGCCACGCTTGTCGTGAACCGTCTGCGCGGTGGTCTGAAGGTCGCGGCCGTCAAGGCTCCGGGCTTCGGCGATCGCCGCAAGGCCATGCTCCAGGACATCGCGGTTCTGACCGGTGGTCAGGCGATCTCTGAAGATCTCGGCATCAAGATGGAGAACGTCACGCTCGCCATGCTCGGTCGCGCCAAGAAGGTGATGATCGACAAGGAGAACACCACGATCGTCAATGGCGCCGGCAAGAAGGCCGACATCGAGGCGCGCGTGTCCCAGATCAAGGCGCAGATCGAGGAAACCACCTCGGACTACGACCGTGAGAAGCTCCAGGAGCGTCTTGCCAAGCTCGCGGGCGGCGTCGCGGTGATCCGCGTCGGCGGCGCGACCGAGGTCGAGGTGAAGGAGCGCAAGGATCGCGTCGATGACGCGATGCATGCGACCCGCGCCGCGGTCGAGGAAGGCATCGTCCCGGGCGGCGGCGTCGCCCTGCTCCGTGCCTCCGAGCAGCTCAAGGGCCTGCGCACCAAGAACGACGACCAGAAGACCGGCGTCGAGATCGTGCGCAAGGCGCTCTCCGCGCCGGCTCGGCAGATCGCGATCAACGCCGGTGAAGACGGCTCCGTGATCGTCGGCAAGATCCTCGAGAACAAGTCGTACGCTTACGGCTTCGACTCGCAGACCGGCGAATACGGCGATCTCGTCAAGAAGGGCATCATCGACCCGACCAAGGTGGTTCGCGCGGCGATCCAGAACGCGGCTTCGGTTGCGGCTCTCCTGATCACCACGGAAGCCATGGTCGCCGAGCTGCCCAAGAAGGGCGGCTCCGGTCCCGCGATGCCCCCGGGCGGCGGCATGGGCGGCATGGATTTCTAAGTCCAGCCATTCCGGCAAACGACAAAATGCGAAACCCCGGCAGCGATGCCGGGGTTTTTGTTTTCTCCGCTCCTCATTCCAGAGCGGCGCGCAGCGCCGGGCCCGAAATGACGGGACGGCCTCACCACACCTTCCCCAGCCGCTCCATGTGCGGCTCGCCGTGCTGGTCGAGCGACCAGAATATCCTCGTCACCTTGCCTACCAGATTATCCATCGGCACGAATCCGATCGACGACATCACGCGGCTGTCGCTCGAGTTGTCTCTGTTATCACCGAGCACGAAGAAATGGCCCGGCGGCACGGTGTAGACGTCGGTGTTGTCGTAGTAGCCGTTGTCGACGCAGTCCTGCGTCACGTAGGAGGCCGCCGTTCGGCAGCGTCTCGCGCCAGCGCTTGGCCTTCGCAGCGTCATCCGCGCCGCAAGTGGAGCCGGCAACCACCGCCTTCAGGGCAACGCGTGTCACCGCGCGATCGTTGAGGATGAGCTGGCCCTGCCGCATCTGGATGCGATCACCGGGTAGCCCGACCACGCGCTTGACATAGTCGACCGAGGTGTCCTTTGGCGTCCGGAACACGACGACGTCGCCATGCTCGGGCTCGGCGGCCCGGAAACGCCCAGAGATCCATGACGGCGCGAACGGAAACGAATAGCGGCCATAGCCATAGGCATATTTTGCGGCAAAGACGTAGTCGCCGACGACCAGCGTCGGCGTCATCGAGCCGGACGGGATGTTGAACGGCTGGAACAGGAAGATGCGAAACAGGAACGGCGGCGACCACAGCACCGGAATCAGGAGGATCAGGATGACGATCGTCTTCCATTCCCGCACTTTGGCTTGCGGGTGGATGGTTTCCTGAAGAGTGGTCATGCGCCTGCCCTGATCAAGCCCGTGGTCGTCACGAGATTACGCAACCCTCGCGCGCACGCAATCCCATAACTTGGTCGCGCCGCAGCCGTATCGCGTTCACGCTCGCAATCAGCCGCGCGCGAGATCGCTGAAGGAACGGCGGATCCATTCGATGGTGAGCCGCGTCGCCGGATCTCGCTTGAGATGGTTCTGCACCAGCAGCCAGACGTCGCGGCGCCCAGGCAGCAGTGTGGCGCGCAAGCGGCGATCGCCGAGCAAGTCCGCGCAGACATGCTCCGGCAACACGCCGGCGGCCTGATGCGCGCGGATCAGGTTACGGATGACGCGAACGTTGTCGGTGACGCAGCGCGCGTGGGCTTGCTTCATACGCAGGAATTGCATCTCGGGAATGGCACCGAGTTCGTCCGGATAGGCGCACAGCACCGGCTCGCCCTCGGTCGTAATAGGCTCGAAATAATAGAGCTTGACGTCACCGAGCCTGGAGATCGCGAAGTCGCCCTTGTCAGGCTTGCGCAGACGGATAGCGAGATCGGCTTCCCAGCGCGAGAACTTGACGTTCTCGCTCGAGGTGAGGAATTGCAGCGTCAGGCCGGGATTGGCGCGCAGGAAGTCGCTCGCGCGCGGCGACAGAACCTCCTCGGCAACCGTGTTGGTGGAGGCGATACGCAGGCGTCCCACCGGGCCTGCCAGACTCTCGCCGACGCGACCGATCTCGGCGGCATGTGCGGCCATCACCTCGACATGCGCCAGCACCGCCTCGCAACTCCGCGTCGGTCGACGCTGGCCGTCCACCGCATCGAACAGCGGCACGCCGAGATCGCGCTGGATGCGTGCAAGCCTGCGGCCGACGGTGGTCTCGTCGATGCGCAGCCGTGCGCTGGCGCCGGCATAGGTGCCCTCGTCCCTGACCGCGGCGATAATGCGCAGATCGTCCCAATTCATGGCGATGAACCTATCAGGCACGACCAGCTCCTGCAAATTTGCAGCCATATGCTGCAGTAGTCCTGCACATTTGCAGGCCACCGCCGCGCTACTGTCGCGCCATCCGATACCGCCAGGAAAGCCCAACCCGCATGACCGCCCCAAAAACCCTGCTTGAATTGTCCGGCGCAGATCTCAATCCGCCCAGGCTCGCCGATTCCTGCCTCGTGCTGATCGACATCCAGAATGAATATTGCGCCGGCCCGCTTTCCTTGCCGGATGCGGAGCCCGCGATCGCCGCCGCCGCGCGCCTGCTCGCCGGCGCGAGGGCGAGCGGCGCTGCAATCTTCCATATCGCGCACAAGGGACGTGCCGGCAGCCTGTTCGACCGCGAGGCCGCGCGCGGCGCGATCGTCAGGAACGTGGCGCCGCTCGCCAGCGAAGCCGTGATCGAAAAGGCGCTGCCGAACGCTTTTGCCGGCACCGACCTGCAGGTCAGACTCGCCGCAACCGGACGCACGAACATCGTGCTGGCCGGTTTCATGACCCATATGTGCATCAGTTCGACCGCCCGCGCCGCGCTCGACCTCGGCCTGCGCACGACGATCGCAGCCGATGCCTGTGCAACACGCGATCTTCCCGACGGCCGCGGCGGAGCGCTCTCCGCAAGGACCATCCACGAAGTCGCCCTTGCCGAATTGTCGGATCGGTTTGCGATCATCGTGCAAACCGAGGCGCTGACCTGAAGGAGCGTGGGCGATGCTGCAACTCTATTTCTCCCCGATGGCCTGCTCGCTTGCGAGCCGCATTGCGCTGATGGAAGCGGGCCTCGAGGCCCGCTATCATCCGGTCCATCTCCAGACCAAGCAGGTCGTGGACGACGGCAGCGATTTCTTCGGCGTTTCGCCGAAGGGCGCGGTGCCGGTCCTGGTGCTGGAGAATGGCGAACGGCTGACCGAAAGCGCGGCGGTGCTGCAATACATCGCCGATTTGAAGCCCGAGACAGGCCTTGCACCCGCGTTCGGAGATCCCGACCGCTATCGGCTCCAGGAATGGCTCAGCTTCGTCGGGGCGGAGATCCACAAGGCGTTCCTGTTTCCAACCTTCTGGTACAAGGACGACGCCTCGCTCGCCAAGCCGCGTGCAAGGATCGCGCAGACATTGTCGATGCCTGCCACGCATCTGGCGGGCCGCGAATTCCTCGTCGGCAACAGCTTCACCGTCGCGGATGCCCACCTCACCTGGGCTTTGCTGCTGCTTCGTCCGGCAGGCGTCGACATCGCGCAATGGCCATCGTTGTCGGCCTATCTCGCGCGCATGCAGGCCCGACCGGCCGTGCGGGACGCGATTGCGACCGAAATGGCCGTGCGCAAGACGATGGCGGCGAGCCCGGCGTGACAGGATGTCACGGCCGGGAAATCCGCGCGTTTTCTCTGGCAGGGCATTGATGTCGGTGCGGCATGCGCTAATCTGGAGGGATATTTTTCGACATTTCATTGGAAGGCATTCATGCGTGCTCTTTCCAGGTTTTGCCCGGCCGGACTTTGCCTCGCCCTCCTCGCCTGCTGGCTTTCCGTCGCGCCGGCATCGGCGGAAACGCGGGTCGCGCTGGTGATCGGCAACGGCGCCTATGCCAGTACGGCGAAGCTTCCCAATCCGTCTCACGATGCCGAAGACGTCGCCGCCTCGCTCAAGCGCAGCGGCTTCGAAGTGCTCCAGGGCATCGACCTGCGCCAGGCCGACATGCAGGACCTGACCATCCGCTTCGCGCGCGCCGCGAGCAAAGCCGACGTCGCCATGTTCTACTACAGCGGCCATGCGATGCAGTACAACGGCGTGAACTATCTGATGCCTGTCGACGCCGTGCTGAGCGACGAAGCGGATCTGAAGCGCTTCGTGCGGGTCGACGATATCGTGAACGATCTGCAGCAGGCCAAGAACCTGCGCATCCTCATCCTCGATTCCTGCCGCGACAATCCGCTGGCCGAAACCTTGAAACGCTCCGCCGGCATGACGCGCGCTGCCTCGATCGGGCGAGGCTTGTCGAAAGTCGAAGCACCACGCGGCACGATCGTATCGTTCTCAACCCAGTCCGGGCAGACCGCGGCCGACGGCAGCGGCCGCAATAGCCCCTATACGACGGCGTTCCTGAAGCACATCGAGGAGCCCCAGGAGATCGGCGAGGTCTTTCGCGACATCAGCAGCGACGTCTACGATTCCAGCGGCAAGACCCAGCTCCCGGAGCTGTCGCTGTCGATCATCGGCAAGTTCTACCTGAACGGGCCGGTGTCGGTCACGATAGCGCCGGCGGCGCCGCAAGCCGCCCCCCGGGCTGATCCCTGCGCGGCAGCAGAGGCGCACTGGAAGGCCGCGGACGGCATCGGCACGCTTGGCGCATACGAGGACCATCTCACGAGATTCCCAAATTGCATCTTCGCCACGCTTGCCAAGGCCCGAATTGAAGGTCTGAAGCAGAAAGTGGCGCTCGCGCCGGCAAGCGGCAACGCCCGTACCGCGAAGGACTTCGACGGCAATTGGGACGTGACGTTGAACTGCCCGCCTACTGGCAAGGCGCAGGGCTTCACCCGGGCCCTGTCTGCCACGGTTGCGAACGGCGTCTTTCATGCCGACGCCCAGGGCCAGGGCGCCGTCAACCGCCTGGAGATCGATGGCCAGATCCCCGCGGACGGCAAGACGACTTTGAGCGCGCGCGGAACGACGGGGGCGAGCACCTACACTCTCAACAACCTCGCGCCCGGCTCGCCCTACGCCTTTACGGTGGATGCGCAGTTCGATCGCACCCGCGGCACCGGCAAGCGCAACGAGGCACGCGCCTGCGGCCTGGTCTTCGTCAAACGCTGATCGTGCATCGTCCAGCGTTCACACGCCGGTCTGACTGATAAACTTGGTGTTGAAATAGCCCTCCATCGCCTCGGTGCCGCCTTCCGAGCCGTAGCCGGAATCCTTGATGCCGCCGAACGGCACTTCGGGCAGCGCGAGACCAAAACTGTTGATCGACATCATGCCGGCTTCGATCGCCGAACCGATCGCGGCCGCCGTCTTGGCCGAGCTGGTGAACGCGTAGGACGCCAGCCCAAAAGGCAGCCGGTTGGCCTCCTCGACCACCTCGTCGAAGGATGAGAAGCGCGAAATCAGCGCGAGCGGGCCGAACGGCTCCTCGTTCATGGCGCGCGCATCTTTCGGCACGTCGCTCACCACGGTCGGCTCGAAGAAATGCCCCTTGTTGCCGACGCGTTTGCCGCCGGTCTCGAGCTTTGCGCCTTTGCCGACGGCATCCTGCACCATACCTTCGATGGCGGTGACGCGGCGGGGGTTGGCGAGCGAACCCATTTTGGAGTCGGGATCGAGGCCGTTGCCGACCTTGAATGTCTTGGCGCTGTCGACAAAGGTGTCGACGAATTCACGGAACACGTCATCCTGCACCAGCATCCGCGTCGGCGAGATGCAAACCTGACCGGCATTGCGATATTTTGCTGCCGCCAGAATCTTGGCCGCCGATGCGACGTCGGCGTCCTTGAAAACGATCGCCGGCGCATGACCGCCGAGCTCCATGGTGGCGCGCTTCATGTGCAAGCCGGCGAGCGCATTGAGCTGCTTGCCGACATGGGTCGAGCCCGTGAACGAGATCTTGCGGATCACCGGATGCGGAATGAGATATTCGGAGATCTCGGCAGGAACGCCGTAGACCAGGTTGATGACGCCATCGGGCACGCCGGCATCCGCAAATGCACGGATCAGTTGTGCGGGCGAGGCCGGCGTCTCCTCCGGGGCCTTGACGATGATCGAGCAGCCGGCGCCCAGTGCGGCGGAGAGCTTGCGCACGACCTGATTGATCGGAAAATTCCAAGGCGTGAACGCCGCGACCGGGCCGACCGGCTCCTTGATCGCGAGCTGGTAGATGCCCGGCCCCCGCGCGGGGATCAGCCGGCCATAGGCGCGTTTGGCTTCTTCCGCAAACCACTCGATCACGTCGGCGGCGGCCATCGCCTCCATTTTGGCTTCGCCGAGAGTCTTGCCCTGCTCCATCGTAAGCAACGGTGCGATCTCGTCATTGCGCTCGCGCATGATCGCGGCGGCCTTGCGCATGATCCGGCAGCGCTCGAAGGGAGCAACGTTTCGCCAGATCTTGAAGCCGGCGCTGGCTGCGGCGAGTGCCTCGTCGAGGTCGGACCGTCCGGCATGGGCGACGGTGCCGATCACCTCTTCGGTCGCGGGATTGCGCACCTCGATCACCTTGCCCGAATGGGCCGGTCGCCATTTGCCGCCAATGAAAAGCTGGGTGTTCGAATAGGCCAATGGATTCTCCTTTTAGGTCGAGCTGTGAATGGCACCGTGACAAATCGCGTCCGCCGCCCTTGTCATTTCCGGCCCGAGATAAGCGCGACAGTGCGGATCTGCGACGAGCGCGCCGAAATTCGCCATGGGTGTTACGCCGCCGCCGGCCACGAACAGGAATCGTCCGGCGATCTCGGCGAGGATCTCGAGGTGCCAGGCGGCCGTCGGGTGCATGCAGAGCACGACCAGCCGGCCCTCGTCGCGCAGCTTGCGGAAGAAATCGAGCATAAAGCCGATATAACCGTCCTGCAGGTTGAACTGCGGTTCGTCGAACAGGTGCACCAGCGGCGTCGGGGTCGGCGACGGCGCCAGGAAGGCGGACGGAATGCGCTTGCGAAAGCGCCTGACCTGATACGATTGGTGATAGTGGATCGCGAGCCGATCGCGCTCACGATATTTGACGCCATGGATATCGGTGCCCGCGACCAGCACGCGCCCCGAGGTCGGTGCGTTCGAGCCCGTCATCATCTCGAACAAGGTCGTCTTGCCGGCCCCATTCGGGCCGACGACACCGACGATGTCAGGTTCGTCCAGCGACAGGTTCGCCTGCAGCGCGAATGACGGTCGGCGGATCACGCGGCCCCGCGTATAGACCTTCCGAACGTCGTCGAGAACGAGCAGCGGTGCGGCCACTATTGTACTCCCAGCAAGCGCTGACGAAGCCCGCGATCATCCCGTAAGGCCGCGGCCTCCCCGGTCCAGACGATCCGGCCGCGGTCGATCACCGCGGCATGGTCTGCGACCGACAGCGCGATCTCGGCGTTCTGCTCCACGACCAGCGAGGCAATGCCCTCGTCCTTCATGCGCAGGATCGTCGCAAGCACGTCGCCGACGATTTTTGGCGCTAGTCCCTGGCTCGGCTCGTCGAACAGCACCAGTCCCGGCGAGCCGACCAGCGCGCGGGCGATCGCCACCATCTGCATTTCGCCGCCCGACAGGTTTTCGCAGTCGCGCTCCATGAGATATTCGAGCGGTGAGAAGATCGCAGCGGCCTCCTTGAGGCTCCAGTGGCGAAAGCGTGTGCGCTTTTGCGCGATCGACAGGTTGCGTGCGACCGTCAATGTCGGGCACAGCCGGCGGTCGTCGGGCACCCAGGCGATGCCGGCGCGCGCAATCTCGTGGGTTGGATCGCGCGTGACATCGTGACCGTCGAAACAAACGGAGCCGCGGCGTGGACGCGTCAGCCCGAGAATCGAGCGGAGCATTGTCGTCTTGCCGGCGCCGTTGGGGCCGAGCAGCGCAAACACCTTGGCGTGCTCGATCGCGAGCGAGGCGCCGAACAGCGCCTGGGTTTCGCCGTAGAAGGTATCGACCGCGTCCACTTCGAGGATCATGCGAACTTCCCGAGATTGGAGCGCCGCACCCATTCGTTCTGCTGCAGTTCGTGTGGCGTTCCGCGCGCCACCACCTGGCCCCAATGGATGACCGAAATGCGGTCAGCCAACGAGAACAGGAACTCCATATCGTGCTCGATGGCGACGATGGTCAGCCGCCCCTTCAGGCGAGCAATCAGGGTTGCGAGCCGTTGCACCCCATCGGAGCCGAGACCGGAGGTCGGCTCGTCCAGGCACAGCACGCGGGGCGCCTGCGCCAGCGCGACCGCGATCTCTAGCCCGCGCCGGTCGCCATAGGACAGGTCCTTCGCTCGGATGCCGCCCTTGTCGGCAAGCCCGACCGCTGCGAGCGCTTCGGTAGACTTCGCCGCAAACCGGCTGTCGCCTGCCGCTGCGCGCGCGACATCGTGGCCACGGGCGCGAAACTCGGGCAATCCCATCATGACGTTGTCACGCGCGGAGAACTCGTCGAACAGCGTCATGATCTGAAACGAGCGGGCGATGCCCTTGGCGGCGATGCGGTGCGGGCTGAGGCCCGTGACATCCTCGCCGCCGAGCAGGACTCGGCCCCGGTTCGGCTTCACTCGGCCGGTGAGGACATTGAAGAATGTGGTCTTGCCGGCGCCGTTCGGACCCATCACACCGTGAAACTCGCCCTCCGCGACCGCGAGATCGACGCTCTCCAGCACGACGCGATCGCCGAAGCGGACATGAACGGCCGCGGCTTCGATCATGTTCATCGCCCGCTCCCGAACAGCAGCCGCATCGCCGAGGTACCGCGCCGCCGTAAGGCGCCGAGAGAGTGCTGCTGCACGGCAGCGGAGATCGCGCCGGCAATGCCTTCGGGGCGGAACAGCACGATCGCGATGAAGAGCAGACCAAAATAGAGCATCCAGGCATTGGTCAGCGCGCCGATCACGTCGCGGGCGGTGAGGAAGAGAAACACGCCGATTACCGGGCCCCAGAAGCTGATGAGCCCACCGCCGACGAGCGTCATCATCACGACGTAGCCGGATTGATGCAGGCTCATGACGTCAGGGAATGCGGCGAGCTGAGCCATAGCGAACAATCCGCCGGCAAAGCCCGATACGGCGGCCGACAGCGCAAAGACCGCGACCTTGTAGAGCCAGACATTATAGCCGAGATGGCTTGCACGAACTTCGCTCTGCCTGATCGCAGCGACCACGCGGCCATAGGGAGAGTGCACCAGCCGCCACAATGCAGCGGTGCCGACCGCAAAGACGGCGAGCACGAAATAGTAGAACGCGACATTGTCGGTGAGATCGAAAGACACCAGCCCGAAATCGGCTGGCAACCGTTTGATCTTGAGTAGGCCGTCTTCGCCGCCGGTGACCCGGTGCGATTTGATCGCCAGTGTCCAGAAGATCTGGCCGAAGGCAATCGTCATGAAGGCATAATAGATGCCGCGCCTGTGCGAGATGAACAGCGCCACCAGCACGCCGGCGAAGCCCGCCACCGCGGCCGCGGCCATCAGACATATCCAGAGATTTGCAACGATTTCGAGCTGGCAGAGACCGAACGCATAAGCGCCGATGCCGAAATAGGCGCCATGACCGAACGACGGAAGTCCGGCGGTGCCCAGCACCAGGTTGAACGCGAGCGCATAGAGCGACCAGATCAGGATCTCGATCCCCAGATAAGGATAGAGCCCGATCCGCGTGATCCAGAGCGGCACTGTTGCGAGCACGAGCCAGAGCACCAGCATCGTCGGCGTCACGAGGCGCGCGGCGTCCGGTGAAGATTTTGATTCCACAATCATTCCTTTAGGCTTCGAGCACGCTCTTCTTGCCCCAGAGGCCACGCGCGCGGAACGTCACGACGGCAACGAGCAAGATGTACATCGACAACAGCGACCATTCGGACGCGTAGGCACCGGCGAGGCCGACACACAGTCCGACCAAAAGACCCGCCACGACCGCACCCCAAAAACTACCGACGCCCCCGAGCACGATCACCAGGAATGCAGGAATGACGGCATCGACGCCCATATGCGGGCGAATGCCCCAGATCGGCGCGACGATGATGCCCGCGATCGCGGCCAGCATCGTGCCAAACACGAACACCAGCAGCCGCAATCGTGACAGGTTGATACCGAGGGCGCGCACGATCTCACTGTCATGCGCGCCGGCCTTGACCGTCGCGCCGAAGGAGGTCTTTTCGATCAACAGCCAAACCAGGCCGATGACCCCGGCGGAGATGCCCGCTGCGTAGAAGCGATACGTCGACCAGATCAGGTCGCCGAACAGGAAGCCGCCATTGATGGCGGACGGCACCTGCAGCACGTAGTCGCGCGTGCCCCAGACCAGGCGGATCATCTCCTCGATCACCATCGCGGCGCCGAAGGTCAAGAGGAGCCCGTACAGCGGATCCTTGCCATAAGTGCGCCGCATGCAGAGCTCGATCAGCATGCCGACCAGACTCACGATCACGGGCGCGATGATCAACGTGGCAGCATAGCGCCAGCCGAGCGGCAGCGCGAGCCACGCTTTCGCAAGTTCCGCCGGCAATGGCGGGCGCGGCCCCGTAAGCTGCATGGCGACATAAGCCCCGAGCGCGAACAGGGAGCCGTGCGCGAGGTTGATCTGCTCCATCAGCCCGACGATGAGCATGAAGCCGAGTGCGATCAGCGCGAACAACAGGCCGAGCGTCAGGCCGTTGAGGAGATGCGGAAGAAGGTCGAACAAGGTTTTTGGCTCTCGCAACTGGCATGTGTCACCCGGGACGCTGATGGTCCCGGTGCGCGGCGCGCGAGATGCGCGCCGCTCGTTCTGCGACGTGACGCGCCGTCTTCAGGAATCGACGGTCGGCACCTGCTCGTAGGGTGTGAGCTTGCACTTGCCAGGCGCCGCATCGTCAGCGGCGGATTTCGGCTCCGTCCAGCTGATGATCTCGAACAGATCGGTATTGTCGGCCGGCTTGGCATTGCGTCGCGCCAGGTAGATCGTCTGCTGCATCTGGTGCGTCATCGGATCCATATAGGCGTCGAAATGCTGCATGCGGTCGGTCGCCGAGACCTTCAGGTTCTCAAGCTCCTTGATGATCTTGACGTTGTTGGTCGACCCTGCCCGCTCGATCGCACGAAGCAGTTCGCGCGTGGACATATAGCCGTTGTAGGAGACATTGCCCGGCACCGGGATCGGGCCGTCCTTGTTGGCGGCCTGCCACTTCTTGACGAATTCGGCGACGCCGGGCAGCGGCAGCTTGTGATACCAGGTCGTGCCGAACACGCCGAACAGGCTGTCGGGCGCACCCCACACGTCGGGCCAATCCTGCTGGTTGTTGATCCAGGCCGGCTTGCCGTCGAGCTTGAGCTGCGCCACCTGCTCGCGCAATGCCTTGATGTCGTCGCCGCCAACCGCGGTCGCCACAACGTCGGGCTTGGCCTGCTGGATCTTCAGCAGATAGGCGGTGAAGTCGCGCGTGTTCTGCGGCACCAGCAGATTGTCGAGGATCTTGCCACCAGCGCTCTCGACCTGCGTTCTTGTCGCGGCAGACGTCGTGTGACCCCAGACATAGTCGTTGGTCAGCAGCATCCAGTTCTTGCCGATGGAGTCCACCGCATTCTTGACCGACGCCTTGGAAAAATTGGTGCCGTTGCCGTCCCAGACGAATTTCACGCGTGAGCAATTCTCCCCGGCTTCGCTCGGAGCCGAGGAATTGGTGTTCATGTAGATTACACCGTATTTGCTGGCGACCTGCGTGATGGCGTTGGCGACACCCGAATGCAGCGCGCCGATCAGGATGGTGCAGTCCTCGCGGGTGATGAAGCGTTCGGCGACGCGGCTGCCGGTAGCTGGCGTCGTCTCGGTGTCCGCGGTGATGAACGTGACCTGGCGCCCGAGTACGCCACCTTTGGCGTTGATCTCGTCAATCGCCATCTTGATGCCGCGGAAATCATCCTGGCCGCTGTTGCCGTATTGACCGCTGGCATCGCAGGTCAGGCCAAGCTTGATCGGTTTCGCGCCTTGCGCCCAGGCATGGTTCTCCCGCCACGGCCCAAAGAAGCTGCCCGTGCCGCCGATGACACTCGCCATCAAGCTGCCCTTCAGAACGCTTCGCCGTGAGATCTGACGCCCTCTCATCGTGTCCTCCCGTTTTCGAAGTCTTTTGCTTTTTTGTGAGATTAGAATATTCATTCCATCTGTTATGTAAAGTGGAATATTTGATCCAAACGATGAAATGCCGTTAAACAGGCGACCGATCCGGAGATCCGACTCGATGAACAAGGCGGCTGGCGCCATGAGTTATGACGAACTGCGCGGCGCGATTGCGCAGCGGCACCGGGCGCTGTCCGGCCGGCTGCAGCAGATCGCGGAGTTCGTGCTCGATCACCCGACCGATGTCGCGCTCGGCACCGTGGCGGAGGTGGCGCAGCGCTCAGGGGTGCCGCCGTCGGCGATCGTTCGCTTCGCGCATGCGCTCGGGTTCGGCGGCTTCACCGAGATGCAGCAGGTGTTCCGCTCACGCCTCGTTGCCGGCGTCGCGCCAAGCTACAAGGCGCGCCTCGCCCGCATGAAGAGCCAGGAGAAGTCAGTGCTCGGCCGCCAGCCGGCCGCGGTATTGTCGCGCTTCGTGTCCGAAGCGCAATCATCGCTGGTCGCGCTCAGCCAATCCGTCCATGCGCGCGAACTCGACGCCGCAACCGTGATCCTTGCCAAGGCACGTGACATCTATCTGCTCGGCCTGGGCGGCTCGTTCCCGGTTGCGATCCACCTCGCCTACGTGCTGCGCAAGCTCGGACGGCGCGTCGTCCTGCTCGACGGTCTTGGCGGCAGCATCCACGAGCAGTCGCACGCGGCGACATCAGACGACGCGCTGGTCGCGATCAGCTTCCGAAATTACTATCCGGATACGGCGCGGTTGTTTCCTGAACTCGTCGCGCGGGGCGTGCCCACGATTTCCATCACCGACAGCCTTTTGAGCCCGATCGTCGAGGGCGCGAGCGTCGTGTTCGAGATCCAGGATATGCCTGAGCCTGCGCTGCGTACGCTTGTCGCACCGATGTGCCTCGTGCAGGCGTTGGCGATCGGCCTCGACCTCGCAGCAGACTGACATTCACAACAGGAACAAGATCATGACATCGCATGACACCAACAAGCTTCTGGCAGGCAAAGTTGCGCTGGTGACCGGCGCGGGACGCGGGCTCGGCCGCGCTTTTGCAGAGAAGCTTGCCGCGCTTGGCGCTGACGTCGCCATCCACGGCATGCGTGAGAACGGGCCGGCCGAGTATGGCGAGGGCACCACCCTCACCGCGGTCGCCGTCGAGATCGGCCGCGAATTCGGCGTCCGCAGCCAGCGCGTGCTCGGCGATCTCACCAAGGGCGAGGACATCGCACGCGTCATCGCGGAGACCGAAACGGCACTCGGCCCGATCGACATTCTCGTGCACAATGCCGGCGGCGATATCGCGGCCGGCGGCGGCAAGCCCGATCCGAACGATGCGGTGAATATCAAGGAGGCCGATGTGCGCGCGGTGCTGGAGCGCAATCTGCTCTCCACCATCCTGACATGCCAGGCGGTCGCGCGCGGCATGATGGAGCGCCGGCGCGGCCGCATCGTCACGCTTGGCTCCGTCGCCGCTTTCAAGGGACGTACCCAGGGCTCGATCTATGCGGTCTCGAAGGCCGGCGTGACCCACTACACGCGATGCCTGGCCGACCAGCTCCGCCCCTACGACGTCGCCGTCAACTGCATCGCGCCCGGCGATACCCGCACCGGCCGCTTCCTCGGAACGCGCGCAGTCGACCCCGATAGAATGGTCGAGACCGGCACGCTCGACCGGATCGCTACCGTCGACGAGGTCGCGCGCGTGGTCGAATTCTTCGCAGGGCCCATGGGCGCCTTCGTTTCCGGTCAGGTGCTGCGGATCGACGGCGGCGGGCAGTGCTGGCCGGGCTAAAACGCCCTCGCGAAGCGAAACAGAAAAGGGCCGCTGCAAGCGGGCCTTTTGCGTGATCTCGAATTGACTGAGCCTAGTCCACGCGCGCCAGCACCGCGAGCTTGCGGATGCCCTTGTTGCGGTAGGCGTCGAGGAACGCGTAATAATCCTTGAACGACACGCAGCCGTTGGAATCGCCGTTGGGCCCGAGCATGAAGGTGTGCGCGAGCAGGCCGTCGCGGCCGTAGATCGCACTCTCACCGCCAATCGGGGTCAGGCGCAGCGCAGGCACGCCGTGAAACAGTGCCTCGCGCGGCTTCAGCGTGTAGATGTGCGGCGGCGTCACGCCGCGCATGCGGACGCGCGAGGAGCGCGGGTCGTCAAGGTTGGAGCCGAGGCCGGAATGCGCCTCGAGCTTGGTGCCGTCGGGCAAGTAAACCGTTTTAGCGGAGATGTCGTAGACCGCGGTGTCACGCTCATAGGGTGCCGAACCGCCGAGCATGGGGTTCTGCTCCCTCGGCGCGATGGACGCGGTCACGCTGGCGTCGGCCGAGGCATAGGCGAGCAGCCCACCGGACGGCTCGCGCTTGCCCCAGAGCTTTTCCACCATCGACTGGCGCGATCCGGTGATCGACATCACCGCAGCCTTGGCGCGATCGGCAATCGATTTTGGCTTCGCCTCAGGCGCCGGCACGATCTCGGCCGGATCTGCCGAGGCAAGCTGCACCGGCGCGTCAGTGCCGCGCTTGGACTTCGCAGCGTCAGCGATCTTGGCGGGACCCGGCTTCAGGACTTCAGCGACCCTCGCGATCACGCTCGGCTTCGGCGCGTCCTTGGCTTCGGCGACCTTGGTTGCGGGCGCGGCGCTGGCCGCATTCGATGTCACGCCTTGGGTCGCAGCCGCGGCAAAGCGATCGTTGAACATCTCGCGCGAGATCGGCGCTGCCACCTGCAACCGGTCGGGCAAGAGCGCAAAGGCGTCCTTGACGGCCTCACCGGCCTCGCGCAGCGCGACCTTGGGCACCCGCTTGATCACGGGCTCGTCGTAGCCGCTGCTGCCGACGGTCGGATAGACGCTGGCGGCAAAGATGTTGCTGTAGATGGTCCAGCCGGCGCCAAGCACGACGCAGCCGATCACGGCGGCGCCAAGCACGTTTTGGATGGTCATTTTCCGGGAAGGCTTCCGATAAGAAGTGCTCGAGAATCCTTTGGACTTTCGTGCCGCGATGCCTTGCGCAGCGATACTCGTACTCATTCGCCTTGCGTCCAGAACGGTGTCACTCAGTCCCCCTTCGAAGCGCCGCTGGTCACGATCCGGGAACAGCATCTCGCAGAGGGTCGGAGCGTCATTAAGGCCACTTTTAGTTAAATGCGGATTAAGTTCGGGCGGATGTGGGGCAACCCGTTCGGGTGTCCCATTTCGAGAAAAAAGCCCGCAGAATTACGGATTTAAGCGCGTCTGTTAACTATGATTCTCGGCGGGATTTAGCGCTGCCGGCGACCGTCTCTGGCCGCATCTCTAAGGCCATCCAACCAAGTCGTTTTCGTGGTCTTCAATACCCGGAAGATAACGGGGAAACGTTGCGCGAGGCTGGTGCGCACGGCCCCCTCTCGTCCGCAGCCACAGCGCGGTTATCAGCAGCCACATCACAGACCGCGCGCGCGAGCCGGTGCCCTGACCGAAAGTTGATCGCACCGCACTGGAAAAGGCCGCGGCGACAAAATAGCTACGGCAACCGGCACTTTTCAGCAGCCTCTGCGTGTGATACGGTACCGTATCAAGATCGCCTTGAACTGTGCCGAGCACGCAAACGGAGGCTGGCATGAGAGAGTTCGTGCACGCAGGGTTTTTCGCTCTGGCGGGGTCGTTTCTGTTGATCGGACATGCGATTGCCCAGCCTGCCGCCAATGTAGGCTGCACGGCGGCGCCGTCTGCTGCCGGTACGCAGACCTGGCGCTGCGACAACGGCATCACGATCGTTGCCGAAAGCGGTGCCAGATTTGAACTTAAGGACGCTAACCGCGACGGACATATAGACTCCGTGGAGTTGAGCAGCAAAGCGCTGCTGGTCGAGGTGCCCAAGAAGCCCGGCGGCAATCCCTTCAAGGTCCTGACGCCGCAGGCGATCGCCGCGGTGCGCGGCACGAAATGGGCGGTCGATGTCGCGGAGGCCAAGACCTCCGTCTTCGTGGCTGACGGCCGTGTCGGCGTGAGCCGCAGGAGCGGCGGGCGCGGCGTGGTATTGGGCCGCGGCCAAGGTGTCGACGTGGAAGCGACAGGCCCGTTGACGGTCAAGACATGGGGCCAGCCGCGCGTCGACGCATTGATGGCAAGACTTGGTCAATAGGGCCAGGCCAATAAGTTCGAGTCAGCTGGGCTCGGCCAACAGCATTTGGACGATAGAGAAATTGCAACACGACCACATGAGTAGCCGACGCCTTCAGATCCTGGTGGCACTCGTCCTCACCGCACTGTGGGGCGCGGGCATCTATGCCGGGCACGCCAACGGTCATCTGCGCTTTCTCGATCGCCTCGAGGCGACGCTGACCGATTGGCGGACGCAGGTCCGTGGCGTGCGGGTTCCGCCCGATCTCATCACCATCGTCGCGATCGACGACACCGTCGTGAAGCGCGGCGGCAGCTACCCGCTGCCGCGCGCCGATCTCGCCCGCGTCGTCGACACCATCGTGCAGTTCAAGCCGAAGGTCGTCGCGATCGACCTGCTGCTGGTCGACCGCAGCGCTGCGATCGGCGACGCCACGCTGGCAAATACGCTGGCTACGGGTCCCATCGTTCTTGCCGCCGCGGCGATCTTCCCGTCCGCCAGCGAGACCGTGGAGACCAGCGGCCAAGGCCCCCTCGCCGCCCTGCCGCAGGCCGAGCGCTTCCTGCTGCCCTTGCCGGCGTTCGCCGATCATGCCGAGGTCGGCGTCGTCAATGTTGCGACCGGCCAGTCTGGCTCACCGCTCTCGGTCCCGATGCTGTTCCGGACCAGCGACAAGGTCGAGTTGTCCTTTCCGTTGCGGGTCGCGGCGCGCGCGCTCGACAAGTCGCTGACGATCGCGCCGGACCATCTGATGCTCGGCGACCGCGCGGTGCCGACCGATACCGACTTCGCGCTGCCGATCACGTATTACGGCCCGCGCCGGACCATCCGCACCGTCAGCGCACAGAGCATCTTCGACGGCACGTTAAGTCGCGCGGCGATCGAGAACCGGATCGTCGTGATCGGGGCCTCGGTCGCCGGCGGCGGTGATTTTTACCCAACACCGTTCGATTCCCTGATGCCCGGCGTCGAAGTGGTCTCCACCGCGATCACCCATCTCGTCGCCGGCGACAGCATCGTGCGCGACCGCAAGGTCCACATCGCCGACGCGCTCATCGCGATCCTGTTGCCGATGCTGCTGGTAGGTCTGCTCGCCTGGCGGCGCAGCGCGCTTGGCATCGTTGCCGCGGCCGCGGTGATGATCGCCTGGGCCAGCTTCAATTTGTTCGCGTTCACACATGGCGTCTGGCTGAACGCCGCGACCGCGCTCGCCGCAGCAGTGCCGCCGGTTGCGATCTTTGCCGGCGTGCAATTGTGGGCGGGAGGCCGCCGCACGCAATATTTCGCCGCCAAGAGCCGGTCGCTCGCGCAATTCCAGGCGCCGGCCGTGCAGGAGTGGCTGGCGCGCGATCCGAATTTCCTGTCGACACCCGTCCGGCAGGACGCAGCAATGGTCTTCATCGATCTCTCCGGCTTCACGGCGCTGAGCGAGCGGATCGATCCGGGCGAACTCCAGGACATTCTGAAGGCGTTTCACGCGCTGATCGAGAAGACCGCCGTCGATTGCGGTGGCATGATCAGCGGCTTTCTCGGCGACGGCGCCATGATCCTGTTCGGCCTGCCCGGCGCAATGCCCGACGACGCCGCACGCGCACTGAAATGCGCGATCGACTTGCATCGCGGCGTCGAACGCTGGATCGCGTCACTGCCGTCTGCGATCGGGCACCAGCTCGGCTTCAAGATCGGCGCGCATTTCGGCCCGATCGTCGCCTCGCGCCTCGGCGAGAGCCATCAGCACATCACGGCGACGGGCGACACCGTCAACGTCGCGAGCCGGTTGATGGAGGTTGCCGCCCAGAACGGCGCGCGGCTCGCGCTCAGCGATACGCTGCTGGATGCGGCCGACTTCCAGGGCGCTCCCGACGGCGTATTGTCGGGCCCCCTGCTCACGCAGGTCCGCGGCCGCTCCGGCGTCGTGACCGTCTGGTTCTGGCGCGACCAGGACAGGCCGAACCAGGCCGCGACCAAGGCCGAGATGATCGACTGAACCTTCGCCATCGTCCCGACGAAGAGCTACCGCGCTTCCGGCGGCGGCGAGCGATCCAGCACGTCGCCCTTGGCGCCTTCGAGCAGATCGATGCTGTAAGTCTCGATAACGAGCGGGCCGCGCTTGCGCTGCAATTGCGCGACCTGCGTCACCTTGGCAAAGAGGTCGTGGACCGCCGGGTGGCCGTCAGCTCGCAGCTCGTCGACATAGATCAGCTTGCCCGCAAGCAGCTTTGGATCCGGCTCGGGCATGTTGGCCCAGCGGATGCGCTGGTTCTGCTGCGCCACGCAGCTGCCGCGCGGCAGATAGAAGGCGAGCCAGCCCGTCGTGCCGTAGTCCGGGGCAAGTACGCAGGTCGCACCATTGCGGGCGCGCACCGCTTCGATTTCGGCAGCGAGCTCGCGCCAGCCGACGCCGACGCTGCGCACGGTCGCATCGCGGCGATAGCCGGACAGCCAGCCGGTATTGGCCTGCACGATCAACGCGGCAAACATCACGATACCGGTGGGTGCGGCCCAGCGCAGGCAAAAATCCACCAAGCGGCGCTGGCGCGGCTTCCACTGCACGAGATTGGCGGCGGCCGCCGCCGCGATGACGAAAGGCGGATAGACCGGCGCGAACCAGTTGGCCTCGACGCGGGCATGCAGCGAATGCCAGACGAAATAGGCGACGATGGTCCAGAACATCGTCTCGATCAGCACGCGCGAGGCCAGCGCGCCGGCCCGGCGCCAGGTCAGCGCGTGCAGCCCCATCGCGCCGAGGATGAACACCAGCGGGGTTGCGAACGCGATCTGGGTCGGGATCAGCTCGGCAATGAAGACCGGACGAAAATCCTCGATCCTGGCGCGCCCGAGCTGCTTTGCGAACGAGACCCATTGATGATCGGCATTCCAGAGGATCACCGGCGAGAACAGCGCGAGCGCAACGAAACCGCCGAGATACGGCCAGGGCGAGAGAAACCAGTGCCGCAGTTTCGGCACGGCCGCGATCCAGATCAGGATCGCCAGCCCAAAGAACATCGCGGTGTATTTCGACAGGAGCGCCGCGCCGACGGCTGCGCCGACCGCGAGCCACCAGACGCCGCGGCCGCTCTCCAGCACTTTGGCGAGAAAGAACAGCACGAAGCTGGAGGCAACCAGAAGTGGCGCATCGGGCGTGACGATCAGCGTGCCGACTGAGGCCAGCAGCGTCACGTTGAGCAGGATGGCGCTGGTCGCCGCCACCCGCGCGCCGCCGAACAGGATCGCGGCGGAGCGATAGATCGCGTAGCTCATCGGCAGCGCAAGCAGGATCGAGACCAGGCGGACGCCGAGTTCGGTGTCGCCGGCGATCAGTGTGCCGGCGCGGATGACGTAGGCAACCATCGGCGGGTGGTCGTAGTACCCCCCGGCGAGGTTCTTCGACCACATCCAGTAGTAGGCTTCGTCGAAGGTGATCGGCGTGAACGCGGCTGCGACGAGCCGCATGCCGACCAGCGCAAGGATCACCAGCGCCGTATTGCGGACGATCCGCGCGTCAGCCCCGCCCATCGTGAGCTATTTCTTGCGCCAGACGAACAGTCCGGACATCGCGTAGTTCCACACCACGCCCATCAGCGCCCCGGCCGCACCCGCAAGCCACCAGATCGGCTCCTGGTCGTAGACCGAGAAGGCGACGCCGACATTGGCGAGCAGGCCGACGCTGCACACGATGTAGAACGCGATCAGGCCGCGCAGCAGCGCAAAGCCCTTCAACCGCTGGTCGCGATAGGTAAGGAAATTGTTGAGGACGAAATTGCTGGTCATCGCGACGATGGCGCCGGAGGCCTGCGCTTCCGCGAACGGCTCCTTGAATAGTTCGAGCGATATGAACAGGGTCGTGAGATGCACCACGAGGCCGATCCCGCCGACCATCGCGAACAGCAGGAAGCGCAACGAGACAGCGTCGTTGGTGAACTTTGCCAGCACCAGGCCGAGAAAATCCAGCGCGACCATAGAATCGAGCTTGCTTTCGCCGTGCTGGCGCTCACCGAACGTGTAGGGAATTTCGATGGCGCGCAAGCTGCCGTTCGCGCTCGCGACGAGGTCGAGCAGGATCTTGAAGCCGTGCACGGAAAGTTTCGGCGCCAGCTGCTCGAAACGGTCGCGGCGAACCATGAAGAAGCCGCTCATGGGATCGGCGATCTCGACCCGCAGCGCTTTCCTGGCGAGTTCCGTTGCCAGCGCGCTGGCGCCGGCGCGCTGCTTGTTGAAGCCTTCGCTCTTGTAGCCCTCGATGTAGCGGCTGCCGACCACGAGCTCGGCCTGCCCGCTCGCGAGCAGCGACAGCATCTTCGGCAGTTGCGTCTCGTCGTGCTGAAGATCGGCGTCGATCACGGCCGCATAGGGCGCGCTGCAGGCCAGGATGCCCTCGATGCAGGCCCCCGACAGGCCGCGGCGGCCGATGCGGCGGACACAGCGCACGCGGCTGTCGCGCTGGGCCAGCGCGCGCACGACGTCCCAAGTGCCATCAGGCGAATTGTCGTCGACGAACACGACTTCCCAGGCGATGCCGGCCAGCGCGGCCTCCAGCCGCCGGTAAAGCACCGCGACATTGTCGCGTTCGTTGAAGGTCGGGACGACGACCGACAATTCCGGCGCCGGCGAAGCCGCCTTTTGGGTGTCGGAGCCCGGTCTGATCGCTTCATTCATGACGGCAGCGTATATCCGCCGCGTCCCGTGCTGCCAAGAACTTGTGCTGCCAAGAACTTGTGCTGCCAAGAACTTGCGCTCGCAAGCCGGGGTTTCTCTGGGGAGCGGCCCAAAAGGGGCCCAAAAATGCCAACGACCCCGGAACGGCGGGCCGCGCGTACATCCGGCGCAGCCTGTGCTATTCCAAGGTCGTTCTAGCGCCGGAGTTTTTCGCTCAACGTCGCCGTATAAGCTAAATGGGAACGGCAACGCCGCTTTACAAGGGGCGAAAGAGGCCCTTTTCACGCCCTTATTGGTTCGGGACTTCCTTGATCACCGGCCCTCGCGGCACGGGCGCGGCAGGGGCCGCCGGCGCCGTAACGGCGGCCGGGTCGACTTTCGCGGGCCTGGGCGGCTTGCCGTATTGGCCGATCGGCCCGAAGACGACGGCCACCGCAAGCACGATCGCCGCGACGATCGCGCCCAAAATGCCCCCCACCGACTCAGACGACATGGAAACTCATCCCTGTTCCAGATGCGCTCAATAATACCATGGATGAGAGCGCCGCCGGAAGGGCTTGCCGGAGGCACCGGTCCATGGGCTATTTCTGCGGCGGCTTGTGCTTGACGAAGGCCGTCACGATGTCCTTTTGCGCCGCCTCCACCGCCCTGTTCGCGGTCGCGAGATGCGCGCCGGCATCAATATCGGGATATTGCGTGGTGAGATAATCGAGCAGTGCCACCCGGTAGTATTGTCGCTCCGACGGACAGGCTCCGGCGACGGAGCGGCCAAAATCCTGTTCCGACAGGCCCTGATTGCCGTCGCGCGAATATTCCCGCGCCAGGCAATGCCAATAATCGTCGCGGCCCTGCTTGGCGAGCTTCTGCGCACCCTTGGCATCGTCATCGTCGGCCATAACTGAAGATATCATGGCAGCAGATGTCATCATAACGAGCGCCGCTCCCACCATCAGCATCCGCATCTTGTTCTCCTTTTTTCGCAGATCCCGTCGCGAGCTTAGACGGGACGTCGCAACTGGCCAATCACAACTCGTTTGATTAGGATGGAGGCCCCTCCTCCCGTCATCCGAGATCCTCCCGTGGCCAAAGCAAAAACCGCGTCTAAAAAATCAGGCAACATCTTTATCGGCATCGGCGGCTGGACCTTCGAGCCTTGGCGCGGCGTGTTCTATCCGGAGAAGCTGACGCAAGCCAAGGAGCTATCCTACGCCGCCTCGAAACTGACCTCGATCGAGATCAACGGCACCTATTACGGCTCGCAGAAACCGGAGAGCTTTCGCAAATGGGCGAGCGAGGTGCCTGATGGTTTCGTGTTCTCGGTCAAGGGGCCGCGCTTCGCCACCAACCGGCGCGTGCTGGCCGAGGCTGGGGATTCCATCAAACGTTTCTATGATTCCGGCGTGCTGGAACTCGGCGATCATCTTGGGCCGGTGCTGTGGCAGTTCGCGCCGACCAAAAAATTCGACGGCGCCGATTTCGGCAAATTCCTCGAGCTGTTGCCGCGCAAGCTCGACGGACGCGCCCTGCGCCACGTCGTCGAGGTCCGTCACGACAGTTTCTGCGCGCCGGACTTCGTCGCGCTGATCCGCGAATTCGAGACGCCCGTCGTCTTCGCCGAGCACGGCAAATATCCCGCGATCGCTGACGTCGCCGGCGATTTCGTCTATGCCCGGCTGCAGAAGGGCAATGACGAGATCAAGACATGCTATCCGCCGAAGCAGCTCGATGCCTGGGCCAAGCGCTTTCAGCACTGGGCCGAGGGAAGTGAACCCGACGACCTGCCGAAGGTCGACAAGGCCATGCCGAAGAAGGAGCCGCGCGACGTGTTCGCCTATGTCATCCACGAGGGCAAGGTGCGCGCGCCGGCCGGCGCCATGGAGCTGATCGCGCGGGTGAGCTGACGTGTTTCGCTAAAGGTGTCTCATGGCAAAGGCAAAAAAGCTCTTCACCATCGGCTATGAGCAGACGCCGCCCAAGGCAGTGCTCGACGAGCTGGAGCAATCCGGCGTCAAGCTCGTCGTCGACGTGCGCGCGGTGACGTCATCGCGCCGGCCCGGCTTTTCCAAGAAGCAGCTCGCCGCAGGGCTCGACGAACGCGGCATCGCCTATGTCCACCTCGCAGCGCTCGGAACGCCCAAGGAAGGCCGCCTCGCCGCCCGCAGCGGGCAATACGATGTGCTGGAGAAGGTTTTCTCAAAGCACCTGAAGACGCCGGAGGCCAGGGAGCAGATGGACGAGCTCTCGGCGCTGGTGAAGAAAGCAGGTCCCGTCTGTCTGCTTTGCTACGAGCGCGATCACACCCACTGCCACCGCCAGATGATCGCTGAGATCATCGAAGAGCGCGATGGAGTGGCAGTGAAGAATCTGGCGGGACGGCAGGCCTGAACGATCTCTCCGTCATGGCCGGGAATAGAGAGCTACCCCTCCCCCGCGAGCCGGAACGTGCCTTCCATCATCTGCACACAGCTGCCGCCGACATGAGCGGAGACGATGTTGCCGTCCTGCTTGCGCACGCGCGTCAGCAAGAGGCTCGGCCGGCCCATGTCAAAACCCTGGCCGACCGTGAGCTTCAACTCGCCCTCGCCGACAGGATCGAGATCGGCGAACAGCGCGGCGGCCGCGACCGTTGCGCTGCCGGTGGCGGGATCCTCGGTGAGGCCGCTGGCGCCGCGCATGAACATCCGCGCCTGCCGCTCGCAAGGCGCCTCCGCCTCGGGCACGTCGCGCGTATAGAACCAGGCCGCGAACGCGCCGTCGCACGGAAACACCTTGCCGAAGGCCGCCGCGTCGGACCTCGCCCGTTTGAGCGCATCGCGCGAGTGCACCTCAATCACCAGAAACGGCGTTCCAACGCTGACGACCTGTGGAGCGTGACGGTCGACCCTAATGTCGTCTGCACTGAGTGAGATGCAGCTCGCGGCATCAGCGGCAGACAACTGCGACAGGCGGGTCAGAGGCTGCGGCGCGGTGAGCTCGGTGCTGATTACCCGCCCCTGCTCTCGCGAGATATCGACCGGCACCAGCCCCGCCTTCTCCTCGAACCGCAGACGCGGTTTCGGCTCCTTCGCGATCGAGGCCAGCACGAAGGCGGTGCCGACATTGGGATGGCCAGCGAAAGGAAGCTCCCTGACAGGCGTGAAGATGCGCACCTCGGCATCATTCGCCTTGTCACGCGGCGGCAACACGAAGGTCGTCTCGGAATAGTTGAACTCGGTCGCGATCGCCTGCATTTGCGTGGTCGACAACCCGCCGGCATCGAGCACCACGGCGAGCTGGTTGCCGCCGAAGGCGCGGTCGGTGAACACGTCGACGGTGATGTAGCGGCGCTGCATCTTCATTTCCCTTACGCAATCGCAGCCGCAATCGGCCGCGTCGCCGGCACTCTACAAGCCGGCGACATCGTCCGTCATTCCCCAAAATTGAGTGCAATCGGAGCAATCGCGGTGACGCGTTGGAGGCCGAGAAGCGGCTTCCACAATGCAAGACCCAAAAGCTAGCAGAGATATTTCATCACGCGCCTTCAACGAACCCGACCCGCTTCAGCGAAGCGCGACTCACATTTGAAAGCGCAGGAAGCGCCCTCACCCCAGTTGAAACACCGCCACCTTCTGTTCGTAACCGCGCACCTCGACCGCCCCAAGCGAGACCGCATCGTCGCAGTCCTTGCCAAGCGCCTCGCGAACGGCCGCCGAGATCAAGAGCTGCGAGCCGAACTCCTTGTTCAGCGCCTCCAGCCGTGAGGCGAAGTTCACGGTGTCTCCGATGACGGTGTATTCCTTGCGCCGGGGCGAGCCGATATTGCCGGCGACGACCTCGCCGAAATGGATACCGATGCCGATCTTGAGCGGCCAGCTCGTCTGCGCGTTGATGCGCTCCATCGCGGTTAGCATCTCGCGGCCCGCGGCGACCGCGCGGTGCGCGGCGTCGGAAGTCTCCAGCGGCGCACCGAACAGGGCGAGAAAGCCGTCGCCCAAAAACTTGTTCACGATGCCACCCTCGCGGTCGAGAATGTCGACCAGAACGGCGAAGGCGCCGTCGAGCCGGTCGACCACCTCCTGCGGGGTTCGCGACTGCGCGCCCGCGGTGAAGCCGCGAAAATCGACGAACATCACGGCAACGCGGCGGAGGTCGCCGGCGGCGCTCGTCCCCGCCGCCATCAGCCGCTCCACCACCTGCGGCGAAACGTGCTGGCCGAACAGGTTGGTCACCCGGTCGCGCGCGGTCGCTGCGGCAATGCTCGCGGCGAACTGGCGGCGGAGCTGCGCGCCGACCGCGCCTGCAAGCACGCCGCAGATCAGGATGATGGTGCTTCGTACCGCGTGGAAATAGATCTGCGGCTCGCCGCTCCCGCTGGCGGGATCGAAGATCAGCGCCACAGTGAGCAACTCACCCGCAGCGACGAAGCCGGTGAAGGTGGACAGCCAGAAGTCCAGCCGCAAGGTCGAAAGGATGACGAAAATGAAATAGATCAGCGGCACGACGAAGCCGAGCGCCTGGCTCGCGCCCATGCTGCGAATCTGCAGGATCAGGATGACGGTCGGCAGCGAGGTCTCGATCAGCGCACCGATATAGCGCCGGATCACCGGCAGATCGCGGTCGAGCTTGAGGTTTCGCCTGATCTGGCTGTGGACCCAGACCTCGAACAGGATGAAGCCGGTCAGGAGACCATAGACCTCGGCAAGCCCCTCGGTGCCCCGCCAGACCCGCTGCACCACGGAGGAATCGACAAGATAGATCGCAGTGAGAAACACGACGATGACGCAGCCCGTCGTGATCAGCGCCCTCACCCGCACGAGCTCGGTGCGCAGCACTTCGCGCGTCAGCTCGCGCTCGAAGTCTTCGGAGACCAGGGCATGCTGCCGGGCCTTCCTGCTCGCAAAACTGACCATTCCGCCCCCTTGATTCCGGGGCATCTTGCCTCAATCCAGCGTGCGGCGGAAGCGCGTCACGGCGATGGTCATGGCCAGCAGCATCAGGACCGCCAGCGCCAGCGCGTCGAAATGCAAATTTTGCATGCTCGCGCCCTTCAGCATGATGGCGCGGACGATGCGCAAATAATGCGTCAGCGGCAAGCACTCGCCGACATATTGCGCCCAGGCCGGCATCCCGGCAAACGGGAACATGAAGCCGGACAGCAAGATGCTCGGCAGGAAGAACATCATCGACATCTGCATCGCCTGGAGCTGGTTCTGCACCAGCGTCGAGATCGTATACCCGATCGCCAGGTTGGTCGTGATGAACAGCGTCGAGAGCAGCGCCAGCAGGAACAGATTGCCGAGCACCGGCACGCCGAACAGGCCGACCCCGATGCCGATTATGAGGAACGCCTGCACGAACCCGACCAGCACGTAAGGGATGATCTTGCCGAACATCACCTCGACCGGCCTGATCGGCATCGACAGCAGGCTCTCCATCGTGCCGCGCTCGACCTCGCGCGTGACCGAGAGCGCGGTGAAGATCAGCATGGTCATGGTGAGGATGGTGCCGACGAGGCCCGGCACGATGTTGAGGCTCGACGCGGCGGCGGGGTTGTAGCGGGCATGCGCGCGGATCTCGAACGGCATCTCCGGGGGATCTCCGATGTAGAGATCGTGCTTGAGTGCGGTCTGCACGACCATGCCGAGCGAGCCGATCGCCGCGCTCGCCGCCACTGGATCGGTGGCGTCGGCCGCGACCAGCAGCGCCGGCTTATCGCCGCGCCGCACTGCCCGCTCGAAGCCGCGCGGGATCTCGACGCCGAATAGAACCTTGCCGGATTTCAGGAGATTGTCGAAATCCTCGACGTCGTGCACTTCGTAGAGAAAGCGGAAATAGGCGGTGTTCTCCAGTGCCTTCAGGATCGAGCGGGCGAGATCGGAGTCCTCCTGGAGCAGCACCGCGCTCGGCAGATTGTGCGGCGTAGTGTTGATGGCATAGCCGAACAGGAGCAGCTGCATCACCGGCAGCATCACGATCATTGCAAAGGACACCCGGTCGCGCCTGAGCTGGATGAACTCCTTGATCAACATCGCATAGGAGCGCCTCCAGAAGCCGAAGCGCTCCCTGATCGCGTGCTGGGGTTCGGAACGATCGACCGCGCTCATTGGAAATTGTCCTTGGAACGACTCATCAATTCGATGAACACGTCTTCCAGTGACGGCGAGGATTTGTGCCAATGCAGTCCGCTTTTTTCGCGCCACGGCGCGATGCTGGCCTCGAGCGCGGCGACGTCGCGGCCGGAGACGTGCAGCGACGTGCCGAACGGCGCCACCATGTCGATCCCGGGCTTGCCGGTGAGCGCAGCCGTAAGCTCGTTCAGGTCCTCGCCCGTCACGGTGTAGGTCGTCAGCGCGGATTTCGCGATTACCTCGTCCACGGTGCCGTGCACGAGCAGATGGCCATAGGCGATATAAGCGATCTCGTGACAGCGCTCGGCCTCGTCCATGTAGTGTGTCGAGACCAGCACGGTGAGACCGTCGGCCGCCAGTGCATGAATCTCGTTCCAGAAATCGCGCCGCGCCTTCGGGTCGACGCCGGCGGTCGGCTCGTCCAGCAGCAGCAGTTTAGGACTGGGCAATGTGCAGGCGCCCAACGCCAGCCGCTGCTTCCAGCCGCCGGAGAGCTCGCCCGCGAGCTGCTCCTCGCGGCCCGAGAGCCCCAGCCGCTTGATCATGTCGCGCGCGGCGCCGCGTGCATCGCGAAGGCCGTATAGGCGCGCGACGAATTCGAGGTTTTCGCGGACTGACAGATCCTGATAGAGGCTGAAGCGCTGGGTCATGTAACCGACCTGGCGCTTGATCTTTTCGGCATCGCGCCTGATGTCGTAGCCGAGGCAGGTGCCCTCGCCGCTGTCGGGCGTGAGCAGGCCGCAGAGGATGCGGATCGTCGTCGTCTTGCCCGAGCCGTTCGGGCCGAGGAAGCCGTAGATCGAACCCCGCTTCACCTGCATCGACAAATCGTGCACGACCTCGCGGCCGCCGAACGACTTGCTCAGGCCCTTGACGTCGATCGCAATGCCATTGCCGCCGTTCATCGCTTGTCCGCCACGGGGGTTTTTGGATTGAGATGGACGTCGATAGGTTGTCCGACACGCAGCGCATCGGGGCGCGACGGCCGCGCCTGGATCAGGTAGACGAGCTTGTTGCGCTCCTCGAGGCTGTAGATGACTGGCGGGGTGTATTCGGCCGAAGTCGCGATGAAGTAGATCTTTGCCGTGAGATCGGCGGCGCAATTGTCGCACGCGATCCGCACGGTGTCGCCGATCGCAAGCTTCGGCAGCTCGGTCTCCGGCACGAAGAAACGCAGCTTCATGTTGCCGGGAGGCATGATCGAGAGCACGGGCCGCTGCGCTGCCACCATCTCACCCTCGCGAAAATAGATCTGCTGGATGGTACCGGCCACGGGCGCAAAGCCCTTGCGCCGCGCCATCCGCGTCTCCGAGGTCGCCACCCGCGCCTCGGCGACGCGCAACGCAGAGACGGCCGAGTCGAGATTGGCCTGCGTGCCCGAGCCGGTCTTGCTCAGCGAGGCCGCGCGATCATAGGTCTGCTGCGCATTCGCCAGCGTCGCCTTGTTCTGGTTGAGATCGGCGAGCTGGAGATCGTCGTCGACGGAATAGAGGTGATCTCCGACCTTGACCTCGTCGCCCTCGCGGATGTTCAGCTTGGTCACGCGGCCCGCCTCGTCCGGGCTGACGAAGATCATGTCGGCCTCGACCCAGCCCTGGAAGCCGGGCTCGCGCTTCTCCTTGCAGCCGGCAAGCCCGGTTGCGAGGACCGCGACTAATGCGAATATAAAAATTGCTCGCAACGACCTCATGTCGTGCTCCGTTCGCCAAAAATCAAATCGAGATGGACGCGCAGCATGTCCTGCGCGTCGAGCGGCGCGTGCCGCGCGAACAGGCTCTGCCAGATCACCGCGATCATCGCGGGTGCGACCAGGATCTGCGGGTAATGCGCCAGGTTCTTCTGGCGGATCTCGCCGCGGGCAATGCCGAGTTCGATCAGGGCGCGCATGGCGGCCATCCCGCGCGAGACCACCTCGCGGTAGTAGAAATCGGCCACGGACGGAAAGCGCGGTCCCTCGGCCACGATCAGGCGCACGAGATCACCGCGTCTGGTGCCGATCACCTCCTTGAGGAAGTTGCTGGCAAACGTCTCGACGAGATCACGCACCGAGCCCGCCGGCGGCGGCAATGCCGTCAACCGCGTCACCACAGGGACGATCACGGTCCGCACCAGCTCCTCGAACATGGATTCCTTGTCCTTGAAGTGCAGGTAGATGGTGCCCTTGGCGACACCCGCGCGCTTCGCGATGTCGTCGAGCCGCGTCGCGGCAAAGCCGCGCGCGATGAATTCCTCCATCGCGGCCTCCACGATCGCGGCACGCCGTTCCGCCGCGCGCGTGGCGCGGCTCGACGCGGGTGCCGCGTCGCTGGCGCGATCTGTGGACGGAGCGGCGGGTTTGGTCGGCTTCTTGGCCATCCTGATTACATGACTGACCGGTCAGTCATAGTCAAGACAGGATTACAGACCCAACCAGGCCAATAAATTAGTCTTTACTAATTCATTAGTTGATACTAATCTAATTCCCATGATCGAAGCCGCCCCAAATCCCGTCACCACCGTGATGCGCGCCCTCGCCGATCCGACCCGGCGCGCGGTGTTCGAGCGCGTCTTCGAGAGCAAGGAGATCAGCGTCGCCGAGCTCACGCGCGGAAGCGGCGTGACGCAAGGCGCGATCTCGCAACATTTGAAGTCCCTCAAGCAGGCCGGCCTCGTCGCCGAGCGTGCCGAGGGCCGCAACGTCTATTACCGTGCCGCGCCGCAAGGCCTCGAACCGCTGGTCTCCTGGATGGACCATTACGGCGTGTTCTGGCGCGAGCGCTTCCAGAACCTGCGTGACCTCTTGAAGGAGATCGATCCGTGAGTGCCCTTGAATTGAAAGCCGAGACAAAAGACATCGTCCTCGACGAGGTGCTCCCTCACGCGCCGGAGACGATCTGGAAGGCGCTGACCAGCGCCCAGCTCATCGCGCGCTGGCTGATGCCGCCGACCGGTTTCGAGGCCGTCGAAGGCAACACTTTCACCTACCAGACCACGCCGGGCGGCGCCTGGGATGGCGTCATCCATTGTCGCGTCCTTGAAGTCATGCCGAACCGGCGCCTCGTCTACGCCTGGAAGGGCGGCGATGAGCGCAACACCGGCTACGGCGCGCCGCTCGACACTGTCGTGACGTGGTCCCTCACCCCGGTGGAGGCCGGCACGCGGATCCGTCTGGTTCATGCGGGCTTCGTCATACCCAGGAACCAGTCGGCCTACACGGGCATGAGCGGCGGCTGGAAGAAGGTCGTCCGCCAGCTCGACGAGATCAGCGGCGAAGACAAGTAAGGAGTTATCGCATGACCAAGCCCTTTACCGGCGGCTGCGCCTGCGGCGCGATCCGCTATTCGATCGCCAGTGAGCCCCTGTTCAGCAATCACTGCCAATGCCGGGACTGCCAACGCGAAAGCGGCAGCGGGCACGGCTCCTACGTAACCTTCGCGCGCGCCGGCGTCACGCTTACCGGCGAGGCGAAGCATTGGGACATGGTCGCCAACAGCGGCAACGTGAAGACGCGCGGTTTCTGCACGCAGTGCGGCGTGCCTGTTTACATGACCTTCGCGGCACAGCCCGACGTCTTTACGATCCGCGCCGCAAGCCTCGACGAGCCCGCCCGCTACAAGCCGCAGGCGGTCACTTTCGCCGCGCGCGGACATGACTGGGATCGTCTTGACCAGGACCTGCCGAAATTCGCTGGCATGCCGCCGGGGTAAGGCATCGCAAGTGGAAGCGCGCGCAAGACCGCGCGCATTCACGTCAACTATGAAACTTCAGCCCATCAACGATCTTGTCGATCACCTTGCGATCGGCGCGCATCGCAAGTCCAACGAGGTTGAGGTCAGGGCGCGCCACTGCCCTCACCGCCTCGCGATTGGCGGCATCATGCGTGGTCTTGAACATGTCCTCGGTGTAGACCGCCGGCTTGACGCTGCGCGTCAGGGCCCGATCGAGCGCGCGCGTCAATGCGGGACCGTCGGCGCCATAGATCAGAATCGGCTGACCGATCAGCGCGTGATATCTCGTGCCTGACGCATCCTCATAGGGCTCGCCGATGCAGTCGAGAAAAGCAGCCGCGATGCCGCTGGTCAGGAACGAGGCAACGTTGAGCTTCTGCCAGGGCTGAAGATCAGTGCGGATCACAACGGCGATTTTAGTGTCGAATTGCATTGAATTCCCCAACTGTCATTCCGGACTCGATGCTACGCAACATCGGAATGACGGCAACAGGAATCAACCCTTTGCGTCGCAGGCCCAGGCGCGGATCACGCATTCCTTGCCGCCATATTTGTAACATTCGCGCGTCGCGGCATTGAGCGTGGCCGAGATCTTCGGCTTGACGGCATAGCCATAGGCGCCGCAGGGATTGGACAGATCGACCGACATCGCGGCGCAAGCGCGCTTCATGGTCACGGTCGTGCAATCGCCCTTGCACTGCTTCTGCGCCGCCGCACGCGCTTCGTGCTCGGCGCCATAATCAAACGCTTGGCCATAGGCGCCGCACTTGCCGACCGCAAATGCACCGGCGGCGTGCGCATCGGTGATATGGCGAGCGCCCGCAACGCAGACGGACAGCGCAAAGAAAAACATCGCGCAACGGCGCGCGACGACGTTCGAAGCCATGGAAAAACCCCTCCCCCCAAGGCAGGTGAAGTGGACTGTAAGCGCCGGTCGTTTCCAGATGGTGAACGGGGCGTTGAAATTGAGGCGTGCCACCAATTTCAGATCGCAGTCTGGGGAATGGTGGGCATGGCGCTACGCGTCTTTGCCCACCCTACCGCAGGGTCACCCGCGTCTTGCCGCTTCCAACGCCTGCGGCGTGTCGATGTCGAGGAAGGCGCTCTCGCCGTCGACCGGCACTTCGGCGACCGCCTCGGTGTGCTTGGCGATCAGATGGCGCGCGCCGACATCGCCATCGAGCGTCATCAACTCCGTGAAGAAGCGGCGCGACCACAGCACGGGATTGCCGCGCCGGCCTTCGCTGACGGGCACGACGATGAGATTGCCGCGGTCCGGTGCGAACGCGTCGATGAGACGGTCGATCAGGCCGGCATTGATCAGCGGCATGTCGCCGAGGCAGACCACAGCGCCGTCGCAAGCTTCTGGAACGGCCGCGATACCGGCCTTGACCGAGCTTGCGACGCCGCCGGCAAAATCCGGATTTTTGACGAAACGCACCTTCAGGCCTTGCAAGGCTTGCTCGATCAGCTCGGTCTGATGGCCGGTGACCACGATGACCTCCGATGCTTTCGAGGCCAGCGCCTGCTCGGTCGCAATCCGCACCAGCTTCTTGCCGTCGAGCTCGGCCAGTAGCTTGTTCGGCCCACCCATCCGGGTCGAACGGCCCGCCGCGAGCACGATGACCGCGACGTGGTTGTTGCTCTCGATCTCCGGTTTTGCGCGCGGCTGCGGACGCGTGACGATCTCCATCAGGAGGCCGCCGACGCCCATGCCCATCAGCTCGGACCGCGTCACCTTGATGCCGGCCAGCAGCCGCATCAGCACCCAGTCGAAGCCGTTCTCGACCGGGGAGCGCGCGCAGCCGGGCGCACCCAGCACAGGAATGGCGCCGGCCCGGGCAATCAGCAAAAGATTGCCGGGATCGACCGGCATGCCGAAATGCTCGATCTCGCCGCCGACGGCGGTCACGGCCGCAGGGATCACGTCGCGGCGATCGGCGATCGCGGATGCCCCGAACACGATCACGAGCTCGGCGCCAAGTTCCAGCAGTTCGTTGATCGCAGCCGACAGCGCCTGCTCCTCATGGGGGACCCGCCGCTCGGCGATGATGCCAGCGCCGGCTGGCGCAAGCCGCTCGGCGGTGACGCGCAACGTCTTGTCGATCACCTTGGAGGACAGGCCGGGCAACAGCGTCGAGACCACGCCGACACGCTTGATGACGTAAGGCGCGATCTTCAGAACGTCGCGACCCGCGGCCTTCACCGCGGCATCACGCAAGTTTCCTTCGACGCCGAACGGAATGATCTTGACGGTGCCGACCATCTCGCCCTCGACCACCGGCTTGAAGGCGGAGAGCGTGGCAAAGGTAATGGCCTCGTCGATATTGTTGATGCGGTCCACTGCGGCGCGATCGATCACCAGCACGCCCGGGCGCCCGGCGAACAGATTGGCTCGACCGGTAAAGGCACGCTCGACATGAATACCATCGCCACCGACGGCGAGCGCGATGCTGGCGGCAGCGACGTCCTCGGAGACATCGCCCGCCTCCATCCGCACTACCACGACGTCCTTGATGCCGGCGCGCTCCAGCGCCTCGACCTCGGTGGGCCCGATCGTCGTGCCCTTCTTCAGCACCAGCGGTCCCTGGCGCAGGGTGTGGACGGTCACCCCGCCGATCGCATCCCTGGGACTCGCCGGGCCGAACTTCATGCGGCTTCTTCTTTTTCTTTGGGCGGCAGGCGAAGCACCGCCGTGATCTCGGCCATGATCGACACCGCGATCTCGGACGGCGAGACCGCGCCGATCGCAAGCCCGATGGGCGCATGGATGCGCGCGATGTCGCTGTCCTTGGCGCCCTGCGCCCGCAGCCGGTCGCCGCGTTTGGCATGCGTCTTCCGCGAGCCGAGCGCGCCGATATAGAAGCAGTTGCGCTCGAAAGCGTGCAGCAGCGCGGGATCGTCGATCTTTGGATCGTGCGTCACCGCGACGAAAGCGGTGTAGGCATCGACGTTGAGTGGCGGCAGCGCCGTGTCGGGCCATTCCGCGACCAAGGGAACGTCTGGGAAGCGCTCGGGGCTCGCAAAGGCCGTGCGCGGATCGACCACGGTGACGTCGTAGCCGAGCGAGCGCGCCAGCGGCGCCAGCGCCTGACTGATATGGACAGCGCCGACGATGACGAGCTTTGCGGTCGGCGCATAAACGTTGAGGAAGAGCTTCTTGCCGCCGGCCTCGACACTGGCGCTTTTGCCCATGCGAAGCTGCTTGTCGAGTTCAGCGCCCAAGGGATCCTTGGCGAAATCCTTGGCTTTCATAAGGCGCTGCTCGCCGCTCTCGGTGTCCGTCACCAGGATCACCGGGCGGCGCGCGGCGCGCTCGGCATTGAGTTCGTGCAGGATTGCGAGCTTCACGGCTAGCCGACCTTCTCGACGAAGACGCGGATGGTGCCGCCGCAGGACAGCCCGACATTCCAGGCAGTCTCGTCGGCAACGCCAAACTCCAGCATCCTGGGCTTGCCGCTCTGGATCACATCCATGGCCTCGGTGACCACGGCGCCCTCGACGCAACCGCCGGAAACGGACCCCAGGAACGTGCCCTCGTCATTGATGACGAGGCTCGAGCCCGCCGGGCGCGGTGCCGAGCCCCAGGTCTCCACCACGGTGGCGAGCGCGACGCCACGGCCGGCCTTCTGCCAGTCCTCCGCCGCCTTCAGAATATCCTCGTCGCGATCGAGCATGGCTTCCTCTCAGGCTGCGGAGCGGATCAAGCTGCGGTGATGCGGCGGCAGCGGCCGGGAGAGCGTGGTGATCAGCTCCTGGATCGAGCTCAAATTATGTACCGGACGGAATTCGTCAACGTGCGGCAGCATCATTTTGATGCCCTGGGCCTTGGCCTCGAAGCCGCCAAACCGCAGCAGCGGGTTGAGCCAGATCAGCCGCCGGCAGGAGCGGTGCAGCCGGTCCATCTCGAAGGCGAGCTTGGAATCGGCCTCCCGCTCCAGCCCGTCGGAGATCAGCAGCACGATGGCGCCCTGGCTCAGCACGCGCCGTGCCCACAATTTGTTGAAATTGTGCAGGGAGGCCGAGATCCGCGTGCCGCCGGCCCAATCCTCGACCGAGGCCGAGCAGCTCGCCAGCGCCTCATCAGGATCGCGCTGGCGCAGCGCCCGGGTCACGTTGGTGAGGCGAGTGCCGAAAAGGAACACCGAGACACGTTTTCGCGCGTCCCCTATGGCATGCAGGAAATGCAGGAACAGGCGGGTGTACTCGCTCATCGAACCCGAGATGTCGAGCAGCGCGACGATCGGCGCCGGTTTCTCGATCCGCCCGAGGCGATGGATGTCGATGATGTCGCCGCCGGTACGCAACGAGGCGCGCAGCGTGCGGCGGAGGTCGAGGCGCAGGCCGCGGGAATCGGGCCGGTGCCGGCGCGTCAGAAGCTCGGCCTGCGGCAACCGCATCCGCTCGACGGCGCGGAGCGCTTCGGTGATCTCGGCCGCGCTCATCTGCGCAAAATCCTTTTTCTGAAGGATTTCCTTGTCCGAGACCGAAATACGCAAATCCTGCTCCTGGTGCTGCGGCGTCTCCGTCATGCGCGGCTGCGACATCGCCTCCTGCACACGGCGCGAGCCGGCCTGCGGCTTCTTCTTGGCCTGCTCCGGCAACGGCACCGAATCCAGCATGTGCTTCCACTCTTCCGACGCGCGGAAGAACAGGTTGAAAGCCTGTTTGAAAATCAGCGCATGCTCGTGGCGCTTGACGAAGATCGCCTCCAACGTGGTGAAGACGTCGGCGCGGTTGCCGATGTCGATCACCTCAAGCGCGCTCACGGCATCGATGACCGCACCCGGCCCGACCGGCATGCCCGCCAAACGCAGCGCGCGGGCAAAGCCGACGATGTTGTCGGCGAACTGCTCGGTTTGCTCAGGCGCAAGATGGTTGATGGCCATGGTTCATCACTCTCAGCCGTCATTCCGGGGCGCGCCCTCATGGGCGCGAGCCGGGAATCCATTCAATCTACTCACTCTGCGGCCCAATGGATTTCGGGTTCGCGCTTCGCGCGCCCCGGAATGACAAGCTAGTCGCTCGTCGCGTCCTTCAGTACCTTCTGCAAGGTGTCGCCCTGCATCCGCGTGATGTCGTCCTGGTATTTGAGCAGCGCGCCCAGCGTGTCGCCGACCACTTGCGGGGTCAGCGAGCGGGCGTCGAGCTCCGACAGCGCGGTGGCCCAATCGATGGTCTCGGCGACGCCCGGCGACTTGTAGAAATCCTGATTGCGCAGTGCCTGGACGAAGCGCACGACCTGCTGCGACAATTTTGCGGAGATGCCGGGCACGCGCGACTTGACGATCGCGAGCTCGCGGTCGGCGTCGGGATAATCGACCCAGTGGTAGAGACAACGCCGCTTCAGCGCGTCGTGGATCTCGCGGGTGCGGTTGGAGGTGATGATGACGATCGGCGGGCTCGGCGCCTTCACGGTGCCGAATTCGGGGATCGTCACCTGGAAGTCGCTGAGGATTTCGAGCAGATAGGCCTCGAACGCCTCGTCGGCGCGGTCGAGCTCGTCGATCAGCAGCACCGGCGGCCCGGCGACGTCAGGCTCGAGCGCCTGGAGCAGCGGTCGCTTGATCATGTAGCGATCGGCGAAAATGTCGGACGACAATTGATCGCGATCGGTATCTCCGGCGGCCTCGGCCATCCGGATCGCGATCATCTGCGCGGCGCTATTCCACTCGTAGACCGCCGAGGAGACGTCGAGGCCTTCGTAACACTGCAGGCGGATTAGCTTCCGCCCCAGGGCCGCCGACAGCACTTTTGCGATCTCGGTCTTGCCGACGCCGGCCTCACCTTCGAGAAACAGCGGCCGGCCCATGCGCAGCGACAGATAGGTCACCGTGGCCAGCGATCGCTCGGCGAGATAGCCGCGCGACGTCAGGAGTTCGAGCATCGAATCGACCGATGCCGGCAATGCACCGGACGTATTGGCCGCTGAGGTCATGAAAAAGCCAGTCTCGCTACGCCCTCACCGGGGACAAGTTTGGGCCGAGGCGTGAGGATCACTCACTCCTTGGCGTTGGCGGCGTCGAGGGCACGCCGCGTCAGCACACCGATGAGGTGCGCGCGGTATTCGGCACTGCCATGGATGTCGCTGTTGAGGCCGTCCGCCGGCACCTCGATGCCGTCAAGCGCTTTCGCGGCGAAGCGCTTCTTCAGGGCTTCCTCGAACGCGGTGACACGGAACACGCCTTCGGAGCCGGCGCCGGTGACCGCGACCCGCACGTCGGAGGGACGCCGCGCCACGAATACGCCGACCAGCGCGTAACGCGAGGCCTGGTTGCGGAATTTGATATAGGCCGCCTTCTTCGGCAGCGGGAACATCACCTTGGTGATGATCTCGTCGGCTTCGAGCGCCGTCGTGAACAGGCCCTGGAAAAACTCCTCCGCCTTGAGGCGGCGCTTGTTCGTGACGATGGTGGCGCCGAGCGCGAGCACCGCAGCCGGATAGTCGGCCGTCGGGTCGTTGTTGGCGAGCGAGCCGCCGATCGTGCCCTTGTGACGCACGGCGGGATCGCCGATCTGGCTGGCAAGGTTCGCGAGCGCCGGGATCGCCTCGCCGACGATGGCCGAGCTTGCGACCTCGGCATGCCTGGCGGTGGCACCGATCACGAGCGCGCGGCCCTTCATCTCGATCGTGTTGAGCCCATCGATATGGGAGAGGTCGACCAGATGCGGCGGGCTGGCGAGGCGCTGCTTCATGACGGGAATCAGCGTGTGGCCGCCGGCGATCACCTTGGCGTCTTCGTTCTTGACCAGAATGTTGGCGGCCTGCCGAACGGTCCCGGGACGATGATATTTGAAGTCGTACATCTGAATGTCCTGATCGCAGAGTGCGCGCGAGGTTTACGCGAGATCGGATTTCGCCATCGCCTTGGCGCCGGCGGAGATCGAGGTGACGATGTTCTGGTAGCCGGTGCACCGGCAGAGATTGCCTTCCAGCTCCTCGCGGATGGTGTGGTCGTCGAGCTCGTTGCCCTTCCGATGGACGATGTCGATCGCGGTCATGATCATGCCGGGCGTGCAGAAGCCGCACTGCAGGCCATGGTGTTCGCGGAAGGCCTCCTGCATCGGATGCAGCGGCCCGCCGTCGGCGGCCAACCCCTCGATCGTCTTGACCTCGTGGCCATCGGCCATGACGGCGAGCGTGGTGCAGGACTTCACGGCCTTGCCGTCCAGATGCACGACGCAGGCGCCGCATTGCGAGGTGTCGCAGCCGACATGGGTGCCGGTGAGCCGCAGATTCTCGCGCAGGAACTGCACCAGCAGGGTGCGGGGATCGACATTGGCCGTAACAGGATTGCCGTTCACGATGAGGGAGATTTTTGCCATAAGCACTCTCTATCAGCGCCCCGACGGGTCCCGTCGAAGCGGTTCTTATAATTATTCCAACCCATCATATGGGCCATTATGCCCCGGGGCAACATCACCGGGAATGCAAGGCGCCATGCCGAAAGGCGATAGCGTTCAGCCCTGTACCGCCTTGGCGAAGTTCGCGAAAAATTCGTCGGCCAGTTTCTTGGCGGCGCCGTTGATCAGGCGCTGGCCGAGCTGCGCCAACTTGCCGCCGATCTGTGCCTCGACCTCGTAGGACAAAAGCGTGCCGCCGTCCTTCTCCGCAAGCTTGACCACGGCGCCACCCTTGGCGAAGCCGGCCACCCCGCCCTCGCCTTCGCCGGAGATCTTGTAGCCGTTCGGCGGGTCGAGATCGGACAGCGTGACCTTGCCCTTGAAGCGCGCCGACACCGGACCGACCTTCATTTTCGCCGTCGCACGAAAGCCGCCATCGTCGGTCTTCTCCAGCTCCTCGCAGCCGGGGATGCAGGCCTTCAGCACCTCGGCGTCGTTGAGCTTGGCCCACACGGCCTCGCGCGGCGCCGCAAGCTGGACTTCGCCGTTCATCGTCATGGCCATTGGGTGCCTCCCGGATACCGAACTTGGATCGTGCAACTTTAATGCTGCTCAAGTACCGCACGGAGGCGGCAAAAGAAAGGGTGGCCTCCGGTCACGGGCAATGCATATTCGCAACTGCAAAAAGCTTGCGCCGCCGGTTTGGGATTGGCACAGGCGGGCCATGGTGGTTAGGTCCCGCATAATATGAGCACATCCCTCTCCCCCCTGCTCGCGCCGATGCTGTCGAGCGTGGCCATGCGCGCGGTCTGCGACGACCGGTCGACCCTCCAGAACATGCTCGATTTCGAGGCAGCCCTGGCCCGAGCCGAGGCCGCCACCGGTGTGATTCCCGCGTCCGCGGTGGGCCCGATCGAAGCCGCATGCAAGGCCGATACCTTTGACATGGCTGCGCTGGCCGAGGCCGCGACGCGATCCGGCAATCTCGCGATCCCCCTGGTCAAGACGCTGACCGCCAATGTCGGCAGGGCCGACGCAGAGGCCGCCCGCTACGTGCATTGGGGCGCGACCAGCCAGGACGTCATCGACACCGCGACCATGCTCACGCTTCGCGCCGGCATCGATGCGTTGGACGCCGATCTCAGCCGCGCCATCAAGGGCTTTGCCGCACTGGCGCGCAATCATCGCAACACGGCGATGGTGGCGCGGACCTGGCTTCAGCACGCGCTGCCGATGCCGTTCGGCCTGAAGGCTGCCGAATACGCCGCAAGCCTCGCCCGCGCCCGCTGCCGCTTGAGGCGGCTCTCCCGCGAGGGCCTCGCACTGCAATTCGGCGGCGCGGCCGGCACGCTTGCAGCACTCGGCGACAAGGGGCTCGTGGTCTCCGAACGGCTGGCGCGGGAGCTGAACCTGCTGCTGCCCGAAGCGCCCTGGCACACCCATCGCGACCGCATCGCGGAAGCCGCATCGAGCTTTGCGATTCTCGCCGGCAGCTGCGGCAAGATCGCGCGCGACGTCTCGCTGCTGATGCAGACCGATGTCGGCGAAGCGTTCGAGCCTGCCGGCGAAGGCCGCGGCGGCTCCTCGACCATGCCGCACAAGCGCAACCCGGTCGCGGCCGCAAGTGCGCTGGGCTGCGCGACCATGGCGCCTCAGCTCGCAGCGACGATTTTTGCCGCACAGGTGCAGGACCACGAACGCAGCGCCGGTCCCTGGCACGCGGAATGGCCGACGCTGCCGCAATTAATGCTGGTCACCTCCGGCGCACTTGCCGCCATCGTCGACATCGCCGAGGGTCTCGATGTCGATGCCGCGCGCATGCGCAGCAATCTCGATGCGACGCACGGGCTGATCATGGCGGAAGCGGTCACCTTTGCGCTGGCCGACAAGATCGGCAAGAGCGATGCGCATCATCTGATCGAGGCCGCGAGCAAGCGCGCGGTCGCCGAGAAGAAGCATCTGCGCGAGGTGCTCGCAGCCGATTCGCAGGTCACTGGGTATCTTTCGCAGGAAAAAATTGCGGCGTTGTTCGAGCCGATGGCCTATCAAGGCGCTTCCCAAGCCCTGATCGACCGCCTGCTCGACAGCCTCGAACGCGAATAGAGCAGCCT
This sequence comes from Bradyrhizobium sp. URHA0013, assembly GCF_000518345.1. NCBI lineage: Bacteria > Pseudomonadati > Pseudomonadota > Alphaproteobacteria > Hyphomicrobiales > Nitrobacteraceae > Bradyrhizobium > Bradyrhizobium sp. URHA0013. Next base: position 151,924 of record NZ_JADK01000009.1, on the reverse strand, counting down.
TGAGCGGACATAAAACGGAGACGCCAGCATGCCCATGATCGATGCCGACGGTTGCCTGATCAACGTCTCCGTCGAGGGCCGCGACGGCGGGCCGACGCTGATGCTGTCGAACTCGCTCGGCTGCACGCTGCAGATGTGGGAGCCGCAGATGAAGGCGCTGACGCAGATATTCCGCGTCATCCGCTACGACCGCCGCGGCCACGGCAAGTCCAACGTTCCGCCCGGCCCCTATACGATGGAGCGCTTCGGCCGCGACGTGCTCGCGATCCTCGACGACCTCAATATCGAGAAAGTGCACTGGTGCGGCCTGTCGATGGGCGGCATGGTCGGGCAATGGCTGGGCGCGAACGCGCCGGAGCGCTTCGGCAAGCTCATCCTCGCCAACACCTCCTGCTACTATGCCGAGCCGACCAAATGGCTCGAGCGCATCGATGCCGTGAAGAAGGGCGGCATCGCCGCCGTCGCCGATGCCGTTATTGCCGGCTGGCTCACCCAGGATTTCCGCGAGCGCGCACCCGACATCAGCGCCAGGATGAAGACGATGCTGCTGGCCTCGCCGGTCGAAGGCTATCTCGCCTGCTGCGAAGCGCTGTCGACGCTCGACCAGCGCGCGCTGCTGCCGAAGATCAAAAGCCCGACGCTGGTGATCGCCGGCCGCCACGACATGGCGACGCCGATTTCGGCGGGTGAATTGATCCGCTCAAACATTCCCGGCGCAAGCATGACCATCATCGACGCCGCCCATATTTCCAATGTCGAGCAGCCGCACGCGTTCACCGACGCAGTGGTGGGCTTCTTGACGCAGCGTTAGTCGCAACCGTCATTGCGAGCGCAGCGAAGCAATCCAGAAAATGCCTCCGCGGTGACAGACTGGCAGTGACGAAGGAGGAGAACAGCATGGACGACCAGAAACGCCGCGATGCCGGCATGAACGTGCGCCGAAAAGTGCTGGGCAATGCCTGGGTCGACAAGTCGATCGCGGGCCGCAATGCATTCAACACCGATTTCCAGGACATGATCACACGCTACGCCTGGGGCGAGATCTGGACGCGGCCGCATTTCGACGAGCGCACGCGGCGGGTGCTGGTGATCGGCACCATGGTTGCGCTCGGCCAATGGGACGAATTCCGCCTGCATGTGCGCGCAGCCCTCGCCGAGGGCGGATTCACGCCCGACGACATCAAGGAAATCCTGCTGCAGCAGGCGATTTATTGCGGCGTGCCGGCGGCGAACCACGCCGTCAAGGAAGCCTCAGCGATTGTGCAGGAGCTCGGCCTGCTCAAGACCTAGCGGCGGGGTGGCCTCGACGGTCCTCTGAACGATCTTGGGCGCCGCCGCGGGCCGTTCGATCACCACCACGATGGCGGCACCGAGCAGGAGCAGGAGCTCGGTGGCGTGCAGCCGCAGCGCGGCCATCTCGCCGACCTTCGAGGCCATGATCATGCTCGCAAACGAGATCAGGCTGCCGATCGCAAGCGCAATGCCGAGCGCTTCGTCGCTGCCGCCGTTCTTGCGGATGCGGGGGATGCAGAGCAGCGCAAGGTAGATCGCAAAGAACGCCACCACCGTCAGTCGCCCCAGTGCCAGCAGCCAGGCGGCGCGCACCGTGTCCATCCCCGCCATCTGGAGATGGTCGCTGAGGAAAAGCGCCACTGCGACGCTCGGCCGCTCATAGAGGCCGTGCACCGGCGCCACCATGATGTTGAAGGCAACGAGGGTCCAGGCCGGGATGAAATAGGCCGCCAGAAGTGCGCCGTTGACCGAACCGATCCGCCAGTTTCCGAACATGCCGCTTCCCGCTTCGTTTGGCCCGCGCCTTCGATGGAAGGCTTTGCCGGGAGCTAACTCGCATCAGACTGTGGCGGCAATTTAAACCCTTTGTTTACCTTAACTGCCTCCCGCCAGGCATCCAATTAGGCGCCGGCGGCGCCGGTTCCGGCCATTGCGGGGAACCGGAGCGCCCAAATGATCTCTGTAAAAGCCTTGATGCGGAGGCAGGGCCGGTTGCAGCCGCCAGTTCCCTCCTGTTACAAAACGAGAATGTTTAAGGGCTGCCGGGGCCCGAGAAGAAACCAGCACTCTCTCTCGAAGAGCTCCCTTTGAGCCGCGTCAGATTTGGGTACGGCAGCCTATGGATTATTTCGCCCAGCAGCTCATCAACGGCCTCGTGCTCGGCTCGATCTACGGGCTGATCGCGATCGGCTACACGATGGTCTACGGCATCGTCGGCATGATCAACTTCGCCCATGGCGATGTCTTCATGATCGGCGGCTTCATCGCGCTGATCACCTTCCTTCTCCTGGTCTCGACCGGCCTGACTGCGGTCCCGGTGATCCTTTTGATCGTGATCCTGGTCTCGATGGCGGTCACCGCCCTGTATGGCTGGACCATCGAGCGCATCGCCTACCGTCCGCTGCGCCACTCCTTCCGCCTGGCGCCGATGCTGTCGGCGATCGGCATGTCGTTCGTGCTGACCAACTATTCGCAGGTGGCGCAAGGCGCACGGGTGAAGCCAGTGCCGCCAGTGATCACCGGCGGATATACGCTGCACGAGAGCGCCGATGGATTCGTCATCCAGCTCTCCAACATCCAGATCGTGGTGGTCATCACCACCATCGTGCTGCTGGCGATCTTCACCTGGCTGGTGTCGCGCACCCGGCTCGGGCGCGACATGCGCGCCTGCGAGCAGGACCAGACCATGGCGGCGCTGCTGGGCGTCAACGTCGACCGCACCATCTCCATGACCTTCGTGATCGGCGCTGCGCTCGCCGCGGTGGCCGGCCTGATGTACCTGCTCTATTACGGCCTGGTCGATTTCTTCATGGGCTTCGTCGCCGGCATCAAGGCGTTTACCGCGGCCGTACTCGGCGGCATCGGCTCGCTGCCCGGCGCCATGCTCGGGGGGCTCGCGATCGGGCTGATCGAGACGTTCTGGTCGGCTTATTTCTCGGTCGAGTACAAGGACGTCGCCGCGTTCTCGATCCTGATCGTCGTGCTGATCTTCATGCCGACCGGCCTGCTCGGCCGCCCCGAAGTCGAAAAAGTCTGACGGTCGCGCGCGTGAAAACTCCTTCGAGCAATACGGCCAAAGCTGCATCGGGCATCCCCGCTCTCCTGAAGACCGCCTGCGTCAACGCACTGATCGCGCTGGTGCTGTTCTCGCTGATGGTCGGCGTCCGCACCGAAGCCGGTTCCGACGGCCAGCTCACCTATTGGACGCGCTTCGGCGAGGTCGCCTCCCTCGTCGCCGCGGTATTCGGCGGCTCGATCGTGCTCGAGCTGCTCAAGCAATGGATCGGTCCGACCGGCGCTGAGAAGCTGGTGCCGCCCGCGGTGCAGAGCGGAATGTCGTTCCTCGGCCGCTATCTCGCACCGGCGCTCCTGATCTTCACGCTGCTGGTGCCCGTGATCTTCTATGACCAGCGGTACATCCTCGACCTCGCAATCCTCGTGCTCACCTATGTCATGCTGGGTTGGGGATTGAATGTCGTGGTTGGCCTCGCCGGCCTGCTCGATCTCGGCTACGTCGCCTTCTATGCGGTGGGCGCCTATTCCTACGCGCTGCTTGCGACCAATTTCGGCTGGTCATTCTGGATCTGCCTGCCGCTCGCCGGCGTCCTCGCCGCATTCTGGGGCGTGCTGCTCGGCTTTCCCGTGCTGCGCCTGCGCGGCGACTACCTCGCCATCGTGACGCTCGCCTTCGGCGAGATCATCCGCCTCGTCATCATCAATTGGCAGGATCTGACCGGCGGCCCCAACGGTGTCTCCAGCATTCCCCGCCCCTCCTTCTTCGGCATCCCGCTCGACAACAGCGACAACGGGCTCGCCGCCAGGCTCGGCATCGAATATTCGCCGACCCACCGCATCGTCTTCCTGTTCTACCTGATCCTGGCGCTCGCGCTGCTCACCAACTGGGTGACGATCCGGCTGCGCCGCCTGCCGATCGGCCGCGCCTGGGAAGCTTTGCGCGAGGATGAAGTCGCCTGCCGCGCGCTCGGTATCAACACCACGACGACCAAGCTCACGGCATTCGCGACCGGTGCGATGTTCGGCGGCTTTGCCGGCGCGTTCTTCGCGACTCGCCAGGGCTTCATCAGCCCGGAATCCTTCACCTTCCAGGAATCGGCGCTGGTGCTCGCCATCGTCGTGCTCGGCGGCATGGGCTCGCAGCTTGGGGTTGCGCTCTCCGCGCTCGCCATGATCGGCGGTTTCGAGCTGTTCCGCAGCCTCGAGAGCTATCGCATGCTGGTGTTCGGCATGGCCATGGTGCTGATCATGATCTGGCGGCCGCGCGGCCTGATCGGCCATCGCGCGCCGACCGTGTATCTGACCAAGGCCCACGCGATCTCATCCGACCTCGTCAAGGAGGGACACGGATGAGCCGCGACCAGATTCTCGAGGTCGACCGGCTCACCATGCGCTTCGGCGGCATCGTCGCGGTGCAGGACTTGTCGTTTGCTGCCGAGCGGAACAAGATCACCGCGCTGATCGGACCCAACGGCGCCGGTAAGACGACGGTGTTCAACTGCATCACCGGGTTCTACAAGCCGAGCGGCGGCGCCATCCGCCTCAACCATGACGACGGCAAGGTGATCGCGCTGGAGCGGCTGAACGATTTCCGCATCGCCAAGCAGGCCAAGGTCGCCCGCACCTTCCAGAACATCCGCCTGTTTCCCGGCATGACCGCGCTGGAAAACCTGATGGTGGCGCAGCACAACGCGCTGATGCGCGCCTCCGGCTTCACCTTGCTCGGGCTCATTGGCGCGCCTGTCTACCGCGAGGCCGAGAAGCGCGCGATCGATCTCGCCACCGATTGGCTCAAGCGGGTCAATTTGCTCGATCGCGCCGACGATGCCGCCGGTAATTTTGCCTATGGCGACCAGCGACGGCTCGAGATCGCACGTGCGATGTGCACCGAGCCCGCGCTCTTGTGCCTGGACGAACCCGCAGCCGGCCTCAACGCGCGCGAGAGTGCCGCCCTGAGCGAGCTGCTGCTGTCGATCCGCAACGAGCTCGGCACCTCGATCCTGCTGATCGAGCACGACATGTCTGTGGTGATGGAGATCTCCGACCACATCGTTGTGATGGACCACGGTGTGAAGATCTCGGAAGGCTCCCCGCGCGAGGTTCGCGACGACCCAAAGGTGATCGCCGCCTATCTCGGCACCGATGAGGAAGAGGCGGCGGCCGTGATGGAGGGCGGGTCGTGACGTCGCCCACTGCCTTGCTCGCGATCCGCGGCCTTCGCGCCGCCTACGGCAAGATCGAGGCGCTGAAGGGCGTCGACCTCGAGATCACTGCCGGCGAGATCGTGGCGCTGATCGGCGCCAACGGTGCCGGCAAGTCGACGCTGATGATGACGATCTTCGGCAAGCCGCGCGCCCGCGCCGGCCAGATCCTGTACGAAGGCCGTGACATCACCGAAGTGCCCACCCACGAGATTGCGCATTTGCGCATCGCGCAATCGCCGGAAGGCCGCCGCATCTTCCCGCGCATGAGCGTGGCGGAAAATCTCCAGATGGGGGCGGACGCCACCGAGTGCACTGACGCCGAACGCGAGGCGACGCTACAACGCGTGTTCACGCTGTTTCCGCGGCTGAAGGAACGCTACGCGCAGCGTGGCGGAACCCTGTCCGGCGGCGAGCAGCAGATGCTGGCCATCGGCCGCGCCTTGATGAGCCGTCCTCGCCTGCTCCTGCTCGACGAGCCCTCGCTCGGTCTGGCGCCGCTGATCGCGCGCCAGATTTTCGATGCGATCCGCACCCTGAACCGCCAGGACGGCCTGACCGTGCTGATTGTCGAGCAGAACGCCAACCATGCGCTCAAGCTCGCCCATCGCGGCTATGTCATGGTCAATGGCCTGATCACGCTGGCCGGGACCGGCGCTGAGTTGTTGCAGCGCCCTGAGATTCGCGCCGCCTACCTGGAAGGCGGCCGGCACGGTTGAGGCCGCCCAGGCGAACCCGCGCTGCCGAATGTGGCGAGATATCTCTGCCCATGCCCGTATTTTGCCGGTGACTTCTCCTCGAATTCATTCAAGAATAGCGCCGGTTTGAACCGGGCATGCCCGGTAACTCCCACAGGCGACCACCCTCGAGGTATCTCATGAAATCACTGAAGCTCATCGGTCTGGCATTCGGCGCGTCGATCGCGCTGTCGAGCGCGGCATTCGCGCAGGATGTCACCGTCGCAGTCGCAGGTCCGATGACCGGCGGCGAGTCCGCTTTCGGCCGCCAGATGAAGAACGGCGCCGAGATGGCCGTAGCCGACATCAACGCCGCCGGCGGCCTCAACGGCAAGAAGCTCGCGCTGTCCGTCGAGGACGACGCTTGCGATCCGAAGCAGGCGCGCTCGATCGCCGAGAAGATCGCCGGCGCGAAGATCCCCTTCGTGGCCGGGCATTATTGCTCGTCGTCGTCGATCCCCGCGTCGGAAGCCTATGCCGACGGCAACGTGCTCCAGATTACTCCCGCCTCCACCAATCCGAAGTTCACCGATAGCGGACTGTGGAACGTGGCGCGCGTCTGCGGCCGCGACGACCAGCAGGGCCTGGTCGCCGCCCAGTACATCGCCAAGAACTACAAGGGCAAGAATATCGCCATCCTCAACGACAAGACCACCTACGGCAAGGGTCTTGCGGACGAGACCAAGAAGGCGCTCAACAAGGCCGGCGTCACCGAGAAGATGTACGAGTCCTACAACAAGGGCGACAAGGACTTCAACGCGATCGTCTCGCGGCTGAAGCGCGACAACATCGATCTCGTCTATGTCGGGGGCTACCATCAGGAGAGCGGCCTGATCCTGCGCCAGATGCGCGACCAAGGCCTCAAGACCGTGCTGATGGCCGGCGACGCGCTCGCCGACAAGGAATATGCCTCCATCACCGGCCCTGCCGGCGAAGGCACGCTGTTCACCTTCGGCCCCGATCCGCGCAATAAGCCGACCGCGAAGAAGATCGTCGAGGCCTTCAAGGCCAAGAACATCGACCCCGAGGGCTACACGCTCTACACCTACGCGGCGATGCAGGTCTGGTCGCAGGCGGCCAAGAAGGCCGGCACCACCGATGCCAAGAAGGTCATGGCGGCCATCAAGGCCGGCAAGTGGGACACCGTGATCGGGCCGATCGAGTATGACGCCAAGGGCGACATCAAGCAGCTCGACTACGTCGTCTACAAATGGGACGCCAAGGGCGGCTACGCCGCGATCAGCGGCAACGGCACCTAAGCACGCTTGCCGGGGGCCTGAACGCCTCATTCAATCATCATAGCGCCCCGGCTTGCCCCGGGGCGTTTCTTCCTGCGTCAGAATCAGACGGCTGCAGGCAGCGCGCCGTCCGCCGCAGCTTGGGCGTTCCTTAGTGCCTGAAGAAGATCGTTCGGCCGAAACGGCTTTTGCAGGCAGACCACGTTGGCGAGGTGGGGCGATTGTTCCATGAAGTCCAGTGCCATCATCCCCGACACCGCAACGACCGGGAGACTCGGTGCAAGCTCGCGCAGCGTCGTGATGACCTCGACGCCGCTGGTATCGCCAAGGAAAATGTCCACGATTGCCGCGTCGAAGCAGGTCTCGGTGAAGGCTTTCACCCCGGCTGCGCCGCTATCGGCCTCAACGACGTCGTAACGGTTGACGCGCAGCACGATCGCGACCATCGCACGGACGTCCTTCTGGTCGTCGATGATGAGAACGCGGGGCATAGGGAACAACTCCCGGATCCTGATTCAAAATGCCTGATTCAAACCTGGAACCCGTAGCAGCGGGAGAGCATTATGGCACCGTCCAGTAAAGCGCATCTTACCCGATCCCCCGTGCGCGTTCCCCATAAAATTAAGTAAACTGTAACCTTCGGTTGAGTCGCGGTGGGTTTTGTCATGATGCGTGCCCAGAACCCGCTACCATGGACCAAAATTGATTGGGCCAAATGAGATTGGCGAAGATGCTCAAGACCGATCTGCGAGAGCTTCACGTGTCCGCGCCGACCGATCGGAGCACATTCCTTTCGACGTTGCCGGCCACCCCGAAAGACCGCACCGCAGCATTGGCGATCGTGGGCGTCTCGTCGATCCTGTTCGCAATGGCCGTGCCCTTCGCAGGTATCCCGCTGCTGCCCGTGCCAGCCTTCGTCGCGAGCTATCAATCCGCCCTTGTGGTCGCGGACATCGTCACCGCGGTCCTGCTGTTGTCGCAGTTTGCGGTGCTCAGGACCCGCGCGCTGCTCGTGCTGGCGACGGGCTATCTGTTCACCGCTGCCGCGGCCGTGGTCCATGCCCTCACCTTCCCCGGACTTTTTTCGCCGACCGGGCTGCTGGGAGCCAACCAGCAGACCACGGTCTGGCTCTACATGATCTGGCACGGTGGCTTCCCGCTCTGCGTGCTGGCCTATGCCTGGCTGAAGGAGGCCGACGGCGGCGCCCGGATCGCGGGCTCGGCAAGCAAGGCGATCTACGCCAGCGTGGTCGGCGTCGCCGCGGTCATGGTCGTCTTGACCTGGATCGTCACTGCCCAGCACGACCTGCTTCCGGTCCTGCTGCGCGACGGCCGTTACACGCAGATCATGATCGGCGTGGTGGCCTTTGTCTGGTCCTTGAGCTTTGCCGCGCTGGTCTCGCTGTGGTTCCGCCGTCCGCATTCGGTCATCGACGTCTGGCTCATGGTGGTGATGTGCGCGTGGCTGTTCGACATCGCGCTGTCGGCGATCGTCAACGTCGCGCGCTTCGATCTCGGCTTCTACGCCGGCCGCGTCTACGGCCTCTGCGCGGCGACCTTCGTGCTCGCAGTGCTTTTGATCGAAAATGTCCGCCTCCAGGCGCACACGCTGGGGCTCGTCGGCAGGTTGCGCCAGCAGTCAGCATTGGATCGCGACTACTATGGCAAGCGCCTTGCGCTGTACGGGGCCGTCGTCGAATCCGCCAATGATGCCATCATTACGAAGACCCTCGACGGTGTCATCACGGGCTGGAACAAGGCCGCCGAACATCTGTTCGGCTATGCCGCCGCGGAGGCCATCGGCCAATCGATCGACATCATCGTGCCGGAGGACCGCAAGGCGGAGGTCAGGGGTATCCTGAACAGGGTCGGCGGCAATGAAACGATCGCCCAGCATGAAACGGTCCGGATCCGAAAGGACGGCCGGCCGCTCGACGTCGTTCTCAATGTTTCTCCGCTCAAATCAGCCAACGGACAGATCATCGGCGCTTCCAAGATCGCCCACGACATCACGGAAGAGAAGCAGGCACGAGAAAAACTGCGCCGCGAGGTCGAGGAGCGGCAGCGGATCTTCGAGACTTCGCAGGACCTGATCCTGGTCACCGACGGTTTTGGCAATTTCATCCAGGTCAGCCCCAGCGTGAAGACCATTCTGGGCTTGAGTCCGGACGACATGATCGGGCACAGCGCCACCGAGTTCATTCATCCCGATGACCTCCAGAAGACGCGCGACGAGATGCGCGCGGCGCGGCGTGGCGCGGTCAAGCGCAGCTTCGAGGCGCGCTACTACCACTACGATGGTCACGAGGTCACGCTGAACTGGATGGGCACCTGGTCCGATCCGGTCAAGCGCCATTTCTTCATCGGTCGCGACCTCACCGAGAAGCAGGCCGCCGAGGCGCAGTTCAGGCACGTCCAGAAGATGGATTCCATCGGTCAATTGACCGGCGGTGTCGCGCACGACTTCAACAATGTGCTGACCGTCATCACCGGCACGATCGGCATCCTGGCGGACGCGGTCGCTGACCGTCCCGAGCTCGCTGCCATCACCAAGCTGATCGATGACGCCGCCGAACGCGGCGCGCAACTGACCAAGCATCTGCTCGCCTTCGCCCGCAAGCAGCCGCTCCAACCGCGCGAAATCGACGTCAACGCATTGACGCTCGAGGCCGCAAAGCTCCTGCATCCCACGCTCGGCGAGCAGATCACCATCATGCCGCAACTCACCGAGGATGCGTGGCCGGCACTGATCGACCCGGGCCAGCTTTCCACCGCGATCCTCAATCTCGCGCTGAACGCGCGAGATGCCATGCCCAACGGCGGCACGCTGGTGCTGGAGACCCGCAACATCTTTCTTGACGACGGCTATGCCAGCATGAATCCCGACGTGGTGGCTGGCAATTACGTCATGATCGCCGTCAGCGACACCGGCTCCGGAATCCCGCCGGAATTGATGGACCGGGTGTTCGACCCCTTCTTCACCACCAAGGAGGTCGGCAAGGGCACCGGCCTCGGGCTCAGCATGGTGTTCGGCTTCGTCAAGCAGTCCGGCGGACACATCAAGATCTACAGCGAGGAAGGCCACGGCACGAGCGTGAAGATCTACCTGCCGCGCTCGAGCGGCGTGCAGGAAACCGAATTCGAGGCGCTCCAGAACGCGCCCGTCACCGGCGGCCACGAAAAAATCCTGATCGTCGAGGACGACGCGCTGGTGCGCCAATATGTCGTGACCCAGATCAAGAGCCTCGGCTATGTCGCCCTCGAAGCCGGCAACGCGGCCGAGGCCCTCGTCATTATCGACGCCGACAAGAACATCGACCTGCTGTTCACGGACGTCATAATGCCGGGCAACATGAACGGACGCCAGCTCGCCGACGAGGCGGCTCGCCGCCGCCCCGACTTGAAGACGCTGTTCACCTCGGGCTACACCGAGAACGCCATCGTCCATCACGGACGGCTCGATTCCGGCGTGCTGCTGCTGGCAAAGCCCTACCGCAAGTCCGAGCTCGCCAAGATGCTGAGGACCGCGCTCGCGGGTTGAGCCTGCGGCATCCCTGCGATATCGCTGAAGCGGACGCCTTTCAGCCTGCGGAGCCGCCTTGAAAAACCTTCTCACCGATATCGCCGGCGTCCGTGTCGGCCATGCCGAGGATGTGAAAATCGCCACTGGCACGACTGCGATCATCTTCGACGCCCCCGCGGTCGCGGCCATCGATGTTCGCGGCGGCGGCCCCGGCACGCGCGAAGACGCGTTGCTCGACCTCGCCAGCACCGTCGATCGCGTTGACGCCATTGCGCTGTCCGGCGGCTCAGCCTTTGGAATCGACGCCGGCGGCGGCATCCAGGCCTGGCTCGCCGAACAAGGCCGCGGCTTGCGGATTCGCGAGGCGGTGATTCCGATCGTCCCGGGCGCGATCGTTTTCGACCTGCTCAACGGTGGCGACAAGGCCTGGGGACGCTTCGCGCCCTATCGCGATCTCGGCTACGCCGCAGCGTTGGCCGCCAGCGACGATTTCGCGCTGGGCAGCGTCGGCGCCGGCCTCGGTGCCACCACCGCAACCTTCAAGGGCGGACTGGGGTCGGCCTCCGCGGTCCTGGCCAATGGCATCAAGGTCGCTGCGATCATCGTCGTCAACGCGGTCGGCAGCACAATCGTTGGCGAGGGGCCTTGGTTCTGGGCTGCGCCGTTCGAGGAGAACGGCGAGTTCGGCGGGCGCGGCCTGCCGTCCGCGTTCACGCCGGACATGCTGGCGATGCGTATCAAGGGCGGGCCCGCCGCGAACGCGCGTGAGAACACCACGATCGGCCTCGTCGTCACCGATGCCACGCTGACCAAGGCCCAGGCCAAGCGGCTTGCGATGATCGCGCATACCGGGTTCGCCCGTGCGATTTATCCGGTGCATGCCCCAACCGATGGCGACGTGCTGTTCGCCGCCGCAACGGGCGAGAAGCCGATCGAGCCGCTGGTCGGCCTCACCGAACTGGGAACCGTCGCCGCCAACGTGGTCGCACGCGCGATCGCTCGCGGCGTCTACAATGCGACGGCCCTGCCGTTTGCCGGCGCGCTGCCGGCGTGGAAGGATCGGTTCGGCTAGAAACGAAACGGCTGACACGGCGTTACCCTGACGGGCCAAGGTGCACCGCCATGCCGTCTTCCGTGATCCGGTTTTTCCGTTATGCGCCCGAGACTCGCGAGCTGAAAGTGACTTTCGTCAGCGGACGCCTCTATGTCTACGAGGACGTTCCGCCCGAGGTCGCCGCGGCGTTCAGGAATGCGGGCTCAAAGGGTACATTCTTCAACCGCGAAATCCGCGACCGTTATGTCTACCGTGACATCACTCGCGAATATGCAGGCTAGCCCTGAGCAAGGTTACACGCTCATCGACATGGATGAACCGACAGCCGCTGAGGCGCCTTGTCCCTGCCCGCCCTGCCGCTGCATCAACTGCGCGAACAGATCGTACGCCGAATTACGGGGGCTGGAGGCGCCCGGGACCGTCGTCGACATCTTGAAGCCGTCGGCGTAGGTGACGGTGGTGGTGGTCGAGCCGTCGGCGCCGGTCGTCGAGGTCGAGGTCGAACCGCCGCTGGAGCGCGAGGAGGAATCCGAACCGCCGCCGGACGCATCGCCCGCACCTTGCGCGTGATGGTGGCCGCGATGGCCGCTCTTCAGTGCCTTCGACATCTCATCGAGGCTGACGCTGCCGTCGGTATTCGAATCCAGCTTCGAGAAAACGTCGTCGGCCTGCGCGAGGTTGGTGCCGCCGGCGCCGAGCGCATTCTCGAATTCCGACTTGGTGATCTTGCCGTCGCCGTCGCCATCGATCTGCGAGAACAGGTCCTTCAGGGCGGCGTCGCGGCGCGTCGAGGACGAGGATGTCGAACTGGACGAGGTCGAGCTCGCTGCGCTGCTCGTACTGTCCGAGGATTGGCTCTGCGCGGCGAACAGCGCGTTCATCGTTTCCGGCGAGATCTGCGGGGTCTTGCCCGCATGGACCGACGAGGTCGCGCCGGTCGTGCTGTTGCTGCCACTGTCGATCGCGAACGGATTGGTCGCAGGCTTTTGCGAGGACCCCGTCTTCTGCGTCGAAGAGGACGATTTCGAATTCGTCAGCGACTGGATCGCGTCGAGCGCGCTCGATACGGCCCCAAGAGCGAACAACATTGCACAACTCCAACCGATGCGGCATGCCGCGGCCAATGTTCTGTTCAGGTGAAGTCAGCAAGCGCCGTGCCAGCGCAAAAAGCTCAATGAAATCCGCTTTCACCGCGCTTTGCACGGCCCGGGAACACCGGCAATTCATGCCGGTCGCGGCAGAAATTTCCGCCCACAGGAAGCACGCCGCCCCTGCATTGCCCGGCTGAGAGGCCCATGTTAGGCGAGTCCATCTTTCACGGCCGCCACGGGAAACCGCCATGACCCAAGCCTTCGCTCCCCGCCCCCTGGCAATCGCGCCCTCGATCCTGGCCTCGGATTTCTCCAGGCTCGGCGAGGAGGTGCGCGCCGTGGACGCCGCCGGAGCCGACTGGATCCATCTCGACGTCATGGACGGGCACTTCGTTCCCAACATCTCGTATGGCCCCGACGTCATCAAGGCGATGCGCCCGCACACCAAGAAGATCTTCGACGCGCATCTGATGATCTCGCCCTGCGACCCCTACCTGGAGGCCTTTGCGAAAGCCGGCTGCGACCACATCACCGTGCATGCCGAGGCCGGTCCCCATCTGCACCGCTCGCTTCAGGCGATCCGCGCGCTCGGCAAGAAGGCCGGCGTTTCGCTCAATCCGGGCACGCCGATCAGCGCGCTCGAATACGTTCTGGACCTGGTCGACCTCGTGCTGGTGATGTCGGTCAATCCCGGCTTCGGCGGCCAAGCCTTCATCCCCTCCGCGATCGGCAAGATCCGCGACATCCGCGCGATGACGGCGGGCCGTCCGATCGACATCGAAGTCGACGGCGGCGTCGGCTCCGACGTCGCAGGTCCCCTGGCCGCAGCCGGGGCCAACGCCTTCGTCGCCGGCACGTCCGTGTTCAGGGGCGGCACGCAGGACGCCTACAAGACCAACATCGCGGCGATCCGCAACGCCGCCGCGGGCGCGCGTGGCGAGGCGATCTGAGGGCCCGCTCGGCTCCGCAGACGTGCGGCTTCTACGGGTGTTGCGGCGCGCAATGCCTGAATTTGCAACCTTGATCCGTACTCCTCCGGGCTTCCCTGATTCGCGCAAATCACCGCTAGTGATTCTTGCCTGTTTCGCGGGAGCACATCATGACGACGACCCTGGTTTGGACTGGCGTGGCGTTGTGGCTTGGTTTTTGTGCGTTTGTTGTGTTTGGTCCATCAGCCGGACCGGTGAAGGTCTCGGTACGCTCGGCCCGCATCGCCCGTCGCGACTGGTATCGGGCCTGACCCCATGCAGATCGCGCTCGTAAAGCGTCAGCCGAAGCGCCGGTGCCGCATCCCGCGGCGCCCGCATCCTGACCTCGATTTTTTCTTCGGTCGGCTCGAACGCACCGAAGGCGAGATGCGCGACGACACCGGGCCCGACATGGACCTGGATCATCCGCTCCGGTCACCGCGCCGGCATTGAATTCTTTTCTGGACCAAGCTCATGAAGCCGCATTGCCCGAACTGCCTGAAAGAAATGACCAAGGCGTCCGCGTCGCGTAACCTGTTCAACTGCGAGCCCTGCCGCGAGATCATCCAGTTCTTCGGCGGTAGCGCGGATCACGGCGAGCCCGGCCCGCAATTCTCCTGGCCGATCCGCCGCAAGCGCTCCGTCCACACCGCTCACGCGGCCTGAATCTCCAGGATCCAGAGCGCCGCCCTATCCGGCCTCTTCGCCCACATCCGCAGCCATTCGCGGCGGCCGTACCACGGTAACGGTGCAGGCCGCTTCCGAGGCCACCTTGGCCGAGACGCTGCCGAGCAGCGTGCGCCTGAACGAGCCCTGCCGCGCGCCGATGATGACGTGGTCGACGTGGTTCACCTCGCAAAACTCCAGGATGGCCGCCGCGGGATCGACGGCTTCCAGCACGTGAGCCGACAGCCGGCTCTCATCGAGCTTGAGCGGAGTGGCCCAGTGCCTGAGCGCCACCAACCGGTCGATATGCTTGTTGGAGCCCTGCTCATCCAGCGTCCTGTCAATCGCGATGCGGTTGAGCTTCAGCACGTTGAGACATGCGAGCCGCGCCGACGGCAGCGTGGCGAGAATGCGTTCCGTCGTCATGCGCAGAGCCTCGTTCAACTCCGGCTCGCCTTCCGCCGTATCGAGCGCGACCGCAACGATCGGGCTTGATGCGAGCTGGGCTGCGACATCCGATTTCGCGCGGGGCGCCATGACACCCTGGTTGAACCGGCGGCGCCAGGCGACGCTGAGCGGATCGCGCTTCATTCGCTCCGAGCGCATCGTGAGCCTGATCTGGTCCGGATGGGTCAGATCGAAGGCGAGCTGCGACGCCGTCGGATAGCGCCGCACCGGCTCGATCTCGAGGCACCGCAGCACCACCTCCTGGAGCCAGGGTGGATAGTCGGCGCGCAAGCCGCGCGGCGGGTGCGGATCGCGCCACAACCGGCGCCGCATCGCACGCAGCGTCTCGCCCTCGCCGAACGGCCGCTCGCCGGTCGTGAAGAAATAGAGCAGCACGCCAAGCGAGAACAAATCGCTGCGCGGATCGTCGCGCACCCCTGACAGCCGTTCAGGCGCCATGTAGGGCGCGGTGCCGTAAGGCAGGCGGAATTCCTCCTGCAACAGGTCCGGCAGGTGGTTGTGATGCGACAGGCCATAGTCGATCAGCACCGCCTCGCCGCTCTCGCGGAACATGATGCTGCTCGGCTTGATGTCGTGATGGATCACGTTCTGCCGGTGCAAATCCGCCAGCCCCGTCGTGATCCTGGCGACGAGTTGCCGCGCCTCGTCATACGGCAGCGGCAGGTCGGGCAGCCGCTTGTAGAGCGTTGTCCCGGTGATGCGCTCGATTACGACATAGGCTTGGTGGGCAAAATCGCCGGTGCCGAAGCTTGAGGGCACGTGCGGCCCGGCCAGCCGCGGCAGGATCATCATTTCCATTTCGAAGGAGACGATCGCCGCGGGATCCTCGCCCTCCGACACCCGCGGAATCTTCATCAGCAGCGGCACCTCGATGCCGGGATGGGTGACCGTCCACAGCGTCGCCATGCCGCCGGCATGGACGCATTCGCCAATGGTGTAGCCGTCGATCTCTGCGCCTGATTTGACGAGGGGTTTCGGCATCGCCTCTAGCGCCCCTGCGACAATCGGTCGGCGAGCCAGTGCGGCAGGCCGTTCTCACGGATCCGGTTCGCGGCCGTCTCGACATCGTAGGGCGCGCGGCAATAGGTGATCAGGCACGTGACCGTATCGAACAGCACGAAAGCCGCGGATGGATCGCCATCGCGGGGCTGGCCGACCGAGCCGAGCACCGCTAGCCATTGCCGCCCGCGCAGCAGCGGTACGGAGACGTCGGTCTTGGGCACGAGTCCCGACATCTTCGCCGTCACCGACATCGAATAGATCGCCGGGCGGTGGATGTGGCCGCAGAACGTGACATGAGCGGGCGTCGCGATCAGGCTTTTGGCGGCGTCCACCGTCGATCGGACATAGTGCCAGCTCAGGGGGCTGGAGGCTTCCGAATGCACGAACAGACGATCGCTGTCCTCCACCAGCATCGGCAATTCCGCCAGGAACCGCCGCTGCGCGGTGTCGAGCCGGCCGCGGGTCCATTCGATCGCGATTTGCGCCTCGGCATTCATGGTCTCGGCCGAGGAATTCACCGCCTGGTCATGATTGCCGCGCACAGCGACGGCGCCCTGGGCGACCAGCTCCATCGCGGTATCCACTACCCATTCCGGGTCGGCGCCATAGCCCACGAAGTCGCCAAGCAGGATGAACCGCTCGGCGCCACGCGCCCGCGCGACTTTCAGGCACGCCTCGAACGCCTGCCGGTTGCCGTGGATATCCGAGAAGACAGCGAGAAGCACGCACCCTCCACCCTCGAACCTTATTGGGAGCCGATAAGGCCAAATTGAGGGAGGTCAAGAACATGCGCCAGCGGCGCGCGGTTTGCCAGCGCTGCCCTGTCGCGATGGTGAAGAGCCTATTGCTCGTCCTTCGGCGGCATCCGGGGCGGCGGAATCGGGGTGAACACGGCGCCCTGCGCGCCGGCCGGTGGCGCCAGGAATTCGCCGGTCGAGGAATCGCCTCCGCTCGTCTCCAGGATCGTCTTGGGCGTCACATATTCCCTGACCATGTCGATGAGGCTGCCATCGCCGCCGCCGAAATCGGCAGCCCGGCCGCCTTGCGGATGTCCCAGCGCGATCTCGTTCTCCGCCGCATGGGTCTTGTCGGCCAGCCTGTCATTGTAGGGCACACGAAAGGCGCGCGGTATGCCGCTTGGGCGATTGTCCTCGTCGAGCTGCTCGACCCAGAGATAGATCGAGCCGGGATCGCCTTCCAGCGAATGCGGCTCGACGATGCGGGCCTTCAACAGCTTGAAGGAGGCCGGCAGCCGGTCGGCGCTGGCCCAGCCGAGCAGCCCGCGCATTTCCGTGAAGCTGACGACATAGAAGGCGCTGGTCACGACCACCGCAACGGCCTTGATCGACCAGTGCAGCCGCGCATAGACCAACACGACCAGCAGCAGCGCGCCGATGACGGCGTAAGCTATCGATAGCGTGAGGATGACCGTCTGCAGGCTAGTCACGGCGCACCCTCACAGCGTTCTTGCTCACGCCAGTGCTCGGGTCGAGATCGGCGCCGTTGCGCCAGCCGCTGCGAAACGTCTCCAGCAGCGATTTCGGCCGCTGATCCACATTGACGACCTTGCCCTCGGCATCGAGCCGGAACCGCACCGCGGTCTTCTCGTCGCCGGTGTGATCGACCGTGAACTTGTTGTCGAAGACCACTTGCGCCGTGGGATTGAGCTTCTGCACCTTCACATTGGCTGTGACGGGTTCGCCGGTCGTGGCCACGAAATGTGAGACATTGACGGTGTATTCGCCGGGAACGATGCCCCGCACCGTGACGATCTCCTCGCGGATCGGCGAGGCAATCTTCTTGCCGTTGACCACGATGAAATCGTTGGCTCCGCCGCGGTCGTCGCGGTCGAGCGTGAGGAAACCGGCCTCGCGGTGGCGATACCAGGCGATGTTGCCCACGGGATCCTGCACGAACAGGTCGAGATCGTCGGGATGGCTGTCGGGCCAGTCCAGCGTGATCATGAACTCGGCCTTGGAATCGATCTTGCCGTCCTTGGCGTCCGGTGAGACCGCGAGCAGCGCGAGGAAGAACAGGAAAGCGATCACCTGGAGTGCCTTGAACAGCATCACGCCCAAGGGATCGAACGGCTCCTCGCGCGGATAGAGACCGAAATCATCCATCATGTCGCGATTCCAGCGCCCTTGAGTCCAGAACTCTTGATTCCAGAACCCTTGCGCTCCAGCACCGGCGTCACATAGGTCTCAGTCAGCACCACCGCATCCGAGAACACCTTCTGGGTCGCGGCGTCCAGCATGTAGTACTGGATGCGGACCAGGATCGAACCGACCAGGCCCGCCAGCGTCGTGTACATCGCGACCGCCATGCCGTCGCTCATCAGCCCCATCGAGGACCGCATCGCGACCTTGTCGGCAGCATCCAGCCCCGCGATTGGCGCCAGCATGATGATGAAACCGACGATGGTGCCGAGCAGGCCGAGCTTCATCAGCGTATCCGAGACGAAGGCCCCGAAGCCGTTGGAGCCGCGCAGCCGGTCGGCAAGCGTCCGCAGCAATAGGGTCTGGTCGACCGGGCGGTAGTCCTGCGCCGCGGCCTTGGTCACGAGGCTCTCGATGTGATCACGCACCAGCCCGCGCGGCAGCGCAGCCGCGCCGGCGTCGAGCGCCCTCCCGCCCTCGGGCGCCGCGAGCACCGCGCGGCAGCGCCGGGCCGCCGCGCCCTCACGGGCGATGCCCCGCGTGCGCAAGAAGCAATGACCGCAGGTGAGGACATAGAGCAGCGCGATCACGCTGGAAATGTAGGTCCGGTCCGAGGTCAGCATCAGGCGGATCAGGCCAAACCGCCACAGCAGGACGACGGCGAAGATCGAAAGCCCGGTGAAGATCATCCAGAACAGGAGCGCGCTGCGCTCGGATGGGTCGGCAGCAGGCCCCGCGATCGGCCCAATCGTCATCGAACTCATGCTGCACTGCTCCTGGCCGTGAATTCCGCCCATTAGATCAAAGCCGCCGCGCCCGGTCCAAAGAGCCATGCCCAATCCGGCTTGGGAAATTTGCCCGAGCTGCCATCTTGCCGTGCCTCGCAATTGGCAAGGCGCGGCGGCGTTGTTAGGCTGACCTTACCAAATTTTGGGGTGATCGCATGCGCCTTGTGCTTCAGCTTGTCGCCCGTCTGCTTCTCATCGTCGCGCTTTGCCTCGGGGCGGCGACCATCTGGGCCACGTTCGACGCCTATCGCAGCGTCGACCGGGCGACTGCGGCCTCGGCGCAGCGGGTCGCCCAAGCGCTGCAAGCCCTGTACTGGCGCGAATTCTTGTTGCGTAGCAGCAGAACACGCGAGCAGCTTCTGCCGGTTCCGGAGTGGCGCACGCTGGAGACGATGAAGCTGATCTCACCCGGCGTCTGCGTCGAATTCCAACCGGCCATCGCATTCGAAAAGCCGCTCTGCGGCCAGAGCGAGGGGCTCGGCAAGGCGCCGCCGCGCTGGTTTGCATCGATTGTGCCGACCTTCCTCGGCAGCCATGCCGAAGCGATACGGCCCGTCAGTCCCCGCGCGGCGACCGCCGGAACGGTGGTCGCGACGCCGGATGAAACGGCCGCCATCTCGCTCGCCTGGGAATACATCCTCAACGTGATCGACGTCGCGCTCTTGATGGCGGCGGCGATCGCGCTCCTGGCTTCGCTCGCGATCGCGCATGCGCTGGCGCCGGCGCGCACGATCGTGATCGCCTTGCAGCGCATGGCCCGCGGTCAGTATCGCACGAAACTGCCGCGCTTCCGCTCGATGGAGCTGGCGATGATCGGCAGCGCCGTCGGCGAGCTCGGCGGCCGGTTGGAGGAAGCGACCGAGCAACGCGCGGCGCTGACGCGGCGCCTGATCGAGATCCGTGATGACGAACGCCGCGCGCTCGCACGCGAGCTGCACGACGAGTTCGGACAAAATCTCTCGGCCATCCTCGCCTTCGCCAACACCATCGAGACGGCGAGCACGAAGGCAGACAAGCACAACGATATCGTGCAGGACGCGCGGATGATCTCGCAGGCCACGCATCATCTGATGGCCTCGCTACGCGACGCGCTGAAGCGCCTGCGCAATCCCCTCCCCGCCGAGCTTGGACTGGAGGCGAGCCTCGTGAATTTGGTGGATAGCTGGCGCTCGCAGAGCGCGGCGCGACCGACGATCCAGCTCGATCTCCGGGGCGACTTCACCGACATCAGCGGCCCGGCTGCCACCACCGCCTATCGCGTCGCGCAGGAATGCCTGACCAACGCGTTGCGCCACGGCGTGGCACGCGAGATTTCGCTCAGCGTCGAGCGGCGAGCGGGCGACGACGATGCGTTGCTGATCCGCGTCGAAGACGATGGCGGCGGCGACGCAGCACGCGTAAAGCAGTCGGCCGGCTTTGGCCTCACGGGCATCCGCGAGCGCGTCGCAGCGGCCGGCGGCTCATTCTCGATCCTGCCCGCCCGAGGCGGACTCAGCGTCGCCGCCACCATCCCGCTCGCCGCGTGAGGCCGGCATGAACGAGATTACGCCAACAGGCATCTCCGTGCTGCTGGTCGACGACCATCCGATCGTGCGGCAAGGCTATCGGCGCGTGCTGGAAAGCCAGGGCGATCTGCATGTCGTGGCGGAAGCCGACAACGCTGCGGATGCCTACAGCGCCTTCAAGGCGCGCGATCCCGACGTGGTCTTGCTGGATATCTCGATGCCCGGCGCGAGCGGGCTCGAGGCGATCCGCAACATCCGCGCGCGCAGCCCGCGGGCCCGGATCCTCGTCTTCACCATGCACAACGAGGCCGTGCTGGTGAAGGCAGCCTTCAGTGCCGGCGCCAGCGGCTTCGTCACCAAGAGCAGCGAGCCGTCCGCGGTCGTGTCCGCGATCCGCAGCGTTGCGCGCGGCGAACGCGCCATGAGCGACGACATCGCGCATATCCTGGCCGAGGACAGCCTGTCGACGGGGTCTGCGCTGGATCAACTGGGCGAACGCGAGATCGAGATCCTGCGCCAGTTCGCCGGCGGCGCCACGACCGAACAGATCGCCGCGCATCTCAATCTCAGCGTCAAGACGGTGCAGAACTATCACTATCTGATCAAGACCAAGACCGGAGCGCGTACGGATGCGCAGCTCGTGCGGTTGGCGGCCAATTGTGGGCTGACCAGAATCTAAAGCCTGACGCGAGCGCTTGCTGCGACCAGAATCTGGTTCCGACTGGCCATCCCAACGAAGGTCTCCAAATCTCTCCTAGATTGTGCTAGGCTTCACCACAGGCACGGCATTCAGCACCAAGCCGCCGGCGGATGTGTGTCCGGCTCCGATCTTTCGTCGAGAGCCAGTTTGGACGGCTCTCGAGGCCGCCCTCGTTCCCGTTGTATGTCTTGCACGACAACAGGAGACGCTTTCATGAACATCAGGAACAGTCTTCTTACAGCACTGATCGCCTTCGGCGTTCTTGCGACCGGGCTTACGGAAAGCGCGGCAACGGAGGCGAAAGAACAGATCACGATTCTCTATGACGCCTTCGGCACAGATGAGGCGATGACGAAGGACTGGGGTTTCTCCGCCCTTGTCGAGATCGCGGGAAAACGCATCCTGTTCGATACGGGTAACGATCCCGAAATCTTCGCGGCGAACGTGAAAGCCAAGGGAGTTGATCTCTCGGACCTCGACTTTGTCGTTCTTTCACACCGCCACTCCGATCATATGGCCGGCTTGTCCTACCTCCTGAGCATCAATCCGACGGTCACGATCTACGCGCCAAAGGAAGGATTTGGCATCTACGGCTCGTCTCTGCCGTCCGGCTTCTACCGCAAGGACGAGGCTTTGCCGCCGGAGATGCGGTACTATGCAGGCAAGCCGCCCGCGGTGATGAAGTTCGGCACGGCATGGGCCCACGCGAACTTCGAACTGATCGATCAGACCACCGAGATCGCTCCCGGTATCACACTTATCTCGCTGATTTCCGACGCGCCGGGCACGAGAGAACTCAAGGAGCTGTCCTTGGCCGTCAACACGGCCGACGGCATGGTCCTTCTGGTCGGTTGTTCGCACCCCGGCATAGAGCGCATCGTCGAAGCGGCGACGGGTATCAATCCCAGGATTCATCTCATCGCGGGGGGATTTCATCTGGTCGTCGCACCTGACGAAGCTATCGCGAAAGCCGTTACCGCCCTGAAGGACAGGTTCAAGGTCGACAGCGTAGCCCCGGGACATTGCACCGGTGAGCCGACTTTTGCCGCGCTCAAGAAGGCGTTCGGCGACAACTATCTCTACGCAGGCCTCGGCACGTCGATTCCGGTTGCAACGGTTGCGGGCGTGAATGTCAGGCGCGGGGAAGGTCCGACGCTCGACGACCTTGCGACCTATCGCAAACTCGCTGGGCGCGAAGACCCGTTCGGCATATTGCGCTTGCGCAGCTCGCATTTGGCGCCCGCGCTTTAGGGCGCTGGCCCGCGGCTCGCACTTTAGATCATGCTGTGACCGGTAGGATTGGAACTGACACCGTCGCGTAGTGGTTAGTAGCGGAGTGAGGGAGTTGCGCCATGAGTAAGGCTATTCGCGAAGCCATCCATCATCCCCCGATCATCACTGTCGGCGAGCTCATCGATGAACTCTGCCGTCTGCCAGACACAGCGACGATCCAATTCCACTGCCCCATTCTCGAACAGGAACTTGCGTTCTACCGCCTTCGAAAGCGGTCAAAGGACGTGGTCGAAATCGAAGTCAATACCTATCCGGAAAGCCCGTCGGTCGTGCCATCGGCCAACGCCGCCTTACGTGCGCGAAAAAAGACCCATCATCCGCGCTCGCTCGGCAATGGCAGCGTTGCCCATAAGGTCTGAGATAGAAACCGACAGGTCCCGTCAGGTGTCGCGGCTTCGGACCGCGCGAAGGAAGTCCGGCCGACGCCTTCAGCCCGCGCAATACCAGCGCGAGAGTCAAGACGCTGCAGAACTATCATTATCTGATCAAGACGAAGACCGGCGCGCGCACGGATGCGCAGCTCGCGCGGCTCGCGCGGCTCGCAGCGGCTTGCGGGCTGACGAATTTCTGGCGTCGCTCGAGTTCCGTTACCCCGCGCGCCGAAGTTCCTCCGGCCGCAATGAAATCCAACCCAAAGCAAATCTCCGCCATCAACTCCGAGCAAATTCAACGTTAAGCGCGGCCACAGCGCGTCTCGCAAAGAGCTCCGCTGCTTTCAGGCCCCGCGACTGAGATGAAATCGGAGTGAAGCGACATGCACCAACTGCCAAACGACACTATCGCAGTCACCCTGCCAGAGTTCGGTCAATCCATGACCGTGCTCGGAGATCCCGGGTTGGCAACCGATGACTGGGGCGGAAACGATGCGTTGACGGCAGCCATATCGAGTCTCAACTCGAACGTGACGCTCGTTGGGGAAGACCTGGTGGCCATGCATGGCAATTCTCACGGAGGAAACGACAGTCTCGTGGTGAGCGTGGATGGCGGCTGGGATAGTGCCATCACCGTTGGTGATGCCCAATCCATGGCGGACAATACCCAGGGCGGGAACGACACCCTCAATGTCGATGCCCACAACTCGCTCTACACCAATGTTTATCTCTATGGCGACGTCCAGGGCGACATGTCGGGCAACGCGGGAGGCGGAAATGACACGCTGACGGCGTCGACCGGATGGAGATCGTTCGGGTCGCTCAGCGGAGACGCTGGAGGTGCCATGAGCGGCAATGCGCATGGCGGGAACGATACGCTGAGCGCCTATGGGATAAATGGCGGCGGCGACGCACTCAGCGGCGATGCCACGGGTGCCATGACTGACAACGCGGTCGGCGGAAACGACATCCTGACCTTTGCGGCGAGCAGTGACGCCCAGCTGGGAGGAGGAAGCCTGTCGGGCGATTCCGGAACGTCCATGTCCGACAATACCCAGGGCGGAAACGATATCCTCACTGCCGTCATCGATGGCGAGCGAGCTGCTTTCAGCACGACGTTGTACGGCGACGCTCCCACGATGTCGGGCAATGCTCACGGCGGGAACGACATCCTCACCGGCGGATCGAGCCCCGATCGCCTGGCGGGCGATGCGATGAGCTACGCTCCTTCCTCACCCGGCTCGATCACCGGAGGCACGGATACCCTCAACGGTGGTGGCGGCAATGATCTCTTGTGGGGCGGGCCGAACAACGACACGTTCGTGTTCAACACGGGCTCCGGCCAGGACATCATCAACGACTTCAATCAAGGCAACCAAGCTGTCGGCAGCACCACCAGCGAACATGACCTGATCAACCTGCATGACTACGGCTTCGCAGACTGGGCAGCCCTCTCCAGCCTCATTGGCGACAATAGCGCCGGCGATGCCGTGATCCACCTCACCGCCAACGATACCATCACGTTGGACGGCGTGCACACGGCGGCCCTGCATCCAGCGGACTTCGTCATCTGACGGCGCTCACAGCCAAGCAGGATGATGGGATGGTGGTCACGAGAGAATCGTCGAGGCCAGGCCCGTCATCCTGCCGATCGCCAAAGTCATGAGCAGGAGTGAATCAAGCCCCAAGCTGCGATGTACGCAGGCTCCGCAACCTCACGCCGCCTTCAGCCCGCGCAATACCAGCGCCAGCGTCGCATCGACGCGCGCCGCGAGATCGGCGTCCTTCCATTCGTCGGCATGAGCCGGATGGTGGAAGCGGACGGTGGCATCGAAGATCGCGCGTGCGGTGGCCTTGACGTCGTCCACGGCGAACACGCCCTGCGTCACGCCGTCGGTCAGGATCGCCGCGATCTGGTCGATCATCGTGTCCTTGTGACATTTGACGGCTGCACAGGCCTCGCGCGCCAGGGTCAGATAGGTGTCGAACATCTCGGGGTCGTCGAGCACGCGCGAACGCTTGGCGGCGAACAGGGTGCGCAGCCAGCGGTCGAGCCGCGCCGGGGCCGGGCCCTGCTCTTCGGCGAGCTGGCGTAAGGGCGCGTCGATGCGGTCCAGCCAGCGTTTTGCGACGGCCTCGCGCAACGAGGCCTTGCTCGGGAAATGGCGGTAGACGCTGCCGTGGCTCACATCGAGCGCACGGGCGACGTCGACTACGGTGGCCTTGGCGAGTCCGTAACGCCGCAGCACGTCCTCGGTGACTTCGAGGATCCGCTCCGGCGTCAAGATAACGGCTTCGTTCATGCCAGCACCATGTTCCCGTTGAGGGCTCAGTTACCCGGCGATGGAGCTGCTTCCGAAGCGCCCGTGCCGGTCGTTTCGGAAAGCTCTCGCCTTAATGAGGCAGTTTTGCAGCCTGCGCCGCGATCTGGCGCGCCACCAGTAAATTGAGCCAGTGCCCAATCGTCCCGGTCAAATTGATGATTTCGGTCGTCATTGTCGTAAGTCTCCAATCAATTGGCGGTCCCCGTTGTTCAATTGCGACCCTCAATCCCCCATTTGCTTGGGACGTCGGGCTCCCGGGATGCCGCCAGACGCCCCAATCGGAGCGTCCAGGAACGGATATACACGTCTCGCTGACAGATTTCAATATCTGTCAGTCAATGATCCGTGATTGACAGTTAATATCTGCGAGCTTCTCCCCTGAGGCCGGCTGCCCATCGCCCCGCCGCCGCCGGGCCGATGATCCTGTCCAGCCCAATCATCCCCCGCTACGTTGCCGGCGCCGTTTGTTTCGCCCTCCCCGCTCTGCTAGATCACGGCGTAAAAAGCATTTTGGCAGGTCGCCCCCTTCCGGGTCGCCCGCCCACCTTCCTGGAGCAGTCCAATGATCCCCCGCTATACCCGCCCGGAAATGGCCTCGATCTGGGAGCCGCAGACCCGGTTCAAGATCTGGTTCGAGATCGAGGCGCATGCGGCGGACGCCCTTGCCGAGCTCGGCACGATCCCCAAGGAGGCCGCCAAAACGGTCTGGGCCAAGGCCAAGGACGCCAGTTTCGACGTCGCCCGCATCGACGAGATCGAACGCGAGACCAAGCACGACGTCATCGCCTTCCTCACCCACCTCGCCGAGATCGTCGGCCCAGAGGCGCGCTTCGTCCATCAGGGCATGACCTCCTCCGACGTGCTCGACACTTGCCTCAACGTCCAACTCACCCGCGCCGCCGACCTGCTGCTCGCCGACCTCGACAAGGTGCTGGCGGCGCTGAAGAAGCGCGCCCTCGAGCACAAGATGACGCCGACCATCGGCCGCAGCCACGGCATCCACGCCGAACCCGTGACCTTCGGCCTCAAGCTCGCTTATGCCTATGCGGAATTCTCGCGCGCCAGGGAGCGCCTGATTGCGGCGCGGAAGGAAGTCGCCACCTGCGCCATCTCCGGTGCGGTCGGCACTTTTGCCCAGATCGATCCGCGCGTCGAACAGCATGTTGCGAAGGCCATGGGCCTCGTCCCCGAGCCGATCTCGACGCAGGTCATCCCCCGCGACCGCCACGCGATGTATTTCTCGACGCTCGGTGTGATCGCTTCCTCGGTCGAGCGTTTCGCGGTGGAGATCCGCCACATGCAGCGCACCGAAGTGCTGGAGGCCGAAGAGTTCTTCTCCGAAGGGCAGAAGGGTTCGTCCGCGATGCCGCACAAGCGCAATCCGGTGCTCTCGGAAAACCTCACCGGCCTGTCGCGCATGGTGCGCGCCTATGTGACGCCGGCGCTGGAGAACGTCGTGCTCTGGCACGAGCGCGACATTTCGCACTCTTCCGCCGAGCGCATGATGGGCCCCGACGCCACCGTGACGCTCGACTTCGCGCTGGTCCGCCTCGCCGGCCTGATCGACAAGCTGCTGGTGTACCCCGCTAACATGCAGAAGAACCTCGACCGCCTCGGCGGCCTCGTGCATTCGCAGCGCGTTCTGCTGGCGCTGACCCAGAAGGGCGCAAGCCGCGAGGACGCCTACAAGCTCGTGCAGCGCAACGCCATGCCGGTCTGGCGCGGCGAAGGCGACTTCCTCCAGCTTCTGAAGAAGGACGCTGACGTGAAGAAGTATCTCACCGACGCCGAGATCGAGGAGCAGTTCGACCTCGGTTATCACTTCAAGCACGTCGACACGATCTTCAAGCGCGTGTTCGGCGAGAGCTGAACGTCCTTCGTAGCCCGGGTGAGCGCAGCGATACCCGGGACTTCCCTCACAAAGATCCCGGATGTCGCTTCGCTCATCCGGGGCTACAAATCAAGGCGGACCTTCCTCATGCCCATCGTTAACCGCGTTGCCGCCCTCTCCGACGAAATGGCCGCCTGGCGCCATGACTTCCACGAGAACCCGGAGCTGCAATATGACGTCCACCGCACCGCCGGCATCGTCGCCGACCGCTTGCGCGAGTTCGGCTGCGACGAGGTGGTGACGGGGATCGGCCGCACCGGCGTCGTCGGTGTGATCCGCGGCCGCAAATCCGCCTCGGGCAAGACCATTGGCCTGCGCGCCGACATGGACGCGCTGCCGATCATGGAGACGTCGGGCGTCGCCTACGCCTCCAAGGTCCCCGGCAAGATGCACGCCTGCGGCCATGACGGTCACACCGCCATGTTGCTCGGCGCCGCCAAATATCTCGCCGAGACCCGCAACTTCGACGGCACCGCGGTCGTGATCTTCCAGCCCGCGGAAGAAGGCGGCGGCGGCGGCAAGGCGATGGTCGAGGACGGACTGATGACGCGCTGGAACATCCAGGAGGTCTACGGCATGCACAACATGCCGGGCCTGCCCGAGGGCCATTTCGCGACCACCCCTGGCGCGATGCTCGCCTCCTCAGACAACATCCAGATCACGGTCCACGGCAAGGGCGGTCATGCCGGCGCGGGTCCGCACAAGTCGATCGACAGCGTGCTGATCGGCGCGCAGATCGTCAACGCGCTGCAATCGATCGTCGCGCGCAACGTCGATCCGCTGAAGTCCGCCGTCATCTCGATCACGCAATTCCACTCCGGTACGGCCTTCAACATCATCCCAGAGATCGCCGAGCTCGGCGGCACCGTGCGCACGCTCGACCCTGAAGTGCGCGATCTCGTCGAGCGCCGCATCGGCGAAGTCGCCGACAGCGTCGCGCGCGCCTATGGCGGTTCGGCGGAAACCAAATACACGCGCATGTATCCGGTGACGATGAACCATGCGCGCGAGGCTGGCCTTGCCGCCGACGTCGCCCGCGACATCGTCGGCGCCGAGCGCGTCAACGACAAGTTCATTCCGATGATGGGCGCCGAAGATTTTTCCTTCATGCTGGAAGCGCGCCCCGGCGCGATGATCCTGGTCGGCATGGGCGACGGCAACGAGTGCCACCACCCGGCCTACGTCTTCAACGACAACATCTTGGGCCACGGCGCGTCCTATTGGGCGCGACTCGTCGAAACGCGGATGCCGGCGGGTTAGCGCAGGTCTCGTAGGGTGGGCAAAGCGAAAGCGTGCCCACCAGAGCCTTCTCCGCTGCGAATGGTGGGCACGGCGCTTTGCGCCTTTGCCTACCCTACAACACCACTCATCCCTGATATTGCAGCACGTGCATGCCGGCGTTCCAGTCGGAGACGAACATCAGCCCGTCCGGCCGGACATAGGCGTCGCAGGTCTTGGCCGCGAGCGCGACGTTCGGGCGGGGGTCGATGAGCTTTTTCGGTGTCGGCGGCACCCAATACGCGATCTCCTTCGGTACGAAGGCGTCCCTGATGTCGAACACCCTGACGCCGGCATTGTTGTAGGTCGCGAAGATCGTCTCCTCGCTCTGGAACGAGCCCGGGCGGTTCTCGTGCAGATTATGCGGCCCGAAGGTGCCGTTCGTGCAGAAGTCGCGGTCGCGCGGGGTCGGCAGGGTCGCGATCGGCACCGGGTTTCCAGGCGCGCGCACGTCGAGGACGAATGTATGGAACAGGCCTTTGGCGCACTGATCCGCATTGGCTTCGTCCGCGACGATCGCAAGCTGTCGCTTGGGCAGCGGCAGCGGCGTATGCGTGCCGCCGGCGAAGGGCGGCGACCAGTTGATGTGGGACAACAGCTTTGGATTCACGGGATCGCTGATGTCGTGGATGGTGAAGCCGCCATCGCGCCAGGCGGCGTAGCCGCGATCGCCCGCCGTGATCATGTGATGCAGCGCAAAGCGCTTGCCCTTGGGCGTCGCCGGCTCGCCGACCGCGCGGTTCATGCCCGGCAGCCACCATTTCGCGACGATCTCAGGCTTGGTGATGGTCTTGAGATCGACCACGCAAAGGATGTGGTCGGTGAACCCGTCGAGATGCGCTGACACATAGGCATAGCGTCCGCCTGGCCACCACAGCCGGTTGATGCCGAAGCCGGGCATTTCGAGGAACGCGATCTCGCGCATCTCGTTCGGTTTGGAGATGTCGTGGATCGAGAGACCGCAGCGGAATTTCTTGGCCTTGGTGATGCTGTCGACCAGCGTGTTCTCGAAATAGCCGCGCATGTTGTCGTACGACTGCATCGCGACGATATTGGCGCCGTTGGCAAGCAGCAGCAGGTCTTCCGCCACCTGTAAATGATGGGTGCGGGTGTATTGTCCTGCGGTGAAGAAATTGACCGGCTTCAGCGCACGCGGATCGGATGCGTCCAGGATCGTCACACCGTCACTGAACATGTGTCCGACATAGACGTGCTGCCGGTTGAACATCACCTGCACGCTGTCGGGCCGTCCGCCGATGTCGCTATAGGAGATGTGCTTGATGCCCTCGCCGATGCCTTCGGGGGGAATGTCTGCCTCCGAAGCCCCTGCGGACCTCGACCACCCAGGCAGCGCGGCGGATCCGAGCACGGCCGACAATTGCTGAAGGTGGCTGCGGCGCGAGAGTTGTGGCATCTGTTTCCCCCATTTTTGTCGGGATGATGCTCGCCTGCGACGAGGCATGCAAGCCTCGTGTCGTCCGCCCTCATCCACACGCGCACGACTCGCGCCGGATTCATGAGCGGACCGCGACGACGATCCGGCGGGGGGCTAATTACATATCTCGGTTCGTACCATGACGCCGGCGTTGTTCTTCACATAATCCATGTGACAGCCCTTTGCGACCGGTCTGCAGCCGGCGCCGTTGCAGACCATCTGGCCGGAGACTTGTGACTTTGGTGCCGTTGACTCGGTATTTCTGCGGTCGCTATCGCGCCTCCTCGAGTCCTCGCGCGTCGCGACCGGCTTCTTCTCCGGCACCTTCTCGCATTCGTTGTCATCGCCGACGCGATAGCCGGCGCGGCAGGTGATCTTCGCACATTGATCGCCGTCGGCCTTGAAGCCAAAATTGCATACGAGCGGGCAGACGCGTCCCGGCTTCGCCTTCAGCGCATCGAGAGCGTCGACACTCGCGAGCTTCGCGTCGAACTGGGTGCCGGCATATTTGTTGAACAACGTCAGAGAGCGCTGCGTTGCGGCGTTCCAGTCGCCGTCGGGGGCGGCCGAAAGACAGCCGACGCGGCGCAGTTCGCTCTGAACCGATTTCGCGAGATCGCCGGGCAGCGGGGAGCTTGGCGGCGACGCCAGCGCGGCCACCTTCCTGCTCTCGGCATCAGCCGCCTGCTTGTCCGCCGCCTGCTTCACTGCGGCATCGGTCGCCGCCTTCTCGAGCGCCCGCTTCTCCGCGAGCGACTTGGCCGCGGCGGCTTCCGCCGCCTTGCGATCTCGTTCGGCCGCTTCCGCTTTGGCCTGCTCGATCTGCTTGGCCTTCTCGGCCGCGATCCTCGCCTCTTCCGCGGCTTTCGCCGCGGCGGTGGCTTTCTCCAGCTCGGCCTTCTGGGCTCGGTCGGTCGCGAGCCTCGCCTTCTCCTGTTCGGCCACGCGAGCCTTCTCGGTCGCCGCCGTGCGATCCTCCTCGGCGGCAATCTTCTTCAGCTGCACGCGAGCGAGGTTGGCGTAAAAGCCGTCGGGATAGGTCTGGAGGAATGCTTCCCAGGCCTCGCGCAGGCCGGCCTGGAGGGCGAGCTCGTAGTCCTTGCGCACACTGTCCTGCGGATTTGCCTGCGGTCCGGCTGCGGCGACCGGCCTCACCGGCACCAGCGACACATCGCTGCCGCCCAGGGAGCCATAGACATACGGCTCCTGCTTGTTGCCGGTCTTCTTCAAGACGTCGTCACGGACAAAGCCGAACGCTTTGCGCAGGTCGAGCCCGGGCTTCGGCAGATGATCGGTCAACGCGACCGCGAACGGGCTGTTCCGGGAATCGCCATCCGATGCCGTCGACCCCGCCTTGGCCGCAAACGCAATCATCGTGTTCGGACTGGTCGGCTCGACCTTGGCAAGCCCGCCACCAATCGCGCGCGAGGCCAGGGTGCGCTTCATCGTCTTGGCGAATGGGTTGTCGCGGCACGCATCGAGGATGACAAGACGAAGTTGTTTGGCCGGTTCGACCGCATACAGCGCCCGATCGAGTGCGATCGTCTCATCGAGGACATCGCCGTCGGTTTCCAGCATGGCGTCGGTCGGAACGAGATAGTTGCTGCCGTCCAGCTCGATGCCGTGGCCCGCATAGTAGATCACGGCCATGTCGGCATCGCGCGTCCTGGCCGCGAACTCGCGTAGGGATCGCCGCATTTCGCTGGCGTTGAGGTCCAGCCTGATCTCGACCGTATCGAAGCCCGCATTCCTGAACATGCTGCCGACCAGCCCGGCGTCGTTCACCGGGTTCGCGAGCCGCGGCGCGTTCTTGTAGGCGGAATTGCCGATCACGAGCGCAACGCGCTTGTCCGCGAGGGCAGCGCCGCACCCGAACCAAATGCCGAATATCAAAATCAATAGGCTTCGAACAATCATGAAAAACGCCCAGGCCTATGCGGCCATTCCGATGATACCCTAATTGCAGACTTCTTTCGTCCGGCCAGACATCACTGAGCTCGCATCAGAAGTACTGGCCCGTTCTATTCTGCATCCCTTGCCGACAGGACGGCAGCCAGCGGAATTGCAAAATATCTGGCCAGATGCTTGCGGCTTCGATGGCGTCGACTCTGTGTCCTTGCGATCCTGGTCACGCTTCTTCGAATCCTCGCGCGTCGCCACCGGCTTCTTCTCTGGGACCTTCTCGCAGTCGTTGTCGTCACCGACGCGATAGCCGGCGCGGCAGGTGATCTTCACGCATTGATCGCCGTCCGCCTTGGAGCCGAAATTGCAAATGAGCGGGCAAACGCGTCCGGGCTTTGCCTTCAGTGCATCCAGCGCGTCGACGCTTGCGAGCTTGGCGTCGAATTGGGTGCCGGCATATTTGTTGAACATGGCCAGCGAACGCTGCGATGCTGCGCTCCAATCGCCGTCGGCGGTGGCGGACACGCAGCCGACGCGGCGCAATTCACTCTGCACGGATTTTGTCAGATCAGCCGCCGACAATGTGGATGCCGGCGCCGGTGAAAGGGCTGCAACTTTTTGCTCGACCTCAGGCATCTGCCGATCGACCGTCGGCTTTGCCACCTGCTCCGCCTTCTCGGCGGCCTGCTTGGCGGCCTGCTTGGCGGCAAGCTCGGCCTTGGCCTTCTCCGCCGCCTGCTTCTCGGCCTGTGCTTTCGCCGCGGCAGCTTCGGCCAGCTTGCGCTGCTGCTCGGCCGCATCCGTCCTCGCCTGCTCGATCTGCTTCTGCTTCTCCGCCGCGATCCGGGCCTCTTCGGCGGCTTTGGCCGCCGCGGCCGCCTTGTCCTGCTCGGCCTTCTGGGCACGTTCGGAAATGAGCCTTGCCTTCTGCTGCTCGGCCGCGTTCGCCTTTTGCTCGGCCGAGGCGCGCGTCTCTTCAGCGGCGATCTTGTTCATCTGGCCCTTGGCGAGATTCGCATAGAACCCCTCGGGATATTGCGCCAGGAAGGCTTCCCAACCGTCGCGCGTGGCCAGCTGCAGCGCGAGCTCGTAATCCCTGCGAATAGAATCCTGCGGGTTGGCCTGCGGCCCGGTCGCTGCGGGCTTGGTCGCGACCAGCGGTACGTCGTCGCCACCGAGCGAGCCATAGACGTAGGGCTCCTGCTTGTAGCCGGTGCTCTTGAGCACGTCGTCGCGCACGAAGCCGAACGCCTTGCGCAGGTCGAGGCCCGGCTTGGGCAGGTGCTCGACCAAAGCGACGGCGAACGGGCTGTTCCTGGAGTCACCGTCAGACGCGGTCGAACCGGCCTTCGCGGCGAAGGCGATCATGGTGTTGGGGCTGGTCGGCTCGACCTTGGCAAGCCCGCGTCCGATCGCGCGCGAGGCCAGCGTCCGCTTCATGGTCTTGGAAAACGGATTGTCGCGGCACGCGTCCAGGATGATCAGGCGCAGCTGCTTGGCCGGCTCGACCGCGAACAGCGCACGCTCCACCGGGATGGTCTCGTCGAGCACGTCGCCATCCGTCTCCAGCGTCGCGTCGATCGGAATGAGATAGTTTGTGCCTTCCAGCTCGATGCCGTGGCCGGCGTAATAGATTACGGCCATGTCGGCATCGCGGGTCCTGCCGGCGAACTCACGCAACATGCGCCGCATCTCGCTCGCGCTGAGATCCAACCTGACGTCGACGGAATCAAAGCCGGCCTTCTTGAACATGCCGCCGACCAGAGTGGCATCGTTGACGGGATTGCCGAGCTTGGGCGCACTCTTGTAGGCGGAATTGCCAATGACAAGCGCCACCCGCCGGTCCGCATGGGCCGGTCCGCAGGCGAGGCCAATGGCCAAAATCAACAAAGCAAATATCCGAAACGGAATCACTTGCGTCCCCCCGGATGCAATTCCATGAGACTATTCGGTAGCATCGCCGATTGCCAATTCTTCCTATGTGATACTTGTCACATAGGGGGCTCTATCGGGGGTATGGCTAATGCAGCGAAGCGTCGCCCTGCTTTCGAGCTGACACCGAAGCCGTCCGTTGGGTCCGTTACATCTGCACCACCTCGTGGCGCATCACGAACGGTGCAAGCAGTGCGTGCACCTCGCGCGCAACCGCTTCGCGCTGATCCGCCGGCAGGCCCGCCAGCGTTACGGTGGCGATCGAGCCGTGGCTGCCGTGAGCGCCGACCCTGACCTTGCAGTCGATGCCGCGCTCAGTGAGCGGTGTCAGCACCTTCGTGAACACGCGCTGGGCTGCGTCCCAGCGCAGCTGCGGCTTGAACACTTTGCCGACGCCGGTCACCGGCATCGGATCGATCGGGATGACCTGCACCGGGACAGCCGCGCGCTCCGGAGTACGCTCGCGCACCCACGTCTCCAGCTCCCCCGGCTCGACGGTCGCGCCCGGCTTCAGCTGCACATATCCCACCGGCAGTTCGCCGGCATAGGCGTCGGGTTGGCCGACCACCGCGGCAAAGCCGACGGCGGGATGGCGGAACATGATCTCCTCGATCGGTGCCGGATCGATGTTGTGACCGCCGCGGATCACGAGATCCTTGGCGCGACCGGTGATCCAGAGATAACCGTCAGCATCGAGCCGGCCAAGATCGCCGGAATTGACCCAGACCTCGTCGACGAAAGCACCCTTGTTGTGCTCGTCGTGGAGATAGCCGCCGAACACGCCGGGCCCGGCCATGATGACGACGCCGATCTCGTCCGGCGCGCAGTCGCGGATCAGCTTGCCGTCAGCATCGAGCTGGACGATGCGGACCCGCGCGTAAGGCATGGGAAGGCCGACCGAACCGAGTCGGATCGGGCGCGACGGATAGGCCAGCGTGTGAACGCTCGAGGTCTCGGTCATGCCGTAGACCTCGACGACAGGCAGCTTGAGCTTGTCCTGGATCGCAGACCCCACCGCGACCGGGATCGCGGAGCCGCCACCGGCTGCATATTTCAGGCTGGAGATGTCGGCATTGCCAGGCGGCACCGCGAGCGTTGCGGCGAGCACCGTCGGCACGCTCGACAGCGCTTCGGGCTTGAAGCGCTCGACCAGTTGCCAGATGTTCTTCACCGCATTCGGATTGCGCCATCCGCTCGGCGACAGCACGACCAGCGAACCGCCGGCCGACAGCGTCGTCAGCACCTGCGTCAACGAGCCCCCGACGTGAAACAGCGGCATGCCGAACAGCATGTTGGCGCCCGGCTTCGACTCCAGCAGCAGATTGAGCGCCCAGGCTTGATACACTTGGTTGGCATGCGTGTGCCGCACCAGCTTTGGCGTGCCGGTGGTGCCGCCGGTGTGGAAATAGGCGGCGATGTCGCTGCCCAGAATCTTGCGCCCACTGATAAGGCGGTCCGAAGGCTGCTGCTTGATCAGGTCGTTGAACGCAAGGATTCCCCTCGCTGGATCGCCAGCACCGAACACCTGCACGATCGCCTTGAGGTGCTTGAGTTGCGGCCTGATCTGCTCGACTTTCTGCCAGATGTCGGTGCCCGGCATCGGCCCGAGCGCCACCAGGACTTTTGTGTTCGCGGCCTCCAGAATTTCCGCGATCTGGTGCGGCTCCAGGAGCGGATTGACGGGATTGGCGATGCCGGCGGCCTCCGCTCCGAACAGGGTTACGAAGGCGTCCGGTACCAGCGGCAGCATGAAGCTGACGACGTCGCCCTTCTCCACGCCAAGCGCGTGAAACATGTTAGCGGCCTGCGTGACGCGCGCGATGAAGTCGCGGTACGTGACCACGACCGGCGAGTCGGCGGGATCGGCGTTTTGCAGGAACTGGAGCGCCGGTCCGTCGGGGTTACGGGCCGCACCCAGCCTTATGGCATCGTAAGTGCTCTCGGCCGCGACGCGATCGGCGTAAGGGACCTGCTCGAAGGCCCGAACCTCTGCGTCCGTCGCCAGGTCCGGATAGTCGTTGCCGATGAAGCGATCGAGCGCGTGGATGCCCGCCATGGAATTCCGTCCTCCCTCAGATGCATGTCCCCGCGCCCTGTCTTTTGACTTTTTGGGTTGGCGAGACCTCGACCGATGGCCGGCCGAGCACGGGCAGAATGATGGATGATTTGGCGTTCGTCCATGACCTAACGGCCGCCGTAATCGGGCTCTGGTGAGAGGCTTTTGAACCTGCGCGCCAGATCCGGGGACCAAGAACTGGCATTGGACTCACATACCGGTGTCCTTGCCAGCGCCCTGGCGCAAGACTTGAGGTGATCATGACTACGCTCCCGCGGGATTGCGCTACCCGACTGTTCATCGCGCTCGCCGTGACAGCAGGGATCATGACATCGGTGCTCGCCCTGCCCCGCGCCGCACACGCCGAGGACGGCCAGATCGACAAGATGCGCGCCAAGATATCGGCCTTCATCAGCGACAAGATGGAGAAGCTCGGCGGGTCCCGCATCGTCTACAAGGTGGACACCGATGGCCTGCGCGAGAGCGTCGTCACGGATTTGCGCGACGACGTCTACAAGAACCTGCGCGACGGCAAGATCGCCTTCTCCGGCCTTGCGATCCGCGACGGCGGCGTCGAGTTGAAGATCGCGGACGCCAAGGGCCGCGAGCAGCTTGCGCGCAAGCTCGCGTCAGCCGCGGAGGGATTGCCGTCGCATGCACTCGCCGTGACCGACGGCGGCGACGGACTGGTCAGGCTCGCGCCGACCAATGCGGCATCCGCCGCGCGGCTGCACGAACTCGTCGAAGATGCCATCGCAATGATCGAGCAGCGTCTGAAGGAGGCCGGCGTCCAGCTCGCCAGCGTCCAGCCCGATGGGACCGACCGCATCCGCATCTTCCTGCCCGGTGTGATGGAGCCCGAGCGCGTCACCGCGGTCTTCGCCCGAAGGGTCAAGGTCGGCTTCCGCCTGATCGACCTCTCGATGCCGCCGGACCAAGCGCAATCCGGCACGCCGCCGGCTGGCACGGAAGTCCTGCCCGGCTTCAAGGACAAGAGCCTTTATCTGGTCGCCAAGGACAGCGTGCTCGACGGCGACGACATCAGCTATGCGGGCCCGGGGTTTGCGAGCGCCACGAAAGAGCCGATCGCCTCGTTCCGCTTCAACGGCCGCGGCACGCGGCGCTTTGCCCACATCACCGAAGAGAATATTGCAAAGCCCTTTGCCATCGTGCTCGACGGCAAGGTGATCTCCGCCCCCGTGATCCGCGAGCCCATCACCGGCGGCTCGGGCCAGATCTCCGGCAATTTCACCCTGGAGGAAGCAAACAGCGTCGCCATGCTGCTGCGCGCCGGTTCGCTGCCCGGGCACCTCAGCCTGGTCGAGCAGCAGGTCGTGCAGCCCGCCGCCAAACCCTAAGAGCGGGGATCGCCCCACGCCCACGCCTGGTCCCGCCCCCGCCCTATCCGGCGCCGAGGTCCACCACGCCGAGGCTCGTACCCGGTGAGCCCCGAATCGCGGGCGCACCACGGCCATACCCACCGCCAAACAGGCAATTGCCGAAACGCCCGATCAGGCTAAAATTTGCCTCTTGCGGCACGGCGGCCCAAAGCTTCATTCAAGCGGTCGTCGTTCGATTTCGGCTATAGGTGTCGAGAAGACCGACCGTGACTGAAGGCCTTACGCGGGGATAGTACCATGCCGTCCGGCAGCGCAGACATTTCGTCGATCCTCGACCGCATTCTCGAGGCGGCGACGGATAACCTCAGGATCGCGAAGATCCTGGTCCAGATGGGCCTCGATCCGAACAACGTCACCTATGACTCGATCTTCAATCGGATGCTGGAGATCTTCGTCCAGAACATCACGCTGGCCAATATGTTTGCCGCGGTCGGCGCCGGCTTCTTCGTCGCCACCCTCCTGATGCGGACGATGGTTCCGCTGCGCGTCGCCAACATGGTCGGCTGCGCGTTCTTCGCCGTCTTCGGCGCGCTCTCTGCCAACGTCTCGACCTTCCTGCTCTATCTCCTGCTGCTACCGATCAACGCCTTGCGCCTGCGGCAGATGCTCAAGCTCGTCAAGAAGGCGCGCCATGCGGCCGAAGGCGACATGTCGATCGAATGGCTCAAGCCGTTCATGACCGAACGCAAATATCGCCGCGGCGACACGCTGTTCAAACTGGGCGACCCAGCCAAGGAGATGCTCCTCACGGTCACCGGCAAGTTCCTGGTCAAGGAGATCAATATCGAGATCATGCCGGGCGCGCTGATGGGCGAGCTCGGCTTCCTCACGCCGGGCAACCGGCGCACCGGAACGATCGAATGCATCGAAGACGGGCAGGTATTGACGATTACCTATGACCGGTTGCTCGAGATCTACTTCCAGGATCCGCAGTTCGGCTACTACTTCCTGGTGCTGACCAGCCAGCGCCTGCTGCAGAACATCGAGCGCCTCCAGAAGCAGCTGGCGTCGGAGCGCGCGGCCACCACGAACAGGATCGCGTGATCGATTGCCCCTCGCCGCTCAGTTCAACAGCAGCGCCATGCCCGGGTCGCCCTTCTCCATCGCACGCCGATAGCCCGCCCGCGCGCCGATGCGGCCGAGATATTTGACCACATTGGGACAGCGCGACACGTCATAGGGCTGGAAGTAGCGCATGGTGGTGAGTGAGAACACCGTCATGATGTCGGCGGTCGTGAAGGCGCTGCCCGCAAGGTATTCGGCCTCGCGAAGCCTTGCGTCGAGAAGATCGAAGGCCCGATCGAGACGCCCCTTCATCGCGAGCAGGGTCGGATTCTCCTTGGCGAGATCGAGCCGGCTCAGGATCATCATCCGCCCCATGCCGGGTTGCAGGGTGCCATTGGCGAAATGAAGCCAATACAGAAACTGCGCAAAGGCGGGATCAGTGGGCCCGAGCACGAGTCGGCCGTTGCCATATTTTGCAACGATGTAGTCGACGACCGCGCCGGATTCCGCGAGCACCAGTTCGCCGTCGGTGATCACCGGCGCCGCCCCGATCGGATGCAGCGCCTTGTACTCGGCCGGAGCCAGCATGGTGACGGGATCGCGCGCATAGCGCTTCAGCTCGTAGGGAATCGCCAGCTCCTCGCACAGCCAGACTATACGCTCGGACTGCGACTTGCCGAGATGATGGACGGTGAGCATGAGGCCTCCTGCGATCGCAATCGGATAGTTCGTGGCCCACATCTTATCCGTCATTGCGAGCGCAGCGAAGCAATCCAGACTGCCACAAAGGAAAGATTCTGGATTGCTTTGCTGCGCTCGCAATGACGATGCGGAGGCAGCAGGCCCGATGCTTCCTCCCATGTCCGCCCTACCCCGCCTCGTCTGTCACCATCCGCGCCACGACGCGGTCGCGGCGGATGAAGTGGTGCCAGAGCGCGGCGATCACGTGAACCGCGATCAAGGCGAGCAGCACATAGGCAAAAAGGATGTGGCGGTCTTCATAGGCGCCCGCCGCCACGCGGTCGGGGGCGGTGAATTGCGGCACGTGAAACAGGCCGAAGAAGTCCGAATAATCAGGTGCGTGCGCACCGGAATGCGCCCAGCCGAGCATGGTGACGACGATGACTGCGAGGTAGAGCGCGCCGTGGCTGACATGGGCGGCGACCTTCTGCCACCGCGAGGTCTCGGCCGGCATGGCGGGCGTCGGGTTGACGAGGCGCCAGACCAGGCGCACCACCGTGAGCAGCAGGATCACATAGCCGATATCGGCGTGGATCGAACGGTAGAAAAAGCGGTCGGGACGCGCCGGGATGTGGTTCATCCACCACCCGAAGCCGATCATGCCGATGATGGTCAGCGCCAGAACCCAGTGCAGCCATCGGGAAATGCTGCCCCAGCCGTGGCTGGTATTTCTGATCATGTCGGCTCTCCGGAGTTTTGCGGGCCTGTCCCTATCCGCGCCGCAGTCCGGCAGCTGATATCGGGTCCATGCGGCAATCGCGAAATCGAATCGGTCCAAATTAGCCCTAAGCGCCCCTGCCGCAAAACCGCCCCAAAAACCGAATGGTAACCATGTCCGGCTAGAGTGATCACGTGACCAATTCCCCGACGATTCTGGTGTTCGATTCCGGCCTTGGCGGGCTCACGGTCCTGCGTGAGGTCGTGGCCGCGCGCTCCGACGCGCATTACGTCTACGTCGCGGACGACGCCTTCTTTCCCTACGGCCACCACAGCGAGGACGAGATCATCGCCCGCGTGGTGCCGCTGATAGGGGAATTGGTCGGCACGCATGATCCTGACCTCGTCGTCATCGCCTGCAACACGGCGTCCACCTTGGTCCTATCGCATCTGCGCGCCGCTTATTCCCTGCCCTTCGTCGGCACTGTGCCGGCGATCAAGCCGGCCTGCGCGCAATCGAGGAGCCGCCGGGTGTCGGTGCTCGGCACCAAGGGCACGGTGAAGCGCGAATACACCAAGGCGCTGATCCGGGATTTCGCGCAAGGCTGCGAGGTGACATTGGTCGGTTCGCCCGAGCTGGCTGCGCTGGCTGAAGCCGAGCTCAGCGGCTCTCCCGTCAGCGACGACGCCATCCTCGCCGAGCTCGCCCCGTGTTTCGTCGGCGATGCCGGGGACGCAGGCGCACGCACCGACACCGTGGTGCTCGCCTGCACGCATTATCCACTGCTGCTCGACCGGCTGAAAAAACTCGCGCCCTGGCCGGTCGACTGGATCGATCCGGCGCCTGCGATCGCCCGCCGCGTCTCGGATCTGCTCGGCCCGCACACCGGTAGCACCGCGCAGTCCGGCGCCGAGATGATCTTCACCTCGAACCGCGTCCATGGCCTTTCGGCCAAGCTGACGCCGTTCTTCGGCGGCCGCATTCCAGCCTGACCTTGCGCCTCGACGGCGCGCTGCTAGGCTCCGCCCTCGTCGTTTCCTGCAGGTTCTTCCCATGTCCGTCCCGACCACGCCGCTCAACCGTCTCCGCCAGCTCTGGCGCGAGGACCGTCCCGCCTTCGGCGCGATCGCGACGATCCCGAGCGTGCAGACCGTGCAGATCATGGCGCGCTCACTCGACTGGATCATCGTCGATCTCGAGCATGGGCCGATTGGACTGACCGAAGCACATGCGATGATCGCGGCCACCACCGGCACACCGTGCACGCCGCTGGTGCGGATCGCGGCGAACGAACCGTGGCTTGCGAAGGCACCGATGGACATCGGCGCCTTCGGCATCAATTTTCCGATGATTACCAATCGCGCGGAGGCCGAGAAAGCGGTGCGCAGCGTGCGCTATCCACCACGCGGCGATCGGCTCTGGGGTCCGTTCCATGCACCATTCCGCTGGGGCCAGTCGATGCCGGACTACATGGCCAGCGCCGACGACGAGATGATCTGCATGATCACCATCGAGCACGTCGACGCCGTCAACCGCATCGACGAGATCATGGCCACGCCCGGCATCGACGTCGCTGTGATCGGCCCCGGCGATCTCGCCACCTCCATCAACAAGCGCGGCCAGATGGACGATCCGGAATTGCTGGAGCTGGTGGCCCGGGCCGAGGGCGGCATCCTCAGGAGCGGCGTACCGATCGGCGGCGTGGCGCGTACCGCGGACCAGGCCAATGCCCTGGTCGATCGCGGCTACCGCGCGATCGCGCTCGGCTTTGACTGGTCCCTGTTCCAGCGCGGCATCATGGCAGCGTTCGAGGGGATCAAGCGCTAGCCTTGAGCCTTTGCCGGGAGTTTTGCCGAGAGTCTTGCCGGGAACCACCGCGCTGCTAGGGTCGGTCGTTCCAGGGAGGAAAAACCATGCTCAAAAAGACTTTGCTCGCTCTCGCGTTCACCGGCCTCGCTGTTGCGGCCTTCGCCCAGCAGCCCGGCATCAAGCGCACCCCGCTCCAGAAGGTCGAATTTCCCGATGGCTACAACACCATCACGGCCATCGCGGAGGTCCCGGCGGGCGGCGCGGCGGGACGCCATACCCATCCGGGCATCGAGACCGGCTACGTGCTCGAAGGCGAACTCAATCTCCTCATCGACGGGCAGCCGGAAAAGACGCTGAAAGCCGGCGATTCCTACCAGATCCCGGCAGGCGTCGTGCATGACGCCAAAGCCCACGGCGACAAGGCTATGAAAGTGCTTGGGGTTTACGTCGTCGACAAGACCAAGCCGCTGGCCTCGCCGGCGCCCTGATGCGGCGAACCGACCGGCCCCATGCGGGTTGGTTCGTGCTAGAGCAGGCGGCGAGCGGGAACCGCTCGCTGCACAAACTTTAATCAGGGGAAACCAAAGAGCGATGCGCGGGACGCCCAAGACCATTTCGCTGCCGCGTCGCCTGATTATCGACCTCATGCAAGCCTCGATGGGCGTGCCCTTCGTGTCCCTGTCCCGTTCGCTCGATATCGGCCCCTTGCTGGAGGCCCGCGCGGGCGCGATGGCGCCAGCCGGCTGGGCGGCCATGTTCGTCAAGGCTTTTGCCCTGGTCGCCAGGGACGAGCCGGTCCTGCGTACCGTCTATGCCAAATGGCCCTGGCCGTCGCTCTACGAGTTGCCGAAGAGCGTGGCGTCGGTGGCCATTGCCCGGGTCGAGGGCGGCGAGGAATGCGTGATCCCGCAGCGAATCGTGGCTCCCGAGGCCATGACCCTGGCTGAGGTCGACGCCGAGATCCGGCGCGCCAAGACCGCCCCGATCGACGAAATTCCCATGTTCCGCAAGATCATGCGGGTGACCCGTCTGCCGCTGCCGCTGCGGCGGCTGTCCTGGGCGATAGGACTGAATTTCGGCCGGCAGCGAGGCAACTGGTTCGGCAGCTTCGCGGTGAGCTCGGTGGCCGCCTATGGTGGCGGCGAGCTTCACCCGATCACGCCCGGCCCCTTCATCGTCAGCTATGGGATGGTCGGGCCTGCCCAGACCATCCATGTCGTGATCCGCTGGGATCACCGGGTCACCGACGCCGCCCCGATCGCCCGGGTCCTGACCCGGCTGGAACAGGTCCTGAACACTGAAATCGCTGCCGAATTGCGGGCGGCCGGGTCGAAGCCGATCCGCGCGGTCGGGACGTGAGTCCGGGCCATTCGCATTGACAGCGAGCCCCAAATCCCCCTAAAAGCCGCTTGCTCGCGGGCCGATTTCGGCCCGCGAAGCGTTTCGCGACCCGTGGTCCTGTCCCTTAAGCTTTGGGGATCGGACCTGTCAGTGCCGGGCTAGCCCGTCACACAGGAGGGCGCGTTTCCTCAAACCAAGTACCTGAAGAGGACGCGATGACTAAGCGCAGTGAGGCGAAGTACAAACTCGATCGCCGTATGGGCCAGAACATCTGGGGCCGCCCGAAGAGCCCCGTGAACCGCCGCGAATACGGCCCCGGCCAGCACGGCCAGCGCCGCAAGGGCAAGCTCTCCGACTTCGGCGTGCAGCTGCGCGCCAAGCAGAAGCTGAAGGGCTATTACGCCAACATCTCCGAGCGTCAGTTCCACAGCATCTATGTCGAGGCCAGCCGTCTCAAGGGTGATACCGGCGAGAACCTGATCGGCCTGCTCGAGCGCCGTCTCGACGCCGTCGTGTACCGCGCCAAGTTCGTCTCGACGATCTTCGCCGCGCGCCAGTTCATCAACCACGGCCACGTCAAGGTGAACGGCCGCAAGGTCAACATCTCGAGCTATCTGGTCAAGCTCGGCGATGTGATCGAGGTCAAGGAATCCTCCAAGCAGCTCGCTCACGTCCTCGAAGCCAGCCAGCTCTCCGAGCGTGACACCCCCGACTATCTCGAAGTCGACCACGGCAAGATGACCGCGAAATACATTCGCATCCCGCACCTCTCCGACGTGCCGTTCCCGGTGCAGATGGAGCCGCATCTGGTCGTCGAATTCTATTCGCGCTGATAATTGCAGCATCGACAAAGGCCCCGGTTTTCCGGGGCCTTTTTGTTTGTTAGCATGCCATTGATGTCTCGCACGGCCGACCAGCTCGCCAACACTCATCCTTCGGCAACGCCGACTGAAGCGGCGCTCGGAGCGTGGGAGGCCCTCTCCCGCGACGAGCAGATCTGCCGATATCAGGGGCTGTTCGCTCAGCCCGATTGCAATATCTTCGCTGCCGACACGCCAGACGACATCCTGCTCGCCGCGCGACAGCGCGTCGCTCAACGTTCTCGTGGCTAGTTCAGGTCATTGGGACACGCACGCAACACGTTGCCATTGTTCGACTAGAGAATGAGACCAGCCATGCTCTACACCCCTCCCCCGATCGATCCCAAAGCGCCGCCAGTGCGCATCAATCTGCTCTCTGACACGCAGACAAAGCCGACACCCGCAATGCGCGAGGCGATGGCGCGGGCGGAGGTCGGCGACGAGCAGGTCGGCGACGATCCGACCGTGAATGCGCTGTGCGAGCGCGTCGCCGAGCTGCTCGGCAAGGAAGCCGCCGTGTACATGCCGTCAGGCACGATGTGCAACGTCACCGCAACGCTGGTGCATTGCCACCCCGGCGACGAGATCCTCGCCCATGAGAGCGCCCATATCATCGCGCGCGAAGGCGGCGCGCATGCCGCGATCGGCGGCTTCCAGGTCACGCAGCTGAAGGGACCCGACGGCCAGTTCACGCCGGAGACCTTTCGCAGAGCGCTGCATCCGCGCACGCGCTA
Organism: Bradyrhizobium sp. URHA0013; assembly: GCF_000518345.1. Taxonomy (NCBI): domain Bacteria; kingdom Pseudomonadati; phylum Pseudomonadota; class Alphaproteobacteria; order Hyphomicrobiales; family Nitrobacteraceae; genus Bradyrhizobium; species Bradyrhizobium sp. URHA0013. Next base: position 107,767 of record NZ_JADK01000009.1, on the reverse strand, counting down.
CCAACCGCCACAGACGGTGGTCAGCGTCGAGCAGACCGCCAATATCGGCGGCGGTACGGTCTGGAAGAAGGCCGCGCTCGACGAGATCGTCGCGATCGCGAAACAACATGGCCTCGTCACCCACATGGACGGCGCGCGCCTGCTCAACGCCACTGTCGCGAGCGGCATCTCCCCGCGCGACATGACCGCGGGCTGGGATTCGGCCTGGATCGACTTCTCGAAGGGCTTGGGCGCGCCGATCGGCGGCGTGCTGGCGGGCTCGCGCGCCTTCATCGATGCGGTCTGGCAGTGGAAGCAGCGGCTCGGCGGCTCGATGCGACAGGCCGGAATCTGCGCGGCGGCTTGCATCTACGCGCTCGACCATCATGTCGAGCGGCTCGCCGACGATCACGCCAATGCGCGCGCGCTCGCCCGCGGACTGTCGCAGATCGCAGGCGTCGAGGTGCAGGAGCCCGAGACCAATCTGGTGTTCTTCAAGCCCGATGGCGCCGGCATTCCCGGCGACAAGATGGTTGCGGCGCTGCGCCAGCGCGGCGTGACGCTTGCGATGATGGACGGCCGCATCCGCGCCTGCACGCATCTCGACGTCAATGCGAGCCAGGTCGAGGAGACGATCGGATATATCCGCGAGATCGTGCGCGGAGCGTAATCACCGCCCCATCGCCTGGTAGATCAACGTCTTCAGCGCCAGCTGAATCCGGCCGCGCTGCGTCGGAGTCTGCACCATGAAGATCCCGAACAGATCGTCCTCGGGATCGATGAAGAAGAACGTGCCGCCGACGCCGTCCCAGCGATATTCGCCGAGCGGCCACGTTGTTCCAGGGGGCACCGAGGTGCGCACGGCGAAGCCGAGACCGAAGCCGGAAGACCCGCCCGGATAATAGTTCTGGTCGCGCGCGATCTTCGTCTCCGGCCCGATATGATCCGAGGCCATCAGCGCGATGGTCTCCGGTTTGAGATAGCGCCGGCCGTCATAAGTGCCGCCGTTGAGCAGCATCTGGGCGAAACGGGCGTAGTCGCCGACCGTGCCGATCATACCGCCGCCGCCCGATTCCCATGTCGCGGGCCGCCTGATGTCGCGGACCTGCGTCGTCGGATTGATATTGCGATCCCCTGGCATCGGCTCGGCGATGCGCGGGAATTTGGCGGGATCGGCGACGAAGAAGGCCGTCTCGGTCATGCCGAGCGGATCAAGCAGCCGCTCCTTCTCGAACTGCAGCAGCGTCTTTCCCGCGATGATTTCGACGACGCGGCCGAGCACGTCGGTGGAATAGCCATAGTTCCACACCGTGCCGGGCTGCTCGACCAGCGGCAGCGTGGCGATCTTGGCGGCGAATTCGGCGTTGGTCAGATTGCTGTTGAAGAGATTGGCGTCCGCGTAGAGCTCGCGCACCATACCGCCGCCGTAATAGCCGTAAGGCAGCCCCGAGGTGTGGCGCAGCAGATCCTTGATCGCGATGGGTCGCTCCAGCGGCTCCAGCGACAGCGCGACTTTGCCGTCCTCGGCCTTCTTCTCGATGCCGACCTTCATGCCGGCGAAGGCCGGAATGTATTGCGAGACGGGATCGTCGAGCGACAGCCTGCCCTCCTCGACCAGCATCATCGCCATGACTGAGGTGACCGGCTTCGACATCGAGTAGAGGCGGAAGATCGTGTCCGCGCTCATCGATAACTCGGTCGCGACGTCGCGGACGCCGAAATCCTGGTAATACACCGGCTTGCCGTGCTGCTGAAGCAGCAGGATGGCGCCGGGAATCTTGCCGGTGGCGACCTCGTTGCGGATGTAATCGGAAACCTTCGCCAGCCCCGCAGGCGAGAGCGTGCGGGCCGCAGGTCTCTCCGAGCCTGCCTTCGTAACGATGCCGCCGGCGAGAAGGACGAGCGCCGCGATCAATGCGCGGCGCCCGAACATGTCAGTTCTCCATCGCTTCATAAACCAGCTGCTTCAATGTTCGCTGCACGCGCTGGCGCTCGGTCGGGGTCTGCTCCAGCAGCACGAAGAACATGTCCTGCTTGGGATCGATCACGAAATAACAGCCGGAGGCGCCGTCCCATTTTAATTCGCCGAGATCGCCGGGCGGCGGCGGTTTTGCGTTGCCGGGGTCGGTGCGCACCGCAAGTCCAAGACCGAAGCCGAAACCATCGCCGGGGAAATAGAAATAATCGCGATCGACGCCCGACTTGGGGCCGATCTGGTCGGTCACCATCAGCTTGAACGTCTCGGGCTTGAGAATCGTCTTGCCGTTGAGACTGCCGCCCTTGAGCAGCATCTGCGTAAAGCGCTCATAATCGGCCATGGTCGTCACCATACCGCCGCTGGCGAACTGGATCTTCTTGATCACCGTCGGATCGTTGATCCGCCCGACGCGGAAATCGCTGTCGTTCGGCACCGGCTGCGCCAGCAGCTTCTGCTTCTCGGGATCGGTGACGAAGAAGCCGGTATCGACCATGCCGAGCGGGTCGAGCAGCTTCTCCCGCTCGATCTCGATGAGCGGCTTGCCGGCCGCCACTTCCATGACCCGCGCCAGGATGTCGGTGGAATGGCCGTATTGCCACAGCGCGCCCGGCTGGTTGTGCAGCGGAAGTTTTGCGATTCGCTCGGCGAACTCCGCGAGGTCGAAATCGCCGGCATAGATGTTGGCATCGCGATAGGCCTTGCGGACCAGGCTGTCGCCATAGAAGCCGTAGGTGACGCCCGAAGTGTGCGTCATCAAATCGTGCACCGTCATCGGCCGGCTCGGCGGCACGAGCTCAAGCGACTTGGTGCCGTCCTCGGCCTTCTTCTCGACGCCGACTTTCACATTGGCGAAGGACGGAATGTATTTCGAGACGGGATCGTCGAGCTTGATCGTACCTTCCTCGATCAACTTCACTGCGACGACGGAGGTGATCGCCTTGCTCATCGAGAACAGGCGGAAGATCGTCTTGTCCGTGATCGGCGCCTTGCTGACCGCGTCCTGCACGCCGAAGACTTCGTGGTAGACCGGCTTGCCATGTTGCTTGATGAGGACGTTTGCCCCTGCGATCTTGCCGGTCGCGACCTCGTTCTTGAAGAACTCGGTGATCCTCGCGAGCTTGTCCGGATTGAAATGCGCGCCGGCCGGAATCTCGTAGGTGCCCTCCGCCCGCGCAAGCGACATCGTACCCAACGACACAAGCGCGGCGCAGACCAGCGCGCGCAGTCCAGACTGTGAAATCATCTCCCCTCCCCGGAACATGGCCCGGCGGAGTGTACCGACCGCGTCATCAGGCACAAGGGCCGCCGTACCGCGCCAAAACGTCCGCGTGCAGAGTCGAGCTCTTTTCCGAGAAACAACAAAATATGACGTCGACGACCAGCGGCGCGGCGGGAAGGGCTTCAATGGTCGCATGGACCGCAATCTTCGCCGCCTGGTCGGCCGGAAAGCCGTAAACCCCGGTCGAAATCGCGGAGAACGCCACGGAGGTCAGCCGATTGGCCCCGCAGAGCTCAAGCGTACGGCGATAGCATGAGCCCAGCGCCTGCGCCTCACCGCGAGTGCCGCCGTGCCAGACCGGGCCGACCGCATGGATCACATGGGGTGCAGGGAGAAGGTAACCCTTCGTGATCTTGGCATCGCCGGTCGGGCATCCTCCGAGCTTCCGACACTCGGCCAGAAGCTCGGGCCCGGCCGCCCGATGGATCGCCCCATCGACGCCGCCCCCACCCAGCAGCGACGTGTTGGCCGCGTTGACGATGGCGTCAACGCTCAGCGTAGTGATGTCAGCGACGATGACCTTGAGCTCCGCGCCGCCGATCCGGCGCGTCAGCTGGGTCACGTATCAGGCCGCGATAGCGACGCCCTTTTCGGAGAACAGCTGCTGCAATTCACCGGCCTGGAACATCTCGCGGACAATGTCGCAGCCGCCGACGAACTCGCCCTTCACATAGAGCTGCGGGATGGTCGGCCAGTTCGAAAAGTCCTTGATGCCGTTGCGCAGTTCGGCGGATTCGAGAACGTTGAGGCCCTTATAGCCGACGCCGATGTGGTCGAGAATCTGGACGACCTGGCCGGAGAAGCCGCACTGCGGAAATTGCGGTGTGCCCTTCATGAACAGAACCACGTCGTTCGACTTCACTTCGTTGGCGATGAATTCCTCGATGCTCATATCCGTGTCCTTCTGGGGCGGAGCCCACTCCAATTGCTTCGGGCTGGCTCAGCCGATTTAACCCGATCCCTGCCTATATATGTAGCCCAAACCGTTGTGCATCCAAAGTAAAATGGCGGCGAGCGGCCCCTGGGCGGACCGTTCTCGGCAGCAGCGGCCCATTGCATGATGGCACGAATATCATAGCCGGGGAGGACTTTCATACCGTCACGGAGCCCCTATCTAGGACGAACCCGGCGTTTTGGAACCCGACAACGCCAACAACGTTCTCTTGTCCTGTCTGGAGAAAAACGTGACGAAACCAGCCTCCGCTACGGCCCCCGCTCCGTCACCGTCGGCCGATTTGGGCGGCCTTGCCCAGAGGCTGGAAGACGCGTTTCTCAACGTCCGCGACGAGACCGAGCGCCGGGCCGCACCGCTGTCGCCGGAGGATCAGCAGATCCAGTCCATGCCGGACGCGAGCCCGACGAAATGGCACCGGGCGCACACCACCTGGTTCTGGGAGCAATTCGTGCTCGGCGAGCACTGTGCGGGCTACCGGCCCTTTCACCCTGACTTCGCCTTCCTGTTCAATTCCTATTACGTCAGCGCCGGCCCACGCCATTCCCGCAATCACCGCGGCGATATCACCCGTCCGAGCGCCGATCAGGTCGGCGCCTATCGAAAACATGTCGACGCTGCCGTCGTGAAATTCTTCCGCGACGCCGGCGAGGACAAGCTTGGCGAGATCGCGCCGCTGGTCGAGGTCGGCCTCAACCACGAGCAGCAGCATCAGGAATTGATGTTCACCGACATCCTGCACGCCTTCGCGCAGAACCCGATCCCGCCGGCCTATGATCCGGACTGGCGCTTCCCGGCCGCAACGCCGGCCAGCGAGGATTGGCTGACGCTGAACGAAGGCATCCACACCGTCGGTCATGTCGACGAGAGTTTTCATTTCGACAACGAGAAGCCGGCGCATCGCGCCCTCGTCGGCCCGGTCAAGCTCGCACGCAATCTCGTCACCAATGGCGAATGGCTCGCCTTCATGCGCGACGGTGGCTACCGGACCGCAACGCTGTGGCTGATGGACGGTTTTGCGGCCGTGAACAACGATGGCTGGGACGCCCCCGGCCATTGGCGCGAGATCGACGGCCAGTGGCATGTCATGACGCTGGCCGGCCTCAAGCCGGTCGATCCCGACGCGCCCGTTTGCCACGTCAGCTATTACGAGGCTGACGCCTTTGCGCGCTGGGCCGGAAAACATCTGCCCACCGAGATGGAATGGGAGGTCGCGGCCCGCGCGGGCCAGCTCAACGATGCGTTCGGCATCGTCTGGCAGTGGACGCGGTCGTCCTACTCGCCGTACCCCGGCTATCGCGCCATCGAAGGCGCGCTCGGCGAATACAACGGCAAGTTCATGGTCAACCAGCTGGTGCTGCGCGGCTCCTCGCTTGCAACCCCGGAGGGGCACAGCCGTATCACCTATCGTAACTTCTTTTATCCGCACCACCGGTGGCAATTCACGGGACTGCGGCTCGCCGACTACGAGTAAAATTCTTATCCGACGACAAATGCGCGCCGGACAGCGCGTTCAGGAGAGTATCATGAATGTGCACGCCAGCGCTTTGGCCGAAGCCCATCTTCCCGACGAACAAACCACCGCCTTTGCCCGCGAGGCCATCGAGGACCTCTCGCAGCAGCCCAAAAAGCTGTCGCCGAAATATTTCTACGATGCGGCCGGATCGGAATTGTTCGAAGCGATCACACGGCTGCCGGAATATTACCCGACGCGCACGGAGCTGGCGATCCTGAAGGAGCGTGGCAGCGAGATCGCAAAGATCATTCCGGAGCACGCGGCGCTCGTCGAATTCGGCGCGGGCGCGACCACAAAGGTTCGCCTGCTGCTCAACCACTGCAAGTTCGCGGCCTATGTGCCCGTCGACATCTCCGGCGACTTCCTGACGGCGCAGGCGAACGGCCTGAAGCGGGATTTTCCGTCACTCGGCATCTACCCGGTGGCGGCCGACTTCACCACGCCGTTCGAGCTGCCCAAGGCGGTGGCGACCATGCCCAAGGTCGGGTTCTTCCCGGGCTCGACCATCGGCAATTTCGAGCCGCATGAAGCGCAGGCGTTCCTGAAGAGCGCGCGCGCTATCCTGGGCCGGGGTGCGCAGATGATCATCGGCGCCGACCTCGAGAAGGAGGAGCGCCTGCTTCACGACGCCTATAACGATGCCGCCGGCGTCACCGCGCGTTTCAACCTCAATGTGCTGGTACGGATCAATCGCGAACTCGGCGGCAATTTCGACCTCTCCGCCTTCACCCATCGCGCGATCTACAATCGCGAGCGGCACCGCATCGAGATGCACCTGATCAGCAAGAAGAGCCAGACCGTGCGCCTGCTCGGCACCAGCTTTTCGTTCCGCGCGGGCGAGAGCATCCACACCGAGAACAGCTACAAATACAGCATCGAGCGCTTCGCCGCGCTGGCGCAGGGCGCAGGCTGGCGGGTGCGCGAGAGCTGGACGGATGCCGCGAAGATGTTCTCGGTGCATGCGCTGGAGGTGGCGGAGTAAGCGCTCCGGCGCCAATGGCGCCGGCTCAATGCTCCTCGGCTTGTTCCGGCGTCGATCCCAGGGAGACCGACTCCCACACCGCAACGACGATCATGATCACCGTCGCGGCGACCGACAGCCATAGCGGGGACAGTTCGGCGGCGAACCACGACAGCACCAGAAGCAGAATGATGCCGATGCCGTGCGAGAGCTGGAGGAAGCCGCGGATCGCATGCTTGAACAGGATGGTGCCGACCAGGAACAGCAAGGGACCGCCGATCGTGCTCACGATGATCCTGATATCGGAATGCCCGACCGGATGCTTCAGCACCAGTTCGTCGGAGACCGCGGTCAGGATGATGCCGGCGACGATCGGCATGTGCAGATAGGTGTAGGCGAGCCGCGCCAAACGGCCGGATTCGGCGGATTTCGAGATGCGCTCGGCGCCGGCCTCGGCGCCCTTGTGGAAATAGACCCACCACATCGCGATGCTGCCGACCAGCGCGGAGACGAAGGCCAAAATGTTGTCCGCGGTCCAGTCCAGTTCGGCAAAGGTGGCGCCGTTGACGACGACGGCCTCGCCAAGCGCGATGATGACGAAGAGCGAGCAGCGCTCGGCCATGTGGCCGCCTTCGACCGCCCAGGCCTCGACCGACGAGAAGCCCAGCTTGGGGACCCAGAAGCGCACTGCCGGCGAGATGTATTCGATCGTCAGCGCCACGATCCAGAACCATAGCCGCACCTCGTCATGGGCGAGGCCGCCGAGGATCCAGAAGATCGCGGAGACCGAGAGCCATGTCAGGATGCGGATCGCATTGTGCCGGACCGCCGTTCGGTGGCGCGGAGTCGCAAACATCCAGAAGGCGGTGCGCCCGACCTGCATCGTTGCGTAGGCGATCGCAAACCACAGGCCCCGCCCCTCGAACGCGGTCGGGATCGTCGTGGACAGCACGAGGCCACCCAGCATCATCAGGAAGATCAGGATGCGGACCGGCGTCAGTTCGGGATCGAGCCAGTTGGTGACCCAGGCGGTGTAGACCCACACCCACCATACCGCGAGAAACAGCACCGCGACGTGCACCGCACCGAGCGGCGTGAAATGGTGCAGCAGTGTGTGGGAGACCTGCGTGATCGCGAAAACGAAGACCAGGTCGAAGAACAGCTCGGCATTGGTGACGCGGCTGTGCTGGTTCGGCAGGATGACGCGAAACATCGCGCCGCGAGGATTGTCCGCAGCCATCGTCATGCCCCCGTCACGATCGCATCAGGCGCCCGGCACCCCGGTTTGCAGCGCCAGCGCATGCAACACGCCGCCCATCTGGCCGCGCAGGGACTGATAGACGATCTGGTGCTGCTGGACGCGGGACTTGCCGCGGAAGGTCTCCGAGATCACGGTCGCGGCATAGTGATCGCCGTCCCCGGCGAGGTCACGGATGGTCACCTCGGCATCGGGGATCGCCGCCTTGATCATCGCCTCGATATCGTGGGCGTCCATTGGCATTCGGGTCGTGCTCCTGTCTCGGCTGCAATCAGCCTTGTCGTCGAATCGCTGCCGGGGTCCGGGATCTGCAAAGCCAAACTTGCCGGCGGGGCCAAACTTAGCGTGAACGGCCTTCTACGTCACGCCTTCCGGCACTATATCGGTGATCCGATCTGGATAAAGCCACGACAAAGTGCCGCGCGCGGCAGAGTGATCGAAAAAGGCGTGAAATCATGAAGCTTCCAGGGCCCGACCACCCCATCACCATCACCCCAAATCCCCGGCGCGTCCGGGTCACGGCCGGCGATATCGTGATCGCCGAGACCACCAAGGCGCTGACGCTGAAAGAGGCGAAATATCCGGCGGTGCAATATGTGCCGCGACAGGACGCCAACATGGCGCTGCTGGAGCGCACCGACCGCGTCACCCACTGCCCCTACAAGGGAGATGCGAGCTACTACAGCGTCAAGGCCGACGGCAAGACGCTGGACAACGCGATCTGGACCTATGAGGCGCCATTCCCCGCGATGACCGAGATTTCCGGTCACCTCGCCTTCTATCCGGACAAGGTGAAGATCGAGGAAGTGGGGTAAGCCCACATAGGGCCTGCCGTCATGGCCGGGCTCGTCCCGGCCATCCACGCCCTTGGCTGCCGCGGATACAAAGAACGTGGATGCATGCCCGGGGCAAGCCCGGGCACGACGACTGGGAATGCCGACGCGAGCCCCGCTACGCCCTGAAGATCGTGAGCCCCAGGATCAGCAGCACCAGGAAAATCGCGACGAACACATAGAACAGGAAGCGGGCGATGTCGGCGGAGGCGGCCGAGATGCCGGTGAAGCCGAGCACGCCGGCCACGATCGAGACAAGTAAGAAGATCAGCGCCCATTTCAGGATCGTCATCGCCAGCTCCGAAATTGGACCGCCTGTCGCGGCCCTCAAGCCCTTTTGGCGAACGCTAACTGCGTCGCAGGGAACTGGTTCCTAGCGGCAACGGGCCCTGCGGGCGTCCCAAACGACCCTTGCTGAATCCGGTTCCCGGCAGCAAAGTCCCGCTGGGACGGAAAGCGCGACCGGGGCGGCCACGATGACGATGTCACATTCAGCGACGATCGGAGCAGAGGCGCATGCGGCGCCGAAGGCCAAGGCGCGCAATCTGTCGCTCGATCGCGCCCGCACCTTCCTCACGCTGGTGGTGCTGCTGCACCACGCCGTCATTCCCTACACCTATTTCGGGCACACCGATCCGGCGTCCTGGGCCGGTTTCGACGTGGTCGTGCTGGCCACCGACAGCTTCTTCATGGCGATGTTCTTCTTCCTGTCGGGACTGTTCACCTGGCCCGGCATCGGGCGCAAGGCGCCGTCGGTCTTTCTCCGCGACCGCCTGTTGCGGCTCGGGCTGCCGTTCGCGATCGCGGCGTTCACCGTCATCCCGCTCGCCTATTACGCGATCGCGCTGCGGCACGATCCCGGGCTGAGCTTCACGGCATTCTGGTGGAAGACGATCACGGTTGGCCCGTGGCCGAGCGGCCCGATCTGGTTCGTGTGGGTGCTGCTGGCATTCGACCTGACCGCAAGCCTGCTCTACCGGGTCTCCGCGCATCTGGTCGATCCGGGCAACCGCGTGTCGCTGCGCGGATTCGACCAGCCGGCCGTATTCTGGCTGCTGCTCGTCGTCGTCACGACAATCGCCTACGTGCCGGCGCTGCTCTATTTCGGCGGCAGCAAATGGTTCGAGCTCGGGCCGTTCTCGGTGCAGGCCAGCCGCATCCTGCTCTACTTCGCGTATTTCTTCATCGGCGTCAGTGTTGGAGCTGCGAATTTCGATCGCGGCATCCTCAGCGCCGGCGGCCAGTTGCCGAAACAGCGCTGGCTCTGGGTGCTCGCCACGCTGATCCCCTACTGCCTGATGTGGGTCATGATCTACATCAAGCGCGAAGTTCTCGGTAATCCCGACCCACAGCCGCACTGGTACCAGGCGATCTACGGCACGTTCTTCGTGCTGTTCTCAGGCTCGATCCTGCTCGCGATCCTCGCCTTCTTCCTGCACCAGAAGTCGCCGGGACCGAACCTGCTCGACCGCATGCAGGCGGATGCCTACGGCATCTTCCTGGTGCACTACCCGATCGCGCTGTGGATTCAGTACGCGCTGTTCGATTACAGCTGGCCTGCGATCGTGAAAGCCGCGATCGGCTTCGTGCTCACGGTGATCCTGAGCTGGGGACTGACGGCGGGCTTACGGAAAATTCCGGGGGCCTCGCACGTGTTGTGAGGCCGAGCTCTTTCCATTCGTCATTGCGAGGAGCTCTTGCGACGAAGCAATCCAGAGTGCCTCGGCGGTGAGGCTCTGGATTGCTTCGCTGCGCTCGCAATGACGGAGTTTGCGGAAGCGCGTCCTACGCCGCCTTGCCGCCCATATACTCCGGCAGCCAGCGCTCGAACGAGGTCCGCAGCGCCTCTATCGTCACAGGCGCCTCGCCCGCGATCGCGATCGCGTCGCCGCCGGTGGTGCCGATCCGCACGCAGGGCACCTCGCAGCCGCGCATCTTGGCGAGCACGCGGCCGGCCTCGGTTTCAGGCACGATGACGAGATAGCGCGCCTGGTCCTCGCCGAACCAATAGGCCTGAGGCACCAACGAGGTTGGCGCCGCGAGCAGTTTGGCGCCGATACCGCTCGCCATCGCCATCTCGGCAAGAGCGATCAGCAGGCCGCCGTCGGAGAGATCGTGCACGGCGCTCGCGGTGCCCGCATGGATCATGCCGCGCACGCAGTCGCCGTTGCGCTTCTCGGCGGCGAGATCGACCGGCGGCGGCGCCCCTTCCTCGCGACCGCAGATGTCGCGCAAGTAAACCGACTGGCCGAGCCAGCCGTGAGTTTCGCCGATCAGGAGGATCGCCTCGCCTTCGGCCTTGAACGCGAGCGAGGCTGACTTGGTGAAGTCGTCGAGCAAACCGACGCCGCCGATCGAGGGCGTCGGCAGGATCGCGCGGCCGTTGGTCTCGTTGTAGAGCGAGACGTTGCCGGACACGACCGGGAAGTCGAGCATGCGGCAGGCTTCCGAGATGCCCTTCAGGCAGCCGACGAACTGGCCCATGATCTCGGGCCGCTCGGGGTTGCCGAAATTGAGATTGTCGGTGATCGCGAGCGGCTTGCCGCCGACCGCAGTGATGTTGCGCCAGGCTTCCGCCACGGCCTGCATGCCGCCCTGATAGGGATCGGCCTCGCAATAACGCGGCGTCACGTCGACGGTCAGCGCCAAGCCCTTCGGGCCGTCCTGCACGCGGACCACGGCGGCATCGCCGCCGGGACGCTGCATGGTGTTGCCGAGAATGACGTGGTCGTACTGCTCCCAGACCCAGCGCTTGCTGCACATGTCGGGCGTGCCGATCAGCTTTTCGAGCGCGGCACCGAGACCCATCGGCGCCGCCACTTCGCGCGCATGCACGACCGGCAAAGCGGCGGAAGGGACATGCGGGCGGTCATAGAGCGGCGCCTCGTCGCCGAGCTCCTTGATCGGCAAATCGGCCATGACGTCGCCGCCATGCTTGACCACAAAGCGCTTGCTCGGCGTGGTGTAGCCGACCACGGCGAAATCAAGGCCCCACTTCTTGAAGATCGCCTCGGCCTCTTTCTCCTTCTCGGGCTTGAGCACCATGAGCATGCGCTCCTGGCTCTCCGAGAGCATCATCTCGTAGGCGCTCATGCCGATCTCGCGCGTCGGCACCGCATCGAGATCGAGATCGACGCCGAGGTCGCCCTTGGCGCCCATCTCGACCGCCGAACACGTCAGACCCGCCGCGCCCATGTCCTGGATCGCGATGACGCAGCCCTTCTCCATGATCTCGAGACAAGCCTCTAACAGCAGCTTTTCGGCGAAGGGATCGCCGACCTGCACGGTCGGACGCTTCTCTTCGGACTTGTCGTCGAACTCGGCCGAAGCCATCGAGGCGCCGTGGATGCCGTCGCGGCCGGTCTTGGAGCCCAAATAGACGATCGGCATATTCACGCCGGAGGCGGCCGCATAGAAGATCTTGTCGGTATCGGCGAGGCCGACCGCCATCGCGTTGACGAGAATGTTGCCGTCATAGCGGGTATGGAAACGGACCTGGCCACCGACCGTCGGAACGCCGAAGGAATTGCCGTAGCCGCCGACCCCGGCGACGACGCCGGAGACGAGATGGCGCGTCCTGGCATGCTCAGGCGCGCCGAAGCTCAGCGCATTGAGGCAGGCGATCGGACGCGCGCCCATGGTGAAGACGTCGCGCAAGATGCCGCCGACACCGGTGGTGGCGCCCTGGTACGGCTCGATGTAGCTCGGGTGGTTGTGGCTCTCCATCTTGAAGACCACGGCCTGGCCGTCGCCAATGTCGATCACGCCGGCGTTCTCGCCAGGACCCTGGATCACCCAGGGCGCCTTCGTCGGCAGACCCTTCAAATGGAGGCGCGAGGATTTATACGAGCAGTGCTCGTTCCACATCGCCGAGAAGATGCCGAGCTCGGTGAAGGTCGGCTCCCGCCCGATCAGCTTCAGAATGCGCTCATACTCGTCGGGCTTGAGCCCGTGGGCGGCAATCAGCTCGGGGGTGATCTTGGGTTCATTCTTCATGGATTCGAGGCTTTCGACGGCGGTGGGCCGTTCTTAGGAACATCGGACGGCTTGGAAAAGCCCTTTATGGCGCATTTTCCCGCTGTCCCACGTTTTGCGGCCGGGGGCTGCGGGAACAGGAATTGCACAGCGCGGACAGATCGGATTTAAGGGCAAACGACCCGCAATTGAAGGCCCATTTCCTTGCACGAATTGACCAAAGCGCCCCCGCCTCGCCGCCCCGACCTCCACGTCGCCACCGATGGGGAATTCCAGGGCTGGCGAACCTGGATTCGCGACAGTTTTGAGAGCCATGTCGGCCCGTTCTGGCACAAGATCGAGGACGACGGCAGCGTGCGCTCGGCGTTCCGTGTCGAGAAAAAGCACCTCAACGGCTCCGGAAACGTCCATGGCGGCTGCTTTATGGCGTTTGCCGACTACTGCCTGTTCGCGATCGCCACCCACGAGCTGGATGGGCCGGCGGTGACCACCAATTTCGCCTGCGACTTCCTCGACGCGACGCGCGAGGGCGAGCTAATCGAATGCGTCGGCGAGGTCTCCCGCGCCGGCGGCTCGCTGATCTTCCTGCGCGGCAAGCTGACATCGGGCGGGCGGCCGCTGTTCACCTTCTCCGGCACGATCAAGCGGGTGAAGCGGAAGCCGGCACCGCAGCCAAACGCATAGCTCGCCGCCTTCCCTTTTGGCGCCCCCTCGCCCAGACTTGTGTCGAGCGCTGTCGCGCCGGGGAGCAATATCAAGGTGCCGCAGAGCACACCGCCGACGGCTCGCGCCACGGCCTCGCAATTGCCGTCCATGCCCGCCACAGGCGCGCGCAACTGGCGCGACTATGCGCTGCTGGTCGCGCTCGCCTGCTGCTGGAGTTCAACCTATCCGCTGGCCAAGCTCGCGCTGGATACGATCCCGCCCGTGACCTTCATCTCGGCGCGTTCGCTGATCGCCGCCGCCTTCCTGTTCGCGATCCTGTGGATGCGCGGCGTCAGGATCCCGACCGATGCGAAGGCCTGGAAGCTGTTCGCGGTCCAGCAATTGATCAACTCCACCTTTCCATTCCTGATCATCACGGGGTCGCAGCTCTATGTGCCGGCCTCGAACACGGTGGTGCTGGCCTCGACCACGCCGATCTTCGCCTTCCTGATCACCTCGTTGATCACGCGCCACGAGCCGGCAACGCTGCTGAAGCTCTTGGGCGCGCTCTTCGGCCTTGCCGGCACCATCGTCATCGTCGGCCTCGATGCGCTGCGCGGCTTCGGTAGCGAGATCGTGGCGGAGATCGCCATCCTGCTCGCCACCATCTCCTTTGCCTGTGCCACGATCTTCGGCCTGCGGCTGTCCGAATACGACCCGATGGTGGTGGCGGCCGGTTCGCTGCTGTTCGGCGGGCTGGTGCTGCTGCCGCCTTCGCTGATCATCGACCAGCCCTGGACGCTGCACCCGACGCCGACGGCGATCATAGCCACCGTCGTCATGGGCATCGTCTCCAGCGCCCTGGGGCTGATGCTGTTCTACATGTGCCTGGGACGGCTCGGCACGCTGACGACGAACGCGCAAGGCTATCTGCGCATCCCGATCGGCGTCGGCCTCTCCGTGCTGCTGCTCGGCGAGGGCGTGCCCTCGAACCTGGTGCTGGGCCTGGTGCTGGTCATGGCGGGCGTCGCCGCGATGACGGTGCCGACGGAGCGGCTGAAACGACGCTAGCTATTACTTGGCGTCGTCAGCCAGCATCTTGCGGTACTTCTCGACGTCGCGCGTCACGAGCTTTTGCAGCACCTCGGGCGTGTGCTCGTCGGCATCGGGTGCAACGGTCGAGAGATCGGCGAACCGTTTCTTGACCGCGTCGGTTTCGACCGCCGTGCGTGCAGCTGCATTCAGCCTGGCGATGACCGCCGGCGGGGTGCCCTTGGGCGCGAACAGGCCATTCCAGCCCTGCGCCTCGAATTCGGGCAGGCCGGCTTCGGCCGACGTTGGCAGGTCGGGCACTGTGGCGAGCCGGACGGTCGAGCCGACCACGAGTCCGCGCGCCAGCTTCTCGTTGATCGACTGCGAGACGGAGGCTGCCGCATCGCAGACGCCGTCGATCTGGCCGCCGATGGCATCGGTGAGCGCGGGCGCGGCGCCGCGATAGCCGACCAGCGTCGCGTCGATCCCGGCGGCCGTGACGAAGCTCTTGCAGATCAGGTAGTTCGAAGAGCCGACGCCGGCATGGCCGAGATTGATCTTGCCGGGATTAGCCTTGGCGTAGGCGATGAACTCTTTCAGGTCCTTTGCCGGAAAATCCTTGCGCACGGCGATGATGCCGAACGTTTTCGCCACCATGGCGATCGGTACGAAGGAGTCCGGCGTGAACGGCAGCTTTGGATAAATCGTATAGGTCGCGGCGTTGGTGCCGGCATTGCCGATCGCAATGGTGTAGCCGTCGGGCTCGGCGCGGGAGGCGCGCGCCAGTGCGGTCGAGCCGCCGGCGCCGGCGACGTTCTCGATCACGATGGTCTGGCCGAGCGCGATGCCCATCTGCTCGGCAACGGTGCGCGCGATCACGTCGGACGTGCCGCCGGCCGCGAACGGCACGATCATGGTGACGGGACGCTTGGGGAAGTCCTGCGCGAACGCGGCCGTCGCGAATGCAACGACGGCGACAGCGGCCGCCAGCCGCTTCAGCACGAACGCAATCACGCGGCCTTTTCCAGATGCGCGGTGAGGCCGGCGAACAGTCCGCGGCCGTCGGTGCAGCCCATGATGTCTTCGACGTGGTTTTCCGGATGCGGCATCATGCCGAGCACGTTGCCCTTGTCGTTGACGATGCCGGCGATGGATTGCGCGGCGCCATTGATGTTGCTGATGTCGTCGATCGCGCCGTCGGCCGAGCAATAGCGGTACAGCACGCGACCCTCGCCTTCGAGCCGCTTGATGGTCTCCGCGTCCGCCGCATAATTGCCCTCGCCATGCGCGATGGGCACGCGGATCACCTGCCCCGCATTGTAGCCGCGCGTGAACGGCGTGTCGGAGCGCTCGACGCGGAGATGCACGTCGTGGCAGATGAATTTCAGCCGCGCATTGCGCATCAGGACGCCGGGCAAGAGCCCGGATTCGCAGAGGATCTGAAAGCCGTTGCAGACGCCGAGCACGAGGCCGCCCTTGGCCGCATAGTCGCGCACCGCGTCCATCACCGGCGCCCGCGCCGCAATCGCGCCGCAGCGCAGATAATCGCCGTAGGAGAACCCGCCGGGCACCACCACGAGGTCGGTGCCATCAGGTAGCGACGTCTCGGCATGCCAGACCATCGCGGGCTCGCTGCCCGAGATCAGCCTCAAGGCACGCGCCATGTCGCGCTCGCGGTTGATTCCGGGAAAGACGAGGATGGCGGCTTTCATGGCAGAGGTTCCGAACGAGGATTAAAATGGGGCTGGCACGGCTGCCAAATCGGCAGCAGACATAACCATTTGACGGGGATTTTACCAGTGCTAGCCTTGCCCGCGAGCGTTGTGCACAGGCCATAGCCCGCCATTCGGCCGATCGATTCGCCCGGGATTAAAGCCATGAATGTCCCCTCGCTGCCCGCATCCCTCTCCGAGCCGGTGTCCACCGAGGGCGTCATCGCCGCCGGTGCCTATGTCGACGGCCGGCGCGTCGCCAATATCGCCATCAGCGAGGCTTCGAGCTGGCGGGCGAAGCCCGGCCACGTGGTCTGGATCGGGCTGCACGAGCCCGACATGGCGCTGCTCAGCGCGGTGCAGAAGCAGTTCGACCTGCACGAGCTCGCCATCGAGGACGCCAACCACGCCCATCAGCGACCGAAGATCGAGCAATATGGCGAGGCCCTGTTCATCGTGGCGCGCACGGCGCAACTGATCGAGGGCCGGATCGCCTTCGGCGAGACGCACATCTTCGTCGGCGAAGGCTATCTGGTCTCGGTGCGCCACGGCGCGTCGACGTCCTACACGCCGGTGCGCGAACGCTGCGAAAGCTGCCCGCGCGCGCTCGCGCGCGGCGAGGACTACATCCTCTACGCCATCCTCGATTTCATCGTCGACAACTACTCGCCCGTGCTCGAGAGCATTCACGAAGAGGTCGAGAGCATCGAGGACGACGTGCTCTCCAAGGCGATCAGCAAGGCGCAGATCGAGCGGCTCTACATGCTGCGCCGCGACCTGCTGCGGCTCAGGACTGCCATCGGACCGCTGGTGGAGGTCTGCCGCCGGCTCGAGCATGACGAACTGGCGATGGTGCGCGCGACGATGCAGCCGCTGTTCCGCGACGTCACCGACCACGTCAGGAACATCCAGGAGCGGATCGATTCAATGCGCGAGGTGCTGGCCTTCGCCTTCGAAGCAAGCCTGCTGGTCGGCCAGGCCCAGGAGACGGCGGTCTCCAAGAAACTTGCCTCCTGGCTCGCGATCATCGCGATCCCGACCGCGCTTGCCGGCATCTACGGCATGAACTTCAAGCACATGCCGGAGCTGGACTGGGAGTACGGCTATTACACGCTGCTCGGCGTGATGCTGACGGCCTGCGGCGCGCTGTACTGGCGTTTTCGTCGGGTCGGATGGCTGTGAGCCATCCTGTTCACCCGATCAGCTCGACCCGATAATTCTCGATCACGGTGTTTGCCAGGAGCTTGTCGGCGGCGTCCTTCAACGCCGCCTCTGCCTTGGCCTTGTCCGCGCCGGCGAGCTCGATGTCGAACACCTTGCCTTGGCGAACGCTGGCGACGCCGTCGACGCCGAGCGACTTCAACGCACCCTCGATCGCCTTACCCTGCGGATCGAGGATGCCCGTTTTCAACGTAACGGTGACACGTGCCTTCACGTCAGATCCCTCTTAGCTCTTCACCAGCACCGGGCCGGAACCGGCCGGACGCTCGTTCTCCATGAGAATGCCGAGACGCTTGGCGACTTCGGTATAGGCCTCGAGCAGCCCACCGAGATCCCTGCGGAAACGGTCCTTGTCGAGCTTCTCGTTCGACTTGATGTCCCACAGACGGCAGCTATCCGGCGAGATCTCGTCGGCGACGATGATCCGCATCATGTCGTTTTCGAACAGCCGGCCGCACTCCATCTTGAAGTCGACGAGGCGGATGCCGATGCCGAGGAAGAGACCGGTGAGGAAGTCGTTGACACGGATGGCAAGCGCCATGATGTCGTCGATCTCCTGCGGCGTTGCCCACCCGAAAGCGGTGATGTGCTCTTCCGACACCATGGGGTCGTTGAGCTGGTCGTTCTTGTAATAGAACTCGATGATCGAGCGGGGCAGCTGCGTACCCTCCTCGATGCCGAGGCGCTGCGACAACGAGCCGGCGGCAACGTTCCGCACCACCACTTCCAGCGGCACGATCTCGACTTCGCGAATCAACTGCTCGCGCATGTTGAGGCGGCGGATGAAATGGGTCGGCACCCCGATGTCATTGAGGTGCTGAAACAGGTACTCCGAGATCCGGTTGTTGAGGACACCCTTGCCCTCGATCACCTGATGCTTTTTCGCATTGAACGCGGTGGCGTCATCCTTGAAGTGCTGGATCAGGGTACCGGGCTCCGGGCCTTCGTAAAGAACCTTTGCCTTGCCTTCATAAATGCGACGCCGACGGCTCATGGGGATGTACCGTGTTTTGTTGAAATCCATGTATCTGGTGTGCTCCGGTTGACGAGACTACGACCCACAGCGGAGCTGCCGTGAACGGCCCGGAACCCCTGGAAACAGAACGGGAACCCAGCCTTAGGCAACCTATCCGATTGGCCGTCCCAGCACAATCGATCCGGCCGTCCGGCATCAAACTTATACCGTCTTGCCTGCGGCTTAACGGCTCGTTGTTTTGCCGATTCGTGCCCCCTATCTAGGCATGCACCGGGGCTCTCGCAACGAGGGCCAGCCGGGTCCATTCAGCAGGGAATTGGAAAAGGCATGAGCACGTTGGACAAGCGCGAGGAAGGCTTCGAGAAGAAGTTTGCCCTCGACGAGGAGCAGAAATTCAAGGCGGAAGCCCGCCGCAACCGGCTGCTCGGTCTGTGGGCGGCCGAAAAGCTCGGCATCACCGGCGATGCCGCCGCGGCCTATGCCAAGGAGGTGGTCGCGGCCGATTTCGAGGAAGCCGGCGACGCCGACGTCCTGCGCAAGGTCATGGCCGATTTCGCCGCCAAGAACGTCGCCATCACCGAACAGGTGATTCGCGCCAAGATGAACGAGCTGATCGCGGTGGCGGCGGCCGAGGTGAAAGCCGGGAAGTAAGGCGAAGCGTCATTCCGGGGCACGTCTGCGACGCACCCCGGAATGCCACCAGCTATCCCTCCTTGAACCCATACTCCGGCACATTGCCGCTGGCGCCGTAATATTTGTACGGCAGGAATTTGCCGCTCATGGTGATCTTGACGCGGTCGCCCTTCGGGTTGGGCAGGCGCTCCATCACCATGTCGAAATCGATCGCCGACATGATGCCGTCGCCGTACTCCTCCTCGATCAGCGCCTTCCACGCCGGACCGTTGACCATGACCAGCTCGTAGAAACGATAGATCAAGGGATCGGTCGGCGGCATCGGCATGCCGCGCATCGGCGTCTCGTTCAGCATCGCGGTCTCGGCCTTCGTCAGGCCGAAAAGTTCAGCGGCGTTTGCGGCCTGCGGCTTGGTCAGTTTCATTTGGCCGAGGATCGCGCCTGTTATCAGCACCTCGGAATAGCCGCCGATCTTTTCGCAGATGTGTTTCCAGCTCCAGCCCTTCTCGCGCTTGATGTCGAGCAGCTTCTCGGTGAGGTCTTCGCGTTTCATGTCAAGGTCTCCTTGGTTGTCGTCATGCCCGGGCCTTGTCCCGGGCATCCACGTTCTGGCTGCACTAGAAGGACGTGGATGGCCGGGCCAAGCCCGACCATGACGTCTCGTTGAGTGGCTCCGACTTGGCATCAGAGGCGACCGTCAGTCCGGGCTTGCCGATATGCACCACCGGCACATTCCGCGGATCGTGACCGGGCGTCTCGGCCGTGAAAGTCTTGCTGCGCGTTACCAGGAAATCAACGATGTGGTTGCGCAGCGCGTAGTACAGCGGATGGCGGTGCAAATCGGTGCGGCCGCGATCCCGCGGCAGCGGGTTCTCGACGACCTCGGCCAGCACCGCGCCGGGACCGTTGGTCATCAGGAAGATCTTGTCGGCGAGATAGATCGCCTCGTCGACGTCATGGGTGATCATGAACGCGGTCTGCCCGGTCTCCAGACAGATGCGCCGCACCTCGTCCTGCAGCGTGCCGCGCGTCAGCGCATCGAGTGCCGAGAACGGCTCGTCCATCAGCATCATCTTTGGCGTGATCGACAGCGCACGCGCGATGCCCACGCGCTGCTTCATGCCGCCGGAAAGCTCGGAAGGTCGCTTGTGTTCCGACCCCGTCAGGCCGACGAGATCGATAAATTTCTGCGCATGCGCCTTCACCCTGGCGCGATCCCAGCTCCGCCATTTCGAGCTGACGGCGTAGGCAACGTTACCGAGCACGGTGCGCCAGGGCAGCAGCGCATGGCTCTGGAAGATCACGGCGCGATCGAGGCTCGTCCCTGAAATGGCCTGCCCGTCGACGATCACCGCGCCCTCGCTCGGCGCATCGAGGCCGGCGAGGATGTTGAGCACCGTGGTCTTGCCGCAGCCGGAATGGCCGATCACGCAGCAGAACTCGCCGCGCGCCATCGACAGCCAGAGATTCTCGAAGACCGCCGTTGTCGCGCCGCCTGCGCCCGGATAGCGCTTTGCGATGGCTTCGATCGAGATGAATTTTTCGGTCACGGCCCTACTCCGGAAACGTGACCATGCGCGTGAAGCGCGCGAGGATCTGGTCGAGCAGCATACCGACAATCCCGATCAGCAGGATCGCGATGATCACGTTGGTGATCGAGAGGTTGTTCCACTCGTTCCAGACGAAATAGCCGATGCCGGTGCCGCCGACGAGCATTTCGGCCGCGACGATCACGAGCCAGGCGATGCCGATCGAGATGCGCATACCGGTCAGGATCGTCGGCGCCGCAGCCGGCAGGATCACGGTGAAGGCGCGCCTGATCGTTCCGACCTCGAGCGTTCGCGCGACGTTGATCCATTCCTTGCGTACGCTCGCGACCCCGAACACGGTATTGAGCAGCATCGGCCAGATCGAGCAGATGAAGATGACGAAGATCGCGGAGATCGAGGAATCCTTGATGGTGTAGAGCGCGAGCGGCATCCACGCCAGCGGCGAGATCGGCTTCAGCAGCTGGATGAAGGGATCGAGCGCCTGGCTGAGCAGCGGCGACATGCCGATCAGGAAGCCGAGCGGGATGGCGACCAGCACGGCGAGCAGATAGCCGGTGCCGACGCGCGCGATCGAGTAGCCGAGTTGGATGCCGAGCCCCTTGTCGTTCGGCCCGTTGTCGTAGAACGGCCTCCTCACATGCTCCCAGAGTTTTGCGCCGACATCGACCGGCCCCGGCATGGCGGATTTGCCCTGCGTCGCGGTCAGGCCCATCAGCTTGGCGTATTCCGGGCTCATCGTGGCCACCGGTGCCGTCGAGCGCACGGCGAGATGCCAGACGCCGAGGAACGCGACGAGCAGCACGATCGAGACGAGGCCGGCGCGGAGACGGAGGGAGCTGGTGGTCATCGCGCAAAACCTCTCCCCCCGTCGTCCCGGCGAAGGCCGGGACCCATAGCCCCAGGGAGAAGTTTGGCGGAGATTAGTTGTTCGGTACTGCTACCTTCCGCGATCGACAAATCACGCGGTATGGGTCCCGGCCCCCGTGCGCAGCGCGCACTAGGCCGGGACGACAGCGGAGGCACAGCGCGGCCCATCACGACGCCTTCCTGATCTTGAAGCCCGCCAAATAATCCTCGGGCTTGGCCGGATCGAAAGTCTTGCCCATCACGGCGAACGATTTGTAGCTGCTGGCTGGCGGCGCCAGGCCCATCTCCGTCATCAGCTTCCTGGTGTCGGTGGCGAGATACACCTGCTCGGCGACCGCCTTGTAGTCGACATCGCCCTTGATCTGACCCCAGCGCTTCATCTGCGTCAGCATCCACACCGCAAAGGACTGCCAGGGGAACGGGTCGAAATCGACGCGCTTTTCATCCGTCTTCACGCCGCCGAGGCCGTCGGCATAGGTGCCGGTCAAGACCTGTTCCAGTACCGTGACCGGCGCGTTGATGTAGTTCGCCGGCGCGATCGCCTCGGCGATCTGCTTGCGATTCTCCGCCTTCGACGCATAGGCCGTGGCATCGACGATCGCGCGCGTCAGCGCGGCAAAGCTGTTCGGCGCCGTGGTGATGAACTCGCGGCTGGCGGCGAAGCTGCAGCAGGGATGGCCGTCCCAGATTTCCTTGGACAAAAGATGCATGAAGCCGACGCCGTCATAGATCGCGCGCTGGCAGATGTTGTCGGGCGCGAGAAAGCCGTCGATGTTGTCGGCGCGCAGGTTTGCCACCATTTCCGGCGGCGGCACCGAACGCAGCTGCACGTCGGTGTCGGGGTCGATCCCGTGTTCGGCGAGATAGTAGCGCAGCAGATAATTGTGCATGGAATAGTCGAACGGGATGGCGAACTTCATGCCCTTCCAGTCCTTCGGATCGCGCTTGTCCTTGTGCTTGCTCGCCAGCACGATGCCCTGCCCGTTGATGTTCTCGATCGCGGGCACGGCGAATGGAATGGCGTTGGCACCTAAGCCAAGCGAAATCGCCAGCGGCATCGGCGCCAGCATGTGCGCGGCGTCGTATTCCTTGTTGATGGTCTTGTCGCGGATCACGGCCCAGCCGGCGGTCTTGACTACGTCGACGTTGAGGCCGTGCTTGGCGTAGAAGCCCAGCGGCGCCGCCATGATGATCGGCGTGGCGCAGGTGATCGGGATGAAGCCGACCTTGAGGTCCTTCTTTTCCGGCGCGCCGGCTTGCGCAAAGACTTCGGTGGCGGTCTGAAGCGGGAAGAACTGCGACAGCGCGGCCAGCGCGGTGGAGGCCCCGACCGATTTCAAAAACGCGCGCCGCGCCACATCCTGCGGAAACATCGCGCGCATCACGGCAGAGGCGACGGCGCCCTCGTAGCGCTTCTCTTCGCTCTCGACGGGATCACAGCGCAACGCGGTGGCCTGCTCATGCTCCGCCGCGGATTGATGCTGACCACAGGCACAGCCGGCTCGCAGGTTGCGATCGGGATCAAACGGATTGTCGAAAGTGGACATCGGACCTCCTGCGCGTCGTTGCGAGGAGAATTACGCAAGGAGCATGCCATCACCTTCAGGCTGGCCAGTGCCTTGATGACGCGGCACTTTCGCTCGCACTTGGTCGTTACGAAAATTCGTGATAAACGATATTTCGTAGCTTAATAACGAGATTTCGTAATGGCAACGACGCCACTACTCGCCCACGATGATGTGGCCCCGACCATCGATCCGCGCGTCGCGGCCTTCGAATCCTCGGTCGAAGCGACGCTGCTGGTCGATCCCTTCGGCGACCAGATCGTCGATGCCAATCCCGCTGCTTGCACCCTGCTCGGCTACGACCGCGCGCTGCTGCGCCAGACCAAGGCGAGCACGCTGCATGCCGGCGAGCTTCCGGCGCTGACCGTGTTCACCCAGGCCGTGCTGCACAAGGGCGCCTACTGGACTACGGCGCTCAACCCACGCCATGCCACCGGGCAAAATCTCCGGCTCGAATATGCCGGCTGCGTCCTGCCCCATGACGGGCGCACGCTGGTCCAGCTCACCCTGACCGATCTCGACGCGCGCCGCCGCCGCAATGTCGATGCCGCCGCTGAAGACCATATGCGCAGCGGCATCTCGACCTGGCAGCGGGTCGAGCGCGTGTTCCAGGACATCGAGCGCGAGAACCAGCTGATCCTGCGCGCCGCCGGCGAAGGCATTTACGGCGTCAACGCGGAAGGAAGGACCACCTTCGTGAACCCCGCCGCCGAGCGGATGCTGGGCTGGACGGCCGAGGAGCTGGTCGGCAAGGAAATCCATCCCATCATGCACCACACCCACCATGACGGGCGGCACTATCACAACCATGACTGCCCGATCTACGCGGCGTTCCGCGACGGCGCGGTGCACCAGGTCGACGGCGAAGTGTTCTGGCGCAAGGACGGCTCGCCGGCCTGGGTCGAATACACCTCCACGCCGATCCGTGATCGCGGCGTGGTGGTCGGTGCCGTCGTGGTGTTTCGCGACGTCAGCCAGCGGCGCGAGGCCGACGAGAAGCTGCACGCCGCGCTCGCCGAGGTCGGTCGCCTGCGCGAACGTCTCGAGCTCGAAAACGCCTACCTCCAGGAAGAAATCCGGATCGAGACCAATCCGCGCGGCATCATCGGTGGCAGCGAGGCGATCCAGACGACGCTGCGCCAAGTCAAGCTGGTGGCGCCGACCAGCGCCGCGGTGATGATCACCGGGGAATCTGGCACCGGCAAGGAGCTGATCGCGCGCGCCATCCACGAGGATTCCACCCGCAGCGACCGGCCGCTGATCCGCGTCAACTGCGCAGCGATCCCGCGCGAATTGTTCGAGAGCGAATTCTTCGGCCATGTCCGCGGCGCCTTCACCGGCGCGACGCGCGACCGCATCGGCCGGTTCGAACTCGCCGATGGCGGCACGCTGTTCCTCGACGAGGTCGGCGAGATCCCGCTCGAATTGCAAGGCAAGCTGCTGCGCGTCTTGCAGGAGGGCAATTTCGAGCGCGTCGGCCAGGAGCGCACGCGCGCGGTCGACGTCCGCGTCATCGCCGCGACCAATCGCGACCTCAAGCAGGAGGTGCAGCGCGGCCGGTTTCGCGAGGACCTCTATTTCCGCCTCAACGTCTTCCCGATCGAGACCGTGCCCCTGCGCGAGCGTCGCGAGGACATTCCCCTGCTCGCTCAGCACTTCCTCACGCGCGAGAGCAAGGCGCTGAAATCGAATCTGCGCTTGTCGGAGGGCGATGCGCGTCGGCTGACGCGCTATGACTGGCCGGGCAATGTCCGCGAACTACAGAACGTAATCGAGCGCGCTGCGATCCTGTCGCAGAACGGCCGATTGCGGATCGATTTGCCGGACACCTCCGGCGCGCAGGCCCCAGCCGGCGCCGCGCGGCAGAAGACCGACGCACGGCCCGCTGTGATGACGTCATCCGAAATGCGCGACCACGAGCGCGCAAACATCCTGGCCGCGCTCGAGGGCTGCGCCGGAAAAGTGTTCGGCCCCGGTGGGGCGGCCGAGATGCTGGATATCAAGCCGACCACGCTGGCCTCGCGGATCAAGGCGCTGGGGATTACGCCCCGTCCGCGAGCCCTCGGTTAGTGGCGATCACGCCGCCTTGGTCGTGACCTCCGATGCGATCGGCAGTCCCTGCTCGATCGGCAGCGACGGATCGCGCGACCATTCGTTCCAGGAGCCGAAATACATCCGCACGTCCTTCACGCCGGCGTTCTTGAGCGCCAGAAACGTGTTCGAGGCGCGCGCTCCCTTGAAGCAGTAAAGATAGACCGGCGTGGACGGTGAAATGCCGACCGTGGCGCATTCCGCCAGGATCTCGTCCTTGGATTTGAAGCGCGGTCCCTCGGCGGTCGGTTTCATCATGCGATACCATTCCAGCCACACCGCACCGGGGATGCGACCCTTGCGCGGGCAGAAATCCTTGCCATACGGAGAAGAGCTGTCGCCGATCCATTCGTCGACGTCGCGTACGTCGAGAATGGCGACGCCCGGCTTGCCGACGGCCGCCAGCATGGTCTTGGCGTCGATCAGAATCTCGCCCGCTTCAGGCACGATTCCGAACGACGCCTTCATCGGCGCCGGCACATCTTTCGTCACCGGAAGACCTGCGGCAGCCCAGGCGTCGAAGCCGCCATGCAGCACTTTGATCTTGGGATAGCCGAGCATGGTGAGCAGGTAGTAGCCGCGGCAGGACTGGCCGAAGCCGGAGTTCATCGACTGCTCGTAGATCACGGCCGTCTCCTTGCCGGACAGACCCGCGCCGCCGAAGGCATCGGCAAACTTGGTCTTCAGCTCGCTCATGCCTTCCGGCGTCGAGGTCGCAAGAAACGTGAATATCTCATGCACGTTCACGGCGTTGGGAAGGTGCCCGGCGCCATAGGCGTCGGGGTTGCGGGTGTCGATCACGACACAGGGCTCGGTTTTCAAGAGATCGGCAAGTTCGCTGGCAGAGATCAGAACGTCCGTCATTGGCAGCCTCTCCGTTGAGGTTAGATGGTGGGTGGGCTCGTAAAACTCAGGAATCGGCAAGCATCTTGCGCAGCTGCTTGGTGGCAGGCGTGACGATCGCGACGAAATAGGCCTCGCGCAGGCGGCGCTGCGCGCGGTGGCTCTTGAGGTAGCCGCGCGCACCACAATGCAGCATCGCCGCGTGCGCCGCCGCGACGCTGGCTTCACCGGCGCGCAGCCTGAGCGCGATCACCTTGCGCCAGTAGGTCTCCTCCTCGTTGTAGGGATCACGCGCCAGCGCCATGGTCTCGGCCTCGAGCTCGGCGGCGAGATCGCGGAAGTGCACCGGCTGTTGCGGCAGATAGCGGTTGATGTGGCCGAGGGGATTGTCGACCTCGTCCATGATGTTGATGCAGTCCTTGATGAGCCCGAGCGCCATGCCGGCCTGCAGCAGGATGAAGCCGGCGCGGATCTTCTTCACGAAAGGTGCGGCGGGATCGGCCAGGATCAGCTCGTCAGGCACGAAGGCGTCCCGGAACTGCACGCCATAGGTGCCGGTGCCGTCCATGGCGAGGAACGGCTTGCATGGCGTCAGTGTGATCGCGGGATCGGAGCAGTCCGCCAAAAACATCACTTGGCCGGGCTCGCCACTTGCGATGCCCGGCTCGTCCTCGCGTTCGAAGATGGTGCCGAAATAATGATCCGGTCCGAGATTGGACACCCAGGGCAGCGCGCCGCGCACGATGTAGCCGCCTTCGACCTTGCGCCCCTTCAGCTTGAGCTTTTCGATGCCGAAAAAGCTCTTCATCGGATTGGAGAGTCCGGTGCCGCCGAGCACGCGACCGGTCGAGAACGCATCGCCGAAGCGCTTTGCCAGCTTCATGTTGGTCGAGTTGGCCGCGTACCAGACCAGTGTGTTCTGGCACCACGCCATGAAAGCAGTGCTGCCGCAGACCTCACCGATCTCAGCCATCGCCTGAATGGCACAGCGCAGATCGGCAGGCCCTTCGTGCGGCACGTGACTGCCCCAGGCACCGACCTCGCCGAGCTTGTGCAGCACATCGGCCGGATAAATGGTGCCGGCATCGATGCCGGCGGCGAGCGGCGCGAGCTGCTCCCGCGCGATCCGCGCCACCTCGCCTGCAATGGACGGTGCGGGCTGATCCAAAACTTCGGCCCGTGATAAAGCCAGTGAACCCATGATCGTCTCCCGCACCTTGTCCTGTTGCCGTCAGCTCAGATGCCGACCTCGAGATTGACCGGGCGGGTGAAGGTGTTGGCGACTGGCGACCATTGCTTCACATGGGCGACCAGCGCATTGATTTCGTCCGGCGAGATCCCCTCACATTCCATGTCGACCTTGACGCGCACGTCCGTAAATCCAACGGGCTTGTCGGAGACATCGCCGGTGCCCCAGACGGCGGTAATGTTGAGATCGCCCTCGAGCTCGAGCTCGAGCTTGTTGACGATCCAGCCGCGATGCACGGCGTTGGCGTGCAGGCCGACGGCGAGGCAGGAGCCCAGCGCGGCGAGCGAAGCTTCGGACGGATTGGGCGCAGTGTCGTCGCCGAGCAGACCGGGCGGCTCGTCGACGATGTAGGGCTGCAAATTGCGGATGTAGTTGGCGTGGCGGAATTTTCCTTCCGCGACCGTCTTGCACTTCAAGGTCTTGATGACCTTCGGATTGGCCTTGCCGTTGGCGATCAGTTGCTCGAGGCCATTCTTGTCGATGGGCGCGAGGCAACCCGTCAGCACTGTCTTTTGAACGACGGCAGTCATCATCTTCTCCCTGGCAGAAGTGGAAATCGGTAGGATACCGAACGGTCTGTTTCCTTGCATGGAGCGTGCCAGAGCCGACCAAAATCAAAAGGCGAAGTATTGGAGCCGCTTAGCGAACGCTGCCTGCGAATTGATCAGCCGCCGTTTGCTCAAAGGCGATGCAGACGGGCTTTCCCGTGCGAATCTTTTCAGCGCGGACAGATGCGGCTTGCTGATGCGGCGCGGCTGCGGGTAAGTTTGGACTCATGGCCAAGCCCTCACTGAACAAGACGTCAAAGAAGAAGTCTCATTCGCCGCACGGCGGCGCCAGTGACGACGAGTCCGCGCGCGGACGCCTGCTCAGCGCGGCGACGCATCTGTTCTGCAAGAACGGCATCAACGCCACCGGCATCGACGCGATCATCGCGGAAGCCGGCACCGCGAAGACCACGCTCTATAAATTATTCGGCTCCAAGACCAATCTCGTCAACGCGGTGCTGGAGAGCGAAGGCAAGCAGTGGCGCGAATGGTTCATCGGCGCCATGGAAGACGGCGGCGGCGACGCGCAGGCCAAGCTCACGCGCATCTTCCCGGCCCTGAAGAGCTGGTTCGCGGAGGAGCGCTTCTACGGCTGCCCCTTCATCAATGCGGTCGGCGAGCACGACAAGGACGCCAAGCAGTTCCGCAACATCGCGATGAAGCACAAGAAGATCGTGCTCGGCCACATCGAGAAGCTCGCTGGCGAGCTCGGTTCGAACGAGCCCCTCGTGCTCGCACATCAGCTCGGGCTGTTGATCGACGGCGCCATCGTCGCGGCGATGGTGTCGCGCGATCCGGGCGTGGCCGATACGGCGGCGCTGACGGCAGGTTCCCTGCTCAGCCAGCCCAAGGCAAAGAAGAAGCGCGCGGCGGATCAGCTCGAGGCGGTGTGATCGCTCCCATCCCGTGGCCTCATGAGCGCAGCGACATGCGGGACGACCGTCCCCGGATGTCGCTTCGCTCATCCGGGCTACGGCACTCGCAGCCGCTCCCTCGGTAACGCAGCGATGAACCGCCCGATCGCACCGAGTACCGGTCCCTGATCACCCGCAAAGAACCAGTGATCGTTGCCGTCGAGCTCGACGAATTGCGCACCTTTGATCCGGCTCGCCACATCGCGGCCGGCCTCGATCCGTACGGCCTTGTCGTCACGACGATGCAGCACCAGTGTCGGCATGGCAATCTGCGGCAAAAGGTGCCGCACGTCGGCATCGCGAAACGCCTCGAGCACCGCCGAGATGCCGCCGGGACTGGAGGCCGCGCGCAATAGCCCCGCCCACCAGGCGCGTGCCTGGGGATCGCTCGCAAGGCTGGGCGCGAACGTCTCAATCTCCACCGGACCTCCCCATTGCGCGATGAGGTGCTTGCTCCAGGCGTCGTACTGGCTGGCGCGCAGCGCGTGCGGATAATCCTGCGACCAGCAGCCCTTGGCCAATGCACCGAACAGGATGAGTCCGGCCACGAGACGCGGTTCATCGACTGCAAATTTGATGCAGGCTGGTCCACACTCGGATGCGCCGAACAGCACGACGCGGCGCGAGCCGGTCGCCCGTAGCACCGTGCCGATGTCCTCCGCGGTGACGTCGATATCAGGCGCAGATCCAACCCGGTCGGACAACCCGATGCCGCGACGATCGAACACGATCAGGCGCCCAAGCTTCATCAGCGAGGCCAGAAACGCCCGGCTCGCGGGGTGCTCCCAAGCGCGCTCCACATGCGACACGAAGCCGGGCATGACCAGGATGTCGAGCGGGCCGCTGCCGTAGGTCTGATACGCCAGATGCACACCAGCGCCCTTGACGTAGCGCGTCGCTGGAACGTCGGCTGCCGCCGCAGGACTCATCAACGCCTCGGTCTCGGCTTCGGGCGTAACACCAAGCTCGTCACGCAGCCGCTGCCTCAGTGCCGCGTGGTGCCGCTCTGCCGCACTGCGGTCACCCGCCAGCAGCAGACTGCGGATCAGATGCCGGCCGTAGACCTCGCTCAAAGGATCGAGCTCGACCAGACGGGTCGCATGCGTGGCCGCGGAAAAGTAGTCGCCGGCGGCGGTCTTGTCCTGCACCAGGCGCTCCAGCGCGTGCATCAGCCGTCCCCGCAGCGCCTCGCGGCGGAAGAACGCCCAGTCGTCGAATTCCGGACAGTCCTCCGGGGAGAACCCTGCGAGGAAATCTCCCCGATAAATCTGGCAGGCCTCGTCAAAGTCAGCGCGATCGCAAGCGCCCTCGAACAGATGCGCATCGACCTGCAGCGCGACTGCCGGAGACCATCGCAGGCTGGTGCGGTCGGTCTCGAACACCTGCTGACCGAGCGTCAGCTCGATGCGGTGAAGCAGCCGCCGCAATCGCGCAAGCCCGGTCTCGCGGTCAGTTTCAGGCCACAGCAGCGTCGCCACGATTTCGCGGGCCACGGCGCCCTTGGCCTCCGCGAGATAGACCAGCAGCGCGAGGCCCTTGCGCAAGGCCAATTTGATCGGGCGGCCGTCGGCGTGGACCTCAGGGAACCCGAACGTCCCCAGCGAGAAAACCGTCATGAAAGTCCTCCCTCCCCTTGCGGCGCCCCGGGGGACGCGCAGGGGACGGTCCAGCAATAGCAGTGGGGGCAGATCGAGCCTGCTCGCGGGCGAGCAATTCAGGCTCCTCCATGCGGCACGGCTCCATCAGGCACAATAGGAAAAAACATGATCTCGCGCCTCCTGATCCTGCTCTACGCCATCGTGAGCTACGTGATCTTCACGGTCTCATTTCTCTATGCGCTCGGTTTCGTCGGCAATTATGTCGTGCCCAAGTCGATCGACATGTCGATCGATAGGTCGATCGACGTCGGCAACCCGATGGACCTGAGCGTGGCTATCGTCGTCAACCTGCTGCTGATGGGCCTGTTTGCGATCCAGCACAGCGTCATGGCGCGCCCGGTCTTCAAGCGATGGTCGGCCAAATTCCTTCCCCCCGGCTGCCAGCGCAGCACCTATGTGCTGCTCTCCAGCCTGATCCTGCTGTTGCTGTTCTGGCAGTGGCGCCCGATTCCGACGCCGGTCTGGCAAGCGAGCGGAATAGCGGCCTGGTTGCTGATCGGCGTGCATTGGCTTGGCTGGCTTGTCGCGTTCGCCTCGACCCACATGATCGATCATTTCGATCTGTTCGGCCTGCGCCAGGCCTTCGTCGCGTTCCGCGGGAGCGAGATACCAAATCAATCGTTCAGAACACCGCTGCTCTATAAGATCGTGCGCCATCCCATCATGCTCGGCTTTCTGCTCGCGTTCTGGGCCACGCCCGAGATGACCGTCGGCCACCTTCTGTTTGCGCTCGCAAACACCGCCTACATCCTGGCCGCGCTTCAGTTCGAGGAGCGCGACCTGATCGCCGAGTTCGGCGCGACCTACCAGGATTATCGCCGGCGCGTTCCCATGCTGCTGCCGCGTCTTTTCGGTCGTCGGACGGAAGATCGCCAGCCGCCTCGGCCTGCTGGAGCGTCGCAATGAATGCAATATCAGCTATTCCCCGGATGTCGGCGGAGGCCGCCACGTTTGCCGATACGCTGGATGGGCTCGACGTCGGTCTTTGTCTCGTTGACGCGGAGGCGCGTCTCATTCACGCCAATACTGCCGGGCAGGACATGATCGAAGCGCGCGACATCCTGCACGAAATCCGCGGGCACCTCGCGGCTTGCGATCCGACGGTCAACCGGACCCTGCAGCATTTTTTCGCAGCCGCCGGGCAGGAAAACGCGTTCCTCGGCGCCGACGGGCTCGCGGTGCCGATGATCGGGCGGGACGGGAAGCGCCACGTCGCCCATGCTCTGCCGTTGACTTCCGGCGCGCGCCGACGTGGGGGCGTCGCCTACAGCGCCGTCGCAGCGTTGTTCGTCCGCAGGGCGGCGCTCACGATACCGCCTCGTTCCGAAGTGATCGGCAAGGCATTCAAACTGACGCCGACCGAGTTGCGTGTGATGCTCGCGATCGTCGAACTCGGCGGCGTTCCCGAAGTGGCGGCGGCACTCGGCGTCGCCAATACGACGATCAAGACGCATGTCCGGCGCCTGTTTGAAAAGACCGGTGCAGCGCGACAGGCAGATTTCGTCAAGCTTGTCGCGGGATATGCGACGCCATTACGCAAACCTGCCGAATGCAGACAATCCGTTGGAGCGACACGATGAGAGCAATTCTATGCAGCTCATTCACCGGCCCCGCCGATCTGCGCCTCAGTGAAATCGACGAGCCGAAGCCCTCCGGCGACGAGATCCTGATCGACGTCCATGCAGCCTCCGTCAGCTTCATGGACCAGTTGGTGATCTCGGGCCTCTACCAGATGCGGCCGCCGACGCCCTTCGTGCCCGGCACGGAAGCATCCGGCATCGTCGTCGCGGTCGGCGACGAGGTCACTGCATTCGCTCCCGGCGACCGCGTGGCATGCAGCGCCTGGACCGGCGGCTACGCCGAACGGATGATAGCGAAGGACTCAAAGTGCGTGCTTCTGCCGGAAGGCGTCGCGTTCGAGGCAGCGGCGACGGTCCTGCACAATTACGGCACGGCCTATTATGCGCTGGTCGAGCGGGCCAGGGCGCAGCGCGGCGAAACGCTGTTCGTCACCGGCGCTGCCGGCGGAGTTGGCCTTGCCGCCGTCGATCTCGGCCGCTATTTCGGTCTGCGCGTCGTCGCCGGGATCGGCTCCGATGACAAGGCCGCCCTGGTTCGCAATTATGGAGCCAGCGACATCGTCAATTATCGTAGCGAGGATCTGCGCGACCGGATCAAGGCGATCACCGGCGGCGAAGGGATCGATATCGGCT
This sequence comes from Bradyrhizobium sp. URHA0013, assembly GCF_000518345.1. Lineage (NCBI taxonomy): Bacteria > Pseudomonadati > Pseudomonadota > Alphaproteobacteria > Hyphomicrobiales > Nitrobacteraceae > Bradyrhizobium > Bradyrhizobium sp. URHA0013. The sequence goes on along the minus strand of NZ_JADK01000009.1, from coordinate 75,319 downwards.
TCGACAATGTCGGCGGCGCGATATTCCAGCAGATGGCCCGGTCGATGAAGTGGGGCAGCCGGCTGATGCCGATCGGCTTCACCAGCGGCGAGATTCCCCAGCTCCCGATGAACCTTCCGCTGCTGAAGAACTATTCCATCCTCGGGGTCTTCGTCGGCGCCTGGGCGGAGAAATTCTCGCTCGAAGCGGCGCGCATGAACGCCACGCTGATGCAACTGCTGGCCGGCGGGCAAATCCGCCCGCACATCGATCGCGTCCTCCCTTTGGAGGAGGCCGGCGAAGCCATGCGTGCCGTGGCCAACCGAACGGTTCAGGGGCGAATTGTCCTCAAGATCAGGTAAAGTGCACGGGGAAGAGAGAACAAAACCGATGACAAAGATCATCATCGACAAACGCTTTTGCGGTCCTCCGAACTCCGGCAACGGCGGCTATGTTTGCGGCCGGTTGGCCCGCCACATTCCCGGCGCCGCGGAGATCACGCTGCGCGCACCGCCGCCGCTGGACACGCCACTCGATGCGGTCGCAACGGACGACGGCGCATGGCAGCTTCGCGATGGCGACAAGATCGTCGCGACCGGGCGGCCGGCAAGCGTCGAGCTTGCGCGCGTGGAAACAGCCAGCTTCGAGGAGGCCTGCGCCGCCGAATTGTTGACGCCGGTGAAGCCGCACGAGCATCCGCTGCCGACATGTTTCGTGTGCGGCCCCGCAAGGGCCAAGGGAGACGGCCTGCGCATTTTTGCCGGCTCGCTCCGTGGTCACAACGCCGTTCTGGCAGCGAGCTGGACACCGGATAAGAATCTCGCCGCCGACGACGGCCTCGTCGCGCCGGAATTCCTCTGGTCGGCGCTCGACTGCCCCACCGGCTTTGCCTGCAATTGCGATCCGCAGACCGGCAGTTTCGACCGGACGCCGCTGCTGCTTGGCCGCATGTCGGTCCGAATCGAAGCCCGCCCCCGCCCCGACGACCGCTGCGTCATCACGGCGTGGCCGACCGCCCGCGACGGCCGCAAGCGCATGGCCGACGCCGCGGTGCACGATCGAGTCGGGAAGTTGCTCGCGGTGGCGCGCACGACATGGATTGCGGTGGAGCGCGAGGTGCAGCTCGGGCGTCGTTCGTAGAGGGGACATGGGCGCCCGGTACCGGGACGGCCAGCTTTCCAGCTAACCACGGGAGCACTCCACTTTGCCATCCGTGCGACGCTACCAACCGTCGAGAAGCGTTGAACCCACGTTTAATCAAAGATACTCTTGCAGCTGTCGCCAAGCAAAAAAGATCCAAGAGGGTACGCGATGGTCCGCAAGTTAAAGGCATTTGCAATCCTTGCTACGGGCATGTTCGTCGCTGGCGTCGCAAATGCCGAGGCACAGCAGCCGGAGCTCAATGCGCCTGACCTCGTCCTCGTTAATGGCAAGGTTCTGACCTTAGACGACCGATCGACCGTCACGGAGGCAGTCGCCGTCGCGGATGGAAAGATCATCGCGACCGGAACCAGTGCTTCGATCAAGGCGCTTGCAGGCGCCCGGACCCGCGTGCTCGACGTGTCCGGCAAGACCGTCATCCCCGGATTGATCGATACACACGCTCACTTCAAGGCCGCTGGTCTGGGCGACTATGTCGTAAGCCTGGGCCGAGCCAAGACCGTCGCGGACGCGCTCGAGGCCATCAAATCATTCGCCACCAAGAAGAAGCCGGGTGAGTGGATTGTAGGTGGCGCGTGGCATCCGCCCTCACAATTGGCCGAGAAGCGCTATCTCACGAGGCAGGAGATCGATAGTGTTGCTCCGAACAACCCGGTCTATCTTCGCACCGTCGGGCATTTCTCGATGGCGAACACCATGGCTCTACAAGTGGTCGGTGTCGACAAGACCACCGCGGACCCGAGTGGTGGTAAGTTTGAACGCGACGCAGCCGGTGACTTGACCGGCGTGCTCGTGGAGACGGCGATCGATCGGGTCGAGAAGGCCGTACCACCTTGGACAGAAGACGACGAAATGCGGCAATTCACCATTGCCGAAGGTGTGCTGAACAGCTTCGGCATCACCAGTGTGATCGAAGGCGCAACAGAGCCACGTGATGTCCGAACGCTGCAGAAGCTTGTCGCAGCGGGGAAAGCCACTTTGCGCACCGGCGTGATGTTTCGACCGGAGCCCCCCGCCGATCTGACCGCATGGGAAGCGATCATGTCAGGCAATGGCGCCTCCTCAGGGTTCGGTGACGATTGGCTCAAGTTCGCCGGCATCAAGATCTTTTACGACGGCGGCATGACGCTGAAGACGGCGCTCATGCGTGACGTGTACCCCGATTCACACGACAACTATCACGGCATCACGCAGCAGACACCTGAGCGGCTGAAGCAACTCATCTCCGTCTGCAACCGTTATGACTGGCGTGTCGGAGTCCACGTCGTCGGCGACCTGGGTGTTGACCAGGTGCTCGATGCCTTCGAGGCAGCGGATAAAGAAAAATCGATCCGCGACCGTCGCTTCGTCCTCATCCACGCCAGCCTGATCCGGCCAGAACAGATGGAGCGTGCGCAAAGACTAGGAGTCCGCATCGATTTCCAGAACGTTTTCATGTGGGATAAGGGAGCGACCGTCGAACGATTTCTCGGGAAAGCGACCGCTGACCGCGCCGTGCCGACCAGGACGTTGATCGAAAAAATGGGACTCAACAGCCTCGGCGCCGGGACGGATTTTCCGGTCAACCCGATCAACCCCTTCCTCAACATGTACATCATGGTGACCAGGAAGGATCCCAACGGAAACATCTACGGCTCGGCAGAAGCTATTACGCGCGAGCAGGCCCTACGGCTCTACAGCAGCGCGGCTTCGCGCTACAACTTCGATGAAGCCCGCAAAGGGACCATTGAGCCCGGAAAGCTGGCGGACATCGTGGTGCTCTCCGCTGACTACGCGGCCGTGCCCGAGGAGCAGATCAAGGACATCAAGGCGGACCTGACGCTGGTGGGCGGCAAGGTTGTCTTTCAGCGCTGAACCGGCGCTGATCGGCCAAGGTGAGCGAGAGCGACAATTCGCTCTGCTTCCCGACGAAAATCTACACGCCCTGCTCGATCATCCCCTGCAACCGCACCAGCTCCGCCTCGATATCCCGCTCGACATCCGCCGCCCGCATCTCGATCACCCGATAGTCCCTTGCCTCGAGCCACGCCCGCCGCGACGCGCGATCCGCGACGATCGTCTCGTTCTCACCCGTGTTGACCAGCTCGATCGCGATCCGGTGCGGGAACGAGACGAAGTCCGGGATGTGCCGCCCCACAGGGGTCTGGCGCTTGAACCCGCCTGCGAAGCGGCGGTCGCGGGTGAGGGCCTGCCAGAGCAGGCGTTCGGCATCGGTCGGGTTGCGGCGGAGCAGGCGGGCGAGGCCGCGCACGGTGGAGCCGCTGTCGGGAACGCCGCCGCCCTGACCGTGCTCGGCCAAAAGCGCACGCAGCCGCGTTGCCTGCTCGCCGTCGAGCACGCCGCCCTTGGCCGGGCCCTTGCGCCCTTCTGCGATCGCCATCACCACCCCATGGAGGGTGTGCATGTCCTGCTTGGTCGGCTCCATCCGGGTGAAGATGTTGCGCAGGTTCACCAGCATGGTGTCGCGCTTCTCGGCCGGGCGCAAAAATTCGACCCGGTCGAGTTCGCGGATGAGATTGTCGAAGAAGGCCTGCATCTGATGCTGCGAGGCGCGCTCGGAGCGCTCCGGCATGGCGTGCGGCAGCTCGCCGGAGGTCGCCCGCTTGAACCATTCGTAGCCGACCAGCAGCACGGCCTGGGCGAGGTTGAGCGAGGCAAAGCCCGGATTGACCGGAAAGGTAATGATGCGGTTGGCGAGCCCGACCTCCTCGTTAGTCAGCCCCCAGCGCTCCCGGCCGAACAGGATACCGGCCTTGCCGCCCGCCGCGACGTGCCCGGAAATCTCGCTAGCTGCGGCTTCCGGCCCCACCACCGGCTTGGCCTGGTCGTGAGGGCGCGCGGTGGTGGCGAACAGCAGGTCGAGGTCGGCGACGGCCTCACCGACCGTGTCGAACAATTCGACCTTGTCCAGAATATAGTCGGCCCCGGCCGCGGCGCGCTGGGCGGCGATGTTGGGCCAGCCGTCGCGAGGATTGACGATACGCAATCGGCTCAGCGCGAAGTTGCCCATGGCGCGCGCGGCCATGCCGATGTTTTCGCCAAGCTGCGGCTCGACCAGGATGACGATGGGACCGTCGAGGGAAAGGCCCGCCTTGCTCTTGTCAGTCCCCGACATCTCGCTTCGCTTTCACACTGGTTCTCAAGGCCTTGGAGAGGCGCTCTTCATGAATTGATTCAAGGCCGGTCCTGACCTGGTCTCGACCCGGATTGGCCCAGTCTTGGGCCGGCTGCCCGTCCGCCTGTCGTTTGCCTGTCCTGACGAAATTCTCAAGGGAAATAATGGGTTGGATTCGACTTTTGAATCTCGCCTGAAACCTCAGCCCGGTCCCCGCGGCAGGGCTGCTCCCGCCCCCCATCTGCGGAGGCTGGATGAGCTAAAAGTGCATAATCCCTTGGCTTTCGCCCGCTGCTATCAGGTGCTAAGAGGCGGCGGATATTCCCGTGGCGCGCCACAAGCGCCGTTCCGAAGAGGCTTCCCCGATCATGGCAAAAATCAAGGTGTCCAACCCCGTCGTCGAACTCGATGGCGACGAGATGACCCGGATCATCTGGCAGTACATCAAGGACAAGCTGATCAACCCGTTCCTCGATGTCGAGCTGCTCTATTTCGACCTGGGCATGGAGTACCGTGACGAGACCAACGATCAGGTGACGATCGACGCTGCCGAGGCGATCAAGAAGGTCGGCGTGGGCGTCAAGTGCGCCACCATCACTCCGGACGAGGCACGGGTGAAGGAGTTCAACCTCAAGCAGATGTGGAAGTCGCCGAACGGCACCATCCGCAACATCCTCGGCGGCGTGATCTTCCGCGAGCCGATCATCTGCAAGAACGTGCCGCGCCTGGTTCCCGGCTGGACCAAGCCGATCATCATCGGCCGCCACGCCTATGGCGACCAGTATCGCGCCACCGACATCAAGTTCCCGGGCAAGGGCACGCTGACGATGAAGTTCGTCGGCGAGGACGGCACGGTGATCGAGAAGGAAGTGTTCAAGACCCCGGGCGCCGGCGTCGCGATGCAGATGTACAATCTCGACGATTCCATCATCGACTTCGCCCGCGCGTCGTTGAATTACGGCCTGCTGCGCAACTACCCGGTCTATCTCTCGACCAAGAATACGATCATGAAGATCTATGACGGTCGGTTCAAGGACATCTTCCAGGACATCTACGAGCGCGAGTTCAAGAAGGAATTCGACGCCAAGGGCCTGACCTACGAGCACCGCCTGATCGACGACATGGTCGCCTCCGCGCTGAAATGGTCCGGCGGTTATGTCTGGGCCTGCAAGAACTACGACGGCGACGTGCAGTCCGACACCGTGGCGCAGGGCTACGGCTCGCTCGGCCTGATGACCTCGGTTCTCCTCACCCCCGACGGCAAGACAGTGGAAGCCGAAGCCGCCCACGGCACGGTGACCCGCCACTATCGCGAGCACCAGAAGGGCAAGGAGACCTCGACCAACTCGATCGCGTCGATCTTCGCCTGGACCCGCGGCCTGTCGCACCGCGCCAAGCTCGACAACAATGCCGAGCTCGCCAAGTTCGCCAACACCCTGGAGAAGGTCTGCGTCGACACCGTCGAGGAAGGCTACATGACCAAGGACCTCGCGCTCCTGGTCGGCGCCGACCAGCGCTGGCTCTCGACCACCGGCTTCCTCGACAAGGTCGCCGAGAACCTCGGGAAGGCGCTGGCGGCGTAAGCCGTCCTCAATTTCGCCCGACTGGGCCGGACATCATCACGGGCCGCGTCGCAAGCGCGGCCCGTTCGCTTATTTGGACCTTTGCGTGGAGATGCGACCATGTCGATCAAGCTTGCCGTCCCCTGCCTGTTGCTGCTCGCTGGACCGGCTCTGGCCGCCGACCCACTCCCCGACGCCATCGCGGCGCCCGGCGAGAGCGTCGTGCTCAGCGTCCACGCCGAGGGCGCGCAGGTCTATGAGTGCAAGGCCGGCACCGACGGCAAGCTCGCCTGGGGTTTTCGCGAACCGATCGCCACCCTGCTGTCTGAGGGCAAGACGATCGGCCGTCACTATGCCGGACCGAACTGGGAGCATGCCGACGGCAGCGCCGTGGCCGCCAAGGCCGCCGGCAATGCCCCGGGTACCACCGCGGCCGACATTCCCTGGCTGAAGCTGGAAGTGACGACCCACCGGGGCAGTGGCGTCCTCACGCCGGTTACGACGGTTCAGCGCATCAACACCCATGGCGGCAAGCTCGAGGGTTCTTGCGACAAGGCCGGCGATTTCAAGAGCGCGCCCTATTCGGCCGACTACGTCTTCCTGAAGAAAGGCTGAGCGCTCAGCGGTCGGTGCCTTCGCGCTCCGCCTGCGCCAGCTCCGCCACCGCAAGATCGCCGCTGCCCTCCAGCCGCGCCTTTGCCGTCTTGTGGACGTGCGCGGCGAGCGTCGGCATGCGTTCGATCAGGGCGTGAAAGTCCTGGGCGTCGAGCACGAGCAGCCGGGTCTTGCGCGTCGCCGTCACCGTGCCGCTTCGTTTTGTCTTATGCAGCAGCGCGATCTCGCCGAAGAAGGTGCCATCCGCGAGCCGCACCTGCTGGTTCGGCAGCGCGATCTCGACCTCGCCGGCGGTGATGAAATACATCGACGAAGCCGCATCGCCCCGCCGCACCAATATCTCGCCCTGCTCGATCGTGCGCGCCCGCAGCAGCCGCATGATGTCGGCGATCTCGGAAGCGCTGAGGTGCGAAAACAGCGGCACCCGCGCCAGCATGCCCCAGGTGACCACGAAGTCGCGCCGCTTCACCTCTTCCGCAAAGGCCGTCGAGATGATCGCGACCGGCAGCGCGATCATGGCAAATCCGCTGATGATGGTGAAGACGGAGATGAACTTTCCGAGCGCCGTCACCGGCACGACGTCGCCGTAGCCGACCGTGCCGAGCGTCACGATCGCCCACCACATCGCCTGCGGAATGGTGCCGAGCTTGTCCGGCTGCACGTCGCGCTCGATGGCGTAGAGCAGCGAGGCAAACGTCAGCACCGCGCCGATCAGGATGACGATGCAGCCGATCAGCGCCCGCCGCTCGGCGTGCACGGCCGCGAGCAGCGAACGCATCGCCGGCGAGTAGCGCACCAGCTTGAAGAACGGCAGCACGCCGAGCGCTGCCAGCGTCGCATGCCGGCCGGTGGCGAGCACGACCGCGGCGGGCAGGAACGCGAGCAGATCGATGATGCCGAGTGCGGAGAAGACATAACTGAGCCGATCCGACAATGCGGACGCCGCGCGCTGGGTATGGCCCGCCACCGTCCACAGCCGCGCCGCATATTCCAGCGCAAACACGATCACGGACAGAATGGTGATCGCCGAAAACAGCGCGCCGAATTCCGCGTCCAGCTCCGGCACCGAGGCAAGGATCATCGCGACCACGTCGAGCACTATGACGCCGATGATCAGCTGGATGAAGCGCGACCCGACCGAGTAGGCCAGCGGATCGTGCTCCAGCAATTCGTAGAGGCGATCCCTCAGATCGGGATCGGCTGAGCCACGTCCTCGCGGAACGGGGCGCACCTGCCTACGCGCCGGCCGATTTTTGTTCGATCATGGCTTTTTCGATCGCCGTCAGCGCCGCGGCCGCATTCGCGCCATCGGGGCCGCCGGCCTGGGCCATGTCGGGCCGGCCGCCGCCGCCCTTGCCGCCGAGCGCTTCGGAGGCGATCTTCACCAGATTGACCGCATTGAAACGCGAGGTGAGGTCCGCGGTGACGCCAACCACGACGCCGGCCTTGCCATCCTCGGTGACGCCGACGATGGCGACGACGCCGGAGCCGATCTGCTTCTTGCCGTCGTCGGCAAGGCTCTTCAGATCCTTCATCTCGATGCCCTCGACCGCGCGCGCCATCAGCTTGACGTCGCCGACTTCGCGCACGCCTGAGGCCGCGCCGTTGCTCGAAGCTGCACCGCCGCCCATCGCCAGCTTCTTGCGGGCGTCGGAGAGTTCGCGCTCGAGCTTCTTGCGCTCCTCCATCAGCGCGGCAACGCGCGCCGGGACGTCGTCGATCGAGGTGCGCAGCTCGTGAGCCGCGGTCTTCGCCAGCGCCATGGTGTCGTTGGCGTGTTTTCGCGCGTAGTTGCCGGTCAGCGCCTCGATGCGGCGCACGCCGGAGGCGACCGCGCTCTCGCCCGTCAGCGTGATCAGCCCGATGTCGCCGGTGCGCTTCACATGCGTGCCGCCGCACAGTTCGACCGACCAGCCGAGTGCGTTGGCGCCGCGCTCGCGCGCGGTCCGGCCCATCGAGACGACGCGAACCTCGTCGCCATATTTCTCGCCGAACAGGGCGCGTGCGCCGGCTTCGCGGGCTTCGTCCACGCCCATGACGCGGGTCGAGACTTCGTCATTCTCCAGCACCACGTCGTTCGCGATGTCCTCGACCCGCGCGAGCTCTTCCGCCGTGATCGGCTTCGGATGCACGAAGTCGAAGCGCAGCCGATCCGGCGCAACCATCGAGCCGCGCTGGGCGATGTGGTCGCCGAGCACCTGGCGCAGCGCCTCGTGGATTAGATGCGTGGCCGAGTGATGCGCGCGGATCGAAAAGCGCCTGCCGTGATCCACTTCGAGCTGCAGAGCGGTGCCGAGCTTCAGCTCGCCGCTCTCCAATGTGCCGACGTGAACGAAGAAATCGCCGAGCTTCTTCTGCGTGTCGGTGACGCGGAATTTGATGCCTCCCTCGCCGGTCAATACGCCGGTGTCGCCGACCTGGCCGCCGGACTCCGCATAGAACGGCGTCTGGTTCAGCACGATCGCGCCGGTGTCGCCGGCCTTGAGGCTCGTGGCTTCCTTGCCGTCCTTGACCAGCGCGGTCACCACGCCTTCAGCGCTCTCGGTCTCGTAACCCAGGAATTCGGTTGCGCCCAGCTTCTCACGCAGCGGGAACCAGATCGCCTCGGAAGCAGCTTCGCCAGACCCCTTCCAGGATTCGCGCGCCTTGGCCTTCTGACGCTCCATCGCATCGGTGAAGGACGCCTGGTCGACGCTGATGCCGCGCGACTTCAGCGCGTCCTGCGTCAAATCGAGCGGGAAGCCATAGGTGTCGTACAGCGTGAAGGCGACGTCGCCGTCGAACATGTCGCCCTTCTTCAAGGACGCGCTCTTCTCGTCGAGAATGGCGAGGCCGCGCGTCAGCGTCTTGCGGAAGCGGGTCTCTTCCAGCCGCAGCGTTTCCTCGATCAAATTTTCCGCGCGCATCAGATCCGGATAGGCCTGGCCCATCTCGCGCACCAGCGCCCAGACCAGCCGATGCATCAGCGGCTCTTGCGCACCGAGCAGCTGCGCATGGCGCATCGCGCGGCGCATGATCCGGCGCAGCACATAGCCGCGGCCCTCGTTCGAGGGCAGCACGCCGTCGGCGACCAGGAAGGCCGACGAACGCAGATGGTCGGCGATGACGCGGAACGAGGCCACGGTCTTCTCGTCCGGTCCGCTTCCGAGAGCGGACGCCGTCGCGTCGATCAAATGACGGAACAGGTCGGTCTCGAACACGCTGTCGACGCCCTGCATGATGCAGGCCATGCGCTCCAGCCCCATGCCGGTGTCGATCGAGGGACGCGGCAGCGCCACGCGCTCCTCCTTCGTCACCTGCTCGTACTGCATGAACACCAGGTTCCAGAATTCGAGGAAGCGATCGCCGTCCTCCTCCGGGGAGCCCGGAGGCCCGCCCCAGATGTGCTCGCCGCGATCGATGAAGATTTCCGAGCACGGGCCGCACGGGCCGGTGTCGCCCATCGCCCAGAAATTGTCCGAGGTCGGGATGCGGATGATGCGGTCCTCGGAGAAGCCCGCGATCTTCTTCCACAGTCCGGCCGCCTCGTCGTCGGTGTGGTAGACCGTGACGAGCAGCTTGTCCTTCTTGAGCCCGTATTCCTTCGTGATCAGCGTCCAGGCCAGCTCGATCGCGCGCTCCTTGAAATAGTCGCCGAACGAGAAGTTGCCGAGCATCTCGAAGAAGGTGAGATGGCGCGCGGTGTAGCCGACATTGTCGAGGTCATTGTGCTTGCCGCCGGCGCGCACGCATTTCTGCGAGGTGGTGGCGCGCTGGTAGGGCCGCTTCTCGACGCCAGTGAAGACGTTCTTGAACTGCACCATGCCGGCATTGGTGAACATCAACGTCGGATCGTTGCGCGGCACCAATGGCGAGGACGACACGATCTCGTGGCCGTTCTCGGCAAAGAAGTTCAGAAAGGTCGACCTGATCTCGTTGACGCCGCTCATGTTCATCCAATCGGGTGTGCTTGCACCCGCCTTCCAGCCATCCAAACCGCGAGTTTGGGCTGATATCTGCGGGTCAAAGCGATTTTAGACAAGGCCAGCTTCGCTGTCCAGAAACTGTGCAGCCAGATCAAGGCGTTGCCGCAGTCGCGTAATCCGTTGGAAAGCCGCCGATGCCGCGTTGACAGGCTTGGCCGGCCTGTGGTCTTTACCCGTCTGTATCGTACGGCCACGTCGGGAGAGACCGGCACTGGTGCCGGCGCCGAAGGAGCAACCGCCCCGGAAACTCTCAGGCAAAAGGACCGCGTGGCTTTGACAGCATCTGGAAAGAGGCGCCGACGGGTTTAGGTCCGGACAGCGTCCGCCGACGGGATAATACTCTCAGGCACAGCGACAGATGGGGCTTCGACTGGTGTCCACGGGAAATCGTTCCCGGGGAACCGCCGAGGGCCCCCCGATGCTTGCGCGTGACGACAAAGACTCCCTGAAACGTACCCCCCTTTACGATCTTCATGTCTCGCTCGGCGGCAAGATGGTGCCGTTCGCGGGCTATGACATGCCGGTGCAATATCCGGCCGGAGTCCTGAAGGAGCACCTTCATACCCGCAACGCAGCCGGCCTGTTCGACGTCTCCCACATGGGCCAGATCGCGCTCCGGCCGAAATCGGGCAAGGTCGAGGACGCCGCCCGCGCGCTGGAACGGCTGGTGCCGCAGGATATCATGGCGATCGCGCCTGGCCGGCAGCGCTACGCCCAGTTCACCAATGCCGAGGGCGGGATTCTGGATGATCTGATGGTCGCCAATTTCGGCGATCACCTCTTCCTGGTCGTCAATGCCGCCTGCAAGGCCGAGGACGAGGCGCATCTGCGCGCGAATCTCTCGGACGACTGCGTCATCGAGCAGCTGGCCGACCGCGCGCTGATTGCGCTGCAGGGGCCGAAGGCGGAATCGGCGCTGGCGAAATTATGTGCAGAGGCGCCCGACATGAAATTCATGGATTCCGGCCCGCACAAGGTCGCCGGCCTCGACTGCTTCGTCTCGCGCTCCGGCTATACCGGCGAGGACGGCTTCGAGATTTCGGTTCCTGCCGGCGATGCCGAACGGCTCGCCAAGGCCCTGCTGGACAATCCGGACGTCATGCCGATCGGGCTCGGCGCCCGTGACAGCCTGCGGCTCGAAGGCGGGCTTTGTCTTTACGGCCACGACATCGACACCGCGACCACGCCGGTCGAGGCCGCACTGGAATGGTCGGTGCAGAAGAGCCGCCGCACCGGCGGCGCGCGTGCCGGCGGCTTCCCCGGCGCGGCAAAGATTCTCGCCCATTTCGACCATGGCGCGTCCCGCCGCCGCGTCGGCCTGCGCACCGAGGGCCGCGCGCCGGTGCGCGAGGGCGCGCTGCTGTTTGCGGACGCGACCTCCGCCGAGCCGATCGGAAAGGTCACCTCGGGCGGTTTCGGCCCGAGCCTGAATGCGCCGGTCGCGATGGGCTATGTGCCCACGGCATCGAGCGCGATCGACACAAAACTCTTCGCCGAAGTGCGCGGCCAACGCCTGGCCGTGCAAATCGCCGCCATGCCCTTCGTGAAAAACACCTACAAACGCTGAGGACCGAGAAAATGACCACGACGCTCTACACGTCCGACCACGAATGGCTCGCGATCGACGGCGATGTCGCCACCGTCGGCATCACCGACTACGCGCAATCGCAGCTCGGCGACGTCGTGTTCGTCGAATTGCCCAAGCTCGGCCGCACGCTGAAGAAGGCCGAACCCGCCGCCGTCGTGGAATCCGTGAAGGCCGCATCGGACGTCTACGCGCCTGTGACCGGCGAAGTGCTCGAGACCAACGCTGCGCTCGCCGCCGAGCCCGCACTGGTGAACTCGGATGCGCAAGGCGCGGCCTGGTTCTTCAAGATCAAGATTGCCGACAAGAGCGAGCTCGGCGGTCTGATGGACGAAGCGGCGTACAAGGCCCACACGGCGTGAGATGATGCGAACTCCGACCTCATATTCGGTGTCATCGTCCGCCTTGTGCGCACTGCGCACTGGGGCGGACGATCCAGTACGCCGCGGCCCATCGGCCCCAGCCGAAGTGGCTGCGTTTACTGGATGCCCCGCCTTCGCGGGGCATGACGGCGACAAGAACATCTGAAGCGAGGACCCATGATGACCGCGCACCGCAAATCCAACGGCGACACCACCAGCTTCGTCCGCCGCCACATCGGCCCCTCCGCGCGCGACGTCACCGCGATGCTCGAGGCCGTCGGCGCGAACAGCGTCGATACGCTGATGGCGCAGACGCTGCCGGCCTCGATCCGGCAGGCCGCCCCGCTCGATCTCGGCAAGCCGCTCAGCGAGACCGAGGCGATCGCGCATATGGGCGAGCTCGCCGCCCAGAACCAGGTCTTCACCTCGCTGATCGGCCAGGGCTATTCCGGCACGATCCTGCCTGCGGTGATCCAACGCAACATTTTGGAGAACCCGGCCTGGTACACGGCGTACACGCCCTACCAGCCCGAAATCAGCCAGGGCCGGCTCGAGGCGCTGCTCAACTTCCAGACCATGATCTGCGACCTCACCGGGCTCGACGTCGCCAACGCCTCGCTGCTCGACGAGGCCACCGCTGCCGCCGAAGCGATGGCTCTTGCGGAGCGGCACTCACGGGTCGAAGCAAAGGCCTTCTTCGTCGACAAGGACGTGCATCCGCAGACGCTCGCGGTGATGCGCACGCGCGCGGAGCCCCTGGGCTGGACCCTGGTCGTCGGCGATCCCCTCACCGATCTCGACAAGACGGACGTGCTTGGCGCGCTGCTGCAATATCCGGGCAGTTCAGGCGCTGTGCGCGACCTCAGGCCCGCGATCGCCAGCCTGAAGGCCAAGGGCGCGCTCGCGATCATCGCCGCCGATCTGCTGGCGCTGACACTGCTCGCCTCGCCCGGCGAGCTCGGCGCGGACATCGCCATCGGCTCGGCGCAACGTTTTGGCGTGCCGATGGGCTATGGCGGACCGCACGCGGCCTATATGGCGGTGCGCGATGCGCTCAAGCGCTCGCTGCCCGGCCGCATCGTCGGCCTCTCCGTGGATTCGCGCGGAATGCCGGCCTACCGTCTCGCGCTGCAGACCCGCGAGCAGCACATCCGTCGCGAGAAGGCGACGTCCAACATCTGCACCGCGCAGGTGCTGCTCGCCGTGATCGCCTCGATGTATGCGGTCTATCACGGCCCCGAAGGCCTTTCGCAGATCGCGCGCAACGTGCATCGCCGCGCCGCCGTGCTGGCGGCCGGCCTGCGCAAGCTCGGCTTTACGCTTCAGTCCGACAATTTCTTCGACACGCTCAGCGTGGATGCAGGTGGCAAACGCGCCGAGATCGTCGCGCGCGCCGCTGCCGACAAGATCAACCTTGGCCTCGGCGAAACCGCATTGCGGATCGCGCTCGACGAGACCACCACGCCCGCAACGGTCGAAGCGGTCTGGCGCGCCTTCGGCGGCCAGCTTGCCTATACCGAGATTGACGCCACCACGCGCGAGGCGCTGCCGGAGACGCTCAAGCGCGCGACCTCTTTCCTCACCCACCCCGTCTTCCACGCGCATCGCTCGGAAACCGAGATGCTGCGCTACATGCGCAAGCTCAGCGATCGCGACCTCGCGCTCGACCGCGCGATGATCCCGCTCGGCTCGTGCACCATGAAGCTGAACGCGACCACCGAGATGATGCCGCTGACCTGGCCCGAGTTCGGCTCGCTGCATCCGTTCGCCCCGCGCGAGCAGGCACGCGGCTATCACGCGCTGTTCGCGCGCCTGGAGAAGTGGCTGTGCGACATCACCGGCTATGACGCGATCTCGCTGCAGCCGAACTCGGGCGCGCAAGGCGAATATGCCGGGCTTCTGGCCATCCGCGGCTATCACGCGGCGCGTGGCGAGACGCATCGCAAGATCTGCCTGATCCCCTCCTCCGCCCACGGCACCAACCCGGCCTCGGCCGCGATGGTCGGCATGGACGTGGTGGTGGTCGCCTGCGAAAAGAACGGCGACGTCGACGTCAACGATCTCCGCGCCAAGGCCGAGAAGCATTCGAACGACCTCGCCGCCGTCATGATCACCTATCCCTCGACCCATGGCGTGTTCGAGGAGCACATCCGCGAGATCTGCGACATCGTGCATGGCCATGGCGGCCAGGTTTATCTCGACGGCGCCAACCTCAACGCGCAGGTCGGCTTGTCCCGGCCCGGCGACTACGGCGCCGATGTCAGCCATCTCAACCTGCACAAGACCTTCTGCATTCCGCATGGCGGCGGCGGCCCGGGCATGGGCCCGATCGGCGTCAAGGCGCACCTTAAGCCGTTCCTGCCCGGTCATCCCGCGACGGATGGGAAAGCGCCCGTGGGGCCGGTCTCGGCCGCGCCGTTCGGCTCGGCTTCGATCCTCACCATCTCCTACATCTACATTCTGATGATGGGCGGCGAAGGCCTCAAGCGCGCCACCGAGATCGCGATCCTCAACGCCAACTACGTCGCAGCAAGGCTCGATGCGCACTTCCCGGTTCTCTACAAGAACGAAAAGGGCCGCGTCGCGCACGAGTGTATCGTCGATCCCCGCGCGCTGAAGACGACCTCAGGCGTCACCGTCGACGACATCGCCAAGCGCCTGATCGACTACGGCTTCCACGCGCCCACCATGAGCTTCCCTGTGCCGGGCACTCTGATGATCGAGCCGACCGAGTCGGAATCCAAGGCGGAGCTGGATCGCTTCTGCGATGCCATGATCGCGATCCGGAAGGAAATCGCCGAGGTCGAAGCCGGCCGTTTCAAGATCGAGGCGTCGCCGCTGCGTCATGCCCCACACACCGTGCATGACATCGCGGACGACGATTGGAAGCGCGCCTACACCCGCGCCGAGGGCTGCTTCCCCGCAGGCACCTCGCGCACCGACAAATACTGGAGCCCGGTGGGGCGCGTCGACAACGTCTATGGCGACCGCAATCTGGTGTGCTCGTGCCCGCCGGTGAGCGATTACGCGGAGGCGGCGGAGTAAGACGCGACGGAGGTTTCGTAGGGTGGGTTAGCTGGCGGCGGCGCGAAGGCGCAGACCGCCGGCGTAACCCACCGCTTTAGCTTCCGCGGCGACGAACAGTGGTGGGTTACGCCGTGCGAACTGCGCTGCGCGCAGTCGCAGGGCTAACCCACCCCCTACGGCACTGAACGCGCATCTAGGGCGCAACCAACGATCGGCTTTCGCGATCCCACCGCCACAGCCGTTCATTGGTCAGCTCAGTCCCACCCCACCATCGGTGGATCGGGTTATGACGGAGGAAATCGTCTTCTCCTGCCAGCACCGCCTTCCCAAAATCGGTGAGCGACAAACGGGACTGCTTGTATCGCGCGTGACGGAGAGGATCGTTGTGCATGTCGAGCGTAAACGGCCCCTCGTCGAGCCCCGATATCGCCGGCTCCGGACATCGCACGAGGCCATCGAGCAGCGCTCCGACTTCCCAGTAGTCGAAACGCGCCGCTCATTGCGTTTCTGCTCACCCGGGAAAACGTCAAAGGGATGCACGTCGCCCGGTGCGATCAACTCCAGCATTCGCGTTTCAGTCGCTCCAAGACCGATGGCGACACTCGGAAGCTCGTCGAGGAGGTCCGCCACACACTGACCGAGTTGCGGCAGCAGGCCTAAATCCGCCTTGAGGAGATCAAACCAGTCCTGCGGCGTCGGCGCGCGATAGGCGCGCCACGCACGGCCGGTCAGATCAAGGTGATCTTTCGTGGGCTTGACGGTCGGCGGGTTGAGCGCTGCAAGTCGCTCGGCATCGGCGCCGCCAACGGAGATGTCCAGCTGACGCATGACGAGCTTGGGAACCGCCGATTTCTCGCGCCAGCAGTAGTCGAGCAACCGGAGCAGAATCAATTGCGCATTCGGCTCTGACTCCATCCACAATTCGACGGAGTCGCATTCAGCGAACAATTCGATCAATCCGCGATCCTTCGCACCCGATCCTTCGAGACGCCAGCGGCGGCGTATCATCCAGCCAATGAAGGCCATGTGGCTGCTTGGTGCGTGGCGCAAAAAACGCATCGAGCTCGACATCGGACGGCAACGGTCCCCAGACCAGCCGGCGCTCGATCGCAATCACGAGATCAGCAAGGCCGGCGCGTTGGATCGCGCCGGCCGTGGACGAGTCCGTTGTCACAATGAGCCGCATCATGCCGGTGGCCTCAAGGCTTCGTCAAAGAAGGGCCGTAGCGCCACAGCCGATCGTTGGTCAGCCGCGTGCCGCCCCACCAGCGATCGATTGGATTGTGGCGGCTGAAATCTTCCCTGCCCGCCAGCACCGACCTCCCAAACTCCGTTATCGACAATCTGCTCCGCAGATAAGCCTCATCACGGTCCCTCAGATTCTCTCGGCGGATATTCCGCAGTTCATCGTCGAGTCCGGCAATCGCGGGTCTCGGACCTAGCGCAAGTCCGTGCAGCAACCACCCCAGCTCAAACTCGCTAAAAACACGCGTACGGCGAAGACTACGCAGATGGAACAATGCATTCGTCCGTTCGTAACCCCGTGCAATGAGTTCGAGGAATCGCATTTCCGTCGCGCCGAGCCCCGTTGACGGAAGCTCCGCCAGCAAGTCGATCAAGGCCGGCTTCAGCATCGGCAGGGCACTCAGATCGTTGTCAACGAGGCCGACACAGGCCTCGGGCGTCGGCGCGGCGTAGGCCAGCCAAGCCTTCCTTGCCGTTGCGAGTTCATCCGAGGTGATGTCGACAGCCGGAATGTAGGACAGCGACTTACTAATGTTCGCCGCCTCCTGTGAGATGAGATCGAAGGCAATCAGTCGGAGCTTTGACTTGGCCACGGTCTCTGGGTGGGAGCGGAGATATTCGAGCAGCCAGATCAGCTGGAGCTGATCATTTGGGGTCCGATCGAACCACAATTCGACCAGGTCGTAGGATTGGCAGAACTCGACCAGCGAAAGATGTCTGCGGTCTTCGGCAGCCGACGGCCGGCGTCCAACGAAGTCCGACCAGTGCGTCCCCGGACCCGCTCCCCCCGAGCGGGCGGGGACATAGACTGCAAGTTCGTTAAGAGGCGGAGGCCCATCGACAAAGCGGAACGTGAAGGGGATGACCATTTCGGCAAGGCCCGAGCGCATGAGGTCGAAGCCGGACGAACTCGTCAGAAACGCACGCTTCATCGCCTAAATACTCCAGGCAAAACGAAACGGGCACTGACGACGT
The DNA here is from genome assembly GCF_000518345.1 of Bradyrhizobium sp. URHA0013. Classification (NCBI taxonomy): domain Bacteria; kingdom Pseudomonadati; phylum Pseudomonadota; class Alphaproteobacteria; order Hyphomicrobiales; family Nitrobacteraceae; genus Bradyrhizobium; species Bradyrhizobium sp. URHA0013. The sequence goes on along the minus strand of NZ_JADK01000009.1, from coordinate 57,728 downwards.
CGGCAACTCAACGTCCTCAGCGCCCGCTCCTCGCGAAAAACTTTACTGTTGAAGCTTACTCGTCCGCCGGCTCCTCGCCGTCGGCGTCACGCTCGGGGCTGCCGGCGAGAATCTGCTCGGCGATCAGGCCGGAGTTCTGGCGGATCGAGGTCTCGATCTTGGCGGTGATGTCGGGGTTGGCCTTCAGGAACGCCTTCGAATTCTCGCGGCCCTGGCCGAGGCGCTGGCTGTCATAGGAGAACCAGGCGCCGGATTTCTCGACGATGCCGGCCTTGACGCCGAGATCGAGGATCTCGCCCATCTTGGAGACGCCCTCGCCGTACATGATGTCGAACTCGACCTGCTTGAAGGGCGGCGCCAGCTTGTTCTTCACGACCTTGACGCGGGTGGTGTTGCCGACCACTTCGTCGCGCTCCTTGATAGCGCCGATGCGGCGGATGTCGAGACGGATGGAGGCGTAGAATTTCAGCGCGTTGCCGCCGGTGGTGGTCTCCGGCGAGCCGTACATCACACCGATCTTCATGCGGATCTGGTTGATGAAGATCACCATGGTATTGGACTTGTTGATGGACGCCGTCAGCTTGCGCAGCGCCTGGCTCATCAGACGGGCCTGCAGGCCCGGCAGCGCGTCGCCCATCTCGCCCTCGAGCTCGGCTTTCGGCACCAGGGCCGCGACCGAATCGATCACCAGCACGTCGACCGCGCCGGAGCGCACCAGCGTGTCGCAGATTTCCAGCGCCTGCTCGCCGGTGTCCGGCTGGGAGATCAGGAGCTCGTCGATGTTGACGCCCAGCTTGCGCGCATAGACCGGGTCGAGCGCGTGCTCGGCGTCGATGAAGGCGCAGATGCCGCCCTTCTTCTGCCCTTCCGCAACCGTGTGCAGCGCCAGCGTGGTCTTGCCCGAGGATTCCGGCCCGTAGATCTCCACGACGCGCCCCTTCGGCAGGCCGCCGATCCCGAGCGCGATATCGAGCCCCAACGAGCCCGACGAGATCGCCTCGACATCCATCGAACGGTCGTTCTTGCCCAGCTTCATCACCGAGCCCTTGCCGAACTGCCGCTCGATCTGGGAGAGCGCGGCGGCGAGAGCTTTACTCTTGTCCATGGAGGATCCTTCGACGATACGCAGGGCAGTGGTGGACATCGGGTCGTGCTCCTTATGACGAGGATTCGCGTGAGGGACAAACGATTGGCGAGGCGGCGCGGCGATAAAAGCAATGTACCCTATTTGTTCTAGGTTCGCAATATGTTCTTTTGGGAATTTGCACGCTCTGGCTGACGCGCATCAAAGACCGATGACCCGCACGCCGTCAGAATTCCGTAATCCTGCGGCACCGAACCTTTCGCGATCTGCGGCCTTCTCTTGGATGAGACTGCAACTCTGGGACTTCCAATCATGACGGAAAATACGCATCACGATACGAGCCGGCGCACTCCGCTGCTGGAGGCCGCGCGGGAGGAACTGAGCAAGTTCGAGCGCAAGGAAAACGAGTTCCGCAAGAAGGATCGCGAAGAGCGTGCCGCCGAACTCCATCTGCCGCTGGACGCGATCAAGGTTCACTAAGGCCGCGGGGACGAGGGCTTAGGAGCTGACAGGCCGGCTGGCTGGGCAGGCGGCGGCGGTGTTCGCCAGCGGCAACGCGCCAGCGACGAGGCCGGAGCGGCGCCATTGATCTCAAAAAGATCGGCACGGGAATCGGGATTCGGATGGCCGTGGAGGCGAGTCCGAGTCGATATGGTATCTAATTACTACCAGTAAACCATTAATTGAACGAGAGAATTTTCCGGCGGGCTACTGTGCATGGGGTTGTTTTCGTGTTTTTGAAAGGCGCGCATGGGCCTTTCCACGCCCAGAGCCGTCTCCCGGCACCCAACACCGCCTACAGCAGAACCAGCAACCCGATGCCGATCACAAGCACTACGAAGCCAGCCGCCGTCGCGGCGGCGAATGACCGCTCTACGTTGTCCATGATGCCACCCCGTTGCCGGTGCGCCACGTTTCCCCCATGGCAGCACCGTCGCTGCGAAATCTCGCCTGCGGTTGTGTCCTGAGTTGTGCGAACGGATGTCGAAATTGGGACCGGTGCGGGGCCAGTCTGCGGCCCGCCGCGCTCAGGCTTTCGCTGCCACCGCAGCCTTGTCAGGCTGTCGTAAGCTGAGCCGGCTAGGTTCGCCTGGCTATGGTGTTGCAGCCCAGCACCTCAGCCTCCAATAACCTTTCCCCGCTTGGTTCTTCCAAGCGGGGTTTTTCATTCCGATTTCATTCCGATTTTGATGCCGATTTCCATGCCGGCCGGCCGGTTTGCGAACCGCCCTCCTCCTGCGTCAGCCGCAGCGAGAAGGCGCGGATCGCCGGCGCCGCGAGCAGCACGATCGGCAGCATCGCCGCCCATGCGATCAGCCACGACACCATCCAGTGCGCGAGGAAGTCCAGTGCGTTCCCTGCCGGAAAGCTGGCGATGCCCGCGGCGATCAGCGAGGTCAGTCCGGACTGGATGATTCCGAACACGAAATGAGAATAGCGGCGGGGAATGCCCGGCATGACGCGCCCATGTTGTTGACCGTCATCGGGCCAAGCAAGGCATATGCCGCCGCGTTCCGGAAGGTGCCCTTACCCATCCCAGGAACTCTGTTCTTGGTCGGAGAACCACGGGCATGAGGTCTCGCGCCGCCGCGCGTGGCCGGCGTCTTTCGACATCCGATTTCGAATGTTTCGGCGCGCCTGCGTCTGCGAGATAGCCGTGAGCTATCCGGGGCTTACCGACAGATTTGGCTTTCCCTGGAATATTATGCCGCCCAGCATGTTCTCAGTGATGGAAGTGAATCGTGGGAGAAGGCCATGAATCACAGGGGCGTCGAGTTCACCGTCGCCAAGACGGCACTTCCCGGCATCTGGCAGTGGCAGTTCCGGATCGGCGAGCAGATCAAGACCGGCCGAACCGAGACCAAGATCGATCTGTTGGCGATCCGGCGGGTGCAGCTGCGCATCGATCGGGAGCTGAAGGCGATCGGGCGCAAAACCGCCTGAGCGGCAGGCCTAAACGGCAGGGCCGAGATCGGCGGCGGGCTGGCGCGCCCCGGCGCGCCGCAGCCGTCATGGCCTATAGGACGCAGCGGCGCCCATGGGGCTATTCCGTAGCCGACCGGAATTGATCTGGCGACGGTTTGGGATTGGACTGCCCGCGATTATGGCCGTGGGGACGGAGCCATCAGGCGCGATCGGTGCGAACCATGCCGCTCTACTTCTTTCGAATCCGGAACGGCAGCTATTCCGGCTGTGCCGACCAGGCGTCGGAATTTGCCGATCGCGATCTGGCCTGGAAGGAGATGACCAGCGTCTGCGCCGACATGGCTGCCGGCATCGCCCGCAAGCTCCAGGAAAATTCCGAATGGAATATGGAGCTGCTGGACGAGGCCAAAGAGCCCGTGTTCCGGATCCGCATCACATCGGAAACCTTCGAATAGGGGCCAAGCCTAATCCGCGCTGGGCAGCCGCCGCATCGTGAATTCGATGTCGCCGCCGGGCAGCTCGCGCCAGGTCTCGACCGCGCTCATATAGCCGGCCTTGGGGTAGCGGGTGAAGAAGGCCTGCGCCCTCTCCCGTGCCGCCGCGCGTGGCAGCGTGAAGGTTTCGCGCAGATAGCCGTCGCCGGCCCTCGCGCCGGGCTTGCCGCCCATCTTGCGCCGGCGCGCCATCCGCTCGGCGAGATCTCGCGGACGATCGGCCATGTCCCGCCTCCTTTACGCAATACGCTCTCGCGCAATGTAGGAAGCGGGCCGGCCGAAATGGAGTCCCGGCCGGAGGCATCAGCCGCCTCCGATCGGACAGAAGGTCAATTGGCAGTCGTGCCGGACTTCTTCTTCGGCGCACCGGTCGCGGCCGACGCCTTTGGCGCCGCCGCCTGCTTCGGCGGGTCGGAGCGCATGCCGCCCCAGGGATCGTTGGAGGCCTTGGAATCCGGAATCTTCTTCAGCGTTTCCTTGTAGGCCTTGTCACGCTCGGCTTCCGCGGCCTTCTCCTCAGGGGTCTTGCCCGGACCGTCCTGCAGCAAATTGAGATTGGGCATTTGCGCAGAGGCCGGTCCCGCCAGCACGGTCGGTCCCGCCAGAACAGCCAGCACCGCGGCCATACGGAAAAGCTTCATCATCGACTCCTTGATCATCCATGGCGGCGCGGGTCGCCCGCGCCTTGTCACCCCTGGCACAACCGCAGGGGCCGCTCGGCCCGCTAGAGCCGGTCCGATTTGCACGATTTCGGCGCGTGGAGCCAGTCGTCCCAGATCGGGCCGCACTTGGTGCACCCGTTCAGCAACAGTCCGAGCCCGGCCAGACAAAACACGAGGACATACCGACGCAACATCACCCACCCATACCCACTCCGTGGCATCATACCGGGCGAAGTCAGGCATTTTCAAGCCGACGGGACCCGCGGCAGTCCGGGTGACTTTGCCGCGCCGGTCCGCTCGGAATGCCGAACATCCGGCAACACGGAGGAAACGACAGCAATGCCATCGCAGCCAGAAGCCGAGTTCGGCATCACTGAAGCCAGACGCATCCTCGGCGAGGTCTTTGCGCCCTGGGTCCAGGATCTCAACCTGTCGGTCGAGCGCATCGAGCACCTGCCGCCGCCGGACGTGCCGGACTGGCAGCCGGCAGCGCTCTTGCGCATGCCGTTCTCGGAGCGCCTGTGCCGCAACGGCGGCGTGGTCTGCGGCCAGGCGCTGATGGCGCTCGCCGATACCGCCATGGTGATTGCGAACCTCGCCGCCAACCGCGGCTATCGTCCGATGACGACGGTCGACCAGACCACGCATTTCATGCGCGCAGTCTCCTCGTCGGACGTGCTGGCCGACGCCCGCGTGGTGCGACTCGGGCCCACCATGAGCTTTGGCCGGGTCACGCTGCTCTCGGCCACCGACAACAAGCCGGTGGCGATGGTGTCGAGCGCGTTCGCGATGCTGCCGGGGTGAGCATCAAAGAAGAAAGCCGCGTGGGCGCACAGCGCACCGCGGCTCTCGATAGCGTCATGTCGAGGCAGGAAACGCGATCGCGCGTCGCGCCGTCACGCGGGAGAGGTCACTTGCCGAGCACTTCGTCAGCCGCCGTGACGATGCTGACGTTCGGATTCTTTCCGCAATAGCTGCCGAACTGCTTGGCGTTCTCGACGAACACGTCGGTGTCGATGATCGCGTTCTCTTCATCTCCCTTGTACCAGCCGTCCATCCAGGTCAGCACCATCTTGATGGTGTCGTCGCCGCTCTCCAGGAACTGTTTGCAGCTCATGGTCGCGAGATCGAGCTTGGTGGCGTGGGCGGGCATGGACGACAGCGAGAGCGCTGCGGCGAACAGAAGCGAAAGCGTGGTCTTCATCAATATCTCCATCGGCGCGTAGCGCCACAAAGGAACGGCTTGGGGGAAAATCCGCGGAGTGACTTCCGCTTCGACGTCGTAAACGAAATCTGAAGCGCTGTGCAAGTAGCGCCAGTATTGAGTTTAGTTCAACGTAATTTCTATGCACTACTTCACAAATAACATTATGGATTAACGCGGATGATCGAGAAGCGTGCAGCGCAGCGTTACCGTGTTTTCAAGGGTGGAACGATCGCCTTTGAAAATTGCGGCATCACGTGCACGGTGCGAAACATGTCGGCGAACGGCGCCGCAATCGACCTCGATACCCTCGTCGCAGTGCCGCAATCGTTCACGCTCGCGATCGCGCGCGACAATTTCGTGCGCAAATGCCGCCCCGTCTGGCGCAGCGAGAGGCGCATCGGCGTCGCTTTCGTACAGTAGTGCATACGGTGTGAATGATCATTCGCATCACATCCACAACACGATGATGATTGCTTGATGCGACGGCGGCGGCTCGCGCAGACTCACATGAGCTTGCCGGTGTCGCGGTCGAGCACGACGACGTAACCTCGCCTGGCCAGCAGGCTCGCTATGGGCCAGCCGTTTGCCGCCCAATGCTTGGCTGCGGTGACGATGCGAGGAGCGTGATGAGAGCGGCCAAATAGCAGGAGCGGGTCGCCAGCGCCCGCCTCACCTATTTCGGCTTCTTGGCAGGTTCAGGCGGACGCGCCCCGCTCCACGGATCGTACTTCTCCTTGGACTCGGGAATGCGTTCGAGTGCGGCCTTGTAGGCCTTCTCGTCGACCTTGGGCTTGTTGTCCGCCTTCTGGCTGCCCTCGTTAGGCTGACGCCTGCCGCCGCCCATCTGCGCCTGCGCGGAGGCAACCGCCAGCGCCAGCACCGCGGCCGCTATGACCAAAACCCTCATGGACGCAATCCCCCTCGTCTGGCGCACAAACTAGCCGGCAATTATGGAATAGCCAATGCTGCTGGCTCCAAGGGCCTGAGGAAATCTTGGCTTCGGGAAATGCTGGCTTCAGCAAATCTTGATCGGCCGGGTCTTCGTCGGATCGCATTCGTGCCTATTTTGGCCCGCAGGGGACCTTCACGGATGTTGCGGATCATTATTCATGCCGCGCTGCTGGCCAGCGCGCTCGCGCTCGGGGCCTGCGGCTTTGCGGACAGCCGCGCACCGGTGCCCGAGTTCATGCGCATGAAGGAGGCCGAGCAGCCTCCGCCCGAAGCGCCCCCTGACGTCAAGCGCGTCGTGCGCGAGCAGATCGAATTCGTCTTCCTCAGCACGTCCTATCCGCGTGAGGTGCATGTCGCCACGCCTCATCGTGAGGTGCGGGGACCGGGCTGGACAGCTTGCGTCCGCGCCCAGCTCACCTCGGCGACCGGCTCGCCGCTCGGCCCACAGACCTACATCGTGACCATATCGGGCGGAAAGGTAATCGATCGCCGCCGCGCCGAAGCGGACGACATCTGCGGATCGGAAAGCTACGAACCGATCTAGGAACAAATCACACCGACAAGCGATCCGGTTCCGGGAAAAACCTGTAGTTCTGCCGGAACGATCGCCGCCTCCCCTTCTTGTTACCGCCGAGGGCAGTTTCGAGGAGGACATGATGAGGACATTCACGATTGCATTGCTGGCTGGCGTCGGAGCCTTGGCAGCGGTGAGCGGCGCGAAGGCCGCCGACGTCTACACGACCAGCGAGTACACCAGCCCCGATCTCGTCCAGGAAGTGCGGCTGGTCTGCGACGATTCCGGCAATTGCTATCGCACCCGCGGCGGCTCGCGCGTGATCGTGCGCGACTCCTACGCGACCATGCCGCGCGACCGTTACTACGAGCGCCGCACCTATCGTGACTGGGACGATGGTCCGCGCGGCGGCGTCGGCATCCGCGCGCCCGGCGTCAGTGTTGGCGTCGGTGTCGGCGATCGCTGGTAGTCGATGAAGCCATGACAGGCAGGACCGGACGAGACAACTCGCCCGGTCCTGTCCATGTCAGGTTTCGAGCGGATCTGCCGGCGTGACGACACGTGTTGCCGACGGAAGCTGCGCGATGAAGCGGGCGAGCACCATGCCAGCACACATCGCGGCGACGAAGATGAATGCGGACGCCGAGCCAAATCCGAGCGCGGTCAACGCCGGGCCTGGACAAAAGCCTACAAGGCCCCAGCCGATACCGAAGATGGCGGGACCGGCGAGAATTCTCCGATCGATATCTTTTCGCGTTGGGACATGGAAGCGATCGGCGAAGGCAGGCCGCGCCAGTTTCAAGACGCGGCCGAAGCCGATGAAGGTCACCGCGATCGCACCGGCCATCACGAAAGCGAGGCTTGCATCCCACGTTCCTGCCGGGATGCCGCCAACGTCCAGGAAATTGAGGACCTTTGCCGGGTTCGACATACCTGAGACGATGAGGCCAAGGCCAAAGACCACACCGATCCCGAATTGAATGAGGATTGTCATCGCGGTCAGCTCCAGTGCCGCATCACGAAGACGGTCGCCATGCCGGCCGCCATGAAGGTCATGGTCGCGACCACCGATCGCACCGACAACCGCGACAAGCCACAGACGCCGTGGCCGGAGGTGCAACCGCTACCCCACACCGCGCCAAAACCGGTGAGCAGTCCCGCGACAATCAGAAGCGGCGTTCCGGCGGCGATCGTTTGCGCCGGCAGGCTTCCGGTGACAAGGCGCACCAGGACGGGCGCGATGACGAGGCCCGCGACGAAGGCGAGCCGGCCGGCGAATTGCCGATCCTCGTAAGGCGGAAACAGCCGCGCCGCGATTCCGCTGACTCCCGCGATTCGCCCCGTCGTCCACATCAGCAGCACGGCGGACAGACCGATCAACGCGCCGCCAAAGAGCGACGCAATCGGCGTAAAAGGTGTGACGACCATGATGATCCTCCGGGTCGAGAGCAATTCTGTCGTATCCATCGGGACATCCGGCGGCTCGCGGCCGGATGCTCAACGAGACGTTAATATTACCACTCGAATTGAAGCGGCGTCCCAACGGTATTTTTCCAATCTTTGCGCTAAGCATGGCCTCCTGAATGGGGACGACGGGACGTGGTCGACATCGCGCACCAGGCTGCGATCAATCCGGCATCGGCAAAGCCTGCCGCGACGGCGCGCGCGCGCGTCCCGCTTACGGCGATCGAAGCCGGCCAATGGCGCGCACTCGCGCAGCGCGCGATCGAGCCGAACGGATATTACCTGCCGGGCTGGGAGCTCGCTGTCAGTGCAACCGCGCGCGGCCGCACCGATGCCTCGGCGCTTCCCGCATACGATGGATCGCGGTTGATCGGGCTTATGCCAGTGATCTCGCTCTGGCGCGCATGGAAGATCCCCTTGCCCGCGCTGGTGAGCGCCCATCCCTACGGCACGCTGTGCAGCCCGCTGATCGACCGCGATGCCCCGACCGAGGCAGCGACGCGCCTGTTGCAGCAGGCCCGCGCGACCGGAGCGCATGCGCTCGTGCTGAACGATGTCGCGCTCGATGGGGCGGCAATGACCGCCCTCAATCAGGTTCTGAATCGCGACGGCCTCAAGCCGCGCCTCCTGAGCTCCTACACCCGCGCCAGCCTGGACGCGACGCTGGATGGTGAGACGCTGCTACTCAACGCGCTCGGTACCAAAAAGCTCAAGGAGCTGCGCCGCCAACGGCATCGTCTCGAAGACCACGGCACCGTCGTGTTCGAGGTCGCGCACAGCCCCGACGAGATCGGACCGGCGCTCGAAACATTCCTGCAGCTCGAAGCCAGTGGCTGGAAGGGCAAGCGCGGAACCGCGCTGGTCCAGCATGCCGGCGATGCAACCTTCATCCGCCGCGCCGTTCCCGCGCTGGCAGAAACCGCGCAATGCGAGATCATCACCCTTCGCGCCGGCACCACGCCGGTGGCCGCCGGCATCGTGCTGCGCCATCAGGATCGCGCTTTCTTCTTCAAGCTCGGTATCGACGAGCGCTTTGCCAGATATTCGCCGGGCGTGCAGCTCACGCTCGAGCTCACCCGCCGCCTTTGCGCCGATCCGGCCATCGCCAGCGCGGATTCCACGGCGAGCGCCGATCACCCCATGATCAACCCGATCTGGCGCGGGCGCTTCGCCGTCGGCGACGTGCTCATACCGTTGCGGCGGAACGACCCCATCGTGGCGCTCGTTCACGGAGCGCTCGCGGCGCACGGCATCGCCTACACGGCGGCGCGCCGCGCAGTTCGCCTGCTTCGTAAATAGGATAACTCCTACTCCGCCGCCTGGGCGTTGATCTCCGCCGAGACCTCGCGGATGGCGCGCGCGAGCATGTTGGGATCCTGCGCGCCGGAGACGGCGTATTTTTGCGCGAACACGTAGGTCGGCACGCCGGAGATGCCCTTGTCGGCGGCCTCCTGCGCATCCGCCGATACGCGCGCAACGTCCTCGTCGGTTACAAGGCGCTTGCGCACGTCGTCGGCATCGAGGCCGACATCGGCAGCCGCCTTTACAAGCACGTTCAAATCGGTGAGGTCGCCGCCGTCGCGGAAATACAGCTCCATCAGGCGCTGCTTCATCTCGGGCGCCTTGCCGATCGCCTCGGCCCAGAGGATCAGGCGGTGGCAGTCGGTGGTGTTGGGCTGACGCGCGACAAGCTCGGGCCGATAGACGAGCCCCTCTTCGCCCGCGGCCGCAACGACGCGTCCCGCAATGCCCTTATAGGCCTCGACCGAGCCGAACTTCTTGGTGAGATACTCCTCCCGGCTGATGCCCTCGGACGGCACCCAGGGATTGAGGAAGAAGGGACGGAAATTGAGCTTGACCGGAACGTCGGGCACCAGCGCCAGCGCACTCTCGATCCGGTGCTTGCCGATATAGCACCAGGGGCACACCACGTCGGAAACGACGTCGATCTGGAGCGGCTTTAGGGTGCTCATGAGCGCCTCCTTCGGGCGTTGCGGGGTGCGCCCAAAGATAAGCCGAACCCGTTCCAAGGCAAGGCCGCTAGCTCATGGCTGCTGCCATTTGTCGGAGCCGCTCGGCAGTGCGCTCGTCGGCCGGGAAGAAGGTTTCCAGAGCCAGCTCCGACAGCGTGATGTCGACGGGCGTACCGAACACCATGGTGGTGGAGAAGAAACTGAGTATCTCCCCGTCGTGGCGCAGCTTGAAGGGGATCGCGACATTGTCGCTCGACAGCGGCGCCGCGCGCGCCGGGATCCGATAACTCTTCAGGTCGTTGTACAGCTTGATCAGCTCGGGATCGGCCGTCGCCTCGCATTGCCGGTGCAACCGCTCCAGGAGATGCCCGCACCATTCCGCGAGATTGACCGTGCGCGGCGCCAGCGCCTCCGGATGGAAGGCGAGCCGCAGCACGTTGAACGGCTGGCCGAGCAGTCGCTGCGGAATGCCGGCGAGCAGCGGCGCCAGCATGCGGTTGGCGGAGACCAGATTCCAGTGCCGGTCATAAGCCAGCGCGGGATTGGGCTCGTGCGCCCTGAGGACGAGGTCGATCGCCTGGCGGGCTGATTTCAAGGCGGGATCCTCCAGCGGGCGCTGCGGAAAGGCCGGGGCATAGCCCGCGGCGACCAGCAGCACGTTGCGTTCGCGCAAGGGCACGTCGAGCCGCTCGGCGAGTCTGAGCACCATGTCGCGCGAGGGTGCGGCGCGGCCGGTCTCGACGAAGCTCAAATGCCGCGCCGAGATTTCGGCCTCGCCGGCGAGATCGAGCTGGCTCATGCGGCGGCGCTGCCGCCATTCGCGCAAATGGTCGCCGATATGGATTGGTTGGCTGCGTTCGGCCTGTGCCGTGGATGCATGTGCGTTCATGGTCGAAAACCTAACACGCAGATTTCGGCCCTTCCATTACGTCGGAGGTAATCGAATTGGTCCGCGGGCCGGCGCACCTTGGGTCGCAACAGGAGACGACCATGATCGCACTGCTGCTCTACCGGACCGTCACAGACCAGCTAGTTCCCTGGGCCATGGCGCTCGCAACCCGGATGCTGGCGCGCAGCCTCAACATGCCGGAGCCGCTGGTGCATTCGACTGGCGACTACGTCGTCGCGCAGGTCATGGCCTTCGAGCACGGCGTCGGCAGGAGCCTCTGCCCGTTCCGCCTCGCCCGCCTGCTTCGGGGCTGGTGGCGCGGATTGCACTGAGTTTCACCTCGAGCCCACCCCAACAATGGAGACCCACGATGATCGACGCATCCACCTTCCTTCGCCGCGCGCTCCTTGCCGACGCGATCTTCAGCGGCGTCGCCGCTCTCGGCTTCACGTTCGGCGCCAGCGCGTTCGCGTCGCTGTTCAACCTGCCTGAAGCGCTGCTGCGCGAGACCGGCCTGTTCCTGATCGCCTACACGGCACTCGTCGGCTGGCTCGCCTCACGCGCCTCCGTGGCAAAGCCGCTCGTGCTGCTGGTCGTCGTCGGCAACGCGGCCTGGACGGTCGGCAGCATTGCGCTGCTGCTCTCGGGCGCGGTGTCGCCGAACCTTGCCGGCGAGCTCATGGTCGTGGCACAGGCGATCGCGACCGGCGTGTTTGCCGAACTGCAATATGTGGGATTGCGCAGGAGCGGGAGTGTGCTGGCTGCCTGAGGCCACATCACTCGCTGTCGTCGCCCGGCTTGATCGGGCGACCCAGTATTCCAGAGGCAGTCGTCGCATACGGAAAGGCCACGGCGTACTGGATGCCTCGCTTTCGCGGGGCAGGACAGTTGTGCGAGAAGCTCGAACTCAGGCTACGCCCGCGCGCGGCCGTTCGCCTTGCCAACAGCGACGCCGTTGAGCTTCTTCTTTTTGGCGGCCTTCGCACCCGCCTTCTGCGCTTTGCGCTCCGTGCGCGCCTTCACCTTGGCGCGCTCGGCCCGCGCCTCGGCGCGCAGCTTCTTGCGCTTCTTCTCGCAAGATTCGCACTTGCAGCCGATCGGCTTCAGGTAGGCTTTGAAATAATCGGTGCCGTAGTCGTAATTGATCTCGTCGCCCGGCTCGATGTTCTTGATGGCGCGGATGAAGACCTTGCGCTCGCGCGGCCGAACGTCGGATTCGGCGTTGGGCCGGCACGAATGGTTGATGTAGCGCGCGAGGTTCTTGCGCACCGAGCCGTCGATGGTCCAGCGGCCGTTGAGCTCGAACAGGTATTTGTTCTCGATGTCGTCGTGCTCGGGAATCCGGGAGTCCAGGATCGGTCCGTAATAACGGATGATCCGGGTGCCCTTCTTGATCGGCTTGGTGGCGAAGAGGCCGAGCCCGGTTTTCGAGCGGCCGACGCGATAAGGTTTGTTGGACGAGGTGGCTGGCATGATCACGAAAAACGAGGACGCGAACGAGGCTGAAAGAGCCCAAGCGAAGCCGCTCTTCTAGAACGATTCCGCGCCGCTGTCAGGTGTCTGTCGACCCTGTTTGAACCTTGCCCACAATCAAGACGTCTGATGGTACGGAGTTCCCGCTCGACCAAAGGCATCGTCATGTTCCGCATCACCACCGCAGCTCTGGCCATATTGCTCCTGGCCATGTTGCTGATGTGCAGCGGTCTCGGCCGCGCCGACGCCCAATCCGTGGGCAGCCAATATACCTCGACGGCCCCGAAGGATTGCCGCCAGATCGGCAAGCCCAGCGAGCTCGACGGCAGCACCACGCGGGTTTGCAAGGGCAAGGATGGCCTCGTGGTCCTGATCGCCGAGGATGATCTTCGCGAGGTCGTCTCCGTCGGCCGCAATCGCAAGGCCGCGGCCGAGGAACCGGCGGCAAAAGTCTGGTTCGCTCCGTTCAACTCGTCCGAAGCCACCGTCGAATGGCTCACCGCGGGGGCCAAGCCGTTTGCGATGATCCAGCGCTGGCACATCGCCGATGGCACCGATCCCGACAAGCAGGGGCGGCCGAACACCAAGGCCATGCTCATCGTGACCCGGCTGCCACCCGGCCCCGTCTGCCACGTCGCCTATGTCGACGCGATCGCCAACCGGAACGCCAATGAGCTGGCGCGCAAGGCGGCAGACGAGTTCGCCCGCAGCTTCATCTGCGGCAAGGACAGGGTGAAGATCGTTGGTGCCAGCGGCCGCGCGGTCGAGCTGGCGACGATGCGCTAGGCTTTCGTCTTCGCCCGCGTCTTGGCGCGGCGGTAGCGCGCCAGCAGGCGCTCACCTTTTGCGGCGATGCGCCGTGCCGCCGCCACCGTTCTCGGAACCGGCTCGCGCCAGGCATGCGCCGACAAGGCGCCGGGTCGGCCGGCCCTTGGCATCGACGAGGGGCGGCAACTTGGCGCGACCATAGAAACGGACGGCCCAGCTTCCCTTGCGCCGCATCTCCTGCGGTGTCATCTCGGATGCCGTCTTGGTGACGCCCGGCCGCAGATGTGCGCCTTGCTTGCGCGCGAAAGCCTTGCGGCCCGCGGCGGTCAAGCCGCCCCGCGGATCCTTTTCGGGTGCGGATGCGCGGCGCTTGCGCGACGTCGTTGCAGCTTTCTTCTTTGCAGACTTTTTCCTTGCGGCCTTCTTTGTAACCTTGCGCTTGGGCGTCTTCTTCTTGGCGGATTTTTTCTTCGAAGCTTTCGCCTTGGACGGTTTCTTCGCTGCCATGCGCATGTTGTCTACGAGGTTGGGATAGCTGCGCCCGGCGCGGCGAGCACGCGCCTTGGCCGCCGATTTCTGCGCAGGCGTGAGATGCTTGGACGCCTTGCCGGCGCGCTTGCGCGGGTTTGATCGTTTCCAGGGGGCACGGGATGATTTTGCCATGCGGCGTCAACGCCTCATCACGGCTGCGGTTGCGCTCGTCCTGACCGAATCAGGGACCCGGCAACTTCCCCGTCACCGGCGACATCAGCATCGCCTCGAGCAGGCGTTCGGGCGTCGTGCCCTCGGGCAGGCGCCCCAGAATATCCTTAAGCCGCCCATCGAGCAGCAGCATGGTAAAACCGTGCACCATCGACCAGGCGCGCGCGATCGCGGCGCCCTGATTGAGCGTCAGCGCGTCGCCGCGGATCTGTTCCTGCCGCATCATGCCGACGGCATTGGCAAGCCCCGCGAAGGACGCCTCGGCGGCCTCGTGCAGCGACGGCCTGGAATAGTCGAGGCGCTCGGTGCGGAACATGATGCCGTACATGCCAGGATGAGCCTGGGCATAGGCGACATAGGCTTTCGGCCGCGCCAGCGCGCGCTCGAGCGAGGTGGTGGCGCTGTCAGAGGACGAGGCCATCGCCGCATTGAATTGGCGGAAGCCGACTGCCGCGAGCTCACTGAGAAGCCCGGTGAGGTCGCCGAAATGATGGGTGGGCGCCGCATGCGAGACGCCCGCTTCGCGCGCCACCGCGCGCAATGTCAGGCCGGCGAGCCCGTCCCGCTCCAGCACCCGTTCGGCGGCCTGGAGCAGCGCCTCGCGCAGCGCGCCGTGATGATAGGGCGCCACGGACTTGACGCTCGCCGGTTGTCGCGCGGGACGCGCCGGCGCGCTCGCCTTTTTTGAGGTGCGCGCACCGCGCGCGGTTTCTGTCCTGATTTCACTCTTGCCCATCGGCCAGCTATAGGACGCCATATTGACAGTGTAAAGATTTCCCTTGACCAAGCCCCCTCACATGGCTATTTCATCTTTACGATGTAAAGATAAGGAGGGATACGCTGTGCAGCAGGACGCCGTTGCCGAACGCCGCCACAACCTCGGTCCGATCCCGTTCGAGGCCGACGCGCCCTTCCTGAAAATCATCGGTGAATTGCCGCGCGACCTGAACGGCACGCTCTATCGCAACGGCCCCAATCCGCAGTTCGACTCGCCCGGCGCGCACTGGTTCGTCGGCGACGGCATGCTGCACGCCTTTCACCTTGAGAACGGCCGCGCCAGCTATCGCAACCGCTGGATCCGTACGCCGAAATGGCTGGCCGAGCACGATGCCGGCCGCACGCTGTTTGGCGGCTTCGGCCGCAAGCTGCCGGATGCGCCGGCGAACCTGACCGATAGCGGTGTCGCCAACACCAACATCATCTTCCATGCCGGCAAGCTGCTTGCGCTGGAAGAAGCGCATCTGCCCACCGAGATCGAACCAGGCACGCTCGCAACGCGCGGCTATCACAATTATCATGGCCGCGTCGCCGGCAGCTTCACGGCGCATCCCAAGATCGATCCCGTCACGGGCGAGCTGGTGTTCTTCGGCTACAACGCCGCGGGACCGCTGACGCCTGCTCTCTCCTACGGATCGATCGATGCGTCCGGCAAGGCGACGCGCTTCGAACGGTTCGAGGTGCCTTATGCCAGCATGGTGCACGACTTCATCGTCACCGAGAACCACGTGCTGTTTCCGATCCTGCCCCTCACCGGCAGCATGGAGCGCGCGATGAGCGGACGGCCTCCCTACGCCTGGGAGCCGGACAAGGGCGCCTATGTCGGCGTGATCAAGCGCAAGGGAAGCGCGAACGACATTGTCTGGTTCCGCGCTGAAGCCTGCTACGTCTTTCACGTCATGAATGCGTGGGAGGACGGCAATCAGATCATCGCCGACGTCATGCAGTTCGAGGAAGCGCCGCTGTTTCCGCATCCCGACGGGCGGCCGACCGATCCGGAGAAGTCGCGCGCCCGCCATTGCCGCTGGACGTTCGATCTCTCAGGCGACACCGACCGCTTCCAGCAGAGCTATCTCGACGATCTCACCGGCGAATTCCCGCGCATCGACGACCGCCGCGCCGGATTGAACAGCCGTCATGGCTGGTACGCCTGCGCCAATCCGAAGCTGCCGATGTTCGGCGCGCTATCCGGCGTCGTCCATGTCGACGGCAATGGCAAGCGCCTCGGCCATTATCTGCTGCCGGCCGGCGACACCATTTCCGAACCGGTGTTCGTCGAGCGGTCGAAAGATGCGGCGGAAGGCGATGGCTGGCTGCTGGCGGTGGTCTGGCGCGCGCGGGAGAACCGCAGCGACCTCGCCGTGTTCAATGCCGGAGATGTCGAGGCCGGCCCCGTCGCGCTGGTGCAGCTCGGCCATCGCGTGCCCGACGGTTTTCACGGCAATTGGGTCGGCGCGCGCTAGCTCCTCTCGACATCGCTGATGTCACCAAAAGGTCTCTCATGCCTATGCCCTCGATCGCCGCGGACCGCCTCGCTGTCCTGATCCTGTTCCTGATCTGCGCCGGGATCACGCTCCAGATGATCCGGCCGCGGCGGAGCGGCCAAATCGTCTTCAACGGGGGTATCCTGCTCGCCTTCGTCCTCTCGACCGCTTGTGCGTTACCTGTGCTGTCGCACCTGCCCTGGGCCGGCGTCGTCGACGAAATGGCCGACCAAGCCGTTGCAGCAATTCAATTTTTGGAAGTCGCTTACATCATTTTGACACTGTAAAGATATTGCTTGACCCCAGCGCGCTCCTGACCTATTGATCTTTACACCGTAAAGATAAGGCCCGACCGAGGCGAACCATGGCGATCTTCCTGATCCTCGCGCCCTACGGCGCCTTTACTTTCCTGATGCTGGTGACCTCGGCTACGATCAGCGTCTTCGTAGCCTCGGCAATCTGTCTCGCGACCGTCGCGATCGATGTCATGCGCGGCCGCACGGTGAAGATCCTGGCTATGGGCTCGGCGCTGCTGTTCGCCGCAATCGGCCTCCATCTCGCGCTGTTCGACCCAGCGCTCGGCACACTCGGTGTCAAGCTGTCGGTCGACATCGGCATCTTCGTCATCTCGCTCGGCTCGATGCTGGTCCGCCGTCCCTTCACGCTGCAATACGCGCTCGAATCCGTACCGGCCGAGATCGCGGCAATGCCAGGCTTCCACTATGCCAACTACGTCATCACAGGCGCATGGACCGCGGCTGCACTGCTGATGGCGGCCGCCAATCTCGTGCTGCTCTACGTCCCTGGCCTGCCGCTCTGGTCGAGCCTTGCGGTCGCCTTCGCCGCCCGCAACAGCGCGATCTATTTCACAAAATGGTATCCCGAATATCGGCAGATCAAGTACGGTGCGCCGACCAGCGCACTGCCCCACACTCGCTGAACAGGATCGACGATGAAGGACGTATTCGCCCGCCTCGCCTCCGACCTCTTCTCCGCCATCGTCTTCCTGGTCATCTACCTCGTGACCGACAACGTCGTCCTGGCAACGTCGGTCGCGATTGCCGGAGCGATCGCGCAGGTGATCTACGCGCGCGTCAAGGGGCAGCAGCTCAATTACATGACCTATGCGAGCGTCGCGCTCGTCGTCGTGCTGGGCACGGTCACGCTGCTGACCAACGACCCCCGCTTCATGCTCGCAAAGCCCTCGATCGCACATTTCGCGATCGGTGCCATCATGCTCAAGCGCGGCTGGATGCTGCGCTACATGCCATCGATCGTCGTCGAGACCGTTCCGGAGTACGTGACGGCAGCGGGTTATGCCTGGGCCGCGCTGATGTTCGTGATCGGTGCCGGCATGATCGCCGTCGCCTCCACAGGCGATCTGAAGCTGTGGGCGTTCTACATCACCGTGGTCGCGGGCGGCGCCAAGATCGTCGCCTTCGCCGTGCAATATGTCGTGCTCCGTCTCATCGTCACCAGCCGACGGCGCGCCGCCGCCCGCGCCTAAATGCCTCCAACGGAGCGTTAGGCGCGGGCGGCGAGTTGCGCTATACGCTCGGCCGGGACTGGTCCGCGGATCGTCGCGGTCCGCCGGGATCTTGGGAGACGCGAATGGCCGTCGACGGCAACTGGGCTCTGACCCTGACGACACCCATGGGCGAGCGTAAGGCGACGCTGAGCCTGACGGCTGCCGGCGGCACGCTCACGGGGACGCAGGGTGCGGAAGGCGATACAGCCGAGATTTTCGACGGCACCGTCAGCGGCGATGCCGTCAACTGGAAGGTCTCGATCACCAATCCGATGCCGTTGACGCTCGAATTCATCGGAACCGTCTCCGGCGACAGCATGAGCGGTGAGATGGGCATCGGCCCGATGGGCAGCTTCCCGTTCACCGGCACGCGCGCGTAAGCCGCGCGGCAACCGTGCGCGCGCTCGGTTTCATCGCGGCGACGATCCTGTGTGTCGCGAACCAAGCGGCGCGCGCGGACGATGCCGAACCGGCGTGGCGGACTAGCGCGCTCGCCATGCTACCGGCAGGCTATGTCGCCGGCACGGCCTATCGAACCGAAGGTTCGACGGGCTACCTCGCCGTCTATCCGGCCCCATCGAACGATCCGAAGTCACCTGCAAGCGTGTTCGTCGCGCGCCAAGCTCTCGTGGTCGCGCTGACGCCGGATGCGACGCGCGCAGTCTCGGCCGAATTGAAGCCGCGTAGCGGGCCGGATCCTGACAACGACGACACTGAGTTCGCAAAGCTGCACGCCGATCTCGCCGCCAGGCGCTCAACGCTTCCCGACGGCACCGAGCCCTGTGATTTCGGCGCATGGTCCGTCGACAAGGATCCTGACGGCCTCAACGTGCGTGCTGAACCATCGATCAAGGCGCGTGTGCTCGGCACGCTTCCGCCGCCTTACCGGCTCAAGCTCGGCGGCAGCGAGAACACGCCCGATGGCGGCTGGCTCACTGAATTCCGCATCATCGGCTTCAAGAACGGCTGGTTTCTGATCGAAGGCGCCAAGCCGCCGGGCAAGGACTACGAGGACGACAAGAAATATCCGCGCAGCGCGCCAAAGCCCTATGCCGGACGCGGCTGGGTCGCCTCCAACAAGGTCGGCGCGTCCTACGCCAATGGCGCGACACGCATGGGCGGTCTGTTCCAGGCGCCCTTCGTCGATGCGAAATGGATGCCGGCCCAGCGCGAGCTCGGCGGCCCGATCGACACCGACGGCGGACCGAAGCACATCTTTGCTTGCAGCGGTCTCTGGGGCCTTGTCGAGAGCCAGGACGGCGTCCGCGGCTGGTGGCGCGGGCTGTGCTCCAACCAGGTCACGAATTGCAGCTAGCACGCTGAGGCATCCGCATCGTCATGGCCGGGCTTGTCCCGGCCATCCACGTCTTCCTCGCCGCACCAAGAACGTGGATGCCCGGGACAAGCCCGGGCATGACGATCGTGATGGGGGGCATGCACAATTACTCGCACGCAGGTGCGAGTGAGGCAGCTAACCCAGATTCAACTCCTTGAAGAAGTCGTTGCCCTTGTCGTCGATGATGATGAACGCCGGGAAGTCGACGACCTCGATGCGCCAGATCGCTTCCATGCCGAGCTCGGGATATTCGAGCACCTCGACCTTCTTGATGCAGTGCTCGGCAAGGTTCGCCGCGGCACCGCCGATCGAGCCGAGATAGAAGCCGCCATATTTCTTGCAAGCCTCACGCACGGCCGCCGCCCGGTTGCCCTTAGCCACCATCACCATCGAGCCGCCGGCGGCCTGGAACTGATCGACGAAGGAATCCATACGGCCCGCAGTGGTGGGGCCGAACGCACCGGAGGCGTAGCCCTCCGGCGTCTTGGCCGGGCCCGCGTAATAGACCGGATGGTTCTTGAAATAGTCCGGCAGCGGCTCGCCCTGGTCGAGCCGCTCGCGCAGCTTGGCATGCGCGGAATCGCGCGCGACGATCATGGTGCCGGTCATCGAGACCCGCGTCTTGGTCGGGTACTTCGAGAACGTGGCAAGGATATCCTTCATCGGCTGATTAAGGTCGATCTTGACGACCTCGCCGCCGAGCGACTGCTCGACCTCAGGCAGATACTGCGCCGGGTTGTGCTCGAGCTCTTCGAGATAGACGCCGTCCTTGGTGATCTTGCCGAGCACCTGGCGATCGGCCGAGCAGGACACGCCCAGCCCGATCGGCAGCGAGGCACCGTGACGCGGCATGCGGATCACGCGCACGTCGTGGCAGAAATATTTTCCGCCGAACTGCGCGCCGACGCCGAGCGACTGCGTCATCTTCAGGATTTCCTGCTCCATCTCGAGATCGCGAAACGCGTTGCCGTCGGGCGAGCCGTGGGTCGGCAGCGCGTCGAGATAGCGAGCCGACGCCAGCTTCACCGTCTTCATGCAGAGCTCGGCCGAGGTGCCGCCGATCACGATCGCGAGGTGATAAGGCGGGCACGCCGCAGTGCCCAGCGTCAACACTTTCTCCTTGAGGAAGGCGAGCAGCCGGTCCTTGGTCAGCACCGAAGGCGTCGCCTGGAACAGAAAACTCTTGTTGGCGCTGCCGCCGCCCTTCGCCATGAACATGAACTTGTAGGCGTCATCACCTTCGGCGTAGATCTCGCACTGCGCCGGCATGTTGTTGGCGGTGTTCTTCTCCTCGTACATCGACAAGGGCGCGACCTGCGAGTAGCGCAGATTGCGGCGCAGGTAAGCATCGCGCGCGCCTTCCGACAGCGCCGCCTCGTCGTCACCGTCGGTGATGACGTTGCAGCCCTTCTTGCCCATGATGATCGCGGTGCCGGTGTCCTGGCACATCGGCAGCACGCCGCCGGCGGCGATGTTGGCGTTCTTGAGAAAGTCCAGCGCGACGAACTTGTCGTTCGGGCTCGCCTCGCCGTCCTCCAGGATCGCGCGGAGCTGCTTCAGATGACCGGGCCGCAGATAGTGGTTGATGTCGCCAAAGGCGGCTTCCGACAGGTCCCGCAGCGCCTCGCGCGACACCACCAGCATGTCTTTCCCCAGGACCTTCTCGACCCGCACGCCCTCGGCCGTGATCTTCTTGTAGGGCGTCTCGTCCTTGCCCAGCGGAAACAGCGGCGTGTGCTTGTAGGGCGGAACGGGCTTTGCGGGGTCGGGGAAGGCGGTGGGAGCGTTCATGGGCTGGAATCTCGGGGTTTTGGAGCCCTCGCATGGGCCCCTTTCATAGAAGCGTTCTAAGCTTTTTTGCCGCAAAGGGAAGGCGCTCTGGTGCGGTCGGGGCATCCGGATTCGGCGGCTGGCCGCGGACACCAGGCCCTCATGATGCCAGTGAAGACCCTGGGTGCACCCCTTGCGCTACGCGCGGGACGACGATTGAATGCGCCCGCTAAGGGGCTTTTCATCATGACATTGAACTTGCACGTCCGCGGCGCGATCCTGGTTGCCGCCGCCATCACCGGCCTTGTGACCCTCGTCTCGCCCGCTCGCGCGGACCGCTGCGATGACAGCGCCAAGGAGCTGGCGAACCAGGTCGATCGCCTCAAGGTGAATTTCCGCGCCGCGAATGTCGTCTATCTGACTCATCCCGCGGCCAAGGAATTGTCCGTGGCTTGCCGTGGCGACAAATATTCGATCGAGCTCTATGCCAAGGGCGATCGCAAGCCGAAACCGGAGTTCTTTACGCTGGTAGGGTCGATGGCGGCGATCGTCTTCACCGTGACCAAGGACGATACGACGACGGGCGCGACACGCTGCCTGAAACGGATGGGGCTCTTGCGCGGCGACAAGATCAGCATGCGTTACCGGCGTCTCAACATGGAATGCACCCGCACCAAGACGGATGCGTCCATCGCGATCACGCGCGGCAAGGACGAATAGGCGGTCCCCCGCGCGGTGTGCGTCTGACAGCACACCGCCCACTACAGACTCCGTCATTCCGAGCGAAGCGAAGCAATCCAGAATCCCTCCGCGGAGACAGACTGGATTGCTTCGCTGCGCTCGCAATGACGAGGAGAGGTCCGAGAGCACATCCCACCGCACCAGATCCCTCGCATTTTAACGATTGGCTTGAAGGAAATTTCGGGTCTCGCGGCGCAGGATCAATTGTTTCCATATGTGAGGATTTGTGGATGAGCGTTTCTACCGTTTCGCCGCCGCCGATCGCGATCGTGGTGCCGAGCTACGACACGAACAAGCAGCAGGACGACCAGATCAAGACCAAGGACAACGACCCGACCTATAAGCCGCCGCCGCCCGCGCCGCTGCCGCCGGGTCAGGGTACGCGGATCGATCAGCTCGCCTGATCAGCCGCGTCGAAGATGAAATGCCCGATCCGGTCGATCGGGCTTTTCGCGTGTCCGGCCGTATCTTCGCCGGATAGCGGGACCAATATCGTGCGCGGCTACCCTGAGACCTGCGCATGATCGCAAGACTCCTGTTGCAGAGCACGATCACCACCGCCGCCATGGGCGCGCTGCTGTTCGCGTGCGCCGGAACCCTGCACTGGCCGTCGGCCTGGGGGTTCCTCGCGATCTCCGCCCTGCTCGGCCCGCTCTGCGGCTGGTGGCTTTACCGGGTCGACCCCGCACTGCTCGCCGAACGCCTGCGGCCGGTCCTGCAAAAGGACCAGCCCGCTGCCGACAAGGCGTTCATGGCCGTCTTCGTCGTCGCGATGCTGGTCTGGCTGGCGGCGATGGGGCTCGACCGGCGTACGCTAGCCTCCGATATGCCGATGGCGGCGCAGATACTCGGCCTCGCCCTGTTCCTGCTCTCGACACTGTTCATCCTCTGGGTCTTCCGCGAGAACTCGTTCGCGGCGCCCGTGGTGAAACTGCAAGCCGAGCGCGCGCAGCGCGCGATCTCGACGGGGCCTTATGGCCATGTGCGCCATCCGATGTATAGCGGCATGATCCTGTTCTTCGCCGGCGTGCCGCTGCTTTTGGGCTCATGGTGGGACTTATGATGGTGCCGCTGTTCCTCCTGTTGTTTGCCATCCGCACTCGCATCGAGGAGCGCACGCTGCGCGAGGGCCTGCCAGGCTATGCCGACTATGTGACGCGCGGGCGCTATCGCCTGTTTCCTGGCGTATGGTGAGCGCGCACCCCCCCCTCGGCACCTCCGGACCGGCTAACCATCCAATTCGCGGTAGCGGCGGAAGATGCCCTGCTCGTTGAAGGCAATGCGGCGGCGGCTTTCGAGATAGGCCTTGATGTTCGGCCGCGCCGCGACGCGGTCGTGCAGGCCGACGAGGCCTGGGATATCTGTCTCGAACGCCTTCATCCGCTTCGGAAACGCATAGCGCAGCCCCGCGACGATCTGGAACAGCGAGAGATCGACATAGGACAGCTTGCGGCCGGTGAGATAGGCGCCGCCATTGTTTTGAAGCAGCTGCTCGAAATAGCCGAGATATTTCGGCACGCGCTCGCCCCAGAAGTCGGCCGTGCGCTTCTTCGCCGGCGGCTTCTGATCTTCGTAGTAGAGCGAGGGCCCGAGCGGATGATGGGTATCGTGAATCTCGACCACGAAATCGGTGATCGTGAGCTGGAGCTGATGCACCCAGAGTTGA
This sequence comes from Bradyrhizobium sp. URHA0013, assembly GCF_000518345.1. Classification (NCBI taxonomy): domain Bacteria; kingdom Pseudomonadati; phylum Pseudomonadota; class Alphaproteobacteria; order Hyphomicrobiales; family Nitrobacteraceae; genus Bradyrhizobium; species Bradyrhizobium sp. URHA0013. The sequence goes on along the minus strand of NZ_JADK01000009.1, from coordinate 34,319 downwards.
CCCGCTTCCGATTTCGGGGCGAGAGCGTGGCGGGCGCCGAGATAGAGCAGGATGTTCGCGGTCTGGCCGATGACGACCTTGCCGGCTTTGAGGAACGGCGGCGCAAAGGGCGGCGTGCCCTTGTGCGCGTCGATCATCTTCATCATCGCAGCTGTGCCGCGTGGGCCACGCGCCACGTCGATGTAAGCCGCGCCCGCCTCCTCCAGCGCCAGCCGCACATATTCACCGCGGCCCTGGATCTCGGGCCAATAATAGAGCTCGTATTTCATGAAAGGGGTCCGTGATTGCGTGGCGGCGAGTGTAGCACGCAACCACGAACTCCATGAGGGCGGAGCGAGTTCCGCGTCTCAATTCGACGCGAAGCAATACAGCAGGCCGTCGCCGCCGGTGCTCTTCAGATCGGCCTGCGAGCAGCCGCCATCGGGGCCGCGCGAGGGATGCGAGCTGTTCCACGATTTCGACGGCTCGTCATCGCGCAGGCCTTGACGATCGGCATGGCCGACGACCGCCGCGCCTTGCGTGCTCGACGTCCAGTTCTTGCAGGTCTTGTCGTCACCCGCGGGAAATGCGCTGCCGTCGGCTTGCGAACCCGTGAGGATGTCGTGCCGGTTCGGCGTGTCGCCGCGGCCGTTGATGACCTCGCCCTTCTCGCTGAGCGCGGTCTGCTTGGTGAGGTTGTTGGCCGCCCCGTGCAGGTCGGCAACGTCCTTGGCGATCACAGCGCCCTTGGCGTTCTGCCACGGTCCCTTGCCGATGCGGTCGCGCGCGTTGACGGCCGGCTTGCCGTCGGCGGTCTGCGTGGAGAGATAAGCGCGCCAGGTCTTGCTGCCGGCGCCGCCGGCCTGGGCCAACTTCTGGCACTGCGCATCGGCCCCCTCCAGGCCACCGAGATCGGCGCCCTTGCCAGGACCATTGGAAGTCACGAAGAACGTCATGTCGGCCGACTGCGCCTGCGCAGATGGTGCTGCGAACAAGGCCGCGGCGAGCGCGAGGCCTGAAATCGTCACGGATCTCTCAATGCGGATCATCCTGTCCTCCCTTTGTGTTTTCGTTGGCCGCCAGATTTCAACCCGACGCAGGCCCGCTTATTCCGGTGCCGCGATGCGAGAGGCCCAAAAGAAAAAGGCGCCGTGCAAGAAGCACGACGCCTTTGTTATTCATGTCGCCTGCGATCAGTTGGTCTGCTGGATCGCCGACAATTCCCAGGCGCCGCCCGGACGTCGGGCAAAGGTCCAGACTTCGGTGGCCTCGCCCGGCTGCTCGCTGCCGGCGACAATTGCGCCGGTATTGCGGTCGAGCGTCTTGTCGGTGAGCGCGAAGCGCAGCGCCACGGTCGCGTAATCGGTCTCGCCTTCGCGCCAGGATTCCGCGAGGTCGCCCTGCAACAGCTTCACATCGCTGACCTTGTTGACGACATTGCGCGCGCGGTTCTGGCCGAGGTCCTGCTCGAAATAGGAGACCATTTCCGGCGTCGCGAGCGTGTGCAGCTTGGCCACATCCTCGTTCGACCAGGCGGACTGGACGTCGCCGAGCAGACGCTCGAACGCCTCATAGTCGTCCGGCTTGATCTCGAGCGGCGCGTTGTTGGCGCCGAAGCCGAAGCCGCCACCAAGGCCACTACGGTTGTTCGCCTGCGGTCCCGGACCGGCACCGGCGTCAGCGTTGGCATAGGCCGCCTGCGGGGTGTGGCGGCGCTGCCACCAGGACATCGCCAGCCGAACCACGAGCACCACGAGCACGATCTGGATGATCAGACCGATGATCGACGATAGGCCGCCGAGCCCGCCGAACAGGCCACCGCCGAACAGCATGCCGAGCAGGCCTGCGCCGAGGAAGCCGGCCGCAAGGCCGCCCATGAAACCGCCGGCCCGGCCGAACAGGCCGCCGCGCGCGGGTGCGGCGGCAGCCGAATTCATGCCTGCGCCCGGCTGGGTGTAGGTCCGATTGAACTGCGAGGTCGAACCCGGCGCGGTCGTGGTCGATGGCGGGGCCGAATAGGTGCGCGAACCGCGCGAGCCCGACGACATGCCGCCACCGACGCGCGCGTCGGCGGACGAGATCGCCAGCGCAGTCGGCAGCGCAAGCGCCAGCACGACGGCAATCGTCTTGAAGAGACTGCGGGAGCGTTGCGAGAAATTCATGTTGGTTTCCCAGATCCCCGGCATGGGGACGTGCCCCTAAGATGGGCAGCCTTCCGTAAAAAGGAAGCCACTATCGGAACTTATGGCTGCGGCCCTCAGTCGCGGGGATGTGGCAAAAGCCCATCTTTGGCGGCAGCTTGGCTGCGTGTGCGAAGGGGCCGCGGTCGCGGGTTACCGGTGGCTTTGGTGCCGGCAATTCCGCTTTTCCGTCGTCATTGCGTTGAGGCCCTCACCCCGCCTTTGCTATCGTCTCCTTCACGGCCGCCACGAGCTGGCTCAGCGTGAACGGCTTGGGCAGGAAGTCGAACTGCTGGCCTTCGGGCAGGCTCTTCTCGAATGCGTCTTCCGCGTAGCCGGAGACGAAGATGAACTTGATGTCGGGGTTCTTCTCGCGCATCGCCTTGAGCAGCGTCGGGCCGTCCATCTCCGGCATCACGACGTCGGACACGACGAGATCGATTCCGCCGCTCTGCTCTTCCAGCACCTCCAGCGCCTCGACGCCGTTCTCGGCCTCGACGACGGTGTAGCCGCGCGAGCGCAGACCGCGTGCGTTGAGCGCGCGCAGGCCCTCTTCGTCCTCGACCAGGAGGATGGTGCCCTGTCCGGTGAGATCGGTGCGGGGCTTGGCGTCCGCCGTGGACCCAGCTTCCTTCGCGGCACCATTGCTGGCGCCAACGGCCGGCGCCGGCTGCTCGACCTGCACCTCCGGCTCGGCATGATGGCGCGGCAGGAAGATCTGGAATGAGGTGCCCTGCCCCGGCTCCGAGTCCACGTAAATGAAGCCACCGGTCTGCTTGACGATGCCGTAGACGGTCGAGAGCCCGAGGCCGGTGCCCTTGCCGACTTCCTTGGTCGAGAAGAACGGCTCGAAGATTTTGTCGCGGATATCGGCGGGGATGCCGGTACCGGTGTCGGCGACCTCGATCCGCACGTAGTCCGCGGCCGGCATGCCCTTGTAGGCCAGCCTGGCCGCCTCCTCGGCGGTGACGTTGGCGGTGCGGATGATCAGCTTGCCGCCGTCGGGCATGGCGTCGCGCGCGTTGACCGCAAGATTGACGATGACCTGCTCGAACTGGGAGACGTCGACCTTGACCGGCCAGAGATCGCGGCCGTGGATGGTCTCGTGCTTGACCTTCTCGCCGATCAGGCGGCGCAGCAGCATGGCGAGGTCGGAGAGCGCATCGCCGAGGTCGAGCACCTGCGGCCGCAGCGTCTGCCGCCGCGAGAACGCCAGCAACTGCCGCACCAGCGTGGCGGCCCGCGTCGCGTTCTGCTTGATCTGCATGATGTCCTGGAACGACGGATCAGTCGGCTTGTGCGCGTTCAGCAGGAAGTCGTTCGCCATCATGATGGCGGAGAGCACGTTGTTGAAGTCGTGGGCGATGCCGCCGGCGAGCTGGCCGACAGTCTCCATCTTCTGCGACTGGTTGATCTGGTTCTCCAGCGCGCGCCGCTCGGTGGTCTCGAGCATGTGCACGATGGCGGCTTCCGCGTCGTTCTCACCCCCGTCGACCGGCGTGACGAAGAACTGGCCCCAGCGCTCCTTGGAGCCTTCCAGCGCGACCTCGACCGGCGCGATGTCGGCCTGATTCTCGGCGGCCTGGTTGATGGCCGCGATCAGCAAATGACGGTCGCGCGAATTGACCGCGCGGAAGATCGACTTGCTGGCGCTGTCGAGCCCCAACGCCTGCCCGAGCTTGGCGTAGCGCGCATTGGCGCGCACGACGTTGCCGCCGCGGTCGACGGTGGCGATCGCCATCGGCGTATGGTCGAAGAAGCGCATGAAGCGCACTTCGGCGGCGCGGTCCGGATCGCTGCGCTCGTCGCGGGCGCGGCTGATCACCAGCGTGCGCGACGGGCCTGGCGCACCGTCGGCGCCGAAGGCGAGCTTGTGATAGAGCCGTACCGGCATGGTCTTGCCGGTACGCATGCGCAGGTCGATGTCGAAGACTTCCGTCTTGACCTCGCCCGGGACCGCCACGATCGCAGTCAGAAGCGAAGCGCCGTCGCCGGAGACGATGTCGGTGAGCTTCAGCCCGCCCGAGCCGATCTCGGCAAGGTCGTAGTCGAGCCAGTTCGCCAGCGTCGCGTTGACATAAGCGAGCTCGCCGGCTGGATTGACCGAGAAGAAACCGCAAGGCGCGTGATCGAGATATTCGATCGCGTGCTGGAGTTCCTGGAACACGTCCTCCTGGCGCTCGCGGTCGCGGGTGATGTCGGCGATCGACCACACCGCGTATCTCGTCTCGCGCTTGCCGGTGCCGAGGGGCCGCACCCGCATGCGCAGCCAGCGGCCCTGGCTGCCGTCATGGCCGGAGATGCGCACCTCTTCCTGCTGCCGCTTGCCTTCGCGCGCGGCTTTCAACAGGCGGAACACCGCTTCGGAGACGTCGGGGTTGCCGATGAAGACGCGCTCCACGGGACGCACGTCCTGTGGGCCGGCAGCGCCGGTCAGCGTCAGATAGGCCGCATTGGAATAGACCACATGGCCGCGCGGATCGGTCACGGCGAGGCCGTCGAAGGCGTGGTCGGCGATGCGCCCCATCACGGGATCATCGAGATTGCGATCGACGAAGCGGATGATGCCGGCGGCAAAGGCGAACAGGTTGAACAGGCCGACCATCGCCAGCACGGCGAGGATGCCGAGAATATAGGGCTGCGCCTGCGCGCGCCCGAGCGTCATCAGCCCGACGGCAACGGCGACGAGGCCGGCGGCCACCAGCAGCACCAGGGCAATGCTGCCCGAGCGCGGCGACGGCTCGTGCGCCGCAACGGGCTCGCGTGTGAGGTCGTGGTCGGTCTCGGCAGTCATCTCAAGCTGGCACAGCCTGTCGGCAGAGAATCAACGCGCTACAGGGCGCGCAGGGTCCTCCCTGCCTGAATCGGACCCGCAGGCGCAAGGGCAGCAGGGGCGAAAGGTACGCTGATTCCCAGATTACGGCCATTTCCAGTACTTTTCAGGGGTTTTATTGCCGGCTGGCACCGAATCCGCTCTTCAGACGCATGACGTAGCCGATGACTTCGGCGACCGCATGGTAGTGCTCGGTCGGGATTTCCTCGTCGATCTCGACGGTGGCGTAGAGCGCGCGGGCGAGCGGCACGTTCTCGACGATCGGGATGTCGTGCTCGCGCGCGATCTCCCGGATCTTGAAAGCGAGGTTGTCGACGCCCTTGGCGACGCAGATCGGCGCCGACATGCCGCGCTCGTAGGACAGCGCGATCGAATAGTGGGTCGGGTTGGTGATGATCACGGAGGCCTTGGGAACCGCCGCCATCATGCGCTTCTTGGAGCGCTGCTGGCGCAGCTGCCTCAGCTTGCCCTTGATGTGTGGGTCGCCTTCGGACTGCTTGTACTCTTCCTTGATCTCCTGGAGCGACATCTTCTGCCGCTGGAACCAACTGCGATACTGGAAGAAATAGTCGCCGATGGCGATGATGGCGAGCGCCGCGACCACCGCGCCGAGCAGGTGAATGGTCAGGCTGGTGGAGGCACCGAGCAGGGCGGCCGGATCGAGCCTGACCATCGCCTCCATGCGATGCCGCTCCGGCCACAGGATCACGGTCATGACCGCGCCGAGCACGATCAGCTTGCCGAGACCCTTGAGGAAATTCGCCGCCGCTTGCTTGCCGAAGATGCGCTTGAGGCCCTCGGCAGGCGACAGCTTGCTGAACTTGGGCTTGAGGGATTCGGCCGACCAGACCAGGCGGTGCTGCAGCACGTTGCCGGCAATTGCCGCGAGTACCAGCATCAGCAGCGGCACGCCCACCGCCGCGAGCACCGCGACTTCGATCTGCTGCATCAGGGCGAGCAGAGCCCTGCCGTCGGTCTTGATCATCCAGGAATTGGCGAGCAGGTTGCGCATCGGCGCCAACAGCCCGCTGCCGACCGATCCCGAGAAGCTCGAGACCACGAGCGTGGCGCCCGCGATCATGAACCAGGTGTTGATCTCCTGGCTCTTGGCGACGTCACCGCGTTCGAGCGCCTCTTCGAGACGTTTTTGCGTCGGGTCTTCTGTTTGACTCTCTGGATCGTTGTCTTCCGCCATCGATCACCCGGTCACTTGAGTGGCATCATCTGGTGCATGACACCGATGAAATAGTCGAGATAGGTGCCCATCATCGCCGTGAGCACGACGGCGAGCACCAGAAAGCCGGCGAAGATCGAGAGCGGCACGCCGACGAAATAGACCTGCATCTGCGGCATCAGCCGCGCCAGTACGCCGAGCCCGATGTTGAAGACGAGGCCGAACACCAGGAACGGGCCGGAGAGTTGCAAGCCCAGGCGGAACGCGGCGGCAAAGGCGCGCGTCGCCAGCGCGGCGACATCGCCGCTCGACACCGTCTCGCCCGGCGCGAAGATCGTGTAGCTGTCGTTTAGCGCCGCGATCACCAGATGATGGCTGTCCGTGGCGAACAGCAGCGTGACCCCCAGTATCGTCAGGAAGTTGCCGACGAGCACGCCCTGCTGTCCCTGCGTCGGATCGACCGACGTGACGAAGCCGAGCCCCATCTGCTGTGCGATCACGGCGCCGGCAACCTGCAGCGCCGACAACGTCACCCGCGCGGTCGCCCCCAGCACGATGCCGATGACGATCTCATGCAGCATCAGGACCAGCAGCGGCGCGATCGAGCCCATGTCGACCTGATAGGCGTTGCGATGCAGCGGCAGGATAATCAGCGTGAGCAGCAGCGCGATCGACAGTTTGATCCGTGTCGGGATATTGGTCTCGCCGAGGCCCGGCAACAGCATCACCATCGCGCCGACCCGGGCAAAGGCGAGCATGAAGGAGGCGGCAAGCGCCGGCAGCAGCGAGACGTCGATGCGCATGACGGGCGCATAGTGCCTCAGCCGCCGATGATTCGCGACGATATCCGCAGCATGTGGGAATGCAGCGCGTCGGCCATGAACGGCAAGGCCAACAGCATTGTGGCAAAGATGGCCAGGATCTTCGGCACGTAGATCAGCGTCTGCTCCTGGATCTGCGTCAGCGCCTGGAACAGCGACACGACGACGCCGACCACGAGGCCGACCACCATCAGGGGCGACGACACGATCACGATGGTCCAGATCGCATCACGCGCGACGTCGAGGGTTTCCGGTCCGGTCATTTCGCAGTTCCTTTGTCTTATTCCTCGCCTCCCACCCCTCTTGTGAGCGATGCGAAGGCCTATCCCCGGTCATTGCGAGCGCAGCGAAGCAATCCAGACTGCCGCTTCGGAAAGACTCTGGATTGCTTCGCTGCACTCGCAATGACGATTGGGGCGGGGCGCGAGCGCCAAAAATCAGATCGGCATCTTCATGATGTCTTCATAGGCCGCGATCACGCGGTCGCGGACCGAGACCAGCGTGGACACGGCGACGTCGGTGTCTGCGACCGCCGTCACCACGTCCATCACGTTGGCCTTGCCGGCGGCCATCGCCACCGTCTGCGCATCGGATTTGCGGCCGGACTCCAGGACGCTGCCGACAGTGTCTTTCAGAAGAGAGGCGAAGGACTGCCCGCTCGGCTCGCTGCCCTTGCCGGCACCGCTGTTCTCCAGCACGCGGGCAAGGTTTGCATAGGCGTTGGCGGCAATTGTCGGTGTTGCCATGGTTCAAATGTCCTGTTCAGCTCTTGAGGATGTCGAGGGTGCGCTGGATCATCCGGCGCGTCGCGCTGATGATGTTGAGATTGGCCTCGTAGGACCGCTGCGCGTCGCGCATGTCGGTCATCTCGACCACCGAGTTCACGTTGGGATATTTGACGTTGCCGGTTGCATCCGCCGCCGGATTGTTCGGCTCGTATTTGGTGCGGAAATTGGACTGGTCGGGTTTGATCCTGCCGAGGGTGACGACCTGCGCGTCGAGTGTACGGTCGAGCGCGGAGGAGAAGGTCGGCACCTTGCGCCGGTAAGGATCGCCGCCGGCGCTCTGCGAGGTCGAATCCGCATTTGCGATGTTCTCCGAGATCACCCGCATGCGCCCGGCCTGCGCCCGCAGACCGGAGGTCGCGATCGCCATCGAGCGGGCAAAGTCGCTGCTGTCATTCGCCATGATGCGCTTCCTCTAGCTCTAGCCTTTGCCGATCGCGGTCTTGAGCAGGTGCAGGCTCTTCGAATAGAGCGAGGTTGCCGCCGCATAATCCATCTGGTTGCTGGCGGCCTTCATCATCTCCTCTTCGAGATTGACGGCGTTGCCCGCGGGGCGGGTCTCAAAACCGGCATTCTTGTTCTGGTCGAATCCGGAGGCCGCGCCTGACGGCGCCATGTGGGAACCGCTGGTGCGGGTAAGCGCCAAGGGGCCCATCGAACCCGTGACGGCGCCAGCCTTGTCCAGCTTCGGCTCGACCAAGTCGCGCGGCCGGAATTTGGGCGTGTCTGAATTGGAGACGTTCTCGGACAGGACGCGCTGGCGCTCCTGGTGCCATTGCATCTTGGTGCGAAGCGCCGATAGCACCGGAAGATCGTTGATGGACATCGTTGCGGCTCCTTCCGCCTCGCAGGACCCGTGGTCCGAAGCTAGGCAGAATTTGCCGCCTGTATGGTTAACAGCTGGTTAAGGAGGTCGCAGGCAGTTGTCCCCCGCCGGGACACGAATGCGCATGCCCCGTGATTCTACGCCTCCAAAAGCGGCATTAACCCAACCGCTTGGCGGCGCGTGCACAGGCCAAGAAGTCGTTTTGGATCGAGCGATTCATGGGTTATTAAGAGTTGGGGACGGCAAAACTTGCCGTGGGACGTTAAGAAATCGCAGTTTGGGGCAACGTAAGCCGGTGGTTGGCGCATCTGACCACGGGCCCGAGACAGGCGCCATTTGTCGGGGACAAGTATGCAAGGCAGCCCTATCACCTTCATCGTCGCGTTCATCGTCGTTCTGGCGTTGATCGGCGTCGCTGCATGGCTGGTTCGCCGATTCGCCACCAGCCGGCTCGGCGCCAACACCCAGCGCGGCCGGATGCCCCGGCTCGCCGTGATCGATGCCGCCGCGGTCGACGGCCGCCGCCGCCTGGTGCTGGTCCGGCGTGACAATGTCGAGCATCTTCTGATGATCGGCGGCCCCACCGATATCGTCGTCGAACCCAACATCGTGCGCGCGGCGCCCGGCCGCGACCAGCTCCCGCAGCGCCCCAACGCGGCCGAGCCGCCGCGTCTTGCGCCGATGCATGATAGCAGCAGCTGGGCCGACGAAGCACCGCGGCCCGAACTGCTCGATCATCCCGAGCCGCACATGCCCGAGCCGCCACCGCGACCCACGCGCCCCTCCTTCGCCGACGAAGTGCGCCGGCCGGCTCCCGCGATGGCCGAACGCCGCAACGAGCCGCCATCGGGCGGCTTCACCTCCGAGCCGATCGCGCCGCGCCCTGAGCGCGAGCTGCGTCCCGAACCTGTTCCGCCGCGCGTTGCGCGCAACGAACCCCCTCTGATGCCGCGTCCGCCGCGCCAGAGCGAGCCGGTGAAGGCGCCTCCGGTGCGCGCCGAGCGCGTCGCCGCGCCTCCTCCGCCTGTACCGCAGGCTCCGCCCGTTCCGCCGCCGGCGCCCGCTCCCGCGGCGCCATCGAGCGCCGAGCAGAATCTCGCCGAGATGGCGCAGCGGCTCGAAGCTGCGCTGCGCCGCCCCGCCGGCGAGACGCTTGCCCCTCCGGTCGCGCCGGAGCCCCCGGCCGCTCCCCCGCGTGTGGCCCGCAGCGAGCCGCCTGCACCACCGGCCCCTCCCGCAAAGCCGGCCCCGGAAAAGACCAGCTTTGAAAATCTCGAAGACGAGATGGCCTCGTTGCTCGGCCGTCCGAAGCCGTCTTCGTGAGGCTGCCGGCCCTCCCGCGTAGAGTTTTTTTTCTTTCTGTCCTGATCGGCGCGGCTTCGCTCGCGATGCCGGCGCATGCGCAGGACATCAGCATCAATCTCGGCGGCGGAGGCGCTGGCGGTGGCGGCGTCACCGAGCGCGCGATCCAGCTGATCGCTCTGCTCACCGTGCTGTCGATCGCCCCGTCGATCCTGATCATGATGACCTCGTTCACGCGCATCGTGGTCGTGCTGTCGCTGCTGCGCACCGCGATGGGCACCGCGACCGCCCCGCCGAACTCGGTGATCATCGCGCTGGCGATGTTTCTCACCTTCTTCGTGATGGGACCCGTCCTGCAAAAATCCTACGACGAAGGCATCCGTCCGCTGGTCGCCAATCAGCTCGGCGTCGAGGACGCGCTTCAGCGCGCCTCCGTCCCCCTGCGCGGCTTCATGCAGAAGAACGTGCGCGAGAAGGACCTCAAGCTGTTCCTGGATCTCTCCGGCGAGCCGCCGCCCGCCACTCCCGACGACCTCGGCTTACGCATCCTCGTCCCCGCCTTCATGATCTCGGAGCTGAAGCGCGCCTTCGAGATCGGTTTTCTGCTGTTCCTTCCGTTCCTGATCATCGACCTCGTCGTCGCCTCCGTGCTGATGTCGATGGGCATGATGATGCTGCCACCGGCAACCATCTCGCTGCCGTTCAAGCTGATCTTCTTCGTGCTCGTCGACGGCTGGTCGCTGGTGGCAGGGAGCCTGGTGCAGAGTTACGGGGGGTAGCGGGCCCGGGGAGCGGTCACCGCCCCCATCCTCTCTGACCCAAGGCTTGTAGGCGTACACTTCAGCTTACCAGCGCAAAGGGGGAAGCCTGCCACCGTGAGCGCGTTCGGCGGTTCGTGACATACCGGACTATGCTCAGGTTGCGCATTCAATGGGTGGTTGATATGATGATTATCATCCATTGATCCGAAGCGGCTTATGACCAGCAACGTCGAAGACCGTCCGCTCGCTCGAGCCGTGCCGCTTGGTCTTCAGGTCGCCGTTCTTGCTGCGTTGTCTGCGAGTGGCACGTTGGCCACCAACATTCTGTTGCCTTCGCTACCGAGCATCGCCGTCGCGGTAGGCGTCTCCAGCGCTCAGGTAACGTCAGCTGTCACGATATTCCTCGCGATGTTCGCGGTCGGACAACTTGTTGTCGGTCCGTTGTCGGATCGTTTCGGCCGGCGCGTACCCGTGATGATCGGATTTGCTGTATTTTTCGCAGGTAGCATATGGTGCGCGTTAGCCAATGATTTGGCGGCACTATTGATTGGTCGCATTGTGCAGGCCGGTGGCGCATGTGCCACGTCTGTCCTTTCGCGAGCTATCGCAAGAGATCTTTTTCAGGGCGAAAAGCTAGCGCGCGTGCTCACGTTTGTTATGGTTGCGATGGCAGCGGCGCCCGGATTCTCGCCCCTGGTCGGTGGCGCGCTGGATCATTTTTTTGGCTGGCGTTCAGCATTTGTGTTCGTCGGAATCTTCGCCGTCGTCGCCGCCTCAGCATTTCTTGCGGCTTTCGGAGAAACGCACCACGCGCCACGCGCCGAGTTCGATTTCTCGACAATCGCCAAGAATTACTGGTCGCTATCGACTGACCGCCGTTTCTTGGTTCCTGCCGCAACCGTTAGCCTCATCTTAGGTGCGCTGTTTGCAATGTTTTCGGCGTTACCGCGTGTCTTGATAGAAGGCCTCGACTTCACACCCATGCAACTCGGCCTGTTCTTCGCAGGCACTGTCATGATCGTCTTTAGCGCTGGCATTACCGCTACAAAAATCGTTCCGCACCTTGGTCTCGACCGATCGATTTGCATCGGCCTCGCGCTGGCCTGTGTCGGCGGCGGCATCGTGTTGGTTTTCGCGCTTTTCGACGGGCACTTTTTGCCATTTCTTGTCGGCGCATGCGTATTCCTGCTAGGCATGGGCATGGTCAATCCGCTCTGCAGTGCGCAAGCTCTTTCGCCATTCGGCGATCGCGCCGGTGCTGCCTCGGCCCTGTTGGGTTTCTGGCAAATGTTGGCCGCGGCGCTGGGGGTATCGCTTGCGGCGGTGATCGCAAGGAATCCCATGATCGGGCTTGGTCTCGTGCTAGTGCTTGCCTCGACCTTGGCCTCGGCAATTTATCAGGTCCGGGTAAAGCTCAATTAAGCCCGCGCCCCGGGCGATAGGATTCGGCGCTGCCCGTCACTTCGAGAGCTTGCTCACGAGACCTGTCGCAAGGCCCGGAAGGAGCAGCGATCCTACCGCGTCATCTTGATCTGCCGCACCACCGGGATCGTGGGCAGCGAGCCGGTGTGGTCGGATTCGTCCTTGGCCTGCGGAGAGGCCGGCGCGCGGGCGGTGGCGTCGGGGAAGCGCTGCTTCATCTCGCGCAGGAAGCCGTCGAGCGTGTCGACGCTGGCAGCCAGCTTGGCGATATCGGCAAATTCGGCGCTGGAGGCGCCGGTCGGTTTGCTCGCGATGTCGAACGCGAGCCGATCGGCGCTCTCGCTCATCAGCGGCGCATATTTCTCGCGGAAGCGCGACATGCCGATCGAGTCGTCGGCGAGCGCATAACCGACGGCCGCGCGGATGATGTCGCTTTTCTCCACCGCGTTGAGCGGCTTGAAGTCGCGGAAGCGCTCGCCGTAATAAAGCTCGATCTGCTCGGCGGATTCACGCCAGCGCCGCGCCGCCCAGAAGATGTCGGAGCGTAGGCGCAGCACTTCGCGCCCTGTAACGTTGGAGACGATGTCGAGCGCGAGATCGTGGCGGCCGACGTCGCTCTGGGCACGCGCCTCCAGCAGCAGGCGTTGCTGCCTGAGCTCGCCTGAGAGGTCGCTGATACGGCTCGCGCGCAACGCCGTGATCGCCATGTCGGGTCTGCGGTTGGCGAGATAGATCATGGACAGGCGTGCGGCGACTTGTGCACGCGCCGCGCCTTCGAGGCGGTGGTCCACCTGGTATTGCAGGAGCTCGGCGGCCTGATCAAGCAGGTCGATCGAGGCGAGACGGTCGGAGAGGCGTCGGATCAGTTCGTCGCCGCGGCGGCCGATCGGCGTCAGCTCGCGGAACTCGTAGAACATCCCCAGCGCTTCGATCGGCGGCAGCTCGTCGCCCTTAGGCCCCAGGAAGATCTGCGTGAACAGGTCGGAGGCGAGGTCCTGCGCCTGGCGCGAGGCTTCCGCGTTCGGCTGCAGCTTTGTCGCGGTACGCGCCGCGGTGAGCGCGTCCCGGTAGCGCCCGTTCTCGGCAAACATCTGCGACAGCATCTGGAGCGTCTTGACCTCGATCGAGTCGCCGCGCCAGGTCATCGAGAGCGTTTCGAGCTCGCGCAGCGCGTCTTCCTTGCCGATATCGTCGCGCTTCTGCCGCAGCGCGACCTCGAGCTGCTTGGCCTCGGCCGCAGCCGGCCGGTCCGACGAGCCGACCGCGAACTTGTAGTCGTCGAGCGCGTCCTTGTCGTGGCCGAGCGCCTCGGCGAGCCGGCCGCGCAGCACTGCAAAGCCGGGCGCGGCCTCGGGCGAGACGCCGACCACCTCGAGCTCGCTGCGGCGCTTGGAGGCGCCGGCATAGTCCTTCACCTCGAGCGAAGCGCGCATCGCCTCCATCGTCACGATGCGCTGGATGTCGAGCGGCAGCGAGGCAATGGCGAATTCGACGTTCTTGAACTTCTCGCGGGCGTCCGCCCATTTGCCCTGGCGCGCATAAGCGAGAGCCTTCCAGAGCTGGGAATCGTGGCTGTTGCCGATCACGGGGTTGGCGAGGTCCTTCAGGCCCTGCGCCGGCCGGCCGATAAGGATGCTCGCGATCGCATGCATGATCAGCGCGCCGCTTTCCTCCTTGTTGAGAGGATCGGCCAGCATCAATTCGGTGACTGCCTTGGCCTCGTGATACATCGCGCGCGACATGTAGAATTGCGCAAGGTCGAGCCGCGGCAGCGAACGCATCGCCGGTTCGACGTTGGAGATCGCCGTGATCAGCTCGTTCTGGCGCGCTATGAAATTTTCCGACTGTCCCTTGCGCCAGCCTTCGGGGCTGAAGACCGGCCGCACCGCGGTCGGCGCGCGCTCGGCCGAGATGTCGACCGGCGACAGCGTCAGCCCGCCCTTCTTGCCGAGGATGACCTTGTCGGCCCCGACCTCGACGCCGACCTCGTCGGAATTTGGCCGGATCGCGATGCCATGCGCGGATTCCAGCAGCGCGAGATCGACGAGATCCTGCCGCTTGATGAAGCCGCGCACCGGCCGCTGCGCGGTGATGACATAGAGCGTATCGCCGGCATCGGGATCGGTGAGCTTGTGCAGGAGCCCCGGATTGGCGAAGGGGATCGCGATGTTGGCAAGCGCCGGGTCGGTGATGTTGCGCGAGATCATCAACGGCAGCGGCGTCGCCTGGATCTTGTCGGCGAGGGTCAAGAGCCAGTTGGTCTGCTTGCCGACCTCCTCGCTCGTCAGCGAATAGACCAGCGGCCGGGTGAGACGGATGCGCACCGCCTGTCCCTTCTCGAGCGGGACGCGGCCGACTTCCCCGATCATCGCACCGCCCTTGGTGCGGATCGCCTCGACGTCGATCGGCTTCGCCGTATCGAACACCAGCCAGACGGTATCGCCACGGCGGAACGCCGCCGCAGGCGTTGCGACCTGAAGCGGAAAGGTCACGCGCAGGCCGTCGCTGTCGCGGCGGACATCGACGCTGGCACCACTCGGCTGCGGAGCTGCGGGCGCCTCTGCTGGAGCAGCCTTGAGGGCCTCCGTGGCCGGCTCCTTGACGGGTTCCTTGGCAGCTTCCTTCACGACCTCTTGAGGCGCTTCGGCCATGACCGGCTTGGCGGGCGCGACCGCAGTTTCTGCAACTGGCGCGACCGTCTTTGAAACTTCCTTGACCGCTTCCTTGACCGCTTCCTTGGGCGCTTGCGCAGCGTGCGCAGCTTCGACCGCGGGAGCTGGCAGCGATTTCGGCGCTTCAGCGGGCGGCATGGAGGCTGGCGCTTCCGGCTTCACCTCGGGTTTGACGTCGATCCTGGCCTCGCGCGCGATCGTCTCGGATGTCGGCGGCGCGATCTCGCGATGTGCGTCCTTCGGCTTCTCGACCGCCGGCTTTTCAGGCGCAGGCGCCGGTCCATGGGCGGCGGGCTTGGCCTGCGCGATCGCCGCCTCGGCTGAATTGGCCATCTTGCCCTTGTCCGGCTGGAAGGAGATGTCGACGACGTAGTTCTTCTCGTCACGGAACGAATGCACGTCGGAATCGCCGATCAGCGCGATCTCGACACTGGTCTGGTCGATGTCGGCCTTCTGCTTGATCGACGCGACGTTCGGCGGCGCTGCGACGACCGCGTCCGCCAGATCGAAATTGAGGTTGGCGTTGAAGGCGAGCGTGAGCTTCTGCTCGTTGAGCACGGAGGAGACACCGACGCCGTCGGGCATCTCGAACACGAAGCGGACGAAGGTCGGCTGGACCGAGGCGCGCACGCGGATCTGCGGACGCTTCTTGCTCTCCGCCGCGGCGCGCTGGGCGCGTAACGCGCGTTCGGCGACGCGCGCGCGCTCGGCGAGTTCCTTGACGACGTCCATCGGCAGGCTCGGCGGCGGCCCCTTCCAACCCTCCGGCAAGAGGTCGATGAAGGTTCGCTCGCCGGCATTCATGGTGTTGACGGTGACGCGCCGCGCCAGCGACAGCCGGATGGCGCCGCCGTCGGGATCGCGGCGGGCGGAGTTGACGTAGTCGGGCGCGCCTTCCGGGACGCGGTCGACGGGCACGTCGACCGCCCGGTCGAAGCGGATGACGAGAATGGAGCCGGCCGTCGTCACCTCGGAGGGGACGTCCTCTCCGAGCTTGATCACGAGACGGGCAAAGCCGCC
Organism: Bradyrhizobium sp. URHA0013; assembly: GCF_000518345.1. Lineage (NCBI taxonomy): Bacteria > Pseudomonadati > Pseudomonadota > Alphaproteobacteria > Hyphomicrobiales > Nitrobacteraceae > Bradyrhizobium > Bradyrhizobium sp. URHA0013. The sequence goes on along the minus strand of NZ_JADK01000009.1, from coordinate 18,544 downwards.
GCCGGCCGAGAAAGTCGCCTCGCCCCGGATCGCATCGGCCGCCCGGACAGGCGTCGTGAAGCCGATCAGCAGGCTCGCTGCCAGCAGCGGCGCCGCGCGGACATGACGCGACAGCCTCCGCGCCAGGGCGCGGGCTCGCGACACAAATCCAGCGGCAGCCTCTCGCGCCATTGGCGGCATTTCTTCCGGTTCGACGGTCCACGCCGGCATTGCTGCCGGCCCCTGCCCCAGACTGTAGATTTTGGCAATTAAGGACTTCTTAAGTATGAGCCCTCAATTCGGCTTTTGCGTCGGCTTGCCGTCGATCTTGGGCAGCTCGCCGGCCGAAGCGGACTGATCGCCGCCGCCATTGGCCCGGCGGGCCATCTCGACCGTCAGCCGCTCGGCGGCCTCCGGGGACATCAATCCCATGATGTCTGACATTTTTCGTGGCGCGATCTGCGAGGCGATCTCGATCAGCACGCCCATCTCGAGCCGGTCAAAGACTCGCGCGGCGTCCTTGGGTTTCATGCCCTCATACATGGTCACGAGGCCCTTCATGCGCTGGGCTTCGGCGGCCTTCTGCTCGGCCTGCGTCGCGGAGATACGGGTTTCTACCGCCTTCATCTCCTCGACCTTGTTTTCGATGCGCTTTTCGGCGGATTTCAACAGGCTCTCGCGGATGTCGATCTCGCGCTGGCGGGCCTCGATCTCCTGGCGACGCGACTGCAGGCGTTCCAGGATCGCGCGCTCCGACGCGGAGATCTGCGGCTGGGCTTCCTCCTTGACCGCCGCGCCTTCGGACTTGGTGTCCGGTGCGGCCGGCTTCGGCGCCTCCTTCGGCGCGCCATGGGTCGAGCCGGTGATATCGGGATCTTCGCGGCTGGCCGGGAAGTTCAAATTCTCTTGCGCCCAGGACTTCTTGGTCGGGCTCTGCTTGTAGTCGAAGACATAGCCGCCATTGATCACAAGACCCGTGACCTTCAGCGTGGCGAGGCCAGCGACGGCAACCAGCACGATCGGAATGACGCGGATGTTGCGAAAAGACTTCATACCCTGACTTTATGCGGCAAGACCGTTGGATCGTCGGCGTTCGGAGAAGGCTTCGGCCGCAGCCGCCACCGCCTTCGCCGACGAGGGCTTGGCTGCGGGCGCGGCGAGCATTTCCGGGTTCGTCACGGGGCGCGCGGCGATTGCGATCTTGGACAGCCGCCGCACCACGTTGTCGGCTTCGCCGAGTTGCTTGTAGAGCTGCTCGGACATCTGGGTCGCCGACGCAAGCTGGCTGCCGAGGTTCTCGTTGACGTCGCGCACGGCGAGCTTCAGTCCGCCGATCGCGCGCTCGGCGATCTCGGTTGCGGTGATCAGCTCACCGATGACCGCCTTCAGCGAATGCTCGTCCGCCTTCAGCCGCGTCAGTCGCTTGTTGAGCGTGACGCAGTAGACGATGGTCAGCATCAGCAGGATAGCCACCAGCGTCTCGATCGCCATTCCTAGGGAGTGGTTCATGGGGCCTCCATCATCTTGTTCTGCTCGTCGACCTTTTCGAACATCGCAAGTGTCGTACTTGGCTTGCGCAAGGGTTTCGTCACCCGGATCGCGACGCGGTCGCCGACCCGGCCCATGCGTCCTTCGGTGATGGTGACGTCGCCGCAGCGAACGGTGACGTTGGCATCCGCGCGCATGTCCAGCGGCAGCGTGTCGCCGACCTTGAGCCGCATCAGCTGCTTGAGTGGGATGTCGGCTTCGTAGAGCACGGCGTCGACGGAGATCTCGGCCTGGACGATCTCGGTGGCGAAATGACCTTCCCAGATCTGGTCGCGGCCGAACTTTTCGCCCATGAACATCTGGAGCAGGACGCCCCGGATCGGCTCGATGGTCGCGTAAGGCAGCAGGAGCTCGATGTTGCCGCCGCGATCTTCCATGTCGATGCGCAGGCGCACCAGGATCGCGGCGTTGGCAGGACGGCTGATCGCGGCGAAACGCGGATTGGTCTCGAGCCGGTCGATGGTGAAGGTCACCGGCGACAGCGGCCTGAACGCCTGTTCGGCATCGGCCATGACGACTTCGACCAGCCGCTTGACCAACTCAGTCTCGATCGTGGTGTAGGGCCGGCCCTCGATGCGCAGCTGGCTCGAGCCGCGGCGGCCGCCGAGCAGCACGTCGATCATCGAGTAGATCAGGCTGGAATCGACCACGGCCATGCCGAAATTGTCCCACTCTTCGGCCTTGAAGACAGTGAGGACGGCGGGCAGCGGGATCGAGTTCATGTAGTCGCCGAAGCGCACCGAGGTGATGCGGTCGAGCGAGACTTCGACGTTGTCGGAGGTGAAATTGCGCAAGGAGGTCGTCAGCAACCGCACCAGGCGGTCGAAGACGATTTCGAGCATCGGCAGACGCTCGTAGGAGACCATCGCCGAATCGATGATGGCGCGAATGCCGGAATGATCGTCGAGCGTGACGTCGCCGACCGCGAAGCCGAGGAGGTTGTCGATCTCCTCCTGCGACAGAACCCGTTCGCCGGAATTCTTGCCGGCGCCGAGATCGCGGCTGCCATCCTCGACCATGGCCGCCCATTGCAGGGCCATGGTCTCCGATAGTTCGTTCTCGGCAGCAGCTTTCGCGGCCTCGGCGGGATCCTCGGAATCGAGCGAGGCCTCCCATTGGGCGGCAATTGCATCCTGGTCTGGTTGGTCGGTGCCTGCCATGATCCCTAGCCCGTCATGCTCACTGGATCACGACTTCCTTGAACAGCACCGCGCTGACCTGGACCGGAGCGACCGCCGCGTTGACGCGCTTCGTCAGCTCTTCCTTGAGACGGAAGATGCCGGCGGAACCGTTGAGGTCGGAGGAGCGCAGCTCGCGCGCATAGGTCTGGAAGATGTCGGTGATGCGCGGCATCGTCGGCTTGATCGCCTCGACCTGCTTCTCTTCCTTCAGCTCCAGCACGATCTTGAGCTTCAGATATTGCACGCGCTCGCCCGGCGCGCCGGCGAGGTTGACCATGATGTCGGGAACCTCGACGAAAGACGGCGGTTTGGGCGGAGGCGCCGCCTCGGCGTGATGCTCGTCGTCGCCGTGACGGAAAAAGAAGAACCAGGTCGCGGCGCCGCCGCCGAGGATGGCGAGCAGGCCTACCGCCATGATCATCAGCTTGAACTTGTTCTTGGGCGGAGCAGCTTGCGCGCCCTCAGCGGCTGCGCCGCCTTCCGCTTCATTCTCTGCCATGATCGCCGCGCTCGCTCATCTCTCAAAGGGGTCGAAAGAGCGAAGCTCCTGGCAGACAGTGACGCGATACAAATGCCCCAGCGCAGTGCTCCTCTTACGCCCAAACGCTACGGTAATAATGGTTAACGGAACCTTTCGATTGGGCCTTCGCTAGGAAAAATCTGCCGGGCAAACATGGCTAACAGACCGTTTCTGCCGCCTCCCCGCGCCCTCGAAAAATAGACAAGTCGCTGAAATTACAATCTTTTTCGGTTTGGCACGAGTTTCGCTGAGAAAGGATCGAGACCCAGGGTTTGGGAGAACCCGAGGTCTCGTTCACGGGATCGGCCAATGCGCTTGGGAGAGCGAGCTGGCGGATCTCACTCAGGGGAGATTTCCGATGCAGAACGCGCTTCTGATCGGCTTGTCACGACAGATGACGTTGGAACGGCAGATGGATGTCATCGCCAACAACGTCGCCAACGCCAACACCAACGGCTTCAAGGCCGACCATTCGTTGTTCGAGGAGTACCTCAACTCGAACGCGCGTGAGGACAATTTCGTCGGCTCCGACCGCCGGGTCTCCTATGTGCAGGACCGCGGCACCTTCCGCGACGTCGGCCAGGGGCCGATGGAGCCGACCAAGAATCCGCTCGACATGGCGATCAGCGGCAACGCCTATTTCGCCGTGCAGGCCAATGGCGCCGAGCGCTACACCCGCGACGGCAAATTCTCGCTCAACAGCACCGGCCAGCTCGTCACCTCCGACGGCAACCTCGTGCTGGGCACCGGCGGCCCGATCACCTTCCAGCCGACCGATCACGACATCAACGTCGCGCCGGACGGCACCGTCACCGTGCTCGAGGGCACGGCCAAGAACGACTCGATCCGCGGCAAGATCCGCATGGCCTCGTTCGACAATCCGGCCAAGCTTACGAAGCTCGGCGCCAACCTTTACAACATCGGCTCCGCGGTCCCGCAGGCCGACACCAAGTCGACCGTGCAGCAGGGCTATGTCGAGAAGTCGAACGTGAACTCGGTCGGTGAGATGAGCCGCATGGTCGAAGTCATGCGCAGCTACACCGCCATCGCCAACCTGCTCCAGCAGCAGAGTGACATGCACAAATCGGCGATCGAGAAGCTCGCCGACGTTCCGGCCTGATTGAGGGAGAACTGACATGCAGGCGCTTCACACCGCAGCAACCGGAATGGCGGCACAGGAACTCAACGTTCAGGTGATCTCCAACAACATCGCGAACCTGCGCACCACCGGCTTCAAGAAGCAGACCGCGGCGTTCCAGGACCTGATCTACGAACACGTCCGCCGGGTCGGCGCCCAGTCATCCGACCAGGGCACGATTCTGCCGGTCGGCGTCGATATTGGCGGCGGCGTCAAGACCGTCGGCACCCCGCGCAGCATGACCCAGGGCACGCTGTCGCAGACCGGCAACGACCTCGACATGGCCATCACGGGCGAAGGCTTCTTCAAGATCCTGATGCCCGACGGCAGCTACCAGTACACCCGCGACGGCACCTTCCAGATGGACAATCAGGGGCGCATCGTCACCGCGCAGGGTAACCCGGTGCAACCGACGATCACGATCCCGAACAACGCCTCGGGCCTCACCATCAACGTGCAGGGGCAGGTCTCGGTGACGCTGCCGGGTTCGTCGACCTCGGCCGTCCAAGGCCAGATCGGCCTGACCCGATTCATCAACAAGGCGGGCCTCCAGCCGGTCGGAAACAATCAGTTCACCGAGACGCCCTCCTCCGGCCCGCCGCAGGACGGTACCGCGAGCTCCGAAGGTTTCGGCAATATCACCCAGAGCAGCCTCGAGCAGGCCAATGTCGACGTCGTCTCGGAAATGAGCGACCTGATCGCCGCCCAGCGCGCCTACGAGATGAACGCCAAGGTGATCAGCGCCGCCGACCAGATGATGCAGTCGACCACGGCGCTGTTCCGCTGAGGTGATGACGATGATCCGCACCACCCTCGCCACCATCTCCGCTCTCCTCGTGCTGGCGCTGCCCGCACGGGCCGCCGACGACTTCATCGCGACGCCGACGCTGCGCGCGAGCATCACCGTGACCTCGGACGTGGTGCGGGTCGGCGATCTCATCGACAATGCCGGCTCGGCCGCGCTGATCCCGCTCTACCGCTCGCCCGATCTCGGCACCACCGGTGCGCTGCCGGTCGCGCAAGTGCTGGCGGTGTTGCGCGCAAAGCAGGTGATCGGCGTGATGACCGGCGACATCAGGGAGGTCCAGGTCACCCGTCTCGCCCGCACGCTCGTGAACAAGGACCTCGAAACCGCGGTCGCCACGGCGCTCGAGCGCCGCTTTGGACTTGGCGATGCCGCCAACATCACCGTCACGTTCGACCGCGGCATCGCCGACATGCGGTTGGATGCCTCCAACACCGGCGTGCTGCAGCCGGTCGCAACCCGCTACGACGCCCGCAGCGGCCGTTTCGACATCGCCTTCGAGATCAACAACGACAACAATCCGGCACCGACCAAGCTGCGTTTCACCGGCAACGCGATCGAAACGGTGGAAGTGGCCGTGCTGACGCGCGACATCGATCGTGTCGATCTCCTGAAGGCCTCCGACGTCGCCGTGGAGCGCCGACCGAAGGCCGAGGTCACGGGTGAGGCCGCCTCGCGCGATCGCACGCTCGGCATGCAGCTCCGCCGGCCGATGCGGGCGGGGACGCCAATCCGCGTCGCCGACATCGTCAAGCCCGACTTCGTGCAGCGCGACCAGAACGTCACCGTCATCTATCAGGTCCCCGGGATCTATCTCACCACGCGCGGCAAGGCGATCGAGAGCGGCGCCGAGGGTGACACCATCAGTGTGCTCAACCTGCAGACCAAGCGCACGCTGAGCGGCGTCGTCACCGGCCGCGGCCAGGTGACGGTCCAGGGCGCCAGCCAAGCCGCGCCGATGCCGGCTGCGGTCGAGCAGACCTCCTCGCTCAAGCGCGACGAGGCGCCCGCCCCCGTCGATACCGCAGCCCTTGTCCGGAACCTGGTCCAGACCCCGGCATCCCCGGCCCAGATCGCGCAAGCCCAGATCCCGCAAGTTCGCGTCTCGCAAGCTCCAGCCAAGTCAGAGTAAGTCATGTCCAGGTTCAGTTCGGCTTTTCGTCCCCGTCGCATCGCGATCTCTGCCCTGCTGCTGGCGACTTGCGCGCTGGCGAGCGGCTGCTCATCGATCGACCGTTTGTCGCAGATCGGCGAGCAGCCGAAATTGTCGGCGATCGACAATCCGACGACGCAGCCCGGTTACAAGCCGGTGCAGATGCCGATGCCGAAGCCGGAAGTCGCCTCCTACAATCCGAACTCGCTGTGGCGGAACGGCAGTCGCGCCTTCTTCAAGGACCAGCGCGCCCATCAGGTCGGCGATCTCCTGACGGTGGCCGTGAACATCACCGACAAGGCCAACATCGAAAACGACACCCAGCGCAGCCGCACCAACAAGGAAGATTCCGGGATCACCGACTTTATCGGCGCCAAGACATTGGGCGCCCAAGCGCAGAAGGTGTTGCCCGGCCGCATCCTCACCGCCGACTCGACCGCGTCCAGCGAGGGCAAAGGAAGCGTGGACCGCAAGGAAGCGTTGCAGACCAACGTCGCGGCCGTCGTCACCCAGGTCCTGCCCAACGGCAACCTCGTGGTCGAAGGCAAGCAGGAAATCCGCGTCAACTACGAAATCCGCGAGCTCATCGTCGCCGGCATCGTCCGTCCCGAAGACATCCAGAGCGACAACACCATCGATTCCACCAAGATCGCGCAGGCCCGCATCGCCTACGGCGGCCGCGGCCAGATCATGGACGTGCAGCAACCGCGCTACGGCCAGCAAGTCATGGACGTGCTGCTGCCCTTCTAAGCTTCTCCCGAGCTCCCACATCGTGTTCGCGAACCTAGGCGCGGACGACGATGTACAACGCGGCCCTCGCTAGCTCCCCTGGCGAGGGCCGCATGTATTTTGGCGATGGTGCCGCTGCGTACAGCTGACCAGATGCGCGATCGTATCGGCACAGCTGCCCAACCTCCGTCATTGCGAGCGAAGCGAAGCAATCCAGACTGCCACCGCGGAGGGACTCTGGATTGCTTCGCTCCGCTCGCAATGACGCGGAGAGATCACGTAAACTCCGCCTCCACCGTCCCCAGCCCGTCCAGCTCCATCCGAACCTTGTCGCCAGCCTTCAGCCACAGCGTCTTCACCAGGCTCCCGGTGAGAACGAGCTGGCCCGCGTGCAGACCCTTGCCCTCGGCGGCGAGATGGTTGGCGAGCCAGGCGAGTGCGTTGTGGGGATGGCCGAGCACGTCGGCGCCGGTGCCGTGGCTCACCTCTTCGCCGTTGACGATGGCGCGGCCTTTGACCGCCTTCAGGTCCGGCACCGACGAGCGCGGCACGACCTGGCCCAGCACGCAGCCGGCGGCGAAGAAATCGTCGGCGATCAGCGTCGGCGCGCCCATTGTTTCCCACTTCACATAGCGGTCGTCGACGATCTCGATCGCGGGATGATAGGCCTCGACGGCTTCGCCGACCCATTCGGCCGTGAATGGCGCCTCGCCGGCGGCGAGATTGCGCTTCAGCCGCACCGCGATCTCGCATTCAACGCCGACGCGGACAAAATCGGCAGCCGCGAGCCGCACGCCGCTGTCGTGCACGCCCTTCTGGAACACGCCGCCGCCGCAGGGGTGTGGAATGCCGATGTAATCTTGCATCACCTGGCTGGTGCAGCCGATCTTGTAGCCGACGAGCGGGCCGGCATGCGGCAGCAGCAGATCGTGCAGCGCGCGCTGGACCTGATAGCCCTCGGCTTCATCGGCGGGAGGAACTTCGAGCGCCGCGAGCGGCGCATGGTTGCGGCGCGCCAGCGCGATCGCCTTTGCGGCTGCGAGAATTCTGTCCATCGGCGCCCGCTCCTACACACCACAATCGAGGGCGGCACTTCAGCATCCCCGCCGGGGCGTGACAAGCGAGGGGGCCGCGCGGCAGCACGTCATTGCCGGCCCAAGCTGGATGAGATGCGGACGCTGGCCGGCCACATCACGGCAAGCCTCACGGGCGGCGCCGGCGTTTAAGGAAATATTGAACTGGTCCGGGCTTTATGGGGATGCGCACCCTGCAGCGTCGCACCAGGCCTGATTGCAGCAACGCGTGAAGCTGCTGGATCAGTGCCTCAGCATTCGAGTCGATGTCCTTGATGCGACTCGCAAAACCTCCCGCACCTGAAGTGAAGGCTGTTTCTCATCCGAACTCACGTGAGCTCGGAGGAGTTGAGTCTAGCCCATTGATCGCGATTCACTTTTCGTGATTGCGCTCGCGCGTCGAACGCGCGGTTGCAAGCGACAGGCAAAATGCTGATCACGGCGCGAAAAGGCGCACCTTGCGTTCAAAAACAAAGAGCCGCATCGCTGCGGCTCGGACTCTATTCGTCGCGATAGACCTTCTCGCGTTTCTCGTGGCGCTCCTGCGCCTCCACCGAGAGCGTCGCGATGGGACGGGCCTCGAGCCGCTTCAACGAGATCGGCTCGCCGGTGTCCTCGCAATAGCCGTAGGTGTTGTCCTCGATACGCTGGAGCGCGGCGTCGATCTTGGCGATCAACTTGCGCTGGCGGTCGCGGGCACGGAGTTCGATGGCGCGGTCGGTTTCGGACGATGCCCGATCGGCGAGATCGGGGTGGTTCACGTTCTCCTCCTGCAGGGCTTGCAGGGTGAGCTTGGACTCTTTGAGGATCTCATCCTTCCAGGCGAGGAGCTTCAAGCGGAAGTATTCCTTCTGCCTGTCGTTCATGAAAGGCTCTTTTTCGGTCGGTCGGTAGTTTTTCAACTTTTCCAAGGGCGGCCTATCTGTCTAAGCAACGACTCGTACGCGGAACGGGGTCCGCTGAGCGGGGCGTTATATAGCGGCCTCCTGTGACAGACAATGTTTCCCTGATAGCCCGACCGGCGCCCCCAAGCCCTTGCACAGGAAAGGTTTATCCTGAAGGGCCCGGGAGCGGCCGTAGGCCTAGTAGCCGACCGTGAAACGTTGCCTCTCATGGGCCGGCCGCTCGATCTCGTCGGCGAGCGCGATGGCGTAATCCGCGAAGGTGATCCAGCTTTTGCCGTTCGCATCTGCGAGAAGCTGATCGGTGCCAAGCCGGAACTTGCCGGTGCGCTCCCCCTCGATGAACAGGGCCGACGGCGAGATGAAAGTCCAGTTCAGCGCCTTTTCCTGCCGCAGCAGGTCGAGAAAGGCCGAACCCGCCTCCGCCTCAGCCTTGTACTGAGGCGGAAACCCGGGAGTTCTCACCAGTTTGACGCCCGGAGCGACCTCCAGGCTACCGGCTCCGCCGACGACGAGGTAACGACCAACCTTCGAGTCCTTGGCCGCGCCGATCAGCTTGAGCGCGTCGCTGGCCAGGAAGTGTACGGAACTCACGGCGACGTCGTGCCCGGCCCATAACTTGGCAAGGCCTGACTGGTCGAGCACGTCCCCCTTGGTGGGCGTGACGTTCGGCAAGGCCGCGATCTTCTCGGGGTTGCGGGCGATGGCCGTAACCGTGTGGCCGCGATGGGACAGTTCTTTGGTGATCTCCGACCCGGCCCGGCCCGAGGCGCCGGCAACTGCGATTTTCATGGAAGGCTCCTTCGCTTCTGTAGTAACCAATGGTGACTAGATATCGCAAAGAGCGCTGGTGTTAAGAGAGCACTTTGTGCTTACCTGATTACGCAGGGGTAACCGGCGGCGGCCGGCAAATGAGCGGAATGGATCGTGAGGACCCGACGATGAAGCCAGACGTCTATGCAGCGAACTGCCCCACGCGACAGATCCTCGACCGCGTGGGTGACAAATGGGCGGTGCTGATCCTGCTGCTGCTGCGCGAGGAGCCGATGCGCTTCAATCAGTTGCGCCGCACGATCGAAGGCATTTCGCAGAAGATGCTGAGCCAGGTTCTCAAGTCGCTCGAGCGCGACGGATTGATCAAGCGTCACGCCATCGCAACCGTGCCGGTGACCGTGGAATACTCGATCACGCAGCTCGGCGTGACGCTCGCCGCAGCCGTCGATCCGCTGCGCGATTGGGCCGAACAGAATCTGAAAGACGTGCTCGCCGCCCAGCGCCGCTACGACGCGCAGTTGAAGGATGAAGCGGCGTAGGACGCTATGCCTGCCCGGCCTTGGCGAGCTCGACCTCGACTCGCAGCTCGATCTCCGACAGCACCGAATCCAGGCCGGAGTCGCCGGAGGACGATTTCAGGTTCGCCGCGGCGTCACGCAGCCGCATCACGGTCGAGGCGTCGAGCTTGCCGGAGAGAAGTCCCATTTTGAGATCGTCGAGCACGTCGAGCGCGGTCTTTCCGCGCACGACCGAGCGCTTGCGACGCTCGATCGGATCCTCTTCGATGCCTTGCAGCGCCAGCAGCCCGTCGATGTTGGCGGCCGCCTTCGGTGCGGCGGCGCCTCGCGTCTCCGGCGCCGACGAGGTGTCGGGTAGCACGAAGCCGCCGGAGCTCGTCCGCCTGGCCTGGTTGGCCGGCGTTCCAAGCATGGTGCCGTTCGGTCCGTAGATGCGCATCGGAAGCAATCCGGGTGATCGATGCGCCACATTCGCCGTTTTATGGTTAACGGCCCGTAAACAGCCCGGCAAAATCTGCCGACGGGCGGCAGTTTCGCTCCTCAGGGACAACACCGGCTGAGGTCGCTCGAAACAGATTTATTCAACCTATTCAGCGACCTACCCCCGCTGCCCCGAGTTGGCACAGCGCTCGCAAGGACAGCGTCGGACCAGCTCGTCATGGGAGTGTCGTGATGGTCCTTTGATTTGAGGAGCCTCGGGGAGCAGAGGATGCCAAGCGTTCGTTGGGTGAGACTTGTGGGGGTGGCCTGCGCCGCGCTGTCAGCGCTGGTGCTCTCGGTCAATTCTGCAAGCGCGACATCGCGCATCAAGGATCTCGCCAACATCGAAGGCGTGCGGCAGAACCAGCTCATCGGCTACGGACTCGTCGTCGGCCTCAACGGCACCGGCGACACCCTCAACAACATCCCCTTCACCAAGCAGTCGCTGCAAGCGATGCTCGAGCGCATGGGCGTCAACATCCGGGGCGCCACCATCCGTACCGGCAACGTCGCCGCCGTGATGGTGACGGGCAATCTGCCGGCCTTCGCCACCCAGGGCACGCGCATGGACGTCACCGTCTCCGCGCTCGGCGACGCCAAGAATCTCCAGGGCGGCACCCTGCTCGTCACCCCACTCCTCGGCGCCGACGGCAACGTCTATTCGGTCGCACAGGGCTCACTCGCGATCTCCGGCTTCCAGGCCGAGGGCGAGGCGGCGAAAATCGTGCGTGGCGTGCCGACGGTCGGACGCATTGTCAACGGTGCCATCATCGAGCGCGAGATCGAGTTCGCGCTCAATCGCCTGCCGAACGTTCGGCTTGCGCTGCGCAATGCCGACTTCACCACGGCCAAGCGGATCGCCGCCGCGATCAACGACTATCTCGGCGTCAAGACCGCCGAGCCGATCGACCCATCGACCGTGCAGCTTGCGATCCCGCCGGAGTTCAAGGGCAACGTCGTCGCCTTTCTCACCGAGATCGAGCAGCTCCAGGTCGATCCGGATCTCGCCGCCAAGATCATCATCGACGAACGCAGCGGCATCATCGTGATGGGCCGCGACGTCCGCGTCGCCACCGTTGCGGTCGCACAGGGCAACCTCACCGTCACGATCTCCGAGAGCCCGCAGGTCAGCCAGCCCAACCCGCTGTCCCGGGGCCGGACCGTGGTCGCGCCGCGCAGCAGCGTCAGCGTCACCGAGGACGGCAAGAAGTTCGCCGTGGTCAAGGACGGCGTCTCGCTTCAGCAGCTCGTCGACGGCCTCAACGGTCTCGGCATCGGCCCGCGCGATCTCATCAGCATCCTGCAGGCGATCAAGGCCGCCGGTGCGATCGAAGCCGACATCGAGGTGATGTGATGCAGACCGGCATGGTCAACACCGCACGGGTCGCCAGCTCCGCCTTCTCGGTGGAGAGCCGCAACGGCCGGCCGGACTTCGATCTCGCCGCGGCACTGCAAAAGGTCCCGCCGAAGCAGCAGGCCAAGGCGCAGAAGATCGCCACCGACTTCGAGGCGATGTTCCTCAACAGCATGTTCTCGCAGATGACCTCGGGCCTGAAGGGCGAAGGCCCGTTCGGCGACACCCCTGGCACCGGCGTGTGGCGCTCGATGCTGACCGAGCAATATTCCAAGAATTTCGCCAACGCCGGCGGCGTCGGCATCGCCACCGACGTCTATCGCACCCTGATCATGCAGCAGGCAAAAACGATCCGCACGGCATAAGGTCAAACGAGATGAACCACTTCAACGCCTCGCGTCAGCCGGTGCAAGCGCAGCGCCCGAACACCGCACCCGGCAGCGCCGAGGCGCGCAAGATCGCCGAGCAGTTGATGGATGCGATGAGTGCGCTGCTCGGCCTGATCGAGCGCGAGACCGAGCTGGTACGTGCCGGCCAGGTCCGCGAGGCGATGACCCTCGAGAGCAAGAAGCAGGAGCTGTCGCGAAACTATGTCGGCGCCGTCACCCAGTTGAAGGCGAACCAGGCGCAGCTCGCCAAATCCGCGCCCGAGCTGCTCTCGACGCTGCATCGGCACCACGATGCATTCCGCGCGATGCTCCAGGTCAATCTCACCGTGCTCGCAACCGCTCACGCCGTTTCGGAGAGCGTCGTGCGCGGCGTCAACGCCGAGATCCAGAAGCGCAACGTGCCGAACACCTACACGGCCGCGGGACGCCGCGCCACGCCGGGCCCACGCCACATCACGCCGCTCGCGGTCAGCCGCTCGCTCTGAGCGCGCGCAACAACAAACGACAATTTTACGAAAAACCGCGCGGCAACATCGTCGCGCGGTTAGGCACGTTTCCTTACCGGGTGTTCAATCCTGGTGTTCCATGGTTGCGTATTGAGAGGGGTTGGGATTTGACTCACGTGAGGCAACCAGGAGGCTGCCATGAGTACAGATTTCAGCATCAGGCCGGTGGGGATACCGGTCGCCGTGCAGATCGTAACGACGTCCAATGCGGCGGCGAACGAGGCCGTGCAAACCGATCTGCCCGTGAGCCAGACAGTGGCCGCTGGCGAGGCGAGCGCGCCCGCACGTAATGATTTGCGAAGCAGCGAGAACGTCTCACGCCAGGTCGTGTTCGACCAGGCGGCGGCGTCGTTCGTCTTCCAGGTCGTCAACGACAGGACCGACGCGGTGGTCAACCAGTTCCCCGACGAAGCAATGCTGCGCCGGCGGGCCTATTTCCATGCGCAGGATTTGAAATCCGAGCCCTCCCGTCCGGCCAGCACGGACCGCAGCGCCTGACCATCAGGCGTCGAGCCTCGCAACGGCAACATCGAGATCGCTCGAACCGGTCGCGGGACCGGTGACGACGTTCCTGATCTGCGTCTTGCCGGTATCCGTCAGCGTGGATTTGGTGTTGCCGAAGCGGAACGAGCCGTGCTCGATCACGGACGGCCGGAGAGACCAGCGGCGATATTGCGGTTGATCTCGATCAGCGGACGGAAGTGATCGAACTGCGGGCTCATCTGCAGCGCGGCGGTCTGGCTCAGCACGAACACGCTGATGTTGGCGATCTTCTGCCGGACGTCGATCGGCTGCGGATTGTTCTCGCGCATGGCCTCGCTCAGGAAAATCGTCCAGAGCTTGCGATTGAACATCAGGGCCTGCGTGGTCTGCTCGCTGAACGGCTCGGCGCTGTTGATCGCATCCTGAAGCTTGTTCGCGGCCTTGAGCAGGGTCTGCGCTTCGATGTCGCGAGGAGATGCGGTGGTCGTTGCAACACGCGCGTAGGCCGAGGCAGCGGAATTCGACATCAATCACACCCTGGAGGTTACCTAGCGCGTTGAACGCGCTTAAGGATTTCTTTCCTGACCCTAGGCAGCACCGCTTAAGATTTGCTTACATGTGTGCTTGGAAGCACTCCGGATTATTACGGGTCTCGGAGTTCTTCGTCATCGTGAAGCTAGACGCGCATGTGCACGCTGTAAACACGTCGCGCGTGGTGCGCGTCGATCTCAGCTAATCCTGCCTTAGCGATCTCAGTAAAATGAACGGCGGAGCGTTAGCCCCGCCGCGAAATCGATGAGCGACCTGCGCCGCGAAATTAGCGGAGCAGCTGCAGCACGCTCTGTTGCGACTGGTTGGCCAGCGACAGCGCGGACACCGCGATCGACTGGCGGGTCGACAGCGCCTGGCTGTTCGCCGCTTCCTCGTTGGTATCGGCCAGCGTCAAGTTGGCCGAGCCGGTCTGCAGAACGTTGATCAGGTTCTTGGAGAAGTCCTGACGCACCTGCACGATCGATAGATTCGAACCGAGCGAAGAACCCTCGGAGCGCAACGTGCTCGAGGCGGCATTCAGGCTGGCCAGCACCTTGTTCGTGGCACCGTTGTCGATGAAGTCCGTGCCTGGAACGAGATTGCTGAGACCGAGGCCGGCCGCGTTGAACACTACGCCGTTGATGCCGAGCGTCGAGCTGCCGTTCTCGTTGAAGACCAGCTTCAGCGTGTCGCCGTTGAGCAGGTTGACGCCGTTGAAGGACGAGTCCTGCGAGGTCGTGTCGATCTGCGCCAGGATGTTGTTGAACTGACTGACCAGGCCGGAGCGCGCGGTCTGCGCGACGGGATCCTGAATCGGTGGCTGCGCGGTGGTAAAGGCCAGCACGCCGGTGAGCGTACCGCCGACCGTACCGCCGGCGGCAGTCGAGCCGAGGGTCGAGGATGCGTACTCGTTGACGGTGGTGACCGTCAGCACGCCGTTGGCGTCGATCGTCGCCGTCAGGTGGTTGGCCTGAAGCTGCACATTGAGCTGGTCGAGCGTCTTGACGGTGCCGTTGGTGCCGTCGCCGAAGGTGACGTTGACCGGCGTGCCGCCGTTGAAGGAGGTGAAGGTCAGCGTCTTGCCGGCGACGCCACCAACACCGGAGTTGCGCGCCGCGGCGAAAGCGGTCGCCGTTCCCGTATTGCCGCTGAGACCGAACGCGTTGAGCGCATTGCCCGTGCCGGTGATCGACAGGTCGGCGTTGATGCCGGTGGAGAGCGCAAGCTGACCGCTGCTGTTCACCGACGAGGGGATCTGGCCCGCGGTGGTCGACAGCGTCGCCGAGCCGTTGAAGATGCTGGCGGTCTTGACGCCGGTGGCAAGGTCGATCGAGTTGAGCAGATCGGAGAGCGTCGCGCTCTGGAGGTAGACGGTCGAATTGCCGTTGCCGTCGGTGACGATGTTGCCGTTGACGCCGCCGGAGGTGACGCTCAACGCCGACTGGGGCGACTGGGCGTTTTTGAAAGTGATGGTGTGGCCGTCGATGTTCAGCGTCGAGCCGTCCTGAACGAGAGAGCCGAGCGAGCCCGCGGTGGTCGATCGGTCCGCAGTCACGCTCGCATTGCCTGCGCCGGTCGCCGCGGTCAGACCGAGCTTGTTGAGGAAGTCGGCCTTGCCCGTCAGGCTCAGATCGGCGCCGGTCGAACTCTTCAGCGTGACCTGGCCGCCCGTGACGGACGACGCCACCTGCAGCGTGCCGATCGGACCGCTCGAGCCGCTGACCGTAATGGTTGCCGCGCCTGCACTGATTGCCGCGGTCTTGACGCCGCTGGCGAGGTCGATCGCGCTGAGGACGTCGTTGACAGTCGCGCCGGGCGCAGCCGGCGTTCCCTCGTAGACGATCGAATTGCCGTTACCGTCGGTGGCGATGTGCCCACTGGGGTTGAGGCCCCAGCCGGTCGGCTGCGTCGTCGGCGCGATACCGGTGCGGAAGGTGATGGTCTTGCCGTTGACCGTGATGGTGTCGCCGTCCGCGGGCGGCGCGCCGAAGGTGGTGGATGTCGTGGTGCCGACCAGTGTGGTGGTACCGGATAGTGCAGTCGTGCCGTCGGCCGCGGTCGCGGCAAACCCGACATTCGTGCCGGCGTTCGAGCCCAGCGAGGCGCCGAGCGCGGCGGTTCCCGTGACCGGGGTTACGCCACCGGCTGCGCCGGTATAGAGCACATTGCTCTTGGCGGTCGCGCTCGCGTAGGAGGTCGTACCGCGCAGGTCGGCGGGCGTCGCACCGGGAATCGTGGTGGAGACGTTGGACTTGGTCGAGTAGCCGACCGTGGTCTGGAGCGCCTGGTTGGCGATCGACTTGGCGCTGTCGATCAGCTTCTGCAGCGAGGTGATGCCGGTGTTGGCGGCCTGGAGCACCTGCACACCGTTGTTGATGCCATCCAGCAGGTTGCCGATGTCGCTCGCCCGGTTGTCCAACCCCTGGGCCGTGAAGAAGTTGGTGGGATTGTCGAGCGCCGTGTTGACCTTCTTACCGGTCGACAGCCGCTCCTGCGTCGTGGCCAGCAAGTCGGCCGTCGACTGCAGCGACAACAGGTTCTGGCGAACGGACGCCGAGAGAACGATGTTGGACATTGGCGAGTCTTCCTCTTGAACCAGGTACGAATCGGCCGCGCGGTTTTGGAAGCGGGCTTTTGTCCAGTCTTAGAGGCTGTCCTTTAAAGTATGGTTAACGCCGGTTTAAGGGATAGGGTTAATGGGCGGTGAACGTCCCTGCCCCCCTCCGGACGCAAAAAAGCGGCGGGGCAAATGACCCCGCCGCTCTTATTTTATTTAATGATACCAGCTACTTAGCGGAGCAACTGGAGCACACTCTGCTGCGAAGTGTTGGCCAGCGACAGCGCGGAGACCGCGATGGACTGGCGGGTCGACAGCGCCTGGCTGTTGGCCGCCTCGACGTTGGTATCGGACAGGGTCAGGTTGGACGAACCGGTCTGCAGCACGTTGATCAGGTTCTTGTTGAAGTCCTGACGCACCTGCACCACCGAGAGGTTCGAACCGAGCGCCGAGGCTTCCGAGCGCAGCGTGCTCGATGCGGCGTTCAGGTTGGTCAGCACGCGATTGGACGCGGCGTTGTCGATGAAGTCGACACCGACGGTCAGGGCAGCGAGGCCCAGACCCTTGGAGTTGTAGGTCACGCCGGTGATGTTGAGGCTCGACTTGCCGGTCTCGTCGAACACCAGCTTGAGTTGATCGCCGTTCAGCAAATTGACGCCGTTGAACGAGGAGTCCTGCGAGGTCGTGTCGATCTGGTTCAGGATGTTGTTGTACTGGCTGACCAGGTTCGAACGCGAGGTCTGGGCAACCGTGTCCTGGACGGGGCTGGAAGCCGTCGAGAAGGTCAGCGCCGAAGTCAGCGTGCCGCCGATGCCACCGCCTGCGACGGTCGAACCGATCGTCGAGGACGCGTAGTCGTTGGTGGTCGAGACCGTCAGCAGGCCGTTGGCGTCGATCGTCGCCGTCAGGTTGTTGGCCTGAAGCTTCGTGTTGAGCTGATCGAGCGTCTTGACCGTGCCGTTGGTGCCGTCGCCGAAGGTGACATTGACCGCCGTGCCGCCGTTGAAGGAGGAGAAGGTCAAGGTCTTGCCGGCAATGCCGCCGACCCCGGAGGTGCGCGCCGCGGTGAATGCCGACGCACTGCCGGTGTTGCCGGCCAGCCCGAATACATTCAGTGCATTGCCGCTGCCCGTGATCGTCAGATCGGCATTGATGCCGGTCGAGAGCTTGAGCTGACCGGACGTATTGATCGTCGAGTTCGACTGGCCTGTGGCGGTCGCAAGCGTCGCGGTGCCGTTGGCGTTGATCGTCGCGGTCTGCACGCCGGTGGCAAGGTCGATCGCCTTCAGCACGTCGTTGACCGTGCCGGCCTGCAGATAGACCGTCGAGTTGCCATTGCCGTCGGTGAGGACGTTACCGCTCGTACCATAACCGCTCGGAACGCTCGGAGCACCGGTCGAGCCCGGGATCGGCGCGTTCTTGAAGGTGATGGTATGACCATCGACGTTCAGCGACGAACCGTCCGTAAGGGTTGCACCCAGCGAGGCGGCGCTCGTGGTCCGTGCGACGTTGACGGTGGCGTTGCCGCCACCCACAGCCGTCGTCAGGCCGAGAGCCTTGAGCAGGTCAGCCTTGCCGGTGACGCTGAGATCCGCACCCGTCGAGCTCTTCAGCGTGACGGCGCCACCTGCAGCGGTCGAGACGGCAGCACCTGGCTGGCTGTTGCTCACGGCGATCGTCGCAGCACCCGCGGTGATGGATACGGTCTTGACGCCGCTTGCCAGATCGATCGCGGACAAGAGATCGTTGACGGTCGCGGTGGCGAGATAGACGGTGGTGTTGCCGCTGCCGTCGGTGACGAGGTTGCCGCTGACGCCGGAACCGCTCGGAACGGCGGTCGACGCCGGAGCCGCGCCGCTGCGGAACGTGATGGTCTTGCCGTTCACGGTCACCGTGTCGCCATCGGCAGGCTGGGCGTTGCCGG